>NZ_AXWP01000045.1:8215-71670 GCF_000482725.1 Psychromonas arctica DSM 14288
ATCTCTTGCATAGTTACCACCTCAGTTAAATGAAAGTGGCATGATCTCAGTTATCGATGAAATATTTTAGGTGGGGGTTAATTTGCGCTTACGTTGTTACTATTTTTTGATAGCTTTTCTTTGAGTGTGTTAACTTCAAGCGTTAGCACGTCAACTTGCTGGGTAAGTGAACTGACTTGTTGAGTGAGCACATCAATTGTTTTCACCTGCACACGGGTTATCTCCCAAAGTTGATTGATCAACGTTTGAGCATCTTTGATATTAGTGGCTTGAGGTGCTTTATCATTCATACTGCTATGATAAAGCCTCAAAAGGATCAAGCAACTCGATCCTTGAATGTATTTAAAATAATTTATTTAGGCTGAGTAGTTACAAATTATCTTCATTAAGATTAATCATTTAACAGCACTTCTGCGACACAATAATGAACAAAAAATAATGCCATATCTGCCATGTTAAAACTGATATGGCATTGTTATAATGCGACTAAAGTGTGTCTCTATTAAAATGTAGTTTTATTAAAATACGCTTTATTAAAAAATGCTTTAAAGCTCTAGTTCAGAGTATTAAAGCTCTTCTCCGCGATTTTTAATCACACTATTATACCAATGGAAAGAGGCTTTCTTTTCTCGTTTTAAACCGTTTTTATGGTCTACATAAATGAAACCATATTGTTTTTTATAGCCATTCAACCAACTCAACAAATCAATGGCAGACCAAGCATAATACCCCTTAATGTGAGCACCACGACTGATCGCTTCTTTTACTGCACTTAAATGCTCTTTGATATAATTAATTCGTGGAATGTCACATACCGTATCTTCTATGATTGGATCTTCATCACCGAGACCATTTTCAGTAATATATAATTTAATTTGCCCATAGTTTTCTTTGAGCATATCCAGACCATCAATAAACCCTTGCGATGAGATCTCCCAATCCCACTTAGTATACTTTTTATCAGCCATCTTCACCGTACGATAAACCCCATCGTAACTTGGATTACCAGGTGCACCGGTAGAGTTTTCACGTGTAATAACACGCCCTTCAAGCTGACCTTGAATCTTTTCAATACGCATCGGTTGGTAATAATTCAATCCCATAAAGTCATTTAAGTGAGCCGCTTTTTTAATGACGGCTAGCTCTTCTGCAGTCCAGTCAGGTAGGTTACCTTCTGCGGTTAACTGCTTAACAACATACTCAGGATAATGCCCTAATAGAATAGGATCATAGAACCAGTTTAAGTTAAATTGGTTAGCATGCTCAGTAGCAAACAAGTTTGCTTCTGAGTCATCTACGCTAAAGGCAGGGCTAAATACATGACTCAATCCAATTTCACCAAATTGATTCAGTTTTTTATATGCAATAACCGTTTTAGCATGGGTATAAAAAACATTATGTATTGCTTGGAAGTATTTCTTAGGATCATTTTGAATACCCGGTGGGTGTGCGCCCGATAAATAACCTAAGTTACAAAATACAAAGGTTTCGTTAAAAGTAATAAAGTTTTTAACGCGATCGCCAAATGCTTCAAAACAAAGTTTTGCAAATACTAAATAAGCTTCACCAGTCTCTCTATTTAACCATGCCCCTTTTTTCTCTAACGGTAATGGCAAATCCCAGTGGTAAAGTGTTACAAAGGGTACGATCCCATATTTTAAACATTCATCAATAATGTTGTTATAAAAGTCGATGCCTTTTTGATTTACCTCTCCAGTGCCTTCTGGAAGTATACGCGCCCATGAAATAGAAAAGCGATAAGATTCCAACCCCATTTCAGCCATTAACGCTATATCTTCTTGATAGCGATTATAATGATCAATCGCCACATCACCATTAGTACCTTCAAAGGTTTTTCCGGGTATTTTAGTGAATTCATCCCAGTTTGTTGGACCTTTACCATCTTGATCCCAAGCGCCTTCTATTTGATAAGAAGCGGTCGCGGCACCAAATAAAAAATCATGAGCAAACTTCATTGTAGATCCCTTTTGAATTATAATTTTGTGATTAATCGCAGGCTCAACAAAATCGAGCCTGCCTTTCTATAAACTGTTATTGGAAATAAGGTTTTGATACCAGTAGAAGCTTTTTTTCTTAGTGCGCTTTAATACTTTAAGATCAAACTCTTCGCGATCTACATGAATAAAGCCATAACGTTTTGAGCACCCTTGATGAGTACTAATCAGGTCGATCGCAGACCAAGGGCTATAACCAAACACCTCAATACCATCAGTAATAGCAAGTTGAACTTGCTCGATATGTTGTGTCAGGTATTGAATTCGATAGTCGTCATTGATCTCACCGTTTTCATCTACTTTGTCAAAAGCACCAAGCCCATTTTCAGTGATAATTAATGGCAATGCATAACGCTCATAGATATCACGCATGGTGGTACGGAAACCGACGGGATCAATCTCCCATCCAAATTCGTTTTTTACTAAATGAGGGTTTTCAACCCCTTTATAAGCACCAACCTCACCAATGGTTATTTGTTGATCACCGGTAGAGTTGATATCACTTGCATCGCCAGAGCTTTCAGCAACGGTTTGTGAGTTGTAATAATTAAAAGCAATAAAATCAGGTTTAGCTGAGGCTAATATTTCCATATCGCCTTCGCTGATAGTTGGTGCCGCACTTCGCTCTTCAAGGAAACGCCAAGCCGTCGCGTTATAACGGCCATAAACTGCCATATCAAGATATAACCAGTTACGTACAGCGGAAAAAGTATTTGCGGCTAACACATCTTCGGGCTTACATGATGCAGGATAAATAGCCGAGATATTGGGTGCAGGTCCAATTTTTGCGTTCGGTAACAGTTGATGACAAAGTGACATTGCTTTCGCTTGTGCCACCAGCATATGATGATTTTGTTGGTACAAGTCTTTCATTGGGTTAGTTGCATCAACATGCTTAGTGCCCAATGCATCGCCATGTAAGATCATCATGTTTTGTTCATTAATAGTTAGCCAGTATTTAACGCGATCACCAAAAGCTTCAAACAAGGTTTTGCTATAAAGTGCAAAAGCATCCACCGATGCTCTATTTGACCACCCTCCTTTTTCTTGTAATCCATAGGGTAAGTCAAAATGGTACATCGTCGCGATCGGCTCAATACCTTTAGCAATTAATTCATCGATTAAGTTACTATAAAACTCAAGACCTTTTGCGTTAACCTGACCTTCTCCTGTTGGGAAAATTCTAGTCCAAGCGATAGAAAAGCGATAAGCTTTTAAACCTAGCTCTGCAAATAATGCAACATCTTCTTTATAACGATGATAGTGATCACTTGCGACTTTAAAATCAGTTGTCCCTTCAACGACATTACTCATATCAATAACAGAAGGACCTTTTCCATCTTCATCCCAGGCACCTTCAACCTGATACGCGGAGGTCGATCCTCCCCAGAAAAAATCACTTGGGAAATTTTTAAGTTTTGACATATAAACTCCTCATTATTTCTACAGCTTAAAATGTGAATGGCTTAGCTAGCTACTCGCTTATTATTAGATTCTTACTCGCTTGTTAATCACTATTTAAGCTTTCTATGGATATCAATTAATTCTTCAATTAATTCTCGCGCCAACATGGCTGTCATAATATGGTCTTGTGCATGCACCATGATTAAATTTACCGGTACTTTACCCTCACCTTCATCCAATCCGATAAGCTCAGTTTGCACTTTATGTGCACGCTTTGATGCTTCTGTCGATTGAGCAAGAAAATCGTCGACTACATCCCATTCACCTTTTTTAGCTGACATCAAAGCTTGCATCGCTAAACTTTTTGATTCACCTGCATTGATGATTAACTCCATCACAGTCATTTCTAAATCCATGTTAAAACTCCACTCTTTACTGAGAAGCTACCTTTAGTAGCTTCTTGTGATTCAGGGTCATTAATAATTCTTGGTTAATAGTTATCGGTTAACCATCAGTACTAACTTGCTATCGCTTCTTTAGCTTCAACTTCAGCAGTCTCTTCAGAGATAAGTTGCTTCTCATAAATTTTGAAGAATGGGTAGTAAAGCACCATATTGATACCGATAAGAATGAACACTAATATGGCATTATTGATCTGCCAACCAGCCCCCCATGCAGCACCGATTGGTGCAGGCGCAGTCCAAGGTACTAATGAAATCGTTTTACCAATTAAATTCCAACTTGCTGCGCAATAAGCGATAGTCGCATTCACCATAGGGATACAAACAAACGGGATAAACATAGTTGGGTTCATCACAAATGGTGTACCAAATATAATCGGTTCATTAATGTTAAATATCGAAGGTACTAAGCTTAATTTACCAATCGCTTTTAGGTGAGCTGATTTACTACGTAAATACATCAAGACTAAACCAAATGTTGCCCCAGAGCCGCCCAAGGTCACAAAGAAAGACCAAAATGATTCTATAAAAATATGTGGTAACTCCATACCAGCCGCTAATGCTTCTTGGTTTGCACCTAAGTTAGAAAGGAAGAACGGTGCCATAATGCCGCCAACAATCGCAGCACCATGAATGCCTGCAAACCAAAGCACGTGTGCAACTAATACCGCTAACAAAATAGCCGGAAGCGTGTCAGATGCAGAGATTAAAGGTTGAAACACTGCCATGATTGCACCTGGGATAATCAAGTTAAATTCATGTTGTACTAATAAATTAATTGGATAAATAGTTAAGATGATAATCAATGCAGGAATTAATAAATTAAATGACTCACGAATCTTATCTGGCACTTGCTCTGGCATTTTAAAGCCAATGTTTTTTCGATTAAGGAAATAAGCTAATTCTGTCACTAAAATTGAGATGATAATGGCAGTAAATATCCCTGTACCTCCTAGATATGAGGCAGGAAGTACACCCTCTTCCATCGGTGCAGAAATTAATAAAAACGTCATTAACGCTAACATACCTATTGATAAACCATCGAGTTTGTAGGTTTTTGCTAAGTTGTAAGCAATACAAGTACAGATATAACAGGACATAATGCCCATCGTCATATGGAAAGGTGTCATGATTTCACCAAAGTACTGCTTAGATAACCCCAGCCACCATTTGCCAAAGCCAAAAGTGGTTTCCGGTGAAAATGGTGGGAAAGCAAAAACGAGTAGGAATGAGCCTACAATCATAAAAGGCATCGCACCAATAAACCCGTCACGGATAGCGCAAATATGTCTTTGAGAAGCAAATTTTCCAGCGATCGGCGTTAACGTGTTTTCTAAAAATTCAAAAAATTTGTTAGACATCTGATAGCCCTCTTTAGTTAATCATCGCTAATGCGTCAGCTAAGATTTTTTCACCTTTCATCATGCCATAATCCATTTGATTAATTACCGCAATCGGCTTACCTGCTTGATCAGCCTTAACCTTAAAATCATTTAATTTATATTTAATTTGAGGGCCCAATAAAAAACAATCGTATTCCGTTACATGTGAATCAAACTCTTCTAAACCAACAGCATCAATTTGGACTGCAATGCCTTTGTTAGTAGCAGACTCACGCATTTTTTTAACAACCATACTGGTTGACATACCAGCAGCACAGCAAAGTAGAATTTTAGTCATAATATTTACCTTTAGTTGAATGTTTATTTTAAGAATTAGTTATCATGTTTATGCTCACAACTTAATGTAACCGGTTACAGAAACCGATTACAGTAAGCGGTTACATTTTTGTGACTAAGTTCGTTTTATTTTAAGTAATTATTTATTTTTTAGTAATTTGTGGATTTTTAGAAGATCTATCACAGAATAATGGACAAGGTATGTGCTTGTTTCCCACCACAAGCAATGTCGATTTGTAGTTCTCACTCTTTCGACTGTTTTTTTAGTGTTTAGAAAAATGGCGTTAGCTATTAAATGTAAAATAATATTTGATAGAAAGCGCCTAAAACGATCCGACAGTAGACAGTCAAACTTGAATGGCACTGTTAATCATTAAAAACCCTCAACCTATATATGATTGAGGATTTTTTATTGATGCTTAATTTGAATTAAGCAGCATGACCAATATTTTATGAAGCCCAACAATAATTGAATAAATAATAAAATTATTTTTCCTGCTTAACACGTTAATAATACAAATAATATTTGTATTTTACACAAAAAAAGCCCCGATATACGGGGCTTCATGAGAGTTAATGAACAATTAGAAACTAGCTAAAACACTATTCTATATTTTGTACCTTAACGTTGATTATAATAATTAATTCATTTTAAATCATATGTTTGTGGCTGTGTTTTATTTAATTTATATTTTTAACCACCGATTTAACCACCATTGATTATCCAGCTATCCATTTTGGTTATTCCTTGGTGTTCACATATTGTGAACTAAGCTTGGTTTAGGTATAGTGTTCACATATAGTGAACAAACTGGATAGTACATGCACGTTATAAGTAAGCAACCTTTTGAAAATGCGAAAAAACTCTATCCAAACGATTCCGATGCACTAGATGCAACGTACAAGGTGTTAAAAGAGAGTAAGGCAAAAAGCCCAGATGAGCTACGAAAAGTCTTTCCGTCACTAGACAACTTTAAATACGTTGATAAGTGGTGGGTGATTGATATTGGCGGTAACAACTTAAGGCTTATTGCATTTATCGAATTTGTTGGAGGTCGATGCTTCATTAAGAACATTGTCAGCCATGCCGAGTACGACCGTATTACAAAGCAATACCGTGAAAAGAAACTGAAGAGGTAACACTATGTTAGATATCGCTGTGTTAGACAAAGCCGCTAATCAACTGAACCAAGTTATGCCTTGGGTGAGTGGTATCTCTTCGCCTGAGCAATATCAAGAGCTGATTGCCACGATGGAAGTACTTGTCGAAGATTATGACGCTCATCAGCCAGTGATCGACTTGATGTTTCCGGTGATTGAGAGGTATGAAGAAGAAGCTGAGCAGTTTAGTGAGTTTAATCAAGCTATTGATAAGCTTGAGCCAGGAATCGCCATGCTAAGAGTTGTCATCGATCAGCACCAACTGACGTTAAGTGATTTCAAAGAAGAGATAGGTGCCAAATCGACGGTATCGATGATCTTAAGCGGGAAGCGCGCTCTAACGCTCAACCATATTAAGGCACTATCAGCGCGTTTTGGGGTGCCAGCTTCGTTGTTTATCGGCTAGTGGTAGTTTTGGCTATCGTTAATAAAAACCGAGATACTCATTCTAATAGCGTAGCTCTTATTAGTGGTTTCTCGGTTTTTGTCAAAGCACGAAGTGACAACAATACGCCAAAAGTTAAGGTGCGGTTACTTGCTAAATCCCCGATTTTTTAAGAACTTCATTGAGATGACCGATTTATACCTATGCATTAAATGGACATATCAGTGGCTATTTTTCACTTAGTGTAACTATAATGGATATTATTGTATCCATTAAGGCTGCGCATGAACTTTTCACTTTTAGATGATACCGATGTAAGCCAAGCTTTTGCTATTCATCTGCGGGGTTTACGCAAACAAGCGAAGCTATCGCGAGAGGCGCTAGCCCAGCGTAGTTGTGTACCTGCTTCGACCATAAAAAAGTTTGAACTTACCGGACAAATATCATTTCGTCAGCTGCTGCTTTTGTGGCAGTCGCTGGATTCACTAGACAGGCTTTATCAACTGACACAAACAACGGCTGACCGTACCGCTTTACCGACCAGTATAGAAGAGGTGCTTAAAGATGAGTTTTAAATCCATTCAAAAGTTGAATGTGGAGCGCACTCTCACAACAGGCGAAACTGTATCTGTGGGTATATTGGCGCAAAACCGTCAGGGTGTTTTCTTTCAGTACGATGAAAGTTATCTAAGCACGTTTGGCAATTTATCCCCTTTTACTCTTGAAGGAGATGTGCGATTACAGCAAGCACCGAAAGGGCCACACCAAGGCATTCACGGCGTTTTTGGCGATAGTCTTCCCGATGGTTGGGGTTTGCTGTTGCAAGATCGAGTATTCCGCCAACAAGGTATTTTGCCAGCACAAGTAACAGCAATGGACAGGTTGGCTTTTGTCGGTCAGCAAGGAATGGGGGCATTGTCTTTTACACCTGTATCAGAGCTATCATTAGAAAATCGTTCAGATATTGATTTGGAAACACTTGGTCTTGAAGCCCAAACCTTGTTCGACCAGTCCCTCTCTGATGAGTTAGACGGTAGCACTCAGCAAGTGTTAGCAACCTTGGTAGCCGTAGGTAGCTCCGGCGGTGCTCGACCTAAAGCGCAAATTTATATGCCTGCTGGCGACGCGACGCAATGCCGCACCTATGCACAGCCTGGCGATGAAGCATGGTTAGTTAAGTTTACTTCGAAGAACTTAGCATTGGGCCACGAAGAAGGTTTGTGTGAAGCGGTCTATTTAGAAATGGCTGAATTCGCAAAATGTCAGCCACCGATGTGGCAGTTAATTGAAGCTCCTACAAGTAGCGGTGCTAAAGCATGGCTTGCGTTAAAGCGTTTTGACTATTTACCCGCGAAGGAGAAGGCTGGACGCTTACATATGCACAGTGCTTGCGGCTTATTGGATGCAGACTTCCGAAGCCCTAGCTTAGATTACAGCGATCTGATTAAGGCCAGTCGTCAATTGTGTAAGTCACCCGCTGCTGGGCAACTTCAATTTCGTCGCGCAATGTTTAACTTATTTTCCGCGAACCAAGACGATCACAGTAAAAACTGGGGCTTTTTACAAGCCGATGATGGTAGTTGGCAACTCGCACCATTTTACGATGTAACGTTTAGCCCTCACCCTTTTAACGAGCATGCGACTGCCTTTGCCGGATACGGAAAAGCGCCACCACTCAAAGTGATGCAAAAGTTGGCTGCTAGTGCAGGCTTTACTAATTGGAAGAAAGCACAGCAATGCATTAAAGAGGTAGTGGATGCCATTAGTCAGTTTAGGGCGCTTGCTGAGGAGCATGGGGTGAGTAAGACCACTGTGTTAGCAATAGAAAAAACACTCGCAGAGCGCAAGCAAGAGAACGCAGCGCTACTTATCTAGCCAGTAAACTAAATAAACACAGATATATTTCATTTCCCTGGTTCAACTTATAATCAGGAAAAACTATGGAAATCATGCAATATCAAAATGAACGCTTTCTTCGTTTGAATGAAGTAATTAGCATAACAAGCCTGTGTAAAAGCAGTATCTATAACCTTATAAAATCGGGTAACTTCCCGAATAACATAACTGTTATGGGTAAGCGTAAGGCCTGGGTAGAAAGTGAAGTTCAAAACTGGTTACTGGCAAGAATAAACGAATCCCGCCAGTGCTAAAATCAAGTTATGTCGCTACCAAAAAGTAAATGTTGGTAGCGCCTATTTTTTGTTTTTAATAAAATATTGTGCTGGTTATATATTTTTATTAGCTATTTTAAAAGAGATCATCTCTAAGTGAATATTTAACAAGCGATTGATTTTTATCCGCTCAATAGTTCCCCTTTAAGTCTCATCCTTAATTTAGTTCCAAAAGTAAAGCTTACAGGCCAAGTTAATTTATGCACTTTATTGGCTTGTTGTAAGCTTTTCAATTGCTTGTGTTAAAACGGAATTTTGTTTTTCTAAAAACTCAATTTTCTTTTCCATCTTGACCAAGTCAGCTTTTAAATGGGCTTGGTTTTGTATTTTTTCTAGCTGGCTTTTTAACGCTATATTCGCTTTTTCTAGTTGCGCCATCTCCCTACTTACTAGACTACCGTCAAATAAAGAATCGATAGATTGCCCAACATTAGTAAACTGATTGCGCCTTTTAATTTTTGTGAGCATAGCAAAAGTGTCTTTCTTGATATTAACCGTTAGTTGCTTGTGCTTAGTTTTTTTTCTTCTTTTGTATTGTCCCCAAGCTCGCTTCATTCTGATAAGAGTGTTTTCTTTATCGAGTATATTTTGAACATCTGAGCAGTACGCTTCTAATTGTTGAAGTAGACTTTTTTCTGTATTACGAGTGAGTAAATGTTTCGGTGGATACCCTAGCTTTTTAAAATATTGCCCAGTCCAACGAGTCATTTCTTCGTCAGAAAAATCTATCCATTTTATAAGTTCATCATTTAAAACAGTGCGCATAACTAACCTTAAAACTAATATGTTACATGAAGCTTTACATGTAATAGGGTGCAAATCAAGTTATGATGTATTACACTTATAATAGGTATTATGTGTGAAATGGAGGTGTGATGCTAGATGCGTTTGAAGGAAGAAATGAGATAAAGGCCCAAGATAGGCTTATCTACCTACGGTGGCTTTGGTTAGTTCACAAAGATGAAAATAAAGGAATGTCTATTGCTGAAATAGCCAGCACGCTAATGCTAAGTGAATCGACAGTAAGAAACGCGATTGCTCGCTTAAATACCAATGACTATTTAGAGATCACGAGGAATGAGGAAAAGGCGTCAGAAAAGATCTATAAGTTAAAAAACACTCATAACATACCAGTATTTTTTTACGGTAAAAAAGCAAATTACATACAAGCCTTATTAGGCGTTAATGATGATTTTACTAAACTAACGGCTGAAAGCTTGGCCCGAAAATTTATGAAAGCGGCTTTAGTCATGCTAAGCAATGATATTGGTCTAGTTTCAAATATAGGTCTCAATAAGTTAGCTGGCTTTACGGGCTTATCATTATCAAGGGTGCGTAAATTTATAGATGAGTTACTCCATGAGGGACTAATTTTAAAATTTATAGCAGGAGGCAATGCTCCAAATTTATACCCAAAATGTAAGTCAATTTTAATTTTAAACCCTCGTTATTTTGGCGGCGCCTTACTAAAGATAAATAACTTTCCAGAAGAGAGATTGTTTGGCTTAAAAATAAATGAAGAGGTAAGTAAAGCGCTAAACAAGCGTAATCGTAAAACGGGCAAAACTACTCTTGAAGCTGAAGTGCTGGCGCTAAATAAACACAGATTAGCGCAGCGAATGTATCACTATTTTTATGAGTTAGTAGCTGAGAGTGTGGCTGAACGCGCACCACTTAAAAACAATCAATTAATTACTTATATGTTAGCGCAATCAACTAACACTGAAGTGAATGAAGCTATTAAGTCATCTTGTAGTGAAGCTGTAACTCAATACGCTGACTTTTTACTTGCGCTGGTTACCCAGCTAGAAAAAAGCATGCATTTGCTAAATAAAAAAATACAGTTTTATTGCTTTAAAAGTAATGGTGACTTTTTCGTTGTTTCGAATGCGAATAAGTCATTTGAAGGCGAGCTAGAATGGACAGCTAAAACAACCATTAACTTTCAAGGTACAGGTGTTTCTTGGGAGTTACACAAGTAATATAACTTTACAGTGGTTTTAAAGCACTATTCACATACATGGCGGTGTTTAGCGGTACGTTTTATATTCTGTCTGTTTAATATACCAATATCACATCTCAGTTATTACACCCATTAGGTAGCTAAAACCACTGTAGTCGTTAAGCAATAAATCTATAAAAAATAACCTCAATAGCCTTTCTATGAATCAAACATAGGAAGGCTTAAAGTGCATCATAACCATCAACGTTCTAAACAAAATAAAAACTTAAAACTAACTACTAAAAAAACATTCAGGGGAATGCCTATACTTACAAGCCATGGTGCGCTGTGTATTCCATACTTAGATAAAATCTATAATACGATTGAAATAGCTTTAGATAACTCCCCTAGGTTAATGGCTATACGTGTAGACCTAAGGTTTCCTAAGTTAAAAGCGCATCAAGAGTGGGGTAATGTCATTCAGCTGTTTATCCGCTCGTTACAGTCGCAAATCGATTGCACTACCCGAAGAAAGCAAAGGCTTAGGGAAATGGTTCATCCATGTAAAGTTCGCTATGTATGGGTAAAAGAGCGTTCTACATCGATAGCAGATCATTATCACTTGCTGCTACTTTTGAATAAGGACCGATTTAATTGGATAGGTTCAACCAAAAATAAAAGTAATAACTTGAGTTCATTAATAGTTGAGGCGTGGGCCCGTGTGGTGGGTATTGATTACAACGAAGCTATTGGTCTAGTGTTTTTCTCTAAAGATAAGGAAACGAAAAGTGTTGTTATCCATCGACTTGATAGTAGTTCAAATAGCTTTGATGATGACTTTGAAGAATTGTTTAAACACGTGAGCTATTTGGCAAAAGAAAAAACAAAACACTATGGCGAAGGTAGTCGTTGTTTTGGCGCCAGTATTCGATAAGCACAATAGGGGCCATGAGGCCCCTTACTTATCGTTTAGTTAAATCCCATGCTCGCCACTGACTCGCTTTAATATACTCACGCGCATCACGTTTGAGTTGGACTAAAGTAAAGGTATTGGTATGTATACTCCCTGTAATGCAGTAGCTACAAAACTGATGACAGTTTTTACTTAATACAGAATAAGCTTGTTGAGTACCAAGCAGTGCTTCAGCATCGTTAGCAATATCATCAAATCCAACAGAGGTTCCATTAGCATCACAACTTATATAAATGGTTATGGCACTGGTTCCTGCTAAAAACTGGCACACGGAAACAGTTTCAATTAATCCCTTGGCATTTTTATGGATAATTTTATTGTTGCCTAAGTAAATGCCTGAATGCTCAGCAACACCAAAGGCTAAGTCACAGTACACAATGCTCCCTCTAACAGGACCATCGGTTTTCCAAAATAGGTTATGCGCTAAGCTTTTCGATAAGCTGCCTACAACAAAGCTCCCTATTGCGTGATATGGATTCATGTTATTTACTCTCAAATGTGATGATAACGAAACTCAAAAGGGCTCTGAGCTTAATGTTTATAAGGGATTAGCGGTCCCGCCCCCTGAGTAAATGATTAGGTTTAAAGTTCAAGAGAAACGAAGTCCTTATCAACCTCATCTTGAGTGATACCGATATAGCGAAGCGTCACGCCTTCTGAAGTATGGCGAAGCATTTTCATGACACGGCCTATATCTTTTGTGGATTGATAAAGAAAGTAACCTCGGGTCTTTCTCATCGAATGAGTACCTAAAGCGATATTTAGCTCTTGCCCTACTTGTTGAAACGCCATGGACACAGCGCGTCGCGAGATTGGCTGGGGTGGTTTGTTTTTCAGCTGTTGGCATCGGTGGGATTGAAACAAGTAGATGTGGTCAGGATGTTGCTCTCTCAATCTAACAATGTGCTGCTGCGCTTTGGTATTGAGTTGAATGTTGGCGAGCTTTCCGGTTTTACTCTCACGAATAATGACTCGGTCGCCATGAATGTCTTCAAAGCGAATCGACAACAAATCAGAAATCCTCAGTGCTAGGTTTAATCCGATATGCCATACATCGGCCATTTGTGGATGACAACGAATACTCAATAAGTGACCAACCATACGTATGGTGTCATCGTCTTTAATTGCTTGGACTTCAGCCATAGTCTGCTTCCTTTTTTGTCTGTAGAAGGGTGTTTTGGGAAGCACAGAGCAGACGATATTAAAGAACCCTTATACAGCAAGGGATGGAAGCTTCCCGTTTTAACAATATGGGAAGCAGCCTCGTTTTAGCTCTGTGCTGGTGGTTGTGTTGAATATTTGTAATATGAAGTGGAGCGGGACGGTTAGTGGATAGGGTTGCTACGAGTGATGATTAACTGTACTCAACCTGAACTTGGTCGTAGGCGTTCATGTCTACATAAGCTAGAAAGTTACACTCCCACATCTCATATAGCTCGGTTGTTTCTTGCAGGTACATACCAAGCCATCCGCTGAAACGAGCGAAAGCGACGTTGTTAGCAAAATCAAAAGCCAAGTCAGGAACGAGCTCTGGTGTACCGGTTCCCACATAAACAAGGTCAGTGATTTCAATAAGAGCGATATGGCTATCTTTGATATCTACCGTAATAGAGACAGGGTGAAAGCCGCCGTCTTTCGGGTGGTAATTGGTATCTTGAAAACAGATGGTCATTTTTCCTCGGTAATTAACATCATCAATAGAGCGTTTGATTAGGTCTTTCAGTTGATGTGAAGGCTTAGCTCGCTTGCACGCGAACATAGCCAGATTGGCAGCTTGATTCATAGGGACCTCTTTGAAGTAAGTTAGGATTAACGAACGGATGTGATGTTGATTGAGATAGCAGGTTGCGTGGTGAGAGTGTGAGTGATGGCTTTAAGCCAGCTAGCAAGTAAGGCTTGTACTTCTGGCCGCTGTAAGTTGCACTGCTTAATCTCTGGGTGGTAGAACCAACACCCTGCGAAGTTGAAATACAGCGATAACTCTTTTTGTTGCTTACCAGCAACCATCACATCAAAGGTGGCAATAAAGCGAAGTTGCCAAGGTGTTTTGCTTGATGTTCGCTCTAATTGAATTTCGATTGGTTGAAAGCGACTATTGATATCTTTAGAGCGTATGTTTAACGCTACCCGCTCGACTGTATTCGGGATGACGTTTTCAGACATAAGTGCTTCAAGAAAACAATGCATGGGACTAACGAGTTCATCATTTACCCCTGAAATAACAAACTTATTCATACCCACCCCTTTTCTGCAAATGACACACAAGCCTCACCCACAACGATGTGGTCCAACACTCGGATATCCACCAGCTTGAGAGCATCTACTAAACGCTGTGTAATGCGTCTATCTGCTTGAGAGGGCTCAGAAATACCTGAAGGATGGTTATGAGCAAAAACGACGGCAGCAGCGTTATGGTTTAGTGCTGCTTTGAGTACCTCGCGTGGGTAAATAGAGGCAGCATCGATAGTGCCAAAGAACAACTCTTCAAAACTGATCAATTGATGTTGATTATCAAGAAACATCACGGCGAACACTTCGCGGTCATGAGCCCCTAACTTGAGCTTTAAATATTCCTTAACATTAGTTGGGTTAGTGAACGTGCCTTCTCGCTTGTATTTCGCAGCCAGTGCGTCGGCTGCACGCTCTAGCAGTTCATTTAACTCTGAAGTTTTGAATGGGTAATCGTGTTGGTTGTTGGCGTTACGCATAAGAGCTCCTTGGATTATCTGTTTGGTTATGCGTACTGATGAAATATATCTGAGAGCGTTTTGAATCAGGGTGTGAAGGAGAGTATTTCCAGAGACAGGTAAAAAATAACTCTCTTGCCGTTGTTATGTAGCAATCGCAATAGAGCGACGAATGAACAATCAACACAATCAGCTGGTGCAAAGGATGTATCGGCTTTTTAGTCTCTGGAGAGTATAAAAATGAAAAAAGAAATTTATGTAGAAGCAGCCATCGTAGAGAAGCGAAGAGGACGACTCTCTGCTGGGGTAGGGCAGGTTGTATTCGATGACTATGAAAGAATAGCGGGTGAAGACTGGTTGTTCCTTGATAGCATCGTAGACCGTAATTACGCAGAGTTATCAGCACTTGCTTTTGGGCTAGAGCGTGCTTGTGATGGCGATGTTATTTATTCAAGCAGTGACTATTGCGTTGATGGCTTTAATGAGTGGCTTGATGGTTGGAAACGTCGAAATTGGCGTAAAGCAAATAAAAAGCCGATAGCTCATCAAGACCTTTGGGAGCTAGTGGATAAACGAAGGGCAGACAAGCAAGTTGAGGTGAGGAAAGTCGCTGCTTGCTCCGCAGGAAAAGATGCTGCTTATAGATACGCTCTTGCAGCGGCGAATCGTCAATTGTAATAAGAATGAATCACTTGCTGGTACTGCCAGCAAGTGATTCTGTTTAGTGCGCCGAGCATGGCGTTGATCTAGGAGGTGAAAGTCCTCTACGGGCTCAGTCGAGCGGGAACCGTTAGCCTATGCAAGGGTGTTCATCGTGAGGTGAAATCTGAAGGAAGCAAATGGCAAAACGTGGTGATGACGAACAGAAACCTGATAGTAGGCTATGTCGACTTGGGTAACCTAGCTATAGATAGAATAGCCCAACGACTCGACGGGAAGTGCGACGTAGTAAATCAGGCATGACCACGGGAAAGAGCAACGTCTTACCTCGGGAGATCTTACCGCTTGTCTTCGAAAGACTCAGATCCCAGTGATGAGATCCTAAGAGCAGTAAGAAGTCAGCAGAAGGCATAGTACCTTGAGGAAGTACAACTTAAGGGAAGGCCTGAACTGAATATATCAAGAAGCAGTCACTAGACACTCAATCATGTGGAGTCACAGCAAGATGAAATTTATCTCTCCGTTCCAACAGGCGATACCGCAAGTAAAGCGTGAGGACACGAAGAGTGACAAGCATGGTCGGCGTAGACAGGAGGACGAGTCTTGGTGAATCCAACTCAGTTGATGGAGCAAATCTGCTCACCAACGAACTTGAATCAAGCCCTTAGGCGAGTGAAGAAGAATAAAGGTTGTGCGGGAGTCGACCGGCTCGATATCACCGCGACAATCGAAAAGCTTCGCCACTCCTCGAATGGGTTAGGGCTTCGCCAGAGTCTTCTGGATGAAAGCTATCAACCCCAACCCGTTCTTGGTGTAGAAATCCCGAAAGCGAGTGGAGGAACGAGGCAATTGGGCATCCCAACGGTTCTGGACAGGATAGTGCAACAAGCTATCACTTCAGTACTAACGGAAATCTATGAGCCGAAGTTCTCTGACAGCAGTTACGGGTTTAGGCCGAACCGTAGTGCTCATCATGCCTTATCGGCGGCGAGCCGCTACATAAGAGAAGGACGAGGTTATGTGGTGGATATAGACCTAGCCAAGTACTTCGATACCGTTAATCACGACAGACTGATGTACAGGTTGTCTCAGGATATAGCGGATAAACGAGTGTTGAGGTTAATCAGGTCATATCTCCAGGCAGGACTAATGCGAAA
Organism: Psychromonas arctica DSM 14288; assembly: GCF_000482725.1. Taxonomy (GTDB): domain Bacteria; phylum Pseudomonadota; class Gammaproteobacteria; order Enterobacterales; family Psychromonadaceae; genus Psychromonas; species Psychromonas arctica. Next base: position 24,911 of record NZ_AXWP01000045.1, read on the forward strand.
CGGTTTAGTGGAGCGCAGACAAAAAGGCACCCCACAGGGGGGGCCTCTGTCTCCTCTGCTATCCAATATCGTGTTAGATGAGCTTGATAAAGAGTTAGATCGTAGAGGGCACAAGTTCTGCCGATATGCAGATGACTGTCAAATCTACGTGAGTAGCGAGGAGGCAGCGGCACGAGTCAAAGACTCGATAACGGAGTTCTTAGAGCAAAAGCTAAAGCTGACGGTAAACCGTGAGAAAAGCGCCGCGACAAGAGTGAAGGAACGCAGCTACCTGAGCCACCGCTTTGAGACAGACGGAAGAATCCGTTTATCAAAGGCAGCACAAACTCAGATGAAGAAGCGCGTGCGCCAGATAACAAAGCGAAACCGAGGAGTAGAGTTAGATATCGTAATACGAGAATTAACGCAATACTTACGAGGTTGGCAACACTACTTCAAACTGGCTCTGCGGAAAGGGATGATGTCGGACTTAGACAGCTGGATAAGGCGGCGTCTGAGAAGCTATCGTCTGAAGCAACGCAAACGGAAATACAGCATAGCGATGTGGCTACGCCAACGAGGTGTGTCAGAGAGTAATGCTTGGAAGTTGGCGATGTCAGATAAAGGTTGGTGGCATCTGGCCCGAACCCCGCAATCAAATCATGCCATGCCGAACGAATGGTTCAAAGAGTTGGGTCTGTACTCGCTATTAGAGGGGTACGAGTCACTAAAAGTATATTCGGAACCGCCGTATGCGACCCACGCTTGTACGGTGGTGTGAGAGGACGGAGGCCGTGAGGCCTCCTCCTACTCGATTGTGCTGTTCTAAATATGTGTTGTTAGTCGTCCCTTCGGAGTAGGCGATCAGGGGAAAGTAAAAAATAACGCAGCGGCCTTTGTTATGAGTTGAACTACATAACAAGGTTTCAAAATGAAATTTCTTAAACTACAACAAGTCATGGACAAAACAACACTTTGCCGTAGCAGCATTTACAACCTAATCAAAGCGGGTGATTTCCCTAAGAACGTGACAGTAATGGGTAAGCGTAAAGCTTGGCTGGAAAGTGAGGTAGAAGATTGGATGGTGAGTAAAATCGAGATCTCAGAACTTTAAATTTACTATAAAGCCAACGCTAAAGATGGATTGACCATCAGTTCGTCATACACAAAGAGTTGTGCCACAAGTCTACAACCCTCCATTATTATTTTCAGAGTGAAGACTTACCTGAGAGCTACCTTCTTGATGCTCATCTTTATTCTCTTTAAGGTTGGTCCGGCTCTCGTTATTTTGTTTTGTTCTAATACCATTCAATTCAAGGGCCGCTGCAAAAGCATGCTTATCAGGCATACTAATATGGTTTTCATTTTCTAATGGCCTATCTCTTTCAGATAAATGAGCAACTGATAACAGTTGATCGTTTTTTTGCTGGTCTTTAGTATTGAAAGTATCTACTAGGGCGTGTCTTCAATTGGATAAGCCCTAAATAATAGTTACAATACCGCATCACAGGGGCGCCTTGGTGTGACATACCTGAAGAATTATGTTCGTGGAAAACAGCCTATAGTCGTTTCAACCGCTGGTCGAAAACTGGCTTATGGGCGGATTTTTTTTTGGCTTACGAAAAGAAGTTGATACGGAATGGGTATTCACAGACGGAAGCTATGTTCGCTGTCATCAGCATGCAAGTGGAGCTCGGCGTGGTGAAGAGCGAGCAATTGGACAAAGCCGTGGCGGAGCAACTACAAAGATACACCTATCCTGTGATGCCGATGGATATCCGCTCCATTTTAAAATCACTGGGGGTGACGTCCACGACAGTCAAATTGCAGGTGAATTGATTGAGATGATTGGACAGGCAGATTACTTTATCGCTGATAAAGGCTATGACTCAGAGTGTATCAGAGACAAAGCTCGCAGCCATAATATGATACCTGTCGTTCCTAAAAGGAAGAATGCCAAACAGCCTAATCCAGAGTTTGATAGCTATTTGTACAAGCTGCGTCATCTTGTTGAAAATATGTTTGCAAGGCTTAAACACTTTCGTAGTATCGCCACTCGCTATGAGAAGTTAGCGCGTAATTTTAAGTCAATGCTTTATCTGGCGTGTACTATCGTTCATTGTAAGATGAATTGAAGACACGCCCTAGAGATTTATTTAACAAAAAACACCCAACCAAGTTGAGTGTTTTTTTATTCATCTCTTTCAGTTACATCAAAGCTTAAAGCGTACTGATAATCTCATTCAGCTTGTGATTAAACGTCTCGTCCGTGACGACACCAGCTTCTTGATACCCAGCAACTTTTTTAATCTAATGATGACTTTCAAAAAAATTTGAGAAAAACAATCATTACATAGTTTGGGGATTGGGAATTAATCCATCTTTTACCATGTTGTCTAAATGCTCAATGATTTCATTATCTGTACGCAAACTCATTTCATTGAATCCAGCCTGACGAGCTTTCGTCACATCAAATATCCCATCGGTTTCGACATGAAAAAGGAAGTCACCAAAACTGCCTTGAGCAATACGATTAATATCAGGCTCTCGCAAGTCATATCGAGTTGCAATATTCTTCCATTCGGAATCTGATGCCTGATTCAAACGTTGCTGAAGATTAATTGGCTGTGGCTCGCCGACATCCAGTCCGAACCATTCCGCCACTTTTGGCCAGAGATACTTCCAGCGACATACATCACCGTTGGTAACGTTATAAGCACCATCCTTTTCGTTGTCGGCCGCCCACACGACCGCCTCACCCAATAAACTCGCAGTCGTAAAGTTGATCAATACACTATAAGCCGCTGCAGAACCCGGAAATTGCATAGCAACGCCAAAGTGTTTACACAACGTACCATAGAGACCAATCAAGTTCCCCATATTCATAGCAGAACCAAGCGAATGACCAATCATGATATCCGGTCGCAAAGCGGTCCACCTGATACCTTTACTCTCTAACGTGCGAGCATAGTCTTCGTGTTCAAAATATAGGTTTGGTGGATAATGACGGCTATCATCCTCTCGAGCTGGCGTTTTATACACACCAAGATGAGCACCATAAACCTTGCCCCCTTGCAGAAATATCACCCGCTTCAAATCCGCCCCAGCGGCTATCACACTTTCGATGATATTCTTAAACATCAAGCTATTTTCTTCCGCTTCTGTCTTTGCATCATCGGAGGGTTTGATTGCTGCATAAAAAATATGAGTCACATGGGCCAGACTGTCTGAATGCTTCTGTAGTGAAGCTCTATCAAGTAAATCAGCAGATAAATGTGCTGTCTCATGGGGAGGCTCAATCGCTCTTGAAAGAGTTGTTACCTTCCACTCAGCATCTTGTAATGCGACAATAGCCCCGTTTCCGGTCACACCTGAACCACCTACGACAAGCATATGAGGTTGCATTATATCTCCTTAGGTAACGTCAACTTTTTTGATAGAAACCAGCCACTAGCAGTGGCTGGTATCAAAAATTAATTGTCTTACAGGTTAGGCGATACGACCACCGCCGTCAACATTGACCACGGTGCCATTAATAAAGCCATTTTCAAGAATAGCCAATGCTGCGTGAGAGAGGTCTTTCGTTTGACCAACTCGTCCAACAGGAAGCGATTGAGCGACATCATTAAAGAGAGCAGCTTTATCTTCATCATTGAGCATATCCCAAGTTGCGCTATCGACGACTCCGGGAGAAATAACATTAAAACGTTTTGGTTTCATTTCAATGGCTAAATTAGCCACAAGGCTTTCTAATGCGATGTTTACAACACCAACAATAGACGAGCCTACTCCTTGTCGATAAGCGGCAAGGCCTGAATAAAATAACACAGATCCTGAATTTGTCAGGTGCTTATCAGCGCTACGCGCTAAGTTGATCGGACCGTAAAGCTTGCTGGCAACCATACTTTGAATCTCCATATCCGACAACTCTAAAAATGGCTTAAACACCAGATCAGCAGCGGTCGATACAATATGATCGTATGGCGCCTGCTCTGCAAGTGCTACATCAACTTGCTTCGCATCACTAATATCTAGCGCATAAGTACCTAATACACTGTCACCCAGTTCTGCTGCAACCTTATCCAACTTATCTTGCTTTCGCCCAGCTAAGGCCACTTTGGCGCCACGAGCGACCGCCATCGTTGCAAGCGACGCCCCCATTCCTGAGCCTGCACCAACAATAAAAATTTTTCTGCCTTTCAGTGAGCCTTGACCATCATTGCTCTGTATCAGTGGTGTTGTCATTTTATTCTGCCTAAATTGTTAATTGGTCTTTATGATACAATATTTAAATCAACTAATAATTAACTATATAAAGAATAGTTTATTCAGGAATATTGAATAATGGACAGACTTGACTTAATGCAGATATATGTGGATATTCACGATATCGGCTCCATGGCTGGAGTAGCCAGACAAAGGAACATCGCTCCCTCAGCAGTCACGCAAGCATTACAAAAATTAGAGCAGTACGTAGGCGTAACACTGATTATGCGTACTACTCGGCGCATGTACTTTACACCGGAGGGAGAGCAGTTTCTGCATCACTGCCGCTCCATACTCGGAAAAATAAAAGAAGCGCTTGATCATGTTAATCAAAATGGACCACTACAAGGAACCATTCGTTTTACAGCAACCAATGATTTTGGTCGTACTCGATTACCATTGATCATTGATGAATTTCTAGAGTTACACCCACAAATAAAAGTGGATCTTCATCTATCGGATGGTGTCGTGGATCTGATCGGTGAACGCTTTGATTTCGCCATTCGAACCGGACCTCTGGTCGATTCAGAGTTCAAAGCACGCCGATTAATGAGTCAAAAGCGCTACGTATGTGCAGCCCCGATTTATTGGGCAAACAACGGGAAGCCCACGCATCCTAGAGAGCTCTTACAGCATAACTGTCTGGTTTTAGCTCGTCCCAACGCTTCGCAATCGGAATGGCACTTTATCGAACAAGGAAAATCATTTGCAGTTAAAATATCCGGCAACAGATTGGCCAATGATGGAGGTGTACTACGCCAATGGGCTATTAATGGTGCAGGTGTGGTTGTAAAAGGTGAATTCGACATTGAGGAAGACCTTAAAGCAGGACGTTTAGAGTGTGTGCTTACTTCTTTTACACATCAGCTGATCAATCTCTATGCGGTCTACCCCGGACATCGCCCATCGCCAAACCGAGTACTGGCGATGATAGATTTTATCGTTGACAGGCTAAAAGTGTAGTGGTCAACTAATTTAGGACAGCTGATAAGTGAGCTATGCTGAAAGAAGGGTATGGTCAACTTCAGGCAGTAGGATAATGATAAATACAAATTTGCAAAAGGCTATTGAATGCCTACGCATATCAGATCTGTATGTTAGAAACTTAGAATCAAAATGTAATGAAGGTTTTGATCCTAAACATTCTGATATGGAAGATTTAATTATTCAAACAAAGCATATGGTAACAAAATCTGAAATTCTTCAGAGTGATGAGGAAGAAAAACTATTCAGGGTTTGTGTTGAAGTAGGAGTTAGGTGGGCTAGAGAAGCTAAAGATACTAGTAATCCACTACTATTCATTGAAGCAGAGTTTGTAGCTGAATATAGTGTTACGGATGATTTACCTGAAGAATGCTTTAACGAATTCGCGTTAAAGAATGTTAGTTATCATGTATGGCCGTATTGGAGAGAACTATTAACGTCTCAATGCGATAGAATGAGGATGCCTCGCCTCCTTCTTCCTATGACACAAGTAGCGCATAATTCCGGTCATGGTGAAAAGATAAATAATTAATTGTTTATCGTTACAATTGAATTAATGTTATTCGCTAGTTCTATTAATGCTTCTCTCCGCTCTTCCAAATAATCATACTGATCATAGATACCTTCAACACCCTTTAACTTGTGATTTAAGCACCTCTCGGCCACATGGCCGGGGGTGCCTTGTTTTGCCAGTAGCGTACGGCAAGTGCGGCGCAGGTCATGTACCGTAAAGTGCGGCATGTCGCCCATCAAGTTAGGCGGTTGTTTCTTCTTACCGGCTTCATGACCAAATAGCTTAGTAATCGCTCTGTTAAGCGTGTCGGGGCCCATATGAGGGCTCTTGCTGGCTCGTCGGCTAGGTAACACGTACTCAGAACCAAAACCTCTTACCTTTAATTCCTCAAGCCACTCCAACACTTCTGGTGCTAATGAAATAGTAAAACCCACATTGGTTTTACTACGCTCCTTTGGTAAGTGCCATAAGCCATTCTCTAGCTCAAATTCTTCCCATTTAGCTTCACACAATTCAGATTTACGCACACCTAAACAAACCAATAATGCACAAGCTAGGTAGTTATCGCGGCTAAAGTTAGTGCTGTTCTCTCTAGCGATACTAAAGAACTGTTTCAATTCATCTTCAGTCAAGAAACGATCTTTACTTTGTTCTATGCCGCCAGCATCCCTCACAGTAAATGCAGAGGCCGGATTACCTTGAAGAAGATCTAGCTTCATCCCGTGATTAAATAACTGTTTACAGTGACCTAGAGCATCATTGGCTATAGTCGGACGACCAGAGTCATTAATCGCAGTGATTGTTGTGCGAATATCACGTGCGGTAATCTTATCGAGATGAATGTCTCCTATGTGTGGTGCTATATCTTTAGTGTAAACACGTTTGGGGATATTAGGGTGTTTAAGGCGCTTAACTAAGGTGGGGTACCAATCTTCGAATAAGTCATTAACGGTTTTAATGCTTTCCTGCTCGGCACGTTTGCGTTGTATGAGGGGATCAAAGCCTTCTCTCACTTGTTTCATTTTAGTGGCGGCTTCGAGGCGAGCGTTAGATAAGGAAAGGTCATTGACCTTACCAAGCGTCATTTCACGGCGCTTTTTATTAGAGGTAAAGCGTAGCATCCAGCTTGCAGTACCTGACGCTGGAACCACTAGGTATAAGCCTTCACCATCAGCATGGCGTTGTGTTCTCTCGCCACCAGCCTTAATGAGCGCTTCTACTTTCTTTACGGACAACTTAGCCATAACTCACCTCTAATCGTACCTGATCTTGGTGAATACTTTCTTACCCACCACCTATCTTGATGGTAAGTCTATCATACCCACCACATTAACCACCAGTTAGTGGTGGTTAATAGTGTATTAAAGAATACAGTGGTAGAAAGTGTTTTTATCTAAGTTGTTGTATTTTAATGATATAAATACAGTTAAATACAAGTGTAACTATTATTCAATATTCTGTACCTGCTCGCGCATTTGTTCAATCAAAACTTTACATTCAACCGCTGCTGCAGTGATGTCTGTGTTGATTGCTTTTGAACCTAGCGTATTGGCTTCACGGTTAAACTCTTGCATCATGAAGTCTAAACGACGGCCTACTGCACCGCCCTTCTTGAGAACATTACGCGCTTCTGATATGTGAGAATCTAAACGGTCTAGTTCTTCTGCTACGTCTGATTTTTGTGCTAATAATACGAGCTCTTGTTCAACACGAGTGCTGTCCAAATCGACTTTAGCATCTTCGAATTTTTTCAGAATACGCGCTTTTTGCCATGCATGTACTGCTGGCATAAATTCACGTACTTTAGCGGCTTGTTCGCTAATACCCACTAAGCGTTGGTCAATAAACACGGCTAAGTTAGCGCCCTCTGCAGCACGAGACTCAACAAATTCATTTAAAGTCGTTTGGAAACCAGCCATTAATTCAGCACTTACTGCATCAACATCTTGCTCTGGTGCTTGCATAACACCAGGCCATTTTAGAATATCAACAGGGTTAACTTGTCCTGAACCCATTTGATCAACAACCCATTGTGCATTTTGCATCAATTGCATTGCTAACTCTTGGTTCATACTTAATGAAGTACTACTCGTTGAATTTGCTTCAAAACGTAAGCTACATTCAATTTTCCCACGCTCTAGACGTTGTCGAAATGTTTCTTTTAATTTTGTTTCTAAACCACGAAATTGTTCAGGTAAACGAAAATATGTTTCAAGATAACGCTGGTTCACTGAGCGAATTTCCCAAACTGCAGTACCCCAATCACCTTTTAATTGTTTGCGTGCAAACGCCGTCATGCTGTAAATCATATTTTCCCCTTTAAATTTGAATCGAGAGTATAACTGACTACGCACTAAACATGCTACGATGTGAGTCAATTTGGAGTCTTTTTTAATGCAACAAAAAATAATTTGTCACTTGATCGCAGGTTTTTTAGGATCTGGAAAAACACATTTAATTCAACAGTTAGTTAGTTACAAGCCGGTTAATGAGCGCTGGGTTATTTTAGTTAATGAGGTAGGGCAACAAGATTATCCAATGGAGCAGCTAAAGGCACACCATGTTGCGGTGAAAACCGTGCTCGGTGGTTGTTTATGCTGTACTGCAGGTATGCCTTTTCGGGTCGCTTTAAACGACATGATTAAACAACATAGACCTGATCGTATTTTTATCGAGCCCGCTGGAGCAGGTCATTTAGATAATATTAAAACATTATTACAAGGGCAGTTTTACCAACCTATTATTCGTATTGCTGCTACGCAATGCTTATTAAATAACAAGCATTTAAACGACCCAAGTTTTGCTGAGCATGAAAATTACTTGCAACTTATCGAGCAGGCTGATGCTTTGTTAGTTTACGCAGGGGAGGCCGTTATTAAGGCGAAAGAGGTGTCTAAACGCTATACCAAGCCATTAACTGTTTTACAGGGTAATAGGCAAGATGCTCATCTGTTAATAGACTCTTATTAGTACTTGGATGATAGCCTCATACTAACAGGCCCTTTTAAATTAAGGGCCCTGTGTAGATGTTGAAGTCGATTAATTAGCGATCAAACGACCTAATTCTTGACCATCTTCAATCATGCCTTGAAACTCTTCAACTAAACCATCTTTATTCAGTTGTATTGCCGCGACTAAAGGTTCAGGAAAGCGACCAACGATCATTTCTGGCGATAAGTTTGCACCCCATGCAAAACCCGCAAATACCGATAAGCGGATTAGAATAGCACCTTCTGACGGGTGTTCGAAAGATAATGGATCTAATTGCTGTTCAATGGCATCACAAAACACTGTTGAGAAGTCCCAATGTTTTGCTAACTCAGCACCCACTTGGGTGTAATCAAAACCAAATATTTCACGCTGTACAGCCAAACGAGGGTCACCAGACTCAACAGCTAGTGCCACCAAGGCACATTCATCAGGTTTTAAAATTTGCAATAATAGTTCACCGATATTATGCATCATTGCGCATGTAAAGGCGGTTTCACTATTTACTTTAGTATGTTTAGCCAACGCTTTTGCAATACTGGCAGTAGTGAAGGTATCAGTCCAAAATTTGTTTTTATCAAACCCTGGAATATCAGGAAAAGTATTAGATAAAGTCGCAGCGACAACAATACTTCTAACTTGATTAAGTCCTAAACGAATAACCGCTTGCTCAATTGATTCTACCTCTTTACCACGACGATAAGCTACAGAGTTAGCCATTCGAATGACTTTTGCACTGATTGATTGATCCATTGCTACTTTTTTAGCAATGTCTTCTACTCTTGCTTCTTGATCAGAAAAACTTTCCATTAACTCAAGTAATAAAACGGGTAAAACAGGTAATTTTTTTGCTTCATTAAAAAGTTGTTTAATTTCGAGCATAAACCACCCTTATATATTGATTGTTAGACTACCAAACATAGTTTGGATTGTTATAAAATCAAATCCTAACAGCTTGTTTCTTAAATTACTTCAAAAGTAATAGTTTTTGAATATTTAGTTTCACATGCTGAGCATCAACAATAGCGACTGCGCACAACTCAAATACCGAGCTCATAATATGAATGATTTTTATTTAATAACAAAAGTTACAAAAAAGTTACTTATTAACCAGTCTATTATAATCAAAAAGACCATATTCAATAGGATCTTGCTGTAAATATAATTGGTGTAATCGGTCACTCACAGACCAGAATGCAGGATTACTTCTACGCACGCCATAACGGGTCATTAACGCTTGAAATTTTTGAATAGTATTAGCTTGAATGAATGCGCTAACAAAATGGCTTTTATCACGTGCTGATACTTTAAAAATTAAACCAGGATAAGTGCCAAGAAAGCCTTTTATTAACTCAGCCGTATCCTGCAAAGGTAATCGATTTGCTCTTTCATTCAATAAGCTAGAAACATTTTTATGTTCATTGTGACGTAATAATGTATACACCCTATCTCCCTGCTCTTGATCCTCGATAAGCACAAAGGAAACTTGAGGCAGTGCTAATACCACTTCATTATCCAATATGCTCAATCGTTTTAATTCAATATCGTCTTCTGAGATCCTATATTGTTGATTTTTTTTCTGTAGCATCGGAGCTTCATACACATATTGCTTAAGACGAGTTAATAACTCTTCTTTTGGAAATTGTGTTTCAAAATCGATACCTGAAGGGCGATTGTAAAATAAGTTTTTATCTTCTAAATAATCACTCAACTCCTTAGTCGAACCTAAATACCAGCTTGCTAAGGTCGACTTTCTAAATTCAGTAGGAATAAAAGAGATAAAGTTTGTTTCGGATTCAATGCGTAAAAAGTCCATGTACAATCGAGTGGTCAATTGATGGCCAACATTGCCATAAACGTCAAAACCAGCCACTAATAAATAGTGAATACGCTCTAAAATAGGGTAATCAATTATCCAAGCTGTTTTAGGCTGTTTGCCAACCGCGCCTTTTAACACCGTTGCACTGTCGATATGCCTAAAAATAGTCAATGCTGCGTTCTCATCACCTGACCAAATATCATCTAATGTCAGGCCTTTTTCGTGGTCCATATTTTGGTGAATATAGTTACTCTTGGCTTTAAAATACGCAGTATTCCCTTCTGCATAAGATAACCATTCTGTTAGTGACAAATTGGTACTACTTGATTCAGCAGGTAACCTTAAATTCTTAGCTTGTTCGTATACAAAGTCATCTATTCGTGGGTTTTCATTTATGTTTGGGTTAACAAAGAACACCCAGAATTTATCATTAATCACATTTACCGCAACTTGACCACGACAAACAGGACCTTTTATAAACCCGCTAATCGTGAAATGAGCCTCTTTAAGCATAAACTCATAACGCGCGCTAACAGGGATATCTTTAAATACTAAAAATGGATTAAAGTTTTGATAGTCAGGTAAAGTTTTCACTGTAAATTTCGCGCTATAGAATAATTTATCCCATTTTTTTTCTAGTTTTTGATTAAAAACATAGGGTAAATTAGTTTTAGCTAATGTGGTTGCTCTATCCAGTACCAAGCGATAATAAACACGTTCAACTTTTGGGTCGTCATAGGGGCGTCGTGTGGGAATGATTTTTACCGGTTCACCAGAAGGCGTATATGAACGGATCAATTTAAAGAAACGTGGCGGGCTTTGTGCACTGATCGGTTGTGCATCAAAATAAACATGCGCTAAAAAGAGATGTTCATAAATATAACGCGCGACTAACTGTTCTTTCAACGAGTTACCATTTAACTTTCTCTCCCAATGCTCAACTAACGCAAGATGCTGTGCTGACAGCGGTAATGGGGCTGACATTGGAGCACCTCGCCCAATCCACTGTTCCAGTGTTTTAAATTCATCATTACTTAGATTAGGTAAGCCATAGGGCATGCCTGCTAATGGAAAGTCTTCTTTATAGTCCTCTACTTGATTAATATCAGGACACTGGTCTTGACGATTTAATCCGTAATTAAATTCTGCGGGTAAAATACCTTGAGGCTGTGGATGTTGCTCTTTTTGTAATAGCAATTTGTACATAACACTACCTTGCAAGTTGGCAAGTAGTGTTTGATCTCGTTCATTTAATACGGAACTAAAGCCTTGTTTTCTCCATTCATCTGTCTCATGGGCGTCTACAAATAAACGCGAAGGTTGGGCGCCCAATAGGCGCTCGCCATTGTACACCTTATGCTTACTGGCTCCGCGATCAATACCTTCGGGCGATGACAACTTTAATTGGCAAGGTGCATCATAACAACCATGACAAACAACACATCGACTTTCAAGAATAGGCATTACCTGTTCACGATATTGCTGGGCTAAAGCATCCTCAACGGGTAACTGTCTTGGTCTTGTTTTATCGCTACCGTAATCTTTTTCGAGTTGATCCGACGCATCGGAACAAGCACTCACAAGAACGCTAGTTAGTAGGATAATTAATACTTTAAAAGTCATGAATACGTTCTCTAAAATTGTTAGTATGTGTCATTAATTGATCAAAACTGATGTTAGCAATTATCCGATCGACTAGACAGATCGGTAGATTATCAATGCTAAATAACCTCAGTTTCGGATAAGCAGAGTAGTATAACACAGCGATTTCCGCGAATATCTAGGTTAAACCATCTACCAATAGCTAGAGACAGGATACAAAGAATGAAATTTAGCCCATGCACCAGCGACTGCACTACTGACGAAGACAAATGCTACGGATGTGGCAGAAGCCGCGATGAAATAAGTGAAACACAAGCGATCACAAAATTATTAGTCGAGCATTTAGTCAAATACGACTATGACGATCCTGAAAATTTTTTAGAGAATATTAAAAATAAAGTAATCAAACGCTCTACAAAAATCAAAGAAGAAAATAATGGTTAAAAAGCATAAACATCAGGTCTCACCAGAAACCCAAGATGAAGCGCTTGCGATGGCAAAGAAAGTACAGAAGCCAGGACAAACTAAAGAGCAAACTAAATTAATTGCTTTAGGGATCCAAAAAGGCATCGCTGAATATAAAAAGCTTGCCAAAAGTAAGCAACGTGAAGCAGATAAAGCTAAAAAGAAAAAAGCCTCCAACAATGAGACAGAGTCTGATCTCGATAGCAATGATGATAGGCCTGCGACCTACTGGTTGTCTTGGGGTTTATTAGCACTAAGTTGGGTTGGGTTTATTGGTTATCATTTTTTAACACTATAAATGTAGTAAAGGAAGAATCATGGTTAAAGTAATTGTAAACGGCGCAAAAGGTCGTATGGGTGGTGAAGCAGTTAAAGCCGTTAATAATGACAGCGAATTAGAATTAGTTGCAGCGTGTGACTTTGGTGATGACTTAGCTGCATTGATTAAACAAACAGGCGCGCAGGTTGTTGTTGATTTAACAGCTGCTTCTGCAGGATTTAATAATACCCAAACGATTCTTAATGCGGGTGCTTGTCCGGTTATTGGTACCAGTGGTTTCCTTGAGCATCAAGTAGAAGAGTTGCAAGCACTTGCAAAAGAAAAGCAATTGGGTGGATTGATTGCACCTAATTTTTCACTAGGTGCGGTCTTAATGATGAAGTTTGCCGTACAAGCTGCTAAATACTTACCTGATGTAGAAGTCATTGAAGCACATAGTCCACAAAAAGAAGAAAGCCCATCTGGCACAGGTATTCGTACTGCAGAATTAATTGCAGCTGCGCGCACCAAAGCAGCTACACCTTGCAGCGATAAAGAATTACTTGAAGGCGCACGTGGCGCTGAATTAAATGGTGTTAAATTACATTCAATTCGGTTACCGGGTGTGGTTGCACAACAAACTGTCTTTTTTGGCGGATTAAGCGAAACATTAAAAATTGAACATAATTCTCAGCATCGTGAATCTTTTATGCCAGGTATTTGTTTAGCCTGTAAAGAAGTCGTTAAACGTTCTGAGTTGGTTTATGGCTTAGAATATTTAATGGACTAAAGACACTAGATGATACCGTCTGACTTAGGCTACTCGAATGTGGCTTAGCTGAAGTAAGTGAGATAAGCCATATAAATAATAACAAAATGCCCTTTAAACTACTTGTTTAAAGGGCATTTTTTATTGCTAGATCCACTTTAAGTCAACATAACGTTTCTAATGTTGAAATACCGATAACGTTTGATCAACGCGTTTTGCGGTTGCTAATAACTCATCACTCTTGCTCATTAGACGATCACTCGCAAGTTCGTTCTGACGAGCAATATTCATTATCTCAGTCGCATTGTTAGCAACTAAGTCACTTTCCTGTGACTGATGGATAGTTAGGTCAGCTAATGAACGCAAGCTTTGCTTAGACTGTTCAGCTTCTTGCTGCATGTTTTCTAAAGGTACGATAATACTTTCAATTAATAACACACCTTTTTCAATCCGCGATTCACTCTCAGTAATTTCAGTTTCTACTTGATTCGTTTGTTTCTTCATGGTGCTGATCACTTCATCAATATTCATCGTCACTTCAGCAGTTCGGCTAGCGAGTACGCGCACTTCGTCAGCCACAACCGAGAAACCTCGACCAAATTCTCCTGCACGTGCAGCTTCAATAGAAGCATTTAACGCCAGCAAGTTAGTTTGGTCGGCAATTTCTCGAATATGATTAATCGCATTAGAAACTTGAAGTGAACTCTCACTAAGTCTGGCGACTGAAGCGGTAGATTGCGAAATAGAAACGGCAATATCTTTAATAGAGTGGCTAGCCTCAGTGACCGATTTCACTCCTTGCTCAGAAAGTTGCTGCGTTTTCTCAGCTTGTGATTCGATGTGTTTCACATCTTCTGAGGTTTGTTTAATACCTACGGATAAAGAAACAATACTGTCATTGATGTGACCTGAACGCTGACATTGCTCAGTCAGTGCACTTTTCATATCGGCAGCTTGTAATAAAATATCGTTAGCATTGTCATGCACCAATTTTGCATCACTATCAACATCAGAGATCATCGATTTGAGCTGATTTTGCATATGCGACATACTTGATAATAAATGACCAAATTCATTGTTATCTCCCTGCGGGATCGACTTTGAAAGGTCTCCGGCAGCAATACTGGCAATAGCGGTTACCGATTGATTTAAAGGTAAGGTAACGCTACTGATAATTTTGTAAGTCATCAACACTCCAACCAATAATGCTGCACCACCTAATAGCAACATAATAAATAGCGCATTCTCAGTCATTGTTAAGATGCTCTCTTGGCGGTCATTCATCGATTTTTGTTGTTTTTGTTTAAACGATGACATTGCTGATAATAAGGCATTAAGCGCATCACGTGTTGAGCCCGCCATCATCGAACGAGCTTGCTCTGGGTCGCCAAACTCAATTTCATCTACCGTGGCAAAAAACTGATGGTGGTACTCTTTTCTCAGATCCATAATGGTACTGAGCGAGGTTTTATCCGTTTCTGAAATTAATAATGCTTCAATTTTTTGTATTACTTCATCTATCTGCTTATTTTTTCTATCGATATCTTTGTATACTTTGGTTCGCAGAGACTGTTCTTCTAATATAAACAGCAGTAATAAGCTCCCTGCAACACTTTCAGCCTGAATATTAACTTCTCCTGCTAACTCGGCACGCAACACATCACCTTCAACAATGTTGCGAACTTGAGAAGCTGTATGATCAAAACGAACACCAGAAAAGACTAGCATGCCCAGCATAAAAATAAGAATCATTGAGTGGCTTAATATCAGTCGATATTTAATAGGCATGTTCATTCCTTAAAAAGATAAAAATTATTTCCAACTATCAGGATAGTCTATTTAAATCAAAATGCTGAAAATTAATCATTAGCTGATCAATATCTACTCAGGTTTTATATTAATGAATATTCAGGCTTGATATGGCTTTATGGCGGCCATATAGAAAATAGATAAATACGAGAGGAATGGACAAGTAATACAGCGTTTGCAATTGATTTACAGCGTTATCCTCAAGAGGAACAAATAATGCAATTAAGCTGAAAAACAAGATCAACATAAATTGCGAGTAATAACTTTTACAAATGATGTAATAAGTGGGTTGATGTTGACGAGCAATATCATAAAAGCGCTTATTAAACGCAAGTCGGAAAAAGTTACTCAAAAAGGCCACTAATAATAAGCCTATATACAACATTACATTATTTATATCTTGGCTTAGCTCCGCTCTAATAAACCAAGAACAGGCATATCCAATAACGGCAAAGCTATAGATTAGCTGAGTATTTACACGATCAATCTGTTTTTTTATAAAGAAAAAAATCAGTGCTAATAACAAACTCAGTGCCACAATAATTAAACCTAACCGCATTACATTAGCTTGCGTCAGCAAATAAATCGTTAACACCCAAAAATAACTTTCTAAAAATAGAAATAAACCATCAACGACAAAAATAAGTGCCGATTTATTCGTGTCTTTGAATTGAATTATTTGTTTTAACGTAAATGCGGGGACTTGCTTTAAGGAATATAACTGACGGTTACTTTGTAGACTTTTATTAACCCAATAAAAACCTATTAATGATAAGACAAAAGATAGGGTTAGCAAACCAGCAAAATATGCCATGCCAAGCAAATAACTGCCCACTAACACGCCAATTTTTAATGCAAAAACGACAAGTATTTGAAAGTTACCAAACGTATTGCCTGTATTTTTATCTTCCGTAATAGCTTGAAATAAAAGACGCTGAGTGGACCAATAAAAGCAGCCCGCCATGCCATTAATGAATGCACCCAACGTCACCAGTAAGTTTTGTTGATCCCACACTAGTAGCGCAACAAAGCACCCCTGAAAAATAAACGAGCAGCTTATTAGCTTACGCCACTGGTGCTTTGCACGTAATCTATCCCAGTAATATAATGCGCATAAAAACCCCACCGAGGTCAGCGCCACAAAATACGCAATATCACTAATGGTTAAGCCTTTATCCCATAAAATAACAGGAATGAATAAAGGCAATAACCCTAATAAAAAGGAATGAAAACCAGTAAATAGATAAAATGTTCGTGCTAAAGACGACATTTAAAAGGTATCAGACTGTTTAATCTCTAGCGCATCTAATTGAGAGAATTGTTCACTTAAGTCTTCGGCCTTACCATACCGAGGATAAGCATGCATTTTTAAATAAGGGCGCGAATTGACTTCAAGGAAAATACACTTCTGTTGGCGGTAATCGTATTCAATTCCCTTTTCTAAAATCACATCAATACCTAAAATATTGGCATCAAATAAAGTCAGAACTTGTTTAAATAATTGATTATTAGCTTCAGGTAGTAACTGTTTATTAATCACTTCCACCACACCGCCCGGTGCTAATGAGATGCGATAAAATAAAGTAACACGTTGCTCTGCAGCAGGCACAGACTCAAAGTTTAAACCTTGTTTCGCTAAAAAACCTTTAGTTTGCACACTTTCTTTTAGCGGGTAAATAACCGGGTATAGCTGCATTTGTTCACGAATTGCATTTTCTTTTTGCATTAATTCACGAATAGTCGACGTACCGTCGCCTTTGACTGCAGGAGCGTAGCGTTGTAATACAGAGACTATTTCGCCGTTAGCGACAACAACACGATAGTTACTGCCTTCAAGGTATTGCTCAACAACCGTAAATGGCCACCAAAGTTTAGCTAAAAAAATAGCTTTCCATAATTCTTTGTAATCGCGAATGGGAAAATGACTACCTCGAGAAAAGCCACTCACATTAGGTTTAATCACAAGCGGAAAGCCATATTGCTTAGCGAAACGTATTGCCGCAAAAGGGTTTAAAAAGATCAAACCTTGCGCATGAGGGATGTTACCTTGCTTAAATTTATCACGCGCTTGCTCTTTACTACGGCAGCCTCTTCGTACTTCTAAGCTATTATAATTACTGCAACCACCCATGAATTTTTTGCTGATCCATGCATATATTATTTTTTTAAGGTTCATTAAGAAAGCTCTTTTTTTGTACTTGATTTCAATAATCGAGCACATTGTAATTTTTGAAAGAAAACCGATTTTATAGCTTGAGAAGCTGGAATGTCTTTAGTCACTAAAGCCAATTGCTTCATGCTTGAAAATACAAATTTTAACTGCGCCTTAAAACTCAGCTCATCCGTTAATAAGATGAGCGGCATAGGCACATAAACATTAATTTCAACAATAGAAAATTGCCCATCAAGTAATGCTTCTATCGAGTCAGCTCTAGCGCAATAACGTGCAATTCTAAAAGGCCCTATTGCAGCAAACATCGATTCTATTTTTTGTACTTGATGTGTATTTAATAACGGCATACAAGATTTATAAAAAGTATCCTTATTATAAATACCATTAACAGGCATCTCATCACCACTGTTATTGCAGGTTTCAGTGACCGAAATAATAGCAGCTGAATGATTGGTTTTAGCGCCAGGGATATAAAATATCTCAAACTCGCGCTTACCTTTTGCCGCTGCTTGTATTAAGTAACGAGGACCATTTTCTGTACGCTGCTCACGGTGTTCTTTCAAGGCTTGCTGATTATCAACACGACAAACGCCCTGTGAGTTCTGCCCCCATTCCGGTTTAAGGAATACGGGGTATTGCTCTGGTTGTTTATTGCCTTGTTCCGCACCTTGATCAACAAACTGTGTGAGTCGCCATTTTTCAGGTATCAACAGGTCCATATCTAATTTAGAAAAGAGATGGCGATGCTCATTAAAATAATTAGCATTGAGTTGAAAGTACTTCCACGGCGCGATCAAAAATCGACAGCACCATAAAATATAAGAAAGTACCAGCAGTATACGTATTAACAATGTGGTCCCTTATTGAGTTATTTTACTTTTATAATCACGGTAATTAGCCACAAAAAGAACAAAACCTAATATTAAAATAGAAACAGCAGCATAAAATAAACTACCACCATCACTCTGTCCTTCATGAATAACTTCAATACCTAATGGGGTAAATAAGTGGAAGAAAGCAGCGCCCCCCATGACACCCGAGGCCATCAATCCGCCAAGCGCATGTAATAAACTTCTGCTAGGTGCACATTGTAATAGTTTAACTTTTTTCAGTAACCAAAAAACAACCGGTAATAATAAAATAACTGAAGTAACCAGCTCAACAAAACCAACTGCATATGAGCCATAGTTTGCAAACCATGTGCCTATCGAGTCCCCTAGAATACCTTGCATCCAAGCACCAATCATTCCGAAAATATGTTGTGTATCAGGATGTAATGTAAACTTGTAGGGTAGCGATAATAAAAAAACTTTTGCAATCCACAGCACCACTATCCAGCTAAAAACAGGTAAAATTCTCATTATTATTCCTTGTCCAATTTAGCCCAGTTAAGATCGGCTTGTTTAATAAAATTGTCTTTATCAGCAGCCCATGAATCTTGCACAGACTGATCATAATTTAAATACAGTTTATCATTATAAACGGTCCAAAATGGTGGGTTGCCCGGTGCAGTTTCATTACCTGCTATCGCCCATGCACAATAACCACCATATTGTGGTGCATACTTTTCTGGATCACCTTTAAACAAAGCTAAATTTTCTTGGCTTGAAAAGTACCAATCCGCGCCTTTATATTCAAGCTGGTACTTACTGCTACCTTCTACCGGTTTTTGCTCAGTAAAATAAGCAACAACATCATATCCCGAGACCGCTTTATTACTAAAGAATCCAGTATGTATTGCATCAGCAGCATTCGCACTTTGAAAAAGAGCAAAGCTCATTAATGTGATAACTTGTAAGATTGAGAGTATTTTTTTCATATTCAGTTCCACCCTTTTAAAAATAATATAATCTACAAGACCTGAAAGACCCTAATTTTATTGCTTCTTTTATTAAAAAAATACAAATTATATGAATGGCATGCATAAAAAGGTAAACATTTATGGCTTTTACGAACATTCATTTAATTAACTCTAGTTATTAATCAATACGTTAACACCAAAAACTACAATCAATAGTTTTTCTAAAAGTAACAGAAAAAAAGCCCACTTAATTGCTTAAGTGGGCTTTCGAGTCATAAACGCTATATTATGTTTAAATTAATCTTACACTTATAACACTGATAACTTATCTTTCATTTCTTGGTGTTTAGCTAACATAGTTGTACTCGGTGCAGCTGTCATTAAACTAGCTACCACGATTGAAATAGTAGCAAAAATAATACCAGGGACAATCTCGTAAACGTCAAACCAACCGCCACTTAATTGTTTCCAGACCACAATTGTTACACCACCTACAACAATACCCGCTAGCGCGCCTAAACGATTCATGCGAGACCAGAATAAACTTAATACAATCACAGGACCAAATGCGGCACCAAAACCAGCCCATGCATATGACACTAAACCAAGTACTGAGCTTTCAGGGTTAAAGGCTAAAGCTAATGCAATAAGCGATAAACCAACGACACCTAAGCGCCCAACTAATACTATTTTTTCAGAGCTAGCTTCAGGATTAATATGCTGTTTATAGAAATCCTCCGCCAATGCAGAAGAAGAAACAAGTAACTGTGAATCCGCTGTACTCATAATAGCCGCTAGGATCGCCGCTAATAAAATACCCGCGATCACAGGGTGGAACATACCATTCACTAGAATCATAAAGATAGTTTCGCTATCTTCTAATACACCACCTAAATTCGCATCCACGTAGGTGATCCCAATCAAACCAACAGCAATAGCACCCATAATTGAAAGTGCAGTCCAAATCACTGAAATACGACGAGCGGTAGTTAACGATTTATTACTACTTGCTGCTTGGAAACGCGCTAAAATATGAGGTTGTCCAAAGTAACCTAAGCCCCATGCAACTAGTGAAATAATAGCGATGGCACTCATTGGTGTACCATCATTGTTAGTAAAAGCATCTAACAATTCAGGGTTCTTAGCCGTTAATGTTGCCGCTAAATCACTTACCGATCCATCTATTGCAAGAATAGGCACCAGCAGTAATGCCGCAGCCATCAATAGACCTTGCACTAAATCAGTCCAAGATACCGCTAAGAAACCACCAAACAAGGTATAAGAAACAACACAAACCGTACCGATAATTACAGCGAGCTGATAGTTGAGGTCAAAAACAGTTTGGAATAACTTACCGCCAGCTACTAAACCCGCGCTGGTGTAAAAAAGGAAAAATAGCAGAATAAAAAACGCAGACATCGTTTGTAATAATTTACTTTTATCTTCAAAGCGACGCGCAAAATAATCTGGTAAGGTTAATGAATCATTAGTAATAATGGTGTAGGTACGTAAACGCTTTGAACAAATAAGCCAATTTAACCAACTACCCACTAATAAACCACCAGCTAACCAAAGAGAGCCGTAACCAGCCACTAATGCATACCCAGGTAAACCTAACAACAACCAACCACTCATGTCAGATGCACCAGCAGATATTGCCGTTGGCCAAGGTCCGAGTTGACGTCCACCTAAAAAATAATCCGAAGAATTAACTGTTTTTCGAAAAGCCCAATAACCAATCCCCATCATCATCGCTAAATAAAGGATGAAGGTTCCAATCACTGCAAAATTTTGTTCTATCATAAGATTTAAACTCCTTAACACTTCCTGTGATAATTTGTATTTCCAAACAACTATCATTCCTTAAATGTTGTTTATAACAATACCTTAACAAATTAGCCTGTGAATAATTTACTTTAGTGAATTTAAACTCAGATTTAAGTAAAAATCAGCTCCTTGAAAGTTTTTTTTGTGATCTTGCGCAGATAATATAAAAATAATTTATTCAAACATATCATTATAAAATTAAACAATATGCTTGAAAAATAAGCATATTAATAGCGATAAACCATTCCTGTTGAAATAATAACGCCTTTGCTATCATAGAAAGCTATATCTGAATTTTCTTGATTATATCCAAGCATCATGGTCCAGCTCCAATGCTGCCAATCAAATGGACGCTGATAGGAATAAAGACTGAAAATGCCTGCATGTGTTAAATCTTGCTTATCATTAAAAATAGGATTTTCTTGTTTATAAAGACGCACACCGGCATTAATAGTGGTGGTTAAAGTATGTCTTTGCTTGAATAATAAAAGCGACAGTTGACCCGTATATTGATCATAACTATTTGCATCTCCATCGGCATTTCGATTGGTATATTGAAAAGCCGGCTTCAGTAATACACCCTGAGATATAGGAAATGAGCTTCCTACCTCAACACGTTGATATAAGCTATCACGTTTTAACAACGCTATTTCAGAGGTATCACTTAATTGGCTCTGACCACTTAATTCATCGTCGATACTACTGCTTGCTATCGCGTATTTAAAAGTGAGCCCAGTACCTAAAATATTATCAACAGCAATTCGAGCACCACCGACTTTTTGATCAGTGCTTTGCCTTTTTATATTAGTAACAAAAGGGTCTTCCCAAGTTTCATTGAATAAAGATAATTTAGGAAAAACGGCAACCGTTAATTTACTTTGATCTGCAAAATGATGGATCATGCCAAGTTCATATTGGAATTTTGCAGTACTAACTTGTTCGCGGCTATTGCCTAGATAGAATTGGGTGTTAAGGTTTTTTAAGGTGTATTGGATCCGCCCTAATGGATACACAAGTACTGATGAGTTAGATTGGCCACTATTATTTAAATCGTTAGTGATTTCATTATCATGATCAGTATCAAACTGTGACTCTCCTCCGCTGTAGCCAGCATTAACGCTTAATGTAAACTCCCAGCCCGCTTCTTTACTGAGTGGTTGAGCGATAACAGAACAACTTATAAAAATACCCGCGGTTAAACCGCCTATTGCTTTTAACATTATCTTTATCCCTATTGAAGTGTTTGCTTACTGTACTGCTTTATTAATATGTTTACCTGTAGCAATAAAACCAATACGTAATTTTTTTTAAATTAGCTCTTTTTTCATTACTTTAAAGAATCAAAACATGAACATGACGAAGTTATTTGATTAAGGGGGCAAGCATTTTTTCTAATCCATTTAATTTTACTTCGTACATTAACGCCAACTGCTCACCTAATTTACCTTCTGGAAAGCCTTTACCGTGAAACCACACTAAATAAGGCTCAGGTAAATGAATTAGCTTACGGCCTGCGTACTTACCAAATGGCATGGTTTGATTAATTGCATCACTTAATGCACGAGGGTTATCTAACATATTATTCCTTTGAGCAGGTGTTGACTAAGGTAATGAGTTGTTTTAATTTTAATTCAATCTCTGAAGCACTGATCTTAAAGCCAATATTTAGGCGAAAGCAATGCTTATATAAACCCAACGTACTAAAGCTTTCACCAATGCGTACATCTAATTGCTTTTCAATCGCTAGCTTTCTTAATCTAAACGTATTTAAATTATCCACTTCAATCCATAAAACAAACCCACCAGCCGGTTGACTTATCTTACTATTAAGCGGCAAATTTTGTTGTAAATAGGTAGTAAACTGCAATGTTTGCTGAGCGAGGTGTAAGCGTATCTTTTTGAGATGGTTAAGGTAATCACCACGTTGAATAAAATCTGCTATTGCGAGTTGTAAAGGCGAAGTAATACCTTGATTCGCAAATAATCGTTGTTGTAAATAAGCTTGCAAATAACGACCTGGTAGACACCACCCTAACCGGTAACCAGCCGCAATAGTTTTAGAAATAGATCCACACCATAGGATATACCCCTCTGTGTCCCAATGCTTTGCAGGCAAAGGAAGGACTTTTTTATAACCCAATTCGAGATACACATCATCTTCAATAATAGGGATTTTATAATGAGTCGCCAGCTCAACTAACCTTTGCTTTTGCAATGGTGTCATTGAGGTTCCCTGTGGATTCATATGTGAAGTGCAAAATAATCCCGCTTTTATTGACCCTAAATGCATTTGTTTCTGTAACTGATCAAGGTCTATCCCCTCTTGTACAGAAGGGATCTCAACAACTCGACGCTTCATAACGCCTAATAATTCCAATAAACCTGAGAAACAAGGTGAACTAATTGCGACGGCATCTCCCTCTTCAGTGATTATTTCAATTGCACTGCGTATTGCATCCATGCAACCGTGAGTGATTACACAATCTTCAGCAGAAAAATGAAAATCGATTCTTTTGAAATGATCACTTAAGCTTTCTCGCAATACCGGCTCTCCCTGCGGAGCAGGATAGTGACTGAGATGATTGCCTTGACGTTTCATCGCTCGCCGAAAAGATCCCTGTAATTTATCGATAGGAATTAACCCAGGATCGTAACGTGCAATACCTAAGGGGCAAGGATCAACAAAAGGATTATAGATAGCAGGTAAATGCGGTTTAGTAATGCTACTCGTAAAAGATACAAAACTCGGCCTAGATGACTGGTCCATTAATGGTGATTGCTGCGCAACATAATATCCCGACTGAGCTTTAGCCACCAACCAGCCTAATGATTCAAGGTGTTGGTAACAGTTTAAAGCCGTCGTCATACTCACATTGTGTAACTGTTTAAATTTACGTAATGACGGCATTTTAGCATGTAATGCTAATTGCCCAGATTTGATCTGCTGCACACACTGTGTCGCTAATTGTATATAACGCATAAAACTGTACCGCCCATAAAATTGAAATTTGTATCTGTTATCTTTTTTAGTTTGTTTGATAATACTCACAAGCGCAAGCACACCTCATTTAAAATAAAGGGTCGATGATGAAAAAAAATGATTTGATACTAGGTATCTTAGTAATGATTGTCTGGGGATTAAATTTCTCTGTAATCAAATTGGGTGTCAGTGAAATTGATCCTTTATTATTAACCGCATTAAGGTTCACACTAGCAACATTACCGGCTATATTTTTTGTTAAAAAACCAAATGTTTCATGGTGGTATCTGATCATTTATGGATGGTTATTCGCAATTGGTATTTGGGGTATGGCGACATGGTCTATCGAAGCGGGTTTAAGTGCTGGTATGGCATCAGTATTGCTACAAATGAATGTAGTATTCGGTTTATTCTTAGGTTATTTTTTACTAAAAGAACCGCTGCCAATTAATAAAGTCATTGGCAGCGGTATTGCTTTAGCAGGGTTATTATTAAGCTTAACCGTCACTGACGGTTCAGTAACTCAACTAGGGTTAATGTTAATATTATTCGCTGCTATATCGTGGAGTTTAGCGAGCATCACAGTCAAAAAAGCGGCAACCAAACAAATCTTTGCCTTTAGTTTATGGGCGATGGCTTTTGCACCTGCTCCTTTGTTTCTTATCGTCTATTTACAATCAGGTAGCGATATTTTTGTACAACTGCCAGAACAACTCAATGAACGGGTCATTTTCTCTGTATTATTTCAAGCGTATCCGGTTACTTTATTAGGGTATTGGATTTGGAATCGTTTATTAGTGACTTATCCATTAACAACGGTTGCTCCCCTCACTTTATTAGTGCCCGTGTTTGGATTATTAGGGGGGGTATTGTTTTACCAAGAGACGGTAGGTCTGATTAAGTTGATTGCTTTTTTATGTGTGATCAGCGGAATTTTAATTAGTTTTGTTAATACTAAATTGATCACTAAACTGAAATCGCGATACATTTGAGTTACTTAACCTCAACCCGGGGTAATAAATACAAAATTAATATCATAATCAATTAGTTATAATTTCTCACAATACAGTTTTGTGTAGTTCAAGGCAAATCAGCATAGCAATAACTGATTATTGATAGCTGATTTAACACAGAAATACACGGAAATAGCTGCGCTGTATCGGTTGGATGATCCCGAGCTGAGGTTGCTTATTAAAGTAGTGAGTTGAAACAGAATATTGAAGCATTTTACTGACTAAAATATACGACCAGTGGGATAACACTTTTATCGACGTCTGATGCATTAAAGAATTAACGGATTTACTATAAAAAACAGGTAAACTAGATCCGCTTTATCACCTTAATAATATGACAGAGATACTTTATGCCCTACCAAGCTGCTATTTTCGATATGGATGGTCTATTACTGGATACTGAACGAGTTTGCATGCAAGCCTTCGAAAAGGCCTGCCAACAGTTATCACTGCCTTTTGTGAAAAGCGCTTACTTAAAAATTATTGGTCGTAATGCTCAAGGTATTGAAGAAGCGATCATGTCGCATTATGCACAGTATATTGAGTATGCACCATTACGTAAGGCTTGGATGGATGGTTATTGGCCGATTGTTGAGCACCAAGCTATTCCGGTTAAATCAGGTGTGATCAATTTACTTGAATGGTTTAAATCACAAAATATCCCTGTTGCCGTCGCCACATCAACACATAATAAATTAGCGGCAACAAAATTAAAGTTGGCGGGACTTGATCATTATTTTCAACATATTAGTAGTGGTTGCGAAGTTACTCGTGGTAAACCTGATCCCGAGATATTCTTACTCGCTGCACAACGCTTAAATGTTGCCCCTGAGCAATGTTTAGCCTTTGAAGATTCAAGTAATGGTGTTATCTCTGCCATAGCCGCAAAAATGCAAGTCTTTCAGGTACCTGATCTGGTTATTCCAGATCAACAAGTGATTGCATTAGGTCACCATATAGCATCTTCACTAGATCATGTGTTAACGCACCTTAAACAGCAAAACAACAAGTAAATACTTAACCTTTTTTGTTTTTGTTAACGCACATCAATACTCATTGATGTGCGTTGCTTTTTATCTAAAGCGACATTTTAATCCACAGCTATTTTTTGATCTACAAAGATAAGCTCTTGAGTGGCGAAACCATACTTAGCAGCAGTATTAATAAAGTCCTGTTTCACGGTATCACTCACTTGCGGAGTTCGTGACAACAACCATAAATAATCATGATTATAACTACTGATAAAAGCATATTGATAGTCCACTTTATCCATTTTAAAGATAATATAAGACCCGTAAAATGGACCAAAAAAAGAAACTTTTAAATGCCCTGTATTTTTATCATCAACAAAATAAGCCTTTCCAACCGCTTCTTGCCATTCCTTATCTTCTTTGGAGTAGCCTCTATTAATGACTTTAATACCGCCATCTTCACGCATTGAGTAAGTCGCAGAGACTTGATCCAGACCTCGTTCAAA
Source organism: Psychromonas arctica DSM 14288 (assembly GCF_000482725.1). GTDB lineage: Bacteria > Pseudomonadota > Gammaproteobacteria > Enterobacterales > Psychromonadaceae > Psychromonas > Psychromonas arctica. The sequence goes on from NZ_AXWP01000045.1 coordinate 51,636, forward strand.
AGAATGGTCTAAACGCGCTATTTCATACCAAGTACCTAAATAACGCTCACTTTCAAAGTGTTTAACTGCCTGCATACCTTCGGGTACGCCAGTACATGCTGTTTGTAACAAAATAGCCGTCAGTAATAATAAAACTTTCATTTTGATCCCTCATTTACGCTCGTTTTTGTAGCTAAGGATGAGCCACATAAAACAGTCTGGTGTTATTCGCCATTAAAGTAAACAAAGATCATTCAGTATTTTAGTAGATGAATTTTCTCCCCGCTGTTATGACAGGTCACGATTACGAAGGCGAATAAATTCACGCGGCGTAATGCCACTCCAACGCTTAAAAGCACGTACAAAGTTATTAGGATGTGTATACATCAGCTTTTCCGCTAATATTTCATATTCATGCACATTTTGATCAATAAGTTCACAAGCCTGCTGAAAACGGACCTCATCGAAAACCTGGCGCAAAGACGAGCCCTGCCCCTGCAGTTTTCTTTTTAAAGTACGAACACTTATATCTAATGAAGCAGAAATATTCTCCGCTAACCAATCCTGACCAAAATACCCCTGTTTTAATAAAAGCTTGAAGGCTTGTAAAAAATCATTAGGTATAGGGTCAATCTCAGCTAACTGCGGTAAATCAATAGCTGGGTTGTGTTTATTTAATAAACGTCGATCTATCGCGATTGCCGAATAGCTGTGCCCTAATTTAATATCGGTACCTTTAAAGAATCGAGAGTGTTCAATTCCAACTGCCTCTGTATCTCTTAATTTAATCTGTTTAGGTTGCCAGCCATGCCCTAAATAATGTTCAACTAACAAACAGATAAAAGTGAGCACGTGCTGTTCAACTTGCCAAGCTCCTTGTTTGACATGCCGAGAGTGCGGCTGGCAGATCCAAATATTTTGCTTGTCTTCCTTTAGCAAAAAAATGTTATTACTATTGTGAAGACTAATGTGACGAGTTAATAACAGTAAAGCTTGATGAAGATTATCAGCATTCACCAAACATTTAGTAAATTCACCATACTGTGATAAATCACTTTGCTCTGTTAACCAAGTCGCCAAATGCGGCATATTGGTATAATCAGCAGCAAGCTTTAAAAAGTGCCAAATTTTCTTTTCTATAATCAGTTCGTTAGGCTGAATTGGGGTAGCAAAATATAGCCCTGCTTTTTCCAATAAAGATTCAACGGGAAGCGATAATGCGTGCAGGTTTTGAATCACTGCATTTAAGTGACTTGCTCTAATTAAATGTAGACTTGTGGGCATCTATAACACCTCATATTGATAAAATGATGTACTTACTTTTAATAAAAAAACCTAAAGTAATCAAAATAGTATATGCACAGATAAAATTTATGCGCGAAAAAATACCTCAAAAAGAGTACTTAATTCAAAATTTTTACAAAATCAATGAGACCGATTGTTCTTCATGTATGATAATTTGTATTTTTTGTAGGAGTGTGTAGGAAAATGAGCAATATAAAACAACAACAAATAATAGAAGCTGCCTTTGCACTTTTTTATCAAAAGGGGTTTCATGCCGTTGGTATCAATGAAATTATCAAGCAATCACAAGTTGCAAAAAAGACACTCTATAATCATTTTAAAAATAAAGATGCACTAATTCTTGCTACGTTAGAATGGCATCATCAACAAATCATAGAGCACTTACAAAAAAGTATTACCTTAGCAGTACCGGGCAAAGATAGTATCTTGGTTATTTTTGAGCAGTTAGATGCTTGGCTTAATGGGAAAGTGACACAATTACCAACCTTCAATGGTTGTTACTTCACCCAAGCACATAAAGAATTTTCTATGCTAAATCCCGAGATAACTGAATCCTGCTTACACCATAAACAAACCTTTCAGAATATTTTTAAAAAACAGGTAGAAGATTTCGAAAAAGATGCTCAAAAAAATCGTTTGATTGTTGATTTATTGACCTTATTAAAAGAAGGTGTCATTGCAAACGAACAAATATTCCAACAAAAATATAGCGCTCAGCAGGCCACCTTTTACATTGAAAATATGTTACGTTTCAAGCGTTAGTATAAGTACGCCCTAAGTAACAAGCTTACAGAGCATAGTAATTGCTAACTAATAAGTAATATAAAAATTGCTTAAATGATTTCTATTCGTATAATGCCCCGCACAATTAATGCGCTGAATTTACGTTTCAGTTAGCAAACAGAGGAATAAAAAATGCAAAATACAGTGGTTTGTGCGCTATACCGATTTGTTGATCTAGTAAATTATGAAGAGATCCAAACACCTTTACTTAACATCATGAATGCCAATCAAGTAAAAGGTACTTTGTTATTAGCAAGCGAAGGTATCAACGGCACTATTGCTGGTGATCAAGAAGGTATTGATAATGTACTTAATTGGTTAAAATCAAACCCTTCTTTAACCGATTTAACAGCAAAATTTTCATTTGATACAGAAAACCCATTTTACCGCACAAAAGTAAAACTAAAAAAAGAAATTGTAACTTTGGGTGTTGAAGGTATTGATCCGAATCGTGTCGTAGGGACTTACGTTAAACCTAAAGATTGGAATGCCCTGATCAGTGATCCAGAGGTATTATTGGTCGATACTCGAAATGATTATGAAATTAGCATTGGTACTTTTAAAAATGCTGTCGATCCAAAAACAACTAATTTCCGTGAATTTCCACAATACGTTAAAGAAAATTTAGACCCTAAAAAACATAAAAAAATTGCTATGTTTTGTACCGGTGGAATTCGTTGTGAAAAATCAACTGCTTACTTAAAAGAGCAAGGTTTTGGTGAAGTTTATCACCTTGAAGGTGGTGTACTTAAATATCTTGAAGAAGTGCCAGAATCAGAAACCATGTGGGAAGGTGAGTGCTTTGTCTTTGATAATCGCGTATCAGTAAACCACCAGCTTGAAAAAGGTCAATATGACCAATGCCATGGTTGCCGTTTACCGATCACTGAAGAAGACAAAAAATCAGAAAAGTATATGCAAGGCGTAAGTTGTCATCGATGCCATGACAGTTTATCTGAGCAACAAAAATTGCGTTTTTTAGAGCGTGAAAAGCAAATTCGTCTTTCGCAGGAGCGTGGTCAAGCACATATTGGCTCGGATGCTTTAACACAATTAGAAGAAAATAGAGCAAAAAAACAAGCAGTAAAAATGCAGCAACGCTGCAGCTTATAAGATTACGATCAACAATATCAACGGCGAGTGATCGCTGTTGATATCAATTTATTCAGATTTAAAGCCCCTGCCACAATAACTCAATCACTTTCTTTTTAATATCTATCGCTTAAAAACTACGTTTTAATTAAATAGCCATAAGAAAAGCGTTTCCTCCGAGTAAACAAAGTTGATCTTTGAGTTGATACCACTCGTACTCTTTGATTTGATAGTATGTATTTTCTTTCCATTAACACGGCTCACATTGCGCAATAAACAGTCAATAAAAGTGTTATGTGAACCTAAGAATTAGTTAAAGTACAAAAAAACACACAAAGGCCCTACTAAATTATTGAAAGGTGCTAAGGTTAAATGAGTATTTTATTGAGCAACTTACAAACAATTTTAAATCAAAAAGACACATCACCATTACTGTTAATGTGCAAATCCTTAACTATCAGTAAAATAATTAAACTTTAATTAACACTTGCCGATATAGACAAATCAACCTGTACTTAAAAGTACGCTATTTACCCTCTTCAAAGCAGTGTTTAATATATATGCAACAACAAATTTCAACGTTTTTTCAATATAGTGATTATAATTTATTCATTGTTTCTACGCACAACCCAATATTAGTCATTTTATCAATATTGATCGCTATCCTTGCTTCTTTTATGGGGTTTCAAGTTGCATCTCAAGCAAAGCATACAACGCCCGCCCGTAAAAGTTTATTACTACTAATTGGCAGTATTGCTTTAGGAGGTGGTGTCTGGTCAATGCACTTTATTGGCATGCTCGCTCTGGAGTTATGTACTAGTGTTTCCTATCAGTTTGAGTTAACGACGCTCTCTATTTTACCTGCAGTAGCCGCTTCTTGGGTGGCACTTAATTTACTTACAAACCACCAAATTCAAAGGAAGCAGTTAGTCTATAGCGGTGTTCTGGTTGGTTCAGGTATTGGAACTATGCACTATGTCGGTATGGCGGCGATGGAGATGGCCCCTTTACTTCGTTATGACCTACCTTTGTTTATCCTCTCTATTATTGTCGCTATCAGCTTGGCAATATTAGCACTGTGGATAAGCTTTGGTTTAGATAAAAAGGCATCATTGCAATACAGTAAAAATACAAAACTAACCATTTCAAGTTGTGTTATGGGAGCGGCCATTGCTGGTATGCATTACACAGGTATGCTTGCAGCTCGTTTTGTATTGCCACCCGGCATCGAGCTATCACAACAAAGCAGCAATGTATCAACGTTATTGGCACTGGGAGTCACAACCATTACCGTAGTGATCATTTTTCTAGTGTTAGGCATAAATTTAATTATTCGCTATAAAGATATTTCAGCCACTGCAACCAATAATGAAAGACGACTGCTTGCCACTATGGACACTGCTATCGATGGCATTATTACGATTGATGCTGAGCGTATTATTATTAGCGTCAATAATGCAGTATCAACATTATTAGGATGGCAACCAGAAGAGTTAATTGGCAATAATGTCAAAATGTTAGTGCCTGTACCTTTTCAGCATAATCATGATCAATATGTGGATAATTACCTACAAACTAGAGAAGCAAAAATAATCGGCAAAGGCCGTGAAGTAGAAGCGCTTTGTAAAAGCGGTGAAAAAATCCCAGTACGTTTAGGAATTGGGCATGTAGAACTGAATAACCAACATATGTTCGTAGCCTTTATTTCTGACTTACGTGAGCGTAAAGCCATGGAAAACACACTGCGAAAAAAAGAATCTAAGATCCGTTCCTTGGTCACTAATATTCCCGGTATTGCTTATCGTTGTATCGATAGGCCGGGTTGGCCAAATATTTTTATTAATGATGAAGTTGAAAAAATATTGGGTTACCCAGCTGAAGACTTCTTATTACCTTACCCTAAACGTAGTATTGCAGACTTTGTACATCCAGAAGATATGCCAACTATCGCACAGACTAATTTTCGACACACAAACGGCTTTCAGCTTGAATTTAGAGTTATTGACCGTAACAGCAAAGTAAAATGGGTACTGGGTCACGGTCGCTCATCAAAGGATGAAAACTCAGAAGATTATTTTCTTGATGGTTTCATCATGGACATTACAGACCGTAAAAAAATGGAATCAGCTTTAATTGCAGAAAAAGAAAAAGCTGAGCAAGCCGCGGCAACTAGAGCTGCTTTTTTAGCAAATATGAGCCATGAAATTCGCACTCCAATGAATGCCATTATTGGTTTTAGTGATATTTTATTGGATGAAGAACTCAGTATTCATCAAAGAAAACAACTCAATACTATTAATCAATCAGCTAAGTCCTTATTGCATATTCTAAATGACATTTTGGATAGTGCGAAACTGGATAAAGGTAAATTTCAGCTCGAATATCGGGATTTTTCGCTAGTCGAAGAAGTCGATTCAGTGGTATCAACATTATGGTTGCAAGCCCAACATAAAAATTTAGATATTAATCTTAATATAGAAAAAAATATTCAACGCTTCTACCATGGTGCACCTGATCGATTAAGGCAAGTACTCACTAACCTGATTGGAAATGCAATCAAATTCACCGAACAAGGGCATGTTGATATCGCTATAAAAAGTGAGTCTGAGGGTTTTTTAACCTTTGCGATTTCAGACACTGGCATCGGCATGACTCAGCAACAACTAGCCGCTATTTTTGATGCATTTGCACAAGCAGATGAATCCATGAGTCGCCGTTTTGGAGGCACCGGGTTAGGTACCACTATCAGCAAACAGCTAGTTGAATTAATGGGAGGCACAATTTCGGCGAGTAGCGAGTTTGGCAAAGGCTCTACTTTTACTTTTACGCTTCCTGTAAAAATTGCGATAGCATCTACAACAGCAGACAAAAAACAAGATCAAGTTCTCCTACCACAACTGAGTGTATTGATTGTCGATGATATTGAGCAAAATATTGATTTATTAAGCTTGATCTTAAAACGACACGGACATGTAATTTCCGTTGCAAGAAATGGTGAGCAAGCACTATTAAAAATGGAAAGTGAAGGGTTTGATGTCGTCTTGATGGATATACAAATGCCAGTAATGGACGGTTTGACAGCGACAGAACAAAGACGAACCTATGAAGCAGAAAATGGGCTGGCACGATTACCAATCATAGCCTTAACGGCCAGCGTGCTACCTCAAGATAAAAAATCTGCACAACTTGCAGGAATGGATGGTTTTGCCAGCAAACCCATCGATATTCGGCAGTTAATAGGTGAAATTGCGAAGACTATTATTATTGAGCAAGTAGACACTTCACCCAAACAGCCAGTTTCAACACAAAAAGCAACGATTGACCTTGAGAAGGGCATTGATTTGTGGGGATCGAAAACAACTTTATTTCATGAAATCATAAACTTTTTAAACAAGTCAGAACATGAACTCTGTTCACTAGTGTCATTAGTACAAAGTAATGATTGGTCCAAGCTAGAAGATATTGCACATAAATATAAGGGTGTTGCTGGTAATTTAGCACTGAATCAACTGATGCTGGCGTTTACTGAGTTAGAGCAAATAACCCGTAAACACAAACAAAGCGATGCTTTATTATTGATTGAGACGGTTCAAGATGAAGTTGATGCCATTAGTAAATGCGCGCAGAAAATGAGCAGTAAAACGCATAAAAAAGTACAAAGTAAACTTAAGGCAATATCTAAAGAACAGTTACTTAATACTTTATTAACCTTACAGAAATACGTTACCAATAATGAATTCGATGATGACTTATTAGATACACTTCAAGCCAATGCTGCGGGGTACGATAAACAAGTTACGCCTATCATCATTGCATGTAATGACTTTGATTTTGATTTAGCTTCAAGCCATATCAAGGCGTTTATCGACTCGTTACGATCCAATATTTAAATGATTAATAGGTGAATTGAATGCCAAATAGTAAACAGAATGTGCTTGTTATCGATGACGAGCCTATTAACTTAAAAGTATTGAACAATATCCTGAAGGATACCTATAAACTGACTTTTGCAAAAAGTGGTGCGGAAGCATTACGCTTAATAGAAAAAGAACAACCTGATTTAATATTACTTGATGTAATGATGCCAGAAATGACAGGCTATCAGGTATGTGAGCACTTAAAACAAACTACTTTATATAAGTCTATTCCTATTATTTTTGTCACTGCTTTAAACGATGCAGTGGATGAAGCCAAAGGTTTGAATATGGGGGCCGTAGACTATATTTCAAAACCTGTAACACCTGCGGTAGTGAAAGCACGCGTAAAAACACATCTATCATTAGTTGATGTGAACGAATTAAAACGCACTCGATTACAAATAATACAACGTTTAGGCCGAGCTGCAGAATACAAAGATAATGAAACAGGTATGCATGTGATGCGCATGAGCCATTACTCTAAAATAATTTCTTTAGCTTATGGCCATTCAATGAAAGAAGCGGATGCTTTATTTCATGCCGCACCGATGCATGATATTGGAAAAATAGGCATTCCTGACAGCATCATGCTTAAACCGGGTAAATTAACTAGCGAAGAATTCAGCATCATGCAAAAACATCCGGAAATAGGCGCTGAAATACTCGGAGAGTCTGATTCTGATTTAATTGAGTTAGCTAAAGTCGTCTCTATGACACACCATGAGAAATGGGATGGAACAGGCTACCCTAAGCAATTAAAGGGAGAAAACATTCCTATTGAAGGACGTATCGTCGCCCTAGCAGATGTTTTTGATGCATTAACCAGTGTGCGCCCTTATAAAGAGGCTTGGACGGTTGAAAAAGCCGTTGAGTTTATTACTTCGCAAAAAAATAAACACTTTGACCCAGAGCTAGTTGACTTATTTGTAAGTAAGCTGGACAAAATTGTAGAGATAAAAAATCGCTGGAAAGATTAGATTATGAAAGTCTTTTGATAAGCGATAGCGCCTTTCAGCCCTAACAATAAAGCTTGTTAAACGAGGTTATTATTTAAAAAATAATCGAACAATAAACAGACTTCATGAACAAAATAGGCGATAATCCGCGCTTACAAAATTTCAGGTGCTCAAAAATTCACCAGCCTAGCACCCATTTATAAAAATATAGTTTCAGGAAATTTATTTATGTCCCAAGTTGGCACTCTTTTTATTGTATCTGCCCCAAGTGGCGCAGGGAAATCTAGCCTTATTAAGGCTTTATTAGCAGAAAATAGCGATCACCCTGCTCAAGTATCAATTTCACATACCACACGTTTACCGCGTCCAGGTGAAGTAGATGGTGAACATTACCATTTTGTTAGTAAAGCAGAGTTTGAACAGTTAATTTCAGAAAATGCATTTTTTGAATGGGCTGAAGTGTTTGGTAATTATTACGGAACCTCTCGCATCACTATTGAAGAGTCCTTGCAACAAGGCATCGACATCATGCTAGATATTGATTGGCAAGGTGCTCGTCAGGTACATCAAGTTATGCCAAACGCTAAAGGTATTTTCATCTTACCTCCGAGCCGCGCAGAGTTAGAAGCGCGCTTGAACAAGCGTGGCCAAGATAGTGCTGAAGTCATTGCGCAACGTATGGAAAAAGCACAATCAGAAATGTCACACTATAATGAATATGATTATTTAATAGTCAATGACGATTTTGATACAGCTATACGCGAGTTTTCTGCTATTGTACGCGCACTGCGTAATGAGCAAGAAAAACAAGCGATAAAACACAGTAAAACCATCAAAGAGTTATTAGAAGTATAAACTCTATACTAAGGTGCTGGATCAATTCCTATTTTGCACATATAATAACCGCCCTTTTTTATGTAATTAACTTTTGGAGTTCAACAATGGCACGAGTAACCGTTGAAGATGCAGTAAATGTAGTAGGCAACCGTTTTGATCTAATCTTAATGGCTTCTCGCCGAGCTCGTCAGCTTGCTACTGGAGGTAAAACACCTTTAGTTGATCCAGAGAATGACAAACCAACCGTGATTGCTTTACGTGAAATTGAAGAAAACTTAATTACTAATGAGTTAATGGATATTCAAGATCGTCAAGAAAGACATGAAAAACAAGCTGCTGAATTAGCTGCTGTTGCTGCAATTGCTGAAGGTCATGGTTAAATACTAACTGACCTTATAAAAATGAAAAAGCGCTGATCATGTAAATGTTCAGCGTTTTTTTATGGCTAAAAAAATACCATCGATTGTATTAAATAGGTGGCTTAAATTTGCTGCTGGAAAATGAATTAGGTTGAGCATAGATTGATGTAAAGGTTATTTCCTTTAACGAACTTACAATAAAAAATACCTAATTTTAACCCGCGAAATAATCCACTTAATTATTCTAATTGATGTAATTAGTATAATCAGGAAAAAATTTTGTTTACTTTATTACTTCCCGTTCTCGCTATTATTATCGGTTTTGTGTTGCTTATCTGGAGTGCTGATAAGTTTGTCTTAGGCGCGTCTAATACTGCACGCAGCTTTTCTATATCTCCTCTCATAGTCGGTGTTGTTATTGTTGGCTTAGGCACCTCTGCCCCTGAGATGCTAGTATCTGCAATGGCTGCCGCTGATGGCAATACCGGTTTATCAATTGGTAATGCTATCGGTTCTAATATCACTAATATTGGTTTAATGTTAGGGATCACTGCAATGCTTTATCCATTGCAAATTCACTCAAAACTACTCAAACGTGAAATGCCCGTTTTACTCGCTATTATTACCTTAAGCTATTTTATTCTCTGGGATAGAGAACTCAGTTTTGCGAATGGTTTATTATTGCTAACACTTATGTTTTTGATGTTAGCTTTCACTATTTGGGAAGCTAAAAATCAACCTGACGATGCCCTGTCACAGGAAATATTAGAGGAGCTACCGGAACAGGTTAGTAAAGGAGAAGCCATTAAATGGTTGTTGATAGGCATCTTTATTTTGATCGCATCTTCTCGAATTTTAGTCTGGGGTGCCGTTGAAATTGCAGAATACTTTCAAGTCAGTGATTTGATTATTGGATTAACCATTGTGGCCATTGGCACCAGTCTGCCTGAGTTAGCTGCAACGATTACCGCAGCGCGTAAAAAAGAATATGACCTCGCACTGGGTAATATTATTGGGTCTAATATATTCAATATACTCGGCGTAATGGCATTACCAGGACTTATTCGTCCAGGCACATTTGATAGCGTTGTATTAACCCGAGACTATCCAGTGATGTTAGGTTTAACCATCGCCTTACTGATATTCTCTATTGCTTGGCGTAAAGGCACAACTGGCGTTTTAGCGCGCGTTGAAGGTGGTTTATTATTAGCCGCTTATATCGGTTATATGTTTTGGTTATACACTGGCCTAATTGAAACGGTTGTTTAGTGTTAATTTAATTACAACAAAAAAATAAAAATTTAAAGGTGCTAAAGATATACTTTAGCGCCTTTTTTCTTTTAAAAAGTAAAACCCATAAATTGCAATAAATTGTCTATGATTAATAAAACACTTGTCGGCTTCAATATTGAAGTGCATAAGGACTAAGCAGCACCAAGCAGCAAAAAGTACCCGCCCTCCTATTAAGACAATAGGTCCAAGTGTTCTGGCGGCGAGGCGTATAAATAAATAAGAGTGATCCTTCCTAGATAGCAACGAGTATTATTTACAGGGTCTAGCCGTATAAAACTTGCTAAGCCCATTTTTAATTCCTCAATCAATAATTGTGGTGTATAGCTAATAATTACTCCCTCTAATTGTTGTGCACTTTTATTATTCATACCATTCCACTTAATTAAATGGTTAAAAATTACGAAGGAAAAATCAATGAGGGCAAGGCGTTTGATTGAGTAATAGCTAGCTATTGGAATTGAGAACTACGGATTGAAAACAACAAAGTGTTCGTTAATTTTAATCAGCAATATTGATCAGGTTTTTATGCAGAATTGTATCATTTAGATAGCAGGTATAAAAAAGCCCAGCGTGTTAACACTAGGCTATTTATTCCAAAATAAAAATTAATTTTTATTTTGCGTTTAATACTTCTTCTGAAAAAGCTTCATTTGTTGCCTTCACTTCAGATGCAACATTTACTGGTGCTGTATTTTTTCTATGTGTTAAATAAAGTGGGATGGTTGCAAATACTACTCCACCTACAATGTTACCCAAAATGGTAGGGATCAAGTTAAAGTTTAACCATGTTGCAATACCAAAATCAGCACCTAAAATCATACCGAGAGGGAAAAGGAACATGTTTACCACTGTATGTTCAAATACTAACGCGAAGAAGATAAAGATAGGTAGCCACATAGCGGCCACTTTACCTGCAACAGAGCGTGATGTCATACCACCAATAACACCTAAACAGACCATCAGGTTACAAAAAATAGCGCGTACAAAACAAGTTATCCAGCCATCCATGCCTAGGTTTTCAAAACCAACGGTACGTGCTGTTGAGACTGCAATAAATTTCTGTGCCACAGCATTAGGGTCAATTGAAAAATTCATAGTTAATGAAATCGCAATCAAGTAAGCCACGATTAATGAACCAATTAAATTACCTAATCCAATCAGTCCCCAACAACGAAAAATACTCGCCCATGAAACACCTGGACGGTTATCAAATTTAGCCAACGGCGCTAAACCAAAAGCACCTGTTACTAAGTCAAAACCCATCAGGCTTAAAATACAAAAGCCAACTGGAAAGACAAGTGCACCAACAAGGCCAACGCCTGTTTGTACAATAGCTGTGATAGCAACAACAACGGCAAGTGACAAAATAATGCCTGCCATGGTGCCACGTAAAAGCAGATCGCCAGTACTCGTTTTTGTTTTAGCTTCGCCAGCATCGATCATGGTTTTTACGAAGTCAGTAGGTTTAATGTAAGACATAATATTGTCCCTATTGGTTAAAGTTTAAAGTTAAAATTGAATAGTAAAAGGCTTCCTACTTACCTCATGAATCACGATCATCACGTCCATAAGTAAGAAGCATTTGAGCTATTTAATCTTTACAGTTGAGCTTTTTATAACTGAACCTCGATGTTGCCTTCTTTGACTCGTGTTTTATAAGTCGCCACTGATACTTGATCACTTTCTAAACATGAACCATCGATTAAGTTAAAACGTTGTTTTTTAAGTGGCGAAGCAACCCACAACTGCTCTTTGTGTTCGCAAATAATGCCGCGAGACAATACATTTGAACGAGAAAATGGGTCCATATTATCAATGGCAAAGACCTGTTCTTTTTCGCTTGGACGAAATATGGCAATTTGCTTACCTTCAATTAGTGCACAAACACCGGTTCCTATATAGATGTTGTTAAACGCACAAACTGGGATCCATTTACTCATTACACTTCCTCCAAATTGATTTTGTATGTTGGGGCTTTTTCTTCAATGAATGCAGGACGTTTTTGATCGCGTATCGGCGTAAATACAACATTTTCATCGTGTAAATCGCTGTTAATAAAATGCGCAAAACGTTTTAATTGATTATCATCAGAGAGTGTTTCTGTCCACTCACACTTATAGCGACCAATTGCTGCAGCCATATCCATTTCAAGTTGATCATTAATACCTAGTTTATTGTCGATAATCACTTTTTTCAGATAATCTATACCGCCATCTAGGTTCTCTAACCAAACTGAAGTACGTGTCGCTTTATCTGCAGTACGCACATAGAACATGACAAAACGGTCTAGGTATTTAAGCATTGTTTCTTTATCAAGATCAGTGGCGAATAGATCTCCGTGGCGCGGCTTCATACCACCATTACCACACACGTACATGTTCCAACCACTATCGGTTGCGATAAAACCAACATCTTTACCCTGTGCTTCTGAACACTCTCGCGTACAACCTGAAACACCAAATTTCATTTTATGTGGCGTACGTAACCCTTTATAACGGTTTTCCAGTTCAACACCGAGGCCAATACTGTCCTGCACACCAAAACGACACCAAGTATTACCTACACAGCTTTTCACCATACGCAGTGCTTTGGCATAGGCTTGACCCGTTTCAAAACCAGCTGCGATTAATTGCGACCAAATATCAGGTAAATCACCTTTATGCGCACCGAATAAAGCGATACGTTGTGCGCCTGTTACTTTAGTATAAAGCTCATACTGATCCGCCACACTTGCCAAAGCAGACAAAGCTTTAGGCGTCACTTCACCGCCGGGCATACGTGGGATAACCGAGTACGTACCATCTTTTTGCATATTACCGAGGAAAATATCATGGGTATCATGCAGACCATTATTATCGCTAGAAAGAATGTACTCACTCCAACAAGACGCAAGAATAGATCCTACCGTTGGTTTACAGACTTCACAGCCGTAACCGCTACCGTATTTTGCTAATAACTCAGAGAAGGTTTTAATGCCTTCAACGCGTATCAGATGGAATAACTCTTGACGAGAATAAGCAAAATGCTCACAAATATAATCATTAACTTCCACACCGAGTTTCGACAATTCAGAGTTTAATAGTTGAGTTACTAAAGGAATACAGCCACCACAACCTGTACCTGCACTGGTTTCCATTTTTATTGCATCAAGCGTGTGGTGACCCGCTGCAACTGCATCAGCAATATCACTTTTCTTAACATCAAAACATGAACAAATTTGTGCTGTATCAGGTAATGAATCAACACCCAATGATACTTTTTCACCACCAGCATGAGCAGGTAGGATCAACGTGTCTGGGTGCTTCGGTAGCTCAATCCCATTAAGTTTGTATTGCAGTAAATCGCTATAACTTTCTGTATCACCAACCAGTACTGCACCTAATAATGATTTACCATCTTCAGAAACAATAATACGTTTATAAACTGATGCGTTTTCATCAACGTAAACATAGCTTTTACAGTTCGGAGTACGTCCATTTGCGTCACCAATACTACCTACATCTACACCTAGTAATTTTAGTTTAGCGCTCATATCAGCGCCTTCGAATTCATTTTCGCGGCCAAGGATATTATCAACAGCCACTTTTGCCATGTTGTAACCTGGCGCTACTAAGCCAAAGAACTTGTCATTCCAAGAAGCACATTCACCAATAGCATAAACATCCGGATCAGAAGTCATACACTGGTTATTGATAGCTATCCCGCCGCGCGGTCCAATTTCAAAACCACATTGTCTAGAAAGCCTATCCTGTGGACGAATACCCGTTGAGAAAACTATAAAATCAACTTCTAATGAAGTGCCATCGGCAAATTTTAGCGTGTTACGCGCCGTTTCACCCGATGCTATAATCTCCTGCGTATTTTTGCCCGTATGAACATTAACGCCAATACTTTCAATTTTTTGGCGTAACATCTGTCCGCCTTGTTGATCGAGTTGCTCAGCCATCAATACAGGTGCAAATTCGATAACATGCGTTTCTACGCCAAGTGCTTTTAATGCACCTGCAGCTTCTAAACCTAATAAACCACCACCGACAACAACACCGCTTTTACTGCGTTTTGCAGTTGCTTCAATTGCATTTAGATCTTCAATGGTACGATAAACAAAACAATCTTGGCTTTCATTACCTTTAATCGTAGGTACCCAAGGGTAAGAGCCCGTTGCCATTACTAATTTATCGTAAGCAACTTCACGCCCAGTTTGAGAAAGAACTATTTTTTTCTGACGATCAATGGTTAAAGCTCGTTCACCAATTAAAACTTCAATATTATGTTTTTCGTAGAAACCTTCTTTCACTAAAGAAAGTTCTTCGGCTGTATGATGAGAAAAGTAAGAAGATAAATGCACGCGATCATAGGCAACGCGTGGTTCTTCACAAAAAGCTGTAATGGAAAATTTTTCAAGATCAGCCTTTTCAACAAAATCTTCAATAAAACGGTGGCCAACCATCCCGTTACCAATAATTACTAATTTTTGTTTACTCATAATTTCCTCATTCACCAGCTAAAACTAAATTCCAGTGAAAGATAACCTAACTTCATAAATGGAACTTGATAGATATCAAGAGAAGTTGCATAAGTGTTAAAAATGAAAATTTAAAAGTAGTTTTTTTAAAAAAATCAACAAAAACCATTATTATTTTAAGGTTATTGTGGCTTTTGTCGTATTTTTATAGTGAATGAGGAGGGAATTAAACAATTAGCCATGATCATGCCATGGCTAAGGTTATTAATAATAGGAAGCTAGCAGATGACTTTATAGATATCTGGAAAGATAAATTGATAGTTTAACTGTACTTTAACTTTTTCATTACATACAATTTTACTAACCGCGTTATCAGAAAATTGACAATTTGGTTCAGGATAACCCAGTGACTTTGCCATTGTAGAATAATAGTCACTTTTACTAGGATGGTTATCTGCACAACCATTAAAAATTTCTCCCCATGCGCCTTGTGCTATCACAACTTTAACCAGCTTAATACAATCAAGTTGGTGAATGAGATTAACCTTTGCATCACCATCTCTAATACTTTTTCCCGATGCAAAAAAACGTCCCGGATGACGCTTGGGGCCAATTAATCCGGCAAAACGAATCACCGAACAATCAAAAGCAGGGTTATCTGTAAACAGTTTTTCAATAAGCCGTAAGTTTGTTTCATGCGTTAACGTATCACTCTCTTTACACCACCCCTGATCATTTGCATACACGGAGGTTGAGCTAACAAACAACACATGTTTGATAGGGCTTTTTTCTATTTCAGCAACGAGAGCCTGATAAGCAGTGAATTGTTTACTGGTGATATTGATAATCAGTGTTTCAGCTTGTAAAAAAGGTAAAACATCCGTTAGTTCATTCTCAATATCAACAACATATGACTTTAAGTTTTGCTCACTTAATTGTTTGGCTTTAGCCTGTGACCGAGTGGATACGCGAATGTTTTTTCCATCTTGCTGTAAGCTTTTTGCGAGCGGTAAACCTAACCAACCGCTACCTAATATACTAATAATGCTATTTTCATTACTCACTTTTATTTCCTTATTAATACACTTACCTGATTCTATAGGGCATAAAATATTAACGTAATACTGAAGCTTGTAACTGCTCACGACGTTGTTTAGTGCTAATAATAATCGTCTCTTTACGCGGACTGGATGCTTGCGACCACTCTTTAATTTCATCCAGACTACGGAAACATCCCATACAAATATCTTGATCATTTAAACAGCAATTACTAATACATGGAGAAGGAGGAATCTGCATCTTTTTTCCTTAGTTGATCATACGTTGCTTTATCATTTCTTTTCTGTCGCTTACGGATCGGTTACAATTTTGCCTTATTAATTTAATAACAAAGAGAAGTAAATGAAAATAATTCGCTGGCTATTAGGCCGTTTAATTTTAACGTTGAATTTCATTTTTGCACCCAAAAAACGTCAACGTACAGAAGATCAACAACAAAAAGTTGACCAAGAAACACAAAGCTTACAATTATATCAGTTTCAAGCTTGTCCTTTTTGCGTCAAAGTACGTCGAGCAATGCGCCGTAATGCACTCAATATTCAACTCGTTGATGCAAAACAAGCTGATAACCAACAACAATTAGCAGAACAAGGCGGAAAAGTTAAGGTGCCTTGTTTACGTATTGAAGAAGGTAACAAAGTCACTTGGATGTATGAATCTTCAGATATTATCCAGTATTTAGAGAATAGATTCGCCTAATAAAAAACCTCTCTTAAACTGTTGAGAGAGGTTTATATCATCAAGACTAATGATGATGGCCGTGATCATGATGATGGCGATGCGCTAATAAACTTTTAGGTAATAACTCCGCAATAAAAGCACGTGCACCTCGACGTAATAATGAAGCAAAATATAACACCAAGATAATAGCTAAACTTACGATATTCCACCAAGCAAAGTCAGAGTCTAATTCTCCTAACCATGGCAATGGAAAAGCATCAATATATTGATTTAATGATAACCCTATCAAGAAGGCTCCGACTAACATCACCATCGCGAAAGCAAAGGCTGCAAAGTATCCCTGTTGAAATCTTAATTGCTTTAATAAATCTAGACTAATACTTGGCCCAATTAACAAACAAGCCACGGCAGCACCTGGGGATAAACCAGCTATTAACATCACTGCAATAATGGGTGTCATACCTGTTGCACACAATGCAAAAGGGAAAGCAATCAAAACCATCACTAGTACCTGTAACCATAAAGCTTGCTCAAAGAATGCCCACGCAGGCGTCGCAGACAAGGTGGCAGCAAGTGCCCAACCAAATATAACCCACGGCGCTGTATGATCTAATTGGTGCTGGTAACCCTGTTTAATCGCGGTAATAAAGCGAGAAGTAGGTTTGCCACCCTGGCAACTTTGTGCAACCACGGCTGAAATTGGATTTTTGAAGTGTCGCCCTAGTAACCATGCAATTAACGTTGCAAATACCACCGCAAAAACAATGCGTAAAAGAACCAGCTGCTCGCCTAACAGAGGAATAGAAATTAAAATAGCATCAAACCCAATAATTGGTGTTGCAATTAAGAAGGCAGTAGCGAAGGTTTGGTTTGCACCTAACCCCAACAGTTGTTGATGCATTTTACTCGCCGCAGGAGAACAAACAGGAAGCGGCAAGCCATATACAACACCTTTGATGGCATCTCTAAAGTACGCTTTATTATCTTGTGTTGGTAATACGTTTAAGGTCGGCTTAAAGTAATGCATTAACCCGCTTAGAAGATAAGCCAATAGCAACATTGGAGCACTATATAAAGCTAATTTAGTAAAGTTAACTAATGTCAGTGCGGTATTGTGCTGTTGATGTAGCGCTTCACTCTCTTCATCATGTTCTTCGTGTGCAACCGTCGAGTACTCGTGGTTATGATCTTCGTGTTCAACGGCTAAATGCTGATCACTCGTATGTTGATCTGTTAAATGATCATGCTCGACAGCTAAGCGCTCATGTTCTTCATGTTCATCGGCTGAATGCTCATGGTTATGATCTTCATGCTCGACAGCTAAGTGATCATGTTCTTCATGTTCATCGGTTGAATGCTCATGGTTATGATCTTCATGTTCGACAGCTAAGTGCTCATGTTCTTCATGTTCATCGGTTGAATGTTGGTGGTTATGATCTTCATGCTCATCAGCCGAGTGTTGCTCTTGATGTGTATCGTGCTCAACACCTGAATGGTTGTGATCGGCAGGTAATTCGGTTATTGATGTTGCTTCAATACCGTGGTCATGATTATGCTGAATATAACCTAACCAATGGGGTAAGAGAACAAACCCCAGTACAACTAACCCAAGAAAGCTACCAATACCAGCAGCATACTTATGTTCTTTTACTTCACCAGTTTGATGTTTTTTATGGTGCTGCAAATAAGGGCGATGCAGTACAACGTGCATGATAGAGCCCATTACGAAAGCTTGGAACCATGCTAAATATTGACCATCCAGTTGTGCCATTGATAGTTCAGCATAAGAAGCACCAAGTAAAGTCGCAACAGCCATGCTAATTAACACCACAAAAGGTAATACGACGCCATATTGAGGACGTAATAACCACCAGATAGTTAACCCCACAGGGAAGCGATGTAATAAGACTCCTAATGCTAATAACCAACCGGTGTGGTTAGCTTGATCTGCCAATAAAACAGTACCATCGATACTGGCATGCAAGACTAAGCCTAATACACCAAGAAACAAGGTAGTGTTATGCGCTTTATCTGCAGCTTTGTGAAAATATTTCTCTATTAATGAAGGGGTTAATAAACCAAGACTAGTGAGCACTAAAACTAACAATCCCCCTTCAAAGAGCAGCTCAGGCAAAATGTGGAAGAGTACTAACCCTGAAATACTCACAAAAATGAAAGCATCTAATAGATCTAACCATCCAGGTTGACGTTGTAATAAACGATAAGTAACAGGACCTAAAAATAAGGCCAAAATGCTTAGAGTGAGTAACATAGAAAAACCAGCTAGCAAAAAATGTTATAATATAACAGCCAGAAACAACTCGCTATAAAAATAGCATAATAAAAATAATTTTATTCTTTTGCTAATCTAAGTTCGATTGATTCAATATACTCTCGCTGCTCCGCTAGATTAAAAGCATTAGGTCTTAATACTTGAATTTTTTTCATTACTTTATGCAACACCTCTCCCCGCTCTAATAATATTTGAGCTGCGATCATGCCAGTCCGTCCTGATCCGCCTTTGCAATGGATCGCAACACTCTTTTCGTTTTCTAATAGGCGATGGATAGCTGGACCAGCAGTTTCCCACAAGCAACTAAAATCTTTATCTGGGATTTGCTGATCACAGATCGGTAAATGAAACCATGACATACCTAAAGATTTAGTTGCGATGCAAATATCATTTAATAACAGTGCTTGTAACTCTTTTTCAGTCATCAATGTGATCACTGCATTGGCACCAAACTCCTTTAAAGCCTGTAAAGCCAATTTCAAGGAAAGCTCTTTAGCACCAGGGCATGGAGTTAATAACAACTTAGCATTGCTGTGTTCAACACTGAGAGGAAAGATGGGATGTAAACTCATTAAACTACCTACTAATATCCATCATAGTAATTAAGCTTATTAAAATAATTACTGTAAAAAGCAAAAATATCGAGTAGGGTGAGGCTTTTGCCTCATCCCTCTCACAGAACCGTACGTACGGGCCTCGTATACGGCTCCTGTATTCTTTTATTCCATCATCCGCTTTTCATAAACGCTGATGGAGCAAGCCAACCTGTATTTACATTCTCTATATTATACAAACCAAGCCCTTCAAACCAACTATTCGGCATCGCAAAACTTGATAAGGGGCTTCTCGAATTTCGCCACGAGTTCATTTTAATGAACTTAAAGGGTGGCTTATATTTCAGCTACTTTAATCGTCGATGTAGCCGACTCGGCTTCTTCCACAAGTTAAGCTGTACTGCCCTTAATCTTCGTCTTGTCCAACCAGCTAGTTGTTTCAGCTCTCGTTTGCAATTGGCA
>NZ_KI519488.1:0-41951 GCF_000482725.1 Psychromonas arctica DSM 14288
AAGTAACGATCCAAGAGTTCGCTCAAACACGTGATCAAGTTGCTTACCGTGCAGTGGTTGATGTGGATTACCACTTCACTACAATCAAAACACAAGACTAATTTAGTTTATCGTTTTAACTTATTGTTAGAACGATAAGAAAAGGTTCATCACCGAAAATGCCGTTGACTTACATAGTTAGCGGCATTTTTTTTGTTTATTTATTTTGATGCCTGCCATTAGTCGCTACCAACTAGCAATCGGGCAACGAGTAACGAGTAACGAGTAAACCAGCTCAATATTTTTACCAATCATCACACCGAGTAATAATATATATTATCCCCCAATTAGCGTGTAACAGTGGTCCAATAGCGCAACTAGCACAGCTCTTTGCAAAGATTTATTGCATCTAATTATTGTTTTTCGCCTGTTTGTTTGGTCTTGTTTGATAAAAATCATATAAGACTTCTAAACACTGCAATTATTGTTCAATCAATGTTTGAGCGTCATCGCTATAGATTTTTTGATTCTGCACCTTTGATTCAATATCCATTTATCCTGATCTATTAACGTTAACTAAGCCCCTATTCAGATGAATGAATGTTTTGTTATCGATTCAAAAAAGTGTAATCAAGCTAAACCGTAGGACAGATTAACAGTTGACTGCTTTTATAATGAGCACTCACTATTATATTAGTGCTCAGAAGATGGGTTAAGTTTTACAAACAATGAACAACAATGAAAAAATTAAAAAATGCAATAAATGACCTTACAGCCCTTGCTTTTCAAGTATTGAGCGATAAAAATAGCGAGTTAACCAAGCGAAGACTTTCCATGTAAATTGTTTAGGTTTACTCAAGTGTTGGCAATATACATAGCTATATTCTATGCAGGCCTTTGCTCTTCGGTTACGTTTGAAATCAGGCGCTCCAGAGCTCATGTTAAAGCGTAGATCATGTCGTTTTGCATAATCGATAGTAAATGCTGAAGCACGTCTATATAAGGCGAGTTTTTGTGGCAGTTGAGTATCGTAGCCTAAAATAGGGCACGTCATATCCGCTTCAATAATCACCATGCCAACAGTCGCTAACATCTGCCCTTGATGAAATAATCCATACAATGATATCAACCCCATCTGCACAGCTTGTATAAAATATGAGAGAGTAAATTGAATATTATGTTCACTGTATTTTTGTAAATACAGTAAGTCATAAAGTACTTTTGCACGTTTTATATCGTCTTCAGCAAACAACTTTTTGAACTGCCATTGCGGTTGTTTTAATAAACGTAAGTCATGCTTTAAATCTTTCCCTGCCACCACCGTTTGCCAGTTGATATGCAAATACACTTGTCGGGTAACAATAGCTATCCAACCATCTTTTTCACAGCGCTCAATAATAGGACTATGTTGCGCATCATTTAAAGAGCGTAATACTAATGCATGTTGATTACTTGTGTTTAAAGCTTGTTGGCGTAACGCAGGTAAATCGATTGTTGACCAACCTGTTGAATACATATTGGTGGATAAACACTGATTATTTAAAGTTTGTACATTACCGACACCCGCTAATTGCAGTGGTTTTTCAATTGCTTTAATTAGCTGGTAACTTAACCAACGCAACGGTGCAAATCGTACTTTAGGAATTTCATCTTGCGCATAACCTGTGATCAACGTTAATGGTGACACCACATAGCTATTGTTTTTCTTAACCTCAGCTGATCGGTAAGATATTGAATCTTCAGAGTTTAATTGAAACTGATTTGATGGAGTGCAATTATCTATAACAACACCACTATTGGCGCCACTTAGTGTCGACGGAATAATTAAACCTTGCTGTTGATAGCAATAAAACAGTGCGCTCAATTGATCTATTTTTTGACCTTGTAGCATCATATCAAAATAAGTTTGATGCCACTGTGCAGCACTAAGTTTATTCACATCCCACTCCCATGCTGACCATTCCATTCGATGTCTGCAGTGCTCGCCGCCGCCAAAGATTGATTACGGTATAACGCGGTTGTCAGTAATTCTGCACTGCTTAATAGCAGCGCCCAGGATGGTAACGGATAGTTTTTATCACCAAGTGCATTTTTAGCCGCAGAAAAATCACGCCAAGTTTGCCGTTTAAATAACATATTCAATCCACCAGCAATTAACATCGAGAAACCAATATATTGTGCCTGAGACGATTTATTGTTTTCAGTGTTAGTTGCTAGTTGACGTCGTTCGCTCGTTCGCAGTTCACTCACATTAGCTTGATCAATAGCAGCATGAACTTGTCCAACATTAGCTTTAAAGGAACTCCAACACTGCAAATGTTCTGCAACCAGATGCAAACCACTTGTTGCTCTAGGATTACACTCAATCACATAACACTCACCTTGATGCTCGATAAAATCAAAGGAGACTTGACCATGAAATTGAAACTGTTTTGCAAAAGCATTAATAAAGGTATTAATGGCTTCATGCTCTATCGGTTGGAAGTAAGTCGCTGCCGAACCATTAACACAATAATCTGGTCGATATACTTGATGGGCAATCAACTTACCTTGATCAAACAGCGCATAATTACACAAAGCTTGCCCTATCAACTTTTGTTGTTGCACCCAAGGTGTTGAATGGCTTATATCAAGTTGCTGTAAATCCACTTGCTTTATATCACGAATAACTTGCTCACCAAATCGGCAAAAAGTCGGCTTTAAAATGCTTTCCCACTCAGGGTCTATTTGTGTGCTTGTTGTTAGCTTTTTGGTCATAGGGAACTTAACCCCTGCTAAACCTGACAATAATTCAAACACGGCTGACTTATCATGTAACGATAAAAGTAACTCAAGCTCACTGATCAAACAGTTAGTTTGCTTTAACAAATGACTAAACTGAGCCAGATAAAAAATCTCTTCACAGGTGGGGATCAGCATCTGTATTTGATGGTCTTCTACTAATTTAACAATTTCATTTTGATATTGTTGAGGATCCTGCCGAGGTGATGTTGTTCTAACGTAACGATCAATCCCTGTTAAAAATCGACCAAGTGGTAACCGGCAACAATCACTCATCGTCACTTGATGTCCTTGACGCATTAATAATCGTGCCCATTCAATTGCAACAGGCGCCCTTGCGCCGGTGATTAAAACTCGCATAAGTTAACCACTCGGCGCTGTTTATTCGTCGTATTCCAACGAGGTTTATCAGCAAAGCTAAACACTACCGAATTCAAACCTTGCTGCATAAAAAGTTCATTAAGCGCGTTTTGTATTAAGCCATGCATTTTGCTATCAGATGAAATTTCAACATGGTTATCAGCAATTTGAGAAATCTTATAATCACAATGCTCAGTTAACTTGATACTGATAGCACGATAAATGAGGTCAGGTAAAACAGGCACTTTTTGACCTTGCTTGTTTAATAATAAGCAGTCCCCACAACGCCCAGCGATAGCGCCAATACCTTCGAACACATTGGCTTTATTTGACATCTCTTTTACCCCATGCGTTTGCACTTTTATCACATCGTCTAATTGATAACGGATAATCGGTTGAGTACGGCGACGAAAGTCAGTAATGATCGGACTGTAATGTGTTTTTTGTTCGTTTAACCAATGCTTTTCAATGAACACGATATCTTCATTCCAACGCATCTGGCCTAATTTATCGGTACTGCCCAAGAAACCTTCAGTACATTGATAAACTTCATGGATTGGGCATCTAAACTTCGCTTGTATCAGTGTTTTATCTGCTGGTGTGAGCACCTCTGCACCGGAAATAATACGTTGAGGTTTGATTTCAGATGCACTGTATTTGCCCGTGAATAACGCACAAAGTTGTAAAGCTTGTGCGCTACCAATCAATAACGTCGGTTGAAATTGATCTAACTGTTTCATCCATACTGCAATCGGTTGGGTTATGTCGATGTAACAGAATTTAATGGGGCCTTTATTGACTGTATTATAGAGCGGACTATTGGCTCTAAGCACTAATGCAATACGATGTGTTGTTAATAAATTAGGCAGCAATTTCCCTAATATATTGCCCGCCCAAATTTGCCTTTCCTGCGCATTAGCTAAAAATAACCCTCTTTGTCCAGAGGTACCAGAAGAGAGGCCAACGGTAACATCCTGTATTTTTGAGTGCTTAAATTGGCGCGTTGTTTCAGCCTCAATCGCAAGTTCAAACAACTGAGATTGTTGTAATCCTCGTGTATTTAACTGATCAAAATTCTCCATCATGATCTGTTTATTCATGATCGGGAATTGTTCTAATGATTGCCCTGTTAGAGATTGATAATAAGGAGAATGTTGCGTGACCCAAGAGAGATGTTTTTTTACTTGCTCAGCTTGCCAGCTTTGCAATTGTGTTCTGTCTTTAAAAGTCTTATATCGAGCATTATAAAAGGACTGTAACAGGGTGATCATTGCATCCAACCTTGCGCTTTTAACCTATCAATAGTCTGCGAACAATGCGATGGCACAAATTCGATGATGTCATGGTAATGCTGATAACAGCATCTCAATTGCGCCAATGTGTGACGATATTCGTTAACATCATCGCACAGGAAATTGGCTATCCAATGTTGGTTTATATTCTCTGCAAGGCTATCAATCAACCAACAGGCATCCGCTAATAAAAAGACCCATTGATGTTCAAGCCGGCATAACAACCCCACTTGCCCAGCAGCATGCCCTGGTAAGGCGACTAAATATAAACGCTGGTCATTAAATAAGTCCCGACACTTGAGTGTTAATTCCGGTACGAATACTCCGTCATTTCCAGTAAGAATGGTGGCTAACGATAACGGAAAGTCCTCATGAATTTGTAGTTGAGGGGTTATCTCAGCGGGTAATAATTGTTTTAAATAACCTTTACGTACGCCATTAAAGCGACCTGATTGTTGTATCGAATCGAGTCCCTGTTGAGTGCAATGTATGCTGGCGCTTTTGAACTCACTCACTGCTGCAATATGGTCTGCATGAAAGTGTGATAACACTAAGTGCTGAATTGAATTAATCTTTATATTTTCTACATTTAACTGTTCTGTAATGCAATCACCATGTTTTAATTTACAAGGTGTTACCCAAGCATAAAAACGTTCAGGAAAGCGTCGAGTAACATTAAAAAATTGCTCGTGGTAGCCAGTATCAAACAATACAAAACCTTGCTCAGGATGTTCAATTAATGCCACCGCAGCCGGAAAAGAACGCGCTTTTAATCCACTCCCCGGTTTAACAACAAAGCCCGGATGAACACAATGCCCGCCTTCAAACAGTTTTATTTTTAGTCCAGTCGACATATCGTGTTATTCCTTCGGTAATACTGACATTGGCTTGATAATCTAAGCATTGCTTGGCTTTATCGATATTCAACGTTTGGTGGAAGTTTAATAACCCTGCGCTATAAATAGTGATTTTAGGCTCGGGTTGATGCGATAAATAACGACAAATTTTTTCATTCAACGCAATCACAGGGGCTAATAATGCGTAAGGTAATGGCGTTAATTTAATTGGTCGCTGTTGTTCACCTTTTGATAAAGCGGAGAGTAATTGTCTTAATACATCATTAATCGGCATGGGTTGATCATTACTAATATTAAAGATATGACCACTTTCCAAACTTGTTGCTTTTACACACGCTAGCAAAGCCGCATCAGCAACATTGTCGACGTACGTTAAATCTAATACCGGATTTTTGGCAGAGGGAATTAACAAACGATTACCGTTTACCGCTGCTAATAAACGAGGCACAAGAGCGCGATCATTCGGTCCATATATACCTCGGGGCCTTAAGATAACCGTATTAAGACCTTGGCCATGACTATTTGCTAATACCGCTTGTTCTGCTAAATATTTGGTCTGGGTATAATCGCAACAAAAGGTTTTTGCGACCGGATCTTGCTCACTGATCAACCAACGGTCAGTAAAGTCAAAGTACACACTGGTTGTTGAAATATGCACAAATGTACCAATACGGTGTTGTTTGGCCAGAGTTAATAGGTTTTCCGTTGCCACAACATTAGCTTGATAAAAGGCGTCGTAAGTTCCCCATGCGCTAGAAAATGCCGCACAGTGAATAATGGCATCAAAATGCCCCGACTTATTATCAGCGTGACTAGTAACCTTAATATCGCTGGCAACCTTAGTATCACTGGCAACCTTAATACCATCATTTTCGCCAAATGCACTTTGTAAAATGCTTGATAAAGCTTGTTGATCGCTTAAATCAATAACATGGCCAGTCACGGGGTATTTATCTGTTAATTGTTTAACGAGCTTTTCATTACGACCAATAAAATGTAAGTCATGTTGCTGATGGTATAAACGAATAATTGCACTACCGAGCATGCCTGTACCGCCAGTCACCAATATCTTCATTCGTGCTTTGTGAAGAGCATCTGCAGTCATAGTGTTAACAATCCCATTCCCAATGATAAACCCGCCGCGGTCCCAAACAATAAAACGGTATGAGGCTTTTCCGATGAGCTTATTTGCTCTCTACTCTGTGCGATTTGTTGACGTAACAGATGCAAGTTAATAGGTAATGATGCCGCAATTTGATTCCCCAACTGCGCTACATTATTGACTACTTTATGCTTAGCAAAACCAGTGAGCCGCGGTAACTTATTAATGGCACGATGGCTTGCTTGATGCGGCAATAAATAATCAATGTATTGTTTATTGATATTAGCTAGTTGCAACCCCTTTTCTAAAAACGCTGGCATCGCTATCGCCATCTGTCTAAATAATGCTTTACCGTTCATTTCAAATTGGCTGGCCGCTAATAAATCAGCATGAGAATGAGTGTGCGGGTTGACAGCACTACCGCCTCCTCTCACTTGGCAAAGTTCATAGCCTTGATGGTGAGTTTCAAAATATGCCCCTGTAAACCCTTTTGCTGAAGGCTCTGCTTGCAATACAAAAGCGGCGGCACCATCAGAAAATAAAGTGGCGACTTCAATAGAGGCAGGCGTAGTTTTATTAAGTGTTATACCCGTACCACATTCACTACTGACAATCACAATACGTTGATGGCGTTTAGCGAGGAAAAGACATTGTGCATAATCTAATGCAGATAAAAATGATAAGCAGGAGCTATTAATATCAACGCTGGTTAACTTTGTAGGCGCCTTCAGATACGCTAATACGGCCGCAGCATCGTAGGGTAAGGTTTGGTGGTGTGTAGCACTGGCATAAATAATGAAATCAATATCATCAATGTGCAGAGTGGCATTTTTTAATGCGCCTAGAACCGCTTCGCCAGCCATGGAGATAGCGGTTTCATGGCCTGAGGCAATATAGCGTTTTTCAACACCGTATTTGTGTTCACTTGTGCCTGGCTTTAACCCTAGATGTGAATCAAAGTCTTCACCTTTCCAGGTTTGTTTTGGTAGATAAATATCACTACCCATAATATTAAATGCCATCTCATCCCCAAAGTTAAGTGTGGGTATCCGCATACCACCTATAGCAAAGCTATAAATAGCAGCTGCTTTCGTATTTAGTTAATGTCTATATTCAGTTTATACTTATCATGACCGTGCAAATAAGTTTCTTCAATCATAAAAAGGATTAATATATCATATATTTATGACCTTTCATGCGCTAACAACTTGTATTGCTAACGACGCAACATTCAAGCTATATAGCCACAACATTCACAAAGGCCCTATTTATAACAGTAAGTCATAACAGCGAGTCATAACAGCGAGGTTTACGAAAGCTTTAATAGCTATAAAATGAATGACGTTATTTGAATATATTTTTAATCGCTTCAATCATCCAGGCCATGATCGGTCCTTTACCCGTATCAACGCGTTTAACAATACCCATTTCAACGATCAATGAATCCGGAATATGTTGCGTTGAAAGTTTCACTAACTTACCGGTATGCCACTCATCATTCACAATATGCTCAGGCACCAATGCCCAGCCAATACCTCGGGCCACTAACCCGCTGATATGGTAATAACTATCCACATACCAATGCTGTACGGAAATAGACTTCTCGGGAGTACCGCCTAAACGATTACGGATAACTAATTGCCGATGTTGGTTTAATTGCGCATAAGTAGGCACCGGCACCTTTGCTAATTGATGATCAGTAGAGACTACTAAGGCGTGTTTAAATTGACTTATGATTTCTAATTCCAAATCCTGGCTCAGTGGCTGTAAATGAAATAAAATCCCAAAGTCTGCCGTTTTATCTTCAATCCATTTAGCAATATCATCTTGAGAACCATTAATAATGGTTAACTTTAATAACGGAAAACGCTCACTCACCTCTTTAAAGAACGATTCAAAACTAAGGATAGGCACCGCTTCGTCAATCGCAATGGTTAACGCCAACTCTTCCCCCTCGTTTGCAGTCAAAGCACGTGCTTGTAAGCGTTGACACTGAGATAACACCGCTTGCGCCTCAATATACATCTCCGCACCTAGCGGCGTTAAAACCGGTAAGCGAGCATCACGATTAAACAGTTCAAACCCTAAGTCTGCTTCTAGGTTTGCAATAGCAGTACTCACCCTAGATTGTGCTTTACCTAGCTTGCGAGCAGCAGCAGAAAACGAACCTTGTTTGACTGCGAGGACAAACGCCTCTAGTTGATCTAACGTCCAATTCATCATCACACCGTTTTGTTTAACATAATTAAAGTACGTGATTAAAGCACGAGACTAAAGAACACGCGAAAACCATCCGAATAACGGATAGATATTAACTACCATCAATCTAATTAACAAGCATAATACGGCTAACAATAATGTCTGATTAATTTCAATCTCATTCTATTTTCATATTGAGTGAACTTTCAATTGCACTGTTTATAACACAATTAATAGCAGTCTCAATACCGACCACAGTTCAAAATATCAGCACATCACCACATAATACAAAACAGTTAACAGCATCATTAAAGTAGAGAATAAAATGCAAAACCAAGCGATAGATCTCCCACCACTAACAGCGTCTGTGAAGTCTGAAATTAACGTTTCAAACGAACCAATAATAACTGATGACTCTATCAGTAAAGTGTTTTGGCGCTATGCAATTCCTTCTATTGCAGCCATGGTGGTTAATGGCTTATATCAAGTTATCGATGGTATTTTTGTTGGTCATTATGTTGGCTTTGAAGGCTTAGCAGGCATTAATATGACCATGCCAATCATTGGCGTGATCATCGGGTTAGGATTAATGGTTGGTATGGGCGGCGGCAGTTTAATGTCAATTTATCGGGGCCAAGAAAAAGCTCACAAATCGTATCAAGTGTTAGTTAATAGCCTTTGGTTAATTATCATACTCGCGGCATTATCCACTTATTTAATCAGCACGTTGAGTGACCCATTATTAAATCTACAAGGTGCTACCGGTAATACACTCAGCTACAGCCGGGATTATTTAAGTGTTTTTGTTTGGGGGGCTGGTTTTGCTATTGCCGCTGCGGTTATTCCCATGCTTATTCGTAACGACAACAGTCCTAATTTTGCGACAGGTTTAATGATCTTTGGTGCACTGGTTAATATTGCGCTCGATTATATCTTAATTGGGATCCATTCGATGGGTTTGCAAGGTGCAGCAATTGCGACGATCGCTTCACAATCATTGGTGTTTTGTATCGGGATTGCTTATTTCTTTTCAGCAAAAGCACAGACTAAATTAACGCTGGCAGGATTAAGCTTAAAACTCGATGTCGCAATAAAAATCATTTCCTTAGGTGCATCGAGCTTATTTATGTTTATGTATTTCAGCTTAGTGATTGCACTGCATAATAAGTTATTAATGGCCTACGGTTCATCTGTTAGTGTCGGTGCATTTGCTATCATTGGTTACATTGCCACGCTGTATTATGTAACAGCAGAGGGGATTGCTAATGGTATGCAACCACCCGTCAGCTTTTATTTCGGTGCCAAACAAACTGAGAAGATCAAAGCTACGGTCATATTGGCATTAAAAGTTGTGCTTTATTTAGGTATTGGCATCGTGTTAATACTCAATATTTTTCCGGATCTTTTCATTCATTTATTCAGTAACGCAGACGCTGAACTAGCAGCAGAAACACAAACAGGTTTGCGCTTACATCTATTTGCATTGTACTTAGATGGATTCTTATTTATTGCTACTGTTTATTTTATGTCGGTCAACCAAGGGGCTAAAGCCCTATCAATTTCAATAGGTAACATTGCGGTACAATTACCGTTTTTATACTTTTTACCACAATGGTTAGGCATCGATGGTGTTTGGTTATCTCTCCCGATTTCTAATGTGTTACTAACTATTATTGTGGTGCCAATGTTATGGCGAGATATGCAAAAAATGTGTAAATCTATTGTATAAATCAGAGCTATTTTATAAACCTCAGCCCTTATATACCCCTTAACGATATTACACATCTTAACTGCTATACAAACCTTAACGATTCCACAAAACTGGCTCGGCAATAATAATATTGTCGAGCCATCCATCATCACCCGATATCGCCCTTCCCATCACCAACCTATATAGCAATCTACATAATAATCTACATACAACATTAACAACATTAACAACAAACCATGCAACAACCATAAACCTGGTTGTTATTGGTCATTTACACCTATAAACACCGTTTTAATGGCACTTAACATGCGCCAAATTAAACACCAACACCATAACAACCAACAAAATAGTAGTTAATGTAAAATAATCAGATTAATGACTACTTTAATGGTAATAATAGACTTTAAATTGTAATTAAGTGGTGTACTATTAATAAAAACGGAGGATGCATGAATAGTAATGATAGCCCAAGAGCCATCGCTGAAACATTAGGTAGACGCCTCAAACAAGCCCGATTGAATGCAAACCTTTCACAGGAAGCACTCGCTTTAATGGTGGGATTATCTAAAAACACCATTGTGAATGTAGAAGCAGGCCGAACCAAACTAGAGACAATGATTGCTGTCATGCAAGGCCTCGGTTTGTTAGATCAGCTTGCACTCTTTCTGCCAGAACAACCCGCTTCACCAATCCAAATTGCAAAAATGAAAGGGACTGAACGTAAACGTGCGTCCAAAAGGTCACTTGAATCGAATAAACTAAGCAACAAAAAAGCAGAGAGTGAACTCGAATGGTAGAAGCAGTCAGTGTTAAATATAAAGATCATGAAGTCGGTGCACTCAGCTTTAACACCGAAACAGGTTTGGGTGCTTTTGAATATAACGCCAGTTTTATTCGCACAGGTATTGAGCTGTCACCGCTTAAGATGCCCTTATCAAAAAATATCTATAGCTTCCCAGGACTGGATAAACCGACCTTTAAAGGTTTGCCCGGATTAATAGCAGATTCATTACCCGATGACTTTGGTAACTCAGTGCTTAATGCATGGGTTGCAAGTCAAGGTCGCACACCAGAAAGTATCTCGCCACTTGAAAGGCTGCAATATACAGGCAAACGCGGCATGGGCGCATTAACTTATTCCCCTGCGACTCAAGTTAAAAAATTCAACGCATCCAATAAAATAGAAATACAATCATTAGTCTCCGTCGCACAAGAAATACTAACCGAAAGAGGCAACTTTAGTGCACAACTAAAACACCCAGATCAACAGGATAAGGAGGCCATGTTAGCGCTCATGTCTGTGGGTATGAGTGCAGGTGGCGCACGCCCTAAAGCGGTGTTGGCTTTTAATAAAAACTTCACCCAAGTAAGATCAGGGCAAACCCAAGTACCAGCAGGTTTTAAACATTATTTAATGAAGTTTGACGGTGTTAGTGAACACAATAAAAATAATGAAACGTTCGGTGACCCAATGGGTTTTGGTGCCATGGAGTATGTTTATTATTTAATGGCCCGTCGTTGTGGAATTACGATGACCGAGTGTCATTTGTTAAATGAAGGTGCAAGACGACATTTCATTACACAACGATTTGATAGGATTGGTAATCAAAAAGTTCATACACAAACCCTCAATGGTCTTGCCCATGTCAGTTATAAACAACCCGGCTCATTTTCCTATGAAGAGTTAATAGGTATCGCGCGTCAATTAAGATTAAGCCAAGTAGAAGCGATGCAGATATTTAAACGCATGGTGTTTAATGTGGTCGCAAGAAACCATGATGATCACGCTAAGAACTTCGCCTTTATATTAAATGAACAAGAGAAATGGGCATTATCACCAGCTTACGATATTGCATACAGCTTCAAGCCTGGTAATAAATGGGTAAATAGTCACTGGATGAGTTTGGCGGGTAAACGTGAAAACTTTAACCGTGAAGACTTCTATCAATTTGAACGCCTCAGCCCTATTTTTACTAAAACAAGAATCAACGAAGTGATCGATGAAACAATTGAAATAGTCTCAACATGGAAAGCATTAGCAGTCGAGAATGAAGTACCGAACTCGTTAATCGAAGAAGTAAACCAGAACTTAAGATTATATATTTAGCAGAGAAAGTCGCATAGATAGTTAATATAGATAGTTGACATAGGTAGTTAATATAGAAACTTTAACTAGAACACCCGCTCAGACACTAACATTGGACAGCTAACGGAATAACTTTGTTAGCTGTCCATAATTTTACATAATGATGTCCGTAATAATGCCCCTGCGCATGCACTAGTTTTATTGAGCAGATAAACGAGATAAGGCTTTGAATAACTCAGGAGTTGCGAGTACAAGAGCTTGCTCTTGTTTAGTTAAATAACTAACCGCTTCACTGATCGTTGTTGCTTCATTAATCTTCATAGTTGCGGTTGCTTCAACAGCATTGACTTGTCCAAGAGGACGCGCTGGAACACGGTCAATAAACGCTAAATGCAATGCGTACCAATGTGGATCGCTGACTAATTCCACTAAGTCTGGGCTGGCCTTAATCGCTTCATGATAAATAAGCACAGTCTCATCCATAGATTGACGAATAGCCGGCCTTTGAGTTTCATCAGGAGTACGTAGCAAATGCATTTTTTTGAGCACCGCACCTAATCTCCAAGAACCAGTCAACATAGATAAAGGTACTGACAACAACATGCCAGCAATCGCGGGCGACAACCACGCTAATAACGCTAAAGAATTGAAATAAGCAGCCACGGTTAAAAACACACCAAACGTCATATGCCAACGATGCCTGTAGATTAGGTACTTAATCGGCAAACTACCATCGCCACGACGTTGGGGATTCCAACCTGAATCTTGTCCAATCAAAATCGACATAACGGCACCACTATGAATCAACATCATAATCGGTGCGATCAAAGCAGACATAATCACTTCAAGCATAAAACTAAGCGTTAAGACAATAAAACCACCCGCACGTTTTCGTGATTTTGTATCAATGAGGTATGAAATAAAACCCAACGTTTTAGGGGTAAATAAAATAACCATTGTGAAAATAAACAAGCTCAACGCACGCGCAGCATCCATGGTTGGCCAAGATGGAAAGAATGAAAATTCATTCGCAAAATACTCAGGTCGAATATATTCAGCTTGTAAAGAAAGCCCTAACCCCACCATGATCAATAACAACCATAATGGCGAAGCTAAATAAGACATCACCCCAGTCAGCAAGTGCATACGACTCACCCAGTGCAAACCTTTAGCAGTAATAACACGGCTATGCTGTAAATTGCCCTGACACCATCGACGGTCTCGAATAGCAAGATCAGTCATAGAAGGAGGACATTCTTCATAAGATCCACCAAGATCCGACGCAATAATCACACTCCAACCAGCACGTCGAATTAAAGCGGCTTCCACAAAGTCATGGCTAAGAATATGACCACCAAAAGGAGGTGGCCCTTTAAGGTCAGGTAACCCTGCCGCAGACATAAACGCTTCGCGACGAATAATCGCATTATGTCCCCAAAAATTACCTTCTTTATCCGTCCACCAGGCAAGGCCAGTTCCAACAACGGGGCCATACACGCAGGTTGCAAACTGCTGTAATCTCGCCATTAACGTAGTGCCATTAATTAACTGAGGAATGGTTTGAATTAATCCAGTATCAGGATCCGCTTCCATACGACGCGCTAACTCAATGAGAGTATCAGCTTCCATTAAACTATCGGCATCTAAAACTAATAAATGGTCGTAATTACTACCCCAACGTCGACAAAAATCGCCTACATTCCCAGCTTTTCTGGCACTGTTTTTAGGTCGACGACGATAATAAACATTAACCGTTTTACCCATACGCTGACGTAGTAAATGAAACCCCGCCTCTTCGGCTAAAATAATTTCGGGATCGGTGGTATCACTGATAACAAACCAATCAAAAGCGTTGCCTTCTCCTAGCTTACCAATTGCAGATGCCATCACTTCAATGGACGAAAATATTTGCTCAGGGGCTTCGTTATAGGTCGGCATTAACACCGCAGTTCGGCCCATTAACTTCGCGGTTAAACGCGTAGGGATCGCGCGTCTCTGACGAACAACTAAAAAGAAACCCACTATCGAACCGGTAAAAGCAACGGTGATCCAACTAAAGGTTAAACCAAATAACAATAGGAATAAGTACTGAACAAAGGTCACCTGCTCAATTGTCAGTACCGAGCGCATTTCATTAATGCCCCACACCGATAACAATAAAGCAGAGCCTAATACCAACCAGCGTCGCCATGTGTGGGAACGGCAACCATTTGGATTCACTGGCGAGTGTTTATGCTCAGCATTACATACAGCTAAAGATTGAGCAGGCATATCCCCGATATTTTCCTCGGGCATGCCCAGCTTAATATCAAATGCACAGGGTTGAACATGCGCGTCAATTTTCGGATCAAGGCTAGATGCAGAATGGCCAGCTTTTACAGCGCTTAGTTTGTCCATTGATACATCCACGTTTCCGCTTTACGGTCATCGGAAAACTGTAAATCTAATCGCAATTCAATCAATTCAACATCCAAAGGATCTAATTCGAAAGTAACACGGTAACCGCTATTATGAGGATTTTCAGTCACGACGATATTATCAACTACACCCGCTGAATTTTTGATAACTGCTTTAGGCGTTTGCTGATTATCATTATGTGAGGGATTAGGGAACGTGTAATCAATAACAAATAAGCGTTTGGGTGTTGGCCCATTAATACCTGCGCGGCCACTTTTTGTAGAATCAACGATGGCTTCGCCTTGTTCAACCGTCGGCTTTTTTCCCCAAAATAAACGATAGGAAAATTGATACTCAGACCCAGCAGGAATAATGTCAGTAGGCGACCAATAAGCGACAATATTGTCATTGATTTCAGACTCGGTTGGAATTTCTACCAAAACTACCGCTCCTTTCGCCCAATTACCGACGGGCTCTACCCACAAACTTGGACGACGTTCATAATGCGCTTCTAAATCCTGAAAGTGTTTGAAATCACGGTCGCGTTGCACGAGTCCAAACCCTAAGGGTGCGTTATCTGCAAAAGCACTAATTTGAAGGTTAGTGGGATTACGTAGCGGACGCCATAAACGTTCACCACGGCCATTAATAATTAATAACCCATCAGAATCATGCACACGTGGACGGAAATCGTCAACATTTGCTCGGCCGTAAGAAGAGAACATAAACATACTTGTCTCGGCGGCTAACCCTACTTTATCTAAATCAACGCGCGGGAAAAGTGTTGCTTCAATATCCATCACAGTATTGTCACCGGGACGAATGGTAAATCGATAGGCTCCTGTTGTACTTGGGCTATCTAACAGCGCATATACAACAATCGACGTACTCTCTGCGGAAGGTTTTTCAATCCAAAAGGCACGGAAACTAGGAAACTCTTCACCTTCAGGCTCTGCTGTTTTTAACGCCAAACCTCGAGATGATAATCCGTAGGCTTGATCTTTACCTAAAGAACGGAAATAACTACCGCCCTGAAACACCGCCAATTCGTCAAAGTAGTCAGCATTATTCAGCGGATAATGCAGACGCAATCCCGCAAAACCAATATCACCCGTTGGCAATGGTTTTTGCATCACTTCCCCGGTTGTAAATAGACTAGGGTCATAACGTAAATGAGTTGATTCCCCACCATCAACAATCGCTATTTCAACGGTTTCTTTAAAGTAAAAACCACGATGAAAAAGTTGCATTTGAAATGGCAGCTCAGTATTCGCCCAAATAGAAGAGGTAGGGTTAAAGCGAATATCTCGATATTCGTCGTAATTCAACTCCTGTAAACTGGTCGGTAAAGTAAGGTCCGGTTCTTTGTAAGGTGCTTTAGCTAATTTACGTGCGATATCTGCAACAGTGTTACGGTCAAATTTACCGTTCACTGTGTAAAGTGGCTTCACTGGATCCACCTCTTTTGGTGAGTCTGCTTGCGCAGCTAAGGAAATGATTGAGATTGATAAACTAGGTAATAAAAAACTCATTACACTCAGGTTTTTCCAAAATTTAAAACGTGAAGACTTATATAATAATGACATATATTTAAACTCTTAAGTTATGGGTAAAAGCACTGTCTAATTAGGTCGTACAGGTACTCTCTATTTAGGTCCAAAGGTCACTAACTAGCGATGGTTGCAAAAACCACCAGCTAAATAGATAAGAATCTTAGTGAATTTCAAAATAAAATATAAAAGCTCATGATTTTATTAAAATTATCTTTCAGACAACTTAGCCAATTTATGTTCGGAGGTAATAAAAACTAATACAGTAGAAATTAAGCTAACTTTTACTGATTGAAAAACTACCCAAAAGTGGAAAAGTAATCGAAAGCTCACAACGGTTAAGTTGATAAAACAATAACTTTCATAACTATCGACTGCTAAAAAAACTATAAGTTCTAAAATAATTATCAAAAACATTCGCATAAAAATACATCGAGATCAGTCGTTATAACGCTTACAATAGGTAACTTTATTGAAATGGCTTCCCCTGTTATTAATAACTCAAAGCAATTAAAACCTGTCATTAAAACAGGTGAAAAGTACAATCAAAGTTGTGATGCCAACGCAAAAAATAAAGAAACGTCATTCATAGAATAGGAAGAAAAGCAGATGGGATTTGCAAGTTGCATTTTGAGGTAATAAGGTTGAATATATTAATCACTTACCAATCAAATAGAGAATGTATATGTATCAAATTGTTGCATCAGATCTCGATGGCACCTTGTTGACATCAGAACACCAAATTACCACTTATACCAAACAGATCCTCACTCAATTACATCAACAGGGCAAATCCTTTATTTTTGCGACAGGCCGCCATCATGTGGATGTTGCAGCTATGCGTGAGCAAGTGGGTATTCCCGCTTTTATGATCACTTCTAACGGTGCACGAGTTCATGACACTGAGAACACCCTCATCTTTCAACAAAACATTGCAGCAGATACAATACAAAGCATCATGAAAATATTGGCCGCGGATAAAACACTACAAGCTAACTTATATCGAAATGATGATTGGTTAGTGAGTAGAGAAGATTTTTACGATACCAGCAACGAAGCGCATTTTTCTTATAAAGTATTTGATATCAACAACCCACCTGTAGACGGCGTTGCAAAAATATTCATCAAACATGAGCAAAAAAACCACGACAAACTCGCCTTACTAGAAACGCAACTAAATGCTAAATTTGCGGATAAAGTGCATATCACTTTCTCTTCTCCAAACTGTCTTGAAATTATGGATAAAGGTGTGTCTAAAGGTCATGCATTGCAAGCGATTGCTAAAATGAAAGGCTATGAACTAAAGGACTGTATTGCGTTTGGTGATGGCATGAATGATTTTGAAATGTTATCAATGGCAGGTAAAGGTTTAATCATGGAGACGGCACACCATAAAGTTAAAGAAGCTTTACCAAACCTAGAAGTGATTGGTCGATGTGATGATGAAGCGGTAGCAAATTACCTTGCAAAACATTTATTAGTACAAAAATAAGTTGTAAATAATCTTCTCACAAACCAGAACAAACTAAAAACAAGTTTACGGCAAATGGAATTGCAGCAAACTTGCTTGTAACTATAATTTCTACGATACCTAGTAGCTATACCTAGTACCTATACCTTTCAGCAACACCTTTCAGCTATACCTTTCAGCTATACCTTTCAACGACACCTGATAACCGTACCTTTCAGCAACATCAATAACCATCGCTTACCTAGTCACCATACCTTTTAGGACTATCTAATCGCTCTATAGGTAAGTGGCCAACTAACCTTGTTGTGCGGCCATTGACGAAGGTAGTTCTTTAGTCTGTTGACTTTGTTTTACTAACAACATCGCAGTTTCATGTTGTGCATGAACAAATGAGCTAATAGCAAGATCCGATAACTCTTCTTTGTCATCTAAGGAGTTAATCTTCACAATCAAATTTGCTTGAGGGTGATATTCCAACACGGATTCGCAAATAATCTTGATATTTCTGATCGAGTTAACCGTCAAAATAATACTAGAAGACAGTTCTACCTTGAGCGATTCCAGTACAGGTTGTTTGTCTAAATGACCAAAATACGCTTGGTAGCCTCTTTTTCTCGCCACTAAAACATGCTGTAAGTTATCGGAAATAATCAAGAAACGTTGATTTTTAGTATGTAGCTCTTTAGCCACAATTCGCCCTAACGTATCAAAACCACAAATAATCGTATGTTGCTCAATAGTAACCGGCGTAATTTTATCTGCCTCGAAAAACTCAGTGACAAACAAAGCTGACAACTTATAGATATTGTTGACCATAAAGGGAGTGATAATCATCGACAATACAGCAACCAAAATAAGAAAACCGCCCAGTTCTTGTGATAATAAGTTTTGGCTAGTGGCTAATGCAAAAATAGCAAAAGAGAATTCACCAACCTGACAAAGTGCTAATGCCGACTTTATCGAATCACTTTTGTTCGATTCTTGTCTTATCAAAAAATACACAACAGTGGCTTTAACCAACATCGCAGAAACGAGTACGCCGGCCACTAAATGCAAGTGAGTTAGAAAATACATCACATCTATTTTGGTGCCAATCGAAAAGAAAAAGGCACCTAATAAGAGATCTTTATAAGAAGCAATATCAGATTCAACCTTCACATGAAAATGACTTTCCGCAATGATCATCCCCGCAATAAAAGCACCTAAAGAGTAAGTAAATCCCATTTCATGCGCTACCAGAGAAGCGCCCAATACAATGGTTAATACAGAGCCAAGAAACATCTCTTCCATGCGAGCACGGCTTGAAAAGTGTAATAGCCATTCAATTATTTTTTTGCCTAAAGTAAACATAAATGCAATCACTAAACAGGCATAAACCGAGGTTTTTAATAGTACATCGCCTACTGACAGCCCTTCTTTTGCTAAAAATCCAATCAATAACAAAATAGGGATAACCGCTAAGTCTTGAAAGATTAAAATCGCCACCGACTTTTCGCCGTAAGGAGTGACAATGTCTTTGGATTTTTTAAGATAGGTCACCACAATCGCAGTGGATGACAAACTAAAAGCTAAGGCAATGATAATGGCAGAAGTGGTATCAAGTTTAACCAAGTAAAAAGCGATTAAAAAGATGATCGCAGAACTGGCGACGACTTGTACAAAACCATTCAAAAAAATGATTTTTCTCAACTTCTTTAATTTAGAAAAAGACATCTCCAAACCAATGGTAAACATCAAAAAGACGATACCAAATTCACCAATCAACTCTAGTGATGAAAGGTCAGCATGACCATTGAAATCAAAAATATTACTGATAATTGTTCCGGTGATGATGTAACCCACTATGTGTGAAATAGCGAATTTAGTCAGCACAATATTAATAATACTAGCGATCGCTAATGAGATAGCGATGATGATAAGAATCGAGTCCATGATGGGCCTTAAATAACAGTCCGAGTTATCAACAATATATAACGTAGATCACATTTTACAAACTCTTTTTAATAATAAAAAAGCCTATATCTATGATTTTGCAAAAATTAATAAACCACGCCAGCTTTTATCAACCATTGCTTATCGACACTGATACAAAAAAGACCATAAGCAAAAACTCAGCAAATTTCAGCAAGCATAACCACTTTTATAAAATAGTTATTTTCTAAATCATCATACAAATGAACAATAAATTGACCGAAGATAAGGTTTTAAACACAAAAGTGATTAAACTTTTAAGCTTCAGATTAATAACGTAAAAAAACCTTTCTCAAAATTTGTCCAGATAATAATAAAAATTGATGAGTGCTTGCACTATTTAAAGGAGATAAAATGACAACAAAAATAGAAGGCGTAGAGGGCGTAGTTCATGCCGTTGATTTAGCGGTTAGACCATTTGGTTGGCTATTATTAACCATCTTCGTCGTAGGATATTACTTTATTGCAGCCGAAGAAAAGTATCATATAAACAAAGCAAAACCCGCACTGTTCACCGGCACATTCATGTTTATGTTACTCGGTGGGTACTACGCATTTAACGGACTCGATTTCAGAGCATTTGATACTGAAATTGCACATTTGATATTAGAAATTGCAGAGATCTTCTTCTTCTTATTTGTAGCGATGACCTTCATCGAAGCACTGATTGAAAGGAATGTATTTGATGCATTAAAAGAAAAACTACTCAAATCTGGTTTTGGCTATCAAAAACTGTTCTGGGCAACCGGCTTTTTAGCCTTCTTTATATCACCAGTAGCCGATAACTTAACAACCGCCCTTATTCTCTCAACCGTATTGATTACCATAGAAAAAGATAACAAAGCCTTTCTTGTTCCAGCGGCTATCAATATCGTTGTTGCAGCTAATGCAGGCGGTGCATGGTCACCATTTGGTGATATTACAACCTTAATGGCATGGTCAGCAGGCAAAGGTTCATTCATTGACTTCTTATTCCTCTTTCCTGCATCTATTACTGGTTGGGCTATTACCGCTTTCTTGCTTTCTCGCTTTGTGCCTGAGGGTCGTCCTGCCAAAATCGAAGGTGCTGAACCCGTTAAAATTCACAAGGGTGGTAAAGTAATTGTTGGCCTTGGCATTTTCACCATTGCAGCAGCGGTATTAGGAAAACAATTGATGCATTTACCACCGATGTGGGGCATGTTATTTGGCCTTTCATTATTACAGCTTTATGCATACACACTAAAAAAATATCATAATAATGATATTCAAATTTATAAGTCTGTTTCCAAAGTAGAAAATGACACGCTTCTCTTTTTCTTTGGTATTCTGGCAGCCGTTGGCGCACTTCACTTTGCAGGTTTCTTATCCCATGCCGCGAAACTATATACTATGTTTGATCCTATGTACGTCAATGTAGGTGTCGGTTTTTTATCAGCCATTGTTGATAACGTACCAGTCATGTCAGCGGTATTAAAATCATCACCCGATATTCCATTAGCACAATGGATGCTAGTAACATTAACCGCTGGTGTCGGTGGCAGTCTGAT
This sequence comes from Psychromonas arctica DSM 14288, assembly GCF_000482725.1. GTDB lineage: Bacteria > Pseudomonadota > Gammaproteobacteria > Enterobacterales > Psychromonadaceae > Psychromonas > Psychromonas arctica. The sequence goes on from NZ_KI519488.1 coordinate 21,286, forward strand.
CTCTTTTGGCTCTGCGGCAGGTGTTGGTGTAATGGGTAAACTAAAAGGCGTTTATACCTTTGGTGCACACATGAAATACTCTTGGACGATCCTCGTTGGTTACTTTGCTTCAGTAACCGTTTGGTACTTCCAATATGAAATATTAGGTTTTTATATTAAACCCGCAGTTCAAGTAGTAACAGGCCACTAATTTATTGTTCAATCAGCACACCTAACGTGCTAGTTAAATTGTTAACGCAATAAATAGCAATAAGCCATCCAATTAAAACATGTTATCAGGCACTGCTTGCTAGCATGTTTTCTTCTTTTACCTCTCCATCAAAGAGGCTTTGAGCAACATAACCAATAAATTAACCAATAAATTAACCAATTAACCAATTAACCAATTAACAATAAACTAACTACTTAACAATAAACTAACTACTTAACAATAAAAGTCGTTAGCATCATCAGCCCATTAAAATGAACCACTACAGCCCTTTTATCTCAGCACGATTGAAGCAAATAATAAATATTGTTAATTTTACTATTGCAATTAATATCACTGAGCGTAAAAGTACTACATCGCCGCACTTCAAAGGAGAAGACAACTAATGGCAAAACGTAACAAAGGATTAAAAGCACAGGCATCAAGCCTAGATGTAAACCAAACCTCAGCAAAAACACAAAAACAAACCGAGCTTGGTCGTGGCACCATTAATCACTCAGCAATGGGCGCATTAGTGACCAGTAAGATTTTTAGTATGAGAGTCGTTCAAGCGAAAAAAGGCAAAGGTTCATTTAACCGTAAAGCGAAACATGCGAGTAAAGAGTCTTATCAAATAGCAGCTTAAGCAATGAAACATTGATCGCTTTAGTCATTATCTGATAACACTTTTTACATTGAATTTAAAAGGTACTAGCCTGATTGCATCTACTAATAGCTGCTAAAGTGGTTTAATCAGCCTAAAGGTTAAATTAATGCGTGGTGCAACATTGCGTTGAGTTTTAGTAATGCAATGTTGCCAATGATGCTGTAGCTCGCCATGCATTAATAACAAACTATTATGTTGCAGTTCACAGGCCACCTTTTGTAACTTATCTTGATTATGTTTTAATAAAAACCGACGTGTAGCCCCCAAACTATAAGAAGCAATCACAGGGTTTACCCCTAATATTTTTTCATTATCAGCATGGTATCCCACCGAATCTTGTCCATCACGATACAAATTTGCCAATACACAATTAAAACGATAACCGGTCACGGCTTCTATCTGGCTTTTTAATGACAACAAACGCGCAGTAAACTCCACCGTTTGATATAACTTCTGATAACCACCATCAGCACTCACACCATAGTCACCATACCAAGCCGTCAAACGGGGTTGTAAATGACGTTGTTCATAAACAGTGATTGATTCTTGTCGCCAAATGGCGGCATTTAATAACTCATCAAATAACGCAGAAGCTTCATCTTCCGTTAACAATTGCTGCCAACAGGCCACCACTCCATCATTATTAATCAGGTCAATAGGCGGTTCATCTTCAAATAGTGATAACGTCATTTAGCTTCAGGCTTCCCATAGTAAAGTGAAAAAAACATTTAAAAGAGTAGAAAAGAATACGGACTTTATAACAAATATTCCTCACACTTCAAAAATTAACGGCTTAAATCGAAGTGAGCGTTACCAAGCTAGGTTGTTCAAGGTTGGCTTTAAAAATAACAGCATTGAACAAAAGTAACACAACCTTATTAAAGTTTAAGCGTTTAAGATTCTGTTATTTAAGTAGAAATATTCATTTTTAAACGTGACCACAGTTGTTAGAATGCGCTTAAAATATTCTACAGAAGAAAATAATGGCAAATTTTAATACGCATTTTAATGTCGCAGCAGTGGCAACCGGCCTTGCAGCAGCAACGCTTTTATCAGCCGAACATATCAATCTCAATACCGCACTTGGTCTATGGTTTTTAGGCACCATTGGCGGGTTATTACCCGATATAGACTCAGACAATTCCACATCATTGGATATCATCTTCAATCTGTTTGCATTCAGTGCGGTCTTAATCGTCCTCCGGTACGTGAGCAGTGACATGATCAGCTTTGTAGAGTTTCAACAATTAAGTTTACTTGAACTGATTGCGTTACCCCTCTTGGTGTACGCATTGATGCGATACTTAGTCAGACCTATTTTTGAAAAAATAACCGTACATAGAGGAAGTTGTCATTCATTGTCATTTGTTTTATTGATTGCACTATTTACAACGCAAATTATATGGCGATTAGCTCCACAAACATCAGAACAGACAGTGATCATTGCTTGGCTTTCCGGTGGGTTTGTTTTTCTGGGAGGAGTTATTCACTTAACATTAGACGAACTCTATAGTGTCGATTTAAGTAACGTCACCATCAAACGTTCATTTGGATCTGCACTGAAACTTGCTGATTTTAAAAACAAAAGCTTAACGTTAGTAAAGGTACTTTCGATTGCGGCATTAGCCTATACAGCCCCTTCTCCCGACCAAACTATCAATACATTAAGCGACTGGTCGAAATTAAAATTGAGCCCTTATTCAGAGATGGCCAATAGCAAATAATTTCAACGACATAAAGGTTAGCAAAATATAAACGTATCGTTTTATTATTTTTGTTTTAATGTAAAACAACTCCTTGAAAAAACATGTATTTGAGATCTATCAAATAACGGCTGTAGGTTGTAAAAGTGTATACTAGTAACTGATCAAAAGAAGGATTTAATGTGGAAACTGACCCATCAAAACCAGGTTATGAATTTGGCAGTGATTTAATGTCAGGCCGAACCTATAGCGAGTTAGATAATGAAACTGACTTTTTAGTTAATAGACCTAATGGCATGAAAGGTTTCACCTTAAACATCACCACAAAAGGTAGTGGTGTTATCGTTTGTGAAGGCGAAACATTTGTTGTTGAAGAGAATGACATTCTATTAATTCCGCCCGGTGTTCCTCATTATTATTCACGCAATCCACTATTTGAATCATGGGAAAGACGCTGGGTTTACTTCAGACCTAGAGCACATTGGGAGCAGTGGTTGTCATGGGATAAAATGATAGGTGATACTTACACCTCGCATATCCTTAACCAAAAAGACATTGATGTCATTAATAGCTGTTTTATTCGTATTGAAAAAAACATAAAAAGTGATTTACCATTAAGTACAGAACTAGCGTATGCAGGGTTAGAAAAATTAATTATTATCTGTAAATCATTGCAACCGAGTATCTGCGGAGAACGTTACGACCAACGCGTATTAGAAGTGATCGATATAATGTCTCGTAACTTAGACAAAGACTTCAGCATTGAATATTTGGCAGAACAGGTAGGTTTATCTGAATCTAGGCTGATGAATCTTTTTAAAACACAAGTCCATGTCAGCATTCTAAAATGGCGAGATGAACAGCGTATATCTTGTGCTAAAAACATGCTCGTTAATACCGGTGATTCAATCGCTGATATTTCAAAATTAGTCGGATACAGTGACCCGTTATACTTTTCTAGGGTATTTAAACGATTCGTTGGCTTAAGCCCCAATCAATTCAAAAAAGAAAACGGCTAACTAAATTAGCCGTTTTTCTTTAATACTTTGCATTAGCATTCTTAGATTCTCACCATTACTAAATCAATACCATTAGCTCGTTACCATTGCATCATGTGCATGACTAATGTCCGTTAATGGCTATTAGGTTTTATGCTATTTGTTCCTCGGTTTTACTTGCCAAACTTCTCTGACGTAAACGAGAATAAGCAAACCAAACTAAAAGTGAAACAAATATGGCGATTAACGCTAAAGAAGCAGGTCTAGATAAAACAAAAAACCAGTCTCCTTGTGCCATTGTCACCGTTCTTCTTAAATTCATTTCCGTTAGATTACCTAACACTAACCCCAATAAAATAGGAATAGGCGAGAAATCAAGTTTAATTAGTACATAAGCAACAACACCAAAAATAATCGCGACAAAGATATCGTACATCGTATTGTTGATTGAAAAGGTACCAGCAAAACAAAATATCACGATTAAAGGTGTTAATAGAGAGAAATCAACTTTAGTGATCTTGGCAAAGAAAGGCATCAATAAACGCCCTTGTATTAGCATAAATATATTAATAACAATCAAACCAATCATCACCGCATAAACTTCTACTCCATGCTCCTGAAATAAATTAGGCCCCGGTGTGAGTCCATTAATCATGAGTGTTCCCAATAAGATAGCAACAGCAGCATCTCCCGGGATCCCCAGTGTTAACAAAGGAATCAACGTAGCGCCTGTAACTGCATTATTGGCAGACTCAGCCGCCGCAATCCCCTCTTCAGATCCTTTACCAAAGGCGGCTTTGTTTTTAGAGTTTCTTCTTGCGGTATCGTAACTTAAAAATGAAGCCATCGAGGCACCTGTTCCCGGTATACAACCTATCACAGTACCAATAACAGATGAACGTAAGAGCGTGAGGTAAGAGCTAAAGAATTCTTTTAATGGTAATACATCATCTTTATTGTCATCTGTTTTTATCGATGCATATTTCACCGTTTTACTGTACTTACTTGCATTGGAAATGGTTTCAGATATAGCAAATAAACCAATCAGAACAATCACTAAATTTAACCCACCATAAAGGTTAAAGTCATCAAAGGTAAACCTAAATACGCCACTAATACTATCCATACCAACGGTAGATAATAATAAACCTAAACAACCAGCAATAATGCCTTTGAGTAAATTACCACTACTGACCCCCGAGATAATAAGCAAACCAAAAACACATAAAATGAAATACTCTGGAGGTCCAAAATTAAGTGCTATTTTAGCCACTAATGGGGCTGCAAATAACAATACTAATGCACTAAATATTCCCCCGAAACCAGAAGCATACAGCGCTGTTAACAATGCTTTTTTAGGTTTGCCTGAACGTGCTAAAGGGTAACCATCTAGCATAGTGGCCGCAGCATGAGGCGTACCCGGTGTTTTTATTAATATCGCAGAAATTGAACCGCCATAACTGCCTGAACAATAGATCCCCAACAAAAACATAAATGAAGCAATAGCATCCATCGTATAAGTGAACGGCATAAACAAAACTAAACACAGCATCACTGTTAAACCAGGAATAGAGCCAAACACTAATCCCAATAACAACCCAAGATTAAGATAAACAAAGCTTGAAACGGTGAAAAAAGCGATAAAGCCTTCTATAAATAAATTATCCATCTTAACTCCCTAAGGCAGTTGCACGAGCAATAAAAATTTAAAAACGTAATGCACAACCACACAACAAACCATTAAGAATATATAAAATTTAATATTAGTAATGTTGAAGAAGAGTAATGCCAGCGCGCTAAACGCCATGGAAGCAAACAAAAAACCAATAAAGGGAGTCGCCAATGCATAAGCGACAATCAATACAATAAATAAAACGGCTCTAATTTCTTTTTTAAAATCAACATTAAACGCCGAGATGTTAATAGAGCCGTTTTTTCTTTGCAGTCTGACTTCATTAACGAGCAGGAAAACACTGCAGACCAACATCAAGGTGGCGATCCAACGAGGAAAGGATTGTGCATTTATCCCTACTTGACTACTCGCTTGTACCTGATCGGGTATCACTAATAGAATAAATAAAGATATCCCCACAAATAAAAGGCCACCTAAGATATTGGACGTCATTTTCATCTCTACACTCCTCTAACTATTTTTTAGCCATTTCCCAAAAACGTTCTACTTTATCAATGGTTGTCATGACATGTTCATTTAATGCATCACCATCAACAGGATCGATATTCACACCTAAATTATCAGCAATCGCTATAAACTCAGGATTATTTAGAATATTTAAAAAATGTGCTCGAATACTATTCACTAAAGTAGGATCGGTACCTTTACGAGTCAGCATCATCATCCGATTAACTATCCAAGTATCGTAACCATATTCAGTCACAGGAGGTAAATCATAGACATCTGTTTTTAAGGGTTTTTCATCAAAAACGACCAGCGCTTCCAACTTGTTAGCTTTAACATACTCTTTGGCTAATGAAGCATGCGTTACCGCGAGAACAACATCACCCGCAATCGTTGCGTTCATCGCTTCATTTGCACCATTAAAACCAACAGCTTCATAATCAATGCCCATTTCAGATAACAAAGCAGAAATAATTAGAAACTCAGTACCATTAAGGCCATTAACACCAAATAACACCTTTTTCTCAGCACCGTAATTTTTTAGATCTTCAAAGGATTTAATACCAGAATCAGGAGTAGCAACTAATACAAAAGACGAAGTATAAATATTCATAATAGGCGTAAAGTCTTCCCATTTATAAGCGACTTTATTGGTTTTTGGACTAATTGAAAAATTACCTTCACTACCATAAATTATTTTAGTGGTGTTCGGTCTTTCACGAAGATATTCCGTGAGCGCTACCACCCCACCGGCACCTAATCGATTAGTTGGAATAATAGGTTGGCCGAACTCATCAGCACCAAATTGAGCCATTGCTCGATTAACTTGATCAGCTAGTCCCCCTACAGCCCAAGGTACAACCGTTGTAATTGGTTTTTGTGGCCAATCATCAGCTTTAGCCTGAACCGAAAAGGCAAACAACCCTAACGAAATAAATGTGGTGATCTTCTTAATACATTGCTTCATCGTGCACCTCTTAATATTATTGTCCATATCACTTCATTAAAATGTAATAATAACTAACTAACTACTTTTAAGTATAATTGTTAATAACTTGCAATCAAATTGTTAACAAACTGCTTCAAACTCGTTAAATATTAAGCTTTAATTAAAATAATAGTGCGATTAAGATCAAATTTATTTAATATATAGTTACAAAATAATATCAATCGAGAACTTGATCACATGAACAACTCAGTAGTATTGTCCATATTTAAAGCGTAGGGAATACTATCCCAAAACAAAATCTAATTTAAATAAGGAGTGATAAAATGGCTAAAAATAAAAAAAATGTTTTGATCTTTTTTACTGACCAACAACGAGCAGACACATTAGGTGTTCACGGTAACCCATTAAATCTCACTCCAAACATTGATTATGATGCGATGACAGGGACGCACTGTGAAAATGCATTCACGCCACAACCTGTATGTTTACCTGCACGAGCTGCTTTACAAACCGGAAAATACTCATCAGAGATTAACTGCAATACAAATGATGATGTGCTACCAACCACTGAACGAACACTTGCTCATCATTTTAACGATGCAGGTTACGAAACTGCCTACTTCGGTAAATGGCACCTTAATGCCTGTGATACCGCCCCGTTTAAAGAACCGCAAGGCGGATATAAAACATGGTGTGCAGCTAATATTCTTGAGTTTATTTCAGATGCCTATGAAACTGTATTATTTGATGAAACAGGAAAAGAAGTCAGGTTGCCCGGTTACCGTGTCGATGCAACCATCGACTTAGCAATTAGACACATTGATAAAAAGAAAGATCAACCCTTCTTTATGATGGTGTCATTACTCGAACCCCACATGCAAAATACAAGAGATGATTACCCTGCTCCAACAGGCTATCAATCACGTTATATTGATGCTTGGACGCCACCTGATTTAAGGGCGCTGGGCGGTACCTCTGCTCAACATTTACCGGGTTATTATGGAATGGTAAAAAGAATAGATGAAGCCTACGGAAGAGTAAAAGATGCCCTCAGAAGTTTAGGTATATTAGAAAACACCATTGTTTTATTTACTAGTGATCACGGTTGTCATTTCAAAACACGAAATACCGAATATAAACGCTCATGTCATGACTCTTCTTTAAAAATACCAATGGTATGGTCTGGAGCACAATTTAGTCACGGCGGGCGCCTTCCCAATAACATTAGCTTGGTGGATGTTCCTCCTACTTTATTAGATGCTTGTGGGATTCCTGTACCTGATGACATGAGTGGCCAATCTATTCTTCCGCTTGTGAATCGAACTGACAATAATTTCAGAGAGCATATCTATGCGGAAATCAGTGAGTCTCATGTAGGTCGTTGCGTAAGAACGTCTCGCTGGAAATACAGTATTAGACAACTCCCCGATAACACCTTTATCGATGACTTTCTGTATGACATTAAAGCTGATCCATGGGAATTGAATAATATTATAGGGTACAGAAGCCACCAGCGGGTTGTTAAGGTAATGAGAGAAAGGTTAGTCAAACAGATGTTAGCGATAGGGCAAGAAGAACCGACCATAATAGATGCTGAAGAGGTAGATTCTAAACAATATGCAGTAACAGAAGCTGAAGCATTTTTATAAACGATATTGCGCAGTCGTGTTTCATTTTATGCTTAAGGACAAGAATGTAAACACCGCGCACTGCGCATTAACATCTTCAGTTATTAACTTATTGACACTGATTATGAATATCACATAGATTTAAAAGGGTATTATATGGCTTGGAAAAAATGCGGGAAATCACCAGACTACCGCTTCACACTCGCTAACGAGCGTACTTTTTTAGCTTGGATACGTACTGCGTTGGCGTTTTTAGCCTCTGCCGTTGCGATTGATCAACTAACACCTAACTTGGCACCACAAGCGTATCGAGACATAATCGTGCTGCTGTTAAGTATTTTTGCCGCGAGTTTGGCTTATTTTGCTTATCGACGTTGGAGCCAAAATGAAAAAGCCATGAGGAAAGAAGCAGAACTTCCTTATACCAAGGTATTAAATGTGATCAGCTTGATCATGTTTATCATTTCATTCGTCATGGCTTATTTACTACTGTTTATATGAAACCTCGCGAAAGAGATAGTGGCCTACAAACCCAACGCACCACATTGTCATGGTTTAGGACTGTATTTGTTGTATTGATTAACGCCCTGCTTGTGCTGAAATTAAGTTATAACCAAGAACATAGTTACATTTTTATTAGTGGAATAAGTTTGATCAGTTTTACCATTTCTTTATATATATTATCGTTAACTCGTAATCAACAGTTCGCCTTCGATGTTGAACTCACAACCAAAAATGCGATTTGGACAAAACGCTACATCTCATTAATGGTCGGTCTCTGTGCATTATTAGTTAGCCTATCCAGCGCTATCAGCCTCTATAACTTACTCTTAACTTAATGCAATGTTAAACCGTTTATTAATGGGTACAGCTAATAAAGCCTTATTGCATAATAAGGCTAAAATAGCCCACACAGTAGTTTAAACTCCCTCTTTTTTATTCTCTCCTAACACTTATTTTTTGAATTAATATTGCAATAACCTGTATTTTTACATGATTTATTTAACGGTGTCGTATGGTCACCAGTAAATGCTTTCTTAAACATACCTAAGAACTCTACCTTGAACATAAAATATCGATAATTGTTTATGCCGACTCTTAATGATTGATCTGTTTTATAGTGTGGTTTAGTGACTTACTGTGCAGGATAATAAGTATTTTCTGTTTGTTTTTTGTACTCCTCACAGGCTTTAATTTAATGGTTGTTATGATTTTCAAACCGTTTTTGAAAATAATTTATGTGTTTTTATACAACGGCTAAACCTATTAATCCTGTTTGTTTTTCATTTTTTCCTTTAATGATTGTTAATGAGATAAACCAGTTGAAACAGTTGATTTGATTGAACTTAGCCGTTTATGAAAATTAGACATTAATACAAAACTGATGAGACTTTGAGTCGATATAAAGTCTACTACTATATAGCTACCATTAACTCCTCCCAACGAAACCAGCCCACACGACCTGATATTAGTGCCTTTATAAAGTGAACCTTTTGTTTACTTCATCCGTATCACTGTTTTTACGATCGACAAATTAATTCAATTATTTGTCATTTCTTAACCTGCTATTAACCTCAGGAAGACTATTATCTTCCTCAACAACGACCGATAAGGGATAAAACTTAACCGTTGTTGTCAGGTGATAACAGATGAATAAATACACGGCTTGCCTAGACGAACTAACTGTGATCAGCAATTCACCAGCACAAGACTTAACCATTGATAAATCAAAAGTAACGATCCAAGAGTTTGCTCAAACACGTGACCAAGTAGCTTACCGTGCAGTAGTTGATGTGGATTACCACTTCACTACAATCAAAACACAAAACTAATTTAGTTTATCGTTATAACTTACCGTTATAACGATAAGAAAAGGTTCATCACCGAAAATGCCGTTGACTTACATAGTTAGCGGCATTTTTTTTTGTTTATGACGTTGCTTTATATACATCCAAATTATTTATAGATCAGGTCTGTTTATGTCTCTCGACTATTTATACTTTTAGCCTATTTATACATTTGATCAAAGTTATCAATATAGTTATCCCATATCGGCGGAGAGCCGACTAGTTCCTTTACGATTTCAATAAATAACTTCACCAGAGGCGTTTGATTTCTGTGGGGATAAACAGCGTAAACACCCCAATCCCTCGTCTCTAGTTTATAATTTGTGAGTAACGGTACTAACCCTAGTTCTTTAATATTTTTATCTAAAGTAAATAAGCCGCGTTGTGAATAACCCAATCCAGCTTGTAGCGCATCAATGATAACGCTTATTTCATTGACCTCGAGACGCCCGACCATATTATGACTACGCATTTGATCGCTGCCAGGTGTTTCTGAGAGCGTTAATTTATTAAATGTATTTTCACCATTGGCATAGATAATTGCAGGTAATTTAATAAGTTCTTCAGGTGTTTTCGGTTCACCGTAGGTTTTAATAAAACTTTCAGAGGCCAGTATTGCGAACTTAGCTCCCGCTAACTTACGAGCAATTAAGTTTGAGTCTCGAGCCGGTCCGATGCGAAAAGCAATATCAAACCGCTCACCAATAATATCCGAGCGTTTATCCTCAAATACTAATTTGATATGAGTTTGTGGATACTTGGCCATAAACAGTGCCACGGCTTTTTGAATATACATTTTACCAAATAACGTTGGGCAGGTAATACGCAGTAACCCTTTGGGTTCTGAATGAAAGGAATCTGCGAGGCGCTGGGTATTAGCCAATAATTCTCTCATTGCTTCAGCTTGTTTAAATATCTCCTTGCCAGCATCCGTGAGCGAAACTGACCGCGTTGATCGATTTAATAAACGCACCCCTAGGTCATCTTCCAATAACTTTATCTGTTTCGATAATGCAGAGCGGTCAATATTACGTATTCCAGCGGCTTTTGCGAAGGATCCGTGTTGAACAACATCAATAAACAAGTCTAATCTTGTCGACATTCCCATTAAAAAATCCTTTTTGAAAATGATAAAATAGTCATAAATAGTGCTAAGTTAAAACATGAGATTGTGTATGGTTATCTTGGATTGAATTTGAATTAATAATGGATTTAATCCTGGGTTAATTCAAAGTCTGGCGATAGTTATAACAATAATCTTAAGCTTCATTGCTACGGTGACTATCATGAGTACGAACAATGTTATTCTAAATCGTCTTTTACAACAGATTGACGCGTCATACACAAGGTTAATAGCAGAGTTAACGCATCGCTAACGGAGTCAATATAACATTTTGCATCGCTATTAAATGGGATTGCATCTCCTACCACTACATCACAGTTAAATGGCACAAAAATCATCTCACCTTTGGGTAACGCTTTGCCTAAGCCATGCATCATAACAGGTACTACTTTTAGTGTTTCTCTGCTTTTAATTAAGTGGTGTACGCCACGCTTTAAATCACTGAGTTGTTCTGGCTTACCACGAGAACCTTCTGGAAATAAAAGCAAAATATCTCCGTCGTCTAATGCACGATGGCATTGTGCAAATAAGACTGACGTATCGCGTATATGTTTACGTTGCATTGGAATAATGCCAATAATGTTCAATGAAAACCAAGCCAGTAGTTTATTTTTTAAAAAATAATCAGCGGCGGCAACGGGTCTTATTTTATGGATTTGACTTAATGGGTATAAGCTCATCAAGACGAGGGTATCTAAATGGCTGTTATGGTTTGCAACAACAATCGCAGGTCCCTGTTTAGGCAGTTTCGCTTTAAAAAACACATTTAAACCTAAACCCAACAAGACCATAGGTTTAACCAATAGTGCAAAAAATAATATTTTTAAAAATCGGTTCATTAATAATCCTTATTAAATCCTACTTTGATATTCACGAGCACGCTTATTTGATGAAAAGTAATACGTATTCGAGATGCCCTCACCTGATACCGGTTAATAATGTAAATAATAGAGGAAGTGGAAGAATAATGGCGCCGTATAAATCAAGCTATCTATTCGATCCAATAACCCGCCATGGCCTGGAATTAATGTACCACTGTCTTTAATCGCTAAATCTCGTTTAACCGACGAAATTACCACATCGCCCACAAATCCGCTGATTGCGATTAATGTACCAGCTACAAAGCCTTGGACCATTGTTAGTGGCGTTAAGTAAGGCGCAACAAAACCAGAGATAAGGGTGACGGTTATCACTCCTCCAATAAATCCTTCCCATGTTTTTTTAGGGCTTACTTTAGGAATTATTTTATGTTTACCTAAGGTTTTACCCCAAATATATTGGCATACATCGTTAAACTGAGTGATAAAAATCAGAAATAAAACTAATCCCAATGCTCCGGCTTGCTCATTTTTAACGGGAAGTTGTAATAAATAAGCAATGTGACTAACACATAATACCGACAGCATGACTGCCCAGTGAATAGTCCCTAAAGAGCGAATGAAGCCTTTGGTTTCTCCAATAAACACTGCGCGCATTGGTAAAAATAAGAACACGTAGATAGGAATAAAGATAAGAAACATGCCATACCAGTTGCTAGCAACCCAATAATACTGCAATGGAATGGCAAGATAGGCCCATAATAAAATGCGTCTATCGGCTTGTCGAGTGGGCATGATCGAAAAAAATTCTTTTAACGCTAAAAAGCTCAACAGCGCAAAAAAGATAATGGAGATGGTTGTGGGGGCTAATAAAATGCCAAATAAAATGCCAATCATCCACCACCAAGATTGAATGCGTTGTTTTAGTTCTAAGTAATCTGTTTGTGGATTTTTTACCTGCAAACGCCAACGAATTAAAGAACCCGTGACCAGTAAGATCACTACAAATATCATCATATAAAAAGAGTGAGTCGGTATATTAAACATCAGTATTGTCCTCATGCTTATGGCGTTGACGATTATTGTGCTCAGGATTATTGTGTTGAGTATTGTTGTGTTGAGTATTATTGTCTTGAGGCTTGTTGTGTTGAGTATTGTTGTGTTGAGTATGGGTGTGCTGACGTTTGGTGTGTTGATTTTGCTCTGGCGATTCTAAATATTGGTATGCTGAGCGAGCGCGTTTATATAAAGTCAGTAAACAACCGAAACAGATAATCGATAGGCCAAGGAGTAAAACATATCCTTGTGTTGCAAATATTGATGTTTCGATAGGCAGTAATAGCAAGACAAAGGTGATCACCGCCATTCGATGTTGTTTTGCCATTGGGCCAGTAAATAAAGTTGGTGCACCGATAGATGTTGCTAACACACGCACATAAGCCGTTTTAACCGCCAATAGTCCGGCTAACCACCCGAGTTCAATCGCCCATGGCAAGCTAGCAATGGCATAACCAGCACAGACTAAAATCAAGGGATCCGCAATTCTATCTGGAATATCATTAAATAATTCACCAGATGATGTTGATTTTCCCCCTTCCATGGCTACCATGCCATCAAATAAATTACATAATAGGCGGCATTGCACCAATAAAGCAGCTAACCAACTCAGCCAGATAGTTGCGCCAGCGCCTATCGAAAGTAAACAAAGCCCTGCTAGTAGTGCAAAAAAGATACTAGCTATTGATATTTGATTAGGTGAAATATTAGGCTTACTCAAAGCCGTCGCTATTTTATTCATAATCGTCAAATCACGCACTTTTAATGGGCGGCGAGCTTCTGAGTCAGTCATTATATTTCCTTATTAATAACAGTTAATCGTGATGCAATTAATAGCCATTGTTAGCAATAGCTACTACTCAATCACTATTAGTCAATCAATATGAGCAAAGGCGATGTGGCCTTTAACTCTGTGCAAAATGGACGTCCTTTAATAATCCTACATTACCCTTATCATGGTCATAGCAATGAAAAAAAACAGGCCATTAAAGTATTATTTTAGTGTGATATTTAAGGTGCACATACGAGAACAATATAGTGCTTTAAATTACTGGTTAAGACAACCTAGGTTTATATAACATAAAGTTAATATTTAGTGCGCCTTCTAATACTGATAGATTTACCTAAGCATTGAATTAATCGTCATTAACCACTTCATTATGAACAATTTATAAGCGTTATAGGCTCGATCAATTATAGCTATTTCATTTGCTAAGATATTTTTTAAACAAATAGATAGGAAAGATCAGTCGCCGCTAACATAGTCAATAAAAGTTGTGTAATATCGCACAAAACCCTCACCTATATAATGAGTAGCCTATGGACGTTGAATTATTAGAAATAAAAGACTTTATCAGTCAATACGCCCCTTTTGATGAACTGCCCGAAGAAGCTTTAGCTGAAGTGGTACAAAGTGTTGAAATATCTTATTTCCGTGCCAATACAACCATCATCGATTTTAAGGATGAGATTAGCGAGTTGTATATGATCCGCAGCGGTATTGTTGAATTATTTCGTCGTAATGGCAATCTCTATAATCGTCTAGACCAAGGGCAATTATTTGGGCAAATGGGGCTACTCACCAATAATAAAGTACGTTTTCCCGCTAAAACCACCAAAGACACCCTTTTATACTGCATTCCAGCGGTTATCTTTTATGATTTATGTGAGCGTTTTGAATCCTTTGCTGATTTCGTAGAAGCAGAAGATAGTACTCGTTTAAAACAAGCGGTAGAAAGTAATAGTGATGATGCCAATGCGCTTACCACTTCAAAAGTAAAAAAATTAATTACACGCGAACCTTTGATTGTTCCGATTGATACCAGTGTGCAAGCGGTTGCACAAATGATGGCAGAAGAATATCAATCCGCCGCTTTAATTAATGACCCGAGCCTCGATGACAGTGAAGGAAATAACCTAGTGGGTTTAATTTCCGAACATGATTTATGTGCAAAAGTGATTGCTGCAGGCTTAAGTATTGATAGCCCCGTTTCTGAGGTCATGTCTACAGAACTGATTTCTTTAGATCATAATGCCTATATTTTTGAAGCCATGTTGATCATGCTACGCAACAACGTGCATCATTTACCTGTGCTTAAAAATAAAAAACCGATTGGCTTAATTGAAGTGTCTGACATTATTCGCTATGAATCTCAAAATAGTTTGTTGTTTGTTAGTAGCATTTTCCAGCAACAAAGCCCTGAAGATCTTGCTCTATTATCAAAACAGTTGAAAGATTGTTTTGTCCGTATGGTGAACGAAGATGCGAACTCGCACATGGTTGGGCGTGCGATGTCAGAGATTGGACGTAGCTTTAAACAACGTTTATTAGAATTGGCGGAAGAGGAGTTTGGCCCGGCCCCTATTCCATTTTGCTTCTTAGCATTGGGTTCAATGGCCCGTGATGAACAATTGATGGTAACCGATCAAGATAATGCCATTATTCTTGATAATAGTTATGACCCAGCAGTACACGGTGAATATTTTGAGAAATTATCGCACTTTGTTTGCGATGGTTTAGCGGCCTGCGGTTACATTTATTGTACCGGTGATATTATGGCCACCAATCCAGAGTTTCGTAAAACGCAAATCGAATGGGAAGAATGCTTTGCTAGTTGGATTGATAATCCAAATCCGAAAGCGTTATTAAATTGTAATATTTTCTTTGATTTAACCGGTGTTTATGGACGCATAAAATGGGCTGAGCATTTAAATGCCTTTATTTTACGTCGCGCCAAAAAGAACAATCGTTTCTTGGCTTGTTTGGCCCGTAATGCGCTGAATAGAAAACCACCTCTGGGTTTCTTTAAAGATTTTGTGATGGAAAGTGATGGTCGTCATAATAATTCCATCAACTTAAAACGTCGCGGAACAGCACCACTTGCAGACTTAATTCGTGTGCATGCGTTAGCCATTGGTTCTCAATCTCAAAACTCCTTTGACCGTTTGGAAGATATTATTGAAGCAGGCATTTTACCTAAATCTAAAGGTGAAGATTTACAGCATGCCATGGAGCTTATTTCGTTAGTAAGATTACGTCACCAAGCATTAGATATTGAATCGGATATTGAGCCTGATAATAATATTGAACCTGAAAATATGTCTGATTTTGAAAGACGAAATTTAAAGGATGCGTTTTTAGTATTAAGTAACGCGCAAAATTTCTTAAAATATCGTTATAGTGCCACTCTTTAAGGATCGTCTATGTATAATTTTATTAACAAAGAGGTCTTAAACTGGTCTGCTTTTTTAAAGTTAAAAGCCCAGTTAAGCAAGGATGAACGTCTCAAGAAGTTTTATGATGTGGGCACATATCATGACGATACAAAACTTCAAGACATTGAATTTGTTGCTTTAGATTTTGAAACTACAGGATTAGATCCTAAAAAAAATAGCATTATTAGTATTGGTTTAGTACCTTTTACCTTAAAACGCATTTATTGTAATCAAGCTAAAAGTTGGTTTATTAACCCTAAAGATAAGTTACAAGAAGACTCTATTATTATTCATGGGATCACCCATTCAGATTTAAAAGGTGCACCGGACTTAAGGCGTATTCTAGATCAGTTACTTGAGCAGTTAGCGGGTAAAGTAGTAGTGGTTCATTACCGTAATATCGAGCGCCCTTTCTTAGATTTGCATTTACGTGCGCTTTTTAAAGAAGGCATTGTTTTCCCTGTAGTTGATACTATGCAAATAGAATCTAACATTCAAAGAAAACTAGCAGCTGGATTTTTAAATAGATTACGTGGCAAAAAGCCAGCCTCGATTCGCCTAGGGCAAAGTCGAAAGCGCTATAATTTACCTACTTATCAACCACATGACGCCTTAACCGATGCAATTGCTACTGCGGAGTTGCTACAGGCGCAAGTGGGGTATCATTTTAGCCCTGACACACCTATTAAGGATTTGTGGTTATAATATGAAAATGGTTGCAGAGTGGCTGAAGCTATTTAATGAAAAAGCAATAGAATGACAAAAGCTATAACCGTTACTTGCTAACAATAATGCGATCTATTGCTAGCAAGTCCTTTCAACTTTTAAACTTTATACCGCTCAAATAGCTAATCCTTATCGACGGTCACCACGCAACTTTATTTTGTAAACAGAATTTTCAAATTAGACTCCCCCGAATAAACCGCGCAGAAACATCTTTATTTCTGTCACTTTAGGGTAATAGCTAATAGCTAATGGCTGACGACTGACCGCTAAAAACTTAATTTAACCATTAGCTCTTCATCTTTATGCTTATAGCCGCTATTAATCAGCTGCATTATTTCGCCACCTGCTCGAATATCCAGACTAGAAAAATATGATTAACTTTCAATCAGTTCACTACGTGAACCCGCTGTCAATATTTTAAAAATATGTGCTTACAACCTAAATGGCCAATCTTTAAAAATGGCATTGCAGGCTACTTTGCCGCTACATACTTATGCTCTTTTAATTCAAGTTGAATGCTGAGTAAACCTGGTCATTTAACATTCGATTAATGACCAAAAAATCCATAATGAATGGAAATAAAAGGTGATGAAGATCACACAAATGAAGCGCATAATAGCTATATCGAGTGAGACGGTAGCGGTAGCGGTAACACATTAATAACTCATTCAACTCAAACAACTCATTAACAAGAACTGAACCAATTATTTAAGGCATTAAAAATGAAAAACTTCACAATTCTAGTAGCAACTTTACTCATTAGCTCAAGTGTTTTTGCAAGCACGCAAATAATACATTCTGATAAAAATTTCAGTACTGATGCATTTACAGATAAAGCATCGGCTTACGAAGCAGGTTTTGATTATGTTGATCAACTTAAACAGTTACCTGAAAACAAATTAAGTCATGAATTGGTCCTTATTTCTACCACACCAACTAAAGACATTAAAATTAACAACACTAACGTATCAATTGAAGAATTTGCGCAAACTCGCGGACAAATTGCTTACCGCGCAATAGTGAATGTTGATTACAACTACACCACGAAAAAAAATGACAATTAATCGACGCTTAGCAGTACAAAGAACAGAATTAACAAAGAAAAACACAAACAAGTCGTGAACGCCAATAGGTAGCGACAACATATATCTTATAAATAATATTATTAAGGGCATAAACATGAAAAATTTTACAACATTAACAGCAGTAGCAGCAGCACTATTAGTTAGTTCAAGTGTTTTTGCAGCAACACAAGTTGTTCATTCAGACAAAACATTCAGCACTGATGCGTACACAAATAAAACAGCAGCTTATGATGCAGGTTTTGACTACCTTGATGGACTCAAAAAATTGCCAGCGAACGAATTACGCCACGCGTTAACAGTGATCAGTAATTCGCCAGCACAAGATCTGACTATTGATAAATCAAAAGTCACGATTAAAGAGTTTGCTCAAACGCGTGATCAAGTTGTTTATCGTGCTGTAGTTGATGTGGATTACCACTACACCACAATAAAAAAACAAAACTAAGCTTGGTTTAATGTTTTAAATAGACACTAACCATGACCAACATTGCTGCTTATCTACTTTCTTAGCCAGTTTGTTAGTGGGCAGCAATTTTATTTCATTTCTTATTTAACTATATTTATATTCGTTAGCAAGCAATATACATTATTCAGTCGTTAACTCGAACCTCCAGACTAGCCGTTTTAACCTAATGACTCGATAAAGAATTAACTGTATTAATCTACTTCTCAATTATTACTACTCAACTATTACTACTCAATTATAACCACCAGTATCAACGATAAAGCAGTTTCCCTCAGACAGTCAATCTAGCATTTAATTTAGTAATGAATATAGTAATGAACTTAGCAAAATATTGACGATTAACTCGGAATTATTGGCTTTTTTCTGGCCACTTACCAATGGTGACGTATGGACACCATTAGGCTACCTTCTAACGATTAACCTACTTTCTATTGTAGAAAGTATAGCCTGAAAAAATCTTCACACTCAATAAATAAGTTTCATTTTTTAATGTTTTTTTTAATAACATAACTCTACTTATTAACTACAAAAAACGCATATGTTAAGTCATTTCTACAAGAGTTATTTAACTTTATTTACACTATTTTTTATTTTCACATGTAAGCTTAACACCTTATTTAACCTTGTTGGCTAATTTAGCTTACAATAAAAATGCAATAAAAATATAATAAAGATGTAATAAATAAGCTTCGATTTTTTATTTAAATCTTTTACCACGTAATACGCTTACAAGCATTGCTCTCATTGATTTAATGTTTGATAAAAAGAAGACATTTCCCCTCTTTTAATTGCTTAACCTCACTTTTAAAATATTTTTATCCCCTCCTATTCATCACAAAAAACCTACCTAGGCGCTATTATAACTAGGGTTAACTCTTATCACCGCAAAGTGAACCTTTTCTTCTTCTCATCCGTATCACCACTTTTAGGATGGATAAATTAATTCAATTATTTGTCATTTCTTAACCTGCTATTAACCCCAGGAAGACTATTATCTTCCTCAGCAACGACCGATAAGGGATAAAACTTAACCGTTGTTGTCAGGTGATAACAGATGAATAAATACACGGTTTGCAAAAAATATTTGCAATAAAGGAAATTTATTTCCCACTAAGTAGGTCTTTTGAAGTGAGTGTGTATTAAAACAAGATGACGCAAAGGAGTTGGCTGATTCAAACCTTGTTAATGTGAGTGAGCAAGAAGAAACAAGCCCACGTCACAGGTAAATAAACAACAAGGTAAAACGGTGAACAATCACTTAGCTTTTTTCATTCTAAATTCGATTGGTGACAAAAAAGCCACAATGAATGGAAAAATAGAGTGATGACGGTCACATAAATGATAGGCATAATAGCTACATCGAGTGAGGAAACAGCGGTAACGCATTAACCACTCATTCAATACAAATATGTATCAACAAATTATTTAAGGTATTCAAAATGAAAAAATTAACAACTCTAGCAGCAACTCTACTTATCAGCTCAAGCGTTTTTGCTGGTACACAAGTCGTTCATTCTGACAAAAACTTCAGCACTGATGCATTCACAAATAAAGCAGCAGCTTATGAAGCCGGTTTTAATTATGTAAACCAACTTAAACAGTTACCTGAAAACAAATTACGTCACGAGTTGGTTCTTATCTCTACAACACCAACTAAAGACTTAAAAATTAAAGATACTCGCGTATCAATTGAAGAATTTGCACAAACACGTGGACAAGTAGAATACCGCGCTATTGTCAATGTAGATTACAACTACAAAGCATTAAGAAGCGATAACTAATCAGCGCTTGGTAATGTAAAAAATAGAAACAAAAAAGCACGAAAAAAACAAAGAATAGAACATAGCGTAAGTCGCGAACGCCAATAGGTAGCGACAACAACATAAAGCTTATAAATAGATAGCTTATAAACAAATTATTAGGGGCACTACAATGAAAAAATTAACCACAGTATCAGCACTAGCAGCAACATTATTAATCAGTTCAAGCGTTTTTGCAGCATCACAAGTTGTGCATTCAGACAAAACATTCAGCACTGATGCCTTCACAGATAAAGCAGC
>NZ_KI519488.1:42511-59723 GCF_000482725.1 Psychromonas arctica DSM 14288
CAGATAAAGCAGCCGCTTATGATGCTGGTTTTGATTACATCGATGGTCTAAAAAAATTACCTGCTAATGAATTACGTCACGAACTAACTGTGATCAGCAATTCACCAGCACAAGACTTAACCATTGATAAATCAAAAGTAACGATCCAAGAGTTCGCTCAAACACGTGATCAAGTTGCTTACCGTGCAGTGGTTGATGTGGATTACCACTTCACTACAATCAAAACACAAAACTAATTTAGTTTATCGTTATAACGATAAGAAAAGGTTCTTCACCGAAAATGCCGTTGACTTACATAGTTAGCGGCATTTTTTTGTTTATTTATTTTGATGCCTGCCATTAGCCGCTACCAACTAGCAATCGGGTAACGAGTAAACCAGCTAAATATTTTTACCGATCTTATTGGTAATAGCAAATGTGCAGAAGAGGATCATTCTTGTTGGTTAATGGAGTATTTCTACATTAGAAATGTAGCGCAGAGAGCAACCTATTGAAAGCAATTTTCTACCTTAAATCTGTTCATTTTTCTAGTCAATCTTTAATCCCATCCCCTATTTTCTTTAACAATCAAAAAGCGATAAAAGGTTGAAGAAAGGTTAAAAAATGCTAAGTGCTAACGGATTAAATCAAGACTTTATACCCAATATAAAAGGTCCCTTCGTTTTTACTTCTGGGTAGACAACTCGAAACCTCTTATTTTGATATAGGGCGACGTTGTAATATTCGTAAAAGACCGGTTATTTGAGACAAGCAATTTTTTACAATTACAAGAAGACGATTGACACTATTAAAAATAGTTTTTAAAAAGTACAAACAAAAAAGGCCGATTAATCATTGATTAATCGGCCTTATAAAACCTACTTATAGTCTAGCGTGTTCAACTAATCCATAAATTATTTATCACGCGGTTCCGTTCTCATTCCCATGATTAAGCTAACACACATAATTAACAAAATAATGGTGAATGGTAATGCAGTGGAAATTGCTCCAGCTTGCAGTGCCTGAATCGCTTCTGTACCACCAACCCACAGTAATGCAGCCGCAATAGCACCTTCAATTAACGCCCAGAAAACACGTTGTGGAACAGGCGCATCAACTTTACCACCGGCTGTAATACTATCGATCACTAAAGAACCAGAGTCAGAAGAGGTAATGAAGAATACCAACACTAACACAACAGCCAATAATGAAAGCATGCTACCAAATGGTAATTGATCAAACATTTGGAACATCGCTAATGGTACTTCAGTTAAACCGTTAGTACCTAGTTCACCAACATTGTTAATCACTTGATCGATCGCCACACCACCAAATACTGACATCCAAAGAATAGTCACAGTGGTTGGAATGATAAGTACAGCCATTAAGAATTCACGGACAGTACGGCCACGAGAAATACGCGCAATAAACATACCTACAAATGGTGACCATGAAATCCACCACGCCCAATAGAAAACTGTCCAACCGTGCATCCAAGCTTCGTCTTCACGACCCATAGGATTACTTAGTGGAATGATATTTTCTATGTAGCCCATTACAGTAGTAGGAATAGTCCCCATCGACACTGCCATTGTCACTAGTGCTACAAACAATACTAAAACAATAGCTAACAGCATATTGATATTACTGATGACTTTAACACCACCATCAATACCACGTACAACTGAAACTACCGCTAACAGGGTCACCACTACAATGATAATAATCTGCGTGGTTAAGCCAGAGTCAATACCGAATACATGATGGAATCCACTTGCAGCTTGTTGTGCACCTAAACCTAATGATGTTGCTAGGCCAAATAAGGTAGCGATAACAGCCAAAATATCAACGATATGACCAGCAATACCCCAAGTACGATCACCTAAGATAGGGTAAAAAATAGATCGCATTGAAAGTGGTAAACCTTTGTTATAAGCAAAAAATGCTAATGACAATGCAACTACACCATAGATAGCCCAAGGGTGTAGACCCCAATGGAACATCGTTGCACCTAATGCCAGTTTTGCTGCTTCCGGTGTATTAGGTGTTACATTTAATGGTGTTTCATACCAACCAGTGAAATACGCGACAGGTTCTGCAACGCCCCAGAACATCAATCCAATACCCATACCTGCAGCAAAAAGCATTGAAATCCATGACATGGTTGTATAATCACTTTTAGCATCATGACCACCAAGACGGATTTTACCGTAAGGTGAAACAATTAAAACCAAACAGAAAATAACAAATATATTTGCAGACCACATAAATAGGCCATCAAATGCGCCGATAATTTGCCATTTTATTCCATCTAATGCCGCTTTTGAAACTTCTGGATCAACTACCATAATCGCAATTAAAAACAGGGCAATTAAACCTGCACTAAATCCAAAAACAGGGTTATGAACATCAAATCCCCATTTTTGAACGTTATCCTGACCTACAGTGTAATCGGTGTTATCGATACTGTATTTATCTTTATTTAAACTCATTATTCCTCATTTAGAGCAAACCGCTCTTAATTATTAATCCATATTACCGAATAAATGATAACAAACGTGTTTCGGCGAAACATAGTAACAAAATGAATGTTACATTTCAGTGGAACATCCATAATTAAATCATATTTATCTAAAATCAAGCTAAAAACACGCCTTAGTCAGGAACTAAATGGTTAAACTGTTGCCCGTGTACCGCTATTGTGAGGTATTAAAAAAACAAAGAGATATTTACAAATATTTATTTTTTATTCGCAATAGTCTTTATTGTACGTTTGATTATTAGATTTAGATTCAAGCAGCATACTTAACGTGAGACTTCTTCAGTGTGAGTAGGTTTACTAGCAATCCCCCTTTCTCTGTCATACTTTTATTGTACGTTTGATTACCTCCTTTAAAATACTAAGCTTCGATTCACTATAACTTCACTTAGAATCACTCGGATTCAAATAATAAATGTATAACTTATTGTTATAACTATCTAATCAATTTTATTTAAAATGAAATTTGAAACGCTTAAAAATGGGTAATTGATAGATAATTATTGGCTTTTTTATTACAATGATTTTTTTACTTATTTCAAATGGAATGTAAATGTCACTTCGAATTGCAATAAATGGTTATGGGCGTATTGGACGTAGTGTTGTTCGTGCATTATTTGAGGGAAATCATCAAACACAAATCGATATTGTCGCGATCAATGAATTGGCGACACCGGAAGCGATTTGTCATTTAACGCAATATGACTCGACCCATGGTCGCTTTCCTTTTGAAGTTTCACAAAGCCATAACTTACTGATTATTGAACACCACCCTATTCAGTTGCTTGCATTTAAAGAAATTGATGAACTGCCTTGGCAAGCACTTGATATTGATATTGTGATTGATTGTACTGGATTATATGGCACAAAAGCAGATGCAGATGCACATATATTAGCAGGGGCAAAAAAAGTCATTTTCTCTCATCCTGCCGACCAGGATGTTGATGCCACAGTCGTGTATGGTGTTAACCACCAGCAATTAACTGGTGATGAGCAATATATCTCCGGCGCATCCTGTACCACTAACTGTATTGTGCCAGTTATTGCCAGCCTAGACAGTGCATTTACTATTAAGTGTGGCACGATCACCACGATCCATTCTGCGATGAATGACCAACCTGTGATCGACTCTTACCATCATGATTTACGTCGAACACGTGCAGCCAGCCAGTCTATTATTCCAGTGGATACCAAATTAGCAGCCGGTATTGAACGTATTTTGCCTAAGTTTGCGAATAAGTTCGAAGCCATTGCCGTGCGTGTTCCAACCATTAATGTCACCGCAATGGATCTGAGCATCACTGTTGATAGTAAAGTTTCGATTGCGGACATTAATGCCTGCTTGAAACAAATAGCAGAAACCGAATTAAAAGGTATTTTAGGTTATACGGAAGCACCTTTGGTGTCTGTCGATTTTAATCATGATCCTCGTTCGTGCATTATTGATGGAACGCAGACTCGAGTAAGTGATGGGCATTTAGTAAAACTATTGGTGTGGTGTGATAATGAATGGGGATTTGCAAATCGTTTATTAGATACTTGCCTACACTTTAAAAAATTAGCTGAGTAGTCATTGTTAACATCTAAACGCGGTACACAAAAGGTGTTTAGATGTTAAACCATTTAATAACAGAAATATTCATCACGATGATTTAGCTTAAAAACTATTCTTCAGTGCACTAAGCTTCGGTGCACTAAGCTTTGATAATCAGGCTTCAATATACTAGGTTTCGTACATTAGGCTTCGTACATTAAGCTTCAATGAATTCAATACTGCATTCATAAGAGCCCATTTCAAAAATCCTACAAACCCAAGGCCTATTCTCATAGATAGTACACAGCTTTGTTTCTCGATCAACACAGATACACCAACCATCATCTAAACGTTTCATAGTTTCCCCACCCCATTGATCGCGCTTAATAAACCGTTCAGGCACACCTGTATCGGTAATTAACATGACCTCTAACTGACAACAAGCAGCTTTACATTTAGAGCAGGTTAAATCAGGGCTATTCACTTCTTTTATTGGGATCGGGTTGGTCATTTTTTCACAATTAGTTAACATCAAAGTGCTAAGCCTATAGGGCTACGTATGTAAAAGATAGTTTGATGTTTATTTTTTACCTTAAACACTCTGATTTTACGTTAAACATTCTGATTTTATATTATGCAACGATATTTTTAGTTGAAAGATCCTCTGTATTCAAGGCTAACCCTTTTTTTACAAAACCTGAAAAGTGCGCGAGTGTTTTTTCTGCCAATGACGGTAACTGTTCAAATTCAATATTATCCATTAAGTTTTTAACTTCTAACCCCAATTCTGTATCACCTTCAATACTTAAACGGCGTTGAAAGAACAAAGTATCAGGATCTTCTTTTCTACCTGCCACTAAAATTAAATCATTCACAGTTGCGGTAAAAGAGACATCTGTCTGCGGTGCATTTTGCTTGATAATAATATGGTTATTTTTGAAACTTAAATACCAACTCAGATTTAGGTCACTAATGGTCACTTTTAGCCATTTTTGTTGTAAAAATTCAAGGTCCCCATCTTCAATAGCTTCTTTAAACACACAACTCACAATGCTACTTAAACACTTTTGTTGAACTGAAAAAGGTAAAAAACGACTCGGTAATGCTAATAAAGACGGTGTTTTAACTACCAATTGTTGCTGTATTTTATTGCGTAATGGAGTGAACATGGATTTCCTTATTAAATGTTGTCTTTTTCTAGGACAAGCAACCATTAATTTTTAATTTGGCTGATTATAAACGTGCCTCTAAAAGGACGACTTGGCTTAAATCAATTTAACGGTGATCAATTAGACGATTGTTTGTAAGTAATTAACTCAAAACAGAATAAAACAGGTCAACATAGCTAAATGAATCGTGTTTGCCTGCCCTATATCAATAAAACTATCATCACTTTTTTTACAATAACCCCATTGAAAATTACTAAAGGAAATAACATGGAGCTTTTATGTCCAGCAGGTAGTTTGCCCGCATTAAAAACCGCTATCGATTGCGGTGCTGATGCCGTCTATGTGGGATTAAAAGATGATACCAACGCGCGTCATTTTGCTGGTTTAAATTTTAACGATAAAAAGTTGGCTAAAGGGGCGCAGTATGTTCAAGACCATAACAAACATTTACATGTTGCCATTAATACTTTTGCGCACCCAGGTGAACAAAAACGATGGTTTAATGCCGTCGACAAATGTGTTGATTTAGGCGCAAATGCCGCCATTATTGCTGATATTGCGACGTTGGATTATGCGGTTAATAAATACCCTGAATTAGAGTTACATTTATCGGTACAAGCATCAGCCACTAACACCGCTGCCATCGATTTTTATCAAAAAAACTTTAATATCAAACGCGTTGTTCTGCCAAGAGTGTTATCCATTCATCAAGTAAAACAGTTATCACGTAATACCGATGTTGATTTAGAAGTGTTTGCCTTTGGTAGTTTATGCATTATGGCGGAAGGTCGTTGCTATTTATCCTCTTACTTTACCGGTGAATCACCTAATACGGTGGGTGCATGTTCTCCTGCTAAATATGTTCGCTGGCAAGAAACAGATAACGGCTTAGAGTCTCGTTTAAATAACATTTTAATAGATCGTTACCAAAGCAACGAAAAAGCCGGTTACCCAACCTTATGTAAAGGTAAATTTATCGTAGATGATCAGCTTTACCACGCACTAGAGGAACCCACCAGCCTTAATACTTTATCGATGATCCCTGAATTAATGGAAACCGGTATCACCTCAGTCAAAATTGAAGGCCGTCAACGTAGCCCTGCTTATGTTGAACAAATTACGCGTGTTTGGCGAGCCGCTATTGATAGCTATCAACAAGCTCCGCAACGTTACCAAGTTAAAAAAGATTGGGATGCGGTATTAGCGAATGTTTCAGAGGGCAGCCAAACCACTTTAGGTGCCTACCATCGTGACTGGCAATAGTGTGCTAACGGTTTAAAACAGGGAAATTTATGAAATTATCATTAGGGCCTTTATTATATTACTGGCCAAAACAAACCACTGAAGATTTTTATCAACAAGCACTAAACAGTGATGCTGATATCATTTATTTGGGTGAAACTGTGTGTAGTAAACGTCGCGAGTTAAAAGCACGTGATTGGATAAGCCTAGCTAAAGCCTTAAATAATCAGGGTAAAGAAATCGTATTATCAAGTATGGCGCTTTTAGAGGCACCTTCTGAAGTAAAAGTATTAAAGCAACTTTGTGAAAATGGTGAACTTTCCGTTGAAGCCAACGATATTGGTGCGATTCAATTATTATCTGAAAAGAAAGTCCCCTTTGTTTGTGGTCCTGCCATTAATTGTTATAACGCACATGTGCTTAAATTATTTGTTAACCAAGGAATGCAACGTTGGGTTATGCCAGTAGAGCTTTCCCGTGACTGGCTACAAAAAGCATTAACTGATGCACAAGCGATGGGGATCCGCGAACATTTTGAAGTGGAGGTCTTTGCCCACGGCCATATACCGCTCGCTTATTCTGCACGTTGCTTTACTGCTCGCTCAGAAAACAAAGCTAAAGATGACTGTGAGTTATGTTGTATTAAGTACCCGCAAGGTCGTATTACAAGTACTCAAGAAGGGCAACAAGTCTTTGTTTTAAATGGGATACAAACACAATCAGGTTATTGTTATAACTTATTAAATGATGTTGAAAGCATGAAAGGATTAGTGGATGTTATACGCGTTAGCCCAAGCTCGTTGGATAGCTTAACAACTGTACAGCAGTTTAAGCAGCAAATCCTAGGCGACCAGCAAATAATTAAACACGATAATTTACAATGTAATGGCTATTGGCATCAAATCGCAGGCCTTTCTTTACAGTAATAAGTATTCAACCAGAGTCCTCAGGTTAGCCGTTATATATTAGTCGCCGCATTGCTGTGGCGGCTCTATGATGACATAGCTAATTAATGATACTCATGGTTTTTACATGCGCAAAAACGTTACTGCCGATAGCGAGATTAAGTTTGTTAAATGAGCGTAAGGTTATATAAGCATAGATAAATTGTGAGTTAATTTTTAATGTTAATATCACCGCTTTTTGTTGATCTTGAGAAAAATCTATCACCTGTGCGGCGATACAATTTAATAAGGAACTCCCCACAATCGGTTTAAGTGCAACGATCACATCTCGGCTATTAATTTTCACCTGTATTTGCGTTGTTAATGGTGCTTGGTCAGCTGATATAAATAAGGTTTGTCCATCTAAACAGCCCTTTATCAAACCTTCGTCTGAATCGAATTTTTTAACTAATACGTTTAAAATCAAGCCTTGATGAGCAAACTTAATCAATGATAATTCACTGTCTAAAAACAGTTGTTGCGGCTCACCAATTGCTTCTATTTGGCCATTATTAACCAATACCATTTGTTTACTCAGATAAAATAGCTCATGTTCTGAGTGAGTAATATACAAAATCGGAATACGTTCACTAATTTGTTTAATAAAAGGTAATAACAGCTGTTTGCTACTTGCGTCTAATGACGAAAGAGGTTCATCCATCACCAGTAATTGCGGGTTAGTTAATAACGCACGCGCAATAGCGATACGTTGCTTTTGGCCTCCGGAAAGTTGTGTCGTCTGGTGATTTAGCAATTCCTTAAAGCCTAACTTTTCAGCCAGTTCTTGAATAGTAAAGGTACTGTTTTCGGATTTATTAACCGCCAGTTGTAAGTTTTGTTGTACATTTAAATGCGGGAATAATCTAGGCTCTTGAAAAACCACACCAATGTTTCTTTTCTCCACCGCCACCAGCAATGGTTTGTGAACCGCACTTTTAGACCTAACATTATTGCTTTCAGGTTGATTCAACCAAATTTGCTGTTGAAAATGGATCTGCCCTGTGCATTGTTCTAAACCAATTAAACAACGTAATAAGGTTGTTTTACCCGCGCCTGAATCACCAAAAATAGCACACACTCCGGATAAATTTAGCTCACCTTTAAAGTGCAATGTTCTACTCTTGTGGGTTGTTGCGCTGTTAATTTTGAAGGTTTTTTGAATATCGAACTTAAGCATTTAACACCCGTTGCTGACGCTTTTGCAAGAAACCATAAATGACCACCAGCAGTGACATTGAAAATACTAATAAAATAAATGAAAGTTGATGTGCAGAGCTATATTGTAAAGATTCCACATGGTCAAATAATAAGATAGATAAGACCTGTGTTTCCCCTGGAATGTTCCCGCCAATCATCAACACCACGCCAAATTCGCCAATGGTATGTGCAAAGCCCAATGCACCTGCAATAATAAAGCTAGGTAATAACATCGGGAAAATTATTTTGTATAACCGTTCATACTTTCCATAACCAAGGGTGGAACTAACTTCTAAATAGGTCTTATCGAGGTGAACAAAAGCACTTTGTAATGGTTGTACTACAAAGGGAAGTGAATATATCACTGAAGCGATAACTAAACCTGTAAATGAAAAAGCCAATGAGGTTTCATTAAAACTCAGCCACCACTGCCCTAAAAAATGTTCCGGCGAAAAGGCGATTAACAGATAAAAGCCAAGTACCGTTGGCGGCAAGATTAAGGGTAATGCCACCAACGACTCAATTAAAGGACGTAACTTTGCTTTGCTGCGTGCTAACCACCAAGCTAATGGTGGTGCCATTATCATCAACAAAATAGTGGTGAGTCCTGCTAACTTTAAAGTCAGCCAAATCGCTTGATAATCACCTGCGCTGAGCATCAATTATAACCTTGTTGTGCAACTTGCTTTTGTATCGTGGAGGACAGTAAAAATTGCTTAAACAACTCCGCTTGCTGACTTTTTTGATCATTGATGATCACACCGTATTGGGTAATAGGTTGGTGCCACTGCGGAGGAATCAATACATAATGTGTTTGCTGTTTTTGAATCACCGCGGCGTAAGACACTAAACCCGCGGCAACACTTTTAGAAGCAACAAACTGAAAAGCTTGATTAATATTATTACCTTTAACGTAAGGTTGCGTTTGCCATTTTTTAGTAAAATTTAGTGCTTGCTGGGCTGCGATGCCATAGGGGGCAAACTTAGGGTTAGCAATAGCAAGCCTATCTTGATAAGTCATAAAATCATCTAGTGTAGGTTGATGGTTAAGTGCTGGTTGCCAAAACACTAACCGTCCTTGAGCATAAATGAAACCAAGGTGCTGCGCTGTTTTATTCGCTTCAACCAATAATTGTACATGTTTTTGGTCCGCCGATAAAAACAGGTCAAAGGGAGCGCCGCGTAATATTTGTTGGTAAAGGGTCGCGGTGGAAGCACTGGAAATATTAACCTCAATAGCAAACTGTTCGGTGAACTGTCGAGCAATATCTAACGCGGCGACTTTAAAGTTACTAGCAACGGCAATATTTAAGGGTTCAAGATTAAGTGCTTTAATATTTTCAGCCGTCTTTTGATTATTCAGTGACTCAAGCGGCTTTATTTCTATCACAGCAGCTATAACATTTGCGGTCATTAATGAGCTAACAAGCAACATCACAAAACATAAAAAACGCTTATTTAATCTCTTTAACATTTATTTCCACCTTGGTATTACGTTTATGTGCTATGCCACTTATAACTTCAATCTACTTTCAGCAGTCTTAGATTAAGTTTGAAAGAAATCTCACTAGCTTGCGACTTAACTTTGCCACTTCGTCAGTGCATGTTGATCGTGTTCTCTTGCATCTACCCATTTAGTTTCACCGTTTGCCATGGTTTCTTTTTTCCAAAATGGAGCCTGTGTTTTTAAATAATCCATAATGAATTCACAAGCTGCGAAAGCATCACCACGATGTTGGCTTGCAATACCAACAAACACAATTTGATCAGAAATAGTCAACTGCCCCACGCGGTGGATAATGGTAAAGTCAATGATATTCCAACGCTGCTGTGCTTGCTGAACAATATCCTGTAAACATTTTTCTGTCATCCCTGGATAATGCTCTAATGCGAGATCACTGACACCTTGACCTTCGTTAATATCTCGAACCAATCCAGTAAATGTTACGATAGCTCCTATTTTAGTGGTGCTTTTTAAGCGGTCGTACTCAACCTGTTGGTTAAAATCTAACTCCTGAACACTGATCATTTAACCTCCTGTAACGGGAGGAAAATAAGCCACTTCATCACCATCTTTTAAAGGTACGTCATTAGCTACCATCGCTTGGTTAACCGCTTTTAAACAAGGTTGGCTAGTTAAAATAGACGCCCATTCTGTTTTATGGTTTAGCAAGTGAGTAAATAATTGCTTAGTATCTTCAGCATTTTTTGCATCAACTTGTAATTCTCTAACACCTAGCTGTTCACTTAACTTGGCAAAAAATAGTACTTTAATCATCCTAGTTCCCTATTCCACGGCTTTAAAGTGGCCTGATTTCCCACCTGTTTTCTCTAATAATTTCACTGCGGAAATAACCATATCTTTTTGAATTGCTTTACACATGTCATAAATAGTTAATGCAGCAACTGAAGCGGCGGTTAGTGCTTCCATTTCAACGCCGGTTTTGCCAGATAATTTACATAAGCTTTCAATACGTACTCGGTTCATCTCTGTTTCTGCTGTGATATTTACTTCCACTTTTGTTAATGCCAATGGGTGACAAAGTGGTATTAAATCAGAGGTTTTTTTAGCAGCCATAATACCTGCTATACGGGCAGTCGCAAATACATCACCTTTATGGTGTTGACCATTAACAATCAAGGCAAGTGTTTCCGGTGACATATCCACATAAGCTTCGGCAATCGCTTGACGGACGGTCACTTCTTTTGCAGTAACATCCACCATATTCGCTTTGCCGTCTTGGTTAATGTGAGTAAAAGTTGCAGGCATTATTTAGCTCCTAAATGCGGCATAAAGTTACATGGTTTATGCTGTGCGTTGATTTGCTCGACAATGATTTTTGTCCATGCCGTTTTACATGCCCCAGTTGAACCTGGCATACAAAAAATAACAGTATTATTAGCAAACCCAGCTAATGCACGACTTTGAATCGTTGAAGAACCAATTTCTTGGTAAGACACAGCGCGAAATAACTCACCAAAGCCTTCCACTTGTTTATCAAATAATACGGATACAGCTTCAGGCGTAGTATCACGAGCAGTGAATCCTGTTCCCCCCGTGATCATGATCACTTCGGTCTTATCATCTGCTATCCATTGCGAAACAACTGCACGAATTTTATAAGGGTCATCAATCACTATTTGTTTATCTGTTAATTGGTGCCCTGCTGCCTTTAGCGCCTCAACTAAGTAACCACCTGAAGTATCTGTAGATTCGTTACGAGTATCTGAAACGGTTAAGACTGCAATATTAGCAGGCGTGAATTCTTTGCTTGATAGATGGCTCATGTTAATCCTTATAATTTTTAAATGGTTGCTTTGTTCTGGGTAAATCAGAATAGCATTTGTCATAGTAGCTATCACACTCATTAATAGGCTTACTTTATCAAAAAATAACTGCATTAATGTTGTCTGTACCGATTTATTAAACCCTATTTTTTCTAAAATCGGTGGCACTGTAGTTTTTTTTGTTGTATCAAATTGAGGAGTATTAGTGCTCAAATAACTTTTTAAAACTGTGTAAGACGACTTTTAAAGTGCTGTAAAACGACTACTTAAACTTGTCCGTCTGCATCTTACTATAGGTTACCAAACAACGCTGCCATTGCTCCGGCGTGTTGGTATTTTCAAACCTAAATAGGTCAACTTGCTGTTGACTTATTGCCTCTATATTTAACGTTTCAATTAAACGATATAAAGAACGCTGTTTTTTATCTACAGCGCTGAGTGCCTGATCTAAATAGGTTAATAATGTATCATTCAGCGATAATAACATTGGAAACGTCGTTTCTTTGTAATATACGCCTTGTTTACCTGTAATAGATTGATTTGTAAATTGCTTTATAAAATGTTGCAGTAATTTTTTACAATCTTCTACCGCTAATAACGGCATATCCACTGGCATAATAAATAATGCATCATATTTTTTACTTTGTTGCGTGTTGCAATATTCTCGAGAGGAATGCTCTGATCTACTATGCAGAGAATGATCAACCGATGGCCCCCCCTGCTTTTGCTCACTAAGTTGTGTCGCACAAGTTGCTATGCCTGCAATGGGCCCCAACTCAGATTGTGTATCTACGATACAATTAAACCCTTGGTAATCACCGCTAACGTAACAATCCTCAAAACCTGCAGCCTGTAATAAATTAACTGCACGTGATAATAATGTATGATCTTCAATAGTAAGTTTGGCTTTGTCCTGCCCCATTCTAGATGATTGCCCACCCGCTAATACGATACCCGCTATGTTCACATTGGTTCCTAATGGTGTTGTGTTTATAAAATCGATTTTGCCTAGCAACTATTATCCTTGTAACTATAATGCGATTCTAGGATGCGGATCTAGGCAATAAAAAAGGAGCTTAAAGCTCCTTTTTTATATTAGTATAACGTCTAATTTACCAGCCTTCTATGCCTTTCATATCAGGTAATTGATGCGCAATACCCTTGTGACAATCAACACAGGTTTTGTCGCCTGAAGCAAGTGCTGTTGAATGTTGACTCACACTACGTTTACCTTGTTCACTGAAATCCATATATTCAAACTGATGACAGTTACGACATTCCTGTGAGTTATTTTCTTTCATCCTTTGCCATTCGCGATTAGCTAAATGCGCACGCCGAGCTTTAAATTTTTCATCTGTATCAATGGTGCCCATTGCAAATGCAACCAACTCTTTAGATGCCTGTACTTTACGAACAATTTTATCTGTCCAATTATGTGGTACATGACAGTCTGAACAAATAGCACGTACACCAGAGCGATTTGAATAATGGATAGTTTCACGGATCTCTTTAACAATCGGAGCATGACAACCAGAACAAAATGCTTCGGTATTAGTTGCTTCCATGCCGGTATTAAAACCACCCCAGAAGATGATCCCACCTAAAAAGCCAATCACTAGAATAAATCCAAATGAGGCGGTCGAAGGTGATTTCATGATCACCCATAAACGCTTTAATAGTTTAAGCATAATTTGTGCTCCCGCTTAGCGTAATGAATCTACCGGTGTGAATGTATTATCAACCAGAGGCTTAGCATCTGCTTGTGTCACATGACACTGTAAACAAAAGTAACGGCGAGGTGAAACATCAGACAATGTTGTACCTTCACGAGTAATAAAGTGAGTTACACTGACTTTAGTCGCTCCCATCGCACCTGCATTTTTAAAGCTATGACATGATAAACATTTGTTAGCATTTAAATTCACTTGATAACCACGAATAGAGTGTGGAATCATTGGTGGTTGCTGAACATAGTTACGATCCATAAGATGCTGTTCTCTTGGCACTTTTTTAAGTGCTTCCGATTGATTAACGTCTGATATTTCAACTAAACCACGTAGAGATGGCACACCACCATTATTTGACATAACAACATCATCGGCACTGTAAACACTAGGTACAGATAATGCGATCACTGATGCAGTAAAAATCGCTGTGATAAATTTTTTCATTGCTTTTCTCCATCTTGTTATATTTTTATAACAAAGAGTCCATTTAATAGAGTACATGTGTTGCTTACGCTACTTGCATCATCCAAGTAGCATTCTTTTATTAGCGTTGCTTAATTACGCTTTTTTAGTAACTTTTACAGCACATTTTTTGTAATCGGTTTGTTTTGATAACGGATCAGTTGCATCAAGAGTTAACTTATTAGTTAACTGTTTGGCATCAAACCATGGCATAAATACCAACCCTTTTGGTGGACGGTTACGTCCTCGTGTTTCAACACGAGAGGTTAATTCACCACGTCTTGAAGCCATCACAATTTCATCTCCACGACGTAAACCACGTTGTTGTGCATCATCTGGGTGCATAAACACAACAGCATCAGGAAAGGCTTTATATAACTCAGGTACACGTCGAGTCATTGAACCTGAATGCCAATGCTCTAGTACACGACCAGTGCTTAACCATAAATCGTACTCTTCATCTGGAGACTCAGCTGCTGGTTCATAGGGTAATGCAAAGATAATCGCTCGTTTATCTTTATGGCCATAAAACTGATACTCAGTTCCTTTTTCTACGTAAGGATCAGAACCTTCACGGAAACGCCATTTCGTTTCTTTGCCATCAACCACTGGCCAGCGTAAACCACGTACTTCATGGTATCTGTCGTATGGTGCTAAATCATGACCGTGGCCACGACCAAAGCTTGCGTACTCTTCAAACAGTCCTTTTTGTACATAGAAACCAAAGTGACGCGCTTCGTCATTTAGTTGCTCGTCTTTCACTTCATCTAGACCAAATGCATCGACTTGACCATTACGGTAAAGTACGTCGTACATAGTTTTGCCTTTCACTTCAGGCATTTTTGCAATCAGGTCTGCATCCCATACTTCTTCAATTTTGAAGCGTTTAGCAAACTCCATAATTTGCCATAAATCTGATTTTGCACCTTCAGGTGACTTAACCTGTTGATGCCAAACTTGAGTTCGACGCTCAGCATTACCATAAGCACCTTCTTTTTCTACCCACATTGCCGTTGGTAAAATTAAGTCACCTAATTGTGCAGTCACGGTTGGATAAGGGTCAGATACCACAATAAAGTTATCAGGATTACGGTAACCCGGAATCACTTCTTCATTAATATTTGCAGCAGCTTGTACGTTGTTATTACACATTACCCAGTAAGCATTTAATTTACCGTCTTTTAACATACGGTTTTGTAAAGCAGCATGATAACCAGGTTTTGCTTCAATAGTGCCTTCTGGTAATTTCCAAATTTTTTCTGCTATTGCACGATGTTTAGGGTTTTTAACTACTAAATCGGCAGGTAAACGATGCGAGAAAGTACCTACTTCACGAGCAGTACCACAAGCAGAAGGTTGGCCCGTTAAAGAGAATGGACCTGAACCAGGTTGAGAAATTTTACCGGTTAATAAATGGATGTTGTACATCAAGTTATTAGCCCATACACCACGCGTATGTTGATTGAATCCCATGGTCCAGTAAGAGGTCACTTTAATTTTAGGATCTGCGTAAATCTTAGCTAATTTAATGAGTTTATCAGCTGGGACACCTGACATTTTTTCTGCATATTCGACATCAAATTCAGACACATATTCAGCAAACTCATCAAAGGTCATTGGTGTTGAAGCACCAGAATCCGGATTTTTAGCCGCTTGTTGTAATGGGTGTTCTGGACGTAAACCATAACCAATATCGGTTGTCCCTTTACGGAAGTTAGTATGTTTGCTAACAAAGTCTTTATTTACCGCATCATTTTGAATGATGTAATTAGCGATGAAGTTTAATATTGCAAGGTCAGTTTGTGGCGTGAAGATCATGCCATTATCAGCTAACTCAAATGAACGATGTGTGTAAGTAGATAACACATGTACGCTTACATCTGGGTTGCTTAAACGACGGTCAGCTAAACGAGACCATAGGATCGGATGCATTTCTGCCATATTCGATCCCCACAATACAAATGCATCCGCATTTTCTAAGTCATCATAACAACCCATTGGCTCATCGATGCCGAAAGTACGCATAAAGCCACCTACCGCAGAAGCCATACAATGACGTGCATTTGGATCAAGGTTATTAGTTCTAAAACCCGCTTTCATTAATTTACTAGCAGCGTAACCTTCCATTACAGTCCACTGACCAGAACCAAACATACCTACTGCTGTAGGGCCTGTTTTTTTCAAAGCATCTTTGAATTTCACTGCCATAATATCAAAGGCAACGTCCCAAGAAACAGGCTCAAATTCACCATTTTTATCATAAATACCATTGCTCATACGTAATAGTGGCGTTGTTAAACGATCTTTACCGTACATGATTTTAGAAAGGAAATAACCTTTCACACAATTAAGGCCTTTATTCACAGGGGACTCAGGGTCGCCTTGTGTTGCTACCACTTTACCTTCCTGTGTACCGACTAAAACACTACAGCCAGTTCCACAAAAGCGACATGGCGCTTTTTCCCATTTAATTTTAGTTGCATCCTTGCTGGCTATAATATTACTAGCTGACACGGGTAATGCTATGCCTGCAACTGCAGCAGCTGAGGCTGCCGCTTGTGCTTTCATAAACTCACGTCTGGTAAATTTCATTGTATTTCCTCGCTGTTATTTTGCGTAGATTTTTCAAACTCGTGGTAAACAAGACTAGTGTGTACTACACCATCAATGTCATTAATTTGGTCAATGCATTCCATTATTTGGCGTTGATTAGCCGCTTCAATAATGACAATCGCCTTTCCATGCTCTGTCACTGTCACTAATTCCGCTCTAGGCATCGTTTTGATGCTGTTAGTTAGGTCTAGTATTTGCTCAGATTTAACATGCACGATTAAGCTCGATACATGCAATTCTTCTTCTTTCATTGTAACTACTCAGCACCTAATTCACATTTTTGATAGTTTATAGAAGATCAAAAAGGATCAACTTGATTGATCCTTTTTAGTCGTTACTCTAACTACTTTCTTCCTATTCCTATGATGAGGCAAAATGAAAGTAAGTGGTCTCGATATTGAGAGTAATGTCGAAAAGATAAAACAACAGATAGAAGCCGATAAAACATTATCGCCTTCTATGCGCACAACGTTAGATTTATTACTGCTTATCGTTAATTTGCTTTGTCAGCGTCTCGG
>NZ_AXWP01000048.1 GCF_000482725.1 Psychromonas arctica DSM 14288
AACTACCCGCCAACGAGGCAGGGTGAAAAAAACAAAATCTAGAAATTTACTTGAGCGTTTACAAAATTATGAAGATGACGTACTCAGGTTTATGATCGATAAAGCCGTACCTTTTACTAATAATCAAGGCGAAAATGACTTGAGGATGGCAAAAGTTCAGCAGAAGATCTCGGGCTGCTTCAGGAGCGAATATGGAGCAGAAATGTTTTTTGGTCTTCGTAGTTACTTATCAAGCTGTAAAAAGCAGGGAGTAAGTGGCTCTACTGCTTTAACGCTATTGTTGAATGGCATGCTACCTAATATTTTTATCCCTGCTGAGTAGTTACACGTAATCTATTGAAGTATGGCGTTAACGTATTGTTTTTGCTTTTATTTCAATTTATTCAATGAGTTGGAAGTTTGGCTTTGTTTTCTAGGAATTTTAGGCTAAAAAAATTAATAATATATCTAATTTTAACTTTGCAAATCAATAACGACTATGATATTTTTTCACCTTAGTTTGATGGTACTTTTACCAGCTAAATTAACTATATGGAACATGGATATGATTAAACGTAAATTACCCCTTCTTGTTAGCACATTGCTACTTGGCCAATTTCTTCCTGCTCATGCAGATCAACCTGATGCTGAAACGTTAGTTGGAAACGTTTACGGTGGTATCCACGGCGCCTATCTTAAAGCTGATAACGACCGTTTAGATGCTACTGGCGATCAATTCAATAACGCTGGCGGTGCTGGTGTTGAATTAGGTTATCGTGTTTCAGCTCCTTTAGAGCTGCGTTTATCTTACACAAACTTTACTGCTGATCTTAAGCAAGGTAGTGATCTTGATAATCTAAACAAATACACATTTGATGCTCTTTTCTTCCCAACCGGAAAGAACGTTTATTTACTAGGTGGTATTAGTGCATTAGATTTTGAAGCTGATGCAGAAGCAGCGGTTAACGTCGGTCTTGGTTACCGTCAATACTTCACTGACCAGTTTGCTGGTTATGTTGAAGGTAAAGGTAGCT
Organism: Psychromonas arctica DSM 14288; assembly: GCF_000482725.1. Classification (GTDB taxonomy): domain Bacteria; phylum Pseudomonadota; class Gammaproteobacteria; order Enterobacterales; family Psychromonadaceae; genus Psychromonas; species Psychromonas arctica. Next base: position 1,014 of record NZ_AXWP01000048.1, read on the forward strand.
ACCAATTTGACGAAAAATTTACTGATGCAATCGCTCAAGTAGGTCTAGTGTATTTCTTTGATAAAAATGAAAAAGCACTACCACCTGTTAAAGCTGAGCCAGTAGCTTACGTTGCACCTGTTGCGATCGATACTGATAAAGATAGTGTTGTTGACGGTACTGACCAATGTCCAGCTACACCTATGTCTAATAAAGTAGACGAAGTAGGTTGTACTATTTTTGCTGAAGAAAATCTTTCATACCGCTTGGCTGTTAACTTTGATAATAACAAAGCTGTTGTTAAACCTGAGTACTTTTCTGAGCTTGATAAAGTAGCAACATTCCTTAAAACTTACCCACACGTAGACATTACGGTTGACGGTTACAGTTCAGTATTAGGTAAAGCAGATTACAACCTAGAGTTATCACAAAAACGTGCTAACGCAGTTGCTGCTATGTTGACGTCTAAATACGGTATTGATGCAAATCGCATGAAGGCTGTTGGTCACGGTGAAACAAATCTACTTGATACAAGTAATACTCGTGCTGCTCACAAAATGAATCGTCGAATCGAAATTAACATCGATGAAACTCGTAAAGTGCCAGTTACTCGTTAATATACTTGCATAATTTAACTCTCCTAACTCGTTAGGAGAGTTTTTTCTCATTTTTCTATAATCTATAGAACTAAGTCAGCTCTTATTAACCCTATAAAAACGACCTCCTCCTTTTACCAGAACATTATAATTCGCTGTTTTTTTATACTTATTGGCATGTGTTTATTGTTTTTTCTGATCCCTCATCATTGATTTTATGAGTTTTTTTCGTGCACTATTCTCTGATGTACATATAATAGTTATCTATATTTATACCCGTTATAGCAACGCTATTAAGTATGTGATCAAATATTGCGTAGGAAAATCCTGTCAATTTAAAGTGTAGATTTCGTCAATTAATTATGCTATCTGCAGAGTTTCCAGCGCAGAAGTAATGCATTTTAACTAGAAAGGTTGATCTGCTATTTAGCGGAATTGGTATCGCGATTAAAAATACAAAAAGAAGTAAGCAGTAAGCTAAATAAACTTCGGTTTGAGACTGAGTTGTTAAGTTTCATCAAAGAAGTCATCATTTACATCAAATTATGTTTTAAGCTAAACGATTTTTCTGTGCAATATTTACAACGCTTATTTCATACAATTGGGTATAACAAGGATGTCTAAAAAGTGAATATATTTTCAATTAAGCCATTATTACTAGCGATTGTTATCAGTTTTATTGGTATTTTCTCTACTTATACTATTTCATTAAAAGTAACTGAACAGTTAAAAGCTGAAAGTTATGAAAAAATAGAAAATATTGCAAAACAGGTCTCTAGTCACTTTCAAGATGCGATTGATAAATCGATCAATGATTTACAAGGGTTACAAGCCTTTTATAGTGCTAATAAACAGCACTTTTCACAACTTGAATTTAATCAATATATGGATGTACTTGATATTAATCAGAGAGGATATATTCAGGCAATGAGTTGGGTTCCTTTGGTTAAATCCAGTGAAAAAGAGCGGTTTGAAGCGCTCATTAGGGCTCAACAACCTGATTTTGATATCATGGAAAGAGATGCTCAAGGTAAGTTGGTTAAAAGCAAAGTTAGACCTCATTACACTCCCGTGGCTTACGTTAGCAACTACCAAGTTAATAAACAGGCATTAGGGTTTGATCTCAATAGTAATGATATACGTCGCCAATCGTTGGAATTGGCCAGAGACAGCGGCAGAATGACAACCACTGCAAAAATTAAACTAATACAAGAAACAGGCTCTTCTGCTGGTTTTTTAATTATTGCACCGGTATATCAACAAGATCTCCCGATTGATACAAAAGTACAACGTATTACGGCATTGATTGGTTACGTAACGGGTGTGTTCAGAATTGACACGTTAATGGAAAATGCAAAAGCACGAGCGGATATTGAAGCCTTAGAGTTGAGTTTATTAGATATTAACCAAGAAAATGGTGGTTTGCTTTATGGTCAAATAGAAGATAAAGATTTTTTTAGTTTTGATATTAAAATTCCGGATCGTCAGTGGCAGTTAAATATCGCGCTTAATGATCTGTTGTTAAAAGATATTGAGTCTCCAGCAGTCATTAAATGGATTTTGTTCGGTGGCATTGTGATTAGCTTATTATTAGCTTTTGCTATCTATGCATTACAAGTTGCTGTTTTTAGAGCTAAAAATATTAGTCATTTAAGTGAGGCTCTGCAGAATCAAAATAGTCAATTAGAGAAAAAGGTGGTCGAGAGGACTCAGTCTTTAGCCGATAAAAATGTCCAATTAAAAACAAATATTGATGAGCTAACAACACAGAGAGCACTTTTATCTAGTTTAATGAAAGAAGCCGATGCAGCAAAAGTACTTGCTGAGTTGCGTTCTGTTGACCTTGCCCGTTCAAATAAAGACTTGGATGAATTTGCGTATGTCGCATCTCACGACTTAAAAGCGCCATTACGTGGTATTGACCAGTTAGCGACTTGGGTTGTGGAAGATCTTGAGGAAGGGAATTTAGAGGAAATACCTGCTCATCTTAAAATGATGCGCAATCGAATAAAGCGTTTGGAAACGTTATTGAATGATTTATTAACGTATTCACGTGCAAACCGCCAACAAAATAGTATTTCTGATATTGATAGTAAGGTTGTCATTAATGATCTGTTCTCATTAGTTGCACCGCTGGAAGGTTTTACGTTAACGATTAAGGATAACCTTCCTCGTTTTTCAACTTACAGAGCACCTTTTGAACAGGTAGTGAGAAACTTACTCAGCAATGCGATTAAACATCATGATAAAGAGCAAGGTCATATTCAGATTGGATGTACAGAAACAGATGAATTTTATGTCTTCAGTATAGAAGATGATGGTCCTGGTATCTCGCCTAATTATCATGAAGATATATTTAAAATGTTTAAAACCTTAAGACCACGCGATGAAACTGAAGGCAGTGGTATGGGATTGGCATTAATCAAAAAAATTGTTGAGCATTACTCTGGTGAAGTGATTGTTAAATCTGTGCTAGGGCAGGGGTGTACTTTTTACTTTAGTTGGCCGAAAGGGGAAATAGAGTCCAGCATGATGGAGCAGAAATAGTTAAGGTATAATCGCAATATCAATAAAGTAGTGCTCTATTTAATGGAAATAATGCACTAGTGATTTTCAACGAACACTAAATGCAGCGGTTCTATCAGGATAATACAGTTAAAAGGATATAGTTATAATGAGTAGTAATTATGCAGAAGTCAGCATTTTATTAATAGAAGATGATGAAATAGATGCAAAAGCAGTAGAGAGAGGCTTTGCTAAATTAAAATTAGCTAATCCCATTATTAGAACTAAAAACGGCTTAGAGGCATTACAGCTGTTGCGACAACCAGATGCAATACAGCGACCATATTTGATTCTACTGGATCTTAATATGCCGATCATGGGGGGATTAGAGTTTCTAAAAATAATTCGTCAGGATGAAGAGTTAAAAAATACTATCATTTTTGTTTTGACTACCTCATCGGCTGACCAAGACTTAGTTGCTGCTTATAATGAAAATATCGCCGGTTATATCGTTAAATCCGATGTAAAAGGTGGCTTTGATAAGGTCATTAAGTTGTTAGATTGTTATTGGCGAGTAGTGATGCTACCTACATAGTTTATATTGCTTTTTAATATAGACTGCATAAGTGCTTAAATTACATGGTTATTTTATTCGCTTACAATTTAATAGCCATCAGTAGCTTATCAAATGCGATAGGATGGCTAAAATAGTAACCTTGATAATGATAACAGCCTAGCTGGACTAGACAGTCTAACTCTTCTTTTTTCTCAACTCCTTCAGCGATCACTGTCATGTTCAAACTTTTAGCTAACTCGATAATCATACCTGCAATCGCAGTATTACTTTTATCCTTGTGAATATCGGTTACAAAATAACGGTCAATCTTAAGTAATGTAGCAGGTAAGCGTTTTAAATAAGCTAGCGAAGAATAACCTGTTCCAAAATCATCAATTGCGCACTCCACTCCAAAACGATGTAATTTTTCTAAGCTCTCTATTGATAACTCTATATCGCCCATCATTATGCTTTCAGTAATTTCTATTTTTAAACGAAAAGGCGAAATTTGACTTTCTTCTACCGCTGAAATAATGGTTTGCACAAAGTTGTGCTTTGCTAATTGTTTAGCACTTATGTTAATTGAAATTTGCTTAAAAGAATCAGGCAGGTCGAGCTGTTCTAACTTTTTGATGTCAGCACATGCTTGCTTTAATACATAGCTCCCTATTTGTATAATCAGGTCACTTTCTTCTGCAATAGGGATATAAATTGCCGGGGATTCGTAACCTCGTAATGGATTATTCCAGCGCAGTAATGCCTCCGCCCCAACTATGTTTTTAAGGTGGTCATATTGCGGTTGATAATGTAATTCAAAGTTATTATTTTTGAGGGCTTGCTTTATTTCCTGTGTATAAGTGATGTGTTCATTAAGTTGTACTGACATGTCGCTGTTGTAGGCAAGCGCTTTATTTTTACCTTTTTTAAAGGCTTCATACATGGCAATGCTCGCATTCTTCAGTACATCCTGAACGCTCTTACTCTTATCATTAAATGTTTCATAACCAATGAAACAAGAAACAGAAAATCGTCCTTCAGATAGCTCAAGTGGTATCTCAATGGCAAATACAATATCTGCAATAACACCATTAATAATAGATTTCATTTCAAGGGGGCTAACTGGTAAGTCTTTTAATAAAACGATAAATTCATGGCCATCAAATCTCGCAATGGTAGCAAGTTTTTTCACTGTATGACGTAGTCTATTTGCCACTTGTCGTAACACTTTATCACCCACATGATAGCCCATCACATCATTAATATTTTTAAACTTATCCAAATTAATTAATAATATGGCACCAGTGCTTGCCTGATCTGCACAATTATCAATGGCTTTAGCTAAGCGTTGCTGCATTTCCATTCTATTGAATAAGCCGGTGAGAAAATCATGAGAGGCTTGGTAACTGATTTTTTCTTCAATCTGTTTTCTGGTTTTAATTTCTAAGACTAGCGAGCGGTGATTAATAGAGCCGATACTGCTTGTTGCCAGTTTTTTTAATACTGGGGTTAAGGCATTTTGAATTGCTTCACCTAACGGCTGCTTACGCTCAATAGCTAATACACCAAAACCACCAATTTTAAATAAGTGGTAAAGACTCGATTCATATTCAATAACGTCAATCGCTAAGTTATTTGTAAAGAAAGTATTAACGATATTGGCGAGTGGTTGGTTATTACTTGCTAGCAACCCATATTTTTTCATTGGGAAACTTAAATAATGACCTAATTTCAAATTTGAATCTTTGCTCTTTTGATGGACTGGATTTTTATTTTTATCTTGTACTAGAAAAACATGGCAATTAGTTGAATTTAAACTGAGGCAGCAGAGGCGTAAAAATTGATGCAACATTTTTTTTAGATCAGAGTCTTTACCTATCGCCAGTACTAACTGGTGTTGGATAGACATAATGTGCATCGCTGTATTCATAAATTATCCAGAATAATTAAAAAGAACCGAGAACGGTTGATTTATTAAGTAAGCGTATTGAACCACAAGGGGTATTAGCTATTTCTCCTATTGCCATCGCACCGACTAAACAGATGTTGGGAAACGGGGACTGTATTGCTTCAAGTTCATCATCGATGCTATCGCCCATGAAAAAATCACGACTGATACAATCAAATAATAATAGCGTGTTGAGTGGGCCTTGCCGTAATAAATTTTGAGCGACTTCTTTACTTGCGTCGATCATTTTATCTTGACTGCTTTGCAATAGGTAGACCATTGAATTAACAGGTACATTTCCTACACACTCTAAATATGAACCATTGGTTTGAATAGGATCTCGAACTAATATTTCGCCATCTAAAGAGATAATGCCTAAAGGGTACTTTTTCGCAAATGTTGCAAAGAAATCTGCACACAGCGGCGTAAAATGCCTACTTTGTATTATTTCCTTATAAATATCAAAGGTAGGCTTATAATTTAAAGAATAAACAAAGTGGCCCTCGGATGACGTAACTAAATAAGGGCCATCAAGTAGCTCCCAGCCGTGTCCAATACTATTGTTGATTGGGCAAGGTAAAGCAATCACTTGTGTGATGCCTCTAACCAACCCCTGGTTGGTAAAAATAACTGGATTATTTGCGTTATCTAAAGAGCCTGCACCACCACCAATGGTTGTGACACCAGAGCCCATGAAATCATAAAAATGGTCAATAAAGTTTTCACTTTTACTACATAGTGCATCGGAGATGATGATGAAATCCTGATATTTTTCAATGATTTTACTTTTGCTGTGAATGTAATGCTTTAAGTCAGGGTCAGATTTGTTGAGCATGTCGTAGTTGACTATTTTCGGGTCAACCATTAATCCCAGTACAATGGCTCCTTGAGTATAATTTTTACCTTGGTAAATTATTTTAGGAAATATTCCGCCGCATAAAGGCAATGGGCATGCTTTTAATGTCTTGTTTACTTTTTCAGTATTATAAGCATTGTTAATACAAGTAAGTAGTAATATGCTGTTAGCACCTGCGTTTATTACACTCTTTATGGCCTTATTCAATTCATCTAAAGAAGGGCTATCTGTAAATTTTATGATAGAAGCCGGGGACATAAAGTCTATTTCCTAAGTTTAGGGTATCAATTTTAGGGTATTAAAATGATGACCTAATATATTGATAAAATACATATATATAACTTTATCTAATTTGTAGAGAAAATCCTATAAAGTTTTGATTTGTATTTATTTGTTTGTGATTGATCGCACTTTTGATAATTATTCGCATTTATTAATTGTATGATTTAATTTGCTGTTATTTTGTTCGATATTGACTCACATTTAGATGTTTTAGTGCTATTTTTGAATTGTGAAGTCGTTATGTTTTACTGATTATTCAATGGAATATCGGCTTTTATTTGACTGGGTGTATGATAATTATTTGATTTGGTATTTGGTATTTGGTAATTATTTGACTGCTAACACTTTGCTCATTTAACCCCTCTAATCGATAACCTCCTTACTGCTTAAGATGACAGATCCTTTTGACGATCGCTCCATAGGTTGGATGTTGTACCCTAACGAGTTTCCCTACGGTTAAAAACCGTCGATAAATAAAATGATGAAAAATCAGGTAGCTATTAGCTGCATTGATCGGAAACATGCTCTCTCCGAGCACTTTATTGACACTTAACACATTAAGATTCAATCGTGGCTGTTTTCAAGTCTGGATATATTACATCTTGTTGCGGAGGGTAAGAGCATTTAGCCGTATAAGTCGCGACCCCTTTTGTTTGCCAAAATATATCAGCAAAACGATTCACTTTGTCTAATAATTGTTGAGTTACTTTTTCAGTGCTGCTCTGTATGCAGCAAGTACTGAAATTCATCAACATAAAGCCAGAGAAATAGATGAAGATATACCGGTGCCTGAGATAGCTCTGAGTGTATTTAGGGATAGTATGGATGGTGTTAATATCCATATAACAGTGGCAAACTATATACTTGGCGCGCCAGATCTTGCCCCTAGCGCATCAATCTCAGAAGATGGTTTTTTATATGGACATGTTCATGTTTTCGTTAATGGAATAAAACGGCAACGGCTATATGGGCAAAATGTCCATATCCCTAATACTTGGATGAAAACAGGCGTGAACCAAATGGCTATTTCATTAAATAGTCACCAGCATGAAAATTGGATTTTAAATCAAGAAAATATTGTGGCTTCAGTATTTCTAGATCTCGCTAAAGAAACATTAGTTTTACATCACTTTTTATCTCAACCGATTGAAAATGAGCATACACTGTATTGGAGCCTGTTAGACTTTTAAGTTATTGTTAGATGTGTTGCTGAGTTTATTGTTAAGTGAAAACTAAGGGGTGAAAGCTAATCTGACACAGGGGCATACAGTCTTTCGGATTCGCATTAACCAGTGACAACTGTCTTTAAGAACATCGTGGGCAAGTTTTATTGTCTAGCTAAGCGGCATCACAGTTGTAATCATAGCCAAAATCAAAATCAAAACGACAAGCAAAGCATTGCAAACATGACGAGTCTCGTTATCCAGCCAACTGAAGCCGAATAAAGTCCATGATAGCCAAAGCTTAATGCATTTAAAGCCGGAGTGTTGTAAACCTTTTATTTAATACCTTTTATTTGAGAGATAAGATTTTTTAATTTAACGTTTTCCACTATTAATTTCTTTAAAATCGATATTACAAATCGAGAACCCTTGATCGCCTGTAAATGGGGTGATCTGATTTTCAATACCCACAAAAATTACCTATTCGTAAGTCGATAAAGCCCTTTATAAATACAGTCCTACTAGGTATTATGTATAAAAAAGTTAGAACTTAACCACTGAAAATTTAACATATCATTAAATGACTTACTGCTTTCTTTATCAAAAGAGCAAAAGGTCAAAGTGCTTAGAGTCTATTTTTCTTGAGCGACATTGATAAGTGCCATTACAGTCTTTATTTGTGATTAACTAAAACATCATCATCCAGGAGGAAAACAGTACACATAAAAGGCCGTTATCTTGATTTTAAACGACTTATTTTTATGAAACGCTCGCCTCTTTTCCTAATATTCATCATCACTATTCGTTAATAATTAAAAAGGAAGATAAAGAAAAAATGTCATATCAACTCATACTGATCTGTATTGCGGCTTTAATTGGAATTGGCATTCTTTTGCATCATCCATCACGGACTTTTGGCATTCCTTCTTTGCTAATTTTTATGGGAGTTGGGCTGTTATTTGGTAATGGTGAGTTTAATTTTATCTATGATAATTTTGCTTTAACTTCTCTAGTTGGCAGTATTGCACTTAACATTATTGTTTTTGTTGGCGGATTAAATACATCCAAGGAAAGCGTTCGCGTTGCTTATCGAGAAGGGGGAATACTCTCAACCTTAGGAGTTCTGTTAACGACCTTCTTTTTTGCCATTCTACTTTCTTATATTTTAGATTTTTCTTTTATTGTTTGTCTTTTATTTGCAGCCATTGTCTCATCAACCGATGCTGCCGCTGTTTTCTCAATCCTACATTCCAAAAAAATTAAATTAAAAGAGCAAACAGATACCGTATTAGAATTTGAATCCGCTACTAATGACCCCATCGCACTGATTCTTGTTGTTCTATTAACTGAGTTAGCACTTACTCCTGAGAGTGGCATTTCTGCAAGTCGTATTAGTATTGAGTTAATCACACAAATTTTTAGTGCATTAATTATTGCTTTCATTGTAGGGCGTTTATGTGTGTGGTTACTTAACCATATTAAGCTTGAAGAATACGGTTTAATTCCTGTGTTTGTTCTGGTGAGTTTTGTCTTAGCGACCTACGGTAGTGAGCTTGTTGGCGGTAATATTTTATTAGCTTCATATGTGGCAGGGGTAGTGATTGGTAACGGCATTAAACGGGGGAAAGAGATCACTAAACACTTCTTCAATAGCTTATCTTGGTTAGCTCAGGCACTCATGTTTATCGCGCTTGGTTTGCAAATCTTCCCGCAGCATCTTTTTGATGTGCTTTATTCTTCTTTATTACCTGCCGCATTATTAATACTGGTTGCGAGGCCCTTAGCCGTACAAATTTGCTATCTTTTTTTCCCGAAAGCCAGTTGGAAAAAGCGTTTATTTATTTCATCCATAGGCCTTAAAGGCGCGACGCCAATCGTTTTTGCATTGATTCCCGCTGCTGCGGGTGTTACTTCGTCTTTAACCATTGTTAATATGGTCTTTTTTATTGTCTTAATATCAGTGTTTCTGCAAGGGGCTGCGATTAAACCTTTGGCTAAAAAATTACAGCTTAATATTGAACAAGAATAGAAGAATTTTGAGCTTTTATATCCGCTTTTTATAGCCACTTATTCCTGGTTAATAAAAAGCGGTTAAGTGAAAATGGCTATAAAATGAATTTATATTTTATTAAGCCCAAGTGTGAATTGAATTGTTTCTTGGTCTGGTTGTGAGACTTCGATGGAGTAATTGTTCAGCAAACACAATTTATTTACAATGGCTAATCCCAAACCATAATGTTGATTTTCAGTACGCGCAGAATCTATTTGATAGAGAGGTTTGAAGAGTTGTTGTAATTGCTCTGCTGAAATCGGCTGTGTTAACTTGTTTTGTATAATGATATATATTTTTCGGTCATCTTGTTTAGTAATAGTTAAATCAACCGTTGATTGAGCTGGGCTGTAAAATAGCGCATTGTTTATTAGGTTCGAGATAATAATATTAAAGCTTATGATATCTAAATTAAGCGATGTTTTGGCTAATAAATTAGTGACCTCTACTCTTTTTAGCGCATTAATATTAGTACTTTGAATCGTTGTCAGGATGTCATTGATCTGCTCCATGAGGTGAACATGCTCATTTTGCTGTTTTAATAAATACTCATCACTTTGATTAAGCATCATTAGGTTATTCACAATATGTTTCATGCGTTGTGCGATAGAAAGCATATCCTGAGAGTAGGTATCTGAAATACGATGATCATCTGGATATTGAATATGTAATTCACTCAGACTAATAATTTCTGCGATAGGGGTTTTAAGTTCATGTGCGATATCTGCTGATAAACGTTGCTCTTCGCGCAATGTTTGTTGTGAAAACTCAATAAAGCGTAATAATTCTGCCCGTATTGGTGCTATTTCAATATGTTCATTAGGTACTTTAGAGAGCGACGACGTTGCTTTATCTATTTTTAAGTGGGCTATTTCATCATTTAGTAAAATGAGGGGTTTTAATCCTTTATCTATCTGCGCAATGACCAAATAACGAATACCGATGATTAAGGTAAAGAACAATAACCAAAAGACAATATCAAGCACAAGCAAAGCCTGAGAAAAATCTTCATCAGAGACAGTGACAGTAAAAAAAGCTGTGTGTTGAAAAGGAGCCACAGTATTCCGTAAACGTTTGGGAACCTGTGGATGAAAGTAGCTCATTATGGCGCGGCCTGAACGACCATCGGGTAATTCAACATCAATCATTTTTGAGCTATTAATCGGCAGAGCTTGTTTGACTAATTGCTCTTCAGGAAAGGCGCGTAAAGAGCGCGATCTTTCAAAGGGTTTCTCATCAACCCATAATTGGAAATATTGAGATTTTTTGGGGTTTGAAAATTCCGGCATAAACTCATCGGAAAAGTCAAACTCGACACCATTTTTATTTACTTCTACCAATGTTTTTAGATAGTTAGATTTAGTGGTTAAACTCTCATCAAATTTATCTTTTACCCAATCATCTAAGACAATATCGATAGCAATAAAAATGCTAAATAATATGATTGCTGGAATGATAGTGATCGCGCGAACAATATCTTTTTTTATCGATTTCATTCTGTTTGCTCTAATAAGTAACCAAAGCCACGTTTATTTTTGATCGGCAATACACCACCAAGTAACTTAGTTTTTCGCCTTACCGATGATAGGTGCGCCTCGATGCTATTTTTTGATAACTCATCAAAATGCCCAACGACCGCTTCACTTATTTTACTGGTACTGACTATATTGCCTTTGGCGCTAAAAATAGCTTCAATAATTTTGAATTCATTTTTAGTTAGGTCAATCAGGCTATTTTGGTAAGCAAAACTTTTTTGTTGGGTATCGAGGACAAAATTATCTTGTTTGATGACATTGTTAAAGTAAGAAATTTCCCCTCTTTTTTGAATGCTCATGATACGTGCATGTAGTTCATCAAAAGAGAAGGGTTTCACTAAGTAATCATCCGCACCTGCTAGCAAACCATTCACTCGGTCATCTACGGTCACTCGAGCCGAAAGAATAATCACCTTGCTATGAATATTCTCTTGGCGGATGGTTTTCAGTAAAGTCATACCATCAATACTAGGCAGCATTAGGTCTAAAATAATAAGGTCATAGTGATTATAAAGAGCAAGGTTTAAACCTTCACTGCCGTCGCCTGTTGCTTCTACAGTGAACCCTAAGTTACTCAACCCTACAATTAAACTTCTACGTAAATGTTGAGAGTCTTCAATCACTAAAATTTTCATTTTTATATCTCTTTTAGATGCCTATTAAGCATTCGTTTTGCAAGTTGTGGTGATATCTAGTGCACTTTGTTTTTGTTTCGTATTCACACCATAAAACCCTAATAAGGTATGGAATAGATTGTCATGTGATACTGCCTCGTTTTTTGCATGCTGCTCAAGACAGTTTTTATTGATGCCTTTATTCGCAAAATAATCATCTGCAGCCCACATAAACCAAGGCACATGAGTTTGTTCGTTTGGTGCAACAACATAAGGTGTACCATGCAAATATAAACCATTTTCACCTAATGATTCGCCATGATCTGAAAGATAGAAAAGTGCAACGTTATACGTGTCTTGATATTGCTTAAGCAGAGTAATTGTTTCTGCCAATATATAGTCGGTATAAGCGATCGTATTATCATAAACATTAAGGATCTCTTGGTCACTACAATTTTCGATATCACTACGTTCACAAGCGGGTTTAAATAATGCTTTATCCTTTGGATAACGTTGATAATAGGTGGGCCCGTGACTGCCGATTAAATGTAATGCAAAGAGCTTATCTTGCTGTGTGTCTTGTTCTATCAAATCAGGAAGACGACGTAATAGCACTTGATCGTAACAGCTATGTTTATTACACAAATCGCTATTTTCTGTTTTATTAACGTTTAATTTTACTATATTTTGTGCAACTTGTTTATCGCCACCATCATTTTCTAACCATTGCACTTTAACCCCTGCATAGCTCAATACATCTAATACATTATCCTGATTTATTGCTCGTTCTTTTTTATAATTCGAACGGCTCATATTTGAAAATAAACACGGCAATGAAACGGCTGTTGCAGTGCCACAGGTAGTGACATTCTGAAATGAAATGATGCCCATATTCTCTGTATAAGGATTGGTATTGCGAGCATAACCATTGTAAGCAATATTTTGAGCTCGTGCTGTTTCACCAACAACAAAAACCATTAAGGTAGGCTTGTTATTCGCAGCAGGAATAAGTTTCGCATCTTGTCCTAATTTTGAGTAAACAATCGGTTTATTTAAGTAATTTTTCTTCACATACTTGAATGTATTATAAACATGAGCGGGATTAATCATCTTATTCAAATATGAGTTATTACGGCCTATAGAGGCATAATCTTTATAATAAAAAACAGCGATTAAAGCGATGATACTGACCATGCTAATTAAAAATACTGCTTTAAAAAACAAAATTTCAAGGATGCTTTGATTATAAGTTATTTTAACTTTTAACAATAATAAAGCCGGTAGTATGCCTAGTAAGAGAAAGAATAAAACAGAGCTTAAATTAAGGTATGAATAAGCTTCCCCTGTATTTGTTTCAAATATATTTTCCATCATGGTGTAATCAAACATGATGTTATATTTTGTACTTGCATAAAAAGCCAATGCAGAGGTCAATAGTAGCGGAATTAGTATTATTTTAAATACATAAGGCCAAGCTAATAACGTAAAAATAATAACAAAAGCACTCGTTAATAAAAGGTGGCTAATTAAATACAGCGTGAAATCATTGCCAGATAACTCATAAACCCGTTGAATAATAGGGTGGTTAAAGACCATTGCAAAATAACTTGCAAGCAGGATCACGAGGATATTTATATTCAAAGAAAATTCAGTTGGTAAGGTTAATTTTTTAATCACACTATTGTTCATTTAGTTCAAGTCCACATTCTAGGAGAATGTAAACATGTTATGTTTTAAAGCTTAAGGTTGGCTGAAGACAAACTGAAAGTTTACTGAGTTTTGGCCGCGAACAATGCAGTTTTTGAAGAGAAGAGATAATGTTCTTTATTAAAGCGTACAGCGCTATCTACAGTAGCCTGTCTGTACGTTTCAGAGTTACTTGATAGTGAATTATTGTTTTATTTTATCTTTATAAACTTTGCTGACGTGGATCAAGCTGATTAATTTTAATATTGGTTTTATCAATAGTTGCGCACTGCCTACGATAAATAACCAAGTGCCACTTTCAACCAGTGAATTGGATAGAAAGAAAAAACTACCGATTAAAAACCACACCGCAATTAAAAAATCATTAAAGGCGCCTAATGCTTCATAGCGACGCTGAATAATAATGTGCTCTTGTCCTAAATCTAACTCTAATTCATTGATATTTAAACTCATATGTTCTCATTTTTTAGTTGTTGTACTAGGTTTAAGCAGATTATTTTTATGTACTCAGCCTAGCAAATACATCGACTTAAGCAACTATCATTCACTTTTTCTTATTAACCTCACTTACTGTTTCTGCATTTTTAGCTGAAGGTGATTCAGCAATCAGTTATTTCTCTCACTGCCCATTTTTATGTGTAATTAGTCACATCAAAAATAAATCACATTGAATATCGAGTAGGGGGCGAGTACATTGCACAAAGATTTGCTGAATCGATTCAGCAAGTTGCTGGATTTTAATCAATGATTAACATTAGGACGTGATATGAAACTTAAAACACTGTTTATTTCTACTCTGCTTGGCTTAGGCACTCTGACTGTCAATGCTGCTGAATTCACTCTAACCGATTCGTTATCAGGGACGGATGTTGGCGACTGGAAAGTCACTAATCAAACATTAGGTTTTACTGATAGTGGAACATTCTCTGTCGAAAAGCGTCAATTACACGGTGGTAAACAAGCCGGAGTTGATATTCTTATCGTTAATAATGGAAAAGTGAGCATTACCCTAATACCAACTCGTGGCATGGGGATTTTTGATGTGAAGATGGATGGTGAACGTTTACTAGGATGGGACTCTCCGGTCAAAGAAATTGTTAACCCTGCATTTATTGAGTTAGAAAGCCGTAATGGTTTAGGCTGGTTAGATGGTTTTAACGAAATGATGGTACGTTGTGGTTATGAATGGACAGGTCACCCTGGAGTTGATGATAATGGGCAGCTA
This sequence comes from Psychromonas arctica DSM 14288, assembly GCF_000482725.1. Classification (GTDB taxonomy): domain Bacteria; phylum Pseudomonadota; class Gammaproteobacteria; order Enterobacterales; family Psychromonadaceae; genus Psychromonas; species Psychromonas arctica. The sequence continues at coordinate 16,027 of NZ_AXWP01000048.1, forward strand.
CTTAGTTTACATGGACGAGTACAAAATACGCCTGCTTCAACCGTGAAAGTGATCATAGATGATAAACCGCCACATAAAATAACAATTCAAGGTGAAGTCAGTGAGCGTACCTTTAAAATGGCGGAGCTAGTGACCTTAACTCAATTGGAAGTGGTGCCCGGGTCAACCACTTTCTCACTGCATGATCAGTTAACTAATAAAGCGGATTACGATAACGAATATCAAATTATTTACCATTCTAATTTTGGTACGCCGATCCTAGAAAAAGGTGCTAAATTTATTGCTGCAGCGAGTGAAATATCACCATTTAATGATTATGCTAAAGCGGGCTTAAAAGATTGGCAAACTTATTTAGGGCCTACAAAAGGTTATGATGAAATGGTGTTTAACTTTAAACCTATTGGTAACGACAATGGCGAAACGCTGGCTGTACTGCATAATGCGAAAGCGAATAAAGGGGTTGCAGTCGGTTACAATGTGCAACAATTACCCGTCTTAACATTATGGAAAAATACAGATACCAAACAGCAAGGTTATGTGACCGGCATTGAGCCTGGAACCAGTTATGCTTATAACACCAAATACCAACGTCCATTAGGTTTAGTGCCAACGATTAAAGCGGGTGAAACCAAGCACTTTGATCTGACTTATACTATTTTAGCTAACAATAATGATGTTAAATCAGCACTTAAACAGGTGGCTACCATTCAAAATGGTGCAGAGGTTAAACAAGTTACAACCCCTATTGTCGATTTAAATACGGTCGAATAAGACCGAATAGAATGAAATGAGGTAAGTTTTTAATTAGGCTAAGAGAGAATGCTCATTCTGCAAAGAGTGTATTGTAGAACGAGCATTTTTATCATGCAGCTTTATGCCTCTTAAAAAGAAAAACCCACCATAAATTCTAACTTTGGGTCTTGATCAAAATATACGGGTCTATTGGATGTATATCTCTCTTGTTTAATACCTGCACTTAAGATCATTGGCGATTTAATATAAGCAACACCAAGTCGGTATCCATAAGCATCAACATCAGATCTGTCTTCAACAAAATAGTGACTATACAACACTCCGACATAAGGTTTTATTTGTGCTGTGAAAGGGATGTAATAAGTGGATTGCAAAGACGCTTTTGAAATAGTGGGATTACCTGAAAACCAATATTCATAGGCCGCTCCAACGGCGAGATTATCTAATGCAAAGTATTGCAGTGAGGCACCGGCGACCTTGTAGTGTTCACTTCCGCTCGAAGCTGAGCCTAACTTTATGCCTACTGATTTACTGCCCGCCGTTAAGGATGCGGAATACACACTGTTATTGAAGAAAAAAGAAACAAACGATCCAAGCAGCAGTATTTGAAGAAGAAAACTGATTTGTCGTAGGGGATTAGGCTGCCTTAGGAAATTGACCTGACCTAGAAAGTTGAATAGGGGTGGCGCTAAAAGTAATGATTTCATTTTTAATCCTTTATCAAAGGAGGTGGAACTGCAAGTTTATACCAATCCTAATCGCTTGTTGAACATTTATTGAGCAGCTTATTTGTGGTATGGTTTATCTGTATTATTTTGTAACTACTCAGGCCGTCGCTATTTAAGCCTATTTCTTCGTTGAAAAATGCTCATTTAAACCACTAAACTGCGCTTTTTCGCCTTGAACTAAGCATAAATAGCTTAGCCCTGAGCATTTACGTTTTTATTTTGGTAAAAAGCACTCAGTTTTAATGAGTGCTGAGTAGTTACATTATTTTTTCATCAAATTGCGGATTTTTTGTTTGACCTTTCCCTAAGGGGATACCTTAATATTAATAACTTATGCGGCTATCATTGCGCTTTTATCAATTCACTCATGAATATTAATGCTTAGTTAATGAAAAAATTCATCACATTACTTTTAATGATCACTATACAAGTTACTTTTATGCAAAAAGTGATGGCTTCTGTGCCGGTTTTTGAAAGTGATACGCAAGCAGTGAAACATTGTAATATGCTGATGATGAACACAGTGGATTGTTCGAACATGTTGATAAATATGCAGGACTGTAATGATAATTGTGACTTAATGAGCGTTGTTTCTGTTACGCATTTCATTGAAAGTACTGTGATGTTATCGTTTGCTCATAGCCCGTTTAATTACCCTGTTTTAAACCTATCTCCTCTCCATGCTCACCCTAAAAGCCTCTATCGTCCTCCTTTATTAAGTTAATTTTTTGAGCCGTGATCTCTCTATTTTTTGAGATGACGTGACCCTTATTTTAAAACTTAATTAGTTATCCATTAACTGGATAAAGGAAAATAGATGAGAATCCGTAACTTATTTGCGCTGTTATTCACAGTGATCACATTGCAAGTCTCCGCGCTGACACTACAAGATGCTCTGCAGATTGCATTAAAAGAAGATCCTGGACAAAAAATATATCAAGCGCAACAAGGTGCTTTAATTGCCAAGGGCAACAATAGTGCAACCCTTGCAGACCCCATGATCAAACTAGGTGTCGCCAATTTACCTACCGATAGCTTTTCACTAGATAATGAGGCCATGACTCAATTAACGCTGGGCATTTCTCAGCAGTTCAGTCGTGGTGATTCATTAGCGATTACGAAACAAGGTTTTCAATTACAGTCGGAAACGGTTGTTTTTCAAGGAGCAGACCGACGTTTATTAGTGAAAAAAACGGTACGAGACTTATGGTTTAACATCTTATTTATTGAAAAATCGAAGCAGCTTGTGAGTCAAAATAAAAAGCTATTTAACAGCCTTAATAAAGACTTAGCATCACAATATTCATTAGGGCTTATTGAAAATGAAGACCTTATTAATGCAGATATTGAGCTTGGATTATTCGATGAAAAGTTAGCTAAATTATCACAGCAGTCTTTGACATACCGTAGTTTATTAAGCGAATGGATAGGGCCGTTAGCCTACGATAAATTGTCAGCCACTATTCCTGTTTGGACTGATACTTTAACTTATATTAAAGGCAGTGAAACTCATCATATAGAGCATTATGAGTTATTAGCTAAGCACCCTAAAGTATTGGCTTTAAAACAAAATATTTTAGTAGCAGGCAGTGATATTGATTTAGCACAGCAGAGTTATAAACCCAGCTTTAAAGTTGAATTAGGTTATGGACACCGGATGTCGGAATTTGATAATGGTAAGGCTCGGCCTGATTTACTGAGTGGTTTTGTTTCTATGGATTTGCCAATCTTTACTGATCAACGCCAAGATCAGCAAATGATTGCAGCGCTACACAATAAAGGCCAAAAGCAAGCTGAACATCGCCTTTTAATTCGTCAACTCAATGCACAGCTTCAAGCTGAGATTGTTAATTATCAGCAACTGCTTTCACGTCAGTTACGTTATAAAAACAGTTTATTAAAGCAAGCCAAGTCACGTTCTCGAGCATACGTACAAAGTTACCAATCAAATACTCGTCCTTTTACTGAGGTTATTCAAGCTTATATGGATGAATTGAATCTCTCTATCGAATATCAACAACTCTATTTTGATGGCCTGAAAAGTCTTTCTAAAATTCGTTATTTTCAGGCACTTTAAGGAATACATTATGCGTTATTTATTATTACTGGTTGTGGCATTAATTGCTGGCATCGGCATTGGATTTTTTACTCACCAAAGTGGATGGTTCAGTGCAAATATGACAGTTGAAGCATTAACAAATGAACCTGAAATCAAGTATTGGGTTGCACCGATGGATGCGAACTATCGTCGAGATAAACCCGGTAAGTCACCAATGGGGATGGATTTGGTCCCTGTTTATGAAGAACAGCAAAAAGCGGAACCTAAAATCAAATACTGGGTTGCACCAATGGATGCAAATTACCGTCGTGATAAACCTGGGCAATCGCCAATGGGAATGGATTTAGTTCCTGTGTATGAAGAAGCGGATAGTAATAGCGAAGAAGGTACTGTGATGATCTCTTCTGCTGTTGAAAATAACCTTGGCGTACGCACCGCTCGCGTAGTCAAAGGTGAGTTCCATTTAAATATTAAAAGTCTAGGCAGTGTGCAAGCTAATGAGGATGCCTTATGGCAAATCAATAGTCGTGTTTCAGGGTGGATAGAAGAACTCTATGTAAAATCTGTCGGTATTGAAGTAAAAAAAGGCCAAAAACTGTATGCGCTTTATTCTCCGGAATTGGTAAAAGCACAGGAGTCGCTATTGAATGCTGTGCAGCTTAATCGTAGTGCATTAGTGGCCTCTTCAAAAACACGCTTAGCGGTGCTAGGTGTGAGTTCTGAGCAAATCAATCAGTTGATCAAGTACAGAAAAGTCAAGCAACGGATTGATGTCTACGCGCCTAAAAAAGGCACCGTTACTGACTTAAAAGTGAATGAAGGTGCGTTTATCTCACCTTCTACCACAGTGATCACGGCGGTTAATTTAGATACTGTTTGGGTCGATGTAGAAGTCTTTGCCGCGCAAGTCTCTTTAATTAAATTAGGGGATACGGCAACCATGACCTTAGATTATTTTCCGGGTAAACAATGGTTAGGGAAAGTGAATTTTATCTACCCTGAAATGAGTCAAAGTAATCGCACGCTTCGTGTTCGATTAGAGTTTGATAACCCTAACGAAGAGCTTAAGCCTAATATGTTTTCCTCGGTGGTTATCAGCCCTAAGATGGATGGAGAGCGCCTACAAATTCCACGTGAAGCGGTTATCTATGCAGGTAATATGAATCGTGTTGTATTAGCGATGGGAGACGGTAAATTCAGATCGGTATTAGTAAAAGTGGGGCTTGAAAACCAACAAACTATTGAAGTTATATCTGGCCTAGAAGCTGGGCAGAAAGTTGTTACTTCCGCACAATTTTTATTGGATAGTGAATCTAGCATTAGTGCTGATTTTGAGCGTATGTTAGAGCAACAAAAAAGCACTGAGCATGATCAGAGCCAAAATCAAAATAAAGATGCGATGAGCAACCACTCGCAGCCTAACAGTGAAAATAAAGTGGGACTAAATAATACAGATAATTTGGATTCATTAGATGTCGGTGCGTTACTCACTACTCCTTTACCTTCTAACGAAAGGGTGATGACATTATGATTGCTCACGTTATTAATTGGTCGATAAAAAACCGCATTATGGTGCTGTTGATGACTGCGGTGATTGTCGCTTACGGGGTGTTTTCATTACAAAAAACACCGATTGATGCCTTGCCTGATTTATCCGATGTACAAGTGATCATTAAAACGACTTACCCAGGTCAAGTACCACAAGTAGTTGAAGATCAAGTGACTTACCCATTAACCACTGCCATGTTAAGTGTGCCTGGTGCCGTGACTGTGCGAGGGTATTCATTCTTTGGTGACTCTTATGTTTATATTATTTTTGATGATGACACTGACATTTATTGGGCACGTTCGCGCGTGCTTGAATATTTGTCACAAGTTGCACCAAATTTGCCATCGCAAGCCCGCTCAGCGTTAGGGCCAGATGCAACGGGAGTTGGTTGGATATTTAGTTATGCGCTAGTTGATAAAACCGGGCAACACGATTTAAGTGAATTACGTAGTTTACAAGATTGGTTCTTAAAATTTGAACTGCAAACCGTCGCGGGTGTGTCTGAAGTGGCAACGGTCGGCGGTATGGTGAAACAGTATCAAGTCCGTGTTGACCCTAATAAACTACGTGCTTACAACTTATCGCTAACGACTATTAGTAATGCTATTAAAAGTGCCAATCAAGAATCTGGTGCAAGTGTAATAGAGATGGCTGAAGCCGAATACATGGTACGTACTTCGGGTTATATTTCTTCTATTGATGACCTTAAAAATATCCCTTTACGTGTTAATGACCAAGGCACTCCTTTGTTATTAGGCGATGTTGCTGAAATTCGTTTAGGACCGCAAATGCGCCGTGGTATTACTGAGCTAAATGGTGAAGGTGAAGTGGTCAGTGGTGTGGTGGTGATGCGCTTTGGAGAAAATGCCCAAGGGGTAATTGAAGCAGTTAAAGATAAATTGAATGAGTTACAAAATGGTTTACCAGAAGGGGTTGAGATCGTCCCAACTTATGACCGTTCTGAACTGATTAATTCAGCAGTAGAAAACCTTTACGATAAGTTGCTAGAAGAGTTTATTGTGGTGGTGTTAGTTTGTGCTGCTTTCTTATTTCACTTTCGTTCATCGCTGGTGGTTTTACTGAGTTTACCTGTGGGTATTTTTGTCGCGTTTATTATTATGTCGTGGCAAGGTATTAACGCCAATATTATGTCTTTAGGCGGTATTGCGATTGCGATCGGGGCGATGGTTGATGGTGCGATAGTGATGATTGAAAATGTACATAAGCACATGGAAAAAACACCACTAACTGATGACAACCGTTGGCAAGTGATTGCAAAAGCAGCCACGGAAGTTGGACCAGCTTTATTCTTTTCATTATTAATCATTACTTTTAGCTTCTTACCTGTTTTTGCGTTAGAAGGACAATCAGGCAAGATGTTTTCACCGTTAGCTTTTACTAAAACCTATGCGATGGCGGCATCGGCTGGTTTAGCGATTACTTTGATTCCCGTCTTAATGGGGTACTTCATTCGCGGTAAAGTCTTACCTGAACAGAAAAACCCTTTAAATCGTTTCGTGGTGGCTATTTATAAACCCTTTTTAACCTTTAGCTTACGCTTTCCAAAATTATTGATAATTTTTGCTTTATGTTTATTAGTCGTGGGTTTCTACCCCGTGAATAAAATTGGTAGTGAATTTATACCGCCGTTAGATGAAGGCGATTTAATGTATATGCCAACCACTTACCCAGGTGTATCGGTGGGCAAAGCGCGTCAAATACTACAACAAACCAATAAGTTAATTAAAACCGTACCAGAAGTTAAAACGGTATGGGGAAAAATTGGTCGAGCAGAAACAGCGACCGATCCTGCGCCGTTAACCATGATAGAAACGACGATTCAATTTAAGCCTAAAAGCGAATGGCGAGCGGGCATGACTAAAGATAAGTTAAAACAGGAGCTTGATAGTTTAATTCAGTTTCCAGGGTTAACGAATGCTTGGGTGATGCCGATTAAAACACGTATCGATATGTTAGCTACGGGCATTAAAACGCCGATTGGTATTAAAATAGCGGGCGGTGATTTAGCAGAAATTGAAAAGATAGGTAAACAAGTTGAACAGATCTTAAAAACGGTACCCGGAACAGCTTCTGTGTATGCCGAACGTGTTACCGGTGGGCGCTATGTGAAAGTGGATATTGACCGTGAAAAAGCCGGACGTTATGGACTTAATATTGCTGAAATTCAGCAGTTAGTCGCCGTTGCGATTGGTGGTCAAAACATCACTGAAACGATTGAAGGATTAGAGCGTTACCCTGTTAATTTACGTTACCCAAATGATTATCGTGATTCTGTTTCTGCGCTCAAATCATTACCTATTATTACTCCTTCAAAAATGACCATTAGCTTAAATGATGTGGCGAATGTTTATATTGAGTCGGGTGCGCCGATGATAAAAACAGAAAATGCACGTTTAAATGGTTGGATCTTTGTAGATATTGAAGATCGCGATTTAGGATCTTATGTTAATGAAGCCCGAGATATTGTGAATGAACAGATTAATTTACCTGCAGGTTATTCATTACTTTGGTCTGGTCAATATGAATATATGGAAAAAGCCAATGCACGGTTAGCGAAGGTGATCCCTATTACTATCTTAATCATTATTATTTTACTTTATTTGGCCTTTAGACGCGTAGGTGAAGTATTGCTAATCCTCTCCACCTTACCTTTTGCACTAATGGGCGGTATTTGGTTAATGTTCATACTTGGGTTTAACTTCTCGATTGCGGTTGGTGTTGGTTTTATTGCATTAGCGGGCGTTTCCATTGAGATAGGTGTGATCATGTTGTTGTATTTAAATCAATCGCTGGCGGCTAAGAAGCTGCAACGTCTTGAGCAGTTTTCTATTGTGGATTTAAAAGACGCAGTGATGGAAGGGGCTGGACTACGTGTACGGCCAGTGATGATGACGGTAGCAACGGTGGTTATCGGTTTAGTGCCTATTATGTACGGTGATGGCACTGGCTCTGAAGTGATGCAACGTATTGCAACACCGATGATTGGCGGAATGGTCAGTGCAATTATTTTAACGCTATTGATTTTACCTGCGGTTTATTTCCAATGGAAAAAAATAAGTATGCGTAAACAATTACACTTGCCATCACAACAATAAACTATCATGACATCAAAAAAGTCATGAAATAAAAAATGACTCTATTGTGAGCCTTTTGTTTACCTGTTTATTTTATTGCTTTAATTAACAATAAAATAAACTAAAACAGTAGGCTTACATGACTCTATCTTCTTTATAAATAACAACGATGGCTATAAAAATGACAATTAAAAAAACCAAATTAACATTCATATTGGCTGGTACATTATTATTCTCATTACCAATGAGCCAAGCCTTTGCACATGCAGAGCATTGTGAAATCAAAGATACTGAGCTTGGTGACACAATGAAGTACATGAAGAGTGAACTGAGAGCTTATGTAAAAGGGTTTAAAGCTGATGACGCTAAAAAAATGCAAAAGCACTTGAATGAGCTATTAATGTTAAGCGACAGGGCGAGCCAATATACACCTGTTATGATCACTAAAATGCAGCATGTTGATTCAGACAAAGGTGAAATGAAAGAGATGGAGCATGGCAAGATGGACATGTCTGCTATGTCGAATATGCAAGGCATGAGCATTGAGCAAGATAATCAAAAGCAACATAATCAAAAGAAAAAGTACGCAATAGAAATAAAGCAGTTAAATAGCTTATTTAAAGCACTAAATGCAACAAAAGACGAAACTGAAATCAAAGCAATTTTAAATAAAATCCAAGCACAAACTAAAAAAGGTCATAAGCAGTTTCGTCAAAATTGTAAAAAATAGTCAGCTGCATAAGCGACCATCAAGTGACTTTATATCCATGGCATTAGCGCTTACATTTATCTTGATAGTAAGCGTATGATTTGGATTTTGATTAGAAAGAGAGCCTGTTTACGTCAATTAAAGGGGGGAAAGGATTACTTTTTTAGCAAATGAATCATGCAAAGATGCCGGCGGGAGCGGCTAAAATAGATCCATATTGATTAAAATGGCTATTAAATGACTTTTACCACTGAATGTGTTTCTTTTGATTGTTTGGCTTCGTAAACGCATTTATCTGCAATCTTCACAATTTCTTGCGGGCTAAGCATACTCTCATTTTGGTCTCTGATCGTGACACCGCCGATTGCTGATTTTATTGGTAATTGAATATTGAAATCTAAAAAAGGCGTTGAAAAAGAATCAATGATTCTGACAATAAACTTAGCTAGATTTTTTTCATTAGTATTAGGTAGCAGCATACAAAACTCGTCTCCCCCTAATCTGGCTAAGGTATCTGTTTCTCTTTTTACTTGGTTAAGTCGCAAGACAAAATGCTTAAGAAATAAATCCCCAACTTGATGCCCATAGGTATCATTAACCACTTTAAAACCATTAAGATCAAAGTATAACAAGGAAAACGATTCTTTATTACGCTTCGACTTTTTGAGCGTTTCATTCATGCGGTCATCAAATAAATAGCGATTGGCTGCCCCAGTTAATGCATCATAATGAGCAAGGCGTTGTAATCGTTTAGTTAATTTGTAGTCTTTTAATAAAGATCGAATAGCGTGCCGTAACGAGTAAATAGATAAACTCTCTTTGACAATCGTATCAATGATCGTGAATGCATCTTTGCGATCATTATTATCAGCATAGCTATCTGTTACCAACAATAATGGAAACTCATGTCCCATCGAAGCGTAATTACTGTTAATTTTTTTGACGTTTTGTAAATAAAGTGTCTCTTGTATAATGAGTAGTTGGTCGCAACTGGGTAATATGCAGATCTCGGATAGCTTGTCTATGTTCACTCGCGTTATTGCGTTGACCATCATATCTGAGACTTTAATTGTCGATGCTATCCAATTAAAAAAATATTCATCTTCACAGATAATCATTAAATGTAAGCGTTGCTCTATCATAAATATCTCTTTAACTATGTTTAAAATAACCAATCAAGCTAGCTGCAGGATGAGCTGAAAGTTTAACTGTCGGTTTAGATGGAGGAGATGTTTCTATTGTCCCGACCTTAAATAGATTATCCGTAATCAAGATTGTTTAACAGGACCAGTTTTGCATTTTCAGTAAGCGCTAGTGAGAGAAGGAGGCTTTGCATCAAATATTGACACAAAACCCACTTAATTTAATATTGAAATCAGCTTTTTGGTGTAGCTAAAAACACCTTAGAAGGGTCAACTAATAAGCGTTTACCAATTGCTTCACGCCCAAAAAGCATTAGATAGTTCATATCAGTACGATCTGTTAAGGTAATTTCTATTGGCCAAGTTTCTTTGCCTAATGTCATTGGCGTCTCGATAACATAACGTTGTTCTGCAGTGCCATTTGATGATTTTATTTTACGAATATCACTGATCACTGCTTTACATGAAATTAATTTCTCTACGTTATGAATATCTGGGTGAATATCAAATTTTACCCAAGGTTTACCGTTTTGCATATATTTAACAATATTATCTACATGCAGTGACGATGTTTTCGCGCCAGTATCGACCCGTACCTGCATATCATCAATGCCTAATTCAGGTAATGCAATTGACTCTAAACGACCAATAATTGTTTTTTCTTTTGATACCATGTTATCGACCTCTTATTACGCTCTTACTGCACTATGAGTATTCATATCATCTTCAGGACGCAGAAAATCTTGTACTGACTCAATGTGTTCCTGCACCGCTTCATCATCTTCTTTAAAATATGCAATATGGAACATTGCTTCACCTTCTTGTACCAACGGTATATTTTGTTGGCCGATCAAAATACCAGAGCGAATGGCTTTAACAACACCTAAAATCTCACCATAAGGGCTACCAATCTCTGCGAGTTTATCGCCTGCAGTTACTCGGTCTCCAAGTTCTACTAAGTGCTTTACAACGCCACTGGCGTTAGCGCGTAACCAACCACTGCTATTAGCAATATAGGGTTCATTTAATTTACGCTTAGAGGTTGTTTTACGCATCATCTTAAGGTGGCGTAATACATTCTCTATCCCTTTGATACCAGCATGAATAGAGAAGTCATCAAAACGTAATGCTTCGCCTGCTTCATACAATAGTACTTTGGTACCATTTTCGACGGCAGACTCGCGTAAAGAACCATCCAGCACATTAGAGTGTAAAATAACTGGCACAGCAAAAACTTGTGCTAATTCTTTGGTCTCTGGGTCGGTCATATCACCACGGATTTGCGGTAAGTTGGAACGATGAATCGCTCCCGTATGCAAATCAATGCCATAGTCACAATGTTTTACAATCTGTGTTAAAAAAATATGCGCTACACGTGCAGCTAAGGATCCCTTTGACGACCCTGGGAAGCATCGATTTAAATCACGTCTATCCGGCATATAGCGACTTTGATTTACTACACCATAAACATTAACCATAGGTACCGCGATCACGGTACCGCGAATAATTTTAAAATTAGGTTTGTTAATTAAGCGCCTAATGATTTCAATGCCATTTAACTCATCGCCATGTACAGCAGCACTAATAAAAATAGTTGGACCATCTTTTGCGCCACGAATAATTTGTACAGGTAATGAAACATCTGCATCGGTATAAAGTTTCGCTACCGGCAGTTCAATTTTACATTGTGTACCTGGTAAAATATCAAAATCGCCTATGCGTAATTTTTTCATGCTCTATCCTTTACCACGCGTTTTATTGGTCACCGCTTTTGGTTTCTTTTCAATAAAATCGAAGACCATGCCTGCGATGTTTTTCCCAGTCGCTTTCTCAATACCTTCTAAGCCTGGTGATGAGTTTACTTCCATTACCATTGGGCCACTTTCTGAGCGTAATAAGTCTACACCACAGAAATTTAAGCCCATGATTTTTGCCGCATTAATCGCTGTCTCACGCTCTTCTTTGGTCAGTTTTACCACCACAGCAGAACCACCACGGTGTAAGTTAGAGCGGAACTCGCCTTCTGCACCTTGACGCTTCATTGCTGCAACCACTTTACCGCCAATTACTAAACAACGAATATCAGCACCACCAGCTTCTTTGATGAACTCTTGTACCAAAATATTAGCTTGAAGACCCATGAATGCTTCGATAATGCTTTCTGCTGCTTTAGCGGTATCAGCTAGTACCACGCCAATGCCTTGCGTACCTTCAAGCAATTTAATAACAACCGGAGCGCCACCTACATTTTTAATTAAATCTTTGATGTTATCTGGTTTGTTAGCAAAACCAGTACGTGGCATACCAATGCCTTTTCTAGACAATAATTGCATTGAACGTAATTTGTCACGTGAGCGACTTATTGCTACTGATTCATTGACATTATAGGTGCCCATCATTTCGAATTGGCGTGCAACAGCAGTACCGTAAAATGTAACAGAAGCACCAATACGCGGAATAATCGCATCATAATGAGGTAGTTCTTTACCGTGATAACGAACAGTAGGGCGGCTACTGGTGATATCCATATAACAATGTAATGTATCGATAATATCCACTTCATGGCCTTGCGCTTCGCCAGCTTCTTTTAAGCGACGAGTAGAATATAATTTTGGGTTTCTAGATAAAATTGCAATTTTCATAAGTGTTATTCCTGTATTTAATGCCATTAATGCATTAGATGGTTAGCATGTTGATACTGAGTATTAGAATTGTTTAAACAAGGTTGGGTTACATATGCAAACCAACAAATTCACTGTTAAAAAGTGGCTTTAAATTCGGACTCAGATTAAGTTCGTAGAGTGTATAAACAAAACGCTATATAATAAAATTAATTGTTTTCGGGTCTTTGATTAAAAATTTTGATTAGTGGGTAAGTGTATGAAAATAGAGTTATTAAAAACATTTCTAGAAGTCAGTCGCTCTTTACATTTTCGTATTGCATCAGAAAACTTGTTTATTACTCAATCGGCAGTGAGTGCTCGTATTAAATTATTGGAAGATGACTTGGGGGTTTTGCTTTTTGACCGTAGCAAAAAGCATTTAAAATTAACGCCGGAAGGGCATCGTTTAATTAAACATGCCAACGAGTTAATTTTTATGTGGCAAAAAACTAAGCAAGATGTAGGGATCACCGCACAACACTCAATGCAGTTAGTGGTCGGCGCAAAAAGTACAATATGGGATATAGTTTTGCAAAATTGGCTGCAAAAAATCCATCTTAATATTGAAGATGTTAGCTTGTTAACCAGCACCTATAGTGCGCCGGAATTACGCAAAAGTTTATTAAATCGTATTATCGATATCGGTTTCCTATTTGAGCCGACTTTTGTGGGAGAAATTATTTCTGAAAAAGTGGCCACTGTCCCCTTACACTTAGTGACAACAGATCCTGAACATGCTCGTAACTCAACGCCCCTGAATGATTTTATTATGGTGGATTATGGCGAGTCTATCACTGCCCAATACTTACGCGAATTTCAAGATGCTCCAGAAGCAAAGCACTTTATGAGTCAACCTAAGATTGCATTGAATTTTATTTTAGAAGTGGGTGGTGCTGCTTATTTACCTCGTCAAATAACCTTTAAGTATTTATCTGATAACCAACTCTTTTTAGTGGAAAATGCACCTGTCTTCAGCCGTGATATTTATGCTAATTATTTAGCTAATAATCAAAAAAGAGAGATGATTGAACAAGCCTTAAAATTATTTCCTAATATCAGAAAGTAAGCCTGCAATTAAGGTGATTGATTTTATTTATGCGTTGCGCATACCGTGAGAAGATTGACGTAAGAGCCTGGTAATAAATAGCCTGGTAATAAACAGTTTGCTAATAAACAGTTTGGTCATAAACAGTCTGCTTAAGGTTTTGATGATGAGCGGGATAAAAATCCGAGACACTAACCGCTGTCACTGGTTAAGGTCTCGGTTAAAAGAGATGCTTAGGCTTTAGCTATAGTAGTAACAAACTGCCAAGCCCTAAGAACACAATAAACCCAAAAATATCGGTCACAGTGGTTAATACCACGGAGCCTGATAAAGCAGGGTCGATATTAAATTTACTTAAAATCCAAGGGACCCAAACGCCCGATAAAGAGGCGATTAAAATATTACCTAAGATAGAAATAAAGATAGTCAGTGAGAGCAGTGGGTTATCAAACCAAACAAAGGTGATCGCACCAATCACAATCGCCCATAACACTCCGTTAATAGCACCCACTTTAAGTTCTTTAGTGATAATATCTTTTTTGTTGGCATCGTTAATTTGTCCAAGTGCTAAACCACGTATGATCAAGGTAATGGTTTGGCTACCTGAGATCCCCCCCATTGAAGCAACTACTGGCATTAATACTGCCAAGGCAACCACTTGTTGAATGGTGGCTTCAAATAAACCAATAAACCAAGAGGCTAAGAAAGCCGTTACTAAGTTAATACCTAACCATACCGCCCGGTTTTTGGAGCTTTGCCATACATTACCGAATAAATCTTCCTCTTCCACTAAACCGGCAGATTGAATTAATTGCGCTTCGATAATTTGTTCTTTATAACGATACGCGGTTGGTAAATCTAAGCGTCCAGTTAAGCACCGGTTCTCATCAATGACTGGTAATGCAGACTTATCTGAGTCAATCAACATCTCAGAAGCATCAGCGATGTCATCATTACTACTAACAAATTCTACATCGGTATTAATTAAAGCGTGAAACTCTTCATCGGTATTGGCTTTAAAGACTGCATTTAACGCAATCTCACCAATTAATGCCGCGTTCTCATCCACAATATAAATAACATCAGTAAAAGCTGGTAAATTTTTACTGCATACTTTTTTTACCGTTGATAGCTTCAACTGCTGTGGTATTTGAATCTCAGTAAAGTTTTGCCAATGACCCACTTCATCGAGTGAGTAATCACAGGACTTTTTATATAAGCTGCGTTGCTTTGCTGTCATGTTAGTCACAGCATAATCAACAAAACGGTCATTTAGACTTTCAGATAACTCTAAAAGATCTACCGCATCCAACTTTGTTAATAGAGGAAAGCAGTCTTCATCTTCCAGAGTACCAAGTAGTAACTCCCTCGATTCATGTTTCATCACGATAAACACATTTTGCTGTGTTTCGTCAGTTAACGTTTTCCATAAGCTGATCCTTAGCTTAACCGGAAATGACTCTAATAAAACTGCAATTTGTTCATCGGAAAGCTGTTGCTCAATTTCTGCAACTAATTCGCTAATATCCTGCTCTGATTCAAAGCTATTATTAATTTTTTCAATGTAATCGGGTAATAGTTCTACTACCATAAACCCTCCTTTTTTATTGGTGCGATGAATTTTATGCCGCTACAAAAACGGGTTTATTTCTTATTTTGCATTAATTGTTGTTGCTCAAACCATAATTTCATAAAGTCAGCGGTCAAGCTTTGTTCGATTTCTAGCGCACGGTCAGTGGGACAGAAAATAGTAAATAATAGTTGGGTATCTCCAATGTCTGACGTGGCTACCTGTATATGCGGCTCAGGGCCTGCGATGTGAACATCTAAACGATTTTCAATTAATTGGTTGTAGCGTATTGCTACATCGTTAAAATCTGAGCAGTAACTATGTG
This sequence comes from Psychromonas arctica DSM 14288, assembly GCF_000482725.1. Taxonomy (GTDB): domain Bacteria; phylum Pseudomonadota; class Gammaproteobacteria; order Enterobacterales; family Psychromonadaceae; genus Psychromonas; species Psychromonas arctica. Next base: position 31,665 of record NZ_AXWP01000048.1, read on the forward strand.
CTTTTTCATATAACTCTTCTAAAAAAATAAAGGGATTAACACTGCCATCACGTGTGATTGTAAAGTGATGCATGGCATAGCGTTTTAGAAAGTTTAAGTTTTTAATGGATGATGTAATTAATTTGCTATTAGGTACATACAAGGTTTTTCCGGTGTACTCATAGGCATCAATATTGACTTCTAATAAGGTTAATTTAGCCCAATCAATGGAATGCACTTCACCATAACTATCGCCTACTTGTATCCAGTCTCCGATACGAAAAGGTCGGCTTGATACAATATATAAAAAGCCAATAAAGCATTGAATAAACTCTCTCGTTGCAATCACAATCGCAACCACAAAAGCGGCAATTGAAATAGCAAATTCATGAAATTCAGCTGCCCAAATATTAAAGATGCCAATAAAAATAAATATCGTAATCGCATTATTTACAATATTCATTTTTAAGCGTTTATTAGATTTTCCTTTTTGCTGCAGTAATTTTAAGATATAAACTTTACTGCCCATTAATACGAGAATAAGTAGAATAGTTAATACACTATTGCTATTGATTAGTGCTTGAAAAAAAGGACTGCTTGTTAAATCAATTGAAAAGAGTTTTTCAAACATAATTACGGGTGCTCGCTTAAATCGGGTGTATTTTTTATTTGCTGAAGTTTAACAACAACCTATTTTATTACTACCACTACTTACTCGTTAGTGGTGGTTAAACGTTTAATACCTAGCCGTTTTTTGATAAGTTTGTTACTAGTTACAGACCACTAAATCGGTTCACTATAATAAAGATCAAGGATCTTAGAATAATTGTTAGGTCTTTATTTATCGGTGCTTCATGTCTTTTTTGTCGATACTTGTTGCCTATTAAGAGTTAATGAGCCATCAATATGTAGGTCTCTTTGTGGATAAGCAACAACGATATTATGTTCTTCAAACAGCTCTTCTAGTCGAAAACGAATATTGCTGCGCATCACTCTTAAGCCGCCTTCTGCGCTTGAATCTAACCAAAACGTAACTTCAAACATGAGGGCGTTATCTCCGAAGTCTTCAAAAGTAACAACAGGCGCGGGTGTCATTACGATTTTCTGTTGTTCCTTAGTGGCTTGCATGATCAGCTCTGCCACTTTTCTTGCTGGTGACCCATAAGCGACACCTACGGTAACGGATGTTCTAACCAAGGTGTCAATTAAGGTCCAGTTAATAACGGTATTCTCCAATAATTTACTATTAGGGATAAGCAAGTGCACGCCATCTACTCGACGTATTCGTGTAGAACGAGTATTGATCTCCTCAACAACGCCTTTTGCTTCTTCAACCTCCAAAAAATCACCAATACGTATTGGGCGTTCCCACATTAATATCCAGCCACTGATGAAGTTATTGATAATGTTTTGTGCACCAAAACCAAAACCAATGGCAATTGCACCGGATAAAAAGGCAAAAGCGGTGATCGGTACGTTAATCAAATCTAGTGTTGTTATTAGTAATATCGCCATCGCAATGACATAGAACATGCGTAGTAGCAAATGGATAATATTAGGATCTGTTTTCTTTGATACTAAACGTTTGGTGATCAATTTTGCTATCCAGCGAGTGAATATTATCCCTGTAATTAATAAGGTGGGGATCAGTAATATACTGCCTAGGGTAATAGCATGATCGGCGACGGTCAGGAGCTTGTACGATAAGAGTTCGTTGATTTGTGTTAAGTTCATAAAAGTTCCTTTAAGCGACTTTAAATATGGACATAGTTATGCGGTATATTTTATCTATTTTTTAGTAGACAAGTGCTGGTTATCTATAAGTTGATAGCTATCTATCAGTTGATGCTATTGCTAACTTGCCCTTATTCTTGATTTAACTGTTGATTGAAGTCGGTGTTTTAATGTGTAACTCGGGCGGTTGTATGCCTTTTAACAACAAACCAAATATATCTGCTCCAGTAATAATGCGCTTGTTTTCACCCCAAATAAGCAACACGTCTCGTTCGATCGCGCCATCAAAAGATTTATCCACGGACTCGCTCATTTTCATTTTAATAATGGCATCGTTTAACATGGTTGACTCATCGTTAATGATGGTTGGGCGATGGCAATGTTTATACGGGTCAAAATTTTCTGTTTCAAAAAACACATCACGTAAGAAACTATCTGAATCGACTACCACCAAAGGATCTCCCTGTGGGTTAGTTAATACTATCCAGCGATGACCTGATTTATTCATTAATCTTAAAAATTCATTATTCGGTGCGGATGTAATCTCAGGAATAATCGGTAAATCTAACTTGGTAGGCAAGGCAATAATAGAGTCAGGATCGATCACTTCACCTTCTTCGATAACTGAAATTTTATCTAATTTAAAAAAGTTTAACGCGCCGATACCTTCTACATGGTTAATGTCAGTTTCTTCTGCTTCAATATGTTTACGAATAATGCTACTTAACTCACTCTCCGCCAAATAGGTGATACCTTCTTTACCCAACCAAGCGTCTAAAATCAATGCCGTAGGTTTAGCTACGGGATAAAATAAAAGCTGATAAAATTTGATCACCGGTGCTAATAAAGCACCCATTTTCAGTGCATTTCTTGAGAAATAAGCCTGTGGTGTGATCTCGCCAATGATGGTGATAGCGATAGTTGAAAATAGAAAAGCACTGATCCCGGCTAGGGCTGAATCAGATAATAAGGTTAATAACACATTGATTCCTACATTGCCCCACAGGATCGTGGTTAATAAAAAGTTAGAATCATTTCGTAACCTTAATACTTTTTGGGCTTCTTTATTGCCTTTGGTTGATTCAACTTCGAGCTGTAATCGGCTTAATGAAAATAAGGCAATATTCAACCCTGAAAAAATAGCTGATTGTGAGATGCATAATGCAATGGCAACCCAGGTGATAATTTCTAAGGACATATTCCACCGCATAAGTTTATAAAGTTGAAATAAAGTTTATAACCTTTACCTAAACAAAGGAATTTATTATTGATAAACAATAAAAAGATGACACGAAGCGCAACCTAGCTCACTATATAAAGAGAGTTACAAACAAGATTAAAAATCGTTTAAATCATAAAAAGAGAATACTTATGATCAGGTGCATGTTGTTAAAAGAAGATAAATCATTCATTTATGGAGATGAATCCTTAGTCGATATTTGGAAGCAGAATCCAAATGATTCTTTATGGATTGATTTTGACTCACATGATCAAGAGAAAGAGCGCTTATTCATGAAGCAGTTAGGATGCCATTCTCTAGCCATTAAAGACGTACAACGTGATCGCCATCCACCAAAAATTGAATTATTTGATAATTATATATTTATGCTTTATCGCGGTATTTTTCATCCTGGTGATGATTTAGTTTTTGAACACTTACAAATTGGCATGTTTGTGGGCACCAACATTGTGATCACTTCACATGCTAAAAAATCTATCTCTATTGATAAACTATTTAGTATTGAAGGGGAAAAGTACCTATCAAAAAGCCCGATCACTTTAGCGCTCAGAATTTTTCATTATAGCTGTGGTATCTACCTTCAAAAACTATTTGAATTTGAAGAAAAACTAGAGTCTTTGGAAGATAAGTTTCAGATGGGAGGTGATGATAAAATGATGCAGGAAATTACCCTGTACCGATCTCGTTTGACTAAGCTTAAACGGACGTTTAATTATCATAGTAATATCGGCAGTGAGCTGAAAATATTAGTGACAGATGAAACGCCTATCATCAATCAAGCTGAACTACATACGGTAACCGATGTACACGAGCGTATCGAGCGATTATTGAGTTTGTCGCAAATGCATTACGATATTTGTAGTGATCTGATCAATGGTTATTTATCGGTTACTTCTCACCAGCTAAATGCCACCATGCGAGTATTAACCGTGATCACCGCTATTTTTATTCCATTAGGCTTTTTAGCGGGATTATATGGTATGAATTTTGACTATATTCCAGAGTTAAAAATAACCCACGGCTACTATTATTTACTCGGTTTTATGAGCTTTATTTCATTGAGTTTAGTTATTTTATTTAAGAAAAAACGGTGGCTCTAGGTTTGTTGACTACATTACCCATTTCGAGACGTCATCACGTTGTTTTATTTGTTTTAACTGTACTCATATTGGGGTTAGGCTATTACTTTTCCTTGATTCAGTTACTTGATACAGAATGGTTTTCGCGTTCAGGAAGTGTCGTCGTGGTACTAGGTATTATTTCTGGTTTTTCTGGCATTATCGAAGAAAGGGTATTAATAAGCCGGCTATCGATACGAAAACGCCTCGAGATATTGCAAAAAAAACGTAAATTAAGATTATTAAAAGCAACTCCTGACTATGTGCAAGAAGAGCTAGATGATATAGAGGAAAAATATCTCGTTTTGATCAAAGAGTCGATGCATTCTATTAAATTTAATGCGGGGATCAGTGAAGGTATTTTACTTATTTTAGGCACATTGACTTGGGGTTTCGGCGACATTGTTTTAACTTTTATTATTTAGTTTTGTATTCTGTTAATGTGCCATTGTAATACTCAAGTCATCTTTATTTAGAATCTATTTATCTCACAGCTTGTTGATTTTTGCATCTTGATTGATAACAGGTATATACTCGATCAACTCTCTATTAATGTGAATTTATATATGATTACAGAACAATTTATTTGGTTTATTGATAGTCGCTTTTATTACCAAACGACTTCATTAGATAAGCTGGTTCATCTTATTCCGCCGCATCAAAAAACACTGAAAATAATCATTGATGCAAGTACGCAATTAAAGGGACGTGGTTATTGGCATCTATTCACTGAAAAAGACACTTTACTCGATGAACTGATGGCAAAAATAGAGTTAAAAAAAGCACAGTTAATTAAATTTTTTGACATGAATGCCATTAATGTAGAGATAGTGATTAATCAATCTGCCGATTATCTTAAAGTTCTTAGTACTGACATTAAAAACAATGCCAATAGCCTCGTTGTGATTGAAGATAATGTGGTTGAGAAACGGCATTCAATCTTTCAAAAATTAACAGATATCGATTGCCCTGTATTATTGCTCAACCATAAAGCTTGGAGTGACCCTATTAAATTGGTGGCTGCTGTTGATCCATTACATGAGCATGCTAGGTCAGGTACTATTGACGAAAATATTATTGCATTAACTGAGAGTTGGTCGCGCCTATTAAAAGCAGGCTGGGTTGTTGCACATTGCTATTATGTGACCTCAGTATTAGTGAAATACAAGCATAAAATATTAGCGATGCACCGAGATGGGTTAGCAGATTTTGCTAAGAAATATCGCGTTTCTTCTGGTAAATGCATTTTATTGGAAGGTGTTCCTGAGGTCGCATTAAGTGCATATATCGCCAAAAATAATAGTAATATTTTGGTGATGGGAATGGTAACCAGAAATAAACTAGAGCAACTCTGGATCGGTAGTACGACAACCGCGCTATTAACTAAGTTACCTTGTGATATTTTATTGGTTAAGAAGTAGTTAAGCGTCTTAATTGCCTACTTCTTTGAAGAAACTCGATATATATCCATTATACCGATAATCCAAAAAGTAAGCAGCGCATAAGAGTACATATTAAGAGTTTGCATGCTTGCACCGGAGCTCATTAAAATAGCGTCGCTGATCGCGTCGATAGTTAAGGGGATATCTCCCCGTTGAATGTTTATTATTATTTGTTCTGTTTTAGTAAACATTTCTGTTATCAGTAACCATAACGGTACAGTAAAACCCACCATAAGAATGCTGCCAGTTACGTAGTGCTTAAATAAAAAATGCCCTAATCCCGGATGGATGAAGGCTGAAATTAAGACGGCTTTTAAGGATTTTTTCATAGACTTGGGTAATCTTGAAAGCCTAATTGAGATGACACATTTTTACCTGCTTGATGCAATAGGCCAACATAATAACTAAGGCGACTTTCGTCAAAACGTATCGTAGGTAGTGAAATTGAAATGCCTGCGATTACTGTACCAAATCTGTCATATATTGGTGCGGCAATGCATCTTAATCCCGGTTCTTGCTCCTGGTTATCTTGTGCATAGTGCTGTTCTTTAACCAAGCTTAACTCTGCAATGAGTTGCTCCGTATTCTCTAATGTCTTTTCAGTGTGTTTAATAAAGGTAACGCGAGATAAGGTATCGCGAATAAATGCCTGTTCACGTTCAGCCAATAATACTTTACCAATAGCGGTACTATACAGAGGGTTACGGCGCCCGATTCTTGATTGCATTCTTAAGCTGTAATTAGAATCAATTTTATGAATATAAATAATAGAATCATCATCTAATGCGCCTAAGTGTAATGCTTCATTCGTTTGTTCTGAAATGAACCGCATCTCTTTATCTGCTAAGCCAATTAAATCTACATACTCTAGCGACTTCGCACCTAATTCAAACAGTTTTAGCGTTAAAGCGTATCGATCCGCTTCCTCTTCTTGCGCTACATAACCGAGTGTTTTCATGGTTTGCAAAAATCGATAGGTGGTTGCTTTAGACATCATTAAGCGTTGTGATAGCTCGGATACACCGATATTTTTTTGTTCACCTAGGGCTTTTAAAATACTAAATACCTTTAATACCGATGAGACTGATTCAGGCTGAGTTGGTTTATCCATTTTTTATCCTTATTAAGCACTATTTGTATGCATTATATAGTGTGGGATAGTGTAGTGCAGTATTTTTAAAAGTCCTTTTTAAAAATTTAAAAACAGTAATATTTTCTGTTAGAAAGCAAGTTACTTACTATTTAATGTTAATTATAAAACGTCGTTTCAATAATATTTGTTGATTGTTGTTTTTTTGTGTATATTGAAGTGTGGCTGTTTAGCGTTATTTCTTTGTTCAGGTGAAAGTAATTAAGGAAGATATTATGATTTTGGAATCATTTAGTTTACAAAATAAAGTGGCGATTGTGACTGGTTGTAATACTGGGTTAGGGCAGGCTATTGCATTAGGGTTGGCGCAAGCAGGTTGTAAAGTGGTTGGTGTGAATCGCTCGGCTCCAGTGCAGACTATGGAAAAAATGGAAGCTGCTGGCTATGAGTTTCTTGATCTACGTGCAGACCTAATTAAACAAGATGGTATTGAAAATATCATTAAAGAAACACTACAACGCTTTAATAAAATTGATATCTTGGTGAATAACGCTGGCATTATTCGTCGTGAAGATGCGCTCGATTTCTCAGAAGAAAACTGGGATGACGTAATGAATGTTAATACTAAGACTGCATTTTTTATGTCTCAAGCCGTTGCCAAACAGTTTATTGCGCAGAAGCAAGGAGGAAAGATCATTAATATTGCTTCGATGCTTTCTTTCCAGGGAGGGATACGTGTTCCCTCTTATACTGCATCAAAGAGTGCATTAATGGGGATCACCAAAGCGATGGCTAATGAGTGGGCCAAATTTTCAATTAATGTTAATGCCATCGCGCCTGGGTATATGGCAACTAATAATACGACGGCATTGAGAGCTGATAAAGCACGTAATGCTGCGATCCTTGAGCGTATTCCTGCTGAGCGTTGGGGAACACCTGAAGATGTTGCTGGACCCTGTGTCTTTTTAGCTTCCGAGGCCGCAAACTATATTCATGGCTATACAATTGCCGTTGATGGCGGTTGGTTGGCGCGATGAGTCGCGTATAAGAGGGCGCTTTTTACAATTATTGAGGCTAGCTTAAGCTTTTATATCACTGATTATGTGCGATTTAAGCTTTGTCTTTGTTTTAAGCATTTGCTTTCAACAATTTTACCAACTATCAGCTACAACAGATATCAGCGGTTTTATGGTTAAGTGCTTTACGTTCTAATTGTGCGATCAGGCCACCAAGTATTGCTAACCCTTGTGATATTTTGTCAATATTGATGGCGGAAAACCCGAGCCTTATATAGTTTTTTGGAGCGTCTTGCTGCATAAATAAAGTATCGCCTGATTCAATTAAAATACCTTGTAGTGCAGCTGCTTCGCGTAATTTGTGGCTAGTTATGCTGGTGGGAAGCGCTATCCAGAAGCAGAAGCTACCGGGTGTGGAGTATATTTCACAATTTAATAAATGCTGTTCAATACCTTGTTGCATCTGTAACCACTTCTGTTCATAGGTACGGCGCATACGTCGCACATGGCTGTCATAATAACCTTGGCTGATAAATAACGCGGTAATACGTTGGTTGTTTGATGGTGGGTGACGGTAATGCAAAGTACGTAACTTGCGTAACTCAGTAATTAATGAACTATCCGCCACCATATAACCAATGCGTATACCCGGACTCAGTGACTTAGATAAACTACCAGTATATATAACGCGACCATCTTGATCGAAACTTTTTAAAGCCGGTAAAGGTTTTTCTATAAAGTTAACTTCACTTTCGTAATCATCTTCAATCACAATAAAATCATCTTTAGAAGCTTGTTCCAACAAGGCTTTACGACGCTCAATGGTCATGGTGACAGTGGTGGGATATTGATGGCTTGGTGTTACGCAGACATAGTCACAATGGCTAAGTTGCTCGCCGACTTGTAAACCTTGATCATCAACATCCAAGGCTTTAACTGGGCTGTCACATAATGAAATAACATGTCGTAAATTTGCATACCCTGGGTTTTCTACACCAAAAGTGACGGACTGATCGGCTAATAAACTGGTTAATAAAAACAGAGAATTTTGAGTACCTAAGGTGATCAATATTTCATCGGTTTTTGCGCTGATCCCTCGTTTTGATAAAATTTGTTGGCGGATCTGCGACACTAGCTGTGGGTCATCCATATCGATATAGCCTTCAACCCACTCATGTAACTTACCTTTACTCTCTGCAATTCGTGAACATTCGCGCCATTGATAAAGTGGAAATTCATTAACGTCGATATGACCATAAATAAAAGGGTAAGGGTATTTTAGCCAGTTTTCATCTTTATTAAGAGTTGATAACTGACTAGGTTGTTTTTGTAAACGTTTGGACCAATTGGGTTGATTACGATTTTTTGAGTCTGAGATTGTAGTTTGTTGCACCGTATTGGGGAGTCGCTGCACCATAAGTAAGTCAGGGTGCACGAAGAATCCACTGCGTTTACGTGCAATCAGGAACCCTTCATCCACTAAACTTTCATACACCAGTACTACTGTATTTCTAGATACTTTTAATAACTGCGCCATTTTTCTGCCAGAGGGTAATGCCTTGTCACCAAAGGCGTCTTGCTCGATTAGCTCGACTAATTTTTCACGGATCTGTTGTTGATAAGTGCTGTTTTGATGCAGCTCAATATTCATTAAAAAATCAACCATATGGCACCTGCTTAAAAGTTGGAGCGAATTTTGTTTATAGGTTTGTATGCGTTTAGCAATTTTTCTGTTTGCTTTCTATGTATAAACGCAATTTTTGAGCCAATTTTTTTGTAAAGAGGCTATTCAAAAGGTGCTGAAAAAACGCGTGAGTATGAGAGCTGAAAAAGAGCGTAAAAACAGAACCAGATAATCAAGTGAATAATCGTGGACCACGAATTTCAAAAACTGGCTCTGTATCTTATTTTTTGCACCGCGTAGTTTAAATAACGAAACCAACGTCACATCAACAGCATCAGTTAAATAAGGAATTTTAAGATGAGAAAGTGTAAATCAATAAAGTTAATGACAGCTATGGCCGCGCTATTTTTTGCATCAACAGTGAGTGCAAAAGACGTCACGATTGGTTATATGGGCATGAATAACCCTTGGAAACATGCGATTAACGAGAAGTTAATTGAGAAAGAAACGGGTTATAACGTGAAATGGAGACGTTTTGACTCGGGTGCAAAAGTGATCACCGCAATGGCTTCTGGTTCAATTGATATTGCTTCTGCAGGCTCTAGCCCAATTGCTGCCGCAGTAAGTCGTGGTATCAACATTGAATTAGTTTGGATTTTAGAAAACATAGCGGATGCAGAAGCATTAGTGGTGCGTAACGATAGTGGTATTACTGCACCCTCTGATTTAAAAGGTAAGCGTATTGCTGTCCCGTTTGTATCAACAACACACTTTCATGCACTGTTTGCTTTAGAGCAATTTGGACTATCTGATAAAGACGTAAAACTTACTAATATGCAACCTAATACGATTAATGCAGCATGGCAACGTGGTGATATTGATGGCGCGTTTGTCTGGGATCCTGTGTTAGGCAAGATTAAAAAAGATGGGCATGTACTGATCACGTCGAAAACCCTAAGTTCATGGGGCAAACCTACCTTTGATGGTTTAGTGGTTGATAAAGAATTCGGTAAAGAAAATGCAGAATTTATGGCTAAAATTCTGAAGATAGCCGGTGACCTTGACCAACAATACCGTAGCAGCAAAGAGACTTTTGATGCATCACATCCGATCGCCAAATCTATCGCAAAAATATCTGGCGGTGACATTAACCAAGTTGCAAGTGTATTAGCGCTTTATGAATTCCCTACCTTTACTCAACAACTATCATGTAGCTGGTTGGGTTGTGGTATTGATGGTGGCGCAGTTAAATCATTAAAATCAACCTCAGAATTCTTGAAAAAAGAAAACAAAATTAACGAATTAATGCCTGATTACAGTGTGTTTGTTAATCCAGAATACGCATTAGCTGCATCCAAGCTATAACTCGTCAATTACCTATTATCCAATTAAATATTACCCAATTAACTATTACCCAATTACCCATTTAACTAAGCAAAGCTATCTAGGAGCGTTGTAATGAACACATTGAAAGTTTGTGAAGTATCAGTTGTCTATCCAGGCTCAGACGGTGGTGAGTCAGTTACTGCCCTATCAGATGTTAATTTAACCATGGAACAAGGCGATTTAGTGGTTGCTTTGGGGGCCTCAGGTTGTGGCAAAACAACATTACTGAACCTGATTGCTGGTTTTATTTCCCCAAGTAAAGGTTACTTGACCTTAGGTAGTAGCAAAGTCAAAGGTTACCCAAGAGTATTATGTGGCAAAGATATTGGTGATGAAGTGACAGGACCAGACGCTGATCGCGGTGTTGTATTTCAAAAACATGCGTTACTACCTTGGTTAAATGTCATCGAAAATACTGAATTTGGTTTAAAGCTACAGGGTGTAGATAAACAAACGCGCCGTGAACGTGCCGCAGAATATTTGAAATTAGTGGGCTTAGAAGACTTCCATCAACATAAGGTTTATCAACTTTCAGGTGGTATGCAGCAACGTGTAGGGATTGCTCGCGCATTAACTAATGACCCTAAAATGTTGTTATTGGATGAGCCTCTGGGGGCTCTTGATGCATTAACACGTGAATCATTACAAGAGTTGCTGTTAGACGTGTGGCGTAAAACCAATAAGATGATGTTCTTTATTACCCATAGTGTTGATGAAGCCTTGTTATTGGCAACTCGATTAGTCGTGATGTCACCACGACCTGGCCGTATCACACATCAATTCGACTTAAACTTTAATCAACAATTTTTAGATTGCAGGGATGCAAGGCAAGTTAAATCTAGCCCTGAATTTATAGCAATGCGTGAACAAGTATTAGCAATCATTCATGGCGACGAATTAGCAGTAGCCTAAGGAACTATTATGACCAGTATGACTAAATCAATGGATGCAAGCTCAACTCGCTTATCCAAGAAAAAAGTAGTGACTAATAAACCTGTTGCTGAAGCACAAATGGTAGATAGTAAAGAAGAACGAGAAAGCGCAGCCGCATCGATTTCATTGTTAGATAAAATCCAACTTAAAATTAAGAAAATGACTGCACCAAGCGCAGTGCAAAGTGGCGAATACTTCGGTACGCCTGGTGCCGGAGATAGCCGTTTAATTGGTGTTTGTTCAACTATGTTTTTTATCGCTGTTTGGGCTATTGCCACGGAAGGTGGCTTTATTAAGCCTATCTTTTTACCTTCGCCTTTGGACGTGGTACAGCGTTTAATTGATATTACTGTTGATGGTTTTGCAGGGGCAACATTAGTTGAGCATTTGAATGCAAGTTTGGTGCGTATTTTTGGTGCCTTTATACTTGCCTGTTTAATCGGTATTCCATTGGGGATTACCATTGGCTGTAACCGAGTTTTCCGTGGTATTTTTGATCCTTTAATTGAATTCTACCGCCCACTTCCTCCATTAGCTTACCTACCGTTGATTATCATTTGGTTAGGCATTGATGAATCAAGTAAAGTAACGTTGATTTTTCTCGCGATGTTATCGCCGATTGTATTAAGTGCTCGTGCTGGTGTGACGTCAGTGCGTATTGAGCAAATTCAAGTGGCTTACTCAATGGGAGCAACACCTTGGCAAGTGATTACACAGGTTATTGCTCGAGGTGCAATGCCAGATATTATGACAGGCATGCGTATCGCAATAGGCTTTGGTTGGACAACGTTAGTCGCCGCTGAAATGGTTGCTGCAGAACGTGGTATTGGTTTTATGGTACTTAATGCCTCTGAGTTTTTAGTGACTGATGTGGTGATTGCCGGGATCATTGTGATTGGTATTATTGCTTATTGTTTTGACCTCTTGATGCGTTACTTAGAAGCTAAATTGATTCCTTGGAAGGGTTATAATTAAACCTATATTTAGTTAATAAATGGCTTCATATTTAGCTGTTAACATGTAGATGTTTAGACACAGAAAGCCCGCTATTAGATTTAGTGGGCTTTCTTATTTCTGTTATGAAGTGAAGTCGATGTTGACCACACTAAGATCTTCGTTGCTGCCTTAAACTATAAAGGTAAAAGCTGTCGCCATAGGTATTGGCGAGCTCACTGATTATCTATCTGTTTCTGTCTGCTCTATTTAATTGCCAACCCTCTACTCACAGATGATCATACAAAATATTGATAAAGTACAAGCGCAGACATGATTTACAGATGCTAATAAGGTCACAAAGACCTTTGCTATTTCTTTACAGGATCTTATATTACGTTATGCTTTTTATATAAGCTTAAATGGCGGAACATTTAACGCTCACTGAAATAAGCAAGCATAAGCATTTTCACCCCTATATAGATCCTGCCATCAATAAACCTATCTCATTTATCTATTTACCTATTTGCCTATTTACCTATTTATCTATGACTTTCTTACTTACTTACCTACCGACCTAGTTACCTAACCAACTGCCGACAACTCATTAACTTTAGTTCTTATAGCACTTATTTGAGGCTGATTTGCCGTTATTGATTGTGTTTACTAGTTAATGTTGGTGTTGAAAAAAGGCTTAATTTATCAATTTACAGCATTAGAAACATGTCACGTTTATTAAGTAAATAAAAGTAACCCTGCAACGAGGTAACAAATAACAATGGTCTAATATGTAGGATAGTTGATTAGCTTGATTTATGAATAGTACAGACCGGTTAATGGTGAAAAGGTTAGTAGAGAGCTAGGTTAATGAAGTTAAAGCCTAAGCTAAGAAGGGGATAAAAAGGGCGACACTTTGAGTAAAAATTCGCCCTGATAGATGTAGTGAAAGGCTTATGTTAATAAAGTATGAGTTGAGTTTGCGATACCCAATAAAGACACAACTACCATAATAGGCAGAGCAAAGCTTTTTAATGACTGAGGAGGTTTTCGGTTAAACAGATATTGTCCATAATAGACCGCTAACAACGTTGGAATAGTCAGTATTAATAAGGCTTTAGGTAAAGTGTCATCAACTAACCCTCCACTAATAAGAGCGATCACTGCGAATGCTTCACTGGCAATAAAAAATAAGATCATCGTCGCTCGTTGGCTGCTCGTTGTTAAATTACTCGATAACATATAATACACAATCATTGGTCCGCCAATCGATGCACTCGCCGTACCTGCTCCAGACGCTAAACCAAAACCTAATTTAGTACTATTTTTCTCTGCATTGAAGGGCCTATAACTTGAAAATAGCAAAGCAGCTAACATTAAAATACCTAAACAAATTAAAAGTTTAAGGGTATCTTCTGGAATTAAAAGCAAAAAGCTATAACCAATAGGAATGCCTAAGATAGAGCCTAGAACTAGTTTTTTTAGCGCAGGGAAATGTGCTTGTTTAACGGCTTGTCGCCATAAATTCAGACTACAAATAAGATCCAACGACAATACAATAGCAACACTTTGTTGTGGTTTAAAAAACAAATTTAAGCCCACCACTGCAATCACTGCAAAACCAAATCCACTATATCCTCGCACTACAGCGGCAAAGATGATGATAGGCAATACATACCAAATTTGTTCCACGGATCTTCCTTAGCCTTAGTGAATATTGGCCACACTATTACAATATTAATCCGCAATCGATAGAGCCAAAGGTCAGCAATTGTGGTTCCACTTAACCAGCTAATTTATTTATGGCAACAAGCCTTTAAAAATAACCGCTGGCTCTATCGAATAAAATGGCTGGCGCTAAAGAACAAGCCAATTTGTAAGTTAGTGTGGGTCATCGGAAATGGATACTTAACGCAGGAGAAGAACATGATGGACTCACAAACAGCAGAGCTAATCGAAAAAGATCGTAACCATGTTTGGCACCATCTGAGCCAACACAGTGTATTAAAAAGCCAAGATCCAATGATTATGGTGAAGGGAGAGGGTTCACGTATTTGGGATGCTAAAGGCAACAGTTATTTGGATGCTTCTTCTGGTGGTGTTTGGTGTGTCAATGTTGGTTATGGTCGCACTGAAATTGCTGATGCGGTGCGCGAGCAAATAGTTAAGCTTAACTTTTTTGCAAGTACGGCGGGTAACCAACCAAGCGCAGAGTTCGCTGAAAAATTATTAGAAAAAATGCCTGGAATGAGTCGCGTTTATTACGCAAGTTCAGGTTCTGAAGCTAACGAAAAAGCCTTCAAAATTGTGCGTCAGATTTCTCAACAAAAATACGGCGGCAAAAAGAATAAAATCCTGTACCGCGAACGAGATTACCATGGCACAACCATCGCAACATTAAGTGCAACTGGGCAAGAGGAGCGTCGTTTACACTACGGCCCATTTGTTCCTGGTTTTGTGGAGTTCCCGCACTGCTGTGAATACAGAAGTCAATTTGGTGAAGTTAAAGATTACGGTATTTTAGCGGCAAAAGAATTAGAAAAAGTTATTTTACGTGAAGGCCCTGACACAGTGGGGGCGGTTGTTTTTGAAACCATTACCGCAGGCGGCGGGGTGATCACGCCACCTGAAGGTTATTGGCCAGCAGTGATGGACATTTGTAAAAAATATAATGTTTTAGTACACATGGATGAAGTGGTGTGCGGCATGGGGAGAACCGGTAAATGGTTTGGTTATCAACACTACGGCATTAAACCTGACATTGTGACGCTAGCAAAAGGTGTCGCATCGAGTTATGCAGCCATTTCATGTGTTGTCACCACTGAAGCATTATTTGATGAATTCTTAGCTGATGGATCTGACAGAGAAGCATACTTTCGTGATGTCAGTACCTATGCAGGCTGTACGGCTGGACCAGCTGCTGCGCTAGCAAATCTAGCAATACTAGAGCGAGAAGGGTTGGTGACCAATAGTGCGGTGATGGGCGATTATTTGTTTGAACAGCTGCAAGTGTTACAACAAAAGCATGCCATTATTGGTGATGTGCGCGGTAAAGGGCTGTTATTAGGTCTTGAGCTGGTGAGTGATCGTGAAAGCAAAACACCTGTCGCGGAGGCGGTAGCCATCAAAGTCGCTGCAATGTGTATGCAAAAAGGTTTGATTATAGGGCGTACCAATCGCTCTTTTAAATACTTAAATAATACTTTGTGTTTATGTCCTGTGTTGACCATTAACCATCAAGAAGCGGACTTTATTATTGAGACGTTAGATAGCGTATTCTCAGAAATTACTGTGTAAATTCACTTTGTCAGTGGTTATTTCTCATTGTTAAGCTCTTCCTTATAGCGATTGTGGAAGAGCTTTTATTATCTCGGGAAAATCAACGGCACCCATTTATCTCTTACCTCTTGAGTCAGCCTTTTTGTTGACTATTTTAGTTTCACTTTTAAACTATTTTTAACGTGCTCTTTCATACACTATTTTCAACACGCACGACTACAGAAGCGCCGGGTGAGAGGGTAAGTCGCTTTAAGTTGAATAGGTTAGTGGGTGAGTCTGGTATTGAGACTACAAAAATGTCGTTCTGGCTCTATCACTATTATCATCGGCAGTCATACTCTTTAAAGCTAATAGAGAGTTCACTAACGGTCAATATTTAGCGTTGATGGAAATAGATCATAAATACATCGTAAATGCATATGAAGTGCAGAGAGTTTTCTATTAGTATTGGTGAAGTATTCATCAATAATGACGGTATTACGTTTTTTTAAAGGAATGTGAAATGACAGAACAAAACCAAGCACAACAACATCCGGTCGTCTTAATTACAGGTGCAACTTCGGGATTTGGGTTAGCTACTGCTAAAAAATTTGCTCAACATGGTTATCCCTTAATTATCACTGGTCGCAGAGAAGAACGCTTAAAAACACTGAGTGCCGAATTATCAGCGTTGACTGAAGTATTTTATTCAGTATTAGATGTACGAGATAGTGAAGCGGTGACAGAGTTTGCAACTCACTTACCTGAAAATTTTAAACAAATCGGTATTTTAGTTAACAATGCAGGCCTTGCATTAGGCGCTGAACCTGCCGATAAAGCCTCATTGTCCGATTGGCATACCATGATTGATACTAACGTCACAGGCCTAGTGAATGTGACGCATAGTTTATTACCTATTTTACGTGCGCAAACGTGTGCAAGTATTATTAATTTAGCCAGTGTTGCTGCTAACTGGGCTTATCCTGGTAGCCATGTGTATGGTGCGAGTAAAGCATTTGTTGCGCAATTTTCTAGAAATTTACGCAGTGATTTTGCCGGGACGGGAGTCAGAGTGACCAGTCTAGAGCCGGGATTAGCTGAGAGTGAATTTAGTTTAGTGCGCTTTAAAGGCGACCAAGAAAAGTATGACCAAATCTATAAAGGAGCGAGTGCAATACAACCTGAAGATATCGCCAATATTATATTTTGGATTGCTGAGCAACCTGCACATATCAATATTAATAGCTTAGAAGTGATGCCCACTTCTCAGGCTTGGGATAACTTTAAAGTCGTTAAACAGTAAGCATTAAATGTTAATTATCAATTCCTACTACCAATTACATTAAGCACGTGATTGGTATTTTGTGTGAGATGGCAAAAAAATAGCCCGCTTAATAGAATATTAAGCGGGCTATTTTTTTATTTAACTAGCGTTATTTTACTTATTTACTTGGCGCCGTTGGTATTATTCAGCGATCTTAACAACCACTCGACCGCGTACTTTTCCTGAAATCAATTGTTCAGCGGTATCAATTGCTTGTTCTAAGCTGATTTCTTTGGCGATATCATCAAATACATCTGCTTCTAAAATAGTCGCAAGACGTTCCCAGGCTTCCACTCTATCTTGAGTTGGACGCATCACACTATCGATACCCGCTAACGTCACGCCGCGTAGAATAAATGGCATAACCGTTGTTGTTAAATCCATGCCCTGAGCTAAACCACAAGCAGCGACGACACCGCCATATTTCAAGCTTGCACAGATATTCGCTAACGTATGACTACCCGTTGAGTCAATTGCAGCTGCCCAACGTTCTTTCGCTAAAGGACGGCCTGGCTCTGATAATGTTGCACGGTCAATGACTTCCGTTGCGCCTAATTTTTTCAAATACTCCGCTTGATCAACTCGCCCTGTTGACGCAACAACGGTGTAACCTAATTTGGCTAAAATACTGATCGCAAAACTACCGACACCGCCATTTGCACCGGTTACCAATATATCGCCTTTATCGGGGGTAATGCCGTGTTTTTCTAAAGCAATCACACACAACATCGCTGTATAACCCGCGGTACCAATCGACATTGCTTGACGAGCAGAGAAAGCATTTGGTAATGGAATTAACCATTCGCTTTTTAAACGTGCTGTTTCTGCCAAGCCACCACAATGTGTTTCACCAACACCGAAACCATTTAACAGAACTTGGTCGCCAACTTTAAACTTGTCACTGTCACTTTGTTCAACAGTACCAACTAAATCAATACCCGGCACCATAGGGAAGCTTCGCACAACCGGGCCTTTGCCTGTGATTGCTAATGCATCTTTATAGTTTAAGGTGCTGTAAGCGACTTTAATCGTGACATCACCTTCCGGTAATACACTTTCGTCGATACTCTTAACTGCAGCTCTGTAACCTTGTTCGTCTTTTTCGATTAAAATACCTTTAAACATATTTTTCCCCTTTAGACCGATCGTCTATTAATAATTAAATTTTTTCATATAGATTGGTTGATTGGTTATATCGCTAATCTATTGCTTAACTTATGTGCTCATTTTATTTGTTTAAGTGTGAATCACTTATTGATGCTTTATCGATTGCTCGCAGCGACTTCATTGCTGAATATTATCGAGGTAAACTAGCCATAAAATGTTTGAAATAGTTATCAAGTGGCTCGGCACTTTGTACTAAGCGTGTTCGGCTTACTGCGCCTTCCCAACCAACCCAAAAACATTCAGCTAATTGCTCGCAATCTGCTGTTTTTGATAAGTCGCCACCGGCTTGTGCCAGTTTAAAACAATCACTGATACGTTGTTGCCAAGACAGAAAAATATCGATCAACACTTGTCTAAAACTTTCAGGCAGTAAATGCACTTCTTGGCCTAAGTTTCCAACTAAACATCCACGGGTAAAGTGATGACGTGCAAGCCCTGACTTAGCATTTTCAACAAAATGACTTATCCGTGTTAATGGTGGATAAGCCTGATCTAATAAATAAGTATCGAGTTTATTAGCAAAATAGTTTGCATAGCTCTCAATCACTGCCAACCCAAACACTTCTTTGCTGGCAAAGTAATGGTAAAAAGAACCTTTGGGTACGCCGACTTTTTTTAAAATCAGGTCGATACCAGAAGCTGCAAAACCACTTTCAGTTAGTTGTTCAAGACCACTGCGGATCAATTCCGCTTTAGTATCGCGATTTTCTCGTGATACTTTTGGGGGTCTACCACGGCGTGGTTTTATAATTAATGATGTCATTTTAATATAATAGACCGATCGTCTAATTAATTGCAATCACTTTATTATTGAACGTCCAGGTAATCAATATTTTCGCTTATTCTGCCTTAAAATTAATGACCCATGATGATCTGGGTCATTAATTAGATTTTTAACCAATGACTATTTGCCCTAATACATAACCAACAAGACAAGCCGATACAACACCAATCAAACCCACGGACATAAATGAATGGTTAAAGTAATACTTACCTATTTTAGTTGTGCCAGAGCTATCAAAGTTGACCGTTGCAATATCTGATGGGTAATTAGGAATAAAGAAATAACCATAAACGGCCGGCATTAAACCAATCACTAAAGCCGGTTCTAAGCCGAGTGCTAGCCCTACGGGTAACATCATTCGAGCGGTTGCCGCTTGAGAATTAACAACCACCGAGACAATGAATAGTGATAATGCAAATGTCCAAGGATGTAGCGTTACCATATCCACTATACCAGCTTTAAATTGTGGCATTGCATATTGGAAATAGGTATCAGACATCCAGGCAATACCAAAAATAGCAATGGCTGCGACCATACCCGATTTAAAAACAACGCCATTAGGGACATCACGTGGGTCGGTTTTTGTCGCTAATAAAATAACCCCACCAAAGGCTAGCATCATCATCTGGATCACGACTGACATTTTGATTGGCGCAGATCCCTCTGTGATAGTTCTAATTTCTGGCAGCATGGCGATTAACACAATAGAAGCAATGGCACCTAAGAAGATAAACACCGCATTACGGGCTTTAGTCGGTAGGATTTCATCTAAAGAAGTTGATGTTGTATTTTCTATTTTTTCACGCCAAATAGGATCTTTTAAACGTGCTTGGTAATCAGGATCGTCTTCTAACTCTTTACCGCGACGAAGACTGTAAAGTGCTAACATCAAGGTGCCAAATAAAGTAGACGGAACGGTAACCATTAAAATAGATAGTAGCGTGATGGATGCATCAATATCGACGAGTTGCGCTAAATAATAGACCACTGCCGCCGACAAGGGCGAAGCAGTAATACCAATTTGCGAGGCAACGGAGGCCGCCGCCATGGGGCGTTCAGGGCGAATGCCATTTTTAAGTGCAACATCTCCAATGATCGGCATGATCGAATAAACCGCATGCCCTGTACCTAATAAAAAGGTCATTGCATAAGTCACAAAAGGGGCAATGAGTGTGACACGTTTAGGGTTGTTTCTTAAAATACGCTCAGCAATTTGCAGCATATATTTTAAACCACCAGCCGCTTCTAAAATCGATGCACAGGTGACAACGGCTAATATGATTAACATCACGGTGACAGGAGGCGAAGTCGGCGGCATTTTGAACACAAACACCTCAACCACTAAACCGATACCGGATACTACACCTAAGCCAATCCCACCAAACCGAGATCCTACATACAACACAAACAATAAAAATATAAATTCGAAATACAGCATTATTCCACCCCTTTAATCACTATTTATAGAGGGAGATTAGCTTATTAGTGAAAGCCTCAAATTGCGCTATTTCCTATATTGAGTGGAAGGAAATATTATTTGCAGACTAGTTGATATGGAATAACAATGATTTAGATAATAAAACCAATATATGAAACTGTGACCGTGGTTTGAGTTAATTTAAATTTAACAAAAAACACAAATGCTTGATTATCCTTGAGTTGGTTGGCAATGATTAGTAATCATTGGTGTTGATGAGGGGATGGGTTTTCAATAATATGTGTTAATTTTTGCTCTTAACAAACAACAAATAATAAACGTTAGCGTAAAGTAAACTTCACGCTAACGATGGCTTAAGAATCAATATATTAGTACTTAAATTGACTCACTAATTTATTTAGATCAAGTACATTATTTTTTAGTGTTTTCCCGGTGCTGCTGACCGATTCAATATTCACTGCATTGGAATTAGACACGCTAGAAATATTAACAATACTGCGTTCTACCTCTGACACCACTTGGTTTTGCTCTGCAGTAGCAGTGGCAATTTGCTCATTCATTTGGCTAATATTTTTCACATTCTCTGCAATAACACTTAATGAATGTGTTAATGCTTCAACTTTACTGTGTGATTGATTCGCGTTATCTCGGCTCACAGCAAACACGGTGACAACTTCTTCTACATTCTCTCGTAAGCGATTAACGATGTTTTGAATATCCTGCGTAGACGCTTGAGAGCGACCTGCTAATGAACGTACTTCGTCAGCAACAACGGCAAAACCACGCCCTTTTTCACCTGCTCGTGCTGCTTCAATCGCGGCATTGAGTGCTAATAAGTTTGTTTGTTGAGAAATGGCAACAATCACTTCTAACATCGCACCAATATTGGCACTGTCATCACCTAAACGTTTAACAACTTGTTGGGCAGAGGTCATTTTTTCAGATAGTTCAGCCATTTGTATCGTCGCAGAATTACAAATGTTCATGCCGCTTTCGATATGTTCATTAACCACTGTTGTTTCATTAGAAGCATCAACGGTATATTGAGCAACTTCTTTAGAAGATACGGTGAGTTCATTCATTGCACTTGCTGTCTGTTCTGTTTCCTTAAGTTGTGCCGCCATATCATGTTTGGTTTTTTGAGCTGAATCTTGTAATAAGTCAGACGTTTCACTGAGGTCTTTAATAGTGACACTGACTGTTTTAATGACGGCCTGTGTTTTTGTAATGAAACTATTAATATGATGAGAGGTAATGCCAAGCTCATCTTTATTAGACTCATTTAATCTTTTCGTTAAATCTCCTTCACCGTGCGCAAGGTCATTGGCCATCTTCATCATCGCATCAAGTGGTTTTAATAAACCTTTGCTAGTTAAGAAATATAAAGCAACTAACGCTAATAAAAATAAAACAGAAAAAGAATACACAATTGTTTCAATTGCCGATGCATCATCAGTCTGTTTGGAGAGGTTTTGTAATGAACGTTCTCTGGAGAGCGTCATCACTTGTTCAACTTGATCAGTGATCGCCGCTGCAGCATCATCAAACATCGGCATGATTTTATTACCACCTTCTGGGCCTTCATCAATATAAGCATTTGCCATTAACTTACCGGTATTAAAGTAGTTCTCAAGCGTGGGTAGCATTTGTGTGTAGAAGTCTGAGTTAGCGGTATCTAACACACTTAACTCATTAAGTAGATTGACCGCAATGTCGTAGTTTTCACCCGCAACTTCAATACCATCGTTTAATCCATCGAGAGCTCTTGTTGCACTAATATCAGTGACCCATTGTTGAACTTGAATCACGGCTATCTTTAATTCATAGTTTTTAAACAAAATAGGCTCGATGGTATTAGCTATTTTGATAGACGTTTCATGGATACGGCTACTCTGATAGATCATGTACGCGGATTGAATAAGTAGAACTGTCATTAAACAAAACAAAGCCAGGTACATCTTTTTTCTTATCATCATCGTGGTTCTCACTGTTTGTCTGTCATTTGGGTTAATCGTGTTACAACGTATTACGTTAATTTTTGTTGTCATAGATGCAGCTATTCACAATAAAAATTACAGCAAGTTAATTACAATTCGTTAACTCTAAAGGAGTATGTTTTTAATCGTCGTATAAAAATTAGTAAATTTGCTCGAAATTGCAAATAAAAGGACAGTATTTATGTGGTTTTTATCTTTTATTTGGTGTTGAGCATTATATAGAGGCTACATTGTGCTTTTATGCCTCATTAGCACTCACTGATAAATATCGGGAAATGATTTTTGTTGTAGAAATTTAAGTATAAAAACATTCAATATTTTTGTTATTTCTCTTATTTAAATGAAAGAAATTACGCTTATTTAATAATACTAAAGCATGAATGGAGATGAGTCATAAAGTCACCGATGTGATGATCTGCTAACAGACTGAAAATACGAATAGAAGAGCAATTAAGTTAAAGAAATAATAGTATTTACTCATTTTTTTGTAATTCTTTTAAATAAATTAGCCTTATGGAAACCTTGTACTATGATGATAATGGATATTTTTTAGGTTTATAAGTATTACAAATTGGTGGCGGGTAAACTCTGATTTTATTGGGTTATTTAAACTGCTTTGACTGTAAAAAAGGCACTGTTAATGCGCAGTAAATACTCAGTAGTTAGGTGCCATACTGAGCAATATTACCGAACAATAATAATGAGCAATAAAAGTCACGTTAACTAGGTTTGAACAAGCACCTTATCCAAATGAGAGTATTAATCGTTAATAATTAACATTGAGACTCTTAATTGCAACAAATTAATTTGTTGGTCAGTAATATTCTATTAGTTATTACAACTTCATCAACGTTTGAGTTAGCTACTATGTTGATGTTATTTCTACTAAACAAGGTTTATTTATGCATATTTCACTTACTCAGAGGATCATCATTGGATTTTCGATTATTATTGCTCTGGTGATCACTATCTCTGGTTCTGCTTATCTATCTCAAGTAAAAATGGCACAACAATTAGAGTTAACCTCATCGACCTTGACCAGTTTACTGGATAAATCAAACACCGTACTACTTAACCTACAAGATGCTAATCGAGCATTAATGGAACATGCAAATACTCAGACTCCGGAAAAAAGAAAAGTATTACGAGACAAATATTTTGCAGCAAAAGATAAATACATTGCGCTGCTGGCATCTTTACAAGTTGATTTAGCAGACTATCCAGAAATATTAGCTTCTACACAACAAGCTGATATTTCTGCACAGCAATTGTTTGCAAATGCGGAAGCTCATTTAGATTTACACGATAGCCGTATTACGGCGAGAAAAAAGACGTTGTCTGAGAGTGGTAATTTGAACGATACCTGGGATTTCTTTGAGGAAGACATTGCGAATATTGCATTAACCGCAGAAGAAAATGGACAGATTTTTACCGTTGAAAGTATTAAAGGAGCCGTTAGCCTGTCATCTAAAGCGATTAAAGTTCTACAGCGTTCATTGGCGCTGGCGACGAATGAATCTGCACAACGATTTGAAAAAGATCTATTGCAATACTATCAAGCGTTTAAAGAGCAAATTACTACTGTGATCAGTGATATGCCTGATTATGCGGCTGATATTAATTATTACAATGGTGAGCTTGAACGTGCAATCACAAAGCCACTTGGTTTGTTTCAACAACAACGTATCTTCATTAAATATAATGAAAAAAGTCATTTAATATTTGAAGAAAATGCACAGAACATGGATCAAGTAAGCGAACAGTTGAATAGTCTTTCTGGAGGGATCCGCATTCTTTCTGGTAATGCTTTGTCAGATGCAGAAGAAGCTTTTAATCGTTCACTTACTCTCAATCTAGTATTAGCTTTTATCTCGATTATTATCGCTTTAACAATTGCAACAACGGTGGTGCGTGCAATTCGTAAACCACTTGCCGATATTATTAAAGCATTGAATCGTCTTTCTGAAGGGGATTTAACTGAAAACATTAATACTCAATACCATTCTGAAATGGGGCTAGTGGCGAACAATATAAATGCCTTGATCGATAAACAAGGTAAGCTCATTTACAAAGTGCAATCAGGGGCGACCACGATCAATGCGGTCGCGGCAGAAAGTTTAGCCATGAGTGAGCAAACCAACCAAAATGTTTCTGCGCAGGGCGCACAGACAGATATTGTTTCTACGGCAGTGACTGAACTTGAAGCAGCCGTTTATGAAGTGGCATCACATGCTTCAAACACCAGTAATGAAGTCACTAAAGTAACTCAGCAAGCAGAAGAAAATATGGAGAATATGAATGTAAACCTTGAATTCATTAATAGTTTAAAATCTTCTCTGGACAATGCTTCCCATGTTATTCAACAACTATCTTCAGAGTCGATACAGATTGGAGAGGTGCTTAATGTTATTCAGGGGATTGCGGAGCAGACTAACCTGCTTGCGTTAAATGCTGCAATCGAAGCGGCTCGTGCCGGTGAGCATGGCAGAGGATTTGCTGTTGTTGCCGATGAAGTACGCTCTCTTGCGACGCGTACTCAACACTCTGCGACTGAAATTAATCAAATGATTGATAGTTTACAGAGTAAAGCCAGCGAAGCGGTAAGTATCGTAGAAAGTAATCTCGAATATGCAGATCGCTCGGTGAATCAAACACTGGCAACCAGTACTTCATTAAAAGAAATGTTGCTTAGTCTGAATACGATTAATGATATGAGTACCTCGATTGCAACGGCTTCAGAGGAACAAAGTACCGTGGTTAAAGAGGTCGCGCAAAATATTGTTAATATTGCGGATATGGCCAATGACATTGCGCTAGGTGCTGAAAATGCGGCTAAAAGCAGTGTCTCATTGAACGAGTTATCTAATGAACAAAGTTTATTGGTGGCGCAATTTAAACTGAGTGATGATCAAAAGTCTTAGTCCATTATTTAAAATATGTAGCCTCTAAAATATGGTTTAAAAAGTATAAAGCGGTCTCATAACAATAAAACTGACTCATAACATTAAAACTGACTCATAACATTAAAACTGACTCATAACATTAAAACTGACTCATAACATTAAAACTGACTCATAACATTAAAACTACCTCATAAAATTAAGACCAGCTCATTATATTAATAAATGAGTTGGTCTTAATATTTAGTATCTAAAAAGTTTATTTTTTGTGTACGGTTAAGATTGGTTTCGCTGATTAATCACTTATGGCTCATCTAACTTATAGTTTTTCGATAGCGTAATAAATTGCTCTGCAGGAACCGGTTTGCTGAAATAAAAACCCTGTGCAAAATCGCAACCTAGCTCTTCTAAAAGTAGTAATTGTCCATGCATCTCTACACCTTCAGCAACAACTGCCAAGCCTAAACTATGTGCCATTGCGATGGCTGCTTTCACTAAATTTCTGTCTTCATCATTGAGCGTGATGCCATTGATAAAACTTCGATCTATTTTTAACACATCAAAAGCATATTGGCGTAAGTAACTCAATGAAGAGTAACCAGTACCAAAATCATCCATTGATAACTTCACGCCCAATAGGTCAAATTGCATTAACGTCTCTGCAATATAAGATTGGCCGGTCATTAACACACCTTCAGTGATTTCAAGCTCTAAGCTGTTTGCTGTGAGGTTTTCATCACGCAGTATATTTTTAACGAAATTAAATAACTCTTTATCCCTGAATTGGCTAGGGGATAAATTAACTGCCATGACGTACTTGTTTTGTGTAACCTGCTGCCAGTAAGTTAAAAAGCTCAGTGCTTGCTGAATAACAAATTGCCCAATAGGGATAATTAAGCCCGTATGTTCTGCAATAGGGATAAACTCGTCCGGGGTTATATGACCTAGTGAATGGTTATGCCAACGTAATAAGGCCTCTGCTCCAATAATTTTTTTTGTCTTCACATCTAGTAAAGGCTGATAATAAACTTCAAACTCATTACGTTCTAATGCACCATGCATTTGCTCTTCAATTTCAAAGCGTCTCAACATAGTGACGTTCATTTCTTTAGTAAAAAATGAATAAGCATTACGCCCTAAGGCTTTAGCTTGGTACATCGCTATATCTGAATTACGTAATAACTCCGAGGCGTTATCGCCATTTTGCGGGTACATCGAGATACCAATACTTAAGGTTAGGATCAGTTCTCGCCCATCAATGCGCAGAGGTTCTCTAAAAATATTTAATAATGCATCTGCAATAATTGAAGCATCATGGTCGGACTTTATATCGCGTATCAGTACAATAAATTCGTCACCGCCTAAACGGCCTACGGTATCTTCTTTACGTATCGCACTGTTTAATCTATTTGCAGCGGCGATTAATAGTTTATCGCCCACTTCATGGCCTAATGAATCGTTTACTTTTTTGAAGTCATCTAAATCAATAAAGAATACCGCTGCACATTCATTATTTCGTTCTGCCTCATTGAGCATTTGTGATAAACGATCCAGTGCTAAAAAGCGGTTGGGTAATAAAGTCAGCGTATCGAAGTAAGCATGTTGGCGAATGATTTCTGAAGATTTATGTCGTTCAGTAATGTCGCGCACAATACCTAAAATTTGCTTATTGTCCGGTAGGTGGCTTATTCTCGCTTCAAAGTAAACCATGCCGTAAGGCATCGCTAATTCATACTCAAAGCTAGCTTCCCCTTCCTGTTGCAATGCTCTATTAAAATGTAATTGGGTGTAGTTCCTTTGAATCGACGCTTTTTTCAATAAAACAGCTATCCATAGATCCTTTGCCTCGATTGCTTTTTGTGGAAAACCCAATAGTCATTAAAGTCACCACTTGATTTTAATGACCGTAATTTCAATATTGCTTCTGCTCCCTTTAAACTCCAACGGGCACCTGTAATATCTAACCTGTCATTTATAAGGTGTCGGCAAGCCCCTTCAATGACGCCGCTCGCGATAGGGTAGCCTTTTTTTAATGCTTCTCCATATTGTAAACGAAGCTTGTTTTTGAGTAGGTAATCTGCACATTTATTAATATTATCGCGCTTG
>NZ_AXWP01000049.1 GCF_000482725.1 Psychromonas arctica DSM 14288
CGTAGTTACTTATCAAGCTGTAAAAAGCAGGGAGTAAGTGGCTCTACTGCTTTAACGCTATTGTTGAATGGCATGCTACCTAATATTTTTATCCCTGCTGAGTAGTTACTAAATAACTTTCTTAACGCACCAGTTCATACGAACATCCATGTGCTGAATAAACTTACAGTAAACGTCCTGTTTGCTATTGCTGAAAGTCATTAATTGTTGGAAATCTCAATGGTGGGACAGTTGTAGCTGCATTGAGTTTTAATTCGTCTTGGCGCAATTTTTAACGTAATTTATTGATATGTATTATTTCAATAAGTGTATTTCCACAACTTTGAATAATCCCAATATTATTTGCAGCTCTGGGAATCAGTCTATGTTCCTCCTGTTAATTCAGAATAATTCTGTCTAACTTCGTGATTATTATTTGATTAATGTATGTAACAGTTTGATTTAAAACTTTATAAGCGTATTCTGAACTTCATTTAGATAAAATAAACTAGGCCGTATTTTCGTTATTAATATAGAATTATTCTATCTAATACGTTGTTTTTTAAGCGCAGAGGTGAATTTGCAAGCTAAGTGGAAAAAGAGTAAAAGTTTAAAGCCTAAAGTCATTTTGGATAAAATAGATAGTCTTGTAACAGTTTCAAATGGGACTACAAGCTATTCTAGTTTTGAATTTCATGACGCTAAAACTGCTTTGGAAAGTATGATCAATTTCCCTCTCGTAGCTAGAGATCTAGATAAAAACAAACTCATTTCTAGTGCAATACGGGAAGTTGCAAATAATAAACCTAGTGATCCTAGAATATTTATTGATCAGATATCTACTAATATCCGAGAAGTATTAGAGAAACGCAATAATCAATACTTTCTATTAACGTCCATTTCTATCTCAAACATCGGGGTACGCTTTATAAAGTTGAATGATTGCGTTATTAAATTTTATAAATCCAGTTTCCCTCGTAAGTTTAAGGGCCGTGATAGTCTAATTAAAAATAAAAGAAATTGTTCTGAAATTGAATCACTTGGCTATACAAAAGTTGTGATCGAATTATCGGCTAAATCAGAAGAAATGGCAGCAGCTCAGGCATTACGTATTCTTGATTTGTTTAGAAGTATGCTTAACTTATTTTCTAATAATATTTCTGAGTACATTGGAAATGAATGGAACCCAATTAATAAAATTAGATTGGGGGAGTTTCATACTGTGCATGATAGTACGGGTAAAGTCTATGCTGATATGTTCTGGTTTGATCCGAGTTACTCAGTCGCGAGTGTTTATGTTTCTAACAATATTCCTATTATTCTAAAAAACGTAAAGTTCATAATAACTAATTTAGAAAAGTCAGGAAGGAGGTATAAATCAATATTAACAGATGGACTTCTGAGATATGTTCGTTCTTTTGATGAGAATAACCAAAATGTCGCCGTTATGAGGGCATGGGGAGCACTTGAAACTATAGCTGCTCCTAATGAAACCAACTGTGATTCGGTAACGAGACGTTGCTCATTTTTGTATGAAGAACATGAATATCATAAACAGATCCTGGAACACTTAAGAGAATACCGTAATAGGAATGTGCATGCAGGTGAAGAAAGTAAAAAAGCTAAGAATCATGGTTTTCAAATTCAAAGGTATTTCAAAGGATTATTATTATTTCATATAAGTAATGTTGGATACTTCTCTGATATTGAAGAAGCCAATAAATTTTTAGATTTACCTGCGGATAAAAGTAGTTTACTTAAAAGACAAAAACTCCTAAAAAGAGCATTTTCATTCCGTGGTTATGATGCTTAAAGTGTAACAAGTTATGGACACCCAAATGTTGAAGTTAGGGATATCAATTAGTTAATGAGTTAAGTCGAAACTCAATGTGGTTACATCAAACCTCTCGTTGAGTTAATCGTAATCCATATTGAAAGCTACAAACATTGCTCAATGCGGCTACGGCTACGCCCAAAAGATATGCAGAAAAAAGAAGCAAAAAATGCCCGTCGGTTCTTAACTGACTGGCATTAGATTAATAAGGCCCATTTACAATGGTGTAATCATGGCATTTTTTTAATAAATTTAAAAAGCTGTTTAAATTTCGATCCAGACTGCTCTCGGGTAAATATAGGTGATAGCCATATGCCTTGGCGAGTTGTTCACTACGATGTAACCATGCTGCAATTGGGCCTTTATATATAACTTCATTTAATGTGTAGGGTTCAAAATTAATCAGACTGCCTTCAAAACTAACCTCTTTATTAGCGATCGCCAAAATGAGCAATTCTTGTTGTTCGTGAATTAACTTGTTGGCTAGTCTTGGTGATATGCTTTTCGCTACATGATCTAAATTATTTAGTTTGATGCCGACATAAGGTAATTGTATATGCTCTCCTTGGACATCCGCTTTAAGTTCTCCAAAGCGTATAATATCTTGCCATGGTAGTGCCCATTGACCATGGCGATGACAATATAGAATCGTTTTTGGGGTGATAAAAAAGCTGGTTCCGGGCTCTAGATATTTAAGTACACCTATTAAAATAATGACTAATGTAGCTGATATGAGGAAAATTAATTGAATTTTAAAAGTTTGCCAAAGGAATAAACTTAGAAGCCAAAAAATAAATAGCGAGATACATCCAAGCCATATAAATGTGTGTGTATGACGTTTTGAATTAGGGTGAATGGTAATAACTCTATCCGTTGTATTATCCAATTTAGCCTTCCTTGAAAACTTTGTCTGCTGAGCAAATACTTTTCATTAGCAACGATAAATATATTATTAGAGTAAATACGAGCTTATACAAACTATATAACAAATGTAAAAAACTATCATAAACAAAGAGAGTATTTGAGTAATTGCCCTCGATTGTAAATTTTTTAGAAACA
The DNA here is from genome assembly GCF_000482725.1 of Psychromonas arctica DSM 14288. Classification (GTDB taxonomy): domain Bacteria; phylum Pseudomonadota; class Gammaproteobacteria; order Enterobacterales; family Psychromonadaceae; genus Psychromonas; species Psychromonas arctica. The sequence continues at coordinate 2,873 of NZ_AXWP01000049.1, forward strand.
GGTTATCTTACTTGATTTAAGCTTATTTGAAAAAGTAGGTCACCGTACCTTTTGAGTAATACTGTTTATACTGCTAAGTTTTTGATTGTTAAGGCTGAATCTAGGCTGCTTTGGTTGCTAAGTATTTGCTGCTCATCTTTTAAATCCTACCTTTTATCACCTGAATTTATGCTTTAAATTGGGGCTAAATTATTTCCAATTTTATGATAAATATTGCTATCTATATTTAATTCTTAGGCACATAATCTCGCCGTTACAAGATCATTTAAAGTCATAGTGTAACGTTAGTCATAGGGTTATTAGTTGTTTATCTTAATAAAGGAAAGCATCGTGAGTAAAGGCCAAGACAGCAAAAAAGACGGTAAGAAAAAACCGCTTTTGACTGCAAAAGAAAAAAGAACATTAAAAATAGCTAAAAAATCAAAAGTTGGATTTTTAGCTAAATAAAGATTAGATGAAAGGTCATCAATTTTCCGATGGCCTTTTAAAGCCTCTATCGTTAATCAATTTTATTAATATATACGAGAAATCGTAGATCCCATAAATGATATTGATTGATGCACTGTCATCCCTCAATAAACACATCACCTAATGAAGCGCTTAACCTACTCTTTGCATTCAGGCTTTTCTAATGCAGGTTCCCTAATGGAGATTTTCTAATACAAGTTTTCTAGTACAGCTTTCTAGCAATAATTTAGCTTGCCCCGTTAATACTTGATTCACATTTTAGCTGAATGCTTTTTTAAGTTAGTGCTTTTTCAGTTAGTGCTTTTTCAGCTAATGAGTGTGCTCGGGTATTTTTATTTTGTTGTTATTTTAAGGTAGATGCTTAAAAAGGGCTGAATCCCTAATCATTTTTGTCTGGCTATTGCTGAGGCTAACTGAAAGTTTAGATGTTATAAAGCATGTAAATTAATGCTAATTGAGTATGCCCTAGGCATGAGTTTATCTCCTAGAGTAGTTATTTTTAAGAAGTGAGCGTCTTGTTAAGGAGTGCCCAACATGTGTTGAGCACTAATTTTCAATTTAGCTATTACAATTTAGCTATTATAATTTAATGGTTATTTAGTCTGAGCAACCATCACAGATTTTATATTCATGAACTCTTTTAAACCAAAACCACCATGCTCACGTCCATAACCACTACTTTTTACTCCTCCAAATGGTAAGTTTGGTTGAGATAGGGCAAAGCCATTGATATTAACCATCCCTGTGTCGAAGTGTTTGATCGCCAGTTCTATTGCGCTAGCTTCATCCTTAGAGAAAATGCCACCACCTAAACCATAGCGTGAATCGTTAGCTATACGCATTGCATCATCATTATCTTTTGCTTTGATAAGTGCTGCGACAGGACCGAATAATTCGTCATCGTAAGCGGGCATATTGGGCGTTACATTTTCTAAAATAGAAGCTGTGTAAAAGAAACCTTTTTCATCAGGTATTTTACATCCACAAACAATTTTAGCGCCTGCGTCAATGGATTCAGTGACCTGTTTGTGTAGTTTTTCTTGTAAGTCTTTTCTAGCCATAGGCCCTAGGTCGGTATCTTTTGCCTTTGGATCGCCCATTTTCAGATCCATCATCGCTTTTTTGAACTCTTCTTTGAATAGCTCATAATTTTTTTCTGTGATGATAAAACGTTTTGCAGAGACACAGGTTTGGCCGTTATTGACAATACGACCTTTGATACACGTTTCAATCGCTAATGGAATATCTGCATCATCTAAAACAATATAAGCATCATTACTGCCCAATTCTAATACAGTCTTTTTACTGTATTCAGCTGCTTTTGCGCCCACTTTTTTACCTATTGCATCACTACCCGTAAAAGTAACGCCTTTGATGCCATCATGACTAATTAGTTTGCTGGCTGTTTCACCATCAATTAATAGTGATTGGTAAGCATATTTTGGGAAGCCTGCCTGTTCGAATAACGATTGTATTTTCTTTGCCATACCGAATACATTTGAAGCGTGTTTCATTACTGTTGTATTGCCGGCCACTAAATTACTGACGCTGTATCTAATTACTTGATAGAGTGGAAAGTTCCAAGGTTGAATGCCTAATATTACGCCTATTGGCTGATATGTAATTATTGCTTTACCACCTTCATAATCACGATTTTCATTCGCTAATTCTTTTTCTGCAATATCAGCGGTGTAATTACAAATATTAGCGCAAAGAGCAACTTCTTGTTCGCCTTGAGATTTTACTTTGCCCATCTCTTCAACCATTAGTTGAACTAATTCATCGCTATTTTCTTCAATCACCTTTGCTAGTGCTTTGGCAAGTTTTGCGCGCTCTGAAATAGGCACAAGTTTCCATTGTTCGAAACATTCACTTGAATTGACTACTGCATTTTTAGCTTCATTATGTGTCATCAATGTATATTCTTTTAGCTTTTGCTCAGTAAAAGGATTGATTGTTACTATTGAATTACTCATTACACTGTTACCTCTTTATTGCATTAGTGATTAGATTGGAGCAAATATAATGCCACTGCTTGGTTTTTCTTTAAGGTGTTGAATAATATTGGTTTTTTGTGTTTTTAAATGAAAGATGTGATATGGCGGTGACAGGATAATGAAAAATGTTCAATGAAAAATGTTAAATTTACATATTGAAAAAGAATCGCAGAACACGCAACGATAATGTTGTTCATTGGGGATGTTGTGGGTAAAAATATTCTGCTGTTCAAAAAAGAAGAGTTGCCAACTGTCTTGAAAAACAGCGATAGCGAAAACACTGAGAATAAATATCAAGATAATTCTATGAAAGAAGCAGCATAAAAACTAGCTAATGAGTGCCAACTGCCTTGAAAAACACAGCTTGTAACCAAAAAGCCAAAAATCAAAACTATAACCAAAAGTCAAAAAATATTGTCGAAAAGATTTAGAAAAAGGTCCAGAAAAAGGCTGTAGGAAAAAAGGCACTGACTCATAAACTTTTACTGCTCGATGCAGCGTAAACCCCTTCAACAAAAACATTAACCCTCAACACATACATTACTGAATGAAGAGGAGGGGGATATTAGAAAGACTTTGTAATAACAGTTTTGTAATAAAAGCTTTCTAATACAAGTTCTCTACTGCAACTTTTCTAATACAGCTTTTTTAGTAATAATTCAGCTTGACCCGTTAATGCTTTATTCGGATTTAAACTAAGTGCTTTCTCAGCAAAAGATTGTGCCTGTGCATTTTTACTTTGGCGGTAATTTAACTCTGCTAGTCGTAAATAGATTTCAGGGTTACGTGGAGATATCCTGATTGCTCGTTCTAAAATCCCCGTTGCACCGCGTAAGTTCCCCTTGCTTTCTTGCTGCTCAGCAAGACTAAATAATGAGTCTAAGGCCGCGCTTCCCTTCACCGTATTATCAATACCATCAGTTGCGGTGCTGACTGAACTTGGAGTCGTGGACTCTGTCGTTGGCGATGTGACAGGTTTGGTACTACAGGCCCATAAAAAACTAGATAAACAAACAACAACAGCAATTTTATAATGGTTCATTAATATGATCTCTTTAGTTGATTTAGTTGGTTTAGTTGGTTAAATTACGGAACCAATCGATGACTTTATCGGTTGTATTGCAACGTATTTCTTGTTTTGGTTCAGTGCCACTTACAAAAGGCAATAGTATTGCATTATCACAGCTATCTTGGGTACCTACACCTGATTCACTATCAATCCAACCTAGGGTGATGTTTTTGGGTGGCAGGTTCTGTAAAGGTTGCTGAGATCGCGCTTTGAAAATATCAGCCCAGACACGAAGTGCACCACTTGAACCGGTCAATCCCGTTGTTTTATTATCATCACGGCCAAGCCAAACAACCGCTTGCATATCATCTGAAAAACCTGCAAACCAACTGTCTCGCAGATCATTGGTTGTTCCAGTTTTCCCTGCAACAGCAAAATCAGGTAATAACCATTGTAATGCTTTAGCTGACCCTTCGTGCGTAACGGCTTGTAAAGCATGGCGTAATGTATAAATCGAACTAGAACTAAAGCGTTTTTCAATAGCAATAGGGTAACTTGTTAACACTTCTCCGTGCGGATCGACAACCGAGCGGATCGCCAATAACGGTGTATAAAACCCTTCAGATGAAATGGTTTGATACATTTGAGCCACTTCAAGTGGACTTAACTCAGCCGCGCCTAACGTAATCGCAGGGAGTGCGGGAATGTCACTATCAACGCCAAGTCGTTTTAATGTTGATAAGATATTATCTAAGCCTAACTCATTGCCTAAACGCGCCGTTGCCTGATTGTATGAACGTGCTAACGCTTTATATAAAAGCACATCACCATGATCTTTTAAATCGTAGTTTTTAGGGGACCAACTATCACCGTTGTCTAATTTTTTCTCGTAGGCGGCATCGCTTATTAAAGTCGCTAACGTATATTGTTCACTTTTTTCTAACGCCGTTAAATATATGGCGGGTTTCATTAACGAGCCAATTTGTCGGCGGGCATCAATTGCACGGTTAAATCCCGCATATCGTGTGTCACTACCTCCAACAATTGCAGTTACCGCGCCGGTATTAGGTTGCGTAACAATCACCGCCCCCTGTAGGTTCGCACTGGGGTCAGATTTTTTATCATTAGTCATCATTTTAACCAAGCTAGACTCAGCCGTTTGTTGAATTAATGGATTAAAATGAGTAAAAATAGAGAGTCCATCAGAACTTAAGTCTTCAGCTTTGTAATCATTTTGTAATTGCCTGCGCACAAGGTCTAAATAAGCAGGATAACGTTTAGTACTGCTAACGCTGCGTTCACCCACTTTTAGTGGTTCTTGCTTAGCTAATTCAGCAAGGTCTGCATCAAGTTGTTTTTCTCTGACTGCAATATCTAACACTAAATTGCGACGTTTTAATGCTCGCTCAGGGTTACGCCATGGATTGTAATAACTGGCACCGCGCACAAGTGCAACTAACAGTGCTTGTTGCGACAGCGATAAGTCCATAATATTTTTTTTGAAATAATACTGACTGGCTAGACCAAAGCCATGAATAGCGCGTGGTCCATCTTGACCAAGGTATATTTCATTCATGTAGCCTTCTAAAATATCAGCTTTGCTTGCATGTAATTCCAATAGCACTGCCATCAGCGCTTCCTGTGCTTTACGAATTAATGTTCGCTCTGGCGTGAGGTAATAATTTTTAATCAATTGTTGTGTCAGTGTCGATGCACCTTGTGAGAATCCACCATCTTTAATATTGGTAACCATAGCTCGGGCGATACCGCGTAGTGAAATACCAAAATGGTCGTAAAAGTCCTTATCTTCAACAGCAACTAGCATTGCTTGTAAAGAAACAGGGGTATCGGCAAGTTGAATTAATAATCTATCCTCGTTGTGGGAAGGATAAATACCGCCTATCACCAAGGGCTGTAAACGCACTAATGCTTTATTATCTTTACTTTCTAATTTTGATATAAAGCCATTATTTAAGGTTATTTTTATTTTTTGTGCTGCAGCTAATTCGTCACTGAACTGAAATTGAGGGATGAAAATAGTCACTTTATTTCGATCGATTAATGCCTCCCCTGGATTATTAACTTGACCCACAAAATGATATCCAAGCATGGTCATTTCTTCACGTAAATCAGTCAACGTGAGTGGCAATCCTTCATATATTTCTAAAGGTCGCGCGTAAACAGTTGATGCAACTGACCACTGTTTATCTTTAAAAGTTGAATTAACTATGGAATCTAAGTAGAGGAGAATACCGACAGCGATCATTATTAATATTAATAATGGAGCCCATCTTTTAGTGGCATATTTATGAAGCACAGCAAGACCTTATCAGGACGAGAAATAAAAACAGAGTAATAGCATGATCATCACGTTATTACAGAGATATTAACTTATGAATTTCTAAAAAAGGAAGGTGTTTTACGCAGAAAGCTTGATTGGCCTTGTTCTGATTGAGCCAGTGCTGATTGTGCGAGTCATGACTTCCCAATAACATTGACTAATCTTTATCATCAAAGTTCCTTTTCATGGCGTGGTTTTCTCTGTTCAGTGCTGGAACAGATAACTGGTTGAGTATGATCGTTAATCTAATTTTATAGTTTTTTGATCAGTAAAAACATTTGCTCGATCATTGGTTGAGCTAATTGCGTTACGCCGGGACGGTTAAAATAACCGCGTAAACCTGTAAATTGCACCTGAAAAAAACGCGCATACTCAAGTGCAGTCATCGTACTATTTAATTCACCATTGTTTATTGCTTGCTCAAATAATTGCGTTAAATAGGCTTCAAATTGAGCGGCTAGATTTAAACTTAACTCATATAAATTAGCATCCTTTTCGGCAAATTCACTGTTTGCTTTAACCAGCATACAGATAGCACTGGGACTGCAATCTTTTGTCTCGATGATCACGTTTTCTACAAATGCACGTAAACCTTCAAGTACAGTATCCGTGTTTGATAAAAAGCCCTCTATTTGAGCTTTCATTTGTAGGGTGTAATCTTTTAACGATTCGCTGTATAGCCCTTCTTTAGAGCCAAATGCAGAGTAAATGCTGCCCGGTCGCATGTTAATAGCTTCTTGTAAGTCACGGGTTGAGGTTGCATGAAAACCTTTTTGCCAAAAGAGTTGGCTTGCAAGGCGCACAACCGACTCACGCTCAAACTTTATTTTGTTAGCCATGTGATTTCTCAATTTATTTGAACACTTGCTCAATTTTAACTTTAGCAATCGCTCAAAATCAACTAGTATGTGTCCTGAAGTTACTTAAAACTCATTATTTATTGGAGCTAAACATGACAGAATTTACTTTATACACAGCAGAAAACGCACCTGAAGCATCAAAACCTCTAATGGCTGACTCTGTAGCCGCATTTGGTATGCTACCTAACTTACACGCAGTAATGGCTGAAGCACCAACCTTGCTAAAAGGCTATCAAGTACTGCATGATCTATTCCAAAAAACATCATTTAACGCTGAAGAGTTAACCGTGGTATGGCAGTCAATTAACGTTGAGCACGAATGTCACTACTGCGTTCCGGCACACAGTGCAATTGCGGCTTCAATGAAAGTTGACCAAGATATTGTTGATGCGCTCGTTAACAAAACAGAGCTTGCTAACCCTAAGTTAGAAACGCTACGTGAAACTACATTGGCAATGACACGTGAGCGTGGTGTTATTAGCGACCACCAAATCGAGAAGTTCTTTGCTGCAGGTTATGGCAAGCAGCAACTACTGGAAATTATTGTTGGTTTATCTCAAAAAGTAATGAGCAACTACACAAACCACCTTGCAGATACTCCAGTTGATGCACCATTTAAAAAATTCATGAAATAATTTATGACTTTTAAAAAGTGATATAAAAAAGGCAGCTTCGGCTGCCTTTTGTGTTTATAAAAGTATTAACAACCCCAAACCTAACCAATCCTCGCTAAAGGTTAAATACAAAGTCTACTTAGCATTCGCTTCTAACTGATTTGCTATCTCAATAAGATCTCGGCCAATCAAATCTGGCTTGGCGGCAAGAGGGTAGAGTGCTTTACCTGGACGCATAATAAATGCGGTTTTCCAACCTGCTTTATCTGCTCCTGCTAAATCCCATGGGTGTGCGGCAATTAACATGGCATCTTCAGGTGCTATCTTCATTTCTTTTTGTGCCCAGTCATATACTTTTAAATCTGGCTTAAAGGTTTTTAAATTTTGAACAGTTAATGAGCCATCAAAATATTGTGCTAGATTTGAGTTTTTAAGTTGAGCTGCAATGCCTGCATCAGAAGAGTTAGTTAATGTGATCATGGTATAACCCAGTGCGCGTATCTTTTTCAAGCCTTCAACTACATCCTTATGTGGTGCTAGGTCTCTAAAGGGGGTTAGTACTGCGGTACGCGCTTCTTCAGGTGTTAGTTTAATATTTTGTTGGTTTGCAATCATTTCTAATGAGGCGATGCCTATTTCAGCAAAACTATTATATTCACCTGTCACATTTCCAACTAAAGAGTAATGTAGCATTGTAGTAAACCAATAAGGGACTAGTTCATCGCGTCCACCTAAGGCTTTAGAAACTGATTTACCTACATTTTCTAAGTCTAGTAGTGTTTCGTTAACATCAAAGAAAATGACCTTTGGTTTTATTGGTTGATTTGAGTCTGAATCTTGAGAGTGTGCAAAGGTTGAAGTCAAGCTTATTGATACTAGTAAGCCAATCATAAAATTTTTAAAGCGAATCATTATAAAATACCTGTAAAGTTAAATTGTTGAAGTTATGCACTTATTATTTGAATCTAAGAAGTTTATAACTGAGTCTATAACTGGGCTTAACGCCCCTTAATAAACGAAAAACGGTTTACACATAAAAAGAGAAAGTAAATACCGTCATCTACAGACCACTGAATACTCGTTTAAATTTCAAATTTTTTTATAAATAAAAAATACGTTGTTTATTTATACAGAACAATAGTTTAAAGGGCGTATTTGTTTGAAAAATACTGTCCTTAAAAATATTATATTGAAAATATATTGAGAGATTTTTAAATGACGTTATTTATTAGTAAACTTGATTTCAATGGTTGATAACAAAAAATGTCATTTGGGTGAAACTTTTTATCTTATGGTTTTAGCAAGTTGTCTTGTTATGCTGTCTTATTAATAAACGATTCAGGTCTTCATTTTTACGATAGGCTTTTTTAATCGATGTAACTTTTTAATCAATGTAAGGGTATTTATGCTTCAAACTGTAGTGTTAGGTGGAATGGAGTTTAGCCCTTTGGTTATCTATATTCCGATTGCTTTTATCTTATCTGCATTAACTCGTTTTGCTTTACACCGTTTAGACTGGCACGATCGCATATGGAAAGTTGCCTGGTTTGAAGTATCACTTTTTGTATGCTATTTCGCCTTAACTGTATATTTACTGAGTGGAAGATAAATTTTATGACAAAGTATCTACGTATTCTTTTTACCGTTGTTGTTGTGATCATGGCGGTAGTTGCAGGGCGTTGGGTTTGGACTGATTATATGCATACGCCATGGACTCGCGATGGACGAGTTCGAGCTGATATTGTCACCGTCGCAGCTGATGTCTCGGGTTGGGTGACAACGCTCAATGTTAAAGATGGGCAATTAGTTAAAAAAGGCCAGTTACTGTTTAGTGTTGATAACAAACGTTATCAAGCTGCTTTAGATAAAAGTAAAGCAAACACGGAAGGTGCATTGTTAGCGTGGGAGTTAGCTAAGCATAAATACAACCGCCGCGAAGCATTAAACAATCAAAAAGCAATCAGTGAAGAAGGCTTAGAACTAACGCGTATCAATAGAAATATTGCAAAAGCTAATTATGATCTTGCTAAAACAGAGCAAGCTTTAGCACAATTAAACCTTGATAGAACGGAAGTCGTTGCCCCAGTATCAGGCCAAATCATTAATTTAAATTTACGTCAGGGAAATTATATCGGGCAGGGTGTATCTGTTTTTGCGATTGTTAAATCTGATTCATTTTATGTCACAGGTTATTTTGAAGAGACTAAAGTGCCGCTTATCTATGAAAACCAAGCTGCCAAAATCGCATTACTCAGTGGTGGTGAACAACTAACGGGTCATGTTGTTAGCGTGGGCAAAGCAATTGCTAATACCAATACACAAAGTAACAACCAACTTTTACCTCAAGTTCAACAAACGTTTAATTGGGTGCGTTTGTCACAACGTATTCCCGTTGATATTCAATTAGACACATTACCTAAAGGTATTCAGCTGAGTGCGGGAATGACAGTGTCGATTCATCTCGCGACAGACTAAGGGGAATAACTTGGGAGTGGTGTTACGTCATCTATTTTTTCCTAAAAAACAGGCTGTTATTTTTGCGATAAAAGGTGTTATTGCGATGGCGATGGCTTTAACGATTGCGATGGCGCTGAACCTTGATCGCCCTTACTGGGCATTAGTTTCGGCTATTTTTTTACAGTTACGCCCAGAAAGTGGTCTGGTGATCGAAAAAGCACTTTGCCAAATAATAGGTACCATTGTCGGTGGGTTATTTGGCATCTTGCTATTAAGTCAGTTGATGTCATATCCCTATTTAGCACTGGGTGCATTGGCTATTTGGCTAGGCTTAAACTCAGCTTTATCTGCAATGGTGCGGCAAGCTAACTTTGTTTATGCCTTTGCGATGGCGGCAGTAACGGCTGAAATTATTGTACTTTTAGTGATGGTGAGTCCGACGACCGTTAGTAGCCAAGGTGTATTCGACGTGGCACAGGCGCGTATGAGTGAAATCATTATCGGCTCTCTTTGTGCAGGAATTGTCAGCCATCTATTCTGGCCAGTAAAAATAAAAAATTCGCTACAAATCCAAGCTAGGTCGGTGATCAACCAAACCTTAAATTATTTAGTGGCTGAGCTAGACACTAAAGGGACACATGAAAAACGTCATACACAAATTGATGGCGTGATGGCGACCTTAGGCTTGATAAATGAAGATTCCAGTGCTGTACGTTACGAAGGACCAAAAGGGCCAGGGCGTTCAAGAGCGGCAAATCAATTAGCGCAAAAAGTATTGTCGTTACTGGCTTTAATTCAAATCTTTGGTCGTCTGCAACGTAATCATTCTGAACTAATTACTGCTGATTTAGCACAATTATTTAACCGATTAAAACAGGTACTAGCCAGTATTGCAGCATCTGATAACTATGCTTTTTGCGCTGAGGAAGTTAAAGCCTTTCGAAGGGAACTGACAGAATGGCGAGTCAATAATACCTTTGAAGCTCCTTTTGAATCGCATATGTTTAATGTCGCCTTAGATATAACAGGGGATTTAACCATTTTATTGCGTGCCTATAAAGCACTACAGGAACGTGATAAAACCTTGTTGAATGCGCCAAGTATGTTGACTTACCGGGATCCGTTAGCAGGCATCATTGTTGGCTTTAGAACTTTATTAGTGTTTGTGATTGGCGCATGTATTTGGATAAGTACAGGTTCATCGGCTGCATTGATGATCATGATTTTACCCGTCATATTTTCTATTATGTTAGCGCGAATACCTTTGGCTATTTTACGTGTCGTTATAAAACGCTTGCTAATTGGGGTCGTGGCAGCTTCTGTGGTAACTATCTTTTACGCTCTTAATTTACTCGCGCAAAGCGGCGGGCAATTAGAGATATTATTATTAGTGCTAGCTGGACCTTATTTTTTAGGCCTGTTGCTAATTGCTGAACGTGAAACACTACCCTATGGTTTAGGATTTTGCATTCCATTTTCAATTTTAGTTCGCCCCAGTACTGACATGAGCTTAGCTTTCACCATTGATTATACATTAAGTGCAGCGATGGCTATTTTTGTTGGTGTTAGTATTTTGTTTTGGATTTTTCACTTATTTACAGGGCCTAGCATTCAGCTATTAGTTAGCCGAGTTTTTAAAGCGACTCATAAAGACTTAATGAATATAGATAATCAGAAAATGCCTGCTATTTGGTACAACCGTCGAATGGCAGATAGATTGTTAAGGTTAATTAATTACGATCAAGGTTCTCATTCTCGTGCCATTACCGATCTCGCTTTAACTGGACTTAACTTAGGGCATGCATTGGTTCGAGTGCAATCAATATGTGAAAACTTAGTAGGCAAAAAATTAAAGTACCTTAAAAAATGGCAATACAAATTAGCTGATGCTTTTTTATTAGCGAGCCAAGGTAAGTGTAACGACGATTTTAAACAAGCTTCTGATTTATTGTACCAAGAGCTTGTATCTGAAGGGCGTGACTCGGCTCAAATAGATGCTATTCAAGGCATGTTTATACGTATTAACCTCACCTTAGAAAGAAGCGCCAGTAAAATAAAGTAGTGCGGAGATTCAGCCGTTTATTTATCGGTTATTAGCCATAAAATTTATGCCAAATGATAAAGTAAATCATTCTCGCTGCTTGTACAAAATAATGATTAATGGGCAGTCAGAGTGTTGAGATAAAACGGTATCAGATTGCAGGTATCATTTTTAAGTGAGTAATGCGACAAAGAGACGGTATTCAAAATGTGGGGGACTCAAAAATACAAAATTACCCGAAGGTTGAATTTAATCATCTCAAATAATTAGTGGTAGAAAATGAGGGTGGTATTTAATCAACAATTAGCCTCCATATTAACTAATCGATTTTGCGGCATTAAAGCGAACATGACGTGCCATTAATGAACTGATTTGACAAGCCTACCTTGCTTTGAAATAGTCACCGTATTATTTTATTTCATTCTCTGCATTGCCATGTTTTGATTCGGGTTATTAAGAGTGCATTACACCTTATGGTGCATTTTATAATTATAATAATAATAACTATGGTTTCAATTATGGCTTCAATTATGGCTTCAATTATGACTTCAATTATGGCTTCAATTATGACTTCAATTATAGCGACAAGGATTACTGATTTATGAACAAAACCATTGAGACGATGTTAAACCATCGTTCGATTCGCCAATATACGCAACAGCCAATACAGAAAAGCCAACTCGACAGTATTATTCAAGCTGGATTAGCCGCTTCTTCTTCGAGTATGCTACAGGTTGTCTCTATCATTAGGGTAACGGGTAAAAGTAAACGTAAATTGCTAGCGGAGTATGCAGGTAATCAACCCTATGTTGAAAATGCGCCTGAATTTTTAGTATTTTGTATTGACTATCAACGTCATGCGGCGATTAATCCTGATGTACAAGCTGACTTTACTGAGCTTACGCTTATTGGTGCAGTGGATTGTGGCATCATGGCTCAAAACTGTTTATTAGCCGCTGAATCATTAGGGTTAGGTGGTGTATATATTGGTGGGTTACGTAATCAAATACAGTTGGTGGATGAATTGCTTGAATTACCTCAAAATACATCGGTATTATTTGGCATGTGTTTAGGTTACCCAGCCCAAGACCCTGAAATTAAGCCGCGTTTACCGGCTCATGTAATTATGCATGAAAATAAATATCAGCCACTGAATATGGGCGATATTAAAGATTATGATCAGGTGATACATGATTATTATGCAAGCCGTTCGAGTAACCAAAAACAGAGTACTTGGTCTGAGCAAGTGACGGGGCAATTATCAAAAGAATCTCGTCCACATATCCTGCCATATTTGAATAAAAAAGGGCTTACAAAACGTTAGATTTAGCATCGTTGTTTCTCGCTTGCTATTTATGGTTGTGAGTTACGTAATGGGTGAAGTTATTACGTAAAAGAAGAAAAAGAGCCTATTGAGTTAAATAGACTCTTTCATTGATCACTTTAAATGGCATTTTTTCTGTGTATAAATGTACCTCCAATACCCAATGCAGTGCAGCTATTGATTTCTGTATTTTAAAGTGTGTGATGTGTTTATTGAGTTGCGCCGCAAACAGAGTGAGTTCTTCAGTGGCATGGGCAATTTATAAATTCATCCTGATTACTCGATTGTTTAGATTGTTTGCCTTTTAAGCATAAAAACTAATCCTAACTATTACCAACGAGGCATTTAGCCGCTAGGCAACTGTCGATAGCTCTGACACTTGATATCTATTTATTTTTTATTATGTTGATTTAGCATGTGTTTTTTATTGGCACCTTAAATGCTTTATTTAAAATAAGGTCGTTTAAATAAAACGGTTTTATTTTATTCATAACGTCAATGATGACATGGAGTCAATATGAAAAATATAATTAAAAATTGTACTGTGTTTACTGCTCTTTGCAGCCTTGCTTCTGGCGCTCAAGCAATCATTACTAGTGGTGCCGTAACTTCTGGTGTTGGAAATTTTGTTGAGCTTAGTGTTCCTTTTAACCAATCCACTCCGAGTAATACTGTAGGTAATAATACTTTCAATAATAATAATCTTTATGCATTTAACGAAGGTCAAAATATTACTCTGGGTACAAACTTATCGGTAGATGATATAGGAGGAGGCCTTGCAGGAACGTTATCAGCAGGGACAACGGTTGCTAGTCACTATGTATTCTTTGATCCTAATAAAAGCAGGTCACAAGTTGGATTTGTAAATTTTGATGCTGATATTCTTGCACTCATTACGAGTACGATCAACTTAAATGGCAGTGACTTTTTATTGAATAATACGGTCACTTATCTTAATCCGACCCTACGTGGTCTTGAAAATAGTGACAGTGCAACATTCATAGGTTCAACGGTGAACGTTGATTGGACAGCAAGTACCCCTGGTGATTATATTCGAGTCTTAACAAAATACTCGGCAGGAGCTAATGTACCTGAGCCTGAAACGCTTCTTCTGTTAGGATTGGGTTTGGTAGGTTTTGGACTTAGTAGAAACCGTCGTAAATTACGTTAACTACTATCGTAAATTTCATTATGGATATGTAATTAACCTCATTTAGCGATAAGTATCGTTTCTTATAAAGACCTTTCTATCTGTTAGGTCTTTTTCAATTAGAAAAATAAATTCAAGGAAACTATTCATCTTTTTAGTTCTTTTGGTGGCCGCCAATATAACGAGAACCAACTAAATAAGGATGGTTGTTGACGACGACGTGAAGCGACCACAAAATACTTGGTCTGAGAAAGTGACGGGCCAATGATCAAAAGAATCTCGTCCTACAGCTATTTTATTCTGGATTTTTACTGTTAGGGTGAATTTATTCTGTACAATTATCGAATAAGCATAAGGATCATATTTATAATATGGAGCTGTAATTTGAAAGAATCTGATTGGAAAGTATTCAAATCTATTAAAGAGATTGCTATTGAAAAATATTGCAACTTGGTCTTAGAAGCATCACAAGCGCTAATATCGAAGCAAGATGAAAGTGCACATAACAAGTATTTGTTGATCTATAAGTTGTTGCAAAATAGAGATGAGAAGATGGCTGTATTATTTGATGGGCATAGCCGTTCAAGGGCTTGGTCACAGTTGCTTGCTATTCGTTCAGAAGGGCTCGCCGACCAGACGTTATTAACAGAACTATCTGATGAGTTTCGCGAAGCAACAGATCCCTCAAGAAAGAGTTTTTAACAAGTTAAGCTTTAAAATTTACAGTGCTGATTTGCTTATATCGAGTTGAGGTTGATGAATAACTTGAACATATCATTTGTTTGGAGCTTACTATGCTAAATAATATTAATCTTGCCGATATTCGCTCATTTGTACTTATTGCACAGTTGGGCAACTTTACTAAAGCTGCTGAAGCATTGGGGGTTTCTCGTTCTCATGTGTCACGTCAAATAAGTGCATTGGAGAATAAAATATCGGTTAAATTACTGACACGAACTACGCGTACGCTTAAGTTGACCCTTGCCGGTGAGCAATTATTTAAACAATGTGAAAGTGCATTGCAAAATATTGATCAGGCACTTATTGCGGCGGTAGACGATACACAACAAACTCGTGGCCTTATTCGCATCAATTGCGTCGGAGGATACATTGGTGAAGAAATTGTTACTCGGTATATCAGCGAGTTTATGGTGTTATATCCGCAAATAAAAGTTGAACTAGATTTTAGTAGCCATCGTGTTGATTTAATCAATGATGAGTTTGATATCGCGTTTAGAATGGGGGATATTGAGGATCTGGGATTTGTTGCCAAAAAACTCATGGATATTCATATTGTCACGCTGGCAAGTCCTGCATACATAAAAAATTATGGTAGCCCGAGCCACCCACAAGAACTTATGTTGCATCGCTGTTTAACAGGGTCGGTTAAGCGTTGGAGTTTTAACCGCGTAGCAAATCCAGAGCAACATTGTGATATCAACATCACAGGGCAGTTAATTTGTAAAAATGGTCATGCACTGTTGCAGGGGGCATTGGCAGGCTCTGGTATTATTAGAGTACCTAAAATGTATTGTGAGGCGGAAATAGAAAAGGGCACACTTATTGAGTTATTACCGGAGTGGCATATACCAGTGGTTGCATTTTCAGCTATTTACCATAGTGACAAATATCGCCCTAAGCGCTTACGTGAATTTATCGATTTTATAAAAAACCGTTTCGAGCAACACCTTCAATGATTCTACTTTCAGTAACTCTACCTTCAGTAATTCTAACTTCAGCAAGCCCATCTGCTATATACCCGTAACACCTTCATTTATTCGGCTAGAATCCGTTCCCCTCATTGCTTGATGGTTTTTGCTGCTGAGTGAATAGTGAATAGTGAATAATGAATAATGAATATAGGCTTAAAAACGAACACAATTTTTCTCTATCATGGGTTTATTGTTGCCATATAACAACAGTATTTTAACTTCAGCCATATATATCAACACAGATTCGTTTTTTATAATGCCTTCATTGCAGCAAACTAGCTGCACAGGTTTAAAAAATAATGGAGTTGAATATGAAAAAATTAATAGTGATCACTGGCGCGAGTTCTGGTATTGGCGAAGCGATTGCACGTCGTCTAAGTAACAGTGGCCATCCATTATTATTATTGGCACGTCGGATTGAGCGTATACAAGCACTTAACTTACCTAATACTCTATGCGAACAAGTAGATGTGACTGATAAAGCATCATTTACCGCTGCAATCACTAAAGCAGAAGCGACTTACGGCGCAACTGATTGTATCGTGAATAATGCAGGTGTCATGTTATTGAGTGAGCTTGATGTACAGAATCCAGAAGAATGGAAAACCATGTTTGATGTTAACGTGATTGGCCTGATGAACGGTATGCAAGCGGTATTAGCACCTATGAAAGCGCGTAAAACTGGAACCATTATTAATATTAGCTCGGTAGCTGGTCGTAAAACTTTTCCTAATCATGCTGCTTATTGTGGTTCTAAATTTGCGGTACACGCTATCACTGAAAATGTACGTGAAGAAGTGGCAAGCAGTAATGTGCGAGTATGTACTATTGCTCCAGGTGCAGTAGAAACTGAGCTACTGTCACACACAACATCGAACGATATTGTAAGCGGCTATCAAGCATGGAAAGAGGAGATGGGAGGGGTATTAATGCCTGATGATATTGCCCAAGCGGTTGAGTATGTTTATGCACAACCTCAACAAGTGTGCATAAGAGAAGTGGTACTTGCCCCGACCATGCAGCAACCATAATAAAGAGATACTGAGTTAAATAGAATACAAAGCGGGTTATTTAATGGATGGCTCGCTTTATATTGGAAAAGCCTAATACATCAAATATCTTGTTAGTTCTCAAGGTTACCTCTCACGTTATACTGAGAACATGTCCACGGCATTGCTTATAAATTGAGGCCGGTTAATTTTTGCATCTAAATGATAACGGATATTATTGGCTTGTTATTCATTACTGGCTTGCACAGTCAAGTCTTTAACTCTTATTAGATATTCAAACATACAATACACATTTCAGTTAACTTGTTAAGTGATTAGTAGTCTCTGAAGGTTGCTTTCATATTTTATTCACATTAAAATTAACGTCGATTACAGGTTTTATTGTCTCAGGTCATGGTAAATCATTTTTTCACAAAGAGTACCTGTAATACGAAGTCAAACAGGGAATGTTAGTTCACTCTCTGCCCCCCCCCGAAATATTTTAAATAAGGCAATGTAATATGCTAAAACGTATTGTTTATGGCGTATCTGGCGCAGTAATTATTGGACTTGGTTTATTCAGCTTTTATGCTTGGAACCCTTCTATTGATCCAATAACCCCCCCAGTTAAGAGTGATTATTCCCAACAAGTTATTGAACAAGGCAAAGTACTTGCAGCTGCCGGTTATTGCAGTACATGCCATACACCCGCTGGTGGTAAACCTTACGCAGGTAACTACGAAATGCACACCGAGTTTGGTACGATTTATTCTAGTAATATCACACCAGATGTTGAAACAGGTATTGGTAGCTGGTCTGAAGAAGCTTTTAATCGTGCTATGCGCAGCGGTGTGAGCCGTGATGGGCACCATTTATTACCCGCGTTTCCTTTTGAGCATTTTAATAAAATGACCGACGAGGATATTCGTGCTGTTTACGCTTATATCATGACGTCAGTGCCAGCTGTTAACCAAGTTAAAAAAGAAAATGGTATTCCATTTCCGCTTAATATTCGTTGGTTACAAGCAGGTTGGAAGTTGTTATTTGCAGATACACAGTCATTCCAAACTAATGATAATAAATCTGAGCAATGGAATCGCGGTGCTTATTTGGCTGAAGGTATTGCCCATTGTGGTGCCTGTCATACGCCACGTAATGCGTTGGGTGGTGAAAAATACGACCAAATGTATCAAGGTGCGGATATTGATGGCTGGATAGCTCCTTCATTAACGGCAACAAGCACTTCTCCCATCCCTTGGCGTGCGCAAGATTTTTATGAATACTTAACCACGGGTAATTCTCCATATCATGGCAGTGCTGCAGGTCCAATGGCACCGGTCATGCACAAAGGTTTATCGGCATTACCAGAGCATGATGTGCAAGCGATTAGTTTGTATTTTGCTGATCATAGCGGCGCGAATGAAAGTGATGACCCTGCTGCTAATGCTAATTTACAAGCAGCGATAAAAGCACAACATACACAAGCAGACCTACGTATTGACGAAGGCGCTAGATTATATGCAACGGCTTGCCAAGCTTGCCATTACAGCAGTGACGAACTAGTCAAAGGTCGTCCATTATTAACACTAGGGTCAGCGACTCACCTTGAACAACCAACCAATTTGGTTAATGTAATATTGGATGGTGTGCGCAGTGACCAAGGTATTAGTGGCGTTGTTATGCCTGGATTCCGTGATGCATTAAGTGATCAAGATATTAGTGCAATCGTTGCCTACTTACGTCAATCGGCAGGTCAAAAGCCTTGGCCTGAATTGCAACAAAAAGTAACTGAAATCCGCAATCAACCCCGATTTGAGCAATAATTCACAGGAGAAGTGACAATGGCAAAATTTATTTTAAACGGCGAGTCGATGACAGCCGATGTAGAAAGTGATACTCCTTTACTGTGGGTTATTCGTGACGAACTTAATATGACTGGTACTAAATTTGGTTGTGGTATCGGTACCTGTGGCGCTTGTACTGTGCATGTAGGTGGACGTGCTACACGTTCATGTATTACGCCGGTTTCGTCAGTGGAAGGTGCTGAAATAACAACGATTGAAGGATTGTCAGAAAAAGACGACCACCCATTACAAGTTTCATGGAAAAACTTACAAGTGCCACAATGTGGTTACTGTCAGTCAGGTCAAATCATGCAGGCCGCAGCACTATTAAAAGATATTCCTAAACCGACAGATAAAGATATTGATGCGGTAATGGGCGGTAACTTATGCCGCTGTATGACTTATGTACGTATCCGTAGTGCCATTCATGAAGCTGCAAATGCTATTGAAATTAAAGGAGTGCAATCATGAGTAGATTACCTAAACGTGGTTCACCGGGCATTACCCGTCGTGGTTTTTTAATTGGTATGACAGCTGTGGGTATCAGCTTTGGTTTCCCACGTCATTTGATGGCTGCGATGGACCCAGCTAGTGCAGACGGTAAAGTATTACCTAGTGAAGGTGATATTTATGAGCCGTCATTGTGGTATTCAATTGATACTGCCGGCAAGATTAAAGTGAATATTATGCGCTCAGAAATGGGCCAACATGTGGGTACGGCTATCGCGCGTATTCTTGCTGATGAGCTAGAAGCTGATTGGAATGATGTTGAAATTATTCATGTTGATAGTGATCCTCGTTGGGGTTACATGGTTACGGGGGGGAGTTGGTCTATTTCACAAAGTTGGCCTGTTTACCGTCAAGCGGGCGCCGCGGGGCGTACGGCTTTAATTGAAGCTGCGGCTAAAAAATGGGGCATTTCAACAAAAGATTGTGAAGCTAAAAACGGTAAGATCATCTCTAGTAAAGGTGAGTTATCCTTCGGTGAGTTAGTCACCTTAGGACTGACACGCAAGTTTACTGAAGAAGAGTTAAAAACCTTACCCCTTAAACCGAATCAAGATCTTAAATTAGTTGGCCAACAAGTAACGTCGCTTGATGTCGCCAATAAAACCAACGGTAAAACAATCTATGGTATCGACGCTAAAGTTGATGGCATGGTGTATGCGAACCCTATTTTACCGCCGACTCGTTATGGCGCTAAAGTAGTTAGTTTTGATGATTCAGCAGCAAAAGCTGTCAAAGGTTATCAAAAAACCATCGTATTAGAAGATGCAAGTGGCAGCGTACCGGGATGGTTGATGGTGATTGCGAGTAGTTTTATTGGCGCGCAAAAAGCCTCAAAACTGGTTAAAGTCACATGGGATGCAGGTAAAACAACTGATGTGTCTGAAGCTGACATAATAGAGCATGGTAAAAAACTACTAAGCGACTCAAGCAAAGGTGGTATTTTAGATACAGGTAATGTTAAAACGGAACCTGCATTTGAAAGTGCGAGCAGCACGATTTCTGAAGAATATATTACTAGCACCGTCTTACATGCGCAAATGGAACCTTTGAATGCTTTGGTATTTAAAAATTCAGATGGCATATGGGAAGTACATTCTGGTTGCCAGTGGCAGTCCCTTACTTTACCAGTATTAGCCACTGCATTAGGTGAAGATGTCGCTAATATTGTGATTCGTACTTATATGTTAGGTGGTGGTTTTGGCCGTCGACTAAATGGTGATTACACTATTCCTGCGGCATTAACTTCTAAAGCATTGGGTGGTAAGCCGGTTAAAATGGTGTTGATGCGTCCACAAGATATGCAATTTGATAGCGCGCGTTCAGCATCAGTTCAACAATTAAAAATGGCCTTTGATGATAAAAAAGCAGTAACTGCGATGGAACATCACGCAACAGCAGGTTGGCCGACACAGGTATTAGCACCTGGTTTT
The DNA here is from genome assembly GCF_000482725.1 of Psychromonas arctica DSM 14288. Lineage (GTDB taxonomy): Bacteria > Pseudomonadota > Gammaproteobacteria > Enterobacterales > Psychromonadaceae > Psychromonas > Psychromonas arctica. Next base: position 23,619 of record NZ_AXWP01000049.1, read on the forward strand.
ATGCCTAAAGGTGTTAATGGCGAGGTTTATGACCCGTTTGCCATTGCTGGTGCTGATCACTGGTATAGCGTTGGCGCACAAAAAGTACGTGCCGTCTCTAACGACCTTGCGATGGCGACTTTTAGACCAGGCTGGTTACGTTCAGTTGGACCGGGTTGGACAGGTTGGGCAGTGGAAAGCTTTATGGATGAAGCGGCGCATCATGCCGGTAAAGATCCCGTACAGTTCCGCCTTGATATGCTGATTGCAGAAGGTCGAAATGCAGGTACTACACCAGTTGCAGAAGGTGGTGCAGCACGTCAAGCAGCGGTATTGAAAAAAGCGGCAGAAATGATTGGTTGGGGTACTGAGCAAGCTGAAGATACAGGGCTTGGTATTGCTTCTACTTTTGGTCAAGAGCGCGATATGCCTACATGGGTATCCTGTGCAGTGCAAGTTCATGTCGATAAAAGCAATGGTCTGGTTAATGTACAGAAATTAGTTGTTGCGATTGATGCTGGTATTATTGTCGATCCAAATGGTGCAGAAGCACAATGTCAGGGGGCTGCACTATGGGGCTTATCGATGGCATTGTATGAAGGGACTGAGCTACTTAATGGACAGTATAAAGACTCTAACTTTGATACTTATACACCTTTACGTTTAGGCCAAACGCCTGACGTTCAAGTTGAGTTTATTGCCAGTAAAATGCCTCCTTCTGGATTAGGTGAGCCAGCAGTAACTGCGGTTGCACCTGCGATTGCTAATGCAATTTATCAAGCAGTGGGGGTGCGTTTACGTAAAATCCCAATGAGACCAAGTGAGTTAAAAAGTGCTCTAGCAAAAGCTTAAGTTATACCAACTTCACTAACTAACTGATCAATAGTACTGGTTAAAAGGAACTATTTTCGCGTTAAAATTTTTGTAAAGGGGGCAACCATTTACGGCAAATTTTACCTTAAACTTGCTCCTTTTTCCTGCGTAATATTTGATCATTAAATTAAGGAATTGGTATTAATATAATCGCTTGTCACATTAAAAATGCCCGATTGATTCGGGCTTTTTTATCTCTTTTATACTTACTACCCATTTCGCTTATTTTAACTCTCTAACTCTCTAACTTTCTAATTTCTGCTGTTGCCATTGTTGAAGATCATCTTGCGTGTCGATATCGTTAATAGCGTTGGGTAACGCTAAGCAAGTTAACTGCTTCTGTTGTGCTAATTGTTGCAGAACAGGCTTAGCACCTTGGTCGCCTTTAAGCTGTGTTAACGCGTCAAATTGTTCACTGGTGAAGATAGCAGGAACCCCTAACTGACCTTGGTATGATGCACAAACATTGCTTTGTTCTGTTAACCAATGCTCCGCTAACGTTATATAGTCTGTGTAAGTCACTCCAATATGGTCACCAAGTGCTAATAACAAGCCACTAGCATTAGCAGAACGCGCGGCTTTAACACCGACTTTAACCGATGTTGATAAACCGTCAAGGCTGTTATTGTTGATCCTATAAGCGCAAGATGTTGGCAGCAATTGACTCAACTCACTGTGGTGAGTCCCTAATATAACGACAACATTGTTGCTTATATGCTTTGAGGTTAAATAGTCTGCAACATGGCTTAACTTATCTAGACTGTGCAATAACAAGGGTTGCTTCACTAACAGTCCATCAGCATTTAAATCTGTAATGGATTGCGCTAATTTAGTGCCGTTAAATCGACTACTCTTGCCCGCCGCTAACAACACTAAAGTTAATGTTCTTGGTGCAGCCTTAAGCTCCTCTATTGTATTCACTGTTGTCGTATCCACAGGTTGCCTTATAGTTCTGCTTATTACTGGGCTTATATTTAAAAGACTGCACACTGTTTATTTATTAACAGTCGTCATTTAAGCAATGAAATTTATCGTCAGAATGATGGCTATGATTTTATTTGTTGCATTTTTTTATGAAAAACCGCATGACACTCGGCTAAGATACTTAGGGCAATAGACTCAGGCAGTTCCCCACCAATATCAAACCCAGCGGGTGCAGAAAAGAAACCTTTAAAATCATCCAAGGTAATATTAGCTTTACTAAAAACCTGATCGCGACGATGGTGCGGGCCAAGAAGTGCGATATAAGCTTGGTTGCTTTGACTAATGAGTTTTAATGCTAATGCATCCAAGGTCAAATTGTGTTGCATGACCACAACAGCATCAATATTTAACAACTTCTCATTATCTAATTGAGCGATGGGATGCTTAATAATATGGACATTGGGAAAATGATGTTGATGTGCATAACTAGACCGTTCATCAAATACTGTGACTTTCCAGCCTAATTGTATAGCCATCATTGCCAGCGGTTGCGCATCTAAACCACCGCCAAAAATAGCGAGGTGGAAACGTGTTCGGCAAGGAATTTGAAGCATTGTTAATGCTGCTGATTGACTCGGGTTACTGTAAGTGCTTTTACTAAAATCATAGTCAGCTGTATTGCTAATTGGCAGCACATTCGCAACGATAGATGACGCTTGAGTACCTGATTCAACTAACGGTAAGTGGTACTCACAATTAGTTGAGGTTAATTGCTCCTTTAACCTCTGTAAATGTAGATAATTATTCTCAGCGGTGACCGGTATTAATAATAAATCGACAATACCCCCACAACCAAGTTGATAGCTTGCATCTGATTCATCACTAGCATCATAGGTGATATTAATCGCTTGATCTTGCTGAATAGCACGCTGTGCATGGCGCAGTAAATCGCCTTCTAAACAACCACCGCTGACTAATCCAATACTTTTTCCTAACCAATGAAATAACATCATTGCACCGGTTTTACGATAAGAAGAGCCTTGGATTTTGGTAATAACTGCCAGTACCCATTTATCATTTGGGAATCTGCTCCACTGCGCTAATAAATCTTCAATATGATGTGACATTTATTTCCTGTTTTATTTTGCCGTGCTCTGGTTTCTAAAATACATACGACTAAAAAATGTTGAAGACAATTTTAAGCTTTAACGTTTTTATATCAAGGTTATTTAAAGAGTAAAGTCGGTATATAAGGTCGGTATGTAATAAATAACCTCAGTTCTGGATAAGCAAAGCGATACAACACCGCTATTTTCGCGGGTTTCTTCGTTAAATTATCTCTCAATAACCAGTTATTGCTTCAATAATTCGCCTTGAACTCCGCGCCTTGAACTCCGCAAAACTAGCAGCACTGTATAGCCAAAAAAATAATTTTATGATTTGGAATATAATTCCGCTTTCATTAATCAGAATTGAGGTTAAGTAGTGTTGAATAGCTTGTTAAGTTATTTAGAGCGTTGCTTATTCCGAACTGAGGTTATTTAAAAAGGTTAAACCTAGGTTTATTCAGGTTGAGTGGATCCTGACCGTAACGTTAACCTTTTTAGCAGTTAGCTTTAAGTTATTTGCTTTTAGCTTGCTTGTAATTGTTTCTGCTGGGAGCGCTCTTTTACTTCTTTTCTGGCTTCTGAACGCTTTTCTTTACGTTTTAGGGCTGCGGCAAAGCGTTCGCGCTCTCTATCTGTTTCACAAATGATCTGTGGAATTTGACGCGGTTTTCCTTCCGGATCTAAAGAAACAAAGGTCAGGTAAGCGGATGCAGTATGGCGAACTTCACCTGTTAATACAGACTCCGCTTCAATGCGAGCGCCAATTTCCATCGAAGTTGAGCCAACAAAGTTAACACTAGTTTTAATTCTAAGAATATCACCTACATATACCGGAGAGTGGAAGTCTAGACGATCCAACGAGACGGTTACGGCATTACCGCCAGTATGACGCATTCCTACCATACAAGCGGTGTTATCCACTAACTTCATGATTGAGCCACCGTGAACATTGCCTGCAATATTGGCATCAACATCCATCATCTGCTGAACAACAGTTATAGTGCTGAATGCAACTGTTTTAGGTTCCATATTATCTTCGATGTAAGCATCTGTGGGTCTAACTTGTTTTCTATCAATCGTTTTTACAGCTTTCATTGTTTTTCCTGATTTAAGGCCAGTATTGAAAAATCCCACTAAGGTAATAAAAAATAACCACCTAGTAAGATCTGCGTCACATTTTTAAGCATTGTTCCAGTATAAATATTTTTCAACGGAATTGTTAATTATTTGTTGCAAAATTTCTTTTCGTAACAAGTTAGGAGAAGAGAGCGAAGAAGATGATGGATAAGGTAAAGTAAGTTTTGCTGATACAGCATTTATTCACCCACGGTATGGAAGGGGCTTTACAGAATTGGCAGCGTTTGTTTGTAAAGTATAGAGATAAAAAAACCGAGCGATAATGGCTCGGTTTATTGATGCTAGCTTTAAAGTTTGTTGTCGTTTTAAAGCTAGTTATATTTAAATCTAGTTACCGCTTTAAAAGCAATCGCAGTTATCGTTCACCAATAGGTAAAACGGTACGACCATATTGCTCGTTGATCACTTCTGCCATTGCTAGGTAGATCGCACTTAAACCACAAATAATGCCTTCATAACCAGCAATACGGCCTATTAACTCAGAACCTGTGAAATCACGGATAGCTAATAGGAAGAATAAAACCGTTAAGCTACCAAAGATAAATTGTAAAACACGGTTACCACGTAAAGTACCTACAAACATAAAAGCAGTAAACATGCCCCACATTACTAGGTACCAAGCCATAAATGCATGCGGTGTTGCTTGTGTTACGCCTTCATTACCTAATTGAGGAAATAATAGAAGTGCGACTAAGCTGATCCAGAAAAAACCGTATGATGTGAAAGCGGTTAATCCAAAAGTATTACCTTTTTTGAACTCTAAAATACCCGCGATGATCTGTGCAATACCACCGTAACATAAACCCATTGCTAGGATCATGGCACTGATTGGAAAGAAACCAGCATTGTGAATATTTAGTAAAACTGTTGTCATGCCAAAGCCCATTAGGCCTAATGGGGCAGGATTAGCGTAATTAATTGATTGTGACACTTCATGTACCTTTTTGTATAATTTGTAAGAAATTGGGATCGCGCGCACGATAACATGCTCGACTTTTTTGTAAAGGAATATGTGAAAGTTTGGCCTAGCACTTGTTTTACGTCAATTTAAGGGCGTTAATGCGTAATTTTGGCATGTTTTTAGAAAATAAAAACGGAATTATTATATTGTACAACTTAAAAAATTGATGCAGAGTAAAGGTTTGCATTAATTTTTTAATTTATTCTCCAAAATAGGTACAATAAATAATGAATCCAACTACCAATAATGAATATTAGCAATGACAGCACCTACTCTCTCGATTAGAAACCTACATAAATCCTTCGCGGATAATCAAGTATTAAAAGGTATTGACTTAGAAGCTCATCAAGGTGATGTGATCTCTATTCTTGGTGCATCTGGCTCTGGAAAAAGTACGTTATTACGTTGTGTTAATTTACTCGAAACCCCGACGTCAGGGGATATTTTGGTTAATGGTGAATTAATTAAAATGAAGATGGATAAAAAGCGTGGTGCTATTCCCGCATCCATCAAACAAGTTGAACGTATTCGCAGTCGTTTAGCGATGGTTTTCCAAAGTTTTAATCTTTGGTCGCATTTGTCGGTAATTGAAAATGTCATCGAAGCGCCTGTGCATGTACTTGGGGTGCCTAAAAAAGAAGCCATTGTAAAAGCAGAAGCTTTATTACAACGTGTTGGCTTATACGAACGTAAAGATTATTACCCAGGACAGCTTTCTGGTGGGCAACAACAACGTGTTGCTATTGCGCGTGCGTTAGCAGTTGAACCAGAAGTAATGTTATTTGATGAACCGACTTCTGCACTTGATCCTGAATTAGTCGGTGAAGTGTTAACTGTTATGCGTGATTTAGCCGAAGAAGGTCGCACCATGTTAGTGGTAACACATGAAATGGCTTTTGCACGAGACGTATCAAATAAAGTATTATTTTTACACCAAGGCTTGGTGGAAGAACAAGGGAAGCCTGAAGATATTTTTCAGAATCCTACATCGGAACGTTTTAAGCAGTTTATCTCTACTGTTTATTAAATGAGTATACCAACCGTTTTATTAAACGGATAATATTGTAAATCAATTCAGTAAAAATTTTTAAAACAGCTATCTATCATAATATAAGGAAATACAATGAAAAAAATTAGCCTACTAATCGCATTATTTGCTTTTGCATTTAATTCGGCACAAGCAAAAGAATGGAAAGAAATACGTATCGGTGTTGAAGGTGCATACCCTCCATTTAGTAAAACAGAAGAAGACGGGAGTGTAAGTGGATTTGATATCGATATCGCGAATGCGTTATGTGATGAATTAGGTGCTAAATGTACGCTAGTGAAACAAGATTGGGATGGCATTATTCCAGCGCTTAAAGCGCGTAAATTTGACGCAATTATTGCGACAATGGATATTACTGAAGAGCGTTTGAAGCAAGTGGCTTTCACTAATAAATACCAACACATTCCAGCACGTTTTGCAGCCGTTAAAGGGGCTGAATTTGAAGCGACTGAAGCGTTCATGAAAGGTAAAAACATTGGTGTTCAACGTGCAACAACAATGGATTTATACATCTCTGATAACTTTCCTTCTGCAAAAATCAAACGTTACGGTACATTTGACGAAGCATACCTAGATTTAAAAGCGGGCCGCCTTGACTATGTTATCGCTGACTCTGCTTCTATTTCTGAAGGTTTATTAGCAAAGAAAGGTGGCGACAAGTTTGAGTTTGTTGGTCCTAAACTAAATGATCCTAAATGGTTTGGTTACGGTGCAGGTATTGCCGTGCGTAAACAAAATAAAGATTTAGTTGAGCAATTAAACAAAGCGATTGCGGCAATTCGTGCTAACGGTACTTACAAAACGATTCAAGATAAATACTTCTCTTTTGATGTATACGGTCAAGAATAAACGTTATCACGGTTATTTTTTTTAACCTTTAGCGTTAAAAATGAAAAGGATGACGTACAACCTTTTATATGTTGTCTCATCCTTTTTTGTTATGCCAATGCTATTAATTAAGTTATTAGCTAATTGGGATTAAATAAAAAGAAGTTGATATGTTTTCTTTATACGGTTACCAAGATATTTTTCTAGAGGGGGCATGGTTAACACTGCAAGTGGCCTTGTTATCTCTCGTATTGGCTGTTTTCTTAGGATTGATAGCAGCATTAGCCAAGCTCTCACATTCCATTATATTAACCAGTATTGCAACACTATACACGACCATCATTCGTGGTATTCCTGATCTGATCTTAATGTTGATTATTTTCTTTGGTGGGCAAGTGTTGATCAATGATACGAGCTATAACCTTAATGAATGGTTTAATGAAGTCGTGACCGGTTATTATCCAGATCATGAATGGACGGCTTATTTACCAGATTATATTGATATCAGCCCTTATATTGCAGGTATTGTGACCATCGGTTTTATTTTTGGTGCGTACATGGCCGAAACTTTCCGTGGCGCTATCTTATCTGTAGACAAAGGCCAGTTAGAAGCCGCTACTGCTTATGGTATGAATAAATATAAACGCTTTTCACGGGTCATGTTCCCGCAAATGATGCGCCATGCGTTGCCTGGTTTGGGCAATAACTGGTTAGTATTATTAAAAACAACGGCATTAGTGTCGATCATCGGTTTGCAAGATATGGTTAAAATTGCAGGCGATGCTTCTGGATCAACTCAAAAACCCTTCACTTTTTATCTTGTGGTGGCGCTGATCTTCCTATTTTACACTGCTGTTTCTACCACTGTCTTGAAGTGGGCCGAGCGTAAATACAGTATACAAACGAGGTAAGTATGGACTTTTCAATCATTGTTAATGAATACGAATTTTACTTACAAGGTTTGTGGACAACAACTTGGCTAGTTGCGCTATCATTATTGATAGGGCTTTTGATCGCGATACCTGCGGGTGTTTTGCGTAGCCATCAAAATTGGTTAATCAAAGGGCCTATTTGGGCTTATATGTACTTCTTTCGTGGTTCGCCATTGTTGGTACAATTATTCTTAATTTATTATGGTGTGGCGCAATTTGATGCGATACGTGAAAGTTGGATGTGGTATTACTTTCAAGAAGCTTGGTTCTGTGCGCTACTCGCTTTTTCATTAAATACAGGGGCTTACACTGCTGAGATTGTACGTGGTGTGATAGGAACAATGCCGCTTGGTGAGTTAGAAGCCGCTAAAGCTTATGGTATGAGTCGCTGGCAAACACTTAAGCGTATTACTTTACCTAATTCATTACGTCGTGCTTTACCGGCTTACAGTAACGAAATTATCTTTATGATACACGGCAGTGCGATTGCAGGTGTGGTGACGATTGTTGATATTACCGGTGCTGCTCGTGTTGTTAATGCACGTTATTATGCGCCTTTTGAAGCTTATTTAGCAGCTGGTTTGTTATATATGTGTTTAACATTTTCTGTTATTTACTTATTTAAGCTGTGGGAAAAAAGCTATCAGCATTAATCATTAATCATTAAGACTTAAAGGCTATTGTTGATAATCAGTAGCCTTTTTGCATCACTGCGCTTTATCTTAATTCCATCAAATAGCTGATCATTCTGTTGGTTAAAATAGATCTCTTCTGCGTTAGGGATTTTGTAATGAGAGCAATCATTTGGCGCAATTTCTGCCTTAAATTGATGCATTTTCCTTTGCCAAAAATTGCTCGTACACTTAATGAAATTGGTATTATTCTTTTTCTATTTTGCTTTCTATCTATTTTTGTTTCCTTGTTTGTTGTTGCTTCTCTTTTCCTGTGTTTTATTTTAAGCTCAAGGTGCTGCTATTTTTAATAGCGACTTTATTTATTGAGTTTATTTGATTTTAGGTTGTGCTAGGTCGAAGTAATAGACTGTTACCTTTACTGAGAAGGAGTTTCCCATTAATAAAATTAACCCACAAAAATTGCTTAATAGTAAATGGACTGCCGTTAAACCACTCAACAAAGAAAAGCACTTTTTGATCACCGATGTTGATTTTGATGAGCAGGGCAATGTTATTTTTTGTTTATTAGAAGCGATTATTTCTCATCGTGAGGCAGAAATTAGTTGGCGTGATCTACAAGATTCAGAATGTTGGTTACAGGGCTGGAAGTAACTGAGAGATCCGTTATCAATCAAGGTCTATTTTGGTTGATAACGGGAAACGAGCCGCCTTAAATTAGGTAGGTATATGCTCGTTAATTATGCCGGTTATATTAATCGATGAAGTAATTAGTCATGAAGTTAGTAATCAATGAAGTGATTAATCACATCCTAAAAAACCACCTGTTTGATGTGCCCATAGTTGTGCATAAACACCTTTTTGCTCAATTAATTTCTGGTGGCTGCCTTGTTCAATAATGCTACCTTTATCTAACACTATTAGGCGGTCCATCGCGGCGATTGTTGATAAACGATGCGCAATAGCTATAACTGTCTTACCCTGCATTAGCTCATATAAGCTTTCTTGGATCGCGGCTTCTACTTCAGAATCCAATGCTGAGGTCGCTTCGTCCAATACCAAAATAGGGGCATCCTTTAATAATACGCGTGAGATAGCAATACGTTGGCGCTGACCGCCTGACAGTTTTACTCCTCGTTCCCCGACTTGTGCATCGTAACCGGTATTGCCTTCACTATCGGTTAGGGTAGAGATAAACTCATGTGCCTGTGCTTGTTTAGTCGCTTTCAATAGCTCTTCTTCCGTTGCATCGGGGCGACCATAAAGAATATTTTCGCGAATGGAGCGATGTAATAAAGATGTATCCTGTGTCACCAAGCCAATTTGAAGGCGCAAACTTTCTTGCTGAACATCTTTAATATCCTGGCCATCAATAATGATCTGGCCTTTTTCAACATCATAAAAGCGTAATAACAGGTTCACCAATGTCGATTTACCTGAGCCCGAACGGCCTACAAGCCCTATTTTTTCGCCAGGTTTGATATTAAGATCAAGGTTCTCAATGACCCCTTTATTCTCACCATAATGGAAACTCATTTGCTTAAAGTAGAGGTTACCTTCACTCACCACTAATGGTTTAGCATCTTTTTTATCTTCGATAATATTTGGCTTCGCCAAGGTATTCATGCCGTCAGTCACTGTGCCTATGTTTTCAAATAAAGCACTAAACTCCCACATGATCCACTGTGACATGCCGTTTAAGCGGAGTGCTAAACTGATCGCGATAGCGATAGCGCCCACTGAAATAGCACTTTGCATCCATAGTGAGATAGACAAAGCGGTGATAGCAAAGGCTAATACATAATTAGAAATTTGCACACTGACATTAATGCCTGTCGCCAAACGCATTTGTCGATAAACAGTGTCTAAAAAGCCTTTCATTCCTTGTTTTGCATAAGCCGATTCAGAGTCTGTATGCGCAAATAGTTTCACCGTTGCTATATTGGTGTAACTATCAACAATTCGTCCCGTCATGGTTGAACGTGCATCTGCTTGTTCTGTTGCTACTTTTCTTAGACGTGGAATAAAGTAATACTGTATGCAGATATAAATAACCATCCATACCAACATTGGAATTGCCAACCGGTAATCGGCTTGTGCAATCATCACCAGCATTGAAATAAAGTACACTAAAACATAAACCATAACATTTAGCAGTTTCATTACCGTTTCACGTACGGCAAGTGCTGTTTGCATTACTTTGGTGGCGATTCGCCCAGCAAAATCATCTTGATAGAAAGACACGCTTTGCTTTAATAAATAGCGATGAGCAAACCAGCGGATCGACATCGGGTAATTACCTAACAAAACTTGATGTACAATCAAGGAATGTAAGATAGTTAAGATAGGAATTAACACCAAGACCATTAAGGACATGAGGAATAACTTTTGTCCTTCATCCACTAATAGTGTCTCAGGGTTTTTAGTGATTAACCAGTCGACGAGTTGTCCCATGAAGCCAAATAAAGACACTTCTAATATGGCTAAAGCAGCCGTTAGTAAGGTCATAAAAAAAAGCGCCGTTTTATAACCTTTTGTATAGTGCATACAAAAAGCAACGAGTGTATTTGGCGGCTGGGTTGGTTCTTGATCGTTTAGCGCAGGCACCAAACTTTCAAAAAATTTATACATGATAATTCCTTAAGTGTTGCTAAGTTTCTTATTAGTCTTTTACAGTAAATCTTGGAGGGACGTTCATTGCAACGATGATAATGGTTAAGTTATACAAAACAAGCATTAATTACTGTAATGAATTTTTATCTATTTATTCTAAGAATATAAGCTGCTTAAGTTTTTTATGTCGGAAAATTCGCTATGCTTAACAGGTATCTAAACAAAGAGAATATTATGCTACATTCAAAATTAAACTCAGATCATTGCTCTAGTCCATTAAGTTGGTTATCTCAACTGCCAAAAGTTGAGTTACATTTACATTTAGAGGGTAGCTTAGAGCCGCAGATGTTGTTCGATTTAGCGGTGCGTAACCATATTAAGTTGCCCTATGAAAATGTCAACGCGGTTAAAAAAGCATTTCAATTCACAAAACTTCAAGATTTTTTGGATATCTATTACCAAGCTGCAAAAGTGTTAGTCACTGAACAGGATTTCTATGATTTGACTTGGGCTTATTTGCTAAAATGTAAAGAACAGAATGTTTATCACGTAGAGCCTTTCTTTGACCCACAAACACATACAGAACGTGGTATTGCTTTTAGCACTGTGATTGACGGTATAACTGGTGCGCTTGAAGATGCAGAAAAGCAACTAGGAATTAGTAGTGAATTGGTTATGTGTTTTCTACGTCATCTAAGTGAGGAGGAGGCTTTTTCAACACTTACACTAGCTGAACCATATTTAAATAAGATCAAAGCGGTGGGGTTAGATAGCTCTGAGAAAGGGCATCCGCCTGAGAAATTTAGCCGTGTATTTGCTAAAGCCCGTCAATTAGGTTTATTAACGGTTGCACATGCGGGTGAAGAAGGCCCTGCTGAATATATTTGGACGGCCATTAACGATCTTAAGGTGGCACGCATTGACCATGGCGTGAATGCTATTCAGGATCCTAAGTTGATTGACTACTTAAAAGAAAGTCAAATGCCATTAACAGTATGTCCGTTATCGAATACAAAATTAAAAATATTTACAGACATGAGTGAACATACGATTTTAGATTTATTGAAGCTAGGGGTTTGTGTGACGGTTAATTCAGATGACCCTTCGTATTTCGGTGGGTATATGACGGAGAATTTCGAAGCATTAGCGACTTCGCTGGATATGAATCAAGATCAAGCCAGAAAGTTAGTCGAAAATAGCATTGTGGCTAGCTTTTGTAGTGATCATCGTAAACAACAGTTATTTGCTTTATTACACCGTTATGTTTGATTCTAAAGTTGCCAACACTCATTATTTTATTGTTGAGCGTTACTTTTAAGCTGCTTATTTTGCTTTAATAATCTCAAATCATTGTCCTTTTACCGAACAACAGCAAACTTATTTAATAAATAGCCTTTTTCAGGCTATTGTTAACACCATCACTAGGTTTAAACAGGAATAGGTTTAAACATAAATCGGTAAAGCCCGTTTATCAGCTATTTTTCTTACTGCTAAATGTGTATGGATATCTTTAACACTTTTAATTCTATGTAGCTTATTAGTGAAAGCTTCATAGCCTGCTAAGTTCTTGCTAACTACCTCTAATAGATAATCGTAACGACCAGATACGATATGCGCATTAATCACTTCATCCATATCAAGCAATGCAGATTCAAAGACTTCAATTGTCTCTTCTTGATGTCTGTTGAGGCTCACTTCTACAAAAAAAGTCATGGTGATGCCAATGCGATCTTTATTTAAGTTCGCTTGGTAGTCTTCAATATAACCTTCGTCTTCTAAACGTTTTAAACGTCGAGCACAGGGGGAAGGTGACAAACCAACTTGATCAGCGAGATCTGCTATTGATATGCGTCCTTCATTTTGTAGTACTTCAAGTATGTGACGATCTATTTTATCCATGATTTTCCTTGGCTTATTAAAGCGTAAATATAGTTATTATTGATGTAATAAGTTAACAATCTTGTTTGAAGGAGGTTATTCGCCGAATAAGAGCGCCTATTTTGATTAATAATATTACTTAATAATTTAATGAATAGGAAGTTATTGAATGAACAAGTTACAACTGCTGCAGGCCAATAAAGTCAGTGATAGTGCTATATCGCCATTAACTTATGGTTATTTAGCTATGCTAGTGGTGCTATTAATTTGGTCTGGCTTCTCGTTGACGGTACGTAATATTGGCGCATCACCTCTTGCTATCGCAGATGTTGCGTTGATCCGTTTCTCTGTACCATTAGTTTTATTGGCTCCCTGGTTTATTAAGCATCTTGCAGTGATTAAAAAAGTGAGAATATCAGACTTTTTGCTTATTTTATTAGGCGGAATACCTTTCCTCTTTTTAGCTTCCTTGGGCGCAAAAATAGTCCCTACTGCCTATGTTGCAACAATACTGACCGGCACTCCGCCTTTTTTTGTGGCAATACTTTCTATGGTTTTTTATAAACAGGTTATTACTAAGCAACGATTATTTATGCTTTCTCTTATATTAATAGGAGTGCTTATTATGGTCGCTGGATTAGCGGATCAATTGTCGCTAGAAGTATTCACGGGTATTGGATTTTTATTGTGCGCTAGTTTGCTATGGTCCACTTATACGTTAGGGCTTAAACGAGCTGGCTTGAGTGCTCTTACCGTGGCCATTATTGTTTCTTATTTTTCATTCTTTATTATGCTGTTTTTAGTCTTGTCTGGTACTGTAGCAAGTAATTGGGGCTCTTTCTCACTGCAACAGGCGATGCCATTTTTATTAGTACAAGGTATTGGTGTTGGCATCGTTGCAACTATTGGTTTTTCCTATGCAGTGAGTCAATTAGGCTCGGCTAAGTCATCTATAATAGGCGCTTTATCACCCGGTATAACCTCGCTGTTAGCTGTGCCTATTTTTGATGAGCCTTTATCAATTGCTATTTTGTGTGGTATTAGCCTGACCATAACAGGTGTTATTTTATCAAATCGTGTTTAATTTTATTTAAGGTATTCAACTATGTTAGAAAACTTACCTAGCGTTCAAGGTGATCCCCTGTGGGCATTGTTACACCAATTTAATGCAGACCAACGAAATCACAAGATAGATATGCTGGTGGGCGTTTACCGTGATGAAACAGGTAAAACACCTGTTATGCAGCAAGTACAAAAAGCTGAACTTAAACTAGCAACCGCTGCACAATCAAAATCTTATAAAATGTTGGCCGGTAACCTTGAGTTTAATGATCATATGGCGAAGTTTTTATTGGGCGATGGTGCGCACTTTTCTGACCAATGCACTATTCAAACAGTTGGTGGCTCTGGCGCATTGCGAGTCATTGCTGATTTTATTAAAACACTTTCCCCCAATGCAGTGATTTGGAATACTGACCCCGGTTATTTAAACCATCGTCCTATTATGGAAGGTGCAGGTTTAACGGTTAAACCCTTTCGCTGGCAGCACAAAGGGGGGCTATTGGACATAGAAACTTGCTTTAAAGATTTAGAAAACGCAAAAGAAGGGGATATTTTATTATTACATGCAAGTTGTCATAACCCTTCTGGCGTTGACCCTTCATTACAACAGTGGCAACAATTTATTGATTTCTGCAAAGCGAAAAAAATAATTCCTTTTATTGATATTGCTTATCAAGGTTTTGGCGATGGCCCTGATCAAGATGCAGCGGGTTTAAGACTGTTTGTTGATCAAGTTGATCTGGTCTTAGTTGCAGCAAGTTGCTCAAAGAATATGGGCCTATATTGCGAGCGTGCAGGCGTCGCAATGGTGGTCGCAAAAGATAATTCTCAGCATACAAAAATACGTATGCTATTAGAACGTATTACACGTATCAATTATTCTATGCCACCTAACCATGGCTCTGCTATTGCATCGTTATTATTTTCAGATCCTAAGCCTTGGTTGGCTGAGTTAGCTGTATGTAGAGAGCGTATTAATAACTTGCGTAATGCATTAGGCAAGTTATTGGCTGAAATGGGGGCTCCCGACTCTTTCCAAGCGGTAACAAGGCAAAAAGGCATGTTTTCTTTATTGCCTTTAACAGCAGAGCAGATGATTGTATTACGTGAAAAACATGCAATATATGGCATGTTGAATGGCAGAATTAATCTTGCAGGTTTAAAACAGGAGCAAGTTCAACATCTTGCTGACTCATTAGTTGATGTAATCAAAGATTAGATTGACTTTACTCTAAGTGGTTAAATTAATATGATGATTAAAAAATCCCAGTGACAAACCTTATCATTGGGATTCTTTATTAGTGGGCTTTGTTCTCTATTATATGCTTTTATCATTTTCTTTAGATAAAGTTACATTATTTCTCCTGCACCAAATCGATACACGACTTTGCCTATTAGTTGCTGATGGTGGCTCTCTTCATCAGTTGTATAATAATTAACAAGGTCAGCCTGTAATGCCCATTTGGCATTTAAACGGTAATGAAGGCCGACGCCTGCGTTAAGTTGCAAATTATAACTGTCATTATCTTCGTCCCAAATTTCTTCACCGATGCCTGCTGTAATGTAAGGGCGTAAATTAGAGTCCGTATTGAAATAATATTGACCATCAACACTAAAGGTTTCATAAGCGCTATATTGCTCGATGACTTCTTTTAATAGCTTAGAAGAAGAATAATTTAAACGCGTTGAAAAGCGTTTTGAGAAGTATAAACCTAAGGATATCTGCGCATATTTGTTATTTAACTGGCCACGTTTTCGGTCAAAGTTAAGATAACCTGTCCCAACACTTAAACCAATAATGCCGACATCAACAGGGTCTTTTGCATTGGCAAATGAGTAACGCTCACCTAGCTTACGTTTACCACTGATACCCGGTTGCGCTAAGCTACTGTCATCACCAAACAAGTAATTTATTTCAAACATGACTTGTTTGTCCGTTTGTAAACCGCCGGGCGTACTTTGCTCTGATATTTTGACATAACCTGTACCGGCTTTGATTAAGTCTCTACCAAATAAGCGATTTACATTTCGACCTAAAGAGTCAACCGGATCTAATAAAAATAAAGCGGTATTACCTAAGTATTCACTGCCCCAAACTGTGCCGCCGCCAGCCCAAATCTCGCGCTCTGTATTAAAAGCCCATTCACCGTAAACCCATCCTAATACCGGCGTTACCACTAAATCTTGCATTGAAGGCGTTTCTGCGAATGCTTCAACACCATATTCCCAAAATACAGTAGACATTAATGCTGAGTATAAAAATGAATCCCACTGTCTATAGCCTGATTTACGTGCAGACTGATAATAAACGCCGCCAAAATAAGGGTGCATAACATAATTTAAAATAGCATCATCACGGTCCCATACTGGGCCTTCTTTAACATTTTCTAGCCACTTTTCAGCGATGCTTTGGTCGTTATCACTATCCCAATTTGTCACTGATTCAGGTAATGCGGCTAATACGCCGACTACGCCTAATCCATAATAAAAGATAGAAGTAGTTTGTGACCAAAGTCGCTCTCCATCTTCACCATGTTGTGGAGAAAATAAAGACACTTGATATGGGGTATCGTAAAAATCCTGTTCAACCTCAAACTGTTCCCAAGCAGAGTTAGTAAAAGCAGGTTGGTAGTGTGTTTCTTCGTATTTACTCAACGCTGCGCTGCTGATTGTTTGATTGCCTTGCCCATCTTGATTTAAGTTGTTTTCTAACTCAGCCCCTAATTCTTTATTTAATAGCGTTTGATCCGTTAATTTTGTCTCTAATATGTCTTCACTTATGGGCGTGTCATGAAAGTATTGTGGGATTGGCTGCAGTGCATTTTTTTCAGCTAAAGGTAATTTGCTAGATTGGAAATCAATGCGAGTTAACGGCTTATCAAACTGTTGATTATTTCCTTGTACATAATCCTCTGCATAGGCCTCTGTTATTAAAAATGGCAACACGGCAAATGGTAAATATAGAAAAGAGTTAGTCTTAATCATTGAAAATCCTTGTAGGCAACGGTGTTTTTCAAGACAGTTGCCTCTAAATTGCCTAATACAAACTAAATTTGCACCGTTGGCATATTCAATTAATTAAGCGATATTAAGCACTGCGGGTTTGTGGGGTGGAGTATGTGACCATTATCATGTTTTTTATCTTTTCCGCAATATTTACTGTGAGGTAGATGCTGCTAATAAAAGTGTTAGTTGCAAACGTATTTATGCAAAGGTGCTGGTACATTTGGAACTGATTGTCTTGTTAATTGTCTTGTTGAGTGTCGTTAAATGTCTAGCGGGTAATTGGCGGCATGTTAGATGATGAGAATGGGATAAAAAGCGTATTTAACCTCAGTGTTGGATAATGGATGCGTGATACTCTTAAAACTCAGTCACTTAAAGCTCATTAAGTTAATATTTCAGGTCGTTGTAAGCGTAATGGTCAATATGGATGTTCAATTTCATTAACGTTACTTTTCTTTCTTCATTTGGTTTGTTTATTTATTTTGTTTGTTTATTTTTGTTAATAAGGTGCGGGTGAATACCATGACAGCAGCACGTCAGTCTATTTTCTATATCGATTTCTTACGTTTCATTGCCGCCATTGCGGTTATTATGATCCATGTGCTTGGCCCTTTTCGTTATTTATATGGTGAAATTCCTGGCAGTGATTGGTTAGCCGCCGCTGGACTTAACAGCCTAACGCGCTGGGCTGTTCCTGTATTTATGATGATCAGTGGGGCGTTATTGTTATCATCAAAAACGTTATCATCAAAGGCATTATCACCCAAACCGTTATCCCCCCCAAAATTGCCATCAAAATCATTATCCCAAGACGCATCATCGCAAGAATCATTCAAATGGGGGCCTTACCTGATTAAGCGTGTCAGTAAAGTTGTTGTGCCATTTGTTGGTTGGACTATCATCTTTGCTTTAGTTAGCGGTTATATGGTTGACGGTATTTTTACAGGAGAGTGGTCGAGTAATATTGCAACCGAGACATTAGGAAGCTCGTTGACAGAGCCTGTTTGGTACCACCTTTGGTTTTTTTACGATTTTATTCCTCTTTATTTTGTTATTCCTTTTTTGCTACCTTTACTTAAACAAGCCTCGGACGATCATATTAAATTAGCCTTATCATGCTGGGCTATTTTATTGTTCATGCATTGGTTAAAAATAGGGGACTTTTTACAGCAAAACTTGGTGTTATATAGTGGATACCTTGTTTTAGGTTGGTATCTCTTTAATAGGGATAATCGTGATCACTTAAAATATTGGATAACAGCGGGTAGTTTAATGCTTTTACTCAACTTTTTTGGTACTTGGTATGTCGCTACCGAAAAACAAGCGTACAGTTCATTATTTATGGGTTATAAGACCATTAATACTGCTATTATTGGTGGTATGTTATTTGTATTAGCGCAAACTTATGCGCACAAAATACAAGGGCGTTTACGCGCTTTAGTCACCCTTATTTCAACCTATAGTTTGGGTATTTACTTAGTTCACCCTTTAGTATTGATCCCTATACGTGATTTAAATAGTGGGTTTTATCAAGTATTTCAAAGTAACTGGATTGCGATCCCAATGCTTACCTTTTTGACTTTAGCGGCATCATTATTATTGACTATGTTGTTAGTTAAGCTGCCATTTATTAGACGTTTAGTGCCATAATAGTGCGGTAATTAAAAGCAAGGGGTTATCACTTGTTGATAAATCGCTGTATTGTCCTTCTTATACTACAATAAATACCTAAATAGAGAGTTGAGGATGGTTAAATCTATTTATTAATTTTGCCTGTTAGTAAGTGATTAATTTTCCATTCAAATTTACTGCAATTTAGTTATTAAGTGGCTAAATAGCTAGGTAGCTAAGCAACTAACTATATTTATGAAAATGGATTTTCCAGTCTTAACTCGAATAAGGGTTATCGTGTTATGAAAAAAAGTTACCCAACATGGACAGTATTCAGTACCAGTTGTTTATTATCTTTGCCTCTTTTTGTATTTACAAATATGGCCGAGGCGGCATTTTTAGGAGAAAATAGTCGAGTATCCATTGATATGTCTTCGCGTGTTAGCAGTAACCTAGATACTCAAAATCATGCTTTTATGCATGTATTAGGTATTGATATACATAAAGTATTTAGTAGCGATACTGGAGATATCGGCACATTAATACTGCAACCGTATGTTGTAAAATTGAATAATGTTAACAACCCTCCTTTCATTTTTGATGATGGTAACGCTACAAAGCTCACATGGCGTATCGCAAACTTTAACTATACTGCTTTAAATCAAGGCAAGTTTAATATTAGATTAGGGCATTTTGAAGTACCTTTTGGGCTCGAATATCAAATCGATACCAATGGCACGCTACGTCAATTAACTGCTATAGAACGAGGTATAAAAGCTGACTGGGGGTTATCGATTAATGGCATCATGCCTCGTTTTGAATATGAGGTTGCACTAACGCAAGGTTCAGGTGCTGAAATTAATAATAACGATGACTCACACTTATTTTCTGGTCGAATTGGAACACTCAGTACTAAAAATATAGTAACAGGCTTATCATGGTTAAGCGGCGACATATTAGCGGCTAATGGCGTTATTGAGCAGAAAAAAGTGGCCTTAGATCTTTCTTATTATTATTACCAATGGCGGTTTATGGCGGAATCCTCTGTTGGTAAAAAAGCAGGTAATAATGTCGCCAATGGTTTTGCTGAGGTGTTGTGGCGTACTCCCAAAGAAAACCTCTCTATCTATACTCAGTTGCGTTATCAACGTGCAGAAATAGATCATAACGTGAGTAGTGAAAGTAGTTCTGCAAGTCATTGGGTAGCTGGCGTGGAGTGGGTGAATGATCATGGTTTCGATGTTAGTGCACAATACAAGCATAAACTAAAAGAAATGAAAAATCAGAGCATTGAACCTATTTTAAGTGTGCAGCTAAGGTATAGAATGTAGTGTCACATAGTTTTAAGCGTTAAAATATTAAACAAAAAGACATTAAACGATAAGGCATTAACCCAAATAATATGAAACAGCGTAAACTTTTTACATTAATCGTCTTAATGGCGACACAGGTATTAATGAACTCTTCTGCTTATGCAGCTTTTTGTTCCTTAAGAGACCCTGTGTCTGCAATGCAAATACTCTATAAAGACGGATACCAATATCGTTCCATCGTCACGACTGTTACAGAGCAAGATAGATTAGCGGTTAAAGAAAAGTTGCCTTTTACTATTCATCAAAGTGAAGTCAGTAAACATACCTTGTACGTTCTTTATAAAGAGGGGCAACATGCTGGTTTTTTACAAGCTCGATCAGAATGGGCTAAATGGGGGTTAGTTGAAATTGCCTGGGGTATCAACTTAGATAGAAGCTTAAAAGGTTTCTATTTTCAACGTTGTAGAAGCCCTGAATGTAACGATATAGTTGTAGCAAGTATTAATAAACAGCTTCAAAATAAAAGTTTTAACGAACTAAAGTCATTACTGTCAGCTAATGGTGAGACACTGTCTGAAATTGGGAAAAAGACATTTAAAAAATCTCCAACTCTCGCTTTGTTAGTATTACGATCTGGATTAAAAACGTTAGCAATTACCGATATAAGTTGGGCCAGAGATATTAAAAAAATTGAAGGTAGTTAGCCTGAAGAAAAAGTAATGGCAGGTCATAAATAAATGAAAGCAATACGCAAAGTGAATGAAAAAACTAGTCTAAGTAAGTACTATAGTTAATGTAAATAATTGAAAATATTGGTATAAAAATTGAAAAGCGAATCAGAATAAATGAAAATACAGCTAATTGAGTGTACACACTAATTAAAGGTATTGAATGAGAATAAGAAGCTATTTAGCTATACTTGTGTTCGCCTGTTTACTCGGTGGTTACACGTTAGAGCAAGTCTTGGGGTACCACTTCAATCATGTTCAAATATTAGCCAGTAAACATACACAAAGTCTTTTACGAGCAAAAGATTTCGAACGCATTGAAAATAGCACGTCGCAATTTTTAGTCTCTACGGATTTGGTCATTGCCTCTGGCAATACTTACCTGATCTTTGGTGCAAAAAATATGGGCGATTACATCAGTACTGAATTGTCAAAAATACAAGATGCAAACCTTTCCCCTGCACTTAATGCAGAGATAAAACAAACCATTATTGCCCTCAAAAAAATTAATTCATATCTCGACACAATCGGTAAATTACCCGAAAAAGCCTTAATTGCACATTTGCAAAAGCTATTACCTGACTATGATACTGTTAGTTTATCGTTGGTTAAAAGCATTCAGTTTATGATGTCTGAAACCAATCAGATTATTACTCAAGATGCATTGTCGTTAGAACAAGAAAAACACTTTATAAGCAATGCTAGTTGGATTGCTCGTGGAATATTTTTATTTTTAATAATCGCTACCTGGTGGTGGGCAAATAGAAAAATTTGTAATCCGTTAAACACGTTGATTGCTTCTTCACACAATGCTCTCGCTGGTAATGATTTTCAAGTTAGCGATGATGCGCCTACCGAGATCACTGAATTAAGTAATGATTTCAAGTTATTAACACAAACATTATGGCATCAAGCATCACATGACCCATTGACTGAACTTTATAATCGTCGTGCTTTTGAGCGTAATTTAAATGCTGCTATTGACCATAAAAAGAGACCATCAACGATAAATGAAGATAATCGGTTTTTATGTTTTATCGATTTAGATTATTTTAAAACCATTAACGATACGTGCGGACATGCGGTAGGTGATCAAGTCTTAGTTGATGTGGCTCGTATATTAAAACAAAAAGTGCGCAACTACGATACGGTGGCAAGATTAGGCGGTGATGAGTTTGCTATTTTGATTAATCGCTGCCCTGTAGATAAAGCACTTGAAATTGCTGAACAGATTAAACAAAGTATCAACCAGTTAACGTATCACTGGCAAGATGAAAATTTTCAATTAAGTGCCAGCATTGGTATCGCTCCTCAAATCAATGACAGTAGTGCTACTGAGTTATTAAATTCGGCCGATATTGCCTGTGGCTTAGCAAAAAATGCTGGAAGGAACTCTGTTTATTTATACGATACTTGCGATCAAGTTTTCGCTGATAATAAGCAGAAATTATTGTCTGTGCACTACTTAAACCATGCATTAAATAACAATTTATTTATATTATACAAACAAGATATTGTGCCGCTACAGCAACAAAAAGTAGGTAAAGTCTTTGAAATATTATTAAGAATGTTAGGCAACGATGGAAAATTGTTGAGTCCTGCTTCTTTTTTACCCGTTGCTGAGCGTTATCAACTCACCGGTAAAATAGATCGTTGGGTGATTAATGCTGTATGCGACCATTTTATGGTTCGTGCTGAGGAGCTTAAGTCGATTAAAACAATTGCGATTAACTTATCTGGCCACTCTTTAACTGATAATGAGTTAGAAACCTTTATTATTAATAAACTGACACAGAGCCAAATACCCGCTAACAAAATATGCTTTGAAATCACTGAAACGGCCGCTATTAAAAATATCAATCGTGCTCGATTATTTATGAGTAACATTAAAGCGTTAGGTTGTCAGTTTTCCCTGGATGACTTTGGTAGTGGCCATTCTTCCTATGCTTATATCAAACAATTACCGACGGATAAGATTAAAATAGATGGTGCGATTGTGGCTAATATGCTCACCAACCCAATCGATTTTACCGCTGTTAAATCGATTTGCGAGATAGGCAAAGCAGCAAAACAAGAAGTTATTGCTGAGTTTGTTGAAGACTTTAGGCTGGTTGAAGCATTAACCGCATTAGGTGTTGATTATGCACAAGGTTATTATTTTGCTAGGCCGGAACCTTTAGTGGTTGTTTAAGAAGTATTCGATAAAAATTGGATGTTATAACTATTGGATAAGTAACAATCTTTGGTAAATTTGAGTGTTTTAAGGGGGTTGATTATACCGATTATATTAAATAAGAGATCTAAATTTTGCGTAGGAAAAAATGACTTAGTTCAAGGCGTAAATTTAGCTAAGTGATTGTTATATTTATGGAAATTACAGCGAAATAATAAGTTGTTTTAACAAGTAAAATAGATTAGCTAATTAATGTGATTGGTATTATTAAAAGGTCACACTGCACAGTGTGACCTTGTTTATAGTCAGGAGTAAAGAGTGTTAGGCTGACTTAGAAGTTGCCTGTGTTTCCTTTTCATCAGTATCCTGTGTTTCTGCGTCATCGGATTCTGAACGATTAGACTCTTCTTGCTCAGCTTTTTTCGCTTGTTCAATTGAAGCCTGCTCCTGGCGTCGTGCTTTTTCAAGGGCACGTTGATCTGCCTCTTCTGCTTCTCGAATAGCGCGTTCTTCCGCACGTGCTTCTGCTTCTGCTTTTGCTGTAGCTTTAGCCTGTGCTTTGGCTTCACGCTCTGCTTCTTCATCTACAGCACGTTGAATTACTGCTAGATCCTGCGCTTCTTGAGGCAATAAACTAATCAACTCAATACCCACTGGATAATCAGCATCCGTTTCATTAGAAACAATCTTAATTTCGCCATCTTTAGTTAGGTATACTAATGGCATAGCCGAGTCGCCGTAACGTCTTTTAAAACGCTCAAAGGTAAAGTTTTCAGTGATGTTAGTCACCTTTAGAATACCGCCTCTTGCCATGATACTAGCAATCTTAGCGTAGGAAATATTCTCTCCAAATAAGCTCAATCGTTTTAGATATGACTCTGATAATTGATGGCGTGCGCTGGCACTGTCAGCATTGTTCAAGCCATAAACTTTCTCTGAACCAAGTAAATCTTGGAAGTGAAAGGAAACTAATGGGTTTAATTGACGGTAAGGTGACATCACTAATACACGACCTATACCGCTTAAATCCATATAGTTGGTCGCATGTTCTGAAGCAGGGTTACCAAAATAAACGGGAATATTTTCCATACGAGCTTTACGAATGCTATCCCAGTTATTGTCTGCTAATAGCACTTTCACATTTTTAGAAATTAAAATCGTCGCAAGTTCGCGTGAGAATTTAGAGGCACCAAACATCAGTAAACCTTCATTCGCACCTTGTTTCACTCCTAAAAATTTTGCCCATGGGCCGGCAGTTAAACTTTGAATAACCACGGTGCCAATAATAATTAAAAATACTAGCGGCACAATAGAGCTTGCACCTTCAAGGCCAACCGTTTCTAATTTAATCGCAAATAGTGATGAAATCGCTGCGGCAACAATACCACGCGGTGCAACCCAGCTGAGGAACCACTTATCCTTTGAAGAAACATTAGTACCAAGACCAGAAATCCAAATACTGAGTGGACGAGCAACAAACATCA
This sequence comes from Psychromonas arctica DSM 14288, assembly GCF_000482725.1. Lineage (GTDB taxonomy): Bacteria > Pseudomonadota > Gammaproteobacteria > Enterobacterales > Psychromonadaceae > Psychromonas > Psychromonas arctica. Next base: position 47,910 of record NZ_AXWP01000049.1, read on the forward strand.
CCACCAGCAGCACGCCTAATCCGCCAAAACCTAGGTCTAACATGGCGCTAGAATCAAGCCGTGCAGCAAGTAGAATAAACAGTGCTGAAATTAATAACACGGTTAATGTTTCTTTAAACTCTAAAATATCCGCAATATCAACGCCACGCATGTTTGCTAGCCAAATACCCATTACAGTCACAGTTAATAATCCAGACTCTTCTTGGTAGATATTAGAGCCTACAAAAACGCCCAACATAATGGTTAATACCGCAGTATTACGTAAATAGTGTGGAAATAAGTTTTTACGAATCGATAACCCAGTTAAATAACCCGCAGCAGCGCCTAAACCAAAGCCCAGTAATAACGTATATCCCAATGCAGATAAAACATGAGAGGTAGGGTCCGCTGTTACAGCAATATATTCAAAGACTAAAACTGCAAGTAGGGCGCCAATAGGGTCAATAACAATCCCTTCCCAACGTAAAATACTGGCTAAATTAGACTTTGGTTGTACGGTACGCAACATAGGTACAATAACCGTTGGCCCTGTTACCACTACTAGAGCGCCAAACAGCATCGCAATTGACCAATCAAAGCCTAAAATATAATGAGCCGCGGGTGCTATACAAGCCCAAGTGATAAAAGCACCGATGGTGACTAAGTGCGTGACCATTCGGCCATGCTCTTTAATTTCTTTAAAGTTAAGTGTGAGTGCGCCTTCAAAGAGGATAACAGCAACACCTAATGAAATAATCGGGAATAATAAATCCCCAAAAATAGCATCAGGATCCAAAATGCCAAGTGCTGGCCCTAATAATAAACCACATAATAATAGTGGGAGAATTGCAGGTAAACGTAATTTCCACCCGATCCATTGACACAAAAGTGACAGTACACCGATCAGTGCAAGCATGCCTGTGATGTGTTCAACCATATTCATTTCCTTTTTTTCAAACCATTGCAAATTAATTATCTACCCTGCAATGGGGGTCACGGTGATTCGTGAGCAATTTATACGTTTGGTAACTTGATTTGTACCATTTTATTCACTAAATATTATTTACAGACTGGCAAACTAATGAAAAATATTGCCGATACTTATGTTCTTTCCTTTCATTCAAAAACGTTTTTTTATTAAGTAAAAAAGCACAGTGCGACGCACTAATTATTAATCTAATTAGCAAAAATAATCAGTTATTAAATGGGAGTGTTTTTTAACTTATCTTTAAAAGTGATGTAGATGTTTAATCCAACGCTAATTAATAAAAGCCTACTATTATTTCTATCTATTACTTTTACTATTAACTTTAAATTGCCGCTTCTCGTTATGTCTCGCTAGCGAAGTAAATAGACTTAAGTGCATCTAGCTAAGTACATCTTGTGAGATAAGGCTAGCTAATATCTGTTAATAAGCATCATTATTTTTACAAAAAGCATTGTTTTTTTATCATTAAATTTTGCTCTATAACATACTAATTCACGTATTGGAGCAAGTGTTTTTTTGATCTTAATCACGTTTTATCAAGGCTGTTAAATAAAACATTAATCTAATCAGTTAATTAGTTCCTTCTTTTTTGTTGGTATTTGACCCCTTTATGGTGATGTTTTATTTAAAAACAAGCATTCAAAAACAAGTTGTGTTCAGCAGGGGGAGGAGTTTATAGCAAACCATTAACCAAATGACTAGAGCCTATTTGTTTATATCGAGTTGAACGTATTGTTAAATGTATTGTTGAACGACTCACTAGGGCTGTGTCGGTTGGGGTGATCAACCTTTTAAATGATGTTGCAAATTAATAATCATCTGCGCAGTCGCACCCCAAATTAAATGGTTTTGATAAGCACAACAATAAGTAAAGTGACGTTGTCTATTCGCCACTAAATACTGTTTAGAAAAATTGTTGCTGTCTAATACATAAGAAAAGGGCACTTCAAAACAGACCTTGACTTCAGAGCGGTCAATGATCACTTGCTCTGTACTATTCACAAAACCAATAAAAGGTGTGACATGATAACCGCTGTTAGTGGTTAGTGAGGGTAAACTACCTACCAGTTGTATATTGTCCTGCTCAATGCCTATCTCTTCTTGAGTTTCCCTTAATGCGGTGGAAGCTAATGAATCATCACTTAACTCGTATCTTCCTCCGGGGAAACTTACTTGACCTGGGTGATGTTTAAGATGTAATGCACGTTGTGTGAAAATCATGTGTAAGCCATTTTCTCTTTGTATCAACGGCATTAATACCGCCGCTTTTTTTAATGGCTGTTGATGTTTGTTGATGGTGTGTAAGTAATGCGAAACAGGCGCACTGGACGTTGCTTGTTGTAAGATAAAACGATTGAGAAAACGTTGTCTATTCATCTCTTCCTTTTATACTCCTGCTCGTGAAACGCTTATAGTTTTTCGTTGAGTTAAAACTTATAGCTCTCTTCATTTCGTAAATAAGCAGAGCCATGTAATAAACTAAATAATATTGCATTGTAATACAATGTTACTACTTGATTGAATCTTAATGTAGTCTAAAAGACACTGCTAGCCCTGATAAAACAAAGGCTAGCAGACAAGCTGTCGTTGAAGTTAAAACCTTTAAACTTAAAGTAGTGCGTTCAAGGCACTTTTAGTTAAGTGGTTTAACCGCTTTTTTGGCAATCAGTAAAGCACGTTTGGGTGCTGGGTGACCCTCCACTGTTTTGGTGGAATCGTTTGGATCTAAATAGTCTTCTAAAGATTCATTGGTCATCCAAGCGGTACTGCGTTGTTCGCCGGTTAATGTGTCGTTAATATCCGCAATACGAACATCTTCAAAACCACATTTTTCAACCCACAGTTTTAATGCTTTGGCGCTAGGTAAAAACCAAATATTGCGCATTTTAGCGTAACGATCAAAAGGTACTAACACATCATTTTCATCACCTTCAATCACTAAGGTTTCAAGCACTAACTCTCCGCCTTCAACCAATTGATCTTGAAGTTGTGTGATGTGATCCATTGGCGATTTTCGGTGATATAAAACGCCCATCGAAAAAACCGTATCAAAAGCTTCAAGTTTAGGTAACTCTTGAATACCTAATGGCAATAAGTGTACGTTTTGATCTTTATTCGCAAAGTGACGCACCGCTTCAAACTGACACAAAAACAACTCACTTGGGTCAATACCCACAACAAACTCAGCACCTTCGCCACGCATCCGCCACATGTGGTAACCACTGCCACAACCCACATCAAGTACATAACGATATTTAAGTGGGCTTATATGCGGTAAAACACGATCCCATTTCCAATCACTACGCCACTCCGTATCGATATGCACGCCATGAATATGAAAAGGGCCTTTACGCCAGGGGTGAAACTTTTGTAATAAATTTTCTAATTTCTTGGTTTCACCTGTCGACAGCTCAGAACCATTGCCTATACGCACTTCATCTTTAAGTTCAATATGTTCGGTTTCGATCGTTGGAAATTTATTTAACACCCGTATCCAGCTAGCTAATGTGCCATGGACGTGTTTATTTTCCCATTCATGCAATTGTGCTGGTAACGTACGCAACCAATGGTTTAAACGGTTTTTCGCAATAATGCTGTAAAAGTTACTGAAGTCGATCATGTCAATGCCTTGCTACTGAGAATGTATTTAACGCTTATTAATTTATTTAATGCTAAGAATCGAACCAAAATTAAAATATTGATACCAAAGGTTGTTATGTTGAAATCCAGCCTGCTGTAAACGTTCGTAATGTTGCTCAACGGTATCGGAAATCAATACATTGTCGAGAGATGAGCGTTTTTGACTTATTTCTAACTCGCTATAACCATGACTACGTTTAAAGTCTAAATGTAAATCCACTAATAGCTGGTTGCTTTTTTCATCATCAAAAATAAATTTCTCAGACAGCACTAAAACGCCGCCCGGTAATAATCCTTGATAAATATTGGTTAATAAAGAAAGACGTTTTTCCGGCGTCAGGAATTGCAGTGTGAAATTAAGTACAACAACAGACGCGTTTTCAATCTTAATATTACAAATATCATCCTGTAATACGGTGACCGGAATATCTGACTTATAGGCTTTAATATGTTGCTGACAAGATTCTACCATTGCCGATGAGTTATCGACGGAGATAATATTACAACCTGCCTTTTCAGCAAGTCCACGACGCATCGACAAAGTGGCTGCGCCCAAAGAACAGCCTAAGTCATACAGGTTAGAGTTATCGACGGCACAACGCTGCGTGATCATCGCAATACTATTAATAATGTTTTCATAACCTGGTACGGAGCGTTTGATCATGTCAGGGAACACTTGTACCACTTGCTGATCAAAACTAAAGCTATCTACTTTGTCTAGTGGTTGACTGAAAATATTGTCGGTTTGGCTCATAAGGCTACCTAATTATTTAAGGTTTAATGACGTTACTCACTGAGTATTGCCGCGCATTTTACTTAAATTGTGTTGCAGGGTCATTTTTTTATTTAAGCATATGACTATCAGTGGTTTTCTTTTATAATACTGACAATTATTTTTAACGTATTTAAAACAGGAAACGATAATGCGCACTATGTATTGTGGTGAAGTGACCGAAGAAAATATTGGTCAAGAAGTTGAGTTAGTAGGTTGGGTAAACAAACAGCGCGATTTAGGTGGTGTAACATTCCTAGATATACGTGACCGTGAAGGTATTGTACAAGTTTTCTTTGATGGTGATACACCAGAAGCGACAGCGATTGCTGCAACAGTACGTAATGAATTTTGTGTGCAAATGAAAGGACAAGTTCGTGCTCGTCCTGAAGGCCAAGTTAATAAAGACATGACAACGGGTGGTATTGAAATCCGTGGTCTTGAGCTAGAAATTTTGAATCGTTCTGAGCCATCTCCACTTGATAGCAACCAAAAGAACTCTGAAGAACAGCGTTTACGTTACCGTTATTTAGATCTACGTCGTCCAGAAATGGCTGAGCGTATGGTATTTCGCTCTAAGGTAAGTAGCTTTGTACGTCGTTTCTTAGACGACAATGGTTTCTTAGACGTTGAAACACCTATCTTGACTAAAGCAACACCAGAAGGTGCGCGTGACTATTTAGTACCAAGCCGTACACATAAAGGTCAATTTTTTGCATTACCGCAATCACCTCAGTTATTTAAACAACTGTTAATGATGTCTGGTATGGATAAATACTATCAAATCGTTAAATGTTTCCGTGATGAAGATTTACGTGCTGACCGTCAACCTGAATTTACACAAATAGATATCGAAACTTCTTTCATGACTGGCGATCAAGTGATGGCTAAAACGGAAGAGATGATTGTTAAGCTTTTTGAAAAAATGCTAGATGTTGATTTAGGTGCTTTCCCTAAAATGACCTATGCAGAAGCAATGCGTCGTTTTGGTAGTGACAAACCTGATTTACGTATCGACTTTGAATTAGTTGACGTAGCAGACCTATTAAAAGAAGTTGAATTCAACGTATTTTCTGGCCCTGCTAACGATGCAGATAGCCGTGTCGCGGTTATTTGTGTACCGGGCGGCGCAAAACTTTCTCGTAAAAATATCGATGAATACGGTAAATTTGTGACAATCTACGGTGCTAAAGGGTTAGCATGGATGAAAGTCAATGAAGCGTCGAAAGGGCTTGAAGGTGTTCAATCGCCAATCGCTAAATTCTTAAACGAAGAGATCGTGGCAGAGTTACTTAAACGTACTAATGCACAAGATGGCGATATCATTATGTTTGGCGCAGATAAAGCAAACATTGTGGCTGAAGCAATCGGGGCATTACGTCTAAAAGTAGCTGAAGATCTTGGTCTTATTAAAGATGAGTGGAAACCACTTTGGGTGATTGAATTCCCAATGTTTGAACCACTTGAAGACGGTGCATTAACGCCATTACATCACCCATTCACTGCACCAATGAATATGACCGCAGAAGAATTAGAAGCAAGCCCAGTCGGCGCTATTTCTAATGCTTATGACATGGTATTAAATGGTTGTGAGTTAGGCGGTGGTTCTGTTCGTATTCATAAACAAGACATGCAAGCGGCTATCTTCCGTATCCTAAATATCTCTGATGAAGAAGCACAAGATAAATTTGGTTTCCTATTAGAAGCATTACAATTTGGTGCTCCACCACATGCAGGTTTAGCATTTGGTTTAGACCGTCTAGTAATGTTAATGACAGGGACTAGCTCAATTCGTGAAGTGATTGCATTCCCGAAAACAGCATCTGCTGCATGTCCATTAACTAACGCACCTGGTTTTGCTAACCCAGCAGCTCTTGCTGAGTTAAATATTGCGGTTGTTAAGACTGAGAAAGAAGAAACTAAAGAAGGTTAATCTTTTTAAGATTTAGTTTTCTCTTTATAGAAAGGGAGGTGATGTTGCTAGTGATAGCTATGTTACCTCCCTTTTTTTGTTTTTTGTTTTTCTTTATGGTTTAGATGTGGGCTCGTCTGCGCTCATCGGGGCTGTTTGATGTTTATTGGCAGTGTTTTCGCTCTGTCGGTGATTTTACTTTCTCTTCTCAGAAAATATTTTTTACCTACAATGAGAACTAAAGCTGGCCAACTGTCTTGAAAAACACCGCTGGACCGAGTAAAGCTGGACAGCCACTTCATCATCGTGGCATTCATTGGGGTGTTTCTTTTGGTTGTAATAGATAAAAGAGGTGATCCAATAAAGGTAGGCTTTTATTGTTTTTTCTGCGTAGTGCTTCATTCGCATATTTTCAGTTACTGCACTCAAAAATGGAGAAGGCATATGTCACTCCGATCTTTTAAATTAGTGTGTTTATATACAGTGTAGCCATGTTGCAGTATTTTCACCGTAATTATTGCAATTTGTCGTCTTTTCCCATGATGTTAGTTTTATGTTTTACCTGTAATTACTTGTTATAGAAATAAATTAACGTAAGATTGAAATTATTTTTTATCATTAGCTTGTGTAGTGTTTTTACCTCAAAAATGACATTTTGTAAGTTAATAAGCTGTTAGACCTCAGTGTTCCCCATATCAGTTTCCACCTTTAGGAGTATGAAGTGAACCAAATTTTCAATATCTTTATTACAAAGCTAAATAATATTATCAATCCTAAATTTCAAAATGTATTCATTCGCTCTGTCTTTGGTATTGGAGTTTTGTTAGTCGCTCCAAAAATATTAAACATACTTGCTAAGTTTGAGCTTATTACAAATGATTTTATAATTAAATTAGAGTTCCTTGAATCATCGGATACAACGCTCTCATTTATTGGTGTGGTATTTATTCTTGTATCCTCATGGCTGTTTTATAATGAAAGACGCATGAATCACGAATATAAGATCCTTAGTCAATCTCAAGATGAAGATTTAATCATTAATTATTATGTTTGTGAAAATTACGAGAGGTTAGTAGAAATCAATAACGGTGATTTGTCAGGATTTCCTGTTCAAAATGCAATGATTTTAAAAAATTCTATTATGAGTTCTTTAAATGAAATTATAGCTAATCATCCAGATAGTTACAGAAACTCTAATTTATACGGTGATTACTATAACAGTGTGGAAGAGTACCTAGAAAAATACCCAGAGGCTTCTATACCTAACCGAAGTGATGGGAATTTTTCATACTTTCAGGTTACTAGAGTGCCTAACAAACATGAGTTAACAAACTTAAAAGACAAAGATGGTTTATTAAAATTAATGTTAGAGAAAAATGTCGAATTTCCCATTTCGATTGCAGGTGGTTATGAAGATGCTTGCGCAGGAATTGATTTACAAGAAGAATTTATTTTAAGAAAACTTTGGTGCTCATTTATTTGTATAACGAATAATTCTGATAAATCGTTACAACTAAACTCAATGACGGGGAATCACTTGAAAAGTGATTCATTTAAGTGTTTTTCAACTAATTCATCGAAGCAAGAAGACATTAAAATACCTAACGTTATGTTGAAATCAGGCCAAAGTGTAATTGTCCCTATTTGTATTTTAATTCCACCCTTGTATTCGTTTAAGCGTGATGAAATATCATCAACAAGGTCTGAAGGTCTTTCAGACCGCATTCAAATAACTAACCATGAATCTATTCATCTAAAAAGTAATGAAGATTGTATCGTTTATGGCGATCGATTCAGTATTCGCTCAATAAAATACAAAAAGAATAAGTCTCTTATTGAAACTACGATTCGTGATTTTGATTTTACAAATATGTTTACATATGATCTTCACTGGCAGTGTGGTTCATGTCCTCATTTGTTCTTTGTTGGAGAAAATATTTCATATAAAAAGGAATTACTTGCTGACTGTCAAAATAGTATTGGAACTGACTCTTTCAGCATCCCACCAAAAGTTTCAAGTGTTGTGATTGCAGAAATTGAAGATGAAATAACCCATATTTCATCTATCAAAATGAATGATGTGATAGTTGCTAAAGACTTAGTGTTAAAAAATGGTGAGCACTTTAGTTTTGAAGCGAAAGCTGGAGCTGAGGTTATAATTACTGGCTATTATGTGCCTGATTCAGAGGTTATATATAATATTCCGCAAGGCATTAAAAGAAATGAACTCGTTAGTAATTCTCTTCAGAGTTATCAGCAATAAAGGTCTAATGGACTAAAGCTGGACATATATGGACACTCCTTGTAAATCAAGGTTAAACTGTTTTTTCTTTATTTTTTAATAATTGATATCGTGCAAAAGTACGTCGCCACTTAAATATAAAGGGCTAACTTTTCTGGTTAAACGTGTTTTGCTCTTTATCGCTTTATTCGATAGATCACCTTTCCTGAACTGCTTTGGGTGTAGTTCCTTTGAATCGACGCTTTTTTCAATAAAACAGCTATCCATAGATCCTTTGCCTCGATTGCTTTTTGTGGAAAACCCAATAGTCATTAAAGTCACCACTTGATTTTAATGACCGTAATTTCAATATTGCTTCTGCTCCCTTTAAACTCCAACGGGCACCTGTAATATCTAACCTGTCATTTATAAGGTGTCGGCAAGCCCCTTCAATGACGCCGCTCGCGATAGGGTAGCCTTTTTTTAATGCTTCTCCATATTGTAAACGAAGCTTGTTTTTGAGTAGGTAATCTGCACATTTATTAATATTATCGCGCTTGGTTAACCCCTGCTTTGTTGCACTAATACGCATTCC
>NZ_AXWP01000050.1 GCF_000482725.1 Psychromonas arctica DSM 14288
ATGTCCAAACAAATGCTTGGATACAGTGCCAGGCTTCCCCAGTTATTACACTGGCTCCCTGTTAGAAATGACCACCCTCAAACACAGTGTTGGTCTGACTGAGTATTGGACTTCGCGCTATTTTGGACGCTTATCCACCAACACTGCCGAAACAGGTTACGGTTAGTTGTGTACTTCTAACTTCCTATGGCTTCCTTCAGACCCCACCGTTAGCCAGTGACGCCCTTGCCATTCGGATTATCTTCCCCTCAATCAGGGTGATCTCACTTTCTTGCAAGTGAGCGGGTTTGCCAGCTTTGCTGGGCAAACAAAAAAGGCCGCTTTCGCGACCTTTCTATAACACTACTTAAAATAGCTATTGCTTATACTATTCTGCAGCCGGTGCTGCTTCTGCAGGTTCAATATCTAATAATTCAACTTCAAAAATAAGCGTTGCACCCGGTGGGATTGAGCCCGCACCTTGCTCTCCGTAACCTAATTCAGCAGGAATAACGAACTTGTATTTCTCGCCAACACTCATTAACTGAACACCTTCAGTCCAGCCTGGAATAACACGGTTTAGCGGGAATTTAGCTGGCTGGTCACGCTCTATAGAACTATCAAAAACAGTACCGTCAACTAATGTACCTACATAGTGAACTGTCACTGTATCTTCTGCAGCAGGTTTTGAACCTTCTGCTTCAGTGATCACTGAATATTGTAAACCAGAGTCAGTTACGGTTACACCTTCCACTTTTGCATTTTCATCTAAGAATGCTTTTGCTTCAGCAGCTGATTTTTCTGCCGCTTCAAGCTGTACTTTTTCAGCAGCCGCTTTCACTTTTGTATCGTACGCTTTTAGCGTTTCGATCATCTCTTCATCTGTTAATTTAGAGTTATCACGTAATGTATCTGTAATACCTTGCAGGATGATTTCTTTATCTAATGCCATACCAAACTCAGCTTGCTTCTCCAATGTAGTAGAAACATAACGAGAAAATGATGCGCCAATTGCATAGGCCGCTTTTTCATTATCATCTTTAAAACTTACCGCAGCAGTTTCTTGAGTTGAAGTTACTTGCTCTTCTTCTTGGTTACAGCCAACAGTAATTGCAACTGCTGCAGCTAATAAAGAAACTTTAAAAACGTTTTTCATTGTTACTCCAAATATTAAATTAAAACAGATAGCTTTGATTTTACTTCAAAAAGTTGTAAAGCAAGTATCTAAAACAGTTTACTTATACTAACCTTAAAGCTGTTTATCAACAAAGACAATTTAATCATGCCATTAGCTAATACCTTAAAAACTATTTTACTCACAACCTGCTTGTTTTTAACTGCTTGTGAGCAATACTCGCAACCGACTCAGCAATATGAACATGCTGTGCAAGGTGCCTTTGCAGCTGAACTCTCTCAAAATGGAGATTATTCACTGACATCGTCGATCCACCATGGCATCAGTTTATGGGATAATCGACATAATAAACTGCTTTTCAACTGGTATCATCACCAGGGGCAAAACAACGATGTTTTTATTGTGCGTTTATCATCAAATAACAGTGTTGCATTATCTGCCAGCCGTGACGAATTTGCATTATGGGATACAAAAACAGGTAAATCACTGGGGTTTTATCAAGTTTCTGATTCACCAATCAGAGATATCCAATTGTCTGAAAATGGCCAATTCGTTGTTTATGGACAGGTTAATGGTAAGTTAGTTCATATTAATCTACGCACTGGACGTCGCTTAGAAGCACCATTACACCGTGAAAAAATAAACAGTATCGATATGTCTAGCAATGGTCGCTATGTTTTATCTGGCGGTAATGATCACCAAGCATTTCTGTGGGATACCGACACGGCACAAGTTATACAACAATTTGATTTTAAACAACGTATTAGTATGGTCAGGTTAGAAAAAAATGGTCGTTTTGCTTTTATAGCAGATAATCAAAAGGCCTCTCAGATATGGGACTTGCAAACAGGCAAGTTAAAAAGCACACTCATTTATAGAGCACGACAATCCATTTTTTCTTCAGTACGTTTCATTAAAGATGGTCAATACTTATTAACGGGTAATGGCACAAAAAAAGTAGTGTTATGGGAGACTAAAACAGGATTAGCAAAACAAGATTGGACTGTCACCCCAAGAAAAGAAACACGTCCTAAAACAGCTGTAGTATACTCTGCGACATTATGGAGTGATTCAGCAATTGTGACTGAAAGCTCTGCTGGACTATTAGAAATTTGGCCCCTAGCGCCTTTATAAGAGACACCATGGATAGCAAACAAGCAGAATTAGAACAACGCATTGAACAATTGGAAATGAAAGCGGCTTTTCAAGAAGATAATATAGACACATTAAACAAAGAAATTTTTGAACAACAGCGCCGTACACAGCAGTTGATTGAACAAGTTGCTTTATTAGCAGTTAAGTTAAAAGAGAGTGAACCGAATCAATTAGCTTCTGAAAAAGAAGAGATGCGCCCGCCTCATTATTAACAATAATAGGCTAAAAAGGTTATTAGGTTATAGCTAGGCTTTTAGCCGCCATTCACTACCTTGCAGTCTAAAAGTGAATCATTTACTCTGACACTATAGAGTAAGTGATTGTGCTTTTTCAGGTTGTTTACTTAAGTAATCTAAATATTCAACTTTCACTTTTCTACCTAATGGTTGCTTTTGATCGACAGAGATCTGTGTAAGGCTGACTGTTTGAGCATCTTCTCGGTGCATTTTCACTGAACACTTTCCTGATTGCCCTTGATGTTGATGATACTCGATATAATCATTGGTAGTGGATTGTTGAGTATCTATCGATTTCTGAAACTGTGCTCTGCGATAAGCAGAAACAATTTCATAATCAACACCTGAAGAAGTGATAGGTAATGACTCGTCTACCGATAATGCAGAGAAGGTAAGTTGTTGGCCGTCCCAAATATATTGATAAGCCTGCTGTTTTTTTTCAATCTGAGTGGATAAATCAGGATTAAAAACACAGAGTTGAAACGCTTGATAAACACTTAAATCCATCGTCAGTAATTGTTGATGAATACAGCCTGTCTGTTTTAATAGGTGTGGAATAATGACACCACGACTTATAAAGGTTTTCAAGCTTGGGTCTATTTGCGCTTGGTAATAGTTTAATAACGCAAGGCTTGCACCGCTTTGATGTACAGCTATCCAAGTGCCACCGCCGGTTGGGTCAATCGGATAAGCGGCGTTTAACGAATTATCAATACTAGGTGCAATAGCTTGGGGGCGTGTGATCTGCTCATCACGATTAAAAAAAAGCTGATAACCTTGATCATTTAAACGATATGTTAATGTACACATTATATTAACCCGCGCGTAAAAAAGTCGCCGTTGCTGGTGCAATACCCAAACTGCCTTCTACTTCTATTTCCTGAGCTTGTGCAATGTGCTTAATCGTTGCTAAGTGGTGCACTGCGTGGCTACCCGTAAAGATTATCTCACGTGCAAGACTTGTATCCACTATTGCAACTTGCTTATCAGTCACTGAGATTTCAGTTGATAACTTGATAGTTTGTTGCAATTGATGCGCTGTTAATGCATTTAAAAAATCAGAGATCTCTTGTATCGACTGTAGTGCAGCTTGCGGACAACTTTCAATAATGCCACCACGGCTACGTTTATCGTAATCGATCAGTCCTTCTGACAAACCATTAATAATCGCATAATAGTGATCTAGAATGTGGCGCATGTGTGCACCCGCTGAACTCATAAAATAAGGCGAAATAATTTGTGTATATTGCTGTTCAGAAACAGACGTTAAATATGTTTTAGCTTGTTGTAATATAATAAGTTGGCTTTCAATCATTGGCCAAACATTCCTTCATGTGAATAATATCGATTAGAGTGCAGTGTTATTTAATAGTTCAAGAATAACATATCAACGAAGCTTACTTATCACAAAATCATAACATCGTTATTATTCCATGAATAACACAGCTAAATCATCGTTACTCGCTAATGCAGGATCATCTATTACCCCAAAACCTATCCACCCTTCACTTGCACTCGTGATCCCAGTGTCAGGGTCAGTGATCAAATGAGGGTGAGCTAGATCCATCGCGTAGTCAGCAGAGGCTTGATATAAATAACTATCATGAATAACAAACGCCCCTTGTTGATATTCAAGCTTTGGCTGAAAATAAATCAATTCGTTTAACCCTATCGGAGAGGTAATCGTCTGTGCATAGGGGTTGCTTGATGAAGCATTGTTTGTCTCTGATGTCAGCAACGTTAGATTAACTTGCTGAGCATGTTTAAAGTCTTCTACTTCTCCCTGAGCATTGAGCCATGAGACATCCATCATCACTTGTTTAAAATCACCACCATGATCAAAACCAGCAGCAACATCTGAAATTGCCCACGATATTGAGAACTTAGTATTGGCAATGTCTATATTAGTTTCCGACACATCATGCAAATCAGATAACTGATTAATATTTACGAGACTCAGCACCTGTTCCATTTTTCCAGTTACTAATGACATCATCGCTGTTCGCGCTATATTATCACGCTGTTGTTCCGTCACTTTCTTTTGTAAGCCTGTGATATTTACCGCCGTTAGGCTAACCACTATCAGAGCAATTAAAATTTCGATTAATGAAAAACCTGTGTTTTGAGGCTTGTTTCTATTATTGAGCATTAGAAGTCTCTCCATGTTCCTGCAACTAATTGATAATTGCTTGTGACATCTGTCATCCCTAATTTTTTATAAAGTTGATTGAGTACGCTTTTATCGTAACGGATTGATAAGGGTGGCAGGTTATTAGCATTGTTGCTTGCAGCACTACTCACAGAGCAACTGTATTCACTTAATAACGCGCCATTTACTTGAATGCCGGCTAAATCAATACTCATGTCTTGTGCAGTTTGTTTAATGCCATCAATATAAACAAAATTACCGCTCTCATCGATAACCTCTGCAGAGCCCGGCAATAAATATAATAAACCGATCACCGCACTGTGTGTATTGGGCAAGGCAGTGAAAGCTCCCCCTTCCATGAAAATTAGTTTAGGGTCATCGACTGAGCCAATAGTAAAGTGTTTATTACCTGCGCTGTTTATCGATGTATGTTGTTGCTTTATATTACAATCTCCAGTGATATAAATAATATCAATGAGATCATCCACATTCTGTAGTTGCTCCGAACAACTACCGTTATTAAGGTTTCCCATATCAATATGTGCCACTTGCGATGAACTTGTTAACGCACCTTTTGCATCTTGCCAGGTAATACCAAAAGTATTTTCAAATAATGAAGTGGCGCTGTTCATATCGTCAATCGGTTGTACTTGGTCAAAAATAGAGCCCGATGCTGAAGCTGCACTCCCCCACTCATTTAGGTTAATTTGTTTAAAGCGAGATAGCCCTTCTTGATCCAACAACGCGCCATAAATCGCACTCAGGTTTATGTTATCTACCTGTAATGAATCATCCAAACAAAACTCAGGTACTTGCTGATCGCCATCTGTCTGAGCAAGCACACTGCTAGGGAGGGTAAAACTTGGTTGGCTAAGTGTAATTTGTGGTGCAATACTCCCCGGAGAACGGCATTGATCGACAGTTAAACCTTCGCAACCATCATTAATAGAATCCCCCGCATTAATTTGTAATTTACCATTACTAGAAAGAGGGGCAGTGGGAATATTAAACGCAATATCGTAATAAACCTGTACTGAAACTTGCTTTGATGCAGTGCCATCTTGTGATTTTCCGACGGAGATAATCTGTAACTTATTGCTACTTATTTGAGTCACAGTGACCTGATATGAAGTCTTAGCATTAAGTGAAGCGGTGTAAATATAAGGTAGGTTATCAAGCATATTAGTGGCAGTTGACACATTTTTCAGCTTGCTTAAAGTTAAATTAATGCCCGACTCTGCATTTACAAAAGCTTCACTATTACGATAATAGTTACCCAATACTTGATTATCGATGATCTGTAAATAGGCCATGCTAGCTGTATAGGCTACCCCCGCAATGCTTAATACAATCGCGGTGATTAAAATAGCAAAACCCTGTTGCTTGATCTTCATTTGACCTCCAGCATTTAACTGAATATTGCAAACTAACCAATATATTTATTCAGGCTCAGTATTTTTTAAATAAGAGTTTCCCGTATGTTCATGACCCAGCGCCTTTAATAAGGCCATTTTTATGCTTATATTTCGATTAATATTGGTCATTTAATGAATTAGTCTGTTATTAGAGCTTAGATAAAAAGTCAAAAAAGTTAATAAAAAAACAATAAAAAACCTACTCAACCACTCAAAAAAACACTTCTTATTTTTGAGGTTGATCTCATAATCAACGCTAACCTAATGAGAGATAACATTTATTTAACAACATAGGCATTCCTCACAATAACTATTTTCACTCTCGATTAGAATGCTGTGGTTACTTATTAAGCTATACCTAAAAAATAAAAATATGAGCAATTGATTATTATGTAATAACGGAGCGAACAATGAGCGGAAATACTATTTACCCAGTTTCACCTGAGTTAGCAGCAAATAGCTTGCTAACCAATGACCAATATCTATCTGAATACAAAGCATCTATCGAAGATCCAGAGGCATTTTGGGGTGAGAAAGGTAAAATTTTAGATTGGATAAAACCCTACACTAAGGTCAAAAACAGTTCTTACGCTCCTGGCAATGTTAATATTAAATGGTTTGAGGATGGTGAATTAAACGTTTCAGTTAACTGTATCGATCGCCACTTGGGAACGAAAGCAGATCAAGTTGCATTACTATGGGAAGGTGACTCACCTGACCAAGATGCAAAAATTACTTACCAAGATTTATACACACAAGTTTGTCAGTTCGCTAATGCCTTAAAAGAACAGGGCATTAAAAAAGGTGATGTGGTTTGTTTGTACATGCCAATGACACCTGAAGCAGCTGTTGCAATGTTAGCCTGTACGCGGATTGGTGCAGTACATTCTATTGTTTTTGGTGGTTTCTCTCCTGATGCAATTGCAGGCCGAATCGTTGATAGTAGTGCAAAATTAGTGATCACTGCCGATGAAGGTCGACGCGGCGGACGAACCGTTCCACTAAAAGCAAATGTAGATGAAGCATTAACACGTGATGGTACTGACTGTGTTGAACATGTGATTGTGTTTAAAAACACGGGTGGTGACGTTAATTGGGTTGAAGGCCGAGATTTAGATTGGACAACGGTCACTCAATCACAACTAACAGATTGTCAACCAGAAGCAATGAATGCAGAAGATCCACTATTCATTCTATACACATCAGGCTCTACCGGTACACCGAAGGGCGTATTACATACTACCGGCGGCTACTTAGTGTATGCAGCCATGACCTTTAAATATGTGTTTGATTATCAAGAAGGTGATATCTACTGGTGTACGGCTGATGTTGGCTGGATCACTGGTCATAGTTACTTAGTTTACGGGCCACTAGCGAATGGCGCTACTACACTGTTATTTGAAGGTGTACCAAACTACCCGACTCCAGCCCGCATGAGTGAAGTAGTTGATAAACATAATGTAACGATATTGTATACAGCACCGACTGCAATTCGCGCATTAATGGCGAAAGGCGATGAAGCAATACAAGGTACTCATCGAAAATCACTACGAATTCTTGGCTCTGTAGGTGAACCTATTAACCCTGAAGCATGGGAATGGTATTACGATAAAATTGGTAATAAGCAATGTCCTATTGTTGATACATGGTGGCAAACAGAAACCGGCGGTATCTTAATTACTCCTCTGCCGGGTGCAACGGATCTCAAGCCCGGTTCTGCAACGAATCCATTCTTTGGTGTACAACCTGCATTAGTTGATAATGAAGGTAATATTTTAGAGGGTGCAGTTGAAGGCAACTTAGTGATGCTAGATAGCTGGCCAGGGCAAATGCGTACGCTTTACGGTAATCATGATCGCTTTGAACAAACCTATTTTTCAACCTTCCAAAACATGTACTTTACAGGTGATGGAGCACGCCGCGATGAAGATGGATATTACTGGATCACAGGACGTGTTGATGACGTACTGAATGTTTCAGGGCACCGAATGGGCACCGCTGAAATAGAAAGTGCATTAGTGTCACATCCTAAGATCGCAGAAGCTGCTGTTGTCGGTGTTCCTCATGAAATAAAGGGACAAGGTATTTATGCCTATGTGACGCTAAATTCAGGCGAATACTCTTCTCCTGAGCTATATGCTGAAGTGAAACAATGGGTACGTAAAGAGATTGGAGCGATTGCTACCCCTGATATTTTACATTGGGCAGAAGGCTTACCTAAAACACGTTCTGGCAAAATTATGCGTCGTATCTTACGTAAAATTGCAACCGGTGAAAGTGATCAATTAGGTGATACATCAACCTTAGCCGACCCAAGTGTGGTTGATAAATTGATTAAAGAAAATCAAGAAATTAGATAGGCTTTAACGGCCACTGATTTTAATAAATTCGACATAGCCAATTGATGGCTTTCTCGCTAAACTCCTCGATAACTTAAACGTTCTCGAGGAGTTTTTTTATGAGGCTTCTGTTCAAAAGGAGTAGCAAGTGAAAGTATTAGTATTAAATGGACCGAACCTTAATTTATTAGGGCAACGTGAACCGGAAGTTTACGGTAGCCAAACCCTAGCAGATATTATTGAATCGCTTGAGTCAGAAGCGACTCACTTGAACATTCAATTATCTCACCTCCAATCTAACCGTGAATATGAACTGATTGAGAAAATTCACGACAGCGCTGGAGAGATTGATTTTATTATTATTAATCCCGCTGCATTTACACATACTAGCGTTGCCCTTCGTGATGCGCTCTTAGGCGTGGCGATTCCGTTTGTGGAAGTGCATCTATCTAATATCCATAAACGTGAAAAATTTAGGCATCATTCCTATTTATCAGATGTCGCTTGTGCCGTTATTTGTGGAATGGGTGCACAAGGTTACTCATTTGCCTTACAAAGTGCGCAAAAGTTTGTACCTGAAAAATAACCGGTTAATACTTCTGTTCATTAACACAGCTGTTCGTCTATTTTTCATTCATTATTGTGCAAGAATATGTCAAAACTACCCGAACGGGTAGTTACTTTATACCCGCTCTTGAGGCATTCTATATGGGTCTTAAGGAATTGAGGCATAGTAGTACACCCACTTTAATGCCATTAAAATGGATTTTTTATTAAATTTGTAATAAAAAGACATATTGCAGGCGAGCCTAACTTTGTTAGGCTTTTTTTTACCTATCGTTTATTTTTTACCTATCTTTTACAGACTTCATTGAATACACTTCTTGATTCATTTCCGTTATCCAAAACAGAATCACTAAAGTGTATGGAAAGATCTATGAAGCAATCACTTAAAACTAATAAATGAATAATCAGATGCAATCAATAAAAGTACCCAAAAATCATGTTAGATGGCAATCATTTCGCACTTTTAATATCGTGATCATTGCTTCATTTATTTTCTTTTTTTCAATCGGCATAGCACAAAGCTATACTATTTTTGACTCATCCCCTACCTTTACTACTGCATTCTATATACCGTTAACTATTTTATTATTATGTATAATGGCTCTCGTCAGTCTGATTTATAAAAAAGACAAATTAGCACAAAACATTATTCTAATCAGTGCACTTTTAATCACTCCATTTGTGGCTATTAATAGTCATTTCCAAGAACAAACCTATCAAAATAGCTTCTTATATTTAACGCTGTTGCTACCTCTATTTTATGCTTATTTATTTTCCTATAGCATTCCCCTATTAATATTTAACAATATATTTTTAACCGTTTGTTATATATTTTCATGTGTTTTGGGAGAAAGTGATGCCTTAGTGTTTCTATTTAATAGCACTTTCCTTATCACCATGTGCTATCTCACTGTTTATACACAGATGCTTAATAATAAATCACCAAAACAAGAAGCAGATATAAAACCTAAAAAAGACACGATCCTTAGTCAGCACAGTGCTCGTTATTTAAACCGTATAATTCACGATATTCGCCAACCACTGAGTAGCATCTCTTTATATGGACACTTGTTAGAAAATAAACTCAATGATACCCCTCACTATCAGCTAGCAAATAATATCAAATTAGCGTCAGAGGAGCTGGAACGTTGGTTATCTAGCTTATTAGATTTAGCACGCTTAGATGGTAATGCAATCACCCCTACGCTAACTGAATTTAATGTCGCCTCTACACTATTACCTTTAGTCAAAAAACATCAACGTCAAGCTTCTAAATCCGGTATTAATATCACTGCCCGTGTACCTGAAATTACCATAAAAATGGACAAACAATTATTGATCGAAATTGTGGAGACATTGCTTAGTAACGCAATTGTTCATGGTAGGCAAGAAAACGCCGCAAAAATATTATTATCGGTTAGAGCTCACAAGGGTAATGCGTTATTACAGGTATGGAACCAAGGTGAGCCGATCATAGCGTCTATTTATGAACATTTATTTGATGAAGTAGTGTTAGCAGATAATCCGCTACATAATAAAAGCAAAGGCATTGGGTTAGGATTAGCAATCGCTCAGCGTAAAGCTGCGTTGTGTAAAACACGGATAACTGCAATCACTGGCCCTAATGGTAGTTGCTTTCAATTACCGTTAGAAAGCGTCGCCAGTACGCCGAAAACGATTAATTTGAATCAACTTGCTAGTCACTCTATTAGTTACAGAATATTATTAATTGATGATGACCCAGGCATTTTAAGCGCTTTAAGCATGTTACTTGAAAATTGGGGTTACCTTGTTGACTGTGCAAGCACAGCTGAAGCGGGCTTACAACAGTACAAGAGTAATCGCTATGACTTAGTGATCTCAGATTACCGATTACCAAACCACAAAACAGGACTTGATGTCATTAAAGCGATTCGTCAGGAGGATGTCATTCCAGCAGTCTTATTAACCGGTGAGGCAGATCCAGGAAAACTACAAGAAGTGCAAGAAACGGGCAAAGGGATAAACTATAAAGTACTCAATAAACCCGTAAAACCCGCTTCTTTAAGGTTTTTATTAAAACAATTACTAAAATAAAAAGCATCAATAAACCTGATTAAGATTTAAATAAACCAGACTAAGATTTAAATAAACCAAGCTCCATTGCTTTCTCAACGGCTTTTATACGACTCGAAGAGCCCGATACTTGCAATGTCGCATATAACCCTTTTTGATGAAACTTCACCGTATCCTGAGAAATACATAGCGCATCAGCTATCTCTCTATTCTTTTTGCCTTCATGAATCAACTTCAAAATTTGCATTTGTCTGTCAGATAAATGTAAGTTTTGCTTCTTTTTAGCCTCAACTTGGGCAA
Organism: Psychromonas arctica DSM 14288; assembly: GCF_000482725.1. Taxonomy (GTDB): domain Bacteria; phylum Pseudomonadota; class Gammaproteobacteria; order Enterobacterales; family Psychromonadaceae; genus Psychromonas; species Psychromonas arctica. The sequence continues at coordinate 11,331 of NZ_AXWP01000050.1, forward strand.
TTTCATTAATTTTTACGGCAACTTCTTCAGGTACAAACAACTCACCACTCAGCACGGTTTTCAAGGCTACTAACATGGCCTCTGGAGAATAACACTTAGGAATAAAACCTACAGCACCATGTTGTAAAGCCTGATACACATCGTGGTAATCTTCACTAGCTGACAATACTAGCACTGGAGAGGCTATCTGTGCCTCTGTTAATGCATTAATCATTGCCAAACCATTCATTTCAGGCATGTATAAATCCATCAGAATTAAATCAGGCTGAATTTCTTTTATTGCTACTAGTGCCTCAATTGGGCTATCAAATGTAGCCACCAAATTATTTTCATTTTCTAAGGTTAGTTTTAGACCATATAAAAATAACTGGTGATCATCAATAATCACTATTTTGTTCATCGAAATACCCTTTCCGTAACAAACTGTTATTTTCAAAAGAAGATGATACTTTACAATGCAACTATCTGGAAATTATTAGTAAAGATCAGAAAAACTCTACTAAAATAAGCAAATATTGAATAACAATCAATGATAAAACAACAATTTTAAACCTACGCGCATGTTTCGTTCAGGATATAGAAATCAGCCAGAGGTGTTTTACGACGCTATATTAATCAATCAATTCCCTGTATTCTTGCGCGCTATCTATTGACTCAACTAAAAAGAGATAATCATGCCTTGGATCCAACTTAAATTAAACGCAAGCAATGTAAATGCGGAAGAGATTGGTGAACTATTAATGGATAATGGCGCCCTTTCGGCTACCTTTACTGATTCGCAAGACACCCCTATTTTTGAACCTCTGCCTGGTGAAACCCGCCTATGGGGAGATACCGATGTCACTGGTTTATATGAAGCCGATACCGATATGCTGCCAGTTATTGCTCTATTAAAAGAGAGCAAGCTACTTGCGCAAGACTTTGCATTCAAAGTTGAACAACTAGAAGATAAAGACTGGATACGTGAATGGATGGATAACTTTCATCCAATGCAATTTGGTGAACGTTTGTGGATTTGTCCAAGCTGGAAACCCGTTCCCGATGAAAACGCCGTTAATGTAATGCTTGACCCAGGCCTTGCTTTTGGCACCGGCACTCACCCAACGACAGCACTCTGTTTGGCTTGGTTAGATGCTCAAGATCTACAAGATAAAGTGGTCATAGACTTTGGTTGTGGCTCAGGTATTTTAGCGATTGCAGCACTTAAACTAGGTGCAAAACGCGTGATAGGTATTGATATAGACCCGCAAGCGATTACTGCAAGCCGCGATAATGCGCAACGAAACAACGTATCAGAACAACTTGAGTTGTACTTACCAGAAGACATGCCTGAAGGTATTGTGGCAGATGTTGTTGTGGCAAATATTCTAGCGGGCCCATTACGTGAATTATCAAGCAGTATTGAGTGTTTAGTGAAGGCTAATGGTGCTTTAGCATTATCAGGTATCTTAGAGCAGCAAGCTGAAGAATTGATTGAAGTTTATGGCCAATGGTTTGCTATGGACGCTGCAAAAATCAAGGATGAATGGGCTCGTTTATCTGGAATTAAGCACGCTTAAAGCGATTATAAATAACTGAGAACAAAGTGTTGCTCAATTTGCAAGCGAAATAATTTCAAAATGCTTAATTATTAACCTTTATTCTGCAGTAAAAAATGCGTAGACTACGCCGCCTTAACTTAGAGAACGCTTAGAATATGCGCATTGGAAAGTATCAATTAGACAATAATCTTATTTTAGCGCCGATGGCTGGCGTCACAGATAGGCCATTTAGAGAACTTTGTCGTAAACAAGGTGCTGGGCTAGCTGTGTCAGAAATGCTGTCATCCAATCCTCGTGTTTGGAATAGTACTAAATCTAAGTTACGAATGGACTACCATAACGAATCAGGTATCCGCTCTGTACAAATTGCTGGCTCTGAACCGCTAGCAATGGCTAATGCCGCACGATTGACCGTGCAGCTAGGTGCTCAGATCGTTGATATTAATATGGGATGTCCCGCCAAGAAAGTGAATAAGAAAAAAGCAGGCTCTGCATTATTACCACACCCTGAGTTAGTGAAAGCTATCTTGGAGAGTGTTGTTGATGCTGTTGACGTGCCTGTTACTTTGAAGATTCGCACTGGCTGGGACCCAGAAAATAGAAATGGGATAGAGATTGCACAGATCGCTGAACAAGCAGGTATCCAAGCACTAACCGTGCATGGTCGTACTCGACAGTGCCTTTTTAAAGGTGAAGCTGAGTATGACACGATAAAAAAAATTAAAGAAAGCATAACAATCCCTGTGATTGCAAATGGTGATATTACTTCTGTGGAGAAAGCCAAGTCTGTACTGGACTACACAGGAGCTGATGCCATCATGATTGGACGAGGTGCACAAGGTGCCCCTTGGATATTCAATGAAATTAACCACTTTCTAAACACTGGGCAACATGCACAGAGTTTGGCACAAACGGAAATTACACAAATGCTATTAGATCATGTGCAAGCTTTGCATGTTTTTTATGGTGATGTAATGGGACCTCGAATCGCTAGGAAGCATGTCGGGTGGTATTTGCAAGCGCAAGACAGGTTAGGTTATTTTAAGCGAAAATTTAATGCGATAGAAAATGCTAGTGAGCAATTAAACGTATTAGAAACTTATTTAAATCAATTGTAATTAAAAGAGTTAACAGCCATGTTTGAACAAAATATTTCTCAAGAAGCACTGACAACAACAACTAGTATTCCTGCTACAGGGCAAATAACTCAACGTCCACTACGTGACTCAGTACGTCAAGCTGTATCTGGTTATGTAGCAAAATTGAATGGTCAAGACACAACTGAATTATATGAATTAGTATTGGCAGAAGTTGAAGCGCCAATGTTAGATATCATTATGCAATACACTCGTGGTAATCAAACTCGTGCAGCAACTATGTTAGGTATTAACCGTGGTACGTTACGCAAAAAATTGAAAAAATACGGCATGGGTTAAGTCTAACTCTACTCTAGAATCTAAAAAAGCGACTTTCTAAGTCGCTTTTTTTATACCTTTTTTAAGGAAAAAATAAAAATCGCTAAATATCTGCAGACAGCCTTCAATTTTGCCTATAATCTTAGCTTCTTTTGCAGGTGCAAATAGGACTACTATGCTATCTCTTCCCGTCAATGATCAACTTTCCAATTTACAAGCTTGGCAACAAAATGTTTTTTGTATGGCATTAGCAGAGCAAAATATTACTCATTTTAAAATGTTTAGCCAAGCAATTGGCAGTGAACATGGAGAAACAGCTGAAAATATCTTACAACTTTTTTGGGAAAAACTGACCGTAAAAGGCGCTAAAATAAACTTCACTATCCAAGAAGAAAATTTCGATGCTATCATCCCAGAAAGTAATGATTATGACTTTTACGGGGTTTATCCAGCGGTCGATTTTTGTGTTATTACTAATTGTATCTTCAATTCATTTTCTACTAAGTCTAAAGAAGAGGCAATAAATGCAAGCCAAACCAGCTTTGCAACCATTGCTAGCTTTATTGAATTACAAACAGATCAAGAAATTGATGAGGCAACCTTATTACTTGAGCCATTATTTATTGAACATTTAGCGGTTCAAGAAACTGTATTAAAAATGTTAGATAATGAACGTAGTCCGGAACTCATTAAATCAATTCGAGCTTATATAAAGTCCCTTGAAAGCACCAACATTGGCATCTCCACATTAGATATTTAATGGTTAATGCTCAGAACGGTTAATCTTTGAGGGCTATTTTTGCGATACCTTGCTGGCTTTTTAGTTAAGGCCAAGCAAATTTCTCGTTATATAGTGAAGTTATATAGTGTTATATAGTTTCGTTTAAAATCTAGCTATGCAGCGCAGTTTAAGATGTCATTATGTGCATAAAAAAGTAAAACGCAGCATAAATAGTCACAAACCTTTCCCTCAGATTGTCCAAAAAACGACATAACTTTTATCGATAAAACTCGCTTAGACGACTAGACCAGGTAATATTTGCATCGTTCAAGGTGCTATATGGCGAACAAAATTTGAACCGCAAGCCACAACTACCCCCGCTGTTGTGTGATTTTTAACACAATAAAGTAAATAAACCGCTAATTTACTAATTTAAATGATTATTATCCTTTACTTGCGAGGAATGAATGCAATACATTAAATAATATGTTTAAATTCTTATGCATTTTTTTATACTAATGGAAGTCAAATAATGAACAAAACTCAACTTGTTGCAGATATCGCAGAAAAAGCAGACCTAACTAAAGTACAAGCTAAAGCTGCCCTAGAGCAAATTTTAGCTAGCGTAACTGATAGCCTAAAAGATGGTGAACCAGTTCAACTTATCGGTTTTGGTACATTTAAAGTAAATCATCGTGCAGCACGTACAGGCCGTAATCCACAAACTGGTGCTGACATTCAAATTAAAGCAGCTAACGTTCCTGCTTTTGTTTCTGGTAAAGCTCTTAAAGAAGCGGTAAACAAATAATCTTTTGTTACGCGGATAAAATACTTTCGAGTATTTGCATTTAAAATAACTTACCACTCGCTTACAGTGTATTACTTTTAAATAGTAAGTTGACTGGACATGTTATTAGAAGCCCTCTTTTGAGGGCTTTTTTAATCGTCCCTCCTCGGTTTAATTTTCCTATATATACTCCCCCTTTCGATATTTAATGCCCCTTCCTATATTTAATGCTATTGGCGATAACAAATCATCAATACTACTCAGATAAAACTAGCTCTATAAAACACACCACAAACCATCATTTTGTTGAACAACATGTTATATATAACAACACTCATTAATGTTTAGTCATCGATGTACTTATTAGTAATCAACTAAAGAAGGAATGTACTATGCGTCAGAAAGTAGAATTCACTAGTGGTAGCCATACGCTAAGTGGGCTATTAGAGACTCCAGAAGCAAACGTCAGGTTCTATGCGCTGTTTGCTCACTGTTTCACATGCAGTAAGGACGTTGCGGCTGCATCTCGCATTAGCAGGGCGCTAACGGCCAAAGGGATTGCAGTGCTTCGCTTCGACTTCACCGGGTTAGGTAATAGCGATGGAGATTTTGCCAATACAAACTTCTCATCCAACATACAAGATTTAGTAGCAGCGGCTGATTTTTTACGTAAAGAGTATCATGCACCTAAATTACTGATCGGTCATAGCTTAGGTGGCGCTGCCGTATTAGGCGTTGCTCAAAAAGTGCCTGAATCCGTTGCTGTTGTGACAATAGGCTCTCCATCTGATGCTGCACATGTTGCTCATAATTTTGCAGCACATATTGATGACATTAACGATAAAGGCGAAGCAGAAGTAACACTTGCAGGCAGAAACTTCACCATACAGAAACAGTTCTTAGATGATATTAACAGCTATGGTAATCAACATATTAGTAAACTCAAAAAAGCGTTGTTAGTGATGCACTCCCCCGTTGATACGGTTGTTAACATCAGTGAAGCTGAAAAAATATATCAAGCAGCATTACACCCTAAAAGCTTTGTAAGCTTGGATAACGCTGACCACTTATTAAGTCATAAAAATGATTCAGAATATGCAGCAGAGGTTATTGCAGCATGGGCCAGTCGATATATTAACAACGATACAAGCAAGCAAACAAACAGTGATAAAAAGGCATTGCCTAAGGGACATGTCCTGGTTGAAGAAAAAGATCACAAATTTACCCAACATGTAAGCACATCAAGTCACTATTGGTTAGCTGATGAACCCGTTAGCGTCGGTGGGAAAAATACCGGACCAGATCCTTACGAGCATCTACTCGCTGGCCTAGGGGCATGTACATCAATGACCTTAAGAATGTATGCTCAACGCAAAAAACTACCGATACAACATATCAAAGTTGAACTGACACACACTCGTAATTATCAAGATGATTGTAATAACTGTGAACAACAAAATGGTATAGAAGCGGTTGTGCGTAATATCAGTTTTGTAGGTGATTTAGACCAGCAACAGAGTGCGCGCTTTTTAGAAATTGCGGATAAATGCCCTGTACATAAAACATTACATAATAATGTGGCAGTGATCAGTAAATTAGTTGAATAACACTTGTCAAAGTGTCAACAATTGCTTATAGCCGTTACCGTTCATGATATAAAAATCAGTCAGTCGTGAGACGGGAAATTCAAAGATGTAACAAGTCGATGGGGTTAACACATTATTAGGGGAAATAACTTCTCTGATCAATGATCAGAGAAGTTAGTGAACTAATACTAAGTCGTGTTATTAATAGCGTTGCTTATCTAACACAAAGGTTATTTACTATTTTCGCGAGCAATCGCGCGGTAAGCAATATCGTTACGATGGAACATACCATCCCAACTAATCTGTTTAGTAAGCTCATAGGCTTTCTGTTGCGCTTCAGTCACTGTATTACCTAATGCTGTTGCACAAAGTACACGTCCGCCACTTGTTACCACTTGCCCATCTTTCTCAGCAGTGCCAGCATGGAATACTTTAAGCCCTTCAGTAGCTTCAGGAATACCTGAAATAACATGGCCTTTAGTGTAATCAGCAGGGTAACCGCCAGCTGCTAATACAACACCAATCGCAGCACGCGGATCAAACTCGGCAACCATATCTTCCAGTTCGCCATTCACACCGGCAAGACATAAAGTAACGATATCAGACTTCATACGTAGCATGATTGGTTGTGTTTCAGGGTCACCAAAACGACAGTTATATTCAATAACTTTAGGTGTGCCATCAGCCATGATCATCAAACCGGCGTATAAGAAACCAGTGTACGTATTACCTTCAGCAGCCATACCTTCAACCGTAGGGCGAATAACAAGCTCCATAATACGATCATGCATTTCAGGTGTTACCACTGGTGCTGGAGAATATGCGCCCATACCACCGGTATTTGGACCTGTATCGCCATCGCCAACACGTTTGTGATCTTGGCTTGTTGCCATTGGTACGATATTTTTACCATCAACCATCACGATAAATGATGCTTCTTCGCCATCTAAGAACTCTTCAACGACCACACGATGACCAGCTTCACCAAATGCATTACCAGCAAGCATGTCTTGAATAGCATCTTCAGCTTCTTTTAAGGTCATCGCAACGATCACGCCTTTGCCTGCGGCAAGACCATCTGCTTTGATGACAATTGGTGCACCTTTTTCACGAACGTAAGCCAACGCAGGCTCAATTTCAGTGAAGTTTTGGTACCAAGCCGTTGGAATGTCATGACGTGCTAAAAAGTCTTTAGTGAAAGCTTTAGAGCCTTCTAACTGTGCTGCACCTTTGGTTGGGCCAAAACATGCTAAGTTCGCTTCACGGAACGCATCAACCACACCAATAACTAATGGTGCTTCTGGCCCTACAATCGTTAATTCAACATTGTTTTCTTTTGCGAAAGCAACCAAAGCATCGACATCTTCAACACCAATATTAACGTTAGTGACTTTATCTTCTAAGGCACTACCGGCATTACCAGGTGCTACAAAGATATTTTTAACTTCAGGGTTTTGTGCCGCTTTCCATGCCAACGCATGTTCACGACCGCCATTACCAATAATCAGTACATTCATAATAGGAACCTTAAAAATAAGTTATCTAAAATAATAAAGACGAACCAAAGTTCGCCCTACAATATTCAAATCGATTAATCTAATTGTGTTAAGAAATTTTACTAACAATCAAGAGGCAGCAAGGAGCTTGCTACTTGGTTGCTTAATAACACAATAATTAATTGTGTTATTTGCTAAGGGATTTGGCTTGTCATCAAGGCGAAAGCGCGGAGCTTGCTACTGCAAGTGAGCACTTTCAACGCAGAGGACGAGCCAAAGCACAAAGCAAAATAAGATTAATGGCGGAAGTGGCGCATCCCTGTAAATACCATTGCCATATTGTGCTCATCTGCTGCTGCGATAACTTCATCATCACGCATTGAACCACCTGGCTGGATAACACAGCTAATGCCTGCTTCTGCTGCTGCATCAATACCGTCACGGAATGGGAAGAATGCATCCGATGCCATAACAGAACCTTCAACGACTAGGTTTTCATCAGCGGCTTTAATGCCTGCAATTTTCGCACTGTAAACACGGCTCATTTGGCCAGCACCAACACCAACGGTAGCACTGTTTTTAACATAAACAATCGCATTTGATTTAACAAATTTAGCCACTTTCCAGCTAAATAACAAATCTGACATTTCAGCGTCTGTAGGTTGACGTTTAGACACAACTTTAAGGTCGTCTAAACCTACCATTCCTTGGTCACGGTCTTGAACTAATAAACCACCGTTAACACGTTTAATATCAAACTCAGTTGTTTGGTCAGCCCATTCGCCACATTCTAATAAACGTAGATTCTTTTTAGTTGCAACGATTGCTGCAGCTTCTGCACTAGCAGATGGCGCAATAATCACTTCAACAAATTGACGTGAAGTAATCGCTTCAGCGGTTGCAGCGTCTAATTCGCGGTTGAATGCGATAATGCCACCAAATGCAGACGTTGGGTCTGTTTTGTAAGCACCTTCGTATGCATCAAGAATGTTTCCAGCAACGGCAACACCACATGGGTTTGCATGTTTAACAATCACACAAGCGGGCTCTGAAAATTCTTTAACACATTCTAATGCAGAATCAGTATCAGCAATGTTGTTGTAAGATAATGCTTTACCTTGTAACTGCGTTGCTGTCGATACAGACGCTTCTTGAACGTTGTTTTCAACATAGAAAGCTGCTGCTTGATGAGAGTTTTCACCGTAACGCATATCTTGTTTCTTTTGGAATTGTGCATTAAAAGTGCGTGGGAATTTTGATTCCTCATCACCTTCTTTGTTTTCACCGTAACTTGGCACCATCGTACCGAAGTAGTTAGCAATCATACCGTCGTATTGAGCGGTATGCTCATAAGCTGCAATTGCTAAATCAAAACGCGTTTTATAAACTAAGCTACCGTCGTTTTCTGTCATTTCAGACAAAATACGTGAGTAATCAGATGCATTTACAACAATGGCTACATCTTTATGGTTTTTTGCCGCAGCACGTACCATTGTAGGACCGCCGATATCGATATTTTCAATCGCATCTTCTAATGTACAATCAGGGTTAGCTACTGTTGCAGCAAATGGATATAAGTTAACAACAACCATATCAATCGCTTGGATATCGTTTGCAGACATAATTGCTTCATCAATACCACGACGAGCAAGAATACCGCCATGAATTTTAGGATGTAATGTTTTTACACGCCCATCCATCATCTCAGGAAATCCAGTGTAATCAGATACTTCTGTTACTTTGATATTATTTTCAGCCAATAATTTACAAGTACCGCCGGTTGATAAAAGCTCAACGCCTTTATCCGCTAACTCACGTGCAAATTCTACAATACCAGTTTTATCAGAAACACTGATCAGTGCGCGTTTAATTGTTCGGTTATTTTCCATTATCTTTCACATTCCTCGGTTAATGTTTTCATGGGTGAAAAACTCAAATGATTGGAGTTTTCTTAAAAGTTGAACTTGCGCGGCATTCTACCCGAATTAAAAGCATTTTTATTCGTTTTGTTGAATAAAAATACAAAAAATAACACTATTTATTCAAATAGGACGGTAATCGATGGGTCAACAAGTTTGATATAAGTAACTATCGATGCCACGACAGGTTACTATTTTGACTTTTTCAAAGCTCAAATCTGCTAGCAGTTGCATAATAAACTGATTTTTCTTAGCAACCACTGCTTGTAGTTTCGGGAGTTGATGTAGGGAGGAGAGTTGTTCTATTAATTGCTTTAATGCAGGATTCAAATCTTGATGTTGATTAAATTCTGGTAGCAAACGTAGGGTAAAAACAATACATAAGTCTTCTTCAATAAAACAATCTTGTAATCCAGTACAACCAATCACAAGACCAGTCTCAGCTTCTTCAATTGCGTACATTTTATGTTTTTTGTTATGCATTAACGTATCAAAAAACTTGCTCGCTTGCGGCTCTGATAAAACCCCTGTCATGCTGTACTTCATACATAACGGGTGTTGAACCAAGCTAATAAAGTCATTTTTATCTTCATCAACAAAACGGCGAATGTTTAATTGTTGGTGTTCAATAAATAACGTCATATTACCTCCATGTCCCTAGCAAAATTGCCATTCATAGTAATTGAATTAAATAAGTGTTCTATTTCGGCAAAAAAATGCAAGCAACGCATTGATTGTAATAACAATCGAGCTTATTACAGAGTCGATAACCAAGCATTTATATAATTTAACCGCTATAAATCAACAGATAATTAACTAAATTGGTTTTAGTAGTAGTTAACATACACCATCATATCGTTCATTTTATATACAAATTTAGCTGTTTATACCATAGTTTCATCACCATGAGATAATCCAGAAATGGCTGGAATTAATTATTAGTTACTCTGAATGCTTAAGACTAAACATAAAATATTTAATCTTATATGGTATTAGTTAGTTACAAGCGAATTAGAGGGGAGTCGAGGTAAAACATCAAAGGTGATAGGTAAAGGTTGAATTGAATCTATTTCAGCAAAGAAGCATAAATACAATATTTATTGATTTTATACTTTGCAAAATAAAAAAACATGCTGCAGCATAATGTCATTCACTTAAGGTGAAAGGCATATTTACTTTTAGCACCGGATATCGATTCTTAGAAGGCTTTAAACACCTAGGATAACTTCGTTTTCGCTTTCCCTCCAGCTTAAATTGGGCGACATTTATTTCTATATCAATCACTATTTTGGGGACGTTTTCTGGTGCATATATGGGCATCATGATCGGAGTATGAATAATACGAGAAGACTCATCTATGAAGCCCAATTGATTAGCAAAAGCACCTTTAAGTGATTTCGCCATCAGTATCATTTTGTAACGAATTACATTATAAGCAAGTAAAACGGCTTTCAAGCATGTGCAGCTTCATTTCGCGATAAACTAATTCAATTCCCCAACGATGCGCTTAGGCAAGATTCAATAATGTCTGGCTCTAAGATATCTGACAAAGAAGAAAATTCGGTAAGATGATTAATCGAAGTGCGAGCGAGTGCTTCTGAAAACGCCATAAAAAATCCCATGACCTTTTGAGTCATAGGATTTTGATCTTCTTCAGCTAAAAATAAACTAAGTTTTCTTAACTGTTCGGCATTACGCTAACAAGCATCATTTTTATTCATTATAACGTTAATTGGAATCATGACTTATAAGCAATACAAACGTCGCAACACCAATCAAAGAGGCTTAAGTTAACATTTCGATTTCACTATTTTTTCTGGCGAAAAAAAGACACCTTTAGTCACTTGCCAAGTGACTGCTAATGCACCAACCATAAATACGATGTCACCGATGGTACGTGCCCAACGCAATGTAACTAATGTATCACTTTGCATAACGGCTTCACTACGTGCATACCAAAGCCCCTCCGATGCACTCGCAATAAATTGAATAATGCCAATGGGTAATAAACTAGTAAATAACATCAGTGCTAAGCCTATATTCATCCACCAAAAAGAAACCTTCATTAAACGCTCATCAAATTTCAAATGAGGGCGAATGTATCTTAATACCAATAAGGTAAAGCCGAGCGCTAAGAAACCGTACACACCAAATAATGCAGCATGCGCATGAGTTGCCGTCGTATTAAGACCTTGAATATAATATAAAGAGATTGGCGGATTGATCATAAACCCTAATACGCCAGCGCCTAACATATTCCAAAAAGCAACAGCAACAAAGTACATAATAGGCCATTTCACACTGTCCATCCAAGGTGCACGTTTTTGCAACTTATAGTGCTCCCAAGCTTCATGTCCAAGCACAATTAATGGCACAACTTCGAGTGCACTAAAAGTTGCACCGACTGCCATAACAGGTGTTGTTGTGCCAGAAAAATACAAATGATGGAAAGTACCCGGAATACCCCCTAACATGAATAATGAGGCAGATGCTAATGAGGCCACTGTCGCCATACGTTGAGAAACTAATCCCATATTAAAGAAAATAAATGCCAACGCAGTAGTAGCAAAAACTTCAAAGAAACCTTCAACCCATAGATGTACAATCCACCAACGCCAATATTCCATCACAGAGAGATGTGTTCTTTCACCGTAAAAGAAACCCGCCCCATAAAATAAACCAATCGCGATACATGAGAACATAAATAAAACTAATAAGTTTTTATCACCTTTCTGTTTCAACGTCGGCGTAATACAACGCATCATCAATATTAACCACAATACAAGTCCAATAAATTTACCAATTTGCCATAATCGTCCTAAATCAACATATTCATAACCTTGATGGCCTAACCAAAAATTTAAATTTGCTGGCATTATTTGCGCAATCGCTAAGTAATTACCTATAAATGAGCCAACAACGACTAGAACCAATGCCCAAAAAAGCACATCAACACCGAGTTTTTGGAATCTAGGATCTTTACCTCCATTGATGACTGGTGCTAAAAATAATCCTGCCGCTAAAAAGCCACTGGCGATCCAAAATAAAGCAGATTGAATATGCCAAGTACGCACTAAACTATAAGGAAACCATTCTGAAGTTTGAATACCGTAAAAGCCTTGACCTTCAACGGTATAATGCGCGGTGAGAGCCCCCATAAAAATTTGAAAAGTAAACAAAGCCACGACCAGAAATAAATATTTACCTAATGCTTTTTGCGAAGCTGTTAACGCGAAAGATAAGATAGGATCATTGAGTGGCGCAACAGGTTCACTTTCATCTTCTTTTCGTAAAAATGCCCAAGCCCATACTAAAGCACCAATACCGGCAATCAATAATACAATACTCACAACAGACCATAAAATATTTTCAGTGGTGGGTTTATTATCGATTAATGGTTCATGCGGCCAATTATTTGTATAAGTTGCATTACCGTCGCTACGTTCAGTTGAGGCAGCCCAAGCGGTCCAAAAAAAGAATTCTGTTAAACGCTCCCTTCTCTCTGCACTTGGTAATGTCAGCTCTTTCATGGCGTAGTTTTCACGTGTTTTTTGTAATTCAGGTGCACCGCCAAAGAGCTTATTATAATACTCACCCGTTTGCTCAATCGCTTGCAGACGCCTTACAGATAACGTGACTGTATTTTTCTCATGATCATAGGTATTTGTTCTGTAATCATTTTTAAGTTTATATTGTAATGTGTTTTGCTGCTCTCCGGTTAATCGATCAAAAGGTTTAGCAAACTCGTCCATTGCCGCTAAATCCAACCAATTAACAAGTTCTCGATGTAACCAATCCGCTGTCCAATCGGGCGCTTGATAAGCACCATGCCCCCATATTGAACCCAGTTGCATCCCACCTACTGATTGCCAAGCCGTTTGACCGTCTAATATTTTTTCTTCCGTTGTAAAAATATCACCACGTTCAGAAACGAATGATGCTGGTATCGGTGGTGCTGTACGATAAATTTCTGTTCCGTAGTAACCTAATAATGAAAAGGTAATGGCAAGCACCCCTAAGAGGGTCCACCACAATTTTTTATACTCTCCCATAACATGCTCCTTTTGATGAGTATTTAGCCTTTAATTAACAACCTTAAACTCAAAAATATCTAAAGTAAAAACCCTTTATTTAACTTATAAATAAAAGATGCATTTAAAATGAATCTTATTTAAAGCGATTTTACATACAAAATTAAAGATGTAAACTATATGTATCTTTTAAATCGATGTATTTAAAATAATTCTTTAAGATATTAAGGCGGTAAAGACAAAATAATGCCATTATTAAATATCATCACATAGGTGCTTTATATGAACATTTCTCGTTTTACCGATTACTCATTACGAGTATTAATTTACCTTGCGGCTGCAAAAGAAACTTCCCACATTATCACTATTAAAGAAGTCGCTGAGCGATATCAAATATCAAAAAATCATTTGATGAAAGTAGTGCAGGAACTGAGTGCCAACAATCATATCAATGCAACTCGGGGGAAAAATGGAGGAATAAAGCTTAATACAGCGCCTGAAAATATAAATATAGGCCAGTTGGTTCGCTCTATAGAACAAGGTTCAACATTGGTTGAATGCTTTGGCAAAGATAACCAATGTGTGATCACATCAAGTTGCCAGCTAAAAAGAATGTTTGCACAAGCAATGGAATCTTTCTTTGATTGTTTAGATCAATACACGTTAGCTGATTTAATCAAAGGAGAGAATAAAGCTGCACTCAGACAGGTACTTAAGATTCCAATAGAATAAACGGCTCTTTTCAAAAGAAAAAAAACTTAACCGACAATCAATTTTAAGATGCTAAGCATAACGATATGATGAATAAACAGTGATGAATAAGCAGTGGCTAGAAACGAAAAAACATACCGAAGTATGTTTTTTTAGTGAATAAAATATTAACAGTTTTTATTTGTGATAAGGCACACTCAATTCATGCACGGCATCAACAAACACTTTCGCATTTTCAGGTGGTACATCTAAATGAATACCATGCCCTAAATTAAACACATGACCATTGCCTGTACCAAAACCTTCTAAGATAGTCGCCACTTCTTGGCGAATACGTTCTGGTGACGCGTATAACATCGATGGATCCATATTACCTTGCAGTGCAACACGCGAACCAACACGCGCTTTCGCTTCTTTGATATCAATTGTCCAATCTAGACCAATTGCATCACAACCAGTATCAGCGATTTGTTCGATCCATTGACCGCCATTCTTTGTGAATAAAGTCACCGGAATTTTTTGACCATCGTAGTTACGGGTTAAACCATCCACTATTTTATGCATATATTGCAATGAGAAGTCTTTATAATCGCGTGGCGATAAAATCCCCCCCCACGTATCAAAGACCATCACAGATTGAGCACCTGCAGCAATTTGTGCATTTAAATAAGCAATCACAGAGTCTGCCAATTTATCCAATAACAGATGCAATGTTTGTGGCTCTGCAAATGCCATTTTTTTAATTTTAGTGAAGAATTTTGAGCCGCTGCCTTCAACCATATAAGTCGCTAACGTCCACGGGCTACCAGAGAAACCAATTAATGGTACTTCGCCTTTTAAATCACGACGAATGGTACGGACCGCATTCATTACATACTGAAGTTCACCTTCAGGATCTGGCATGATCAGGTTATCAACATCTTTTTTACAGCTAATAGGATGCTCAAATCGAGGGCCTTCGCCTTCTGAGAAATATAACCCTAAACCCATCGCATCAGGAATAGTTAAGATATCAGAAAAAAGAATCGCCGCATCTAGGTCAAATCGGCGTAACGGCTGTAATGTTACTTCACAAGCTAAATCTGCATTACGGCAAAGCGACATAAAGTCACCCGCTTGTGCTCGAGTCGCTTTATATTCAGGTAGGTAGCGGCCTGCTTGACGCATCATCCAGACAGGTGTTTTATCTACTTCTTGCTTTAACAAAGCACGAATATAACGATCGTTTTTTAATTCAGTCATTGGTAACCTTTTCTTTTCTGTCTATTGATGGCGCGCCGAGTTTATTTAGATGTCAGCTCAATTATTGGCGCACATACTAACATTTAAAATAAATGAACGCGCCCTAATCCTGTTTTGTAACTCAAAATTGTTTAACTAGTCATGTTGCTAGCATAACAATTAGCGACATCTTTTAAGTGTCTTTTCAATTAATTTACGTGCAATTGTGCCATGCCTTGGTATCACAGGTAAATCATTTGCATGATACCAATTTGCTTCAATTAACTCATGCGGGTCAACTTTTATCTCACCTGAATCATAATCAGCAATAAAGCCCATCATTAATGAATGAGGGAAAGGCCAAGGCTGGCTACTTACATAGCGGATATTTTTAACTTTAATTCCCACCTCTTCAAAAACTTCACGTGCAACACAAGCCTCCAATGTTTCACCCGCTTCGGTAAAACCTGCTAACGTTGTATAAACAGGATAGTTTTCTTTTAGGTGACGGTTGTGCAACGCCAGTAATATCTGTTTATTTTTACGGATCGCAACAATAATACAAGGGGAGACACGCGGATATGTTCGATGTTGGCAATGATAGCACTTCATCGCCACTTCCCAATTAATGGGCTGCATTTTTTGTCCGCACTGACCACAAAATTGATGAGTTTTATAAAACAATGCAATTTGAAATGCACGGCCAGCCATATCAAACAAAAGATCATCAATCCGCCCCAAAAACGAACGCAATGTAACATACCCACCCAAACCAACATCCAAACTACCTTCAACTTCTACTAGGTAACAGGGTTGATCTTTATATTGTCCTAGTAATCGTTTATTAGCGGTGGCCCCTTCAGGAAAAGGTAACTCATTAACATTTCCAAAGGGAATGAAGTCACCTTTATCCAACGCAACTAACTTGCCTTCTGATAAAATAAACCACCATGCGTTTTCATCTAACGCAGTTTGTAACTCTGCCATCTTAAATACTCGTTTTGGGGAGGAATAAATAATGTATACCCGTTATCATTCAAAATACAAAAATCAGCTAGCCGTGAGGTAAACAAGCTATAGGCATAAAGGTGAAGATCTAACGGGGGTATATCAAAACTTTTTCCCGTTTTATAACAGGAACGAAGATGATTACCTCACGACTTGCCCTATGGGTAGTTAGCTACTGAATAATGCATTTTGATTGGTAACGGGTATAGTGCAATATCAAACCACTATTGAACAAGTGTTAATTTTTCTTCTCGCTTTAGTTATCTATAAGAATGGTAACGATTAATATAAAATATTTGTATTTGAAGCGGTTACATTGAGTATAAGCTCACAGTAATTATGGTGATTGCTATATAAACTAAATTTATATTGACGAGCGCCTTAATTTCACTTAATTTTTAACCCGTTAGTTTTGTAGCTATTTCATTTAAAAGAGGTTTTTATGCTTAAAAAAATAAAACAAGCAAAAGAAGAATGGGGTGGTGAACTATCTGTTTTAGATAATTGGTTAGATGCACGTCAAAAACTCGTTGTCTTATACTGTGAATTAGCGGGTCTGCCACCTTACCAACAAGAAAAACGCTGCTTACCTAAACAAGAGGTGATCACAGAGTTTTGCCAACAGTTATTGGATTATGCTTCGACAGGGCATTTTGAAGTATATGAGCAAATCATTGAACAATCGAGACTTGATGGGGTAGAGAATTTAAAAATTGCACAGGAATTATATTCTCGCATTACCACCACTACCGATGTTGCATTGAATTTTAATGATACTTATGCAGAAAATGCATCGGATAAAACATTATTAAATTTTGACCATGATATTTCTGAATTAGGTCAAGTGATGGAAAGTCGCTTTGAACGTGAAGATCAATTATTAGAAGTCGTGCACCTTCACCATACTATTCGTTAATCTGCTAATATTGGTCATGTACTCTGGTGACCTGCATCGCAATATTATCGGTGTATTTAACTATATAACGTATTGATGTATAAAATTTTGATGTCTAAATTCTGCATATAAAAAGTCTGAATATAAAAAACCAATCTAACGATTGGTTTTTTAGTTTTACCTTGGTAATAGCCGATAGCATGTCTAGCTATAGGCTAAGCAAAACTACAATTGAGGAACTTGCGAATCCAAGCTATTTTTTAGTAATAAAAAATATTCTTCTATAAACATTTGCTGTTCATTGGTTGCTTTTTGCTCCCATATCTTGCCTAGTATCTGCTCAATATCTTCAACTAATTGATCGCCTTCAGCAACAACAATTAAGCGCGTCTCATTACTTAATTGAGGCTGTTGCGAACAAAAGTTGATCAACATATCCGATACTTGATCAAGAACGATATCAGAAATAGGTTGCCCAGTGCGTGAACCAGACTTTTCTTCAAATATATCTAAATTATCAGCAAAATAATTTATGCATTGTTCATATGCATCACTTTTTAATAACATCCAGCATCCTTTCTTCTTTACTGTATCGGCTTAACAATTAACAGCCAATGCATTAATAACCATTTTAATATCAATTTTAATAATAAAGATTAATCGCTATCAATCTTATACTATAATTCGCCCATTTCACGTAATGAAAGGTCGCGACGTTCATTGAAGGCTTTTTTATCTTTCTGTGGTACTTCTTGTGATAATGGTAAATCGACCTTCATCGCATCAACAGGTTTATTATAAACATGGAATTCGTAATGAAGATGAGGTCCTGTTGAGCGGCCAGTATTACCAGACTTACCGATCAGCTTACCCATCTCAATACGTTGTCCTTTACGCACCAATATTTTACTTAAATGTAAGAACCGTGTGGTATATTTTCGGCCATGCTTGATAACAATATAGTTACCTGCTGCGGGGTGATAACCAGCTCGTAGTACAACACCGTCACCTACAGCGTAAACATTGGTACCCACTCCTACCGCGAAATCAGTCCCATTATGTGGACGAACGCGCTTAGTAACAGGGTGTAATCGACGGGGATTGAAGCGCGAGCTAATACGAGGGCGTCCGTTGACGGGGTAGCGACGATAAGCTTTACTTAGCCCTTTACCATTCTTGTCATAATAACGACCATCTTCATTTAGAAAAGCGGTGTAATTACGCGATCGCGTTTTAAGGATGACCGCTAAAACTTCACTATCAAAGCTGTAGGCACCTTCTATGTATTGTTTAGCAACTAACACATGGAAGGTATCTCCAACTCTTAACTGACGATTAAAATCAAACTGTTCCTGTAAAGCACCTGAAATCTGTTGAATTTGACTCGCCGATAATCCTGTTTTTTTTGCACTGACATAAAAACTGCCGGTCACACTACCTTGATAATAGCTATTACGCCATTCCCCCTCTTTCACTTCTAAATCTGAGACATAAATATCATCTTTTAAAACAAAACTTAATGTATTTGCACGGTCAATAATCACTTTTAAGGATAATAATTGATTACTAGGACTCACCAACAGTTGCACTTCTTGTCCTGGTAATAAATTAGCAAGGCGCAAATGTTCTCTATCAGCCTCCAATAACTCTTGCAAAACCGCAGCAGATAATGCTTGTTCAGAAAATATCTCACTTAACGTATCACCGGCTGAAATGGTGATATCTATTTCTCGATTAGCCGAGAAATCAGGAAGTAGTTTATCGTTTGCATCACGATTTACTGTTGATGGTTCGGCAACCGCATAGTCATCTTTTAATGACTCACTAGTAGGAAGAGTTAATTCACGTTTAATTGTTTTTCCATTAGGGTTAGAAGCAGGAATAAGGCTAATAATCAGTAAAAAAACAAATAAAGAGATGACCAACCAAAAGTGCAAGCGAGGTAAGTGATTTACCAAAGTAAGCACTTTTTTAAACATAATTTTAATTTGATGTAACAAAGGCATAGAGAGTCTCGATTAGACAGAAGAAACATAACCGTAAAATAAAATGCCAGCGAGTATAACCTATAGCACAGCATGTTTAAGAAAATTTACAGTAATTTTAACCACCTTTGACCAATAAAGTAAGCAAACAGTTCTATCTTATTTATAAATAATAGGGTGTTATCCATTACAAAAAAATGTATTATGGACGTCTAGATGTAAAAACATCCAAAATAATTTAACTAAATAGCCCGAATAGGAGTTTACATGTCACGTGACTTATTTACTTCAGAATCAGTTTCTGAAGGTCATCCAGATAAAATTGCAGATCAAATTTCTGATGCCGTACTTGATGCCATTTTAAAACAAGATACTAAAGCACGCGTTGCTTGTGAAACTTACGTAAAAACGGGCATGGTCATGGTAGGCGGTGAAATTACCACTGATGCCTGGGTTGATATTGAACAAATCACACGTGATACCGTGCGCGAAATTGGTTACACAAGTTCAGAAATGGGTTTTGATGCAGACTCTTGTGCCGTACTCAACGTAGTAGGTAAGCAGTCTCCTGATATTAACCAAGGTGTAGACCGCTCTGATCCACGTGAACAAGGTGCTGGTGACCAAGGTTTAATGTTTGGTTACGCGACCAATGAAACAGAAGTCTTCATGCCTGCACCAATCACATACGCTCACCGCCTTGTTAAAAAACAAGCTGAGGTACGTAAAAGTGGCCAACTAGATTGGTTACGCCCAGATGCTAAAAGCCAAGTTACTTTTGCTTATGAGCAAGGCAAAATCGTAGGTATTGATGCTGTTGTACTTTCAACGCAACATCGTGAAGATATTAAACAATCAGATTTAGTTGAAGCGGTAATGGAAGAGATAATTAAGCCGGTTTTACCTGCTGAGTGGTTAACTGAACGCACTAAATTTCACATCAACCCAACAGGTCGCTTCGTGATCGGTGGGCCAGTAGGCGACTGTGGTTTAACAGGGCGTAAAATAATTGTAGATACTTACGGTGGCACAGCACGTCACGGTGGTGGTGCATTTTCAGGTAAAGATCCTTCAAAAGTAGACCGTAGTGCAGCTTATGCAGCACGTTATGTAGCAAAAAATATTGTTGCTGCAGGTTTGGCTGACCGCTGTGAAATCCAAGTATCATATGCAATTGGCGTTGCAGAGCCAACTTCAATCAGCGTTGAGACATTTGGTACTGAAAAAGTAGCAAAAGATTTAATCGTTAGCTTAGTCAGTGAACATTTTGATTTACGCCCTTACGGTTTAATCGAAATGTTAGATCTAATCAAACCTATTTATCAAGAGACAGCAGCTTATGGACACTTTGGTCGTGAGCAATTCCCTTGGGAAGCATTAGATAAAGTAGAAGCGCTTAAAGCAGCTGCATTTTAATTAAGCGTTTTATAAAAACGATTTAATATTGAATTATGCTAACGTTTGAAGATAAAAAAGCACTCGCAGTGAAAGGTGAAGATTGTTTCATTTTAGCCGAGTGCTTTTTTGATCGTGCTTTTTCTCGCCCCACTTACTTTTTTAATCAACGTGGTCGAAGCGCTGGTAGTGCACATCTACAAAAAAACCTGATTAAGTTTAATCCAATCTTATATCTACAAAATAAAGCTATTTTTATTGAACACGTAGTTGCCCATGAAATTGCACATTTAATTACTTATCAGCTGTACGGCAAAGTAAAGCCACATGGTAAAGAATGGCAACAGATCATGACCCAGGTTTTTCATCTACCTGCTAATACAACTCATCAATTAGATATTACAGATGTCCAAGGTAAATTATTTACTTACCGTTGCTCTTGCTCGCAGCATCAATTAACTATTCGTCGACATAATAATATTAAAAAAGGCACTCGTTATTTATGCCGAAAGTGTAAATCGACTTTAGTCTTTTCTGAACAAGAAAACTAAGCGTTAACAATCAATAGAAATGAAAAAATTAAGACAACGGGCTTGTTGAGAACTAAAAGTTGAGAATTAAAAGTTGAGAGTTAAAAGTTGAGAGTTGAGATTATTTATAGGGAAATCAATACTTATGATACTTCGAGGTGTAAAAGTAGCTAAGCTGAGAAATCAACTTGTATAGTGGGATTAATATTGCAGGCTACTCCAACCCCCCGCCTTTGTAGCTGCAATATTAATTTTACCGATTACCATTTAACTCATTACTATCTATCAACAGCTGGCATATCCTGCGAAAAATAGCATCAATCTAAATCGAACGCCTGTGTGCGCAAACCTTCAATCAAGATTTCATAATAAATAAATGTTATCTACTATCATGAGTCATGGTTTTTGGTGTTACCTAGCATGGAGACTCTCAGTAACAACCATCGACAAAATACTGAACTAACAACAATCAACATTAACTTCATGGCTTAAATGTTCAATGCTTAATTGCTGTTAGCTATAACGACAGTATTCTTGCCAACAAGCAAGATGATAATAGATATCATTACCATCTGTCAACCTTTTAACGACACTATTTTCAAAAATGCGAGTGAGGTATTTTTTAAGGTATAAAATTAAACTGTCGTTAATGCTGTCGTTATTACTTTAATCAGGATAAAAATAAACGCTTATTAAGTTGTTTCGATACGGCTGAAAGTGATCCATTAACGTGGTTTAATGGGGTCTAACCTGAACTATCAACTTAAGATCTTAGTTTAAGGTATCGCTTTAAAGTCTTAGTTTAAGGTATAGCTTTAAGGTATCGCTTTAAAGTCTTAGTTTAAGGTATCGCTTTAAAGTCTTAGTTTAAGATGTGTTTTGAGGGTCAGCTTCCAGTTTAAACAATCCCATAGGGCGATTAAAACTAAGCATATACGAAAAAATAAGGTGAATAATAGTGCGAGATTCGCTCACATGATCCGGTCTATCAGACCGGATACGATCGAGGAATAAAAACTTAACGTTTAAAATTATCTAAAATAATTCCCGTGGCCATTGCTACATTCAATGACTCTGCTAAGCCAAAGTTAGGAATCGTTATTTTATCGCTAATATACTGACTGACTTCAGTAGAAATACCATGCGATTCACTGCCCATCACAATAAATGCAGAACTAGCGAGTTTACTACGATGAATATTCTTACCTTCTAAAAAAGCACCGTAAACCGGCTTAGTCTGTGCGGATAGATACTCACTCAGGTCAGTATGACTAACTTGTACACGCGCAAAAGATCCCATTGTTGCTGCAATTACTTTAGGGTTATAAAAATCTGCACAGTCAGGGCTACAAATAATATGTTCAATACCATACCAATCTGCAACACGAATAATAGTACCTAAATTGCCCGGGTCTCCCACTTGATCCAACACTAAAATAAGTTCGTTTTCACCTATTTCTGGAACAGAATACTGTTTGCATTTAACCACTGCTATCACGCTATTATTGGTTTTTAAGGTCCCTGCTTTTTGTAATTCTTGTTGCGTACTCTCAATAGTCAAGGCGACTAACTTATTAGCACTTAATATATCTGCATGGTGATTAATATACTCACTGGTCGCAAATAAATTAACTATCTCAAAAGTTGAGTTAAATAACTCACTGACATTTTTTTCACCCTGTACTAAAAACAATCCTAATTTCTTACGTTGCTTTTTCTGCTCTAAGGAGAGGATGAGTTTTAACTGGTTTTTAGAGATCATAAATTTCCAATGGTTTATAACAGTAAAGAGCTATTTTATGGCTTTTTATCGTTTTTTTGTAAGCAGATGCCAATAAGATTATAAGTAACAACACATGATAATAGCATCTTCGCGGCCATTATCAGCGGGGTAATAAGCAGGTCGAATATCCACTTCTACAAAGTCTAATGCTTGGTACAGTTTAATTGCAGGAATGTTAGAAGCTCTAACTTCTAGCCAAATTTCTTGTTGCGACAGTGAAAGTGAAAAGGTTTTTAAATAACTTAATAATGCTCGTCCTAAACCTGCGCCTTGATAAGCAGGAGCAATGGCAATATTCATTAGCGTCACTTCGCCTGCAACATAACTAGCAACAAAATAACCGACGACCTGATCATCAAGCATGATCACATGATTAATATAACGCTTACCGAAATTGCTCAGAAAGATTTTTTCAGACCAAGGGTGACTATGAGCCAGTGTCTCAATGGCTAATACTTCAGGGAGATCGGTAATCGCCATAGCAATAATAGATGCTACAGACTGTTTATTATTGATAGGCACAGAATTGCTTCCAAAGTACTTTTTTAGCCACTGCGTTTGTCGCGAGCTCAGCTAGAGAAGGTGAATGTAATAATTGATGAGACGGTGAAGAAGCAATCTCTCCAAGTGTTGACCAAATTAATGTGGGTAAATTCCCCTGTTGGTTCTCAAATTGCGCTAAGGAGCAATAAACCACCTGATCAGATTTTATTTGAAAAGCATTAATAATAGCGTCCATCAACTCATGCTTTGCATCCTCTTCTGTACAGACGACTAACAGTTTGCATGCAGACAGATTTAACTGCTTAAGAGTTTGTTCCGTTTTAAATAGCGCCGGTTTTCTTACTTGCCAGTGAGTAATACCCATTTCTTGTAAAAAAACAGCCTGTTGATGTTTCATAACGAGCCTAAAATAAAAATATTGATGATTTCAATGTGCAAATATAACACTGATTAGTATTCAATCGAAACTTTACAGCGGTTATAAGATGAAACCGCTAAAAAATACAACAATCAGGTAAATGTTTACCTAAAAACGGTATTTATGAAGCGATTAATACGATTAAAAACAATCAACTTAACCGTCTTAGGATACTTAACATACAAATTTAATGCTGTTAATTTGAACTCATAGCCAAAATTAGTATGAAAGAATTGTCGATATCGACTCTCTAAATTAATGTGACCGATTGAAAATTTATTAGATTTAGTAATAAAAAGGATGCTATAAATGTGTTTTCAATCACAAAAACATATATATACAAGGTTTTATCAAACTAAAATTCTTAAAGCCTGCAGGGAATAATTAAAATGGCGTTATTAGAAGTTAAAAATCTTCGTATCGAATACCCGTCTCGTTTTGGTGTACATGCAGCAGTTAAATCACTTTCATTTTCCATTAATCGTGGTGAAATAGTTGGTGTTGTTGGAGAGTCAGGTGCAGGTAAATCTACCGTTGGTAATGCAATTATCGATTTATTAAGCCCTCCTGGTGTTATTGCTGCTGGTGAAGTTTTTTTAGATGGTGAAAAAATATCAGGTTTAACACTTGAACAGATGCGTAAAGTGCGCGGTAATAAAATTGGTTTTATTTTTCAAGATCCAATGACGTCGCTTAATCCTCTTTTCACTGTTGAGCAACAGTTGCTGGAAACCATTCATGCCAATTTAAATGTAACCCAGGATGAAGCCTTAAAACGTGCTATCAACTTAATGCAACAAGTGGGTATTCCAGAACCTGAAGTTAGAATTAAACAATACCCGCATCAATTTTCTGGCGGCATGCGACAACGAGTTGTGATTGCGATCGCATTATCTGGTGAACCCGATTTAATTATTGCCGATGAACCAACCACAGCACTTGATGTGTCTATCCAAGATCAAATACTGACACTGATCCGTAATTTATGTATTGAAAAAAACGTTGGCTGCATGCTAGTAACGCACGATATGGGTGTAGTGTCTAACGTAACCGATAAAATAGCGGTAATGTATCGTGGCGATTTAGTTGAGTTTGGTGAAACAGCTAAAGTACTGGGCGATCCGGATCATGAATATACGCGCAGCTTAATTTCAGCCGTACCACGTTCCGATAGAAAACTAGACCGATTCCCACTGGTAAGCTACATCGAAGAAGCACATGAACTTCAAGCCTTAGATATTAAAAATCACTGGTTAGGACAAAGTGAAGAGCAGCGTGATTATGATGGCCCACTATTAAATGTTGAAAATGTCAGTTTACGTTTTATCACTAAAGATTCATTCTTTGAAAGCAAACGCGAATACGTTCAAGCCAACAAAAACGTCAGCTTTAGTATTAATGAGGGTGAAACCTTTGGTTTAGTGGGAGAGTCCGGTTCAGGAAAATCAACGATTGCACGTGTTATTACCGGCTTATTTCCGCCTAACGAAGGCAAAATAACTTTTGAAGGTATTGACTTAACGGCGATTAAATCCGAACGAGAACGTCGCCCTTTCCGTCGTCAAATGCAGATGGTATTTCAAAACCCATATACGTCGATGAATCCGCGTATGAAAATTTACGATATTATCGCCGAGCCTATTCGCTTTCATAAACTAGCCGCTAATGAATCACAAATACAACAAATCGTATTTGATTT
The DNA here is from genome assembly GCF_000482725.1 of Psychromonas arctica DSM 14288. Lineage (GTDB taxonomy): Bacteria > Pseudomonadota > Gammaproteobacteria > Enterobacterales > Psychromonadaceae > Psychromonas > Psychromonas arctica. Next base: position 36,976 of record NZ_AXWP01000050.1, read on the forward strand.
ATTAGACCATGTGGGGCTAGGGAGAATGGCGGGTGTCAAATACCCTCATGAATTTTCCGGTGGCCAACGTCAACGTATCTCTATTGCGCGCGCTTTAGCAACAAGACCACGTTTATTAATTTGTGACGAACCAACCTCAGCACTTGATGTATCGGTACAAGCACAGATTCTGAACCTACTTAAAGATTTACAAGATGAGCTAAATCTAACCATGTTATTTATTAGCCATGATTTACCCGTTATACGTCAAGTATGCGACCGCATCGGTGTGATGCAACAAGGAAAATTATTAGAAGTAAACGAGAGTGAGCAATTATTTACCCATCCTCAACACCCTTATAGTCAGCATTTAATTTCATTGATGCCAGAGTTTAAAGGATTACGGAGCAGTATCTAAACAAAATTTCACCATTATAAAGTTAATAGTTAAACGTTTTTTTCATAAAAGGAGTTGTAAATGAAGTTTTTAAAAACAAAATTAGCCATCGCATTACTTGCTACGGGGTTAAATTTTTCAGCCACTGCTGCAGATATCACCATTGCCTATGATTCGGACCCAGTAACACTTGATCCACATGAGCAACTTTCTGGTGGTGTGTTACAAATGTCACACATGCTATTTGATCCACTAGTGCGCTTTACTAAAGAATTTGATTTTGAACCTCGTTTAGCTGAGAAGTGGGAACGTGTAGATGATAACACTTTCCGTTTTACACTTCGTAAAGGTGTAAAATTCCATTCAGGTAATACTATGACGGCTGATGACGTTGTTTGGACATTTAATCGTTTAAAAACGTCTCAAGACTTTAAAAACGTATTTTCACCATACGAAAAGCTAGTAAAAATAGATGATTACACTGTTGAGCTCGTTTCATTTGAACCGTACCCATTAGTGCTACAAACGGCCACTTACCTTTTCCCAATGGACAGCAAGTTCTATTCTGGTGAGATGGACGGTGTAGATAAATCAATTATCATTAAACATGGTGGTTCATTTGCATCAACACACGTATCGGGTACAGGCCCATTTACTATTGAATCTCGTGAGCAAGGCGTAAAAGTAGTATTTGACCGTTTTGACAATTACTGGGATACAAACTCACCAGGTAATGTTGATAAGCTAACCTTGGTACCAATTAAAGAGAATGCAACCCGTGTTGCTGCCTTATTGTCTGGAGATGTCGACTTAATTCACCCGGTTGCGCCTAACGACCAAAAACGTGTTATCGACACTAAAAACATCGAGCTAACTACGGTTGCTGGTACCCGTATCATTACACTACAAATGAACCAAAGTTCAAATGAAGCATTAAAAGATGTACGCGTGCGCCAAGCAATTGTGTATGCAATTAACAATGAAGCTATCGTGAAAAAAATCATGAAAGGTTTTGCAACAACAGCTGGACAACAAGGCCCTGCCGGTTATGCCGGTTACGATGCAAGTTTAACGCCTCGTTATGACTTGAAAAAAGCAAAACAATTGATGAAAGAAGCGGGTTATGAAAAAGGCTTTAAATTATCAATGATTGCACCTAATAACCGTTACGTAAACGATGCGCAAATTGCACAAGCAGCCTCATCAATGCTAGCAAAAATTGGTATTACTGTAGATTTAAAAACCATGCCTAAAGCACAATACTGGCCTGAGTTTGATAAATGTGCAGCAGATATGCTGATGATCGGTTGGCATTCAGATACTGAAGACTCTGCAAACTTTTCTGAATTCTTAACCATGACTCGAGATACAGAAACAGGCAGAGGAGCTTACAACTGTGGCCATTACTCAAACCCTAAAGTGGATAATTTAGTCAATACTGCTAATGCAGAAACTGATCCTGCAAAACGTGCTGCAATGTTACAAGAAGTTGAACAGATTCTATATAACGATGCTGCATTTGTTCCGCTACATTGGCAGAACCTTGCTTGGGGTGCAAAATCTACTCTAAATGTTTCACCTATTGTTAATGCGTTAAACTTTCCATACTTAGGCGATTTAGTTGTTAAATAAAGATAGTAATCAGGCTGCGATAATTTAAAGCCTGCTTAGTTACAGGCTCTTGTTGTATGAAAAGAGCCTATTTTAGTTTGCTACCCAATAGGTACAAATAAACAACTTTAATTTTTTAACACCACAACAAAACGACCCAGCCTTTGGGTCGTTAATCATTTTATAGGAAACAACTGATGTTTACCTTTTTGGTCCAGCGACTTTTCCAAGCATTAATCGTAATGTTTGTGATCAGCCTAGTCGCATTTGCAATCCAAGATAACCTAGGCGATCCACTTCGAGAAATGGTAGGCCAATCCGTATCAGAAGCAGAACGACAAGTTTTACGTGATGAACTTGGTTTAAATGACTCTTATGTTGTCAAGTACACTCGTTTTATTACTAGCGCAGTGCAAGGAGACTTAGGTAACTCTTATTTCTTTAAGCGCCCTGCCGTAGACGTTATTTTAGATAAATTACAAGCGACAATGGAGTTAGTATTGGGTGCAACGCTGATCATAATAGCGGTCTCCATTCCCCTTGGCGTTTATTCCGCGATTCATCCTAAAAGCTTATGGACAAAGATAATCATGGCCTTTAGTAGTATCGGGATCTCGATACCGGTATTTTTAACCGCTATCATCTTAATGTACATTTTTGCCATTGAACTGCAGTGGTTACCCTCCTATGGCCGTGGCGAAACCATCTCGGTACTCGGTTGGGAAACAGGCTATTTAACCAAAGATGGGTTATTGCATTTGGTCTTACCTTGTATCTCTCTCGCCTCTATTATGCTGCCTTTGTTTATTCGCTTGGTACGTTCAGAGATGCTGGAAGCATTAAGCTCTGAATATGTAAAATTTGCGACGGCTAAAGGCTTAGCAATGAATAAAATTTATTATCAACATGCCCTGAAAAACACCATGCTACCAGTACTTACCGTCGGCGGTGTTCAAATCGGGACGATGGTTGCTTATACCATTTTAACGGAAACTGTTTTCCAATGGCCTGGTACTGGCTTCTTATTTCTAGAAGCGATCAATCGTGTTGATACACCACTCATAACGGCCTATGTAATCTTTGTAGGGCTTATTTTTGTGGTCACTAATACTATCGTTGATTTGTTATACGGCGTAGTCAATCCAACCGTTAATATCACTGGAAAAGGAGCATAAAATGAATAGTGTTACTCAACAAAATACTGCTCCATCACGCTGGCAGAAACTAAAGGATTCTGACTTTATTTACCACTTTAAACGCGATAAAGTGGCCATGTTTAGTTTTGTTTTATTCTTAACCTTTTTTCTTGCTGCACTATTTGCACCGGTTATTTCACCCACTAATCCCTATGACTTAATGTCCATCGACTTAATGGATTCTGAGCTTCCCCCTTCATGGTTAGAAGGCGGCGAGTCTCGCTTCTTGCTTGGGACAGATGACCAAGGGCGCGATATTTTATCCACCATTTTATATGGTTCAAGGTTGTCATTAACGATTGGCTTTTTGGCCGTTGCAGTGCAATTAGTATTGGGCATAGTGATAGGTTTGTCGGCGGGATATTTTGGTGGCCGTATAGACAGCTTTTTAATGCGTTTTGCCGATGTACAATTATCATTTTCAACGATGATGGTTGCGATCATTATCACTGCGATTTTTAAAGCTAGTTTTGGTGCAGAGTTTTTTGCTGATTATGCAGTGATTATGTTAGTGGTGATTATTGGCGTTGCAGAATGGCCTCAATACGCACGTACTATTCGTGCCTCTGTATTAGCAGAAAAGAAAAAAGAGTATGTAGAAGCCGCACAAGTGATGGGTTTTAGATCGATGCGGATCATGTTCCGTCATATTCTACCAAACTGTTTATCGCCGATCTTAGTGATTTCAACAGTGCAAGTTGCCAATGCAATTATGTCAGAAGCGGCTTTATCATTTTTAGGCCTTGGTTTACCCGTTGACCAACCTTCATTAGGCGCCCTGATCAGTATTGGTTTTAAATACATATTCTCTGGAGCATGGTGGATAACTATCTTCCCTGGCATTGTATTAATCAGTTTGGTCTTAGTGATTAACTTATTAGGGGACTGGTTACGTGATGTATTTAATCCCAAAATATACAAAGGTTAATTGATTAACTCAACACGGAATTACATTAACTCCGTGTGGAATTACATTAACTCGGCGTGGGGAAATACGCTGAGTTAATGCTTTGCTTTAACAAACCTTCCAACAGCCAACTCCCCCATCATCAAGCAACCACAAACTTTACCTGTTTATTAACGTCCTTTAAATTTATCCCCACTACCATTAAATGTTTCACAATCAATTTTTTCAGCAAAATATCTTGCTGAGCAAGCTGTAACTGCTCAATAGCTTGTACCGAAGCAAAACCACAACTTATTTGTAAAGAAGCCGGAAATGCGTCGTATTTCACGCTATGTGTTATCCATTGATAGCCTTGCACTGTATCCAATGCTATTTCACAGACTTCTGTTAATGCTGCTCGTAAGTTCTTATCAATTTTTTTATCTGTCTTTCTCATACAGCTTCTCTTTTAACATTTATAAATTTTTCATCCTCTACAGAATACTCGTCAGGATGGCTGACTAAACCGGAATGATATTAGTTAGAACAATTTTGTATTATCGCTTTTGTTTAAGCCTGTTGATAATAGGCCCTATTCAGCAGTATACGATAGCAACAGCATACGATAGCAACATTAAACAACAACTACTAATAGAAGGGCTTATGCTTAAAACACAATTCTTGATCACTCTCGTGTTCATAGCGATCATCATTGCTATTCTAAGCCATGGCATTATTGCTGCGGCGTTTTCATTACTAGCTTTTTCACTATTATTCTATTTTGTGAGTACGCAAAAAAACGATAAACCACCTCATCAATAAATGAGCTGAAACAGTGTTTACTGGTGAATAAATTACTGACTTTATTTTTACCGCAGTGGCGCAATGTGAACGCCTCTAAAAGCTTCCACAAGGTAATAAAAAAATAAATCAAACCTATTCTATGCGTTGAAAAAGCGATTTTAGCAATACATCAAATAATAACGCTAATTAAAAAGGCAAGTCGATAATGATATTCAGTAGGGTAAAACTTGCGAGGTGGAGACTGGTATTTGATAGCGATTGCTTAATGTCATTAATGCCAAACATTAATAACAAAAACACGAAGAGAATAACAAACAGATCTAATTTATTTTTATTAACAACGTCCTTAGCATATTTCCTACTTTCTACTTTCTACTATCTACTCCTATTTATGCCCCATCAATCGCATTAAAAAGAGTGCAGCGCTTGCTGCATTACGTTTATCTGTTAATCCCCTGGTTACACCGATTAATAATATTTCACGGTGTCAGTGATAGTTGGCGCAAGCATAAAGGTAACGAGGAGAGTGATAACTATCCCTAGACCTAAGCTAATTCAATATAAGCCAGTACTACTGTCGCAATGGTTACCCATAATAAAACGCCCAATAACATAGGTTTATAACCTGCATTTTTAATGGTGCGTAGTGTAATGCCACAGCCAATTAAAAATAAACACAACACTAATAAACGCTTGCTAACAAAAAACACATGCTGATATAACGCATCAAACTGCGGTAAAAAATGCGCAACTGCAATCGCAATACAGTAATAAATAATAAACATCGGGACAGTGATTTTTTTACTATCGCCTTTGAAGATAAAGGCACTGATAAAAGCGACAGGAATGATCCACAACGCCCGCGCTAATTTAACCGTGGTTGCAATTTGTAATGCTTCATCACCATAGGCAGAAGCAGCACCTACAACTGATGATGTATCGTGAATGGCAATCGCACTCCATAAACCAAAATTATATTGGCTCATCCCTAAAGTATGCCCGACTAGCGGGAAAACAAATAACGCAATACTATTTAAAATAAATACAGTAGCTAAGGCATGAGAGGTTTGTTCATTATTCGCTTGAATAGCTGGAGCAACTGCGGCAATAGCACTACCACCGCAAATAGCTGTACCAGAAGCCACTAAATGACCTGTTTTAGGATCAATCTTAAATACTTTAGTTAGCAGCATACCAATCAATAATGTACTAAAAATGGAACCTACAATTAAGCCTAGATTACCAGCACTCGCCTGAATCGCTTGATCAACATTAATACCAAATCCCAGCCCTATGATGGAAAGAGCTAATAATTTTTTAGTCAGCTTAGCAATATCAATTTGGGTAGGTACTAGGCCTAGCGTAGCCAGTGTAAAGCCGAGTACTAAAGCAATCGGAGAAGAGATAACAGGCGACAAACACAGCACACCTAATACAAGAAATAAAATCAAGTGCTTATTAGATTGTATTTTAGAAAGAGTGATTGTCATTGCTTATCCTCGAATGATTAAAAACATCATATACAAGGCTTCGTATTAAGCATATTCTAAAGTATTTAATCATAGGTTAAATTAAATTTAACGCAGTAAATTTTGATTACTAATTTATTGCCATAATACAAAATAAAGTGTTAATTATCTGTTAATAGTTAAACACTAAAGCTTGTGTCGTGAGCGACTGTTCAGCACAATAGATAAACAACATGATAAAGGATTACAATAAATATGATTTCTAAATGGGCAGTACGATTCATCCAAATGGCAGAGCTCGTTGCATCATGGAGTAAGGATCCCTCTACACAGGTAGGTGCCGTTATTACCGAGCATAATCGCATTGTTTCATTGGGCTTTAATGGTTACCCGCAGGGGATTTCTGATAGTGCAGGTACCGATAATCGAGAGATTAAATTACTCAAAACCTTACACGCAGAAGAGAATGCAATACTCTATGCAAAACGTGATTTAAAAGGCTGTGAAATATGGGTAACTCACTTCCCTTGTCCAAACTGCGCAGCCAAAATAATCCAAACTGGCATTAAGGCAGTCCATTGCCCTGCGCAAAGTGAAGATTTTCTATCACGCTGGGGAGATAAAATTAGACTCAGTGAAGAAATGTTTAACCAATCAGGCGTAGCCGTTGATTGGCTAGCGGTAGATGAGCAATAACTCAAACTGTATTAAATGACGACAACTTTTATCAATGTTTTCAAGCCAGAGATTAATCGTAGCCTTCATGTTTAGTCTTTATGCTTGATATTGATGACTGTATTGATAACTGAATAGATAGCTGAATAGTTAGCTGTATTTGCATCTTTATGACTAACAACGTCAAACACCGAGCTTATCCAATAAATTAGCTCATGAGCACAGTATGTTGTTTTAACGGTTATTTTTACAGAGCGTGTTTTCATAAAAGTAACACACACTGTTAATCACTAAAGTGGTCATAAATTTAAACCCTATCAGCAGACCAACAGCAGGAGTTCATCAAGCGATATGCAAGCAAGTATTGATATTAGCTGGTTACAACTCGGATTATTTGCATTACTGCTATTGATCCCGCTAACGATTAACGCTCACTTCAAGCTAGGGATCAATAAAAGCACCGTTATTTCATTATTGCGTATGCTAGTGCAGTTATTCCTGCTGGGTTTATATCTCGAATATATCTTCGTATTAGATAGTGTCTGGTTAAATATTGCCTGGGTGATAATAATGATCACGATGGGCAGTTACAGCGTCATTAATAAGAGTGATTTATCCAGCCGTAAATTATTATTAGCCAATGCATTCGCACTCAGCTGTGCTTTATTACCTTTATTGTCAATCATGTCATTGCTCGTCATTCAACCGACACCTGTCTACAGCGCGCAATACATGATCCCTTTAGCTGGCATGTTATTAGGCAATAGTTTAAGTGGGAATATTGTCGCCTTACAAACACTCTTTGATGCATTCAAACAGCGCCAAGATGAATATGAAGCGGCCATCGCTTTAGGGGCTAGTGCTTATCAAGCGGCCTTTCCTTTTTTACAACATGCCATGAAAAAAGCGCAGGCTCCTATTCTAGCCTCCATTGCGACCACAGGTATTGTGACCTTACCTGGCATGATGACAGGACAAATATTAGGCGGTGTTGCACCGATGGTGGCCATCAAATATCAGTTACTTATCTTGATCGCTATTTTTGTCATGCTCACAGTGTCATTAAGCATTACGTTATTAATGAGCTTAAAGTATGCCTTAGCTAAAAATGGCCTTATTAAAATAAAATTTAAGGCGGATTAGTAACTTATAACTGACTAAAGTCTAAAATAAATGCAAATAATGCTTTCTTTTATGCTTTTTATTAGTTAGTATTCAGTTCGCTCTGGAAAATCAGAGTTATTAATGTCATATAAAGTCCAAGTTATCCTCAGTTACATCGTTATCGTTGTCCTTAGAATTACCTTTAGCTTCTCAAATCATTGAATAATTCCGATCCCAGTTTTACGCAATTTTGCGTTACTAATACTCGCTTAAGATGTTTTTACTAAAACGTCATTTGATAAAAATACAAATTATCTCAGCGGAAAAACAATTAAATTTCATAAGGAAATATATGGCTCGCTCTACAGGCAGAAAAAGATTTTGGTTCCAACAGAACAAAGACGAACAACAAATTATTGAACAAAAAGAAACAACAAAAGATAACTAGAAAATACTGTCGCACTATTAACAAGAGCAGATTAGCCCCGCTCGGTTAAGCAATCAGTCTGAATAGATAATATCAGCACTGAATAGAATAGATTTTTTTAAAATTAGCAATTGAATAAGGTGCCTCTAACCTTATCGCTTTTCTCAGTAACACTTCTTACGCTTCAATATGTTATAAAACTCGTGCCTCCATAAGGGACGAGATTAAATGTGCTGCTTTATAAGCGGCACGATTAACTTCCTAAATATCCAAACACCTCAGCATGATCTCTAACGATTTACGTCGTATTAATACCAATCTAAGTAATTATCTAGTCATTTATGCTTGTTAAAATGAATCCTAGCTTTGTTGTTGATTTGATTCAGAAAACCCTGCCCTTCACCACTCTGGGCCAGCTAAAACTGTTCAAAATTATTCCATACTATTTAGCGTAATGAGAATAACTCGTTACTACAATCAACACCTTGCTATCATCTATTTTACCTAACGCCTAAATAAACCATTTATTTATCAAGATTGGTATAATTATCCCAACGTCATTAAGTATATGTGCAAATATTACGCAGGAAAAATGAGTAAATTGAAAGTAGAAATTGCGTCAATTGGTTGATCCCATTGTAAAATGTCTAACGGAATCAAGGGTGCTGCTATTTTTCATTTTTCTTAAAGCAAAAAAAAATGGCAAATCTTTTCAGATTTACCATTCTCTTTAGAATAATTAGTGCGTTAAAGCACTAATATATCACAGCTTATAGAGCTACGATATTTTCTGCTTGCGGGCCTTTAGGACCTTGGCTTACAGTGAATTCTACTTTTTGGCCTTCAGCTAAAGTTTTGAAACCTTCGCTTGCAATTGCACTGAAGTGTGCAAATACGTCTGGACCAGATGCTTGCTCGATGAAACCAAAACCTTTAGACTCGTTGAACCACTTAACTGTACCTTGAACTTTAGACATAATAATATCCTGTAAAATTTAATAAAAATTGCCTTCAATAGGCTTGAATAGCGTAAAAATTAGACTGGAACTTAAAGACTTCAGACGAGGTATTATTAATAAAACAACGTAATGGAGAATGTAAACAATAGGCTTTATTTCTGCTGAGTTGAATAGTATAGATCTCCCCAGATAAGTCAACAATTGATTACGATTAAAGTGCAGATATTATCCGTTTTTATACTCACATTGCCGTTACACATTTTCATTGAAAAAATTAAGCGATATATAGCAGCAAGAAATGTTACATAATGAATTACTCAAATGAAATGAAGGGATATTCGATGATAGATTTTAATAATAAAGGTTTTTTCAAGCTTAAACAGAACACTGATTTTGCAGATAAAGTGAAAGACTTACTGCTTGATGATGAACAGATTATTGATTCATATAAAACCATGCGTGACGGTGTTGTGTTTACAGATAAAAGAATCATTGCTGTTAATGTTCAAGGCATTACGGGAAGCAAAAAAGACTTCACGTCACTTCCGTATAAAAATATTGTTGCTTACTCTATTGAAACGTCAGGTACCTTTGATCTTGATTCAGAGTTGGAAATCTATTTTTCAGCTGTCGGGAAGGTTAGATTTGAGTTTACTGGTCAATCTTCAATGTTAGAGATTTCAAAAATCATTTCTCAACATTTACTCTAAACAGCATTGTTATCAGTAGGCTTATCTCCTACTTTAAACGAAGCTAGCGAAATCATTACAAATGATATTGATGGAGATTTATGAGCAAGTTTATTGTTGTATCAAAATATTCATTTCCTTTGGATGCACATATCGCTAAAGCGAGTTTAGAAAGTGAAGGTATTCCTGCGCATATAGCTGATGAGCACACGGTTAATATGCAGTGGCTTTATTCAGATGCAATAGGAGGAGTTAGGTTATACGTGCCAGAGGAGTTTGAAATTGAAGCAAGAACTATCTTGGCATTAAACTTTTCAGCGGATGTTGATTCAGTATTTGAAGCAACGCCAGAACACTGCCCTAAATGTAACGGCCTTGACTTAATCAATTATACCAAAGGCAAAAAGTCCGCTTTTATTGTATTTATATTATTAGGATTCCCGCTATTTTTTTATCAACACGGTAGAAAATGCAAAGACTGTGGTTGGTTTAAAGAAATGTAATAAACGCAGACAAGCCAATACTAACAGCCCATAAAATGAACAATAGAAAGCTCCTAATTACCAAGCGTGAATCTGAGTTGTTGTATTGGGTGTCTTACGGTAAAACTAGTTGGGAAATTTCACAAATTTTGGAGATGAGCCCACGTACGGTAAACAAACATTTAGAGCAGAATTATAAGAAGTTAGAGGTGGATAATAGGACCTCGGCGGCGGCGGTTTCGATTAGGATCCTAGAGGGCTGAGGCAGCAAGGGATTGCAGGGTGATCCTTTTTTTTGTGCTTTGGAGTTAGGGTTCGTCTGCGCTCGTTGTGGCTTTATTAATAATTATAACTTGGTGTTTCGCCCTTTCGGCGACTTTACTTTCTCTCTGCCAGCAGAGAAACCTATGTTTACAAAGAACCAAAGAGACTGGCACCGGATCGCTTTCTTATCCAATCAATGAAGCTCTTTCTTTATGCACCACTTCATACGGCGCGTCCATGCGCCGAATGAAGTTACAGCAAACGTCCTGTTTGCTGCTGCAGAAAGAGCTTAATCGATTGGGAAAGCTCAACGGCGGGGAGTTGTAGCCACATTGAATAATGTTTCGCTGCGCTCGTTGAGGCTGTTTTTTTCTTGGTGATATCGTTCGTCTGCGCTCGCAGTGGCTTTATTAATAATTGTAACTTGGTATTTCGCCCTGTCGGCGACTTTACTTTCTTTGAACAGCAAATAAACCTATGTTTATAAGGAACCAAAGAAAGCTGTCACCGATTCGCTTTCTTATCCAATCAATGAAGCTCTTTCTTTATGCACCACTTCATACGGCGCGTCCATGCGCCGAATGAAGTTACAGCAAACGTCCTGTTTGCTGCTGCAGAAAGAGCTTAATCGATTGGGAAAGCTCAACGGCGGGGAGTTGTAGCCACATTGAGTGATGTTTTAAGTTTAGCTTTTTTAAATAGAGCTTTAATAGATAGCAACACATCACAGTTAAACATGGAGAAGTTAATGGGTATATTTTTTGGAATACTAGCTTGTGTGATGTTCTCAATCTTAACTCAAAATGCACTTATTGGATTAGCGCTAGGGATCCTGGTTGGATATGGTGTAAATAAGTTAAGAATAAAGAATAAAGAATAAACCAAATACTAAAAGTAAAAATATAAACCAATAGACCTCGGCCTGCCTTTCCGCTGTTAATGCGGAATAATCCCACCTATCTACATGATTAATATTTGATTTTCAGCCTATAGATAACCTTAATTGTTTGATTTGCTGTTGTAGTAGCGTATTGTTGAAAAAAATTACCAAATTAATGTATTCGTATTTCCATTGAAAATACGGAGTTATTCTGCTTAATTACAGTATTAAATGTAACTATAACTGTAATGATTTTAATAAGGATATTTAATGAAAACGATGATTTTCCACATAATGAGAACTTTTAGATGGTTTATTGTGACAGCATCAAAAGTGCTATCTGCATTAATGGTTCTTGTTCTACTTATTGCTATGTTTAGTGATACTCAAACTCAAACATCAAACTTAATCATGTTTTTTGTCTTTGCTGTTTTATTTGGCTCTGTATCTTGGTACTACGATGTTCTTCTGAAAAAGCTAGAACCACAAAAGAAAACAAATCAAGAGTGGAGCTAATAAATTTATAAAGGCATTTAAACACATCTAAAACAGTGGGTTTCGCTTCTATCTACACATTTTAATCCACTGCTTTATTCCGATTAATGAAACGTTATATTTCTAGCATGTAATTAGCATCAGGGATTAATATTGAAACAACTATTTAAGTATTTGGGTGAGCCTCGCGATATTTTCAGCAAAGGTTTTATTCGCTTATCTCAGCCATCTGTGCTTAATGACCCCTTTGAAGCATCATTTTGTAGCGTTAGTTTAGATGCGCTAGCAAGTCATTTTGATTATTCCACAGAATTTGATCCAGATTTAGGTGAGCTAACTTTTTCGGGTTACATTGAAAACAGGATGCATCATATTGGTGTTATTAGTTTTTCCGAAAATAAAGAGAACCTTTTGATGTGGGCTCATTACGCAAATGAGCACAGGGGACTTATTGCTGGAATTATAAATATTCCACATATTGGCTCAATATTCGATAATCTATTACAGACGAATTCGCTGATAAGCTCATCTTTTAGTGAAGAATGGTCTCCATTTGACGGAAAACCAAATCCTGTCAATTATCGGAAAGGTCTTCGATATCGAAATGATAAATTTGATTATGACTATTCGAATATATCTGCAGAGGGTGCCGACAGAATCCTTTATGAAGTGTTTATGCAAAAAAGCGATGAATGGATATATGAGCAAGAGCACAGGGTTGTTCTGAGGCTTGAGCAGGCTGATAGAGTTATAGTGCCAAATATTAAACAAGTTGCGAATAAGAATATTAAGAAATTAATAGAAGAGTCGCCACATACTTCTATAAATTTCGAATCTAGTTATTGTGTTGTAAACTTATTCAAATTTTCAGATGAAATAGATAGAACAATCATAGCAATTGAGTTATCAAAATTAAGCAGAAATCCAGATGTCATTTACTTAATGAAATTATCTTCGAGTTCAATTAACTGTTGTTTATTAGGCTTGAACTCTTCCTTAGAAAAATCAGAAATACTCGGTGAGCATATCTGTTCAAGAAGGTATTTCGACGTTTGGAAAGCAAGAAAAAATAAAGATTACTATAGCTTAGAATTTGACGAGATATAAAAAAATTAATGCTCTCTGAGTTCCTAATGCAGTCACTTTTTTCTTCCCAAAAATCGCTACCTGCATGAGAAGTTCGTGAGAAGTTCGGGACATCCAAAGGTTCGCATTAATAAAATCAAATAGTTAAAAATAAATACCGATACTCAATGCGGCTACAGCTCCCCGCCGTTGAGCTTTCCCAAGTCATTTACTTATTGTTAGTAAAGCCAAACAGGATGTTTGGATTAGTTGAGGCTAGTGCATGGATGCACGTCCGAAACGGTACGATAAAAATGAGTGAATTACTTGGATAAGAAAGCGATTCGGTGACAGCTTTCTTTGCTTACTTTATTTGCTGTTCAAAGAAAGTAAAGTCGCCGCAAGGGCGAAATACCAAGTTACAGTTATTAATAAAGCCACAGCGAGCGCAGACGAACAATACTACGAATAAAGCATAAAACAGTCAGATCGAGCGTAGCGAAACATTACTCAATGTGGTTACAACTTCCCCGCCGTTGAGCTTTCCCAAGCGATGACGCTCTTTCTGCAATAGCAAACAGGACGTTTGCTATAACTTCATTCGGCGCATGGACGCGCCGTATGAAGTGGTGCATAAAGAAAGAGCTTCATTGATTGGATAAGAAAGCGATTCGGTGACAGCTTTCTATAGTTTTTTATCAACATTGGTTTTTATAAAAATGGGTGCTATGAAAATGAGTTTCTTTGCTGTTCAAAGAAAGTGGGATCGCCGATAAGGCGAAACACCCAGCAACAATTATAAATAAAGCCTCGATGAGCGCAGACGAATCAATACTAAGCGATAATCCCAAACACTAATTCAAAAAAAATGGGCTCAAAGAGCCCAGACTGTTCAACACTAGCAACTACGAATATTCAGCTTCAACTTTATCTGCTCTTTGAAAAGCACTGTGCGATGCTAATTGTTTAGCATAACGACTTAAATTACTGAAATTTTCAATCGCTCCCGTTGCGACCAAATTCTCAATAATCATCGACATCATAATATCTGCACCAGTTAACTGCTCATCAACCAGATACGTTTTACCAACTAAACACTGATCCACGTACGTTAGGATTTTAAGCATTTCTGCATCAGCATAACCGGCTAAGAAATTAGTTTTGCAACCATCTTTAGCAACAAAAATCTTTAAAAGAAGCGGCAAGATTGCCGACCCTTCAGCAAAGTGCAACCATTGTGAATATTCAACATAAGCGTTTGTTCCACGCTCTGGTGCAAACTTACCTTTACCATATTTTTCAATTAAATAATCCGTGATTGCACCTGATTCACTAATCACTAAACCATCATCTTCTATCACTGGGGATTTACCAAGCGGATGGATTTCTTTTAATTCTGGAGGTGCAAAAAATGTCTCACTGTTTCGTAAATAAGGTTTAACTTGGTACTCAACACCAAGTTCTTCTAAAAGCCAAATAATACGTTTAGAGCGAGATTTATTTAAGTGGTGTAACGTGATCATAATACCTACCTATTTTATTGTTAATAACAGAAACAGTTATTTGCATCACCATAGCAATGAAAGCAGTTTAATCCAATGCCTGTAATAACCAATATCAACCATCAAGTGCATTTATAAGATGTGATGTGAGTAACATAAAAAGCTCAAAAATAATTCGATTAAATTTTAAGTTAGTTATACTTAACTTTAAAAAACAGCTATATTTAAGTAATTACATGCTAATAACTACCTTCAAATGGATATTTTCATCCTTTAATAATTATAATTAAAATAGTAAACCTTATGTCTGATATTAATATTGATTCAACCTATGGCGTGGTCATCATACAAGATCTTAAAGCGATTTATGTTGATGAAAACTATGCCAAACTTTATGGCTATGACAGCCCTGATGATTTATTAAATAGCATCGACTCCTTTCTTGAACTGATTGCACCTGAGTTTCATGAACTGGCCACCCAGAATTATATTGATACCATTGCGGGAAAAGTAACACCTCGAGGTCATACTTTTAATAATATTGACCGTCACGGTAGAGAATTTACAGTGTTCTCCATTGATCATGTTATTGAATATGAGGGTGAGTTAGCCCTTCAAGTGACTGTGATGGATCTATCGACTGTTGTTGAAGCTAACAAGAAAATACGTGAAAAAGATTTAATGTTTAAGCGACTGATCATGAATTCTGGGCAAGGTATTATGGTGCATCGTAATTTTAAGCCCTTAATGCTTAATCAGGCATGGGCGAATGAGATGCGCGCGGAATCACTTGAACAAGCGATGTCTACGGATTCTATTTTGCAATTTATTCCTATTGAAAAACATCAAGAAGTGAAAGAGCATTATTATAAAACGCTCAAGGGTGGATCGGCGAATAAAAGCACTATCGTTGAAAACATTTGCTTTGATGGCAGTAAACGCTTTTTTAATATTTACGACAACCTCATTGAATGGGAAGGTGAACCTGCAGTACAAGTTGTATTAGAAGATGTCACCGATAAAGTTGAATATGAACGCGTATTAGCTTATCGAGCATCACATGATCAACTTACTGATTTACTTAATCGTAGTGCCATTTATGACTGGTTAGATAAGCACTTCAAAATAAATACCAATATTATTTGTGTTCTGATGGATATTGATGACTTTAAAAAGGTTAATGATACCTACGGGCACCAGATGGGCGATCAGGTGATAAAAGCGTTGGCTAGTCTCATTAAAGAAATAGTACAACAATTTAATGGAGTGGTGGGCCGATGGGGAGGTGAAGAGTTTATTGCGTTTGTGCCTAATATAAGTAGTCAGCAAGCGGTTGAAATGTCGGAATCTATTCGTATCGCATTTAAACAAGTGCAGTTCAGACCAGAAATTAATCCGTTTACGGCGAGTGTCAGCATTGGTATTAGCTCAAATAGTGCTTGTGATACCCCAATTAGTATTAATGATCTTATTAAGTCGGCAGATAAATATTTATACCTAGCAAAAGCCAATGGTAAAAACTGCGTGGTTAACTGTAAAGATTAGACTTTAATGGTGATCAAGCCCCTCTACTCGCTTCATTCAACATTCAACATTCAACATTCAACATTCAACATTCAACATTCAACACGTACTCTAAACAGCAACCAATACGCCAACCAATAAAAACAGTAAAAAGGTTACAGTTACACTTAATGAGCCACGGTTTTGGAATATAAATTCATTACCGCAACGCCGGCTAAAATAAGTCCCATCCCAATAATGGCAGGTAAGTCTGGTATTTGTTTATAGATAATCGCGCTAATAGCAGCCACTAAAATAATACCCATCCCTGCCCATATGGCATAAGCAATCCCTACCGGTACACTTTTAAGTACAAGGGACAGAAAATAAAAAGCGGCAATATAACCCACCACACAAATCACACTGTAAAAAGTTTGACTAAATCCATCAGACGCTTTTAATGCCAGTGTAGCGATCACTTCTGACACTATCGCAATGGCTAAATACCAATACCCCATACCTTTCCTTCTTTATATTAAGCAAAATGACGCTTAATACTTTTCATGTAAATGTTGACGTTAATTTTTGTGTGGACAATAGCAAGTTCAGCGACTTAATCAATGAGTTAATTAAGTACCTAAGAGATGTTGAGCAACACTTTATTGATGTAACAAATGAAGCTTTTGTATTTGCTGTTTAATAATCTCGATTTCAGTCAGTGAAGATCTATTTTATTGATTAAAACAACTTCCGCCTTTATTTTTAATTGTCTAAATAAAACAGTCATTTAAATAAACTTACACCTGAAGGTAAATTAGCTTCTATATTGGAAATGCCGATAACCTATTTAATATCAAAAGGTCTTCCCCTCAAACCTTGTAATCTCTGCTATTATTTTCGGCATTAGTAGGCTTTTATCTTTAAAAGTCGACGATTAAAAAATGAATAAATTACACTCTAAAATGAGCCATCCTGACCATGTTAAAATCGAATAAATTGACCACTATCAATCACTATTTTTGTAATATTCCAACCGCGGCTTCAGGGCTTGCGTTAGCGATTGCAAGTTTAGGTTTATCTTGGGAGCATTTTGTACCTTTACAGGGAAAAGCCCAGGTATTCGGAGCCTGCATTGCAGCCTGTATTCTTTTACTACTTATGATTAAGTTTGTATTTAATCCACACCTATTTAAACAAGACTTACAACACCCTATCGCCGGAACAGTGATCCCTACATTAGCGATGGCGATGATGGTGATCGCCAATAGCATTGCTTTATATTACTTACAGTTAGGGCAAATCATTAGCTGGTTAGCTATCATTTTACATCTCTATTTCTTGGGATATTTTATCTTAAGCCGTAGTAAAGACTTTCAGTTTAAACAGATATTACCGAGTTGGTTTATCCCACCAATTGGATTAGTGCTTGCCTTAATAACGCACCCAGGCGGCCTTGCCCCCATAGTAACCCAATTTATATTTACACTTGGTTTAGCCTCTTACACACTGTTATTGCCGATTGTTTTATATCGATTATGCTTTGGTGGTGTGCTCAATGACAATGAAAAACCAATTATTGTTATCCTAGCCACTCCAGCAAGTTTATTGCTATTGGCCTACCTTGCGACTTCTCCTCTGCCAAATACAATAATTATTGCAGTACTGTTTTGTTTAGCACTGATCATGACGTTGTATGTTTATTTTGCATTTAAAAATCTATTACGCTTAGCTTATACCCCCGCCTATTCTGCCTTTACTTTTCCATTGGTGGTCGGCGCCGTTACTTTATTAAAAATGAGTGAGTTTTTATCTGAGCAGGGCATTACTGTTTACTGGGTCAATATGACTGCGCAGTTAGCGAACATAGAGTTAGCGATTGCCAGCGCGATGGTGCTTTATGTTAGTTTTCATTATTTACCGCACTTCTTTAATCGGGCTTCACGGTAATAAAACTTTTTTAATTGAACTTCACAGTAATAAAAAACATCGCCGAATAGATAACGGCTTTATATTTAATAACAGCTTTATATTTAATAACAGCTTTATATTTAATAACATCAAATGGAATAGCGGTGATCAATTAACCGCTATCATTTCAGACATTAACTGTTGTGTTTATTCAGGATAATCTTTAAAGCCAATGAGCTCCCCTTCAAACAACATGCTCAGATGAACGGATGCTAATATCTAAAATAGATGTCAAGTAACATGGAAACTTAAATTATCAATTATTATTATGATAATAACCACCCCTTACCACAATAAAGCCAACAATAAATAAAACACTTATCAAGGTAAGCAATACATTAATGCGTTTACATATTAATAGCTTAATAACACTAGTTGACAAACATCCTCTAAAGGTCAATTTTCACTGGCTTTGCACTGATCGTAAGAAGCTGTTATTTTTATGATACAAAATGACGCTTTACCTCAAAAACTTGATTCAAGTTTACGATTTTTATAATAAATTCGACGAAAAAACAAAAATATTTATTTAGGTGTAGTATAAATAAAATATCTTTTTTCATCTCACTCAATGCGGAGTACATGAAAATTAACAAACCAATATCCCACTCAAGTTTAACCAACGATCCATTACACAAGATGTTTGATGAAGTGGATGCTATCTCTGTGCAAGGATATGATGAAGAGCGCAGGGTTATCTATTGGAATGCCGGTAGTGAGTCTCTTTATGGTTACAGCAAAGAAGAAGCGTTAGGACAAAAGCTTGAACAGTTAATCATTCCCAAACCATTATGGGAACATATCATTCCCGCCCACAGTAATTGGGTCCACAACAATATAGAAATCCCAGCCTCTGAAATAACCTTACTTAATAAAGCGGGTGAGGATGTTAATGTTTTCTCTAGTCATGTGATGTTTGTAAATCAAGAAAATAAAAAGCAAATGTATTGTGTTGATATTGATTTATCCGATGTACGTTATGCACAAGAACAAGCTATTTTTAAAGAAAAAATGTTAGAAGCGGTATTTGAAGCCAGCCCAGATTTATTCTTCTTAATGACAGAAGAAGGCATCATTATCGATTATCGCGCCCATGACAAAAAGAGCCTGTATATTCCCCCAAATAAGTTTATTGGCAAGTCGATGGTTGATGTTTTACCTGAGCATGTGGCTAATAAATTTAAATTACATTGGGTGTAGATCTTTTGAATCGACGGAAGATCTATTTGATTTCAGGTGGTTATAGAATTTTATAGAAGAAAGAAGAACCTTTTTGTGTTAGTTATGTAGTTACTACGCAACACAAAGAGCACCAAAAGGCCTTCTATGAATCTAGCTTACTTGAATACCCCTGATTTTTCATTCTTTTCTGATGCAACTAAACAGATTGATCACATGATTGAGCAGCTACAATCTGATAATTTCCGAGATAATGAGCATGGCGACATTGAGCAGTATATTCAAAATGAAGGATTTGAAATTTTACGCTGCTTG
>NZ_AXWP01000051.1:0-10873 GCF_000482725.1 Psychromonas arctica DSM 14288
CAAGGTCTTAACAGGCTTGATGCGTTGATTGACCTGTTTAACGGAACCCCCTTTATCCCTTCCATGAATTAATTCAGCCCATTTTTATAGGCTGAGTAGTTACAATTTTTTAATGTATCCGTTTATCGTTTCAAAATAATATGTGCCGTGTGCGACAATGTCCTAAATAAGAATGAAATCGATATGGCTTGTACCACATAGTATATAACTCAATATATCTTGTTTGTCTTATGGCTCTATGGATTCAAAAAGACATCGGCAAACAGAACACAAAAACAACAAATTGCTGAACACCTGTACTGCGGTTCTTAGCCCTAACAAACCTTGAGTACTTGTAACCCCATACTCATATAACATTGCACGAATATGGTTCCCTAATGAAGTAATATTCCTTGAAAAATAAAGACGACTCATTTCTAACGTTTGCAGAGATTGTTGTTCTTCATTTTTAGGCTTACTGAATTTTATCCCTATTTGTAATGATGCAATGGCCAATGCATCATTAGCATCAGTTTTATGACCTTCGAGGAACCCTTTCACTTTTTTAGGGCTGATAATACGAACATCATGACCAAATTGCTCTGCATATCTTCCCCAGTAATGGCTACTACCACAGCCTTCGATAGCAACAACGGCTGGTTTTACTCTAGCCAATAGCTCTTTTAACTTTTGTCGATTCACCGCTTTATTACTAATTAATTCACCATGTTTACTGATTTGGCAAATTTGAAGAATATTTTTAGCTAGATCGATTCCGATAATATTAGATTTCAACATAGTATGGTCTCCTTATTAGTTACCGTAACTCTAGGCTAATTGCTAGAGTTGGTGGAGTCCATACATCGCTTTGTGCGCCTTAGAAAGAGAGCTTTCGCTTTGTCCACAATTAATACATAACAAAAGGGTAAATATCTCATAGTAAGAGACGTTCTCAGAGGTAATAATACCAAAAGGATTTAAAAGGTGATCATTATTGCTGGTTAAAATGTCGCTAGCTGCGTTGTGAGTGTTATTCAGAACGTCCTGTTCTTCACCGCTGTGGGTCAGCTAAAGCTGTTCAGAATAATTCCTGATGATTTTTTGAAGTGAGGACAACTACCTCCTGCAACTCACACCTTGCTAGCAATCATTTTTCCTACGCAATAATTGATCACTTCATTAATTCTATTGGTATAACAAAGCATCAGCGAATTCAATTGAACATTATTGCTACAATCACCTCACTCTATTAATTACCATCAATAATAAGAAATAGGTTCCACCGATAATCGCCGCGAGTGTGCCTGCTGCTATTTGTGTGGGGTACAGGATAACTTGACCCAACCAGTCTGCCCAGACCATTAATGTTGCGCCAATCATGCTTCCAACTAGCAATTGTTGCTTTGATTTTTGTGCACCTAACATCACTGCCATGTGCGGTGCGACAAGCCCCACAAATGAAACAGGCCCCATGGTTGCGGTGGTCATTGCACACATTAGCGCGACGATAATTAATAATATGATATTTACGTGTGATGCTTTTAACCCTCTGGCTGTTGAAAAATCTCGGCCTATAGAGATAAGCGTTAACCATCTTGAGAAACTAAAGGCAATTAACCCCAATAGGGTGACGCTTAACGCCAACGTTGATGCTTGCTCACCTGTTACACGGTATGTAGAGCCCGATAGCCATAATAAGATGCTGTAGCTGTCTGCGGAGCCTTTTGCCAAGGTGAACTGAATCAGGGCTTCCAACGAAGCCGTTAATGCTATTCCGGTAAGAATAATACTCGCAGGCGAAAATTGATGACGCTTTCCTAATAATAACAGCAGAATAAGTACAACAAGACTACCTATTAATGCTATCCCCCAATGTGATGTCAGCATCGATGAACCAGCAAATAAGCTAACAACAATTAACGCAAAGGTTGCACCTGAAGAAACCCCTAAAATATCAGGACTGGCTAGCGGATTATAGATAACCCGCTGTAATAAGATGCCTGCAATCGCTAATGCGATGCCAGAAAAAAGTGCACTGATGATACGAGGCCAACGTAAATCCCACTGATATTGTCCGGGAAGTGTCCAATGCCAACTTCCATTGCTAAGATCAATAAATGTGTAAACAATCAATCCAACAACAAAAAAACAAAGCAAACTAGAAAACAATGGCAATGACAATCTTCGCCGATTATTTACTAATGAAACCGTTAATTGATCTTCAGCTTTGAGTTTTTTCGGCTAAACCAAATGAGTGCGGGTGCACCAATTGCAGCAGCTGTCACGCCACTCGGCACAATCTCTCCTAACCATTGGCTGAGCAACATAGATAAACAATCAGTCGCAACTAAAAGCGTCGCGCCAAGTAACATACTAACAACGAGCTCTTCCCTTGACGTTCTCGCGCCCACAGATCTTGCAATATTAGGGGTGAGTAGGCCAACAAAACCGATCACTCCGACTGCGGTAATGGAGGCTGATACCAACCAGATCCCGATTATCATTAATAAAGAGAACACAGGTAATACCGATAAACCACGTGCAACCGCCCCTTCTTGTCCTAAACGTAATAAAGTTAAGATACGCGGCGCGAATATTAAGATAACAACGGCAATCAGGCTGCGTGGTAATAACCAAGAAACCCAATCCCATCCATACTGAGCAAGATCTCCCGCCCCCCACATAAACACATTTTGCGCAAATTGGGTGTTTAGAATAACCAAGGCAGTGGCAATCGACCCGAGTAGAATATTGACCACCATTCCCGAAACAACCAGTGGTAATCCGGTCATGTTGCGCACGCCAGTAATAAGGACGATTAGCCCAAATGCCAACAAGGCGCCAAGCATTGCAGCAAATGCACTGTGATCAGCAATCCAATCAACAAAGAAAATATTCACAATCACCAGCGCTAACCATGCACCAGACGAGGTGCCCAGTGTCAAAGGTGATGTTAAATTATTCTGCGTTAATTGCTGCATTAAGCTGCCCACTACCCCAAGTACCGCGCCCACTAAAATCGCGATGCTTAACCTTGGCAATTGTGAGTGAGTGAAGAATACATCTGCAAATGAAACGGCTAATTGGGGGGAGTGTAGCAGTTGCCATTGGTTAGAAAAGCTTAAGCTGGTATCGATTTGTAAACTAGCAATGCTCACTAAAAGAGCCACCAAGCATAAAGATAAGTAATGATTAATTTTCATTGTTCTGGGGCCATCTCTAATAAACTCTCGGTGATCGCTTCAGCCATATAAAGCAAAGACATTGCACCGCCGTAATTCCAAATAGAGCGCACTGAACGGACATGCCCCTGTTGGACAAAGGTCATCGCTTGCCATAATACTGATTTGGTTAATTTTTTTTCATCTGGAAAGGGCAAAATGTAGAGGACATAACCCTTATCTATATACTGTAACGAATTGATTCGTTGCTGAGTCATCCCCCACGCTTTGGCCGGATTGGGTAAAGGATTTTTTAACCCGAGTTGGTCGAGGACATATTGTGTGCTTGAATTTTCGGTATACAAAAACACCGAGTTAAGCGTTGAGAAACGCAATGCAACCACCTCAGGAGAGCTGTTAAATGCACTATTTATTTGCTCAGCTAATTGCTCAAACTGCAACTGCATATGCTGTAATTTTTGCTGTGCTAATGTTTCTTTTTCAAACAGGGTAGCCAGCAATTTAAAGTGTTGTATTGCAACCAATGCGGCATCATCTTGTTGGCCAAAATTATCTAGATAAATAACCGGCGCAATGCGCTCTAGTATTGGAATAAGATCTTTTTGAGGCGAGGCTGCAATGATCACATCTGGCTTTAAGCGCGCTATTTTTTCAAGGTTAGGCTCTGCGCGTGTACCGATCTCTTCAATAGAGTTCGGCGCAGTTGGGTTAACAACCCATTGCTGATAGCCTGCCACATTAGGTGCGGCAAGCGGAATAATATCAAGTGCTAAAACCTGTTCAAGCAGATCCCAATTAAGTACAACCACACGTTCGGGACTTTGCTTAAAGGTTTGTACGCCACGGCTATCGACAACCGTTATTTCGGCATAAGCGCTTGTTGTTAAAGAAGACAGCACAGCCAAAACACAAAAAAAACAGCGCAAAAAGTAAGCTATTACGTACATATAATTGCTACCTTATTGGGAGTCTGCTTATTGGTTGTTTTACAGCAAGAAGGCTCTGGGTGGTCGATCAAGCGAATGCGGGTTTCATATAAGTCAGATAATTTTTGTTCATCCAATAATGTATCCGCACTGCCCTCAAAGGCTATTTTTCCTTTTTTCAACGCCACAATATGCGTTGCATAGCGCAGTGCTAAGTTGAGATCATGCAGAATAACAATCACGCCAATATTATGTTTTTTATTAAGCTCTGCCAGTAACCCCATTAATTGATATTGATGTTGGATATCGAGCGCTGACGTCGGCTCATCAAGGATTAAGATAGGCGACTGCTGGGCAAGTAACATAGCAACCCAAGCTCTTTGACGCTCCCCACCTGATAACTGATCAGCTAAGGTATCAGCAAAGCTTTCAACTCCTGTTCGTTGCATAGCCGCATCGATAATGGTCTTATCTTCAGCATTCCAGCGACCTAATGTACCACGCCATGGAAAACGACCAAGTTTCACCAACTCCCTTACCGTTAACCCGGCAGAGGTAGGTAATTTCTGTGGCAAGAAAGCGATGCGTTTGGCTAATTCCCGGGCTTTATAACCACAGAGTTGATGATGATCTAATTCAACACTACCGGAGTCCGGTGCTTGCTGACCTGAAAGTAAGCTCACCAATGTTGATTTACCAGAGCCGTTATGCCCTAACACGATCGTTAATTCATTAGTAGGAATATGCAGTGAATCCACCGCCAAGATTGTTCGTCCACTGCGGACAATTTCAATATTCGAGAGTTTATACATTGTACTTCTTATGTTTTTATCGCAAAAAAGCGTCATGACCTATTAGGTAATGACGCTCATTCATTATTGTATCTTGATTACCAACGGTAGTTAACATTCAGTGTGATAGAACGAGACTGACCGTAGTAACAATAATAATCGCAACTCGAGATATACTCCTCATCAAGTAGGTTATTAACATTAAGCTGCGCTTGCCATTGTGATGATATATCGTAAGAAACGGCCATATCCCACAGGGTTGCGCTAGGCACCGTTAAGTCACTGCTTGCTGGACTGTCTTTTGACTCTCCAATATAACGCACACCGGTACCAACATTTAGCCCAGGAATACCCATCAGTGCAGTATCGTAATCAATCCACGCAGATGCAGCATGCTTAGGAATAAGACCAGCTTGTTGTGTCCCCTGACCTCCCGTATCATCCGTCGTTGCATCTGTGTAGGTATACGCAGCTGATACTTTGAGGTTTTTTGTCACTTGTGCCACTATATCTAATTCCACACCCGTTGATTGTACTTCACCCGTTTGGGTTGCAATCCAATTTACAGGATTGGTCACAAGTGCATTTTTTTGCGTTATATCGAACCAAGCTAAATTGATATAACCATCCATAAAGTCAGGTTGGTATTTAACACCTATCTCTATTTGCTCGCCTTCAAGTGGCGTGTACAATTCACCAGTACTTGGATCGATTGTACTAAGTACTTCGAAGGATTGCGCATAGTTCGCATAAGGCGAGACACCGTTATCTGCTAAATACATAATCCCAGCGTTAAGCGATAACTGACCATCATCGTTAGATTCATCTTGATTGCCTTTATCACTTTTATTCTCAGTATTAGTCCAGTCATAACGCGCCCCAGCAAGGGCTACCCATTGCTCATCAAATTTAATTTGGTATTGAGAATAGAGACTCGCTTGCGACTTATTTATTTCACGATCAATGTTGTTAGCAGAATCAAGTGGCGTGTATTCACCATATTCAGGATCAAAGGGATTAATTGAGCTAAACGAGTAACTGTCTTGCTCTTCACCTTCGGTTTTATGGTATTGAAGATCGATACCAGTGAGCAGCGTATGCTCAGCACGATCACTGTACCAGTTAGCCACCGCTTTATTATCTAAGGTGATACTTTGATTCGTTCCATCACGAAATACAACACCACGGTATAATTCCGACGCGCTTGCATCTGAATTTGGGAAAGCGTAGACGCTGCGTAATAATAGATCGTTATATCCGTAATTTAGCTTTTGCGAGACAGCCCAAATATCGTTGTAGTCATGTTCAAGTAAATAGCCGACTGATATCTGTGTGCGCTCATAGGTATCGTAACCTGGTTCACCAAGATTGGTTGATGGATCAATACTGCCATAATCAGAATCAATCAATGAGCCTGATGCAGGAAAGAAGCCATTGGTCGGCGTACCATCATCCTTCAAGTAAGAGCCCGTTAGCGTTAGCATTGTATCGTCAGAAATATCAACTTCCACACTCGGTGCGATATAAAAACGGTCGGTCTCTGAATAGTCTAATTCACCGTCGCTACTGTTCATCACACCCACTAAGCGATAACGTACAGAGCCCGCTTCATTCGCTTCATCAGAAATATCAAAACCTAATGATTGATAGTTGTTATTACCCACTTCTACTTTGATTTCACCTTGTGGAGTCGCCGTTGGTTTTTTCTGAATTGCATTGACCACACCGCCAGGAGGTGACTCACCAAATAGAATGGCAGATGGCCCTTTCACAATTTCAACTTGTTGTAATCCATAGGGTTCAAGTAACCAAGTATAATAGCCATCGCGGAACAATCGGTTTCCATCGAGATACGTTGTTGCGTCGAAGCCACGCACTTTAAACCAATCTGTATCGTTATCCGCACCATAAGATTGCGCAGTTACCCCTGCACTATAGCGCATTGCTTCATCGAGTTTTTTAGGTGCATGTACCTTGAGATCATGTTCAGAAATAATCGACACAGCTTTAGGGGTTTCTTGTGTGGGTGTTGCAACTTTAAACGCTTCTGCACGGACCACAAATGTTTCGATCTCCGTGGTATTGTCGTCTGCGTATGCAAGTGGAAAAGTAAACGGCAGTAGTGCAATCGCCCCGGTAGTGAACCCTTTTTTGATTGACAAACTCAGTTGCCCTAAATGAATTATATGCATAGTTTCCTTTATTATTTTCTTTGACTGAACATAAGTTTGCTTTCTCATAATCTTAATTTTTCCATTTAATTTTCCATATATTACTGAAGAAAAAGTCGTTCTCAATATATGCAAATCACGCACTTTATTTCACATCTGGATTATTAAATTAAAGCGAAATATTTTTGTCGTTTCCTGAGTGAATATTGCTTTGAATAATAAAAAATGATGCTTTTCTAGTGCAACTTTTTCATGAAAAGATAGTTCCCCGGAATCAAAATGTTATGCCATTTATTAGAACAATAATTCATCTATCAATGATTATGATACCCAATGCAGTTGCATGATAATCGGGTGTTTTCTTAAGCTAGGAAAATAATCAGGATAAAAAATAAATCGCAATGATTATTACTATCATTATGTTTCAAGGCGAGACTAGAATAAGACTATTCTGTAGAAGATAATTGTATAAATCGGTCATTTTTATTTTGGGCTAATTTTTTGGGTGTCAAATGTGAATATTTTTTTATTAATTTAATGAAATGCGATTGATCGTAGGAACCTTCTTCTGGAAATAATTTACCTGCTTTGAGAGATTCAAAGCTACTGTGAAATCGAATAACGTCGCAATATCTCTTCATAGGTAGACCAAGCCATTTATTAAAATAACGATTTATTTGTCGACTATTCCAATGCGAAGTTAGCGAAATTTCAGAGACAGAAATGAAGCCTTGAGCCTCATAAATTCGTTCTGACATAACTTTCTTACGAGGGTCAATATGAGTTGTTAAATGAGATAAAAAATGAAGGTTTAGTTTTTTATAAAAAGTATCGAAACAAAAAAAGTCAGATTCATTAATATTTGCAAATCCATTTTCTAAATATACCCAATGATCTAGTATTTCTGCGACAGAATCTTTTAATAAATACTCCGCAGCTAATAACTTTAAACGTACAACAAAAAGGATTGAACAAGCAGGCATTAAACCAATCCGAGGATGAGTCTTTAAGCCAATAAGTGAACTAATCAAGGGGTATTCGTCACTGTGAAAAAAATATAAATCAATACAGCCATCTGGAAGTATTACTAATTCTTGATCTACATTACTATCATTTTTTATTATCCAAAAACTTTCAATAAACGGTGACAATGCTTCATTAGGTGCTAATGAAGTAATTTGAATCGTATCTCGCATTATTTCCTCATTAATTGTTGATTCACCTGCTTTTATCTCTTTGTTAATCGCTAAAAATTTGCATTGATCAGGTTTTATTATTTATCGATACGTCTAAAACTAATGTTTATTAAACAACCAAGAAGCTCATGATAATGATTATCATTGCCATTTTAAATTATAAATAATAATAATGCAAATAGATAGATACGAAGGTGATTAATAGTATGATAACATGAAAATGATTATCACTCAGGAATGACTATCTGGTTGATATGAATTTCACATAACACTCTAAAATAGATGTTTTTTAATTAATTATAATTTGGAATAATAATGTTCAGTTGGTTTGAAAGTTTAACAAAACCCTTCCCGTCAGATTCCCCTCAAAAGCCACCAAACACGTTATTTGGGTTCTGTCATCACTATACAAAAGGGTTTGAATTACCACTGGCAGTGATGTCGATATTAAGTGCCTTGATAGCAATCGCAGAGGTAACACTGTTACGATATATGGGTCAACTTGTTGATATATTAAGTACGCAGGAACGTGCAACCTTTTGGATTGATCAAGGAGAAGAAATTAAAAGTATGGTGATATTGATAGCCGTTATTATGCCTGTACTAGGCGTATTACACTCTATGATCATGCATCAAACGCTGCTAGGTAATTACCCAATGTCAATTCGTTGGTCAGTGCATCGTTATCTGCTCAAGCAAAGCGTTGGTTTTTTCCAGCGAGATTTTGCAGGTCGTATAGCAACGAAGGTAATGCAAAGTGCGCTTGCTGTCCGTGAAACCGTGATGAAGCTGGTTGATGTACTGGTTTATATCTCAGTCTATTTTGTATCGATGATTTGGATGATGGGACAATCAGACTTAATTCTGATGTTACCTATCGCAATTTGGCTGCTTTGTTACATTTTTATTCAATTCTACTTCATTCCTAAAATGAAAAAAGTGGCGACGGAACAAGCCGATGCGCGCTCGATTATGACCGGACGTATTGTTGACAGCTATACCAATATCACCACCATCAAACTTTTCTCCCACTCGCAACGTGAAACCGAGTATGTACAAAGCAGTCTAAAACTATTTCTTCAAAGCGCATATCGTCAAATGCGCATAGTCACTTGCTTGTTACTTAGCGTTGATGCAATTAACTACCTGCTACTCATTTCTATTGCAGCCTTATCTGTCACGCTGTGGCTAGAGGCAGCAGTAACAGTAGGTGTTATCGCAGTGGCAATCAGCATTGCTTTGCGAGTTCAAGGGATGTCGAAATGGATCATGTGGGAAGTCAGCGCGCTATTTGAAAATATAGGTACTGTTATTGATAGTATGAATACTATTTCAACCAATGTAGAAATAGAAGATAAAGCGGATGCGAAATTATTAACGGTTGATGCCGGTGCTATCCACTTTAATCACGTTAGCTTTAATTACAGCGATGAAAGCCAAGTATTTAAAAACCTTGAATTAACACTTAAACCAGGAGAGAAAATTGGCCTTGTGGGGCGTTCAGGAGCTGGTAAGTCAAGCTTGGTGAATCTGTTATTACGTTTCCACGATATACAATCCGGTGATATTAGTATTGATGGACAGAACATTGCAGAAGTCACACAAGAGTCGCTACGTCAACAGATAGGTATGATCACGCAGGATACTTCTTTATTGCATCGCTCTATTCGAGAAAACATTCTTTACGGTGATCCTGATGCTAACGAAGATGCATTAATTGAAGCTACAAAACAGGCACATGCCTATGACTTTATTGTCGATCTTAAAGATGAAAATGGCAATACGGGCTTTGATGTAGAAGTTGGCGAACGTGGCGTTAAACTATCAGGTGGACAACGACAACGCATCGCTATCGCACGTGTATTGTTGAAAAACGCACCTATTTTGATCATGGATGAGGCAACGTCAGCACTTGATTCCGAAGTAGAGTCTGCAATCCAAGAAAATCTACAGCTGTTAATGGAAGGTAAAACAGTGATTGCGATTGCACATCGGTTGTCAACTATCGCCGCGATGGACAGACTAATCGTAATGGATAATGGACAGGTGATTGAACAGGGAACTCATCAACAGTTACTTGATAAAAAAGGCATTTATGCCCAATTATGGAAGTTTCAGACAGGTGATTTCTTAGCTGATATATAATAATATCGAAAAGAATACTATGTAACCCAATTGTATTTGCTTGCTATTCGAATAATAGTGAGCATTTATAATTGATAACATCTGAATATATTTCTAAAAGTGACAAGCAAATAAAGTAAAAAGCTATCTCGCTTTTGCCCCATTTCGCTTCAGAAACTCACAATGTGGTGGACTATATTACTTAGCTACGGCGCCTCTACTTAGTTTAGTAATGATACAGGGCTAAATCATGAAAAGCCTAAAAAATGAACAGCGTTTTTATAAAAATAAAGTGACAGATATCGCACGATCATTCTTATCACAATGATCGACTAGCAGATCACATTTAGCTGTGATCTTATGCTTCTCTTTAAGTTAGAGAGAAGTCACCAATGAATGGATTAACCTTGTTAGATCATATTTCAATAATCAGAGAGCATCGCCAAGAGTGGAAAGTTACGCATAAATTGCCTGAAATTTTGTTTCTAGCAATTACTGCAACCA
>NZ_AXWP01000051.1:10883-52777 GCF_000482725.1 Psychromonas arctica DSM 14288
CAAGGTCTTAACAGGCTTGATGCGTTGATTGACCTGTTTAACGGAACCCCCTTTATCCCTTCCATGAATTAATTCAGCCCATTTTTATAGGCTGAATAGTTACGAATTAGGTATGTTTACCCACTCACTTAATCGATGTTATGACAGGGGATTCTTTCTACATCAGCGTCAGTTTAACGACAAGTCAGATGCAAAAAAAAATGCTTAATGTTAGCATATTAGAGCATGGTAACCGGCAACCTAACCGAGAACAGTTTAATGACACAACTATCTTCACTTAAAAAAATTGCACAAACACCGTTGAATAAAAAATCTGATAATAAATTGCAAAGCTTGTGGCAAAAGATTGAAAAGCATCAAAAACGCAATGCTTCTTTTACCAAAAAACTGGCCATTAATTATCAGCAATTTGAAGAGGTCGTGTTGCCTTATGAACAAATGCAAATAAGGTGGCTGAGCTCAAAAGTGGATCACCTTGCCAGTTTTCTTCCTCGTAAATCCTTGTCAGAGACCGAGCGCGTAGAGTTGACTGATTGGATCTTAGAAGAGTTGAGTTATTTACAGGATCATCCTTTTAACTCTTCAGAGGAGTTTGAAGCGTTAAATACACGAGTAAAAGCACTGCTAGTGATGAGTCAAGAGCAACAACTTGACAAAATGTCATCAACTGAAGTCGAACTTATGAAAGCCTCACTAAACGCTGAATTTGAGATTGATTTCGACTTGAGTGACGAACAATTAAAAGCATTGATATTAGATCCTCAGAAAATATATGAGTATCTGGATGCGCATGAGGCGTCTGAAGAGGCTGAAGAGATTGATGAACTTGAAGAGGATGATGAAACGCCCTTTGACGACCATTTTTTCGACGATTTCTATCAACGCTTCCATCAAGATGATGAGGAAGACAAGGCAGAGGAACAACTTAAACATAGTGAGTTAGATAAGCTGTTTAAAGGGAGTCAGCTCAATAAGATGTATAAACGGTTAGCGTCTAAATTACATCCTGATAAAGAGCAAGATCTCCAAATAAAGCAACAAAAGCACTTACAAATGCAAGTCCTTGCTGAAGCACGTCGACATAAAGATGTCTTTGCCATATTGCAATTATACCTCACTCACTTTGACGACGATCCGACGTTTGATAAAGCAACATTAGCCAATCTGTTGCCTTTATTAGAGGAAAAAGTACGGAACCTAAATGCAGAATATCGCGCGTTACAACATAATGATCAAATTGAAACCGTAGTTTGGCGCAAGTTTAAAGCGCGTAGTAAAAAATTGGTCCAAGAAGGGATGGAAGCTCATTGTCACGAATTGGACTGTGAGTGCGCAGCAATAGATGGATTTATTCGTGACTGCACCACGGTAAAAAGTCTTAAAGCTGAGTTACGAGCGCGGATCAATGATAAAAATGCTTTTTATGATCCCTTCTCTGATTATGAAGAGATATTTAAGATGTTCGTTTAAGTCTTCAGGTGACGGTATTTACACCGCTATACTTTATTAAAAATGTCTTGTTTGGTTTTGCTAAATTGAATTAATGACCAGAGAAAGCGCGCTGTAAAAGGGGAAAATTCAAAGTGGGGGAAGGTGGATATTGTTGTTGAACGAGGTGTCCACTTTTTTATGGGCTTAGCTTATCGATTTTGTATAGATTGGAACTCTATAAAATCTGAACAGATCAACAAAAAGCATTTGAACAATAGCAAATTTTTTAATAACAGCTATTTGATCACGTATGACGATGATCGAATAGCTGTTTATTAAGCAATAGTTACTCTTAAAAAATAAGCAACTATTACTGTTAAAGAAGTACTACTATTAATCGATATATGACTTACTGACTCGACGGGTTAGACCGCAAAATAAGGTGTAGGAGATGGTATCTGCACATTCTGCAACTTGATTTACGGTAATGTTCTCACCCCAAAGTTCGACATCAAACCCAATACAGCTTTCTTGCTCAAACATTGATAAGTCTACCATCAACATATCCATAGAAACTCGGCCTAATATTTGGCTTTGTTTACCATTGATTAATACCGGCGTTCCAGTTTTAGCATGTCTGGGGTAACCATCTGCATAACCAATTGACACTGTGCCTATTTTAGTTGTTTTATCCGCTGTCCACAGGGCGTTATAACCGACGCTTTCGTCTTTACTGATGGTACGCTCCGAGATCACTTTTGCTTGAAAAGTCATTGCTGGTGCTAATGGCTTTTCTAACTTACTTTCATCAATAGGTGATGCGCCATAAATAACAATACCAGGGCGTACCCATTGGCTTCTGTTGGGGATAGCTTTTCTCAACACTGCCGGTGAATTAGCGATACTGACTTCTCCGGGTAAATCACCAATTGTCTCTATAAATAATTTAGTTTGTTGCTCAGTTAGTGATGACGTTAAATCATCCGCCGATGAAAAGTGACTCATATGGACAATATTATTCACTTGACTCATGGCTGCTAATTGTTGAAAAGCATCTGCATACTCTTCAGGTAAAAAGCCTAAGCGATGCATACCAGAGTCCATTTTTAACCAAGCGTTAATCGGCTGGCTAAGTGTTGCTTGTTTTAAGGCATCTAACTGATACTGATGATGTATTGCGCACCAGATGTTATTTTCACTGATGTAGCTGAGTTCATCAGCGGTAAAGAAACCTTCGAGCAATAAAATAGGTTTTTTAATCCCTGCATCACGTAATTCTTTGGCTTCTTCAATACAGGCGACACCAAATGCATCGGCAACATCGGCTAACGCATTGGCTACTTCAATCGCGCCGTGTCCGTATGCATTAGCTTTGATTGTTGCAATCGCTTTAGCTGGAGCAGCAAGCGATTTTGCATATAAATAATTTTGTTTAATCGCACTTAATTTAATAACTGCTGTTGCTGATCTAGCCATGATTTCCCCTAACGTGCGTATCTATCTACTGATAAACCTTCGCTATCAATATCCGGTGTTTGACTATTGATAACATCACTTACAAACTTCGCTGAACCGACTGACATTGTCCAGCCTAACGTACCGTGACCTGTGTTCAAGAATAAGTTATCAATTTTTGTTTTACCTAAAATAGGTGTGCCGTCTGGTGTCATCGGTCTTAAGCCCGTCCAGAATTCGCCTTTTTGTAAATCACCAGCATGAGGGAATAAATCAGCTATAGAAAACTCGATATTTTTACGACGTTTTTCTAATAATGCTAAGTTATAAGAAGTGATTTCAGCAGTGCCACCTACTCGAATACGTTCACCCAAACGTGTGATTGCTACTTTATAGGTTTCATCCATGATAGTTGATTCAGGTGCTGCAGAGTAATCTTTTATTGGCAGGCTCAGTGAATACCCTTTAATTGGATAAACAGGTACTCTTATGCCTACATTTGCGAGCATGTGTGTTGAGTATGAGCCTAGTGCCATTAAATATGCATCGGCAGTCATTTCACCTTTACTGGTTGAAACACTGGTGATTTGATTTCCTTGTTTATTAATTTTTTCAATCTTAGTATCCATGACAAACTTAACACCTAATTGTTCACACTTTTTCGCTAATTCCGTAACAAATTTGTGGCAATCACCTGTTTCATCATTGGGTAATTGAATACCACCAACGATTTTATGGATAGTATGTTTGAGTGCTGGTTCATAGGCTAAGCAATCGTCGGGTGTCAGTATTTTATGTTCAACGCCACATTCAGCGAGTACTTCGATATCTTTTTTAGAGCTTTTTACTTGGCTGGCGGTACGAAATACTTGTAACGTGCCTTTTGTACGATGGTCATATTGAATATCAATTTCTTTTCTCAACGCACGTAAACAGTCACGGCTGTATTCAGCTACTCTCATCATTCTAGATTTATTGATGTGATAATCTTTAGTATTGCAATTGGCGACCATTTTAGTCATCCAACCTAATGTCTCGGTATCGAGATCTTTAATACTTATTTTTAGCGGAGCAAGTTCTTGCATCAACCATTTCATCGCTTTAACTGGAATGCCTGGCGCTGCCCAAGGTGCTGAATATCCAGGGGATATTTGACCTGCATTGGCAAAACTTGTTTCATTTGCAACACTTGACTGCCTGTCAACCACGGTTACATCATGGCCTGACTTAGCTAAATACCAAGCGCTCGTTACACCTATTACACCAGAACCTAATATTAAAACTTTCATCTTTTATCCTAAAATGATCATGTATGAGAAAATGCATCATAAATGATATTCGCAATTATTAATGATTGTATTTAGTTTACTTTCAGCATAAAAAACTAAAAAAAAGAAAAATTCAGAGTTTTAAACTGAATAGGCTTTTTTAATTTATGGTTATTGTTATGGCTGTGTTCAAGTCGACCGATCTTGCCTATAAATATCAACTGTTTAAAGCCTCGTTTTAGCATTTTAAAAGTACTCGCTTTAATGCTTTTACCTAGTGTTAAAATAGTTAACTTCTAGCAATAGGCGTTATGTTGTGTAATTGTATCGATTGCTGTTGGTGAATGATATCAGCTCTGATATTAAAGCAATCCTTTAAGTTTTTTTGACTTAAAACCTTTACTGGTGAACCATCGGCGACGATGCAAATATCACCCTGTTGATCCTTACCCAATAATATTAACCGTGAGCAATAACGTGCGGCTAAGTTTAGATCATGGATGGCTGTGATTGCTAATTTACCCTGCTTAGTTAATGACTGGATCAAATCTAGCGTTTCAAACTGATGGCAGATATCTAAGCTTGCGATAGGTTCATCCAATAAAATACATTTACATTGTTGCGCCAAAGCGCGTGCAATTATGACGCGTTGTTTTTCACCACCAGATAGTTGATTCACTTTACGATCTTGTAGATGCACTGTATCTGTAATACTTAGTACTTCTTTTACAATGCTTTGGTCATTGTTTGTTGCAAGCTGAAAAGGCCCTAAATAAGGGTTTCTGCCCATCATCACAATTTCTTGAACGGTAAATGCAAAGGGCAGGTCAAATGATTGTGGTACAAATGCGATTTGCTTGGCTATTTCTCGTCGCTTTAGTTTTTTGAGTGTTTGTCCGTTAACTTCAATACTACCTTTATTTACCGGTAGTAATCCAAGTAATAGTTTAAGGAGTGTACTTTTTCCTGCTCCATTAGCGCCAATTAAGCCAATAAATTCGCCCGAATAACAGGTTATGTTAATGTTTGAAAGTTGTGTGTTGCTATCATAGGCAAAACATAGATCTTGAGTTGATAAGAGTGCTGGTTTTACTCCTTGCGGTAATAGGGGCGATTTTTTCAGGATCATTAGTTTATCTCCACACGTTGTCTAATCAGTAGAAATAAGAAAAACGGTGCGCCAAGGCCGGCAGTAATAACTCCCAATGGGATTGCAGATGCTTTAAAAAATAATGTTAAAAATAAATCTGCACTGAGTAAGGTAATTGCACCACCGAATAAGCAGGCGGGTAATAAATAACGATGCGACGGCCCAAGTATCAAGCGTAATATATGTGGCACCACTAAGCCTATGAAGCCGATCCCTCCCACCACAGAAACTGAAGCGCCTACCATTGCAGTACTAATGATCAATAAATTACGACGAGTACGCTTTACATCGACACCGACGGATAAAGCGTGCTGTTCACCAAGCAATAGTAGATCCAGAGGTTTATTGTAAAACAGTAATAATATGAAGCCACTACAGATGATTGGGAGGATGATAAAAACATGATCCCAGGTTCTGCCGTCTAAGCCGCCCATGGTCCAATAAATAATCATTCGTGCAACATCCCAATTACTCAGTGATAACCCTAATAACAAAGAGATAGCAGCGACATTTAATGCGCTGATAGCAACCCCTGCAAGCAACAAGGTGGCGATGTTCGCTTGCCCCTGATTAGATGCGATACGGTAGACAATGCTCAATGAGAGACCCGCACCAATAAATGCAAATAGTGGTATTGCCCATGCTGAAAATAAAGAAAAACCGAAGTAGATGGCAATCACCGCGCCTAATGATGCACCAGATGATACGCCTAATACAGAAGGGGATGCGAGAGGGTTTCGGAACATGCCCTGCATTATTAATCCGCATAGCGCTAAGCTGGCACCGGCAAACATTGCAATGATCACACGTGGTAAGCGAACATCAATAATAATACTTTGTTGCCACTTCAGAATGTGTTCGGGCAAATAATTAACGAGCTGTGCTTTGAGTATTTCGACCACAGTGTTGATATTCAGATCTACAGGACCTTGCAATATAGCCAGTAGCGCTAAAACTAAAAATAAAGCGGCTAATAATCCGATAAAAAGTTGTTTACTGAGGGGACTATTGAGCATGGTTGTTCTCATCATATTGGCTAATATTGGGATGAAGAATAGAAGCTATGGCTTCTACGCCTTTGATTCTATGTTGTGAAACACTACGTAGCCAGGTGCCAGGTACTGCATAAACTTGATTATTTAGGACGGCAGGTACATTTGCCCAGGCTTTTTTGTTGATTAGGATATTTACGGGACTTGCTTGTCCTTGCGATTGATTAAATACCCATTCATTCATAATAATCACATCGGGTTGCAGTGAGATGGCTAACTCTTCACTGATTTTATGTTCTCCATCGGGTATTTGACCCTCTGCGACGTTTATTCCACCTGAAATATTGATGGCCTCATTCATCAAAGCATTTCCACCTACACTATAGCCATTTAAATCATAATATAGCACGCGTGGCTTTGGCAGGGTGCTTACTTGCTGCTTGATAAAGCTTAGTCGAGCGCGTAAGTCTTTGATTATTAAACTTGCTTGCGCTTGGCTTTCGGTAACTGTTGCAACCAACTCAATATTATTAATGATATCGTTAAAGGTATTAAATTCACTGAGTCGCACTACTGCAATCCCTGTTCTTAACAGATAGCGCACTGTTTCTGGATCGCTATAAGAGGCGACAAACACTAAGTCAGGTTGTCTTGATAAAATCGATTCTATTTCTGTTTTGGCACGTACAATAGTTGAGTCATAAAAGTCCACAATATTGGATAGGCTAGGGTAATCTACGTAACTGCTTACCCCGACTAAACGCTGCTGAGGAACTAAATCTGAGAGAATATGATCCGTTGCGAGAGTGGTTGATATTAAACGTTGTGGCGGCGTTGCTAGTGTATATTGAATACCACTTGGATCATGTAATGTTAGTGGAAATTTTTCACCTTCCACTTGGGTGGTAAAGTTAGTTTGTGTAGGATTTAATAATGCAAATAATTGACCCTGCTTTGTATTAGTAAGCACTGCCAATACAATGATAAGGAGAATAAAAATAACGAGCTTTTTGTTGTTCATTTTTATCTCCTTAATTTAGGCCATGATCCTCAACCATTCACTATTTAGTGATAGCTGATTATTAAATGGATAATTAATCATTAATTGACTGTTGAATTACAGTTGTGCGCCTATTGTAAATTGCACTGTTCTGCCTTCCGCATTATACCCATTATGCAGTTGCTTATCATTGTCAGTAATATTGTTTAGATTAACTCCAAGGTTAATATGCTGATTTAACTGATAGGTCATTGCTAAGCTGAGCAGATGCACTTCTTGTAACTCATCAGAGGATGTCGTACGTTTGCCTACGTAGGTGTAGGTAAATTTAGGTTTAAGCTTGTTAGTGAGATAATATTCAACGCTTGAAGAGCCAGACCATTTTGGTACGTTATCTAGTTGCTGATTAGTGTCTTGATCAATACTTTCAGAGTAAGCGACTGCAATATCAAAGGCATAGGCATTGGCACTATACTGTGTATAAAGCTCCGCACCTTTTATTTTAACTTCACCTATGTTAAACGGAGACCAATCCCAAGAGCCCACTGAAATAGGGGCCCACTGAATTTTATTATCTAATGAACCGGTGTAAAAATTAAGTTTTAATGGAATGTAAGCATATTGAGTATCGAAGTCATGTGTTAATGAAAGTTCTAAAATTTCACCTTCTTCTGACTCTAAATCTGGGTTGCCGCTGCCTGGCCAATATAGGTCATTATAAGAGGGAGCGGTGAAAGAAGTTTTATAGTTGATGCTGGCCGTTTCAAATAATGAAAATCCTGCAGAGTAGGTTAGGGCATCACCAAAATCAGAATAATGATCATGACGAATACCGCCTGAAATATTCAAATAATCTGTTAAGTAGTGGCTGAATGCTAAGTATACTGCACCTTGATCACGGTCATTACCATTTTCATTTGATTTGTAGGTGGACTGTATGAACTCACCTCCAAGATTAACCGTTAACCCTTGCCAGTCTCCTTTTAAGTGAAGTTGGAATAAGTTTTCTCGTGTTGAATAATGATCAACATTACTTGCATCCGGGTGGCCGGCCTTCAAATCTACTTCTGCTGTTGATAGCGTAACTTCAGATGATAGGTTTTGTGTATATTGTTGAATATACTTACCGGTAATTTGTAATGTATCTTGTGATGTTTTAGCTTTACCGACAGTAGGATATGACTCATAGATTTCTAGGTCAGAAGTCGCATTATTGATCGCGATTGAGAAGCGGTTTGTCTCAGTAACATAAGCTGCATAACTGTTCATCGAATAAGCGTCATAACCAAAGTCATCATTTGAGTCTTCAATAAAATCGTACCCATCTGACTGATCTCTATCAAATGAAGTCATGAACTGAAAATTATTCCAATTATTAGCATAAGCAGCACCAACTCGCTTAGTATTGTTAGATCCGGCACTGATATTAAGTTGTGTATCTGCCATGTCACCTGTTTTAGTAATGATATTGATCACACCGGTTAAGGAGCTTGAACCGTACAAAGATGCTTGTGCGCCACGGATAACTTCAATTAATGCAATGGATTCCATGGGAATAGTTGGAATGTTCTGGCTACCAAGGGTTGACGTTGGAAACGGCACACCATTTAATAAATACAAAGTATATTTATCAGAAAGGCCACGGTGATAATTGCTGGCATTATGTTTGGCTGTCCCGGAATTGGTATGAACAAATCCTGGCGTATTTTCCGCAATTAATTGATCTAAAGTTTTATTAATATCACTGTCACTAGGCACGATGCTGACAATATTCTCACCACTATAGTTTTGCGTGGTTGCATTAGGTGCACTAAACCCTTTGGTAATTAAAATATTTTTACGTGGGCTAGTTTGTGATGATGTTATTTCGTCATCTGCCAATGAGTTTGCACTGCAGATACTTAATGCGATAACAGCTATCGAAGTATAACGAAGGGTAAACATGTTTCTTCCTTGGGTTTAGTAATGGAGAAAGTTGCTTACACAGTGATAGCAGAAGAGGAATAGGACGAGGGCATTAAAAATGTAGTTATAGGATGGTAATACAATCATTAATAACAGCATTACCTAACAACAATATTTAACAATACCGTTTTACATCATCATTCAACATAACAGTCACTGAGCAGCAAAAACTTTCTTTGGCTCGTCACCATTACGCCCATCTATTATTAATAAATGCGATTTTACGTTCCATAACGGCCGACCCGCAGTATGGACAGTGACGTTATTACGCTGGTATCTGGCTGGGTGATAATCGCTATTCAAATAAATAGTGAGTCATACCTTCACAGTTGCGGGGGCAGCGCATGATTTATTCAACCAATTAGAAATCGAGTGTTGAACATGCTTCCCATTTAAGCTCATTAGACTATCAATTTCATAATCACAAGCACGTAATAAGGAGCGCAATTATAGGGCAATGACATAACCTGTCAATTATTGCGAGGTGTTTTATTAGTTTTATTTTTTTATTAAATGTTGGCTTTCAAATAACTCACATCGCTAGCTAATAAGTGCTTAGAGCATAAGGGGAACTTATGAACGAGGCATACTTAAAGGTATTAAATTAGCCTTAATCTAAATTTTGAGTATCTATTGACGCACACAGCAGTATCTTGTATCTTTGATATTGCATACAATATACAGTATTCGAAATGCAGGTTGCAAAGTAGCTATTTGCTATTAGTCATTAGAAATAGATAGCTAAAGTCCTAATTATTTAAGTAAAAGATTGAGACTATTTTGAGCTTTGCTGAAACTTAAATTATTTTAAAAATTTTAATAATAAACTCATTAACAAAGGATTAAAAAATGAATAAAGATATTTTTTATGGCGTAATACCTGCTCTTATGACCCCTTGTAAAGACGATCGCACACCTGATTTTGATGCTCTGGTAAAAAAAGGCTTGGAAATGATATCGGCTGGAATGTCTGCTGTTGTTTATTGTGGTTCTATGGGGGATTGGCCTTTATTGACTGACGCTGAGCGTATGGAAGGTGTTGAGCGTCTTGTTGATGCTGGTGTACCAGTTATGGTGGGAACTGGAGCTATTAATACCAAATCAGCTGTAGCCCATGCTGCTCATGCTGAGAAAGTCGGAGCTGCAGGGCTAATGGTGATCCCTCGTGTGCTATCCCGAGGTTCAGTGATCACAGCACAAAAAAATCACTTTAAAGCGATTTTATCTGCGGCTCCATCAATACCAGCTATCATTTATAATAGTCCTGTATATGGCTATGAAACTAAAGCTGATTTATTTTTCTCTCTTCGAGAAGAGCACAAAAATCTGATCGGTTTTAAAGAGTTTGGTACTAAAGAAGCTATGCGCTATGCTGCTGAAAATATTACTTCTAAAGATGAAGAAGTTTTATTGATGGTGGGTGTCGACACAAGGGTTTTTCATGGTTTCGTAAATTGTGGTGCTACAGGTTCAATCACTGGAATAGGAACCGCGCTTCCAAAAGAGGTTCTTTTACTTACTCGGTTGTCTATGTTGGCAGCTGAAGGGCATACAGAAGCTCGTATTCGAGCACAAGAACTTGAAGAGGCGATTGCAGTCTTAGCGAGTTTTGATGAAGGTCCTGAACTTGTTCTATTTTTTAAATACCTCTTAGTATTGAATGGTGAAAA
Source organism: Psychromonas arctica DSM 14288 (assembly GCF_000482725.1). Classification (GTDB taxonomy): domain Bacteria; phylum Pseudomonadota; class Gammaproteobacteria; order Enterobacterales; family Psychromonadaceae; genus Psychromonas; species Psychromonas arctica. The sequence continues at coordinate 21,815 of NZ_AXWP01000051.1, forward strand.
AGAATATGACCTCCATTTTAATGAATCAGATAAACTAAATGCTGAGCAGCGCGGATATTGTGAAAAACAGTATAAGTTATTTAAACAATGGTTTGCTCAATGGGTCAAACAAGGTGGAGTTATTGCTGAATGTCGTTAAAAAGCTAATCTAAAATATTAACTTTTTGGAGTATGGCTTGAGACCCTAATACTTAAGCCTTAAACCAACTCTACATACTAAGTTCTATGACTTAAAGTGACCCCTATAAAATTGGAGGATATATGAGTGATAATGTTAGTTTAAGCTTGACTGATATTCGCCAACTCAGTGAACAGATATTAAGACACAATGGTTTTAATCAAGATCACGCCAGAGCTATTGCGGATATTATCTATACATGTCAACGAGACGATTGCCACTCACATGGCCTTTATCGACTACTTATGTGTGTGGAAAGTATTAAATCAGGGCGTGTGAAAGGTGACGCGATACCAACCATCAGCGATGTCAGCTCTTCTATTGTAAAGGTGAATGCAAACCACGGTATTTCGCTACTCGCCTTGCATGCCGCTCTTCCTTTACTGATAGACAAAACAAAAAAAAATGGTATCGCTGCATTAGCAATTAATCGTTGCTATCATTTTTCAGCATTATGGCCCGAGGTGGAAAAATTGTCTGAAGCTGGATTGGTTGCTATTGCTATGGTGCCTAGTCATGCCTGGGTGGCTCCAGCTGGAGGTACTAAGGGATTATTAGGAACTAACCCATTGGCATTTAGTTGGCCTCGTAATGGCAAGCATCCATTTACCTTTGATTTTGCAACTAGCCAGTTTTCTAGAGGTGAGATCGAGTTATATCGACGAGCTGGAAGATCATTACCAGATGGTGTCGCAATAGACAAAAATGGAAACCCAACGATTGATGCTGAAGAGGCGATTGATGGTGCTATGTTGACATTTGGTGGATATAAAGGTTCCGCATTATCTATCATGATTGAGTTATTAGCAGGTCCTTTAATAGACGATCTTACTAGTAAAGAAAGCATGGCTTTTGCCGAGGGCATACCAGAGGCTCCTTTTCATGGAGAGATCTTAATTGCTTTAGACCCTAACTTATTGAGTGGAGGAAATGTAATTGTAAATGATGAAAGAGCTGAACGTCTATTTGCTGATATTGTAGCTCAGGGGGCACGTCTACCTTCACAAAGACGCTATGCAGCAAGGGAACGCAATATTAAAAACAACACCGTGTCAATTCCTAAAGATCTACATGATGATCTTTTGAAATTACTTGAAAATTAGTAGATTAAAATCACTGCCATGATAATGCTAATTGTTATGGGGAACTATGTTTACAAGTATTTTTGCAGTATCTGGTGAATGATTAGAGAATGGTTTATGAATTAAATATGAGCATTTATGGTTTAATCTTTCTATTAATGGTAGTGGTTTTTGTGGCAGATTTTGTGTTGGACTGGATTTCAGTTGTATTGATTTTTGTACCAATCTTTACATCCCTGGCACTATCTATTTTCTATTTAAACAGCCCGTGAGCCCAATCTCGTTCGTTCACGGGCGAGTTAGCGATTAAACTAAATTCTCTTTAATTATTTAGATGTCTTAATTACTTTTTCAGTTGGCGGCTCTTGTTGGTTTTCGATATACTTTTTAATAACATCTAAATTAGCAGCTCCACAAGAAACAACGCAGTAAGATGGACTCCCAAAATGATTGCCCCATAATTTACTTTTTACTTGCTGCCTGTGATTACGCCTTATCATGTATCAAGACTTCACTTTAAGTTTTCCTACTAAGTTAGATACTGCAACCTTTGGGTGGACTGATACCATTAAATGAATGTGATCACCTTCACCTGATAGTTTGGTTTCTGTCTTCCATGGTTTAGGATTATCCTTTTGATGATTGGTCTTATTATTTTTTGCGTTTATAGTCAATAAATTAGTATTTTGCTATAAAAAATTTTACAATAAATCTTAAATTGACATTTTTGTAGAGATAATCAACGCAATGTTTTTATTGCCTTATGCTATTTAGCAATTTCACTCTCATTCATCGCTAATATTTATAGGCGAGCTAGTTTATGCCTAAATAGGCATTTATATCTGTTTTAAGACATTCATTTTTATGAATGTCTTTTTTGTAGGAATTATTAAAATATGAAAATTGCCATCGCGGGTACCGGTTATGTAGGTCTTTCCAATGCAATGCTTTTAGCACAACACAACGAAGTGATTGCAGTTGATATTGTTGCAGAAAAAATCTCCCTGTTAAACAATAAGCAGTCACCTATTGCTGATCTTGAAATAGAAGATTTTTTACAAAATAAAGCACTTAACTTTACTGCGACACTTGATAAGCAAGCCGCTTATGAAAATGCTGAATTTGTTATCATTGCTACGCCAACCGATTACGATGTTGCAACTAACTATTTTAATACTTCTTCTGTAGAAGCTGTGATTAAAGATGTAATGAGCATTAATCCTGACGCGATCATGATTATTAAGTCGACGGTTCCTGTTGGTTACACGCAGGGTATTAAGCAAACAATGGAGTGTGATAATATTATATTCTCTCCTGAGTTTTTACGGGAAGGTCGCGCTTTATATGATAATTTACATCCTTCTCGTATTATAGTTGGTGAGCAAAGTGAACGTGCAAAGGTATTTGCAAACTTACTAGTACAAGGCGCGATAAAAGAAAATATCGATGTGTTATTTACTGACTCAACCGAAGCGGAAGCTGTAAAGCTATTTTCTAATACCTACCTTGCTCTACGTGTTGCTTACTTTAATGAATTGGATACTTATGCTGAATCGCATGGATTAAACTCTCGTCAAATTATCGAAGGGGTAAGTTTAGATCCGCGTATTGGCAATCACTATAATAACCCTTCTTTTGGTTATGGTGGATACTGTTTACCAAAAGATACCAAACAACTACGAGCTAACTTTGCAGACGTACCCAATAATTTGATCGGCGCAATCGTTGATGCCAATACCACTCGTAAAGATTTTGTTGCGGATTCAATTATCGCTAAAAAACCTAAAATAGTGGGAATTTACAGACTGATAATGAAATCTGGGTCTGATAATTTCCGCGCATCTTCAATTCAAGGGATCATGAAACGCATTAAAGCGAAAGGCATTGAGGTGGTCATTTATGAACCTGTTTTTGAGGGAGATGCCTTTTTCAATTCTACTGTTTATAAAGATTTAGCTGAATTTAAAAATATTGCCGATGTGATTGTCTCTAATCGCATGAGTGATGAGTTAGATGATGTCGCTGACAAAGTTTATACGCGAGATTTATTCGGGGCTGATTAAAGGCTGCTGACTTTTATATCTAATTTATTTGAACCTAACTTATTTAAACCAATTTATTAATAAACCGAATAATGGATTATAACAATGACTAGAAAATATTTTGGCACTGATGGTGTCCGTGGCAAGGTAGGGGAGTATCCAATTACTCCTGATTTTGCATTAAAACTTGGCTGGGCTGCGGGAAGAGTATTATCTCGCCTTGGCACAAAAAAAGTCATTATTGGTAAAGATACACGTATTTCTGGCTATATGCTTGAGTCTGCTTTAGAAGCTGGCTTGTCGGCTGCTGGTATTAGCGCTGTATTAACTGGGCCGTTGCCAACTCCTGCTGTAGCTTACTTAACGAAAACTTTCCGTGCTGAAGCTGGTGTAGTGATCAGTGCTTCTCATAATCCCTATTACGATAATGGGATCAAATTCTTTTCAGCGTCTGGTGAAAAATTATCGGATGAGATTGAATTAGCGATTGAAGCCGAACTAGATAAACCAATGGGCTGTGTCAGTTCTGAATTGCTAGGAAAAGCATCGAGAATGCAAGGTGCAGCGGATCGTTATATTGAGTTTTGCAAGGGCACATTCCCTTCTGCATTATCATTATCTGGCCTTAAGTTAGTTGTTGATTGCGCGAATGGAGCTGCATACCACATTGCTCCTTCTGTTTTTGATGAACTCGGTGCAGAAGTCATTGCTATTGGCAACAAACCTGATGGTTTTAATATCAATGATAAGTGTGGTGCAACATCACTTGGGTTATTGCAAAAAACGGTACTTGAAAACAAGGCTGATTTAGGGATTGCACTTGATGGTGATAGTGACCGAATCATGATGGTTGATAGCCAAGGTAATATTGCAGATGGTGACCAGTTGCTTTATATCTTAGCAAAACAGGCACTTATTAATGGGCAACTTAAAGGTGGCGTAGTAGGCACCTTGATGTCAAATATGGGGCTTGAAGTAGCCCTTGGTAAATTAGGTATTCCGTTTGTACGCGCTGGTGTTGGTGACCGTTACGTGATGGAACAGTTGCTGCAACGTGAGTGGTGGTTAGGTGGTGAAAACTCTGGTCATGTTATTTGCCGACATTTGGTCACCACTGGTGATGCTATTGTTGCGGCATTACAAGTATTAGCCGTGATTAAGCAAAGTGAAAAAACACTTGAGCAATTACTTGATGATATGCCGATGATGCCGCAAATATTAATTAACGTACGTTTTGCGGGTGATAATCAACCATTAGAAAGCGAATTAGTGAAAACAGCGGTTATTGAAGCTGAAAAAGCTTTATTAGTAGGCAGTGATACACCTAAAGGACGTATTTTACTGCGTAAATCTGGTACTGAACCCTTAATTCGAGTGATGGTTGAAGCTGAGTCGCAAACCTTGGCTGAAACATGGGCTAACCATATTGCAGATGCCGTTAAAGCGGTATAAAAAGCCTTACTTTTTTAACTAATTTCATTTTACAGAATGAAAATTAATTTTTTAAATCATTATATTTTCAATTAGTTAATTGTTTAGAGTGAACTTTTTAAGTTAAAAACCGTCAATTTGAGGCCATTATTTATGCAAATAATGGCCTTTTTGTTTTAGCTTAAAATGACTTTTTTATGGTAATTTTTGATTAAGTCGGTATCATGCTCACGTTATTTTTCTTTTTTAAAGTTGGTTTTTATGATAAATATCTTAATTGATTTAGCATTTATATTTGTTTTTTCAATGACAACGCTATTTGCTTTGCGAAAGTTTGCTAGGTATATCGGTTTAGTTGATAAGCCGAATGAGCGTAAATTTCATAAAGGTACTATCCCTCTAGTTGGAGGCTTATCTATTTGCCTCTCTATATTATACTTTTTATACAACAACCCAGAAATGCTTCCTTATTCCCATATATATGCACTTTGTATGGCTATTTTAGTTGCTGTTGGTGTAGCAGATGACCGCTGGGATATTAGTTTTAGATTACGTTTATTAGTTCAAGCTGGTTTAGCCTTATTGATGATCCACTTTGCTGGGGCTTTACTTACAAACCTTGGTAATATGTTTGGTTTTGGTGAGGTCTTGTTGCCAAGTGCAATAGCGCAGATAATTACTATATTCGCTGTGATTGGTGCTATTAATGCATTTAATATGGTTGATGGAATTGATGGTTTATTAGGTGGACTTGCATCGGTAACCTTTGCTGCGTTGGGTGTTATTTTCTATTTACATGGAGAAGCTAATTTAGCTTATTTATGTGCAGTATTTATTGTAGCGATGTTGCCATATATATTGTTTAACCTTGGTGCATTTGGCCGTACTCGCAAAGTGTTTATGGGCGATGCAGGCAGTATGTTAATTGGGTTTACTGTTATTTGGTTATTATTATTAGCCTCGCAGTCGGCTACTGGTGATGCTTCAGAGCAAACGGCAATGCGCGCAGTAACTGCGTTATGGATCATTGGTTTACCTTTAAATGATATGGCCGCTATTATGATTAGACGGATACGCCGTGGTGATAGCCCATTTAAACCGGATAGAGAACATTTACATCATATCTGTCAGCGCTTGGGATTAAATCCAACACAAACTTTATTGGCTATTTGTTTTATGGCTAGCTTGTTTGCTGTTATTGGTATTTATGGTGAGTTAGCTAATGTAGCTGCACCGATAATGTTCTATGGATTTATTTTAACGTTTGTTATTTATACGTTATTACTTTCCAATATTTGGAAAATAACAACAAAAATTCGTAGTTATTCCAAATTGAAACGTATTAAAAAAATTCGTTACAAAAAAGTAAACAGCATTCTTTAAATGCTATTTATTTTTTGATATCTATACTACGCGGCATATTAGCCGCGTTTTTTTTATTAAAAATTCCTTTGGATAGTATAGAACTTTTAAAAAAATTGTTTTTAGCTCTTGAAATCAATCTAAGTGTCTCCATCTCTTAATTATCTAAGTAACACCAATAACCACTTGTTTAAGAGAGAAATAGAAATATGGAACATCAACAAAATCATGCGTTCAGTGCTGATACTGGTAAACTTCTTAAATTAATGATCCACTCTTTATATTCAAATAAAGAAATTTTCCTACGTGAGCTTGTTTCAAATGCCGCTGATGCCGCTGACAAACTACGTTTCAAAGCATTATCTGATGGTAGCTTGTTTGAAAACGATGCTGATCTACGAGTTCGTTTAAGCTTTGATGAAGAAGCAAAAACCATCACTATTAGCGATAATGGTATTGGTATGACGCGCGATGAAGTTATTGAGCATTTAGGTACGATTGCTAAGTCTGGTACTAGTGACTTTTTCGAGCAATTATCTGGTGACCAAGTTAAAGATTCACAACTAATCGGTCAATTTGGTGTTGGTTTCTATTCTGCATTTATTGTTGCTGATAAAGTAACCGTTAACACTCGTAAAGCGGGTGATGATGCTTCTCAAGGTACATGTTGGGAGTCTGCAGGTGAAGCAGACTACACTGTTGCTGATATTGAAAAAGCAGATCGTGGTACTGAAATCATTCTACATTTACGTGATGATGAAACTGAATTTTTAAATGATTATAAATTACGTAGTGTCGTTTCCAAATATTCAGATCATATCAGTATTCCTGTGCAAATGTTCAAAGATGCAGTGCCTGAATCTGAAGGTCCTGATGGCGAAAAAGTACCTGCTGTTGAAGCTGCTTGGGAATCAATTAATAAAGCAACGGCTTTATGGAATTGTTCAAAAAGTGATTTAAAAGACGAAGAATACAAAGAGTTCTACAAGCATATCGCTAATGACTTCGAAGACCCTCTAACATGGTCTCATAATAAAGTTGAGGGTGAGCAAGAATACACGAGCTTATTGTACATTCCTAAGCGTGCTCCTTATGATTTATGGAACCGTGAAAAAGCGCATGGCTTAAAATTATACGTGCAACGTGTTTTCATTATGGATGACGCTGAGCAATTCATGCCGACTTACTTGCGTTTTGTTAAAGGTGTGTTGGATTCAAATGATTTACCATTGAATGTATCTCGTGAAATCCTACAAGATACACGTGTTACGACTAAGTTACGTAGTGCTTGTACTAAACGTGCGCTTTCTATGCTAACTAAGTTTGCTAAGAAAAATGAAACTGAATACAACGCATTTTGGGCTGAGTTTGGTCAAGTATTAAAAGAAGGGCCTGCCGAAGATCCAAGTAATAAAGAGCAGATTGCTAAGTTATTCCGTTTTGCATCAACTGAAGCTGATGTAGCGGAACAAACCGTTTCTTTAGATGCGTATATTGAACGCATGAACGAAGAGCAAGATAAAATTTACTACATTACTGCTGATAGCTTTAATGCGGCTAAAAATAGTCCTCACTTAGAGATCTTACGTAAGAAAGGTATCGAAGTACTATTGCTATCAGACCGTGTTGATGAGTGGTTATTAAGCCATTTGCCAGAGTATGATGGTAAAACATTTGTCAGCGTAACTCAGGGTGATTTAGATCTAGGTAAACTTGATTCTGAAGAAGAGAAACAAGAGCAAGAAAAACAAAACACTGAATTTGCTAGCTTCATCGAACGTACTAAAAAAGTGCTTGGTGATAAAGTGAAAGATGTCCGTTTAACACAACGTCTAACTTCTACACCATCTTGTATTGTTGCTGATAATGATGATATGAGTACGCAAATGGCTAAATTGATGGCACAAATGGGTCAACCCGTTCCAGAAAGTAAGCCAATTTTTGAGCTTAACCCTGAACATGTCATGATCACTAAATTAGCGGATATGACTGATGAGGTATTATTTGCAGAGTGGGCTGAGTTGTTATTACAACAAGCAGTACTTTCTGAAAAGGGTAGTTTAGATGACCCATCAGAATTTGTAGCTCGAATTAATAAACTTTTATTAGGATAATCTTCTCATAAATGTGTCGAAGGCCTGCTTATGCAGGCCTTTTTTGTTGATATTCTTGAGAAAATTGCCACAAACGTGTAAATTTCGGTCTGGAATTTATTAATTACATAGGAAGCTATAAATGCGCATTATCTTATTAGGTGCACCAGGTGCTGGTAAAGGTACACAAGCTCAGTTCATGATGGACAAATATGGTATCCCACAAATATCTACGGGTGACATGTTACGTGCAGCTGCGAAAGCGGGCACAGAGCTTGGATTAAAAGCAAAAGAATTAATGGATGCAGGCCAATTAGTCTCTGATGAGCTAATCATTGGTTTGGTTAAAGAACGTATTGCACAAGAAGACTGTGCAAAAGGTTTTTTACTAGATGGTTTCCCTCGCACTATTCCACAAGCTGATGCAATGAAAGAAGCAGGTGTGATTGTTGATTTCGTACTTGAATTTGATGTGCCTGACGAAGAAATCGTTAAGCGTATGGCTGGTCGTCGTGTTCATTCTGGATCTGGCCGCACTTACCACGTTATTTACAATCCACCACAAGTGGAAGGTAAAGATGATGTGACAGGTGATGATTTATCTATCCGCCCTGATGATGAAGAAGCGACAGTACGTAAACGTTTAGATATTTACCATACACAAACAGCGCCTCTTATTGCTTACTACAAGCAAGAAGCTGCACAAGGTAATGGTGCTCATCATAAGTTTGATGGTACTAAAGCCGTTGATGTGATCAGCGCTGAACTTGCCGAAATTTTAGGTTAAGCTTTTAAAGCTTTAAATAGATACTAAACTTTGGGGCGTAAGCCCCATTTTTATTTTTGATAAAAATAACGGTGATGAGTCTATTAGAATGTGAGTTAAACGAGTGGAGTAAGTTTATGCTTTGGGTGTTAAAACGTCATAATTTTCAATCAAGGTCTGATTTTAAGTCCGAACCAACTTCTAGACTGAGCCATAAACTAAGCTGTAAATTAAGTTATAAGTTAAGTTTATTACCTTTATTATGCCTTTTAGCTGCCTGTTCATCAAAAACTGACCATCAAAATAATACCTCACTTAATACTAATACCTCCTCAATAACAAACAATGCCTCTTCTGCCATTACTTCAAGCTCAAATAAAACCTCAGCCGCTAATATGCAGACCGGAGATCTATTATATTTATTGTTACTTAATGAGCATGAGTATTGGGAAGGCAGTCCCTATCGATACGGCGGTAATAGTCTACATGGTATTGACTGCTCAAGCTTAGTGCAAAAAGTCTTTAAAAATAGCTTTAACATCCAATTGCCGCGTACTACTGAATATCAAGTAAGAAAGGGTTTCTCAATTAAAAAAAGCCAGTTGAAAGTGGGTGATTTGGTTTTCTTTAAAACAGGTCGGTCTAGTAGGCACGTAGGTATTTATATGGGAGAAGGGGAGTTTTTTCATGTTTCGACCAGTAAAGGTGTGAAAATATCAAAACTTTCAAATCCATATTGGCGCAAGCATTATTGGCAATCTCGTCGCGTTATTTATTAAATGTAAATAATATGTCGGGATAATTGAATTAGGTTGATTTTTTTCCTCTGAGTTTGTTGTTCGATTTACTCATTATTTTTGTAGCATTCTGGTTCCACATGTTCGGTGTGGGGATTTGTGCTTTTTTATATGAGTTTTATCTCGTCTGCGCTCGTGGTGTTATTTGAATAATTATCAACACAGGTTTCGCCTTGTCGGCGACCCTACTTTCTTTTGTCAGAAAAGAAAGTAGGCAAAGAAACTGACAGCGGAGCGTTTTCTGAACCAACCTAAACCGCCATTTTAAACGCATCATGTCAGGATGACCGTCCATGGTCATTCTGACATTATCGCAAACGTCCTGTTTGCGATTGCTAAAATGACAGTTTAGCTTGGGAAAACTTTACGCTGGGGTTTTACTTCCACCATGATTTAAGTGTTACCGTTATATCTAGTTATATGAATTGATTAAAATTACTTCCTTTGCGTTAATAGATTTAGTTTATTTTCGTTCCACATGTTCGGTGTGGGGATTTGTGCTTTTTTATATGAGTTTTATCTCGTCTGCGCTCGTGGTGTTATTTGAATAATCATCAACACAGGTTTCGCCTTGTCGGCGACCCTACTTTCTTTTGTCAGAAAAGAAACTATACCCAGAGAATTCAAAGAGACTGACAGCGAAGCATTTTCTATTTCAGTAATAAAAGTTAGTTAATCTGGTCGTTTCAAGCTAAATGGGGCGGTGATCGATGCATATTCACCTCCACCTAGTCGTGCTAGTGGTTTGACTTTATCAGCTGCAATATTGATTCGGTCAGGATCTTCTGTATTTAACACCTGATCATTAATATATAAACGTTTAATCTCAACAAAAATCAATGTCTGTGGTAAATCACCTATCTCTTTAATTTCATAAAGTTCACACCCATAAGCAATATGACATTGTTCTAAACGTGGTAATGGAAAGCCATCAAAGGCTGTGGTTGTTAGGTCTGTGGCAAACAACTCTGAATCACCGTAATCTAATGTCGCTGCGGTTTGCGTCACGATCTCAGCTTGATTATCAGAGGCAATATGGATCACCATTTTTTTGTTTTTTAACACATTGGTTAAGGTATCTTTATTATCGCCATTTGGCTTTTTACCCAGTGAAATCATCAGTATCGCAGGATCGCTTGATACGGCTGTAAAGTATGAAAAGGGGGCTAAATTATAGACTTTATTCGGGCTATTATTATCTGATTGGGTTAATACCCAAGCGATTGGGCGAGGCACAATAGTTTGGGTCATTAAGTGGTAACGTTGTGCAGAGGTATAGTTTGAAAAATTTAGTAGCATATTGCATATACCTTCAATGTGATTGGTGATGACGATAACTAAATGCGTTAACAATTTAATTATCGTCATCGACATATATCCGTTAGCAATCAATATCGATTATTTAGCCGTTTATCAAGACTATTTTACCAAGAACCGGTATTTTCCATTGAAGCCCAAGGCTCTGTAGCTGCTAACTTTTTGCCTTTCTGTAATAACTCAATAGAAATATTATCAGGTGACCTTACAAAGGCCATATGACCATCTCTTGGGGGGCGGTTAATAATAACGCCTGCTGCTTGTAGCTTTTCACATAGCGCGTAAATATCATCGACCTCAAACGCTAAGTGTCCAAAATTTCTACCTTCGCTGTAACTTTCAGGTTCCCAATTATAGGTGAGTTCAATAAGTGGACTATCTAAGTCTTTTAACTCAGTGCCCTCTATAATATTTTCGGGAGCTGTCAGATAAATTAATGAGAACTGACCTTTTTCATAATCATTTTTTTTAACAAGGACCAGCCCAAGAAGATCACAATAAAAGTGCATCGATTTTTCTAAATCATTGACTCTGACCATGGTATGTAAAAAGCGCATATTATTTCCTTTTTATAAAGTGAGTTGGCGATAGTATATTTGCTTTAAGCCCCATCAAATCGAATAAGGTTTAAATACTATAAAAAGTAATACTACAAAGCATATCATAGGGTTGCGTTTAGTTTCGATAAACTATTTCAATTCAGTATGTAAGTATTGATGAAAAGTTAATATTGCTTGAGTGTGAGGGCTGTTCGTATTCAAAATAAACAGCTTATAATGCTAAGCTGTTTATTTATAAGTACTTAGATAACTATTCTGCGTACCAATAACCGAGGTTCACTAGTTTGGTAAATAGCGTTAATGCTTCTGGCTCATCCTTAAATAATATGATTAACTCACTGGCTGCTTCATCTTGATCACATAAGTAATGAGCGAGTTCAACAAACCCCGAAACGTCATAAACACCACCATTGATAAATACTTGTTTAGGCGCTTGCTCGAAATATACTGCGCGTAATCCACCTAAGCGTGTAAATATCGCGCCATCTTCTAAAAATTCAATAATATCTTCATTTTCAAGCGGGTATTCAGGTATTGCGATATCTAATTCATGTTTTGCTTCACTGATCATTCGCCCAAACCATGGCATTAAATGCTCCGGTGTTTGGCAGTTTTCTAACATTACTTGATGCAGTTTCTCTAGCTCCGCTTGTTCGATGCAACCAGGGTTTTCACGTACTTGCATTGGAATATCAGTATAACGTAAGGCATTTTCGTAATTATCAATATTATAATCAGTAAAGCTACTGAGTAAGTCATTTTGATCCGGCGCACGGAAACCAACACTATAATTAAGTGAAGGTTCAATTGCATAACCTTCATGTGGGCAACCACTTGGAATATAAAGTATATCGCCCGGTTCCATTTCAACATCAATAGCGGCTTCAAAAGGGCCGCAATGTTTTAATGCACCGTGTGCTGCAAATTCAGGTAATGGTTGACGTGCTCCAACACGCCAATGACGTTTTCCTTGGCCTTGGATAATAAACACATCGTAGTTGTCTATATGTGGCCCTACGCCACCTTTAGGCGTTGAATAGCTAATCATTAAATCATCAATACGCCAGTTTGGTAAAAAGCGAAATGGTCGTACTAACTGCTGTGCATCTGGGTGCCAATGATCCACGGCTTGTACTAATAACGTAGCCCCTTCTTCTTCTAAGCGTTCAAAGGTTTTAAAAGGTCCACATTCTGCTTGCCATTGTTCGTTTTCAAGGTATACCAAGCGGCTTTCTAAGTCTTCTTCCATTGCTAAACCAGCTAATTCATCAGGTGCAATAGGATCTTGAAAATCCACAAAACCTTGTTTGATAAAGGTTGGTTTTTGTTGCCAGTTGTCATCTAAAAACTGGTTAATTTCAAAATTAAGTTCAAACATAGGGGACTGCCTTTGAGATTCAAATAATCTGAAGTGTAACAGGTCACTTGTATGCACGATAGTGATACAAATTATACTTTGTAAGAGGGAGTAAATTAGATTGCTTTAAGGCTAATAGCTTAGTAATGTGATCGGCCGATTTATGATGGCTCATTTTCCTCATAAATCATTAACAGCGTATTTGTTAGTTAAATCACATTCTCTTAGTTAAATCTAGCAAGGAAGTCTCATGGATAGCACGATTAAGTTTGACAAAATCACTGGATTACTTGCTGGCTTGATGATGGTGATGATTTGGTCTGGTTGGATCATTATTTCAAAGTGGGGACTTTCTCGTGCATTAACGGTTTGGGATGTAACAGGAGTTCGCTTTGTCACTGCTGGTGTGGTTGTGTTGGTTTATGCCCTATTAAGTAAAACTTCGATTAAAGCTTTGTTTACACCACAGATCATCATTTGTAGTTTATGCTGCGGAACATTTTATGTGTGCGCTAGTTTGATTGGATTGCTGATGTCTGATGCTGCTAATACCGGGGTGATTATTAATGGCTCATTGCCTATCATGTGTGCCGCGATTGTTTTTGTATGGAAAAAAGTGCGCTTGAATAATGCGCAATATGTGGGTGTTTTTCTTATTTTAGTAGCCAATATACTTTTATTTACCAGTACCGGAGGTGCCACAGTCAGTGCATTATTATGGTTGTTGATAGCGGCCTTTGCGATTGCCTTTTATTCTGTTTCTATGAGGGTATGGGGCTTGAACTTAAAGACCGTTATGATTGCAGTGCCATTGATTAATGCTTTATTCTTTACGCCTATTTGGTATTTTTTACCCAGTAATATCAGCAGTGCACCATTTGATGAAATTGTACTTCAAGGTATTTACCAGGGAATAGTGGTGAGTATCATTGCGTTATTTTGCATGACTTACTCTATTAATAAATTGGGTGCGGTATCAGCTGCAACGATTATGGCTTTAGTTCCGATTGTTTCAGTAATATTAGCGATGATTTTCTTAGAACAGTTGATGACGTTACAAATGTTTATCTCTATCCTTGTGTGTTCCTTTGGTATCGCTTGTTATAGTGGCTTACAACCATTTTTAATGTGGTTAAGTGGAAACAAAAAAGACAGCTCAAAAGTTTGATCCCGGTCAGTAACAACCGCTAGCAGGGGCTTTTAAATACACCGATACCTAACTTATCTTGCGAATAGAAATATTGATCATTTCAGTTGTATTATTCAAGATCTGATAAGCGAGTTTTTGGAAAAGTAACTTTAAATCGGTGTTATTTATATCATCTATTTTTAATAATAAATAATATTCTCTATTAAATTACATTTTTCATTTTTTAAAGTGAAAAAACGGCAAAGATCAATATTTAATCTACACTATACTGTCAATATTGAATACCCAGTAGGGTGAGGTTTTTTGATGAAATTCAGGTTAATTTGTAAAGTTAACATTCTTGATTGAGATGGCTCATTATCGAGTTAATTAATACTTCAAAAATTAAGGGCTTCATCTTAATAGTGTCATGGGCATTTAATTTTCATCGTTTGGTGAGTATTGGCATTCAGGAGTCAATTTGCTGTGTTAATTTTACATTTGAGATAATACTGAAAAATATGAAAAATATTACCTTTAATCAATTGCAGCTTCGTATACTCGCACTTTTGTTTATTTTATTCATGAGTGCAGTATTTAGTTATCGATATTTTGTTGAGTTGCCAAAGCTCGAGGCGAGTATGGTTAAACTATCAGAAAGAGAGTTGAGTACATTAACCTCTAGTATAGGTAGTTCACTAGATATTCTTTCCCGTACTAATTATGATTACGCAGTATGGACATCATCATATGATTTTATGCTCACAAAAGACAACGAATATTTAGAAGAAAATTTTCTTGAGAATACATTTACAAGCCTAAAAGTAGATGGTTTTTTTTATCTAGATGAGTATTTTAGACCTGTTTATACCAAAGGATTTCACCATACAAAACTAACTGATCTGACATTTTCATTCTATGACTTTAAGAAAAACCCAGGCAACTTAAAAATCCTACCTGCTCCCACAATTAAAAATGAAGTACCGTTTAAAAATGGTTTTATTAATACAATCTATGGACCTGCGATGTATAGTGCTACTCAAATTAGGGATACTAGTATGAATGGCGAAAATCGTGGTTATTTGATCATTATCTATTTACTAGAGCAGTACTTTGTTGAAAACATGTCAAAAAACACACAGGTAAATGTCAAGTTTCTGAACAATGAAGTTGATACATATATTATGGAGCCTGATGACTGGAAGTATCAAAAGCATTTGCAAGAAGTTAAACAATATACTGATATTGGTCTTTATGATGAAAATGAAGGACTTGTTACGGTACTTCGTTTGCAATATTCAGAAGGTATTCTTCCAAAGTTGATCAACGCGCAAAGTCTTATCTTTATTTTCTTAATGAGTATATTTATTTATATTATGCATGTTCTCATATCCAATTTCATTATTAAGCCTGTAAAGGGATTTGCATTAGATATAAAAAAACAGAATAGCTGTGATGCATTTGCCCCACTTGATGAAAAACACTCTGTGAGAGAACTTGTAATAGTCGCTAAAAATATCAATCAACTTATAGCGACTGTTCAGCGACAAAATGAAATTTTAGCGATGCAAACTATCACAGATCCACTCACTGGAATAATGAATAAACGTGGTTTAATGAAAGAAATTGAACTGCATTGTGACTTACTTATTCGAGAGAATATTGGGTTTACTCTTGTAATGGCCGATATTGATTATTTTAAAAGTTATAATGATTCAGAAGGGCATTTAGAGGGAGACCTTGCACTTAATGAAGTTGCTAGGGTATTAAATGATGAATGCAAACGCTCTGGTGATATTTGTGCTCGTTATGGCGGAGAAGAATTTACTCTAATATTTAGTAGTATGTCTGATGCTGACTTGAATAAAAAATTAAACGATGTGATGAGCGCGATGAAAAATCTGAGCCGAAATCATCCTTGTTCTCCAATTAGTGAACATATTACGATCAGTATGGGAGCTGCCTCTGTTAAGCCGAGTGATGTTGTAGACTTCAAAGTTTCTGTTAATGATATTCTAAAAGTCGCTGACAATGGGCTTTATCAAGCAAAAAATACCGGGCGTAATAGGTTTGTGATTAATAGTTTATCTGAAAAAAGTTTATGAATGTGTCAGAGGATATTGTAATACCAATCACACTAATTAACTGATCTATTGTACTTTTTAAAATAATTTACTTCTTCGTTGTAACTTCCGTAAAGGAAACAACAATTTAGTTCAATTTACGCCTTGTACTAAGTTACTTTTCCTACGCAAAATTTTGATCACTTATTTAATGTAATCGGTATTATTTTACACGGCGGATGCATTTGTACTAAAAAAACTAAAAGTATTAGAGGTATGCGGAGGAAGAAGGTGTCTTTAAAATAGTGAGGGCTGGAGTTAAAGAATGCCAGTCATTGCTGAAGTGACTGGCATTAAACTCTAAGGCGACTTTTGTAAAATAGGTATAAGTTACCTATTTATTATGCCATTTTATCTACTAATTCAATCGCTTGACCAATGTATGAAGCAGGCGTCATAGCTTTAAGCTCTGTTTTTACGGCTTCTGGTAATTCAAGAGTATCAATAAATTGGCTCATACCTGGGCCGTCTACACGTTTACCGCGCGTTAGTTCTTTTAGTTTCTCGTATGGTTTTTCGATAGCATAACGACGCATCACAGTTTGTATTGGCTCTGCTAATACTTCCCAGTTTGCATCCAAATCTTTTAGCATGTTTGCTTCGTTGGCTTCAAGCTTGCTAATGCCTTTTAAGCTGGCTTCGTAAGCGATAACAGAATAGCCGATTGCAACACCTAAGTTACGAAGTACCGTTGAGTCCGTTAGGTCGCGCTGCCAGCGAGAAACAGGTAGTTTCGCCGCAAGATGATCAAAGATAGCGTTAGCTAGGCCTAAGTTACCTTCAGAGTTTTCAAAATCAATTGGGTTTACTTTATGTGGCATAGTTGAAGAGCCGATTTCACCCGCAATCGTTTTTTGTTTGAAGTGACCAAGGCAGATGTAACCCCATACGTCACGGTCAAAGTCTAAAAGAATGGTATTGAAACGAGCAATCGCATCAAATAATTCTGCGATATAATCATGTGGTTCAATTTGTGTAGTGAACGGGTTAAAGGTAACCCCTAAACTTGTTACAAACTCTTCCGCAAAACCCTGCCAGTTAACTTCTGGGTAAGCACTAATGTGAGCGTTGTAGTTACCAACAGCACCGTTAGTTTTACCTAGTTGCTCAGTTGCTTCAATTTGTTTAACTTGACGTTGTAAACGTGCCACAACGTTAGCCATTTCTTTACCTAGTGTAGTAGGCGAGGCTGGCTGACCATGTGTACGAGACATCATTGGCATTGCTTTGTATTCAATTGCTTTTTCTTTAATCGCATCAACAACACGATTACAGTAAGGCAAAATAACGTCTTTCTTAGCAGTAGAAAGCATTAATGCATGAGACAAGTTATTGATGTCCTCTGAAGTACATGCAAAGTGAATAAATTCAGAGACTGCGTTTAACTCTGCATTATCTGCTACTTTTTCTTTAAGGAAGTATTCAACTGCTTTTACATCGTGGTTGGTTGTTGCTTCGATGTCTTTTACTCGTTGTGCATCTGCTTCACAGAAGTTTGCAACAATTGCATCAAGGTGAGCATTTGCTTCAGCAGAGAAAGCTGGAACTTCAGCGATACCATCTGTTTGTGCTAGTTTTTGTAACCAACGCACTTCAACTTGTACGCGAAATTTGATTAAACCAAATTCACTAAAGATATCGCGTAAAATTGCAGTTTTGCTACCGTAACGGCCGTCAACTGGTGATACAGCTGTTAGTCCTGAAAGTTCCATTTGTTGCTCCTAATGATATGTAGGTTGTTTAAATAGTTGCTTTGTTCCCCGGTTAGGAAACGTCAATTAGTGTTTTAAGTTCGTAGTAAATTTTGCTTTGTTTGATGTACTAAGGCTTTACGCGATAATAATAATTGACGACGTTTACCGCCAATTTGACGCCATAATACGGTCGCGCGAACACCGGCTAGCAATAAAGCGCGGATTTTATGCTGCGTATGTTCTTTTTGCAAGTAAGCAGGGTTACCGTTCACTTGGATTTTAGGACCCAAATTACTGATCAGATCTTTATAGATAGAATCTAAGTTGCTTAATACGCTGCTGTCATCAATTTCAAAGTGTGCTAATTGGCGATTAACTTGATTAATACGTTCGCCGAGCAAGTTTAAAGACCCTGGGTTTGCCGATAGTTTTCGTTCTAACGCCATTAATCCTGCTACATATTTGGTGATTTGCATATTACGGCTACCATCAGCATTATCGAGTTGTGCAATGACTGTTTTATAACCTAATTTTAGTGCGTCATGCCCACCAAAAATATCTAAAGGTGCTGCACTATCAGTGCGCATAATTGAGCGTAAAGAAGCATTAAATGCGACTGCATCAGGACACATACCTTTGTTCGCTATTTTATCAACTAGGTAGGCAGCTTGGCACATTGCTGCAAAAGCAATGCTTCGAGATTCTAACGTATGGAATGACATAATGAATACACTTCTAATTTGAATAACTGTTGAACAAAATACTATCGACTTTTAGTACGTTATTGTCGAATACTCCGTTGCATCTCTTTTTAAAAAGTTTGCATTAACCAAAAAATATTAATCGGTTAATGCTTGCAACTGAGATAACGTTACTTTTGTAAATGTTGGTCGATAATCGCACCACCTAAACACACTTCATCAAGATAAAATACGGCTGATTGCCCTGGTGTTACGGCTGCTTGAGGTTGGTCGAAAATAACCTCTAAGGTATCATCATCTATTGGATTGACTGTGCATGGAATATCAGTTTGGCGATAACGCGTTTTTACTGTACATCTGAAACTTTCTTTTTTAGGCGTTCTATCAACCCAATCACATTTTTTAGCAATCAAACCATAGGAAAACAGAGCTGGGTGATCAGCACCTTGTGCCACTAATAAACGATTATTTTCCATATCTTTGCCCACTACATACCATGGGTTCTCATTGGAATTTTGTAAGCCGCCAATACCAAGACCTTTACGTTGCCCTAAAGTGTGGTACATCAGGCCTTGATGTTGACCGATGACTTCATTATCAGGAGTCACAATATCGCCGGGCTGTGCAGGTAAATAGGTTTGTAGAAAATCAGTGAATTTACGCTCACCGATAAAACAAATGCCAGTACTGTCTTTTTTGTTATGGGTTACCAAATCTTGCTCTTCTGCAATACGACGCACTTCTGGTTTTTCTAATTCACCAACTGGGAATAAGGTTTTTGCGATTTGCTCGCCACCCACTGCGTATAAAAAGTAGCTTTGATCTTTGTTGTTATCTATACCGCGTAGCAGTTGTGCTTGGCCATCTACATCTCGACGTCGACAATAATGACCAGTGGCAATAAAGTCAGCGCCTAAATCTTCAGCAGCAAACTCTAAAAAGGCTTTAAATTTAATTTCTTTATTACACATGATGTCTGGATTTGGGGTACGTCCGGCTTTGTATTCTTCTAAAAAATGCTCAAATACGTTATCCCAATATTCAGCTGCAAAGTTGATAGTATGTAATTTAATACCCAACTTATCACAGACCGCTTGTGCATCTTGCAGATCCTGAGCGGCTGAACAATACTCATCGGTATCATCCTCTTCCCAGTTCTTCATGAATAAGCCTTCTACTTGATAGCCTTGCTGCTGTAATAAATAAGCAGATACTGAGGAATCAACACCACCGGAAATACCGACGATCACTTTAGTTTGGCTATTGTCTTTCATAAATTATTCTCCAACGAATTCAGCGCCAGATTTTAGCAGAATTTAGGCGCAATTAAACTAATAATGTGAGCGAGATAACGCAGGTCAAGTAAACGCTCGGTATTGCTTGATTTTCAGCTGTTTTATTTGGCTATTTAAAAATACTGCTGATTATAAAAAGGAACCAGAGTGAGAGGATTCTCGAGTAATATCAATTTAAGAAGGAGAGTAAGGTAGGCATCGAGTATTTAACTATTAAACTATTTACCTTCAATTATTTAACTTCAACTACCTAACTTCAATACTAATATTGATTATGTTGAAGTTAGGTTAAGTCGTCATTATCGATAAAGCTTATGCTGCACGTTTAGATACTTCAAAGCGCTCAACCAATTTGTTGAGTCGTAACACTGCATTTTGAACCAATGTGGTTTGATGAATTAATTGCTGTGAAGAAGTTTCCATTTCTATGGTTGTGGTTTGGGCTTGTTGCGCTGTTACTCCATGTAGCTCACTGTTACTGGCAATTTGATTCATGGTATTGAACATTGCCTCGACTGCGCTTTGTAATTTTAAGCTTCTTTCTCCGGAATCTAAGGCTAAACTGTTTTGATCAACATTTGTTACCCCTTGCTGCATATACTTAACGGCCATTTCTGACTCACTACTTAATTTCGACATAATATTGCCGATATGCTTTGCTGCTTCTGATGTTCTAGTGGCAAGGTTACGAACTTCATCGGCTACGACAGAGAAACCTCTTCCATGTTCGCCGGCTCTAGCGGCTTCAATTGCTGCATTTAATGCCAGCAGGTTGGTTTGTTCGGTTATTCCTGTAATTAAAGTAACTATCGCTTCTATTTCTTTCATCTGGCCGTTTACATCATTAACGCTTTTAGCTGAGGCTAATACGATATCTTTAATTTGAGCGGTGTTATTCACCGCTTGTGTATATTCCTGCTGCGTTTTACTAACAACATCTAACATCAATTCGTTCATTGCTTGTGCGGAAGCCGTTGCACTGGCTATTTCACCTTGCTGTTCGCTCGATAGTTGTAACATCGAGTCAATAGATACTGTGGTGGTTTTACTTGCTCCATCGACATTAATACTGTGCTGTAACATCGATTCACTGACCGTATTGACTTCACCAGAAGCGTGGATCATTTCACCTAACATATTATCTAAGCGATCGATAAAGCTGTTTATCCAGCGCCCCATATCTCCAGACTCATCGGCACTAAATTTGGAGGTGTCAAAGCGTTGATTTAGGTTTGCATCACCTTCTGCAAGCATTTGTAAAACGCCGACCATATGTTTTAAACGCGATGTGATCGGTTTTAATGCAAAACTACAAAAGCTGGCAAGGCCTATTATTAATGCAATTACAATTAAAATATTATTCTGTAATGTATTTAAAGTCATAAAATAAGAGAGGGCGACGGCAGTAAGAAAGGGCAGCGTCATGCTTAGTAATAGCTTTTTCCCCAAAGTATAAGTGAGTGAACGGTGACGATAAACTTCTTCTAAGTCTGCTTCACACATCATGCCCCATATATCAGGCGAACCGGGTAATTGAAAGGTTACCCCTTTGCCAATCACTGGAATATGTCGGTAGTCAGAATAACCTGGATAATCAACATATAAATTTTCTCCGTGTTTAATCGTTTCTCTGACGCCAGGATGTAATTGTTGGGTGGCAGGATCGGTAAAACGTATTTCAAACTCCGTATGTTGTTGTATTTTTACTGTTCCCCACTGCGTGTGCACTCCTGATTTGAGGTTTTCACCATGAGAAAAAGCATTATCTTCAAAGCGTGAGCGAGAAAGTGCAGTACCGGTGCTAATGGCAGGATCCTGGTTCGATTTAACCATGAAAATATAATTATCACCGGATTCACTGTAAATGTGACCCGCTTCGCGTTGAATAAGGTCCCCCATCACATCATTAGGTACTCGTCCGCATAAACAGCCTATGATTTGATCGTTTTTTAAAATAGGTTGGTAAAACATTAATGTAACTGCATCATGAAAGTTAGAGCTTGAAGGCCCAATCAACTGTGTTTGTGGGTCTAAATAAGGGCCGTGAAGAAAGGGAGCCTGTAGCCCTTTTGTAAGTATTGTTTGATCTACTTTATGTTGTATAGGGTGATGATAAGTGGACGCTACAACTTGCCCGTCAGCCATCATGATAAACAACTCTGAAATATCATTGTTTCGTGTTAATAAGCTTTGTAACGATGTTTTCCATTGTGTTTGAGGTTGAGAGGAGATGTATAAAGCGCCATCATTGAGGAAATTCCATTGTGTGCTAATCCATGATGTTAAAATGTGTACTCGTGTTTCAGCAGTGCTAGTAAAGGTTTGTGCGAGTATTTTTTTACGATTTTTATTCAACCAACAAGCTTTGCCTAATGCTAGTTTGCCAGTTGCGCCAAGCCACGGTAACCAATGTTTTTCTTTAGCGGTTAGATCCATTTTATATCCCTTAATACGATTTTATTAACAGGATAAGCAAATTAAATACCAATTACTCATTATGAGGTATTTAATTTTTTTGTTATTTAAAACATATGGTTACATTTATTTTGTTAGTCATGTTTTATATTAAAGCTATTTTTAGTTAGTTTTATTGTATGACTTAATCGTTTTTCGCTCCAATTTGGGGCGATTGCTTTATTTTAGTGCAGATAAAGTGAGGGGGGAGTTGTCTTATAGCCAGCCAATTTTATTTGACGTTTCTCATTCAACATGTTTTTACGGATGTAAAATTACTATTTAGTGAGCTAAATGACTGGTTTATAATATCTATTTCCTGAGGATTGGTGAGGCTCGTAAAAAGGGACATTTACTTACCTCATTGTCGAAACTTAATGATTGCTTTGTTGAAACTGATTGAGAAGTCAAAGCTATTAAAGTTGTTATTTAAGATACTAACTCTGGCCCCAAACGAAGGCGCGCTTCATCGGCGTCAAAATAGTCTTTTTCAGTTAATAGGTGCGTTAACTGTTGCATTGAAATTTCTTTATTGGCGATTAAATTCAGAATACGCTGTTTACAGTGATTAATGGCCGTTTCTTCATCTAACGCTAAGTATTCACGGCAAAAATAGAGTTGTGGCAAACCTAAAGAGAATGCCGTTAATTGTGCGAATTGCATGGCATTGAGTGTGAGGGTTATTTTTTCGAATTCTACTTGTGTGCTTTTAATATCATTTGACATTTAATTATGCTCATTTAAGGACGTCTTTACAAACTGTACATGAAAAACATTAACTTGTCGTTCACAGTGGCGAGTTACCCTATCAGGGAAGTACTCATTAGTTAATTTTCTATTCTGTATGCATCCCAATAATTTCACTCAGCTCACATTGTTGAACATAGGGGGCTTCTCTGTTTTCAATTTTATGATCGAAAGTTGTGCTAGCTTGAGTGGAATGCAAAAATAGATAGAGTGATACAAGTACCCAATATTTTCCCCATAACGTACAGGCTCGATTATTATCATTGCTTAAGGAGGAGGGTAGCGTTTGCTGAATTCACTGAATTTGTGTTGTAAAAAGTCAATCACCATGCGTAATTGCTTTCTAGGATAATCTGTTTGCAAGTAGACTAACTGCAAAGGAATATCTTCTGTTAAATAGTCGGTTAATAAAACTTTGAGACGACCTTGTTCGGCGTCTTTTGCAATATCAATCCAACTTTTATAAGCAATACCATGCCCTGCAATAGCCCACTCTCTTAGTAGTGCACCATCATTGGTGGTTTTAATCGGTGAAATTGGCACTTGTATACGCTGGTTATCCTTATTAAAGGTCCATTGTTGGTGATTTTTATTACCTAAATTCCAATTTAATAATTTATGTTGTTGCAGTTCGGCAGGACTATTAGGTTGACCAAATGCGTTGATATAATCAGGAGAAGTAACCACATAACGTGGTGATGATGTTAAATAACGACGTTTAAGTGCTGAGTCTGCTAAATGCCCATAACGTATTTTCTGGTCCATTAAATCACTCATGTGATCGCTTAGGTGTAAGGTCAACGTTAAACAGGGAGTCGCAGTTAAAAATTCATCTAACCAAGCCCCGACAATATTTCTGCCTAAATCAGAGGGCATACTTAACCCTAAGTCACCACTTAATTGATCATTATTGTTGTTTAAGGTGTTACTTGCTAACTCTAATATTTTTATCGCTTCGCGACTACTTTCAATAAACAACTGACCTTCTTCGGTTAACTGCATATTTCGTGTCGAGCGAACAAATAACTGGCAGTTTAGCCTTTGTTCTAAGCGCTTTAATGCAGCACTTGCTACGGCTGGTGTTAAGTTGAGTTCACGACTGGCTGCAGAAATATTTTGCAAGTCGGTAATTCTAATTGCTAATTTAAGATCATTTAAGTGATACATATTCAAAAATAATTATCAAGTTATTCAAATTTATCAATGATTATCAAATAAAAAAATCAAGTGTACAATGTGTTTATTCGCAATTAACAATGTCTATGCAATTAATCGCTATTTAAAATGGGGCGAAAGCATCTACATTAACAACCTAACAAATGAGACTCAAACAATGACAACACATGAACAAATTATTAATGATTTAGAAAAACGCTATACAGCTAAAAAATACGACCCAAGTGAAAAGGTTGCACAACAAGATTTAGATATTTTATATCAAGCATTGCGTCTTTCTCCTTCATCAATCAACTCACAACCTTGGAAATTCATTGTGATTGAAAGTGATACAGCTAAGCAAAGAATGTTTGATACTTTTGCTAATAAATTTCAGTTTAATCAACCGCATGTTTTTGCTTGTTCACATATTATTTTATTTGCACATAACCCTGCTTATACGCGTGCTGATTATGAAAAAGTAGTGGACCAAGGCATTGTAGATAATCGCACTAAATTAGAAGACAAAGAAAAAGCATTCGGTGGTTATGCTTTCGCTGATATGAACACTGACGAGCAAGGTCGTAATGCAAGTTGGACTAAATCTCAAACTTATATTGCGTTAGGCAATGCAATGCACACTTTAGCGCGCTTAAAAGTAGATTCAACACCGATGGAAGGTATCGATAGTCAACTAATAGGTGAAATTTTTGCTGATGAGCTAGGGGGATATGAGTGTGATGTTGCATTGGCAATCGGTTACCATCATCCATCCGAAGACTATAATGCCAAATTGGCTAAATCAAGACTGACAATGGAAAAAGTATTAACTGTTATTTAATATCAAATAAACTTTTTAAAAACAAGCAATTACGGTGGTTTATAAGGGTGAGGTAAAACGCTGTATTTGCTTGTTTTTTAGATTAATGCTTTGCCTTATATTCGTTACAATTCATCATTTTTTAAATCTTTGTACCGATTAAATGATCCAAAACAGGCACTAATACTAATGGTTGAGCTGAGCTGATGATTGCGGTTAGCATTTTAACTCGTGCACCTTCGTGTTTATCTTCTAACCCTTGTGCTTTTAAATAATGCTCTTCACTTACCCACTGACTGTAAGAAACCCATTGATTATCTTTAGTTTTATGTAAACGAGAGCCTAAAGCACCGTATTTTTCAATATTTCGTTGTACTAATTCTGTCCAACCTTCTTTAAATACTTTTTCATGTGCTGGATTTATTTCCCAACGAAATAATACAGTAATCATAAACTACTACTCCTAATGACTTGTTTTGTTAGTATTGTCGATAAAGATAATTGTTTATATTATAGCCATGCTTGAATCTTACTTACTGTGAGTTAATTTGATTTTTGCGACAAATTATTTTTATTTTCATGCTTTTTAAGCATTTAGCGTATTTTTTTTCTCTCTTTTTTAGCATATCTCCACATTTTCTTCACAATCTTTGCCTTTTTTTACTTTATGATAGAAGCAATAGTTGAATGCTATTGTCTTTTTCTTGTTACTCGAACCATATCTACTAGAAGATCAAATAATGAATAAATCAAAGAAGGTTTTTATTTTTGCGGGGCTATTATTGAGTGTCGTTAGCAGTTTAGCTTCTGCTCGTGGTCCAGCACCCGCTGTACCTGTTCATAGTGATGTGGTTGCGATGCATGAAGTTGCTCAATCCTTAACCCTGATCGGTAAGTTACAAGCCGAACAATTTGTTAGCATTGCCTCAGAAGTGACTGCCAAAGTCACGCGGATAGCAGTTCAAGCAAACCAAACAGTAAAAAAAGGGCAACTACTTATTCAGTTAGATGACGCTAAAGCAAAAGCTTTATTGGCTGAAGCTAGCGCTTATTTACAAGATGAACAAAGGAAGCTAAAAGATTTTCAGCGTTTAATAAAAAAGCAGGCCGTCACACAAACAGAATTTGATGGACAAGCCTCGGTAGTTGCAATTGCTAAAGCTCGTTTACTCGCTGCACAAGTTTTTGTTGATAACCACCGCCTTGTTGCTCCATTCGCTGGCACCATCGGTTTACTGGACTTTAGTGAAGGTAAAACCGTGACCATAGGAGAAACGCTACTGACCTTAGATGACCTCTCTGAAATGACTTTAGATTTACCTGTCCCTGAGCGTTATTTATCTATGGTCGAAATTGGCATGGATGTTTCAGCTATTAGCCGTGCGTGGTCAGATACTTCGTTTATAGGTAAAGTAGCCGCTGTTGATTCGCGTATCAATCCTGACACCTTGAACCTACGTGTTCGTTTGCTTTTCGATAATAAAAACCAACAATTAAAGCCCGGTATGATGATGAAGTCTCAACTTGTGTTTGCCGCTGTTAATGAGCCTATTATTGAAGTGCAATCGCTGGAGTACTCAGGTACTAAACGCTTTGTGTATGTGATTGATGGTGATAATAAAGTACAGCGTAGAGAGGTGACCCTCGGTGCGCGTATCGGTGACCAAGCTTTAATTGAATCTGGTCTGGAAATTGGAGAGCGTATTGTCGTGCAAGGTTTGGTGAATATGCGTGATGGTCTAGTCATCAATGATTTAGGTAAAGAAGGTTCAGCAGCAGATGTTAATGCGAAAGCAAAGACTGACAAGGACCGTAAATAATGTGGCTATCAGATGTGTCGGTAAAACGGCCGGTAATGGCAATAGTATTAAGCTTATTGCTGTGTGTATTTGGTGCAGTTTCTTTTAATAAGCTATCTGTTCGTGAAATGCCGGATATAGAAAGCCCGGTTGTATCAGTCATGACTCGTTATGAAGGAGCAAGTGCAACCATCATGGAGAGTCAGGTTACTGCTGTTATTGAAGATCAAATCACAGGTATTAGCGGTATTGATGACATTGAGTCAGTCACTCGAAATGGTATGTCACGTATCACGGTGACATTTGATTTAGGTTGGGACTTAACCGAAGGCGTTAGCGATATTCGTGATGCAGTAGCTAAAGCAGAACGTAGTTTACCCGATGAAGCCGATGAGCCTATTGTTTCTAAAAACAACGGTTCAGGTGAGCCTTCCCTTTATATTAATCTCAACTCGACAACCATGGATAGGACTCAGCTTACCGATTATGCAGATCGTATTTTGGTAGATCGATTTAGTTTGATCAGCGGTGTGAGTTCAGTGGATTTATCGGGTGGCTTGTACAAGGTCATGTATGTGAAGTTATATCCAGACATGATGGCTGGCCGGTCTGTGACCACAAGTGATATTGTTAATGCATTACAAACTGAAAATGTTGAAAACCCAGGAGGTGAAGTACGTAATGACACCACGGTAATGTCAGTTAGAACAGCGCGCTTATATGCTGAACCTCAAGACTTTGATTATCTAGTGGTACGTACTGCCAATGATGGGACTCCTATTTATCTAAAAGATGTCGCAAAAGTTTATGTGGGGGCTGAAAATGAAAACTCTGCATTCAAAAGTAATGGAGTGGTTAATTTAAGCTTAGGCATAGTTGCACAATCCGATGCTAATCCATTACAAGTTGCTGCTGCTGTACGCAAAGAAGTAGATAATATTCAACAGTTTTTACCTGAAAATACGACTCTGCTAGTAGATTATGATTCAACTGTTTTTATCGAGCGTTCTATTGAAGAAGTTTATAACACCTTAATGATCACCGGTGGACTGGTGATATTGGTCTTGTATATTTTTATTGGTCAAGCAAGGGCGACCATCATCCCTGCCATTACTGTACCGGTTTCGTTAATTTCCGCTTTTATTGCTGCCTATTATTTTGGATTTTCTATCAATTTAATTACCTTAATGGCGCTAATTTTATCGATAGGGCTGGTGGTTGATGATGCGATAGTGGTGGTTGAAAACATTTTCCACCACCTTGAGCAGGGGGAAAAACCATTGATGGCTGCCTATAAGGGAGCTAGAGAAGTTGGTTTTGCGGTTATCGCAACGACTATGGTGTTAGTGATGGTATTTTTACCCATTTCTTTTATGGACGGCATGGTGGGACTTTTATTTACTGAGTTTTCAGTTTTACTCGCCATGGCAGTAATTTTTTCATCTTTTATCGCTTTAACATTAACGCCTGTATTAGCGAGTAAAATGTTAAAGGAACATCAACAACAAAATAGATTCAACCGCTGGGTGGATAAACAATTTTCTCGACTAGAAAGTGTTTATCGTGGTGGTTTAGTGTATGCAATGAAATTACGTTTAGCAGCTCCTTTAATTATTTTAGCTTGTATCGCGGGGAGTTATTCTTTAATGCAACAAATCCCTTCACAACTAGCACCTAAAGAAGATAGAGGGGTGATCTTTGCTTTTGTGAAAGGAGCCGAAGGTACTAGTTTTAACCGCATGTCAGCTAATATGGATCTAGTACAAGCACGTCTGATGCCATTACTTGGCCAAGGTGTGATTAAGTCTTTTAGTACACAAGCGCCAGCATTTGGTGGTAACGCAGGTGATCAAACCGGTTTCGTTATTATGATTTTAGAAGATTGGAATGAGCGAAGTGTAACGGCTAATCAAGCCCTTGGTTTGGTTAATAAAGCATTAAAAAACTTACCTGATATTAAAGTGCGTCCATTACTCCCAGGTTTCAGAGGGGGATCTGGTGACCAAGTTGAGTTTGTACTTGGAGGCTCCGATTACCCTGAGCTAGCCAAATATGCAGAACTATTAAGACAACATGCTGAAGCGGATGGCATACTCATCAATGGCGATTTAGATTACTCAGAAAAAACACCTGAATTAGTGGTGACCTTAGACAAACAAAGAGCGGCGGAATTAGGTGTCAGTTTGGATGAGCTTTCACAAACCTTAGAAGTGATGCTCGGAGGTCGTAGTGAAACCACTTATATCGACCGTGGTGAAGAGTATGATGTTTATTTACGCGGTGATGAAAATAGCTTCAATAATGTCAGTGATTTGAGTCAGATTTATATGCGCACAAATCGCGGTGAATTGATCACTTTAGATACTATTGCTGATATCGAAGAGGTGGCTTCCGCCAACCGTTTGTCTCATTACAATAAACAAAAATCAATTACCTTAGGGGGCAGTGCGGCGGAAGGGAAATCTTTGGGGCAAGTATTAGATTACCTCGACGCAAAAGCAATAGAGTTGCTGCCAAGTGATATTTCAGTATCGTATAATGGTGAGTCAAAAGAATACAAAGAAAACCGCAGTAGCGTGTTGATTGTATTTGCACTTGCTCTATTGGTCGCCTATTTAGTGCTAGCAGCTCAATTTGAAAGTTTTATCAATCCCTTAGTGGTAATATTAACGGTGCCGATGGGGGTATTGGGGGGCTTTATTGGTATGGTTGTCATGAGTCAGGGATTAAATATCTACAGTCAAATTGGTATGATCATGCTAATTGGTATGGTAACAAAAAATGGTATTTTGATTGTTGAGTTCGCTAACCAATTACGTGATAGAGGTGCAACGCTAGACGTTGCTATCATTGATGCCTCTGCACGTCGTTTACGTCCTATTTTAATGACTGCATTCACTACGCTGGCGGGTTCTATTCCACTTGTTATATCTTCTGGTGCAGGCTCCGAGAGTCGAATTGCGGTGGGGACGGTGGTATTTTTTGGAATGGCATTTGCTACCTTGGTGACCTTGTTTGTTATTCCTGCTATGTACCGCTTAATCTCCGGTAATACACATTCACCGGGCTACGTAGAAAAACAACTTAATGAAGAACTAAGATTGAATGCAATTAAAACAATTGAGGGCGGAAATTAAACGTATTATTTCGACTCTCTATTAAGTTAAACGCTTGATGTAATGTCTGGATTGAATGCATATTATTTAAAAAATAAGAAATCAAAACTTAAGTTAGCAAATGAAAAGCATTGCCAATACAGCTTTTTAAAATTCATCATTAAGCCGAACTCAGGTTAGATAATACCATTCCGCATAATTAGTTGGTCAGACTCATCCAATCTCTAGTACACATTTTTATGACTCTTTGACTATCACTAACAAAGTCATTCCACGCATCACAAACAGCATCTACAATTGATTCATAGCCATTAAAAGTAAGCGTCTAGCGAAGCACACCTAGTATCGATTTTCTGATTGTTTAAAAATATCTGCTCAATAATAAATTCGGAGCAGATAATGGAAACTTACAGAACAAGCGCACAGTGGCAACAACTCTTTCAACAACGTAGCCATTTCAGTGGTACTAATGTTGAATTCTGCCAACACCATAATGTCTCTATTACCACTTACTATAAACAGCGTACTTTATTGACAGAGGGCTTGCCTAAAACATCTTTACCAACACAAACACCAAGCCCCACTGCATCACGCTTTGTCCAGGTAAAACAAACCACTGAAATCAGCGCTCAAACTCATCAAAACAACATACAGTTTGATACGCGTACAGGTCAACTTAACCTGCCAGTCGATTTAGCAACAGCCGACATCGTAGCCATCATTAAAGGGGTAGCAGTATGAGGATGTTTGTCGATGTGCCCACCGTTTATTTATGTGCCGATGCCGTCGATTTTCGTAAATCGATTAATGGCTTAGCGGCCTTGGTGGAAGCTGAGCTTGAATTACCTGTGCTCAGTGGGGCACTATTTGTGTTTTGTAATAAAGGCCGTGACAAACTCAAACTACTTTATTGGGATAATACCGGCTTTGCACTCTGGTATAAGC
>NZ_AXWP01000052.1 GCF_000482725.1 Psychromonas arctica DSM 14288
GAGCAACAGATAAATAACCGTGAGAGCCACCATTTTCAGGTTTTAATTTGCCCGTCGCAAGATATTCATTGATGTGTCGATTAACACTTGTCTCATGAATGAGTAAAGCTTCCGCAATCTGACTAGTAGACCACCCATTTGAATGGTGGATAATGGCTTTAATACGATCACAAACACGCTTATCACGAGTTTCGTGATGTAACTGCATTAATTTATGCTTTTGGTCAGAAGTGAGGTTTATTTTTTGCATTGAGGTAGCATGATCCTCATTAAGCTAAAAATCAAGCATCTTCATTGATCACGGGTATATACCTCCGGTACAACGGGAAAACCGAAAGGCGTGGTACGTGAAAATGGCGGGCATGCTGTCTCAATGAAATACAGTATGTCGACAATTTATAACGCAAAACCGGGCGACGTATTTTGGGCGGCCTCTGATGTGGGTTGGGTAGTAGGACACTCCTATATCGTTTACGCTCCGCTTATTCACGGCTGCACCACTATATTGTATGAAGGAAAGCCGGTCAGAACACCTGACCCAGCGGCTTTCTGGCGAGTGTGTGAAGAACACCATGTTAATATTTTATTTTCTGCTCCAACAGCCTTTAGAGCGATTAAAAAAGAAGATCCTGAGGGCGAATTAATTAAGCAATATCCGATGCCTGCATTACGTACTATCTTTATGGCGGGCGAGCGCTTAGATCCTCCCACGTTAAAATGGGTTGAACAAAAAACGCAGCGACCAGTGGTCGATCATTGGTGGCAAACAGAAACGGGCTGGGCTATTTCAGGTAATCCTCTTGGTTTAGAACAATTTCCATTGAAACCAGGTTCTTCAACTAAACCAACTCCAGGTTTTGATGTACAAATTTTAGATGAACTAGGAGAGCAAGTGCCCGTTAATACACAGGGCATTATTGTGATAAAACTCCCCTTACCACCGGGTTGTTTAGCAACGGTTTGGCGTAACCATGATCGTTTCCAAAGTGGTTATTTATCACAGTTTCCAGGGTATTATGTTTCCGGTGACGGTGGTTATATTGATTCTGACGGTTACTTATTTGTGATGGGCAGGACCGATGATGTAATTAATGTGGCAGGGCATCGTTTATCTACCGGCGAGATGGAAGAAATACTGAGTGCCCATGATGATGTCGCTGAGTGTGCCGTGATTGGAGCTCATGACGAATTAAAAGGACAGATCCCTTTTGGTTTTGTGGTACTCAAAGATGGCCACTATTCAGTAGATGGCAATGTAGAAAAAGAGTTATTACAAAAAATGCGCGATGAAATAGGCGCGGTGGCAAGCTTTCGAAAAGTGGTGATTGTTAACCGCTTGCCTAAAACACGCTCAGGAAAAGTATTACGTCGAACAATTAAACAGGTTGCAGATGGAGAACAGTACGTCACACCATCAACCATTGACGATCCAACGAGTTTGACTGAAATAGAGAATGTATTTAATCAAAATAGGAAAATTTAGATTAACACGAAGAAAAACTAAACAATAAACGCTGTAGTAGTTGCTGTTATATTTATTGTTTTGAGCTTACCTTCTTTGCCCTTCGTGCCTTCGTGCCTTCGTGGTTATTTAGCTTTTGATTTTAAAAGAGCATAAGCAACCACGAAGCGCTACGCTTCACGAAGAGCACGAAAAAAACCTAAAAGTATAGAAATTATTGTTTTGATCTAACCTTCTTTATCCTTCATGTCTTCATGGTTGATTTGCGTTTGGCTTTAAAAGTAAAAAAACGAATATCACCATCACAAAGTGTCAGTTATTTTTACACCATTATTAGTATTTAATATAGAAATAAATTAAGACGCTTAGAATCATGCACTTAAAAAATAGGAACGATAATTGCAAAGCATATTACTATTAGGGTAGAAACAAAAACCAAGGAATTAAATTA
Organism: Psychromonas arctica DSM 14288; assembly: GCF_000482725.1. Lineage (GTDB taxonomy): Bacteria > Pseudomonadota > Gammaproteobacteria > Enterobacterales > Psychromonadaceae > Psychromonas > Psychromonas arctica. Next base: position 1,914 of record NZ_AXWP01000052.1, read on the forward strand.
TGAATAGAATCGCAAGTATGTTTGTTTTATTATTTGCTAGCATAACCGCTAATGCTGGTATTTTATTAGACTCAGGTGACCCATTTTATGATTCTGGAAAGTGTGTAGCACAGGGTTGTAATGGTACAGGAGAGTGGTGGGCAGTATCTGCTTTTACAGCGTCTACTGATTGGACTATTACTGGTTTTAATTTTTTTGCCGTTGATACAAAATCGGTAGGTAATGCAAATTATCAATCAACAACGTGGAAAATATTTGAAGCACCAAGTACAACTGGTATCGCTAATTTAGGTACGGCAACTTATGAAGCTACAATTCAGGCATCAACATCTCAGTCTCTATTTACAGACGCATTTGGTGGGACTATTAATGTTACTTCATTTTTAATTTCAAATTTAGATATTGAATTATCTGCAGGTAATTATTTTTTAGCCCAACATCATGATTTTTCACAAGCAACGAACTTGACTATTGCTGGTACAGGAAATATTTCATCATTTTATAATACTGATTTTGCAGGAATAACTAATAAAGTGAATGATCAAATTGCACAAAAAATATTCGGTAAAGTATCGATTCCAGAGCCTGCTTTAATTGCATTATTTGGGATAGGTTTAGTTGGTTTAGGCTGGTCTCGTAAAAAAAGAGCCTAAATAAAGCTGAATTCAGTTAATAATATTCTTTTAGCCTCGTTATTTAACGGGGCTTTTTTATACCTGCTGTTCAATATGTCCTGCCTGTCGCTACTTTATCCACAAACCTAAAAAGACAACATTTATCAGACAATTGTAGCCTTGAATTTAAGTAATAAGCGCAATCAGTTCCAAAATAATAATTTGAAAGTGATAGCAATGTAAATTACTCTTTGTGCATGCTTTAAATTTAAACTTTGGCTGATTTAAAATCATAGCAATATCCCTAGTGTCGATAATATAAAGAACAAAATAAAAAGGAAGTAAACAATGAATGGAGCAGGAGGAAATACTGGTGGTATTGGACATTTTTTTATTGGTTTAATCATGATGTGTGGTGGCTTTTACATGTTACTTAATGCAATCACTGTCTCATCAAATTTTGGCTTGAGTTCGCGTATTTATAATCTACATAGTTTCGGAAGTGGCATAGGTATTACTGGCGGTACGATTATGATCCCTTTTATACTAGGGATCGGCATGATCTTTTATAATGCAAAAAACATCCTAGGCTGGTTACTCGCTATAGGCTCTATCACTGCTTTAATTTTTGGTGTTATTTCTTCAATTCGCTTTAGTTTACATAGCATGTCTTCTTTTGACCTGATTGTCATTCTAGTGTTAGCGATCGGCGGTTTAGGCTTATTTCTTCGTTCATTAAAGTCATTATCTTAATTTAGATCCGTTAACAATCAACCGACAACAATATGTTAAGTTGATACCTGTACCCAAGCATTTTCTCTTTAGTCTAATTAATACAAATTTCATTATCTATATGATCAATTATTGGCAAGGAAAAAATGTATCAATTTAAGCCAACAATATTGAACAACGATTTAACGGGATTGATATAATAGAGCACGTCAAAACTGCCCGATTAGGTATACACAAATGTAATCCTTTATTTGGGTGAAATGTCTGCTGGTATTGATTAACCATAATAGTTACCGGTATTGATTGTTCGGCTTTTTATTTCAAATTACTGAGAGTTAGACATAACAGGATAGAGGTCTTGTGCAGACCTGTATATAATCGCCCCACCATTAATTACTAAGATAGCCTTTTTATGAGCATGAATACACTGACTGATTTTTTAGAACAAGCCCAATGCCAATATCGAGCGTATGATTTAGGACGTATTGTGCAAAAAATTAATAACAGCGAATTCCAAAAAATAGCTAAAAATGAAATGGCCTACCCTTTCCCTATTCAACAACATGCTTTTATTGCATTAACTTTTTGGCAGGTAGCCGCTCAGAAAGAACATTTTATTTGGTTTTTAAAATTACCTTTAGATGAACAAGGTTTGATGAAGATAACCGCGCAGACAAGCTTTATTCGCATGGTAGTTGAAGCGATGGGCGAAGACCTAACTGCTGATATAAGTGATAAATTACAAGAAAGGTTAGCCAGCAACCCCTTTGTTTTTAAACCTAGTGCAGAAAAACTGGCCATTTTCAATGCCAATATAAACAGCGCATTTATTCGTCCACCTTCTTCTTTCTATGCCGCTATTCAACATTACTTTTCGGATCAATGTGATTGGCAACAATGGCAAAACTTAGGTTTACAAGGTTTTGCAGATCTTGCGGCACGTTTAAATCATGATAATAACCAGAAAAAAATAATAGATGCATTGGATTTTTTACCTGAACAACCTCTACAAACGTTATCTTTATGCCTTGAAAACCAAACGCAAATAAGCACTGAGCTCGCGACTCATATTGCAAATCAAGCAAATAAACGTTTGCAACAAGGTCAAGAAACCACCGCTATTTTATTATTAAGAGCAATAACCAGTGCCAATGCACAAGGGATCACGAAACAGCTTTTAAATGATCAATTTTCATCACCACTCGTGCACCAAGCTGATTGGTACATCACGATAGCCGGACGTTGCTGGATGCAGTTAGAAGATGAAACCTTGTTGAACCGGTACTTTGAGGCATTAGCAAACCATCATAAAGCACTGTTTCCACAACTTTTTGCTGACTTAGTTGCTATCCCGTCATTAAGAGATAAAGTATTAAAACAATTACGTTTAACGGCCCGTTCACCCGCATTATCAGAGGCAATTGGTTTATTATTTTCTGGCCTAAAAGCTGACACTTAAAAATACTTAAGGATGATTATGTGGGATTTGTTGTTTATTCTCGGTATGGTTTTTATTGGTACCACGGTATGGAAATTACGCCAACAATCAGAGCTAGCCAAAACCTTGATCGAACAGCATTGCAATAAACTTGATTTACAGCTTCTCTCCGTCGCTCGCTCTCGGTTTAATTTCAAATTAGGCAGTGACTTTTTACAAGCTAGTTTTATTTTCGAGTTTAGTAGTGATGGCACCAATCACTACCAAGGGACATTGACCTTAAATGGTTTAGTCAAACCCCGTTTTCAACTACCCGCTTATCGTCTTGTGGACGATCAAAGTACATTATATTAAAAAGGTCATTTCATGGATCGTATTATATTAGTTGCCCAACAACTTGCTAAAGAAGGTAAAACACCTAACACCGCTTTAATTAAAGCCCGTTTACCTAAAAACATACCTTTACCTGCAATTATTCAAGGGTTAAAAATGTGGCAAGATAACCCGAACAAACAAATAGAGGCACCGACTGAGCCGGCTTTAACTGGTGCAACTATGCACTCCGTAGGTGGCAGTATCGATGAGATAATCAATAGTAAAATTGCGCAAGCAATTAACCCATTAAAACAAGAAATCAATGAGTTAACTTTACAAATTGAAGCGCTCAAAGATAAGATTAAAAGTATCCCAACTACCGCTGTGGAAGAATAACTGTGTTCATTAAAGAATTAAGCTTTGAATGTTATCAAGATACTCAATATGCAAGCGTTGAGCGCGCCATTAACAACTACTTAGATATGTTACGTTATAATGGGCAAATCTTGGGCAGGGAATTCCCTGTCGCCATGCAAGGGGCTATATTTACAACACGATTGGTTTGCCCTGAAGAACAAAGCTTAAGTACACGTTTTAATAGCCCACAAGTTAACCATGCGTTGTCAGGACTAACCAAAGCAGGTCTACTTTCACCTAAAATAAAAACCATTGCAGAAGATTTAAATTCACAGCAATGCGCAACTAATTTTACGCCAAGTTGGCAGATTCTTTATACGACTTTTTTAGATACCTGCTCACCTATTCGCTGCGGTGAAACATTAGCCCCTATTCCGCTTTACCGTACACCAGAGGAAATTAGTAATGGAGACCGTAAAAGCGCAATAAAATGGCAAGAAGAATGGGTTAACTTAGACGAGTTGCAGATGAATGGTTCTGCCGTTTCAAGTGCCGCCTTAAAAGAGTTAGGTGATGTCAGCAGTAAATTTTTTCACCGTGGCAGTAATTTATGCAAACGTATTCAATATATAACTAAAGTGCCTACTTATTATTACTTGTACCGTGTTGCAGGCCAATCCTTACAACAAGAGCAAGACCGACTTTGCCCTAGCTGTAACGGAGAATGGCGATTAAAAACACCACTGTTTGATATTTTTGATTTTAAATGCGATCAATGCCAGTTAGTATCTAATCTATCTTGGGATTTCAAAAAATAGGAAATGAATATGTTAAAAAAATTAAAGTTAGTGGCAATGGTATTATTGCTACTTGTGATTGGCTTCTTTGTACTAAGGGGTTGCTCGCAAGATGAAGTAGGCGATGTCAGCTTAGGCTTATTCACCACTCAAGATATTAAACTCAATATATTAAAAGATCCGTTGGTGTCAGGTGTCACCTGTCATATTGCGTCAATCGAAGCAGATTTAAGCTTTTCAGACCCAAGTGATAGTGCGATTTCATGCCGTCAAACAGGTGAAATTACATCAGCAATGATAGCTAAGATTGATAAAAGCAAATCTGGGGATGTGGTCTTTAAAAAATCAAAAAGTATTTTCTTTAAAAACATGAAGATACGTCGTATTTTTGATACTGAAAACCAAACCTTAATGTATGTTTCATACTCAACTAAAGAAACGTCAGGTAGTTTTAAACATAGTCTTTCAACTGTGCCACTATGGGGTACAGATGCTTACCAAGAGCAAAAACAAGTGACAGAAAACGTAACAACAGAATAATAATTATCATGTCATAAAAGGCATATTGAGCATCGTTTTATGGATATAAAAAAACCTCGATCAGTGACAACTCATCGAGGTTTTTTATTGGATTTTAGTAAAACTTGTATTGCCTAATTCTATTGCGTCACGTCTACTGTTTAACTTTTACAGTTTATTGAGAGTTCTACAATTTATTGATAGCTCTCTTTGCTATAAACCTGACACCTATAACGTACGTATCAGTCAAACACGAATGCGATTCAATATGCTTCCATTGCTCAATTTACCAAGCTTAAGGGGTCTCATAAGCAATTAAGAGAGATTAGGCTCTAATATCGCTAACATTGCTTCAATATGATCATCACGATCATTTAGCGCGGCAATATAACGATACTTTTCACCACCAGCCTCTTCAAATATTTCTCTATTTTCAGATTCGATCTCTTCTAATGTTTCTAAGCAATCAGCACTAAAAGCAGGACTAATAATGGCAATATCTTTAATACCTTGTTCAGGCAACCCTTTCAATGTTTCGTCGGTATAAGGTTTTAACCACTCCGCTTTGCCGAAACGACTTTGGAAAGTACTAATAACATTGTCTTTATCTAGCTGCAGATCTTTATCTAAATTTAGTTTTTCAACAACTAAACGGGTCGTTTGTAAACATAAACAATGATAAGGGTCGCCATTATCTAAGAATAATTTTGGCATACCATGATAAGAAAAAACTAACTTTTGCGGCATACCATTTTTCTGTAAGTCTTCTCGAATACTATTAGCGAGAGCATCAATGTAGGTGGTATTTTTATGGTATCCATTAATAAAATGTAACTCTGGCACCCAGCGCCATTCACGTAACACATTGGCAACCGCATCAAATGTTGAGCCTGTTGTTGGGCTTGAATATTGAGGATATAAAGGTAATACAACGATCCGCGTAAAACCTTTCTCACGCAATTCCTCTAAACCCGATTGAATAGAAGGGTTACCATAACGCATACTCATAACCACTTCTGTATTTACATACCCCTGTTGTTTTAAGAGTGCACTTAATTTATCGCGTTGCAGTCGAGTAATGTGCGTTAATGGTGAGCCATTTTCAGTCCAAATACTTTTATACAGTTTTGCAGAGCGTTTCGGTCTCACGCGAAGAATAATGCCATGTAAGATCATCATCCAAATTAGACGCGGGATCTCTACAATACGTCGATCAGATAAAAATTCATTGAGGTAAGTTCGAACTGAGCTTGCTGTTGGCGCATCTGGACTGCCTAAATTAGTCAGTAAAATACCTGTCTTTTGATGAAAGCGCCCTTCGTGGGGATTATCGGTAATGCCTGAAAAACGTGACACAAAAAGCTCCTTATGAGCATAAAAAATTAAAAGGTGAGTTAATACTAATAACAGTTTATAGAATATCTATTTTACTGCTTAAAAAAACTTATTGCTTGCAAATCGGTTAACGTAATCAACCTTACCTATCTCTTTATACATATTTCTATGTTAAATAACCTTTCAACAAACAGTTATTACTTGGAAAAATTGTTTCGATAATTTACCTTGAACGACACAAAACGAATGGCACAGTATCAACTAAAGATTTTACATATGAATGTTTAATAATATTACACCCCCATTATCCAGCACTCAGGTTAAATAACGAAACAACGGCTATTTTAGATCACTATTGCGCTGGATTTGTCATGATACTTGTAAATAAACGTCTTAACTACCGTAACTACCAGTTCAAACTAGTCTGCAGCCATTTTTACAATAAAGGCTATAACGGCATCCACTTTAGTTTCTCGATTTAGTCATTTGAGGTTTATGATTTGAAATTGATAACTTTGAAATTGATAACTTTGAAATTTATGATTTACAGAATTATAGTTTTGATATTTTAAATTTTATTGTTTTAAGAATGTATTTAAATAGAAAAAGTCACGTTACTTTTAAGGTTTGCAGATTGCCATGATATAATTCACCGAGACATCTTTTGCTGAAATTGACCAGCGCCATAAAATAGGATTAAACACAAAACCACTTTTATCGATAAGCTTTAACCCAGATGTTTTTGTTAAATGATGAAGCTCATTTGGTTTAATAAACTTATGCCATTGATGTGTACCGATAGGTAACCAACGCATCACCCTTTCCGCTCCAATAATAGCTACTAAATAGCTTTTAGGAGACCGGTTGATAGTAGAGCATAACATCAGTCCATCTTTATTAAGCAATGCTTCACAGGCATTAAGAAGCGCTTGCGGAGAGGCGACATGTTCAATGACTTCCATATTAAGGATCACATCAAACAACTCACCTTCATCAACTAATGCTTCAGCCATGGTATTACGGTAGTCTATTGTTAATTCTGATTGCTTAGCGTGAATTTGTGCCACAGGTATATTTTTTGGCGCAGCATCCGCACCGACCACTTCAGCGCCTAAACGAGCCATTGGTTCGCTTAACAATCCTCCGCCACAGCCAATATCTAATAATCGCAAACCTTTAAAAGGTGCTGGCTTATTAAGATCTCGATTAAAATGAGCGGCTATCTGTTCGGTTATATATCGCAACCGAGTAGGATTTAACATATGCAGAGGCTTAAACTTGCCTTGTTCATCCCACCACTCTTCAGCCATTGCTTCAAATTTAGCCACTTCCAATGCATCAACTGTATTGGTAGATGTTAACTGACTCATGTTGCCTCCTGTTTTCATGTAAAAGTGATATGGAAAAATGCTATCGAAAAGTGGTTTTGAAAAATGTAATCACAAATGTAATCACAAAGGCTTCAGCATTAGTTCTCTACTGCAAATTGAAGAATGTTTAATCGGTAGATTTATACTTCATCCAAGTGATTACAGCGCTTAGAAGCTGTCTTTATCGTCTAACATATTAGATATTTTTTTAAAAAATGCTTTCTGTGTATCTTCATCATCATAATCCATATCAAAAGCCCCATGGAATAATAAAGTCACCGTCAAATCTTTAAATGATAACCAGCATGTGTAACCATCAAAATCCTGAGATGCTTTTACACCTGATAGTTCATACACCCCATCGGTCTTTTTTCCCTTAGTAGTCACTAGATCAAAAGCCTGTAGTAAGTCTCGTTTTTTTAATTTATCTACGTCCATAACTTGTGCCCCTATAGTTATTCAATACCGACATTATTTAGTTAAGCGATAAAGGCCTTAAAATCAGTAAGTTTATTAACTTCTCTAGCCTTATCTAACTAACATGATAAACATATTTGAGTTAATACCAATCACACTAATTAACTGAGCTATTTTACTTGTTAAAATAACTTATTTATTCGTTATAAATTTCGTAAAGGGAACAACCAGTTAGCTAAATTTACGCCTTAAACTAAGTCATGTGTCCTGCACAAAATTTAGATCACTTATTTAATGTAATCGGTATAATTAAGGACCATTGTAATTAATACGAATCAACAAAGAAAAAGATCAGCGAGTTAAATTGAAACTTTATACGCAAAAAAAATGCCTCAATGATCGCTCATTAAGGCATTAGTTAAATACTATTTCATCGCCATATGAAACGATGAATCAATACTGATAGAAATTAATCTTCCGAATCGTCAACAATAATTCTTTTCTTACGACGCATTGGTGCAGCGCCCACATCGATAGACTCATGGAAAACATGTTCTTGCTTTTTAGTACTTACCTTGGCTTTTTTAGCCAATGGTTTTTTCTTATCTTCAACCACTTTTTTAGCTTTCACTATTTTCTTTTGTACTGGTTTTAAGCCTTTAAATTTCGGGTTAATACCTTCCACTTTGTCAAAACTGATTGTTTGTGCGACAAAGCTTTCTACTTTTTTAAAGTTATCCCAATCTTTAGGGCCAATAATAGAAATAGCATCACCTAATTCGCCAGCTCGGCCTGTTCTGCCAATGCGGTGTATATATTCCTCAGTGTGTTTTGGAATATCAAAGTTAAATACATGGCTAACATGGATTAAATCTAACCCACGTGATGCGATATCTGTTGTCACTAATATTTTATTTTTACCGCGTGAGAAGGTATCCATTATCTGGTTACGATTACTCTGGGTCAGGTCCCCGTGCAAGGCAGCAGCAAGCATGCCTTTCTCTAATAAAATAGCACTTAAACGTTCCGTATCAGCACGTGTAGCGGTAAAGATAATTGCTTGGTCTATTTTTTCTTCTTTAAGGAAGTGAAACAATAATTTTTCTTTTTGGTTTAGGTTATCAGCCAAATAAAAGCGCTGTGTAATTTCACTATGCTGTTGATTCTCTTCACCTACTGCAATACGAATAGGGGACTTTAACAGGTGACCAGCGAATTCATTCACTTCGCCATGTCCTAAGGTTGCTGAAAACATTAACGTTTGACGTAGACGATGATTGGCAGCTTCATTGATGGCCGTTAATTGCTCCGCAAAACCTAAATCAAGCATACGATCCGCTTCATCTAAAATAAGCAATTCTAATCCCGGTAAATGTAATAACCCTTTTTTAAGGTGGTCAACAATACGTCCTGGCGTGCCCACAATAAAGTGAGGGTGTTTATCAATCGCTTTTACTTGATCATTAAAGTTTTCCCCGCCCAACACTAAGATAGACTTAATACTGGTATTAGAGACTAACAGACGTAACTGCGAGTAAACTTGTTTTGCAAGTTCACGAGTTGGTGTCAGGATCAATACACGAGGATCTCGACGAGTTAACGCACGTGTTTTTAGTACACGTTGCATCGCCGGTAATAAATAAGCTAACGTTTTACCTGAGCCCGTTTTAGATGATGCTAAAAGATCTTTCCCAGATACAGCAATCGGCACAGCTTCAGCTTGAATTTGTGTTGTTTCAGTAAAACCTAAATGTGAAACAGAAGTGATCAAACGCTGATCAATGGGTAAATCTTTAATTAGCAATGTATGCTCCAAGGAAGTAAAAATAGAAAATAAGTGCGTAGTATAACGATTAAGCGGAAAAACAAGAAATGAAGTTTGTAATAGCGGGTAAAAAAATGCATTAATTTAAGGATTAAATAAAAAAAGGAACAAGCAAACGCTTATTCCTCTCTTAAATTGGGATAATATAAGCTAATAAGGTAAATTGGATAGAATTACTGACCCATTACACTGAGCCCTACTATCCTTGCACGACGAAATAGTTAGATTGCACTTAAACCCATTTCAAAAATAAGTTTTTCAGCAGTACATTCAAACTGTAGTGAGACTTTGCTTTCAACACTGTCATTAGTTTGTTGAAAATCCACGTCTACTTTTACTGTTGCAAAACGTGCTTTTGCCGCTTTAATATATTTATCTGCTAATTGCTCAACACTGGCTTGATCTGGTCCGCTAAAAGGCAATACAAGTAGTGTGTCATTTTCTGCTATAACACTACCTAGCTCAACAATAGTACCGCATGCTTCGCATACATCGTTTTCTTGAGTTTGGATATTTTCAGACATATTTACCTCTGTGTTTATTATACAAGTGGTCAGATTGTAGCTCGCTTTAAACAAAAAAGGCGACATATAAAATGTCGCCTTTTACCTTTTAATGATTTACATCATTAAGCTGCAGGAAATTTTTCTAATTTCCAAATTTTGCTTGCATAATCTTCAATTGAGCGGTCAGAGTTAAATTTACCCATTGCACCTGCATTCAGAATAGCCTTTTCAGCCCAAGCTGACTGATCACGATAAAGTGTATCGATATCTTGGTGAGCAGCAACATAAGATGCGTAATCAGCAAGACATAAATATTCATCACCCCATTCCAATAAACTACGTTTAATATCAGATAATAAGCCAGCATGACCCGGTGTAAAGAAGTCAGTATCTAACCAATCAAGTACCGCTTTTAGCTCTGGATTTTTGTAATAGTAATCATATGGATTATATCCACTTGCTTTTAATGCTTTCACTTCATCAACACTTAAACCGAAGATAAACATATGTTCAGCGCCAATTTCTTCAGCCATCTCAATGTTTGCACCATCCATCGTACCGACAGTTAATGCACCATTTAATGAGAACTTCATATTACCTGTACCCGATGCTTCTAGACCAGCTGTAGATATTTGCTCAGACACATCCGCCGCAGGGAACATTTTTTCAGCCAATGAGATACGGTAGTTTGGTAAGAAGACAACTTTTAATTTGCCTTGAATACGTTCATCGTTATTCACTTTGTCTGCAATTTTGTTCAATGCAAAAATGATTTCTTTGGCCATGTGGTAACCTGGAGCGGCTTTAGCACCAAACAGGAATACACGCGGTACCATGTCATAATCAGGGTTTTCAAGTAAACGTTTGTATAGCGTTAAAATATGAATCAAGTTTAACTGCTGACGTTTGTACTCGTGTAGACGTTTGATTTGCACATCAAAAATAGCATCAACAGAGACTTCAACACCGGTTGTATCTTTAATGATTTTAGCGAGCTCTACTTTATTTTCTTTTTTAATGTCCATAAAGCGTTTTTGGAATGCAACATCTTTAGCTTTTGGAAGAATGCCTTTTAACTTATCTAAGTTAAGCACCCAGTCATCACCAATAGTTTCATCTAATAACGTTGCTAATCCTGGGTTACAAGCTTTCAACCAACGACGTGGAGTTACACCATTTGTAACATTGACTAATTTACCAGGGAATAACTCATGGAACTCAGGGAATAGATCCGTTTTAACAAGCTCAGAATGGACCGCAGCCACACCATTTACTTTATAAGCAGTGATAACACAAAGGTTCGCCATGCGTACCATGCGTTGTTGCGACTCTTCAATGACTGATAATTTTTCTTTTTTCAGATCATCTCCAGGCCATTTTTTCTCAACAACATTCGCTAAAAATTGCGAGTTAATTTCATAAATTATCTCTAAGTGGCGCGGTAATACTTTTTCGAACAAAGCCACAGACCATTTTTCTAATGCTTCTGGTAATAAAGTATGGTTGGTGTAAGCAAATGTTTCTTGACAGATTTTCCAAGCAGAATCCCAATCTAAACGCTCTTCATCAACTAAGATGCGCATTAATTCAGGAATAGCAATCGTTGGGTGTGTGTCATTTAATTGAATTGCCACTTTTTCAGGTAATAACGATAAATCTTTATTTGCACGTTTAAAACGACGCAAGATATCTTTTACTGAACAAGCACAGAAGAAGTATTGTTGAATTAAACGTAACTCTTTACCTGCATCTGTTGAATCATTTGGATAAAGCACTTTAGAGACAGTTTCAGCTTTTGATTTTTCAACTTGTGAGTCGACATAACCACCGGCATTAAATACATCCCAGTCAAAAGCTTCATGAGCACGACTTTCCCATAAACGTAAAATATTAACCGTTTTAGCACCGTATCCGACGATGGGAATATCCCAAGGAACACCTTTTAATTTTTGTCCCGCATGCCAAACTTTACGAGAACCTTCTTTTTGATCAAACACAGTTTCAACATAACCGTATAAAGGAATAAGTTGAATAGATTCAGGACGGCAAATTTCCCATGGATTACCGTATTCACGCCATGTATCAGGACGTTCAATTTGACGACCATCTTGGAATTCTTGTTTAAATAGTCCGTGTTCATAATGAATACCGTAACCAATCGCAGGGTAACCAAGTGTTGCTAGTGAATCAATAAAACATGCTGCAAGACGGCCTAAACCACCATTACCTAATGCCATATCCGGTTCTTCATCGCATATTTCATATAGGTCTTTACCTAACGCTTTTAACGCTTCTTCAGTAACTTGAAAAACTTGTAAATTTTGTAGATTGTTCGATAACAAACGTCCCATTAAAAACTCAAGGGATAAGTAGTTCACTGCGCGAGTGTCTTTCTCTGAGTGAGCTTGTTGTGTTTTTGTTAGTTTCTCAAAAACTAATTCGTTGACAGCCTGACAGGTTGCATTCCACCACGCTTTATTATTTGCTTTATGTTCATCAGTCCCAAGGCCTTTATGTAGGCGGTCGATGATTGCTTGTTGCATTTCAGCACTGCTAACCGTAGGCACTGCTACAGAATCCTTTGCTGCCGTTTTTTTAGATTTTTTAGTCGCCATGTTATACCTATTAGTTAAGTGAGGATAAAGTTCTATTCCATATAAAACTCTTTATAAATGAGAATGAGAAAGTACTAATATTTAAAATAATACCTTAACGCCCCCTCTAAAGTAATACTTTAGAAAATGCTCCCCCTCAGTTTGAGGTCGCAAGCTTAATGAATTCCTATTGAAGCCAAGATTCAAAATAAACATTGTGATATATATCACAAAAACCAATCATGTAAAAATAATTTTAATTTTATAATTTAGATCAAAAAACAAACAAGCAAGTCTATTTGTCTTAATATATCGTCTAAAATACAGATTAAAATTTTTAAAGAGTGGAGCAAAGTTCTGGTCAATAGCGGTAACTAATTGTTCTAGTTAAAAATAAAACAAAAAATTATTATACAGAGAGTTTAGAGAGACGATTTTTTACAGCACATAAAAAAGGCGAAGTAACAACTTCGCCCTATAATATTATTTTTTATTGTTTAAATATATTTATGTATTGGACTATAGACCTGCTTTAGCAAATGCCTGAGCCACAATTTCTTGTGCTTCTTTTTGGATCAAAGCGATATGATCTTCACCTAGAAAAGATTCAGAGTATATTTTATAAATATTTTCTGTGCCCGATGGACGCGCAGCAAACCAACCATTTTCGGTGGTCACTTTTAATCCGCCGATAGCAGCGCCATTGCCTGATGCATGCGTTAATTTAGCAGTAATTTTTTCACCCGCTAGCATTTCAGCCTCAACCATATCTGGGCTTAAGTTAGCCAGTACTTGTTTTTGCTCTGGTGACGCAGGCGCATCAAAACGTTGATAAACTGGTGCACCAAATTTTGCAGCAAACTCAGCATAGTGTTCGCCAGGATCTTTCTTAGTCACAGCAATTATTTCAGCTGCTAATAGCGCTAAAATAATACCGTCTTTATCAGTACTCCATACGGTGCCATCTTTACGTAAGAAAGAGGCTCCTGCACTTTCTTCACCACCAAATCCAAATTTACCTTCAAATAGACCATCTACAAACCATTTAAAACCAACGGGTACTTCACACATTTCACGGCCTAATTGATTAACAACACGGTCAATCATTGAGCTTGATACTAGTGTTTTACCTACAATCGCTTTATCTGACCAACCTGCTCGATGAGTAAACAAATAGTTAATAGCAACCGCAAGGTAATGATTGGGGTTTAACAGACCAGAAGATCTCGTCACAATACCGTGGCGATCATAATCAGGGTCATTAGCAATCGCTACATCAAAATGGTCTTTAAGCTTGATTAAACCAGCCATTGCATAAGGTGAAGAACAATCCATACGGATTTTGCCATCTTTATCCAATGTCATGAATGAAAAAGTAGGGTCAACACGATCGTTTACTACTTCAATATCAAGACCATAGGTTTTAGCAATCACAGGCCAATAAGCAACACCTGAACCACCTAATGTATCAACACCAATTTTAATGCCGGCTTTAGCAATTGCATCGAGGTCCAACACATTTTTTAAATCATCAACATAAGGCTGAATATAATCATATTCTTCCACTAGGTCAGATTGCATCGCTTCATCAAAATCAGCTTGTAAAATATCATCGTAATTATCGTTTAAGATTTCATTCGCACGGTCTTGGATAATTTTAGTCACGTCACTATCAGCGGGACCGCCGTTAGGTGGGTTATATTTGAAACCACCATCTTCAGGGGGATTATGCGATGGCGTAATAACGATACCATCAGCAAGAGAATCTGGGTGTGCTTTATTATATTGTAAGATCGCATGTGAAATAACAGGCGTTGGAGTGTAACCACCGCCTTTTTGCACAACAACTTTAATGCCATTTTCTACTAATACTTGTACTGCAGAAATAAAAGCAGGCTCAGATAGTGCGTGTGTATCTTTACCGATAAAAACAGGCCCCGTGTACCCTTTTTCTTTACGGTACTCAGCTAGGGCTTGTGTAATAGCAAGAATATGTAGCTCGGTGAATGCATATTTAAAAGAACTGCCTCGGTGCCCGGAGGTACCAAAGGCAACTTGTTGTTCTGCTACTTCAACATCAGGGAGATTGACATAGTATGCAGAGACTAATTTTGGAATATCAACTAAATCACTTGCTTGTGCAGGTTGGCCTGCGCGCGGATGAATTGCCATAAGTACCTCAGATTGTGATAAAAATAAGTAAAATTAAATTTCTTCTTTAATACGTTCAATTAAATGATGTGGGTAACCCATTGAAGCCATCATTTGCGTTAAAATGATACGCTTACGCCCGGTATTTGCGTTGGTGATCACCCAATAAGGCGTTTGCGGGATCATTCTAGGTTTGCTCGCTTTAAATTGAGCGAGTTCTTCTTCATTATCGGAGTTCAACAAATCCTGTAAATGGGTACCTAAATAGGCACGAGTACGACCTTTGGTGGTTTCTGCTGCCTCAATAAAGGCTTCTTTTTTCTCAAAATACATAGTCGTTAGCATCATCATGAACTTATGAGTTATCACCGACTCAGAAGTAAAAGCAGGATCTGTAAAGAGCTGTTGCACTCCTTGATGAAAATGTTCATTTTTTTCAGTTGAATGGTGCTCTGTTGGAATGTTTTCAGCTCTATTGTTATTGGATTGTACAAGCTGTTGTGTCGATTGGGTGCGAGTAGAAGGTTTATTTTCAACACTAGCATTTTTCTCAGGAGCGGTTGTCTGATCCGTATTATCATCCGACAATGCCAGTAAACGACGAAGAATTTGGGAGGGTGTTTCACCGAAGGCTTCAATATTATTCAAAATATACTTATATAGATCATCTTCTATTTCGATCGTTTTCATTATTTCCCCATTACCTTACTTATTTGTACTAGCTGAATAGAATACAGTAAAATCACATAACCATTAATATGGAGGTGTAAATACTTTCAGCTTTAATGCATAATTTGTTATTATTTTTAACTTTATTTATTCTCACTTAAAATGAGCTTTTATGCTACTAAATTACCAACTAAAACAAGCCGCTAAACATGAACCAGCTAATAAAAATGAGATTATTTTTATCATTCACGGTTTATTTGGTAGTTTATCTAACCTTTCCGGCTTAGCAAAAGAGTTGCAAGCTAATTTTGATGTTATTTTAGTAGACGTTCGTAATCACGGACAAAGTCCACGTAGTCGAAGCATGACTTACCCTGAAATGGCAGAAGATATTTTTGAACTAGCTGATTCGTTAGGTATCGAAAAATTTTCACTAGTTGGACATTCCATGGGCGGAAAAATCGCAATGACTTGTGCCCTATTGCAACCACAACGTATTAAAAACTTAGTGGTTGCAGATATTGCACCGGTTGCTTACGGCGATCGGCACAGCGATGTATTTACTGGTTTACAATCAGTTAGCTTATTACAGGCAAAAAACCGAACAGAAGCTGAAAAAATATTAGCGGGTTATGTGGAAACACCGGAAGTAAGACAATTTTTATTAAAGTCTTATCAACGTGGTGATGATGGTTTTGACTTTGTTTATAATGTTGATAACTTACACCATAATTATCACTTGATCAGTGGATGGCCAACGATTGATGGTGAATATACAGACTCAACATTATTCATTAAAGGTGAACGCTCCGATTATATTAATGAAAAAAGTATTGAATCAGTGATGGCATTATTTCCCAATGCACGGCTTAAAATTATTAATGATACCGGCCATTGGTTACATGCAGAAAAGGCAAAGACCTTTAACCGGTTAGTCGTTAACTTTTTTGCTTAGGTGTCAGTAATAAAACAACGTCATTTGAAAGTAAGCGCGAGTAATTAAAGCCTCAGTCAGACTACACAGTGCTTTTAGACAAGGTCGAAGGTTTGGCATTTGAGTGACTATTATGTACAAAATCGCCTATTTAATTAGAATGGCCAGACATAATAGTCATCACCTTGTTACCAAACATGAATAAATGACAATAAAAATGAACCTAAAAGATTAATGGAGACTAGGCTTTTACAAACATATTTGCCTATTTTCGATAGCATCTATATGCTATATTCCCTTTTTTAAAAGAAGCTAAAATATGCTGCAAGAATATACTGAGCAAATTGAAACAATTGGTTTATATGGTTTTTACCTTTTACTTTTTTTATTCATCGGTTTAGCCATTCAAGACGTATTAAAAAAAGGTAATGTACCAAAATTTGGGCGTCAGGTTGTTTGGGCAGTATTATTTTTTGGTTGCATCGGTTTCATCTCAAAAGCAATTATAGAAATTGTATGGGTTAATTCAGGTATTGGTTAAATAATTCTCTCGGTAATGATGACTAAGCAATATTGCTCAGTCAGGTTACTAGACAAGAATTCTTAGGTAAGTATTGTTAGGTAACAAAATGGCAAAGGAATCATTTGATCGCATTACTAGCGATCTATTTGCAAACGAGGTACGCCGAGGCAGGCCTAAAAGCAATCCTCATTCGCGTCAAGTTCAGCTAAAAATAAATAAGCAAAAACAGACGTTAAGAGATAAGCAAAACGGTTTAAAACGAATCGAATTAAAAGTAGATAGCGAATTATTTGAACAATTAAATACGCTATCTGACACACTATCAATAAGTCGTGCAGAGTTAATTAATAAACTACTACATGCACAGTTAAATCAAATAAATTAAGGTATAGAGTATGTCAAGCGTAGGTATTTTCTTTGGTAGCGATACAGGTAACACTGAAGCTGTAGCAAAAATGATACAAAAAGAATTAGGTAAGAAATTAGTTGAAGTAAAAGATATCGCTAAAAGTAGCAAGGAAGATATCGCAGAATTTAGCCTTATTTTATTTGGTATTCCTACCTGGTACTACGGTGAAGCGCAATGTGATTGGGATGATTTTTTCCCAGATTTAGAAGAGATTGATTTCACTGATAAGTTAGTGGCTATTTTTGGCTGTGGCGATCAAGAAGATTATGCTGAATACTTTTTAGATGCAATGGGACAGTTAGGCGATATAGTTGAAAGTAAAGGTGCTATTATTGTTGGACATTGGTCATCTGAAAGCTATGACTTTGAAGCTTCAAAAGCTTCAATCGATGATAAAACGTTCATTGGTTTAGGGATTGATGAAGATCGTCAGCCTGAATTAACTGCATCACGTGTTAAAGCTTGGTCTGAGCAAATTTATAATGAAATGTGTTTAGCGGAATTAGCCGACTAAATCCAAATACAGCAGTTAGGAAATGACATGAGTAATGAAAATTTAGCCCTTAAAGAAGCGGGTTTAAAAGTAACATCACCACGTTTGAAAATTTTAAGCTTATTACAGCTGCCAGAGAATCAACACTTAAGTGCTGAAGATCTTTACAAGAAATTGCTTGAACAAGGCGATGAAGTAGGTGTAGCGACGGTTTACCGTGTATTAAACCAATTCGATGATGCTGGGATCGTTACTCGTCATCATTTTGAAGGTGGTAAATCAGTTTTTGAATTAACTCATCAAGAACATCATGATCATTTAGTTTGCTTAAAATGTGGTGAAGTCATTGAGTTTAATGATCCGCTTATTGAAGAGCAGCAAAAACTTATCGCAGAAAAATATGGCATTAAATTAACCAACCACAGTTTATACCTTTACGGTGAACCTGTTGATGGTGAATGTAAACATAATACTTAAACAGCTTACGCTGCTTTTGAGGCATGTACTTACAATGCTAATACGATAAAAATAGCCTGTTT
The DNA here is from genome assembly GCF_000482725.1 of Psychromonas arctica DSM 14288. Classification (GTDB taxonomy): domain Bacteria; phylum Pseudomonadota; class Gammaproteobacteria; order Enterobacterales; family Psychromonadaceae; genus Psychromonas; species Psychromonas arctica. Next base: position 20,451 of record NZ_AXWP01000052.1, read on the forward strand.
AATAACGGGCTTTTTTATGTTTATTTTTTGCTTATAGCGAAGAATAGATATGAGCAGTTTAATCGCTATGGCGGTAACAATGATCGTCGCCAATAATCGCTAACAAAGTATTGTGAAGGTATTGCTTGCTTTGGGTAAGGAGAAGCTAAGCTTAATGTTGCTTGAGTTCAGTTTGCTTCGTCAGATTAGTTTTGTACTACCGTATTCGAATCATCTTGAATTAATCCTACCTCTTTATAATAACGTAATGCACCAGGGTGTAATGGAGCAGATAAGTATTGAGTAACCATTGCATGCTTAGTGAGAAATTCAAAAGAAGGATGTAACTGTACAAAGTCGGTATGATTTTCAAAGACTGCTTTGACTATTTCATAGGCGATTTGATCCGGTAAATCAGTTGTGGTCACTACCGTAGCACCAACGCCAAATGTCATCGTTTTTTTAGGGCTGCCGCGATACATGTTGGCAGATATTGATGCCTTATCGTAATAGCTATGTGTCGCTATCAGTTGCGATACTTCTTCCCCTTTAACATTCACTAAGTTAGTTCGACAAGCACTACTCGCTTCTTTAATCGAGCTATTAGGGTGACCAACAACATATACAATAGCATCTATTTTATTATCGCATAGCGCCTGCGCTTGTTCACTGGGTGTTAATGATGTAGCTTGTGCAAAATCAGATTCTTGCCAACCGTAAATATCTAACAGCATTTCCATGGTGCCACGTTGGCCAGAATTAGGAGCTCCTATATTAACGCGCTTACCTTTTAGCTGCTCAAAACTGGTAATTTTAGCATCTTTCCTTGCTAACACGGTAAAGGGTTCCGAGTGCACTGAAAATAAGGATCTTAACTGAGTAAATTTTCCTTCACTTTTAAAGATAGAAGTACCGTTATAAACATGATACTGCCAGTCAGATTGCACCACGGCGATATCAAGTTTATGGTCTTTTAGTGCATTCAAGTTATAGATAGAACCCGGTGTACTTTTAATTTCACAGCGAAAACTATCGGCATCTTTTAACTGATTAACTAAAAAACAAATCGCGCCACCAGTTGGATAATAAACACCACTGATGCCACCGGTACCAATGGACACATAGTCTACCTTCGCAGTCACATTAGAATGCAGAAAGACCGTACTCAGCACTACAATAAGAGAGCGTAAAGGTAAATTTAAACTACGCATAAGATTAACGCTTGCAATCGCTAAATGGCAGTTTGAAATTACTTGCTTAAACACTTCTTTTATTTTATTCATATTTTTTTTATTAATACCTTTGAGTTACGCTTTAAGTTATACATCTCTTTTTTAGCCGCGGGTAATTGGCTAATTTCTGCAAACGCAAACCCCCTCTCTCTAAACCAATGGATACTTTGTGTTGTTAACACAAAAATCGACTCTAATCCTAATTGTCTGGCTTTACGCTCAACGTGTGCAACAAGATTATCAGCACGTGCTGCTCTACGGTATTTAGGATGGCTGACTAAACAAGCTAATTCGCCCATTTTATCATCCATAAATGGATATAAAGCCGCACAACCAATGACCATGCCATCTCGTTCTACAATCAAAAAATGCTCTATCTCATTCTCTAACAATTCTCGAGAACGTTTAACTAAAATACCTTGTTTTTCAAGTGGTTCAATTAATTGCAATAACCCCCCAATATCATCGATAGTAGCCGTACGAATTTTTTCATAACTTTCTTTTACAATCTGCGAACCAGTACCATCGCGCGTAAATAGCTCTTTTAATAATGCACCATCTTGATGATAACTAATGAGGTGGCAACGTGTTACGTCAGCTTGACAAGCTGCTACCGCAGCACGTAAAAGACGTAATGTCCCCGAAGCATGCTCTGATTCTTTTTCCATTGCATCAATATGAGCTTGAGCTTCTTCTGGTAATAACTCTGAAATCACTTCGCCATTTTCATCTAACACACCTTGATGAGAACAAAAGCCTATTAATTTATCTGCTTTCATATCAATCGCAACTTGGGTTGCAACTTCTTCCGCAAGAAGATTAAATACTTCACCCGTTACTGAATAACCAATCGGAGAAATAATCGGTATCGCGCCAGAAGAGAGTTGGGCTTTAATGCCATCAACATCAATACGGCGAACCTTACCAGCATGACAAAAATCTACACCGTCTTTGACACCAATAGGTTGAGCAGTGACAACATTGCTGATCACCGTACGAATTGCTGCGCCTTGCATCGGAGAGTTTGCTAATCCCATCGATAGCCCAGCTTGTAATTCGATTTGTACCGCACCGACAGCTTGCTTAATGAGGGTCAAACTACGATCATCAGTGATCCGGAGATCATCGTGAAATTGACTACTATGACCGTTCATATCAAGTTGCTTTTGAATTTGAGGACGTACTCCATGTACTAAAATCAACTTCACACCAAGACTGTTAAGTAACGCAATATCATTAATGATATGTTGAAAATTATCTGTTTCTAATGCTTCGCCACCAATCATTAAAACAAAGGTTTTGTGTCGATGTGCATTGATATATGGGGCTGAATTACGAAACCAATTTATCAATTGTGTTGAATTTGTTACTGCTTCCATTTGCCTACCTATTGCTCACAATAATCCACTAAACATGTAGGCCAAGTTGATCTTTCAAGTTAATTTTGTAACGAACTGCTGACAGTTTATATAAGGCGAAGCTTATAAAACGTGGTTATTTTGCATAAACAAGCAAAAAACAGTACAAATAGTCAGTCAACGTTACCCTGTTATTTCACCACAAGATGCCTTATGGTGAACAAATTTAAATGCTAAAGATCAACCGCCCCTAGTATAGGGAGTCTACCAAGTACAGCTTTGTGTTGGCAAAACAATTGTTTAAACAATGTTAAATGAATGCTCTTTAGTGATTAAGTATTGCCTTTAAATGGCAAACTCGTTGCTCATGCTTCTCGATCGTTACTAAATACAGGTAAAGAAAGGTGATAATAAATGGCACATAAACGTAATGATAAGGTGCCTAACATTGCCACAGCCATAGAAAAAATAGGGCCTAGCTCAATATAATCACACAACACGTATAATGTTGCTCCCAAAATAGAGGCTGTCGCATAAATTTCTTTTTGTAATACAAAAGGTATTTGTCCACTTAATATATCCCGGATCATGCCCCCCACTACGCCTGTAATACACCCCATTACAATAGCAACCGGCCAACTAAACCCAAGCATTAACGCTTTTTGTGCTCCATTAATAGTAAAAATAGCCAAACCAAAGGCATCAAAAATGGGTAACAGATAAGCAGGAAACCGATGTATGCGGTGAAGCCATATTAGACTTAATATTGCGGTAATAATAATCACGTAAATATACATATTATCCACAATCCAAAAAACTGGGGTTGCGCCCATCATCATATCTCGCAAGGTACCGCCACCAATCCCAGTCACGCCCGCTAAGACGATAATGCCAAAGGGGTCCATACGTAACCGCGTAGCAACTAATACACCAGAAATAGCACAGGTGATCACACCAATTAGATCTGAAACATAAATAAAACTATCTAACATTTGATTAACCATTCCTTATTAGGCTTTAAGCTATATTTTGGTGTCACACTCTATAAAAATAACAGGCATTAAATGATCTCAGTTTTTGAGTTAATTCCAATACAGGGATAGCTAACTTAAGCTCTGTAGTGAGCTATTTACATCTCTACAGAAGCTATTTATCTTACTCAAAACTGACAAGAATACTATTTAAGTACTAAGTAGTTAATATGACAGGAGTAATAGATCATAAAATGCGTATTGGATATTACTTTTTCTCACTCATAAACAATAGAAATATAAGCACACCTTTTATTTCAGCGAATGTTAAAGATCATTCAGCGGAGTCGTAAGTGTTGTCAGCAGTGGTTTTGTCTTTACCTTGTAAGCAGTTTGCCCACCAAACGCCAACGTTTGCACCAAGTATTAATAAACAAGGAGTTAGAATTAAAGTTAATACCGTTGCAAAGGTTAATCCACCCGCAATAGCAGTAGCTAATTGTGCCCACCATTGTGTTGATGGCGCACCAAATTCAATGGTTTGATTAAAGAAGTCTAAGTTCATTTTCATTACCATTGGCATCAACCCTAAGATAGTCGTAAATGTTGTTAATAAAACTGGACGTATACGTTGTGCGCCAGTCATTAAAATCGCTGGTTTAGTTGCAACACCTTGCGCTTTTAATACGTTGTAAGTATCAATCAAAACAATATTATTGTTTACCACAATCCCAGCTAAGGCGATCACACCAATCCCTGACATGACAATGCCAAAGGCACTTTGACTAATAAACAAACCAATAAATACACCTGCAGTAGAAAAAATAACCGCACTCAAAATCAAAAAGGCTTGATAGAAGGAGTTAAATTGTAATATTAAAATTAATGCCATTGCTGCCAGAGCAACCATAAATGCATTTTTTAAAAAAGCGGCCGCTTCCTCCTCATCTTCATTTTGCCCGCGTATTTTAAGTGAAATACGAGGATCGAGCTGTAACTTAGGGAGTTGTTTTTCTAATTCAGGCAACAGTAAACTCAAGTTATAACCTGCTGCCATATCTGCACCTACCGTCATCACAATACGACTATCTACTTTTTGTATCGCTGACTTTTTAGCGACTGGGGTTAAGGCAACAAAATGGCTGACCGGTATATGACCCAACGGGGTTTGTAGGCGTAAATCAGCGAGCTTTCCTAGACTACGCTCCTGTTCTGGGTAACGCACTCGAATATCTAATTCATCATCCACATCATCGGGACGATAGGAACCAAGCATTAAACCATTAGTTAAAAACTGCACACTACTTCCTAATAATGTCGCATCTGCACCATAACGTGCGGCATCTGCTCGATTGATCTGAAACTGCCATTCCACGCCAGGCTTGGCACTGTCGTCTTCGATATTCACTAAATATGATTTTTGTAATAACGCGTCGTGAATTTTGTCTGCTGCTTGCTGTAACAATTCAGGAAAACGAGAACTAATTTCTATTTGCAAATCTTTACTTGAAGGTGGTCCAGCTTGATCTTTCTTTAGCTCGATTTCTACTCCCGGTAAATCATCAGTTCGATTTTCAATATCGTTAATAATTTGATTAGCTGCACGCCTATCTTGCCAATCCTTTAAATTAATACGCATGCTACCGACTATTCCCTCCGTCGAATCACCTGTTTTCACGTATAGCGTTTCTATTTCATCAACTAGCGGCAGAATACGCTGTTCGATACGCTGCATAATTTGATCTTGTTCATCAATTGAAAAATCACCATAAGAGCGAACTTTGACATTGATGCCATTGGGCTCAACTTGAGGAAAAAACTCAACCCCTAAATGAGACTGCGTGAATAAAAAGATGCCTGATGTCGCAATGAATATTGCCGCCAACAAGACTAACCAAGGATAATGAAGTGCTTGATTTAATGTCTTAACATAACGTCCAGTGAATCCAGAAAGTTTTAATAGCTCCCCTTCTTCAGCCATTTTTGCATTATGCTTTTCTTTTGCCGTTAATAGTCGTGTTTTACCAAAAACACTCCCTAATACAGGAATAAAAATAAGCGCCATCAATAACGATGCGGTTAGTGTTGCCATCAAGGTTAACGGTAAATACATCATGAATTCACCGGTCACTCCTGGCCAGAATAATAAAGGAGCAAAAGCTGCTAAGGTGGTAGCAGTGGAAGCAATAATTGGCCATGCCATACGTTGTGCCGCATCTAGATACGCTTTATGCTTAGCCACACCAGCACTCATTTCGCGATCCGCAAACTCAGTGACCACTATAGCGCCATCAACCAACATACCTACAGCCATGATCAAAGCAAAGAGCACCACAATGTTAACGGTGATGCCTGCCACCCATAACACTAGAATACCGGTTAAAAATGAACCAGGGATGGCAATTCCGACTAGTGCGGCGCTGCGAATACCGAGTATCGCAATAATAACAATCACCACTAATAACACGGCACTTAATACATTGTTTTGCAAATCATTAAGCATGATTTTTACATCTTTAGAACTATCACCGGCATAACTGACATGGATATTACTAGGTAACAGATCTTGGCTCTCAGCCATTGTTTTTTTGACTTTATCAACTGTTTCAATGATATTTTCGCCAGGTCTTTTAATAACTTCTAACGAAACAGTAGGTAAACCATTCACTCGCACAAATGAACTTGGATCTTTAAAGGTACGGCGGATTTTAGCGACATCAGCAAACGTGATCACACTATCACCAGTCACTTTTATTGGCATAGACATGACATCTTTTATGGTCGAAAACACAGAAGGTACTTTTATAGGAAAACGCCCTTTCCCTGTATCCAGCACTCCCGCTGCAACCAAACGATTATTACGAGAAACTAAATTATAAATATCGTTCATATTAAGCTGGTAGCTTTCCATCAACAGTGGATCAATTAAAATTTCCACCATGTCTTCACGGTCACCACCAATATTGACTTCCAAGATTTCAACAAAACCTTCAAGCTTGTCTTGCATTATGCGGGCAATATTAATTAACGCCCTTTCCGGCACACTGCCCGATAACAAAATAGTTAATGCCGGATTTTCTGTCGCAAGCGTTACTTGCTTAATAATCGGTTCTTCGCTTTCCTGCGGTAGCTTTCCTTTTGCTTGATCAACTTTCTCGCGCACATCTATCAACGCCGCTTTTATATCAATATCGATATAGAATTCAAGCACAACGGAAGCATGTCCCGAGCTAGCGGTTGATTTCATTTCTTTTACACCTTCTAAACTTCGTAACTCTTGTTCTAAAGGTCTTAAAATAAGGCGCTCACCATCCTCAGGAGAAATTCCCTCATGGGTGATAGAGACATAAATAACGGGGATTTTTACATCAGGATCAGCTTCTTTGGGAATATTAAGATAAGCGTATAATCCCGATATCAGTAAAAAAGCCAACAACAATAATACTGCTCGCTTTCTTGATAATGCACCTTGAATCACTGTTTTCATGGCAACTACTCCGCGCCGTTAGGTGGAGCATTGACTGAGTGATGATCAGAGGTCTGCTTTTTTTCTACTTCGTCTTGTTCAAACTCACCTTGGTCAACTGCATCAACTTGATCTCCTACTTTAACAAAACCTTGCCCTAAGGTAATAATATCAACATCACCTGTAAAACCTGATAACCATACGCCATCATTATCAGTTTCAACTAATGTAATACCTTGAAAAGCAACCACGCCATCTTTGACCAGTTTCACACCGAGGTTACCTTGTTCATCTAAAGCTAATGCGGAAGGAGACACATAAATGGCCTCAACTTGATATAAAGGAATAGCTAGCTTAGCGCTAATACCTGACAGCACTTTTTGCTCTGGATTGGGAAACTCAGCCTCCACCCTAAAAGTACTGCTATCACTGTCAGCCATTGCCGCAATAAAAGATATTTTCCCCTCGATAATCTCGCCCGATAAGAGCGTTGCATGCACCGTTGATCCTAATTTTAAATCACCCATATAATGCTCGGTGGCATCACCTCTAATCACCATCGGGTCAACATTTTCAAGGCTAAAGATAGGATCGCCTACTTGCAAATAATCGCCTAAATCAGAAAACTGTTGCTGTAAAATACCGTTAAAGGGAGCAACAACACGAGTACGCTTCAACGCTAACTGTAATTGTGCGAGTATCGTTTGTGCAGATAAAAATAAACTGTTCTCCTCGGCTAAACGAACACGCCCCTGTAAACCTTTATCATTTAATGACTTCACGGCTTTATAAGTTAATTCTCTTTCCAACAAGCTAGCTTTAGCTTGTTTTAATTGCGCGGCTAACTCCCCCTTTTCAATATTAACAATGTTTTTATTGCGTGCAACATAGTCACCTTTATTGGCATTGATACTAATGATTTTACCCGCTATTTCAGCTCGAATAACAGCACGACTGTTCGCTTCGCTTCTGCCATAGAGTGTCAGGTATTTAGTGATTTTTTTAGTAACAAAGTGTGTCGTTTGTACTTTAGGTAAGGTAGTTCGTTGCTCATTATCCACTGATTCGCTTTCGAGCTGCGACTGTTAATTTGTACTTTCCGCAGTTTCCGTATGGTGGGGTAGCACCATCCAAACAACCAATAAAATCACAATGACTAATGCAATGAGATAGGGTCTTAAAGTAATAAAAGTGATAATACGAGAGAACATAAATGACCCTAAAAAGAATGATTCGGTTACAAAAAATAGACTTATCACCAAGGTAAAGTTATTAACTATTTAAAATAGAGATAAATTAAGGTTGCGATAAAGCAAGGTATCCTTAAATAAGAAGACCTTAAGCAAAGGATGCAGATAAAAGGGAGCTGTAGCACTTACTTTGATTAAATTGTCCGATGCTAATCACAGTAAATAGCGGATTTATTTCGCAAAATAAAACTCCTCACGTCTTTATTGTAATTTTTACGATTAACAACTACTTATACATTTTAGTTTTAAATGGCGTCGCTGTATTTGCGTGGCGTGAGCGACTATCGTTCAATGAAATGAGTTTTCTTACATTGTAATGATACATCTGAGTACAACATCTATCGTCATCGCACACGATGACGGTTTCCCTTATCAGATAAGCCTTACTACCTAACCTTGCCAGCAATGTGTCAAAGTAAATCAAAAAGCGCTTAATGTCCCTCATAAAGTGCAGCATGAGTTACAGAATTAAATCGGGTAAATAGAGGGGTAATAAATTCAGGATTAGCAGAGTGGATGATATAAATGCGATGGATAAAAGGAATAGTGATTATGGAAGGCTGATAGGCTCGATTATTGAAATTTAATGCTCACTAATAATTTTAAAAGTGAGCACTTACATTTTCAACAATGACGCTTGATCATGATTATTCTAACCAATAAAAGATTAGATAGAGAACGAAGATCCACAACCACAAGTTGCTGTAGCATTTGGATTATTAACTAAAAAGCGAGAACCTTCTAAACCATCAACAAAATCCACTGTACCGCCAACAAGATATTGCAAGCTCATCGGGTCAACTGATAAGGTCACACCACTATTCTCAATTAAAGTATCGTCATCATTTACTTTTTCATCAAAAGTGAAGCCATACGAAAAACCAGAACAACCGCCGCCTGTGACATAAACACGTAATTTCAGATCAGGATTTTCCTCTTCTGCAATCAACGTTTTAACTCGATTTGCTGCGTTATCACTGAAATAAATCGGTAACGCTATTTCCACTTCGCTTGTCATTATAATTTTTAGTCCTATTAGTTTGCCCGAACCTATTATCTAATACCTGACTAATTTGTTCAAGTATAAGCGGAATGATTTATTCACTCTCTTCTTGAGTTTCTAATTCTTTAAGCGATGAACCACCATTTTCGATAAAATCTTTCCAGTCATAAATTTTTTCTACACGTTGAGAACGACTCCAACGAGAACCATTAGCATCAGCAGATACAAATATTTGTTCCACTTTTGCCTTTTTAGGTAAGACGAACTCCCCCTTTAAGGTTTGGAAGTATTTAAACTTAAATGCGCCGCTAAAATCTTTATCAAGTTCGCTCAACTTAATTGGTTTTGCAGTTCCTTCACTGTCATCCGCGCCAGCAAAAGTAATATCAACACTCCCCGTTAAAACATGTCGCCCCGTTTGAGTTTGCATTAACACTAACTCATATGACCAATGATTTTTTTCTGCAGCCTGAGTGACGGTAAATGAATAGACATTTAATCCGCTTACAGAAAGACCAGGTGCAACCACTTGCTCATAAAAATATAATTTATTATTACTCGCATCTAGCGCTTGGTTCAACGTTTTATTTTCAACGACTAATGTTTCATTAACTTGCTTTTCAGCGATAAAATCGGCTTGAATTAAACTTAACTGTTGGGTTAGCTCTTGATTTTCTGCATTTAGGCTGGCGGCATCTAACTCTAATAAATGAATACTATTGTATAAAATATCTTGTTTAAATTTCCCTACCATAAAACCAAAGTAAGCAAACAATAAACTAATAGTTAACCATTTAAAAAAGCTCTTTCTATAACCGCGCATACAGTTCCTTCTTACTTATATTTATCATTAATACGGAACATTGCTTTATCCGTTGTTTGTTGACGTTTGGCACGCATTGATAATTTCAATGTTCTTTCTAATAATTGAGTATAAATAGGACGGCCCCCTAACGTTTGAGCAACCATAGTGGAACCTAAACAAGTAACAATTAATGGTAAAATCATTTCATAATTACTGGTCATTTCTATTACCAATAAAATGCCAGTGATCGGCGCACGTACTGTTGCCGCAAATAACCCGCCCATTCCTGCAATCGCAAAAGCGCCTGGGTCAGTGATCAACTCAGGAAATAATGCCTGAGCAATAACGCCAAATAACATGCCAAATAAAGTACCTAATGCAAGCGTGGGCGCAAATACGCCACCAGGCGCGCCAGAGCCAAAGCTGATTAAAGTGGTGAATGTACGTAAAATAAATAAAAGCAGCAAGCCCCCAGCAAGGTATTGCCCTCCCTCCACATGCGGAATTAATTCAAGACCACTAAATGCGATATCAGGTTCAATCACAGACAACGCACCAAATAACGCCCCTAAAAATAAGCCAATACCTACAAAACGCCAGCGTTGATTTTGATGAATAGACAAATACATGTCCTGTGTCGCTAAGACCATCTTATTAAAAAAAATACCAATCACACCAAAACAAAAACCTAAAATAAGGTAGAAGCCTAATGTGTATAAGTCAGGATGAGAATATTGTGTGACCGTTACAACGGCATCTTGATCAGTGAACAAGCGCATCACGATAGTCGCCATAACGGCACTCATAAATACACTCTTAGTAGAGGTTAAACTGTAATTAAATTGTGAACGCATCTCTTCAATAACAAACATAATGCCAGCTAAGGGGGCATTAAAAGCGGCGGCTAAACCACCGGCAGCACCCGCGGCTAATAAAGCTTGCGCATCCACTTTATCGACTTTGAATAAATCTGAAATCATTCGTCCGACATTCGCACCAAGCTGAACCGAAGGACCTTCACGCCCAAGCGCCATGCCGCTACCTAATGCCAGCAAACCACCAAAAAACTTAACTGGAATAACGCGTTTCCAACGTACTGGTCGCATTCCTTCCATCGCACCTTCTATTTCAGGAATACCACTGCCGCCGGCTTCTGGTGCAAAACGATGAGTGATGTAAAAAGCAGTTCCAGCCATTAAAGATGAGACAGGAATGGCAATCAGCCATAATGGCAGACCGCTGTCACCATAGGTATGGATAAATTCTAGGCGCATTTCTGATACCCAAACAATGCCGTGGTCAAATAATGCAGAGACGGTCCCAGCTAAGAGTCCAATAAAAATAGAAAGCCATATTAATAAAGCGCTACTTTTTCTGGTGAAAAAACGTTCAATAAAACGCTTTAATCCATTAATAAAAACCGACGGCAATGCTATTTTCATAAATGCAGTACAACCTAAACGAGAAAGTGAAGAAAAACTAATATTATAATAAAAATAATCATTCAAATTACTTGATTGGTATCATGTTAACAAACATTTAAACGATAAACCCCTGTTAAAATCATTATCGACTCTGCTTTGTCAGTTGCATCTTGATTTATCATGGGTATATTGCAGTTTCTCTCGACTTAAAAATAATTAATGGGATGCTTATGAGCAAATCAACTGAACTATTTAGCCGTGCACAATCTATTATTCCTGGTGGTGTAAACTCACCGGTTCGCGCATTTAATGGCGTTGGTGGCGGCCCTTTATTCATACAAAAAGCACAAGATGCTTACATTTATGATGTAGATGACAAACAATATATTGATTACGTCGGTTCATGGGGACCTATGATTTTAGGTCATAACCACCCAGCGATAAAAAAAGCCGTGATTGATGCCGCTGAAAATGGCCTTAGCTTTGGTGCGCCAACTGAAATTGAAATCACCATGGCAGAAAAAGTACAGCAGCTAGTTCCATCTATGCAACAAATTCGCATGGTAAGTTCAGGTACTGAAGCGACGATGAGTGCAATTCGCTTAGCTCGCGGGTTTACAGGCCGAGATAAAATATTAAAATTTGAGGGTTGCTACCACGGCCATGCTGATTCTTTATTAGTCAAAGCCGGCTCTGGCGCATTAACCTTGGGTCAACCAAGTTCACCGGGCATTCCAGCTGATTTTGCTAAACACACCTTAACCGCTAACTTTAATGATCTCGCCTCTGTTGAAGCATTATTTGCAGAATATAAAGACCAAATATCTTGTATTATTGTTGAACCCGTTGCAGGTAACATGAACTGTATTCCGCCAGCGGCCGGTTTCTTACAAGGGTTACGAGATATCTGTGACCAACATAAAGCTTTGTTGATTTTTGATGAAGTAATGACTGGTTTCCGTGTTGCACTTGGCGGTGCTCAAGCGCTTTATAATATCAAACCAGATTTAACAACCTTAGGTAAAGTGATTGGCGGCGGCATGCCTGTCGGCGCATTTGGTGGTAGCCGTGAAGTGATGCAATTTATTGCACCAACGGGCCCTGTTTACCAAGCGGGTACCTTATCGGGCAACCCAATTGCAATGCATGCAGGTTTAGCGTCATTAACGGCTTTAGATACACCTGAATACAAGCAACTAGCCATTAAAACTAAGAAACTTGCAGAAGGTTTAAAGCAAGCAGCAACTGAAGAAGGTATCGCGCTTAGTGTGAATTATGCTGGCGGCATGTTTGGTTTCTTCTTTACCAATGAAGCAGAAGTTACTAATTTCCAACAAGTGTGTGCCTGTGATATTGAAAGATTCAAAAAATTCTTCCATTTGATGTTAGATCAAGGTATTTACCTTGCTCCTTCAGCATATGAAGCTGGATTTTTATCATTAGCACATACTGAGCAAGATATTAACGACACAATCTCAGCGGCTAAAAAAGCATTTTCTCAGTTATAAATATTCTTTATAGCGTCATAAACTGACTGAGCAATAAAGCGCATTTTAAAAGTTATCAAACAACAACTAAAATGCGCTAAAGAGAAAGCTAGATAAATAGTAAAATAGATAAATAGATAAATAGTAAATCGAATAAAGTCATCAATCTTCTCTATTTATCATCAATGTTCTCTTGTTCAAGCTAAACAGTCATCTCAATGCGACTTGTTTAGCTTGTCTATCCATCTTCCAATACATCCTTAAAACACAATCACCATTTAACTCAATCGCCATTATTATTCTGCTCAAAATAAACGATCAAGGCTAACTTGCTGTAATTTAGCTCTATTAATGCATTTTTTTCACACTTAATTCGCACAAATTCATTTCTATTTCTGTCTTAGAATACAAGTGCTGTATACTCACGCTTTATTTATCCATTACCAATATAGGGCTGTACAATATGAGTGACGTGTTAGACATGAGTTTAGAAGGCGTGGAGCAATTATCGCTCGCTAAATTTACTGAAGATGCTTATCTCAACTATTCCATGTATGTGATCATGGACCGTGCACTTCCGCATATCAGCGATGGGTTAAAACCCGTACAACGCCGTATTGTTTTCGCTATGTCTGAGTTAGGTTTATCAGCTTTAGCAAAATATAAAAAATCTGCTCGTACTGTCGGTGACGTATTAGGTAAATATCACCCTCATGGTGATAGTGCTTGTTATGAAGCGATGGTATTAATGGCACAGCCCTTCTCCTACCGTTACCCATTAATCGATGGTCAAGGTAACTGGGGTGCGCCCGATGATCCAAAATCATTTGCTGCGATGCGTTATACCGAATCTCGTTTATCTGCTTTTTCTGAGTTATTACTGTCTGAAATTGGCCAAGGTACAACGGATTGGAAACCGAACTTTGATGGCACCTTAAAAGAACCTGAATTATTACCCGCTCGTTTGCCGCATATTTTGTTAAATGGTATCACAGGTATCGCTGTGGGTATGGCGACAGATATTCCGCCGCATAATGCGCGAGAAGTAGCCGACGCTTGTTTACACCTGATTGATAACCCAAAAGCTTCATTAGAAGATTTAATGGAGTTTGTACAAGGTCCTGATTACCCTACGGAAGCTGAAATCATCACACCGCGTAGTGAAATCGTTAATATCTATAAGACCGGACGTGGTAGTTTCAAAAGTCGTGCAGTTTATATCGTAGAAAGTGGTGAAATCGTGGTCACTGCTTTGCCGCATCGAGTGTCAGGCGGCAAAATATTAAAAGATATTGCTAAACAGATGCAGGATAAAAAGCTACCAATGGTGGCTGATTTGCGCGATGAGTCAGACCATGAAAATCCAACACGCTTAGTGATCATTCCGCGTTCAAATAGAATCGATATTGAAGCATTAATGAATCATCTTTTTGCTTCTACAGATTTAGAAGTCAGCCATAAAGTAAACCTTAATATGCTGGGATTAAACCAACGCCCAAGTGTCAAAGGCTTAGTCACTATTTTAAGTGAATGGTTAGTCTATCGTCGTAATACAGTACGTCGCCGCCTACAACATCGTTTAGATAAGATTTTAGCCCGCGTTCATATTTTAGAGGGTTTATTAATTGCCTACTTAAATATCGATGAAGTGATTGAAATCATACGTACCTATGATGACGCAAAAGCGGAGCTAATGTCTCGTTACTCATTATCCGATACGCAAGCGCATGCCATTCTAGAAATTAAACTACGCCAATTAGCTAAACTTGAAGAAATTCAAATTCGTAGCGAAATGGCAGAGCTTTCTGAAGAACAAAAGAAATTAGAACAACTACTTAGCTCAGACAGACGCTTAAATACGCTAGTAAAAAAAGAGATCAAAGCAGATGCTGATAAATACGGTGATGACCGTCGTTCACCAATGGTTGAAAGATTAGAAGCAAAAGCATTAACTGAAAAAGAATTAATGCCAAGTGAATCAGTGACAGTTGTATTATCAACACAGGGCTGGGTGCGCAGTGCTAAAGGTCACGATGTTGATCCACAAGCTCTGAGCTATAAAGCCGGTGATGAATACCTAACTAGCTGCCAAGGTAAAAGCAATCAAAGCTGTCTATTTATTGATACTACAGGCCGTGTTTATTCATTAGATGCACACTCCTTACCCTCAGCTCGTTCTCAAGGTGAGCCACTAACGGGTCGGTTCAATCAAAATGAAAACGTACCTTTTGCCTGTGTATTGATGGGAGATGATTCAGATCGTTATATTATCAGCAGTGACCATGGTTATGGATTTGTAGCCAATTTAAGTGATATTAATAGCCGTAATAAAAACGGTAAAGCTTTGATCAACCTAACTACTAATGCCCATTTACTCGCGCCACAAAAATTATCAAATAATAAACTCGACTTATGCTTAACCATCAGTAATGAAGGTCGCATGTTAATTTTTCCAGTTGCAAGTCTACCAAGCTTGAGTAAGGGTAAAGGTAACAAGATGATCAACATCATGACAGCTAAAGCGACTAAACGAGAAGAGTTTGTTACTATGCTGAAAATTATCTCGCCAGAAAGTGCAGTCACCTTGCATGCAGGTAAACGTAAGCTTACTTTAAAGCCAAGCGATTTAGCGCATTATCAAGGTGAACGTGGCCGTCGTGGTAACAAATTACCACGTGGTTTACAGCGCGTTGATAATATTGAAGTCATTACATCTGAAGTTGAACAAGAAGAGAACCAATAAACTATGTTATTTATTATCAGAGCAATTTTAATTATTGTTGCCGTTATTCTAATGAGTGCGTACTCACTCTTTTACTGTATTTTGAGTCCACGTAATCCTAAAAACACCTATCACTTTGCGATGTTATTTAGCAAAATGTCACGTTTAGTAGGATTAAAAGTCACGGTTCGAGTACCTGAAAGTGCCAAAAATAATGGCTCTGTTGTTTATATTGCAAATCATCAAAACAATTACGATATGGTCACTACAACAGGTGCGGTTCAACCGGGCTCTGTCACTATCGGTAAAAAAAGTCTGGTATTGATTCCATTCTTCGGCATTATTTACTGGTTAACGGGTAATATTTTGATTGATCGTGACAATAAAGATAAATCAAAAAATACGATCACCGACGTAGTAGAACAAATGCGCGCTAAAAACTTAGGCGTGTGGATATTCCCTGAAGGCACTCGTAGCCGCGGCCGTGGTTTAATGCCGTTTAAAATGGGTGCATTCCATACAGCATTACAAGCAGGTGTAAACGTGGTCCCCACAGTCGTATCTAATACGCATCAACAAGTTAACTTAAATCGTTGGGATAATGGCGAAGTGATTGTTGAAATGTTAGATCCGATTGATATTACCCAATACAAAAAGCGTGAAATTCGTCGCTTAATGAATGATTCTTATGAGATCATGCTAGCCAAATACAAACAACTTAATGAAGAAGTGAATCGTCCAGATTCTAATACCGATTGTTGTAAATAATTCACTTAGATAGAGAAGAGATAAAAATGTCAGAAGAACTTACACATGAAGAACTATTAGCGGAATTAGCTGAAGAAACAGCAGAAATTGTTGAGGCTATTTTAGAAGACGGCAGTAACCCTGATGCTGTTTATATGATTGAACATCACCTATCTTGTGATAACTTTGACGTATTAGAAAAAGCCGCTATCGCTTGTTTCAAAAAAGGTTATGAGGTAACCGACCCTGAAGAGTTAGAGCTAGAAGATGGCTCAATTATTCTTAGCTTTGATGTGGTTGTTGAAATGAACTTAGATGAAGAAGCTATTTTTGAAGACATTGAAAAACTAGTCGCATTAGCTAAATCATTTGATATTGACTATGACGGTTGGGGCACTTACCCTGAAGAATAAGGCTTAAACTTCATTAGTTAACATCTATAAAAAACCAAGCTTATTGCTTGGTTTTTTTATATTTATTTTTATGAATAATGCCAACTACATTAAATAAGTAATCTAAATTTTTGCACAGAAAAAATGATTTAGTTTAAGGTGTAAGTTGAGGTAAATGGTTGTTCCCCTCTACAAAACTTACAACAAAAATAGTTATTTTAACAAGTAAAATAGATCAGTTAATTAGTGTGATTAATATAAATTCAGATTTTAATAACGTACTAATAAAAATCGCTAATAAAGAAATACTATGAATAAATTAATTATGCGCCAACAACTTCTGTTGCTTCAGCTTCAGCATCTGAACCATCCACTTGAAACTTCTCGATTAATGCGTTTTTTAATACCATTGCTTCAATCTCTAAGCCACATAATTCCTCATCCCAGTTAACACCCGCAAACACTTGTTGTTTTTGCATGCCGTCTAACCAAGAATCAAAAAAGACCTCTAAAGCAATACTTTCTACTTTATAGTTTTCCCACTCTTCGGTTTTTAACTTTTCAGCTAATTCAACATCAGACCAAAATAAATAAACAGCAGTGGCATCTTTATTATCGTGCGCGTGACAATTTGCCCAACCTAAATTTTCATCAAACAAACCGAATAATTCATTGTTTGCAGCCACTTGTTCTACAAATAATTCTGCACGTTTTAAATATTGCTCTTTCATTTGATTCCTATTTACTCTTTTTCAATGTTTGTTGAATTATTTTCTGATGGGTTTTTATCAGTACTAGCTGAGTTGTTTTGATCTAACTTAGCTTCTAATTGCGCAAATTTCTCTTCCATTTGGTTGAGTTTTTCACGTGTACGCAATAGCACATGTGTTTGTACATCAAACTCCTCTCGGCTAACCATATCTAACTTGCCTAGTTGAGCTTGTAATACTTGTTTAACTTTACGGTCAATTTCATTACCAAAGCTTTTTACACCTTCAGGCATTGCATCACTGACTTGCTTTGCGATTTCTTCTAATTTCTGTGGATTAAACATAAAAAGCTCCTTAATAATTAGCCGCTATTGTAAACCCCAGTTTACTTAATTTCTATGGGAATATCCGAGCAATGCTTATTTTTTGATAAGCAAAAATGGCAACAAGCGATTTACACCACTTTCAGCACCGTTATTCCCCTTGTAATGAGGATTTGAAGCTTGAGGATTTAAGGCTTTAGCATTAATGTCCAATCGCAGAGGCTGTTTCAATAATTTTTGTTATTAACTTGAGCTTTTAGCTAAGCTTCTACACAATTCAGAAAAGCTTCAATCAAAGGTTCTGATAAGCGTGTTTTATAACAACACACCCCTAAATTAAATGAAGCAATCTCTCCCACTCCAGACAAGCTTTGAACGCGGTATCGCACTGGACTATTCTCAACAACAACATCTGGCACAACCCCAACCCCACAGCCTAAAGCGACCATACTGATCAAAGCTTCATGTCCTGCTACTTTTGCGTAAATTTGTGGTTTTCCTGATTTTAATGAACGGAACCAAGTATCAAAGCGACGGCGTATCGGCCCATGCTCAGGTAAAATAAAAGGAATATTTTTCCAGTCTATCGGTGATTGCTTGATCGTTTGAGTAACCGCACAGGGAATAGTAGGCACGACAATAGATAAAGGAATTTCAGCTAATTGGCTGAAATGTAAACGCGCAGGAAAGTTATCCGGAAGCGCGGTGATCGCAAAATCAACTTGATGCAGCATTACTTGCTCAATCGCAACGGCACTATCTCCGGTAGATAGTTTTATATCGACATTAGGATGAATACGTCTAAATCGTTCTAGGATAGGAGGAAGATGACTATAGGCTGCCGTCACTGAGCAATATAAATTAATTTCACCTTCTAATTCATTAGAGCCTTTAGTGATCGAATGTTTGAGCAATTCCCATTGCTCTATTTGCTGAATGGCAAACTGTTTAAAAGCGACACCCGCTTCAGTTAATAATACTGAACGATTATCGCGTATCAACAAGCTGCAGCCAAGTTCCTCTTCCAAACGTTGGATAAGTCGGCTTAAAGTAGATGGACTCACATGCATGGCTAATGCAGTTTTTGAAAAATGTAGGCTTTGACTTAAATGAACAAACGTTTGTAATGACTTAATATCCATTTAACGTGCCTTATTTATTTTATTTAGCATTATTGTGCACACTTTATTGTGTTCGCTTATTGAAAACTAATTCGTCGTTTTTTGCACGACAGGTAAATTTTCATTTGCGCCCCACTCACTCCATGAACCGTCATAGACACTTAACGCATCATAACCAGCAATTTTAGCGGCTAAAGCAAGAATACAAGCAGTCACACCGGATCCACAGCTAAATACCAAACGTTGTTTTTGCGGCATTAATGCCTCAAATATTTGCGCCAACTGATAAGCATTTTTCATGGTCTTATTATTTAATATTTCGTCAATGGGTAAATTGATCGCTGATGGCATATGCCCTGAACGCAATCCAGGTCTAAACTCAGGTTCTTCGCCTAAAAAACGGGCTTTAGGTCTGGCATCAATAATTGATACTCCTCGCTTATCAATCGCATCATGTACCTGTTCTTTATTGCTGATTAATTCAGGTTGATAAACCGCTTTAAAATTACCTTGCTGATAGCCATCAATACAAGGAGGTTGAGTATCTACACTCAATCCCGCTTCTTTCCAAGCAGACAAACCACCATCTAATACGGCAATATTATTAAACCCCATCGCTTTAAACATCCACCACACTCTTGGGCTGGAGAAAATGCCAATACTGTCATAAACCACAATGGCATGGTCATTATTAATACCTAATAATTGCGCTGATAGTTCAAAATGCTGAGCAGTGGGCATCATATGGGGCAATGCACTTTTTTTATCACAGACTTCACGGTCAAAATCGAAAAAACGCGAATGATCGATACGTTCACTCAACCACTCTTGATAACCATTACGCATTGTCATCGGCATGTGCCAGCTTGCGTCTAACAGAATCAAGTTTGTATGATGCAAGTGTTCAGCCAACCATTCGACCGAAACCAAGTCACTCGGCAATACCAGTAAAGACATAAAAACTCCTTTTAAGACAACAAGATAAAAAGTGTAAACGTTAACAATCAATAATTATAAAACAACATGTTCAAATCAACAATAATCTCTATAAGGGTTCAAGATACAGCATTGTTAAATTAGGTGTGATAAAAAAGTAATACTTTTTCTATAACTGCAATAATAAAGGTAGTATATTTCACTTTCTGCAACATGACATTGCTAATATATCATTTTGCGCAATATTACTTATACGTTATAGTGACCATCGAAATGTAAACAACGTTCAATATTAAACGTTATATTCGATTGTATTAAATATTAGATCTAAGTTTTCAGCAAAAATAGAACACTTAATTATTACGATTGATTTTACCCCTATTAATTTATTTTGGAGCTCAGCTAAATGGCTAACTACTTTAACACTCTTCCTCTACGTGAGAAGTTACATCAACTAGGTCAATGTCGTTTTATGGATCGCAGCGAATTTGCTGAAGGAAGTGAAGCATTAAAAGGCAAAAAAGTAGTTATCATCGGTTGTGGTGCACAAGGTTTAAACCAAGGTTTAAACATGCGCGATTCAGGCCTTGACGTTTCTTACACTTTACGTGCTGCAGCCATCGCTGAAAAACGTCAATCATGGAAAAATGCAACGGAAAATGGTTTCACAGTAGGCACGTACGAAGAGCTAATTCCACAAGCAGACTTACTATGTAACTTAACACCTGACAAACAGCATACTGCTGTAGTTGGCGCTGTTATGCCTCTTATGAAAGAAGGTGCAACATTAGCTTACTCACACGGTTTCAATATCGTTGAAGAAGGTATGCAAGTACGTGAAGATATCACTGTTATCATGTGTGCACCTAAATGTCCTGGTTCTGAAGTACGTGAAGAATACAAACGCGGTTTCGGTGTTCCAACACTAATTGCTGTTCACCCAGCAAATGATCCGCAGGGTCACGGCCTTGCATGGGCTAAAGCATACGCATCTGCTACAGGTGGTGATCGTGCTGGTGTACTTATGTCTTCTTTTGTTGCTGAAGTTAAATCTGACCTGATGGGTGAGCAAACTATCCTTTGTGGCATGTTACAAACTGGCGCAATCTTAGGTTATGAAAAAATGGTTGCTGACGGTCTTGAGCCAGCATACGCTTCTAAACTAATTCAATACGGTTGGGAAACAGTCACTGAAGGCCTTAAATACGGCGGCATCACTAACATGATGGATCGTCTATCTAACCCAGCTAAAATCAAAGCGTTTGATATGTCTTTACAACTTAAAGATATTCTACGCCCATTATTCAACAAGCATATGGATGACATCATTGAAGGTGAATTCTCTGCAACTATGATGGCTGACTGGGCTAACGATGACGTTAATCTACTTAAATGGCGCGCGGCAACTGCTGAAACTGGTTTCGAAAAGCAACCAGCTGGTGACATGGAAATCGGTGAACAAGAATTCTACGACCACGGTATTTTCTTAGTCGCAATGATTAAAGCAGGTGTTGAGCTAGCATTTGAAGCAATGACTGCATCAGGTATCATCGAAGAGTCTGCATACTACGAGTCTCTACATGAAACACCACTTATTGCTAACACTATCGCTCGTAAGAAACTTTACGAAATGAACGTTGTTATCTCTGATACGGCAGAATACGGCTGTTACCTGTTTGACCACGCTGCAAAACCACTACTTGCAGACTTCGTTAAAGCAATGAGCCCACAATACCTAGGTTCAGCACTTGAAGTTAAGTCTAACTCTGTTGATAACGCACGTTTAATCGAAATCAACGAAGAAATTCGTAGCCACCCAGTAGAAATCGTAGGTAAGAAACTACGCGGTTACATGAAAGACATGAAAACAATCGTAGAAGCTTCTTAATAATTAATTAAATAAGTTTTCTATTTAAGCCAAGCAGTTAGCTTGGCTTTTTTGTATCTAAAATCAGCTAAGGACTACTTCTATATCGATAACAGGAACAAGATAACAACCGACAATACATCAAGTAATTTTTACTAATACTTATGTCACCTTAACAAGGTTATGTGCACCTTTTCACTAAAAAGCATTTTTTCTAAAAATTAATTACTACTTTTGAATTAACCTACTACACTAATTTAAACCAATAATCTTTTCAAATAAATGCAATAAACACCACTATAAAATCATATTGATAGAGGGATATTCTAATTATGTTTATGAATAAGGCATTAAAAGAGGAAAACGCACAATTAAAAAGAGAACTACATTTTCTTAAACAGATAAGTAATAGCCTCGATGAAGATATGATACGGTTTTCATTAGATAGTGAAGGTAAAATTACTGAAACTAATGCAATGGTTGAATCAGAGCTAGGCTATACAGGCAAAGATGTTGTTGGCAAATACTTTATTGATTTAATTCCAGCTTATTATCGTGATACCAACCATTTCAAAGCACTTACTCAGGCATTGAAATCTGGCAAAAATTGGCATGGTGCTGTTCAAGCGAATAAAAACAATGGTCAAGAAACATGGTTAAGATCGATGTTAGAACCAGTATATAACCATCAAGACTCTTTAAGCTCGTTCATCGTCCTCTCTGCTGAATTAACCAGAACCATTGAAAACTCTCGTCAACAACAGGATATTCTAGAAGCCATAGACCGCTCTATGTCTACAATTGAGTTTACGCCAAAAGGTGAAGTACTTACCGCTAATAAAAATTTCCTTGGGGGGATGGGCTACAGTCTCAACGAGATAAAAGGAAAACATCATAAAATATTTTGTGATCCTGAAGAAGTGAACTCGCCAGAATATGAGGCATTTTGGAATAAGCTTGCAAAGGGAGAACATGTATCCAACCGTTTCAAACGCATTGATAGTTCAGGCCGAGAAATATGGTTGGAAGCGTCCTATAACCCTGTACATAATGATAAAGGTGAGCTTTATAAGGTCATTAAATTTGCTACTTTAATCACATCACAAATAGAGCAAGAACAAGCAGCTATTGAAGCCTCAAGAATTGCCCATACCGTTTCTAAAGAAACACGCCATCAATCAGAAAAATGTAAAGATATCATTCAAGATACTATTAATGGAATGCAACAACTAACCAAACAAATGGAAACTGTAAGTAACAGTATTAAATCACTAAATAAACACTCTGAACATATCAGCGATTTAGCTGGTAATGTGAAAGGCATTGCAGAACAAACTAACTTATTAGCACTGAACGCAGCTATTGAAGCAGCGCGAGCAGGAGAGCAAGGTAGAGGTTTTGCGGTGGTCGCAGACGAAGTCAGAAAACTAGCATCAAGAACAAATACTACAACAGAAGAAATAAGTAAGGTTGTAAATGAAAACCTTCATCAAATGTCAGAAGCTATCACTGCCATTGATCAATCTATAAAAGAAGCAAGTAATGCATTAGAGTTTTCTAACGAAGCCGGCATTACGATAGTTGAAATTCAAAATGGAGCAATGAGAGTAGTGGAAGCTATTGAGAATTTTAATCAAAATATCAGATCTTAACAAAGTATATTTGCTCCGTTCTGACACAGAATAGTAACCTAACCGCTACATTAATATTTAACAATATTAATGTAGCGGTTTTATATATTTGAAACTAAATTATTTTTGAGGTGAACTATTCTATAAATGAGTTACTTTTTAAATAATAAGTCGCAGGCAGGCAATTTCACCTTATTCACTTTAAAAAGTCGTATTACTGACCCGGTCAGTAAGAAACTACGTTACGTTATGAAAACACGAAAGCGATGAAAACTATCGTTGAAGCTTTTTAACATTTAAATTCACCCGTTTAGTAGGTATTAAAAAGAAACGATGACATTTTATGCGAATGTCGGTAATAACGAGCGGATCCCATCAATAAACATTTGTACTGACATGATCAGTAGTAACATGCCCATCAGCCTTTCTAACGCTTTTAGCCCTTTAGTTCTAAGGATTTTATAAAGCTGTGTCGAGAATAATAAAACCATGGCCGATAACAACCAAGCTAATAATAATGAAGCAAATAATTCACCAGTATGGTCTGTATTAGTTTTAGCTAAGACTAACAATGTTGCTAATGCGGCAGGCCCTGCAATCATTGGCATCGCTATCGGAACTACTAAGGGTTCGTCACCTTTTGTCGTAGCAAAAAGATCTGAACCATCGGAGTTAGGAAAAATCATTTTCAAAGCAATCACAAAGAAAATAATTCCACCAGAAATTGTTATGGCCTCTGTTTGAAGATGAAATAAACTTAAAAATCGCTCTCCAAAAAATAAGAAAATAAGCAATATGACTAAACCAATTACCATCTCTCTAACAATTATTGTTGCATGCCTTTTCTTATCTATATTTTTTAAAATGCTTAATAATAACGGTACATTGCCTAATGGATCGAGTATAAAAAATAATAAAATAGCAGTAGAAAAAATCGGAAATGAACTTTCCATAGAAAAGCACCTTATGTATTAATAAATGATAGGATTAAATACAGGTTATTGTAGGGGGTTAAATATAGAGAGCAATGTGTTAATAGCGCTTACTAGTCAATAAGCAATTAATAAGTTAGCCAAACAATAAGCCTTAGCATTATATATTGTTAATAGTACACACAAGCCATATAATTTAATCAATACACTTACCCATAATGTAAAATACAAGGTTATCAATGAATCCAATTATTGCAATTTTAAAAGAGCACAACGTAAGTGATGCAAAAGTAAAATCACTTTTTGAAGCATTAACTCAAAACCCCATGATGGCACTCAGCCTTGTGCAGGAGTTAGGCATTCCTCCAGAACAATTAAAACAGTTGATGGGGACAATAATGACTCAGCCTCATTTAATTAAAGAAGCTACAGATGAATTGGGTTTAGACTTTGCAAAAGTACAAGAAGCAAAAGAAAAATTAAATAAATAATTTATGCAATTTGCCAGTTAAATTATAGACTCCTGTCTTTAGGGAACTTTAAAAATATTTCCCTTAAAAAAGCCGTTCGACTTATGTGAGCGGCATTTTTTACAGGATCAATAATGGAGCCAGAAAGTCACTAAGTAGATTAACAACCGAATTTCCCATTATTATTTTTCCATTCTGATTCAGCCACAACAGATATTTTCAATCGTATCTCAATGCGTGGCAATTTCACCATTTTCAAATTTGAATATATCAAATTCAACTTTAGGACCCCAGATTCATATTTGCTATCTATGGCAGAGTGATCGCGATCGGTAAATGTACGTTTAACTTGTGCTTTCATAATGCCTTTAGGCAATTGATAAAGCGTTTCAGAAAACCTGCTAAAGCATTTTTATTGCTAATCAATAAGCAAACTCAACACCTTATTATCATCCTATTTTAGTCAAACAAAAATTGAAACTTGTCCCCTTACCTATCTGGCTATCAACATTAATTTCAGACTGCAATAAATGTAATAATTTTTGTGTGATAGCCAATCCTAACCCACCATGTTCTTTACTATCACAAATAGCATTACTCGCACGATAACGAGCATCAAAAATATAGGCTAATTCATTTTCATTAATTCCAGTACCATTATCGATAACCGATAGATTAAGTTGGTTATTTGGCTTTTCATCAACCTGTATTGTGATTTTCCCACCTGCTGCGGTATGCCTAATCGCATTATCAATTAAGTTACTTAATACTCTTTCTAATTTACCGATATCCGTATAAACCAAAAACTCACACTGCTCAGGGGATATATTCAGGGTTAACCCTTTTTCTTGTAAGCGATGTTGAAATTTAGCAGCAATATCATGTAATAACTCGGCTAAAGGAAATGTTTCTAAATCTAAGGTAACTTGCCCGCCATCTAGATGTGCTAATTCAAAAATTTGATCCACCAGCTTTTTTAGTTG
Source organism: Psychromonas arctica DSM 14288 (assembly GCF_000482725.1). Taxonomy (GTDB): domain Bacteria; phylum Pseudomonadota; class Gammaproteobacteria; order Enterobacterales; family Psychromonadaceae; genus Psychromonas; species Psychromonas arctica. Next base: position 46,260 of record NZ_AXWP01000052.1, read on the forward strand.
ATTGGCATTTTTAAAAGCAATATCGATAAATCGTTGGTGTTGTTCGCTACTGAGTTGAGCCCCTTTTAATTGAATCGTTTCAAGGTATCCTTGTAAAGCAGCAAGAGGTGTACGTAAATCATGGGAAAGATCAGTTAACATCTCTCGCCGTTTTTTGTCGTTTGCCTGTAATTGCACAAATTGATAATTAATTTGCTCAGCCATTTCATTAAACGCACTGCCTAGCTCATGAATTTCATTATGTTTAGCCGCTGGCCATTGTTGCAATATGACCTTATTTTTTTCAAATCCAGCCTGTTTAAAAGCGCGAACATTCTCAGTCAATTGTTTTAGCGGTTGAGTCAAAAAGCGTAATAATGCTATCAACACCAAAAAGAAGAAAACCATCACACTGAATAAAAATACCCACGACTGTGAAAGATGTTGTTCTGATAACACATCGGCAAAGATTGAATCATATTTTTCGCCACCGATAATGGTATATAAATAACCTTGTAAATTATCACCATTATAAATTGGCGCGGCTGAAAATATCTTTTGTGCGCAGGCGATCCCTTCACAATTATTACGCGGATCATCACCGTATATTGGCAATGATTTTTTATGGTTAATAAAATCGACTAAAGGTGCAATATCAATTTGTTCGCGTTTTACTTTACCGGGCTCTGCGGAATAACTGAGAATACTGCCACTGGGTGCGATAAAATAAAATTCAAAACTTGGCCCAAGAATCATTAAACTGTGGAACAGGTTTTTTAATTCACGGTAATCATAAACACCTTCTTTTAATAAAGGGTTATCGTTACCTAGATGCTCCGCTAATTGAAGATGTAAACGCTGTTCAGCTTCATGGCGAGAACTCACTTCAAGCTTTGCAGACCACCATGTAAAAGTGCAGGCAATAGCAAGGAAAAGTAATACTAGCGCAATGCTAATACGCTGATAAAGAGAGAGTATCATCAAGCAACACCTTCAGGGCTGAATTTATATCCCACACCAAAAACGGTTTGAATAATGGCAGGAAAAACTTTGTTGGTTAATTCAGGTTGACCCGCTACTAACTTGTTACGTAAGCGATTAATATGTGAATTAACCGTATGCTCATAACCACTATGCTGATAGCCCCACACTTTGTCTAAGAGTTGGGTACGAGAAAAAACTTGGCTAGGATGCTGCGCCATAAAACACAGTAGGTCGAATTCTGTTGAGGTTAATTCAATGGTTTTTTCACGTAATATCACTTCATGTGTACGACGGTTAATCATCAACTCGCCATGGCAAATAACGCTATTTTCTTGCCCACTTATAGTTTCATTATCAGTAGCTTGCGGTTTACTATTTTGTAATAAATGCACTCGGCGTAAAAGCGCATGCACACGTGCTTGCAACTCTCTAATGCTAAATGGTTTTGACATGTAGTCATCAGCACCCAACTCAAGGCCAACCACTCTATCAATTTCAGAAGTACGTGCGGTTAACATTAAAATAGCTTGCTCTTGTTTGACTTCTCTTACTTTTCGACAAACATCTAACCCACTACAACCGGGTAACGTGATATCTAATATTAATAGTGAAAAGTCATTGCTTAAGGCTTGTTTAATGGCCTCTTCACCGTTATCGCAGTGCGTGACTTGCAAGCCTAAATCTTGCATGTGCACTTTAACCAATTCTGCGATATCTTGATCATCTTCCACGATTAAAATACTATCAGCCATGCTGCCCTCACTATAAAAAAAGCCTATTTGTTATAGCAAGCACAGAGCTTACAACAACAAACAGACCAAAAAGGTTTATTTGATACGCGTGATAGTAACAGACATAACCGGGTTATCGAACTTCTGTTGATAAGTGAGCACTGAGCTACTTAAACCATCATCTGCACTAATAATTCCAGCATGCATCGCGACAAAGTTATTATTATCATCACGTTGTGGATTATAAGCTTCACCACCACCAGCAGGACCTGGCACTGTTTCTGCGCTTTCAGTATTCGCTTCAGTACCCGCATCATAGGCGAGTGTGCTGTATTTAACGGAATCGTTAATCGCAAATGAACTCAAGTCGATTTTATTAAGACCAGTAAATGCATCATTGGAGTTACCTAACATACTTGCAAATGATAAGTAACTGACCAGATCACCATGAGAAACCGTCACCGTAGAGGTTTCTCCCGGTAAAACAGGTACAGCACTTACCGCTACACTTGTCACTAAACTACTACTTTGCAATAAGCTGCTATCACCAGATTCAGCCAATAATTCTAGTGCATTAGAAGCGGGGCTACCAATCGTCCATAATGCGCTGCTATTATGTAGAATCAATGCAGGTGGAGAGATAGGTTGACCGTTCGTTAGATTACTTAAAGTAACTTGATACTCTACAGGCGTTGCCACCACGGTAACACTATCATTATTGTCATCACCACACGCAACTAATGTAAGTGCGGCTGCCGTCGCAACGGCGACTTTAGTAAATTTAATCATAAAAGCCTCCTTATTCGACAACAACTGTCAACTTTGCAACAGGGTTTAACCAACGGTGTACGCGGCTATCAAAATCACTAATACCACCTTCAGGATCTGTATCACCAACTACACCAGGATGAATATGTACGTTCGTATTACCAATCTCAGTTGCTACACCTGTTGCCCCAGTTGACGTAATGCCAATCGGGTTTGGCACGTTAGAAATAATTTCATCATTAGCCTCAGTGCCCGCATCATAAGCACTTAAAAGTACAGTATAAGTCCCCGCCTCCGTAGGAATTTTCCAGCTATCTAAACCAACAAAACCGTCATTAGTCGGTAACATCATTGCAGCTAAAGACAGGTAGTCATTGCCGTCACTGTTAGTGAGAGTAAACTCAGTATCACCACCGGCGCCTAATAAACCACCCGCTGGATTCGTCGTAATATCAGCACCATAACCGCTCAATAATAGATTAACGCCATCGATGCTTCCGCCCTCAGCTAGGGCTTGTAACTCTTCACTTGCCGCTTCTGCAGAATGGAAGATAGACGCCTGAGAATCATGCGCTGCTGCAATAATAGGTGTAAAGCTAATACCTTGGGTTAAATTAACAAGTGTAATAGTTAAGTCTTGCGCTTGGCTTGCTGCACTGAATAAACCTAGAAAACCTGCTGCAATAAGATGTTTGTTTGACATGGAAAAACTCCCTTTAATCGTAGTTGAATTATTTATCTTTAAATATATTTTGAATGTTGTTTAATTAGTTGGTGAAGAGAGTATGCCCATGAGATATCACGCAGTTATCACGAAAACTTCACTATTTAGTAGTGAATTGTTCGCTTTGTTATCGCAAGCATCGCCGAAGTTGATGATTAATTAATGACGCGTGTTTTTTTGCATATTCATTAACAGCACGTATAATCCGCCTTTCAAAAATCAACAAGAGCGAACCATGAACGAACAATACGAGAACCGCTTTGGTGGAATAAAACGCTTATATGGCACCACGGCATTACAAAAATTCCAAAACAGTCATATCTGTGTGATTGGGATTGGCGGTGTGGGCTCTTGGGTTGTTGAATCATTAGCCCGCTCAGGCATTGGGAAAATCACCTTAATTGATATGGATGACTTGTGCGTCACCAATACCAATCGTCAAGTACATGCATTGGCGGAAACCGTGGGTAAACAAAAGATCGAAGTGATGGCTGCGCGCTGTAAACAGATCAACCCAGATATTATCGTCAATTGTATTGATGATTTTATCGATAAAGAAAACTGCTTTGAATACTTATCTAAGGATATGGATTACATCTTTGATGCCATAGATAGCATTCATGCCAAAGTCGCTTTAGTGGCACACTGTAAGCGCAATAAATACCCATTACTTACCTGTGGTGGCGCAGGTGGCCAACTTGATCCGACACAAATTCAAGTCGCCGATTTAGCACGCACCATCCAAGATCCGTTAGCGGCAAAGGTACGCTCTGAATTACGTCGTCACTTTAACTTCACAACCAACCCTAAACGCAAATTTAGAATTAACTGTGTGTTTTCAACGGAGCAATTAAGCTATCCAGATATGAACGGGGAAGTGTGCAAAGAAAAGGCGGAATCAGACGGCAATATGAAAATGGATTGTGCGAGTGGTTTTGGTGCATCAACCATGGTCACAGCAAGCTTTGCCTTTATAGGCAGTGCGTTTATTCTGAGAAAATTAGCAGAGAAAGCAAAAGCTGAATAAAGAAAAAACATTTAACCACGAAGCGCTGCACTTCACGAAGAACACGAAGTTAAAAAAGCTTAAAGGATAAATGAAACCAAATTTTTATTTGCTTTGGCTCCTATAAATGACTTCTTTGTATTTAATCAGTTTTGTCGTTACCTTCTCTAACCTTCGAGCCTTCGTGGTTAAACAGCTTTTGACTTAAAAAAGAGCAACCACGAAGCGCTTCACGAAGAACACGAAGTTAAAAAAAGCTTAAAGAATAGATGAAACCAAATTTTTATTTGCTTTGGCTCCTATAAATGACTTCTTTGTATTTAATCACCGCAGTTTTCTCCTTACCTTCTCTAATCTTCTTGCCTTCTTGGTTAAACAGCTTTTGTCCTTACCTTCTCTAATCTTCGTGCCTTCGTGGTTAAATCGTTTTTGATCTTATTTCTCTTAGCGCTTTCGATCTTAATAAGCTTTTGACCTTATATACCTAAGCTCGACCTGTACCACTACAACCTAAAAAACACCCATATCGAGTAGGGTGAGGCTTTTGCCTCATCCCTCTCACAGAACCGTACGTACGGGCCTCGTATACGGCTCCTGTATTCTTTTATTCCATCATCCGCTTTTCATAAACGCTGATGGAGCAAGCCAACCTGTATTTACATTCTCTATATTATACAAACCAAGCCCTTCAAACCAACTATTCGGCATCGCAAAACTTGATAAGGGGCTTCTCGAATTTCGCCACGAGTTCATTTTAATGAACTTAAAGGGTGGCTTATATTTCAGCTGCTTTAATCGTCGATGTAGCCGACTCGGCTTCTTCCACAAGTTAAGCTGTACTGCCCTTAATCTTCGTCTTGTCCAACC
>NZ_KI519489.1:0-19673 GCF_000482725.1 Psychromonas arctica DSM 14288
ATATAGAGAATGTAAATACAGGTTGGCTTGCTCCATCAGCGTTTATGAAAAGCGGATGATGGAATAAAAGAATACAGGAGCCGTATACGAGGCCCGTACGTACGGTTCTGTGAGAGGGATGAGGCAAAAGCCTCACCCTACTCGATATATCGATTTTTATGACTTTTCTGCCTCATGTAAGAGAGTAATGGATAAATTTATGGAAATACTGTTTGGATTTGTTGGCCTATTTTGTTTGATAGCGATTGCCGTGATATTTTCAAGTGATCGCCATGCTATCAACTTTAGAACAGTGAGTGGGGCATTCATATTACAAGCATGTATTCCAGCATTAGTGATCTTCACGCCATGGGGGGGTAGTTTTTTACAGGCGATGTCGGCAGCGGTTCAAGGTGTTATTGATAGTGCTAATGCTGGAGTTAGCTTTTTATTTGGTGGTTTAGTATCGGGCAAAATGTTTGAAATATTTGGTGATGGCGGTTTTGTCTTTGCCTTTAGAGTCTTGCCTATTATCATTTTCTTCGCCTCCCTGATGGCGGTGCTTTATTACCTCGGCATTATGCAAGTAATTATTAAAATTTTCGGTGGTTTTTTGCAAAAGGTCTTAGGCACCAGTCGCAGTGAATCAATGTCTGCTGCCGCTAATGTTTTTGTTGGGCAAACGGAAGCCCCATTGGTTGTTAAACCTTATATTAAAAATATGACTCGCTCTGAACTGTTTGCTGTTATGTGTGGTGGACTAGCATCTGTAGCGGGATCTGTATTGGTCGGGTACGCATCGCTAGGAGTGAGTTTAGATTATCTTATTGCAGCTTCATTTATGGCTGCGCCTGGTGGTTTATTAATGGCAAAACTACTTGAGCCAGAAACACAAAAACCTGAAATTGATTTTGATGAAGTTGAGTTACAAGATAAAGATAACCTTACTCAACCTGTAAATGTAATTGATGCTGCTGCAAGTGGTGCTGCTTCAGGTCTTAAGCTTGCTCTCAATGTCGGGGCGATGCTGATCGCTTTTATTGCACTGATTGCATTAATTAACGATATTTTGGCTGCTGTTGGCGGTGTGGTTGGTATACAAGCATTATCCCTGGAATCTATTTTAGGTTACTTGTTTGCTCCAATCGCTATTATATTGGGGATCCCATGGTTTGAAGCACTAGAGGCAGGAAGTTTATTGGGGCAAAAATTAGTCGTTAATGAGTTTGTTGCTTATATAGAATTTATTAATGTGCGAGATATACTCAGCGAACATACACAGGTTATTTTAACCGTTGCATTATGTGGCTTTGCTAATTTATCATCAATGGCCATATTGTTAGGTGGCTTAGGTGTTATTGCACCTAGCCGTCGTGCTGATATTGCGCGTTTAGGTGTAAAGGCAATATTGGCCGGTACGTTATCTAATTTTATGAGTGCGACAATGGTAGGTATTTTCTTTGCGTTGAGTGTTATCTGGTAGCGGCGAACAGAGCCGCTACTCGTGATCATAAATAATTAACTTCACTTCTTCTTATTTGAATCTAAGATTTGATAAAGTTGAGCTGCTACTGCTGTAGTTCCTGTAATCGAATATCATCACGTCTAAACTCTTCAATTTTGGCACTAAAACGTGCTTGATCCAACTTGTTATCCGCATAAGCTAATGCACTACCCATTTGCTGAGATGCCTCTCTAAAACGGCCTAATAACGCGAGATATTCTGCTCGCATTGCATGCTCTTTTGATTTATTTAGCATTTTTTTGTAAAGAGTAATGGCTATCTTATGAGCGAGAACATGCTTAGGATGAGAACGCACAAAGAACTCTAATTTTTTTTCAGCTAATACATATTGTTGATCTTGCTGCAAAGCAATGACTAAATTGAGCAGAATAACTTCATTACCGGACAAATTATTATCGTATGACATCAATAATTGTATTGCGTCTTTTTCTTTATTGGTGGCCAAGGCAATATCTGCAGCTAAATCAATATAAAATAGATTATTAATATCATCATTTAACAATTTCTGATTAATTTCCTGTGCTTTGTCATAATCTTTGTTTTTAAAATAAGCCAGTGCTAAACCATATTCTGCAGCCTGTTTAAGTTGATACTTGTAGTTTTGTAGCTCACCTTGGTATTTGTTAATTAAAGCCGGCGCAGTCAAACGATAATACCGGACAAAGATACGTGCCTTACTTAGCTGGTAATTTAAGCTGTTGTTGATATTTGCTTTTTTTAATTGGCTCGCACGTAAACGTGCTTCGGACAAGCGAGCTTCAGGTAAAGGGTGAGTTGATAGCATTTGTGGAGGTAGGCTTGCATATTTATACTTTTCGGCCAATTTACCAAAAAAATCAGCCATTCCATAGGGGTCGTAACCGGCTGCAGCGAGGGTTTGAATACCGATTCGGTCTGCTTCAAACTCATTTTGACGAGTGTAGTTAATTTGACTTTGCATGTTGATAGCCATTGTCGATGTTAATGCTGCCATGCCAGCCGCGGGAGAGACTAAAGCGAGTAAAATTGAGCCTGCCATGGCTGCCATGGAAGCGGGATTACTAATTGATTGTTGCTCTAACATTCGTGCTAAATGGCGTTGTGTAATATGTGCGACTTCATGCGCAATAACGCTGGCGAGTTCACTTTCCGTTGCTGCATATAGAAATAGGCCTGTATTAATTTTTACATTTCCGCCTAAAAAAGCGGCTGCGTTAATTTCATCATCCTCGACTAGAAAAAATTTAAAAGGGAGTTTTACTGAATCTGCGTTGGCCACAATATTTTGACCAAGTGTTGCAATATAATTATTTAAAACTGGATCATCAATAATCGGTAATGATTGGTTTGCCATCATATTAAAAGCCCAACCATACTGTTTTTCTTTTTCGATAGTGAGCACACCTGAACCGACCGTTCCTATTTCAGGGAGATCATTGCTGGCTAGGCTATTAGGAGACAGGAATAAAAGAAAAAAATACACCGCAAATAGTTTTAATTTGTAAAGCATTCTTAACTCCAGTTTATTTTATTTATTTAAAAAGTTATTTAAATTAGCCTATTACAACATTTTGACATCAAAGATGTTAATACCATCATATCATCCAACTCGATTAATAGGTGCCTTATAGATTAAAAAAGAGGACTCTCATTATTATGCACACAGCCTCATTTTGTTTTTATCTGATTATTTATTGGCAACTATTTAAATAAACAAAATGCTACAATTAATGTTTTATAGCGTTATAAGTTACTTCTATGTATTGTTTAGATTTACGTAATATACGTTGCCCATTAGCATTAGTTTTATTAAAGCAAACTTTAATTAAGACTGAACATTCAGCGGGCGTTAAAATTCTTTTTTCTAGCCAAGCTGCAATGCATGATATTCAATTATATTTGGATAAAAAAAACTATTGCTATAGCTGCGATCAAACGACATTATTAGTCACGTTGAGTGATTAATTGTACTTGCACATGTTAGATAACTTGTCGCTAGTTCTAAATTCAGCGATTAACGTCACTTTTAAAGCGCATCATCAGTGTCTATTACTCTGTAAAAGGACACCTTGTAATTAATATAAGGATCAATATTGAATGTTTATGCAACTATTTCAATGGTATAAGACACGTTTCTCTGACCCCAATTTAAGTGTTTTGTTCCTTCTATTACTGTTTTCTTTTATCGTTATCTATCTTTTTGGAAATATACTGACTCCTCTGTTTGTAGCGATCGTATTGGCTTATTTACTAGATTGGCCGGTAACTCATTTAATGCGTTTTAAAATCAACAGAACATTAGCGACCTTGATAGTGATGGCGTTATTTATCTCAGTTGCTATGTTTGCTTTTTTGGGGGTATTACCGACTATATTCAAACAAGGTGCCGCCTTTATTCGTGATTTGCCGACCATGTTAAATCAGGGGCAGGCTTATATTTTAACGTTGCCAACGCAATATCCAGAGGCTATTGATCCGGTCACTATTACGCATATTATTGGCACTATAAAAAGTTATTTATTAGAACGTGGTGGTTTTCTCCTGTCCCAATCATTTGCCTCTTTGTTAGATATTGCAGCACTGTTAGTTTATGCCATATTAGTACCATTAATGATGCTATTTATGCTTAAGGATAAAAACCAGTTAATTAAAAGTAGCACTCGTTTCTTGCCTAAAAATCGTAAATTAGCCGCACAAGTCTGGTCGGAAATGAATGGTCAAATAATGAATTATATCCGCGGTAAAATAACCGAGATCTTGATTGTTGGGGTCGCGACTTATTTTACTTTTTTTATTATGGATCTAAGATACTCCGCTTTGTTAGCATTATTGGTCGGGCTTTCGGTGCTCATTCCTTATATTGGGGCGGCAGCGGTTACAGTACCTGTTGCTGTGGTGGCTCTATTTCAATGGGGGATCTCTCCTGAATTTGCTTATTTGATGATAGCCTATGGCATTATTCAAGCACTTGATGGTAATTTAATTGTACCGATTTTATTCTCTGAGGCAGTTAATTTACACCCTGTTGTGATCATTATCTCTGTACTTATTTTTGGTGGGTTATGGGGGTTTTGGGGGGTGTTTTTTGCGATTCCTTTAGCCACATTAGTTAAAGCGGTTTTAAATGCATGGCCGAACACGCAAGCTGAAATAGAAGAAGGTTTATCACTTGAGTCATCATCAACAATTATTAAATAAAAGTTAAAGAATATGAATGACTTGCCGCTAAGCTAGTGCTGGCAAAAATGTTTGTTATTTAAATACATAGAAATAAATAAAAAATCATAATTAATCATTAGTTTACAAGGAAAATTGTATGTTAGAAGTCGGTAGCAACGCGCCAAATTTTTCATTACCAGATCAGAATAATTCAATTGTTAATTTAAGTGATTACCTTGGTAAAAAAGTCTTAGTTTATTTTTATCCTAGAGCATCAACTCCTGGCTGTACGACACAAGCTTGTGCATTAAGAGACAGTAAAGATGAACTAACGGATTTAAATGTTGTGGTATTAGGTATTAGCCCTGATACGCCGAAAAAATTAACTAACTTCATTAATAAACAAGCGTTAAACTTTACGTTACTTGGCGATGAAGATCATAGCACCTGTGAAGACTATGGTGTTTGGCAGTTGAAGAAGTTTATGGGGAGAGAGAATATGGGGGTAGTGAGAACATCATTTTTAATCGACGAACAGGGAAACCTTGAGCATATCTTCAACAAGTTTAAAACTAAAGACCATCATGAAGTTGTACTCAACTATTTAAATTCAAAAGCATAAGTCAATTACTTAAATTAAAAATAATAAGTAAGCAACCTGTCATTATTTGAGTTGCGGCTTTAAGTAGCTGTGCAAATAAATAGCTAAACAGTGGCTTAAACAATTATCTCAACACTAAAGCCATAAATAATTATTTATGGCTTTAGTGTTATTAGTAGGAGGCGTATTTACTGGTTTATTCTAATCTGCAAAACATCTAAAAAACTATTCAATCCATAAAATTATAATTATATGAAGAGTCATTCGTAAAACTCTTCAGGGAAAAAGTATGACTGTAAAAGCTAAAATGTTGTTGTTAATAGGGTTGCTATTTGCAACTTCAATATTATTGGTATCGGGGGTTGGTTTTAATAATTTTAAATCATCTTCTACGGAAAATTATATTGCTAAGCTCGATAATCAATCGTTTTTAATTTCTAAAGCCGTCGAACAAAAAATGGAGCGTTATTTTGATGTGCTTAATTTAATCGCGAATGATATTGAAATTGATGAAACAGGGTTACTCGATATAGATAAGACAGTTTCAACGTTACATCTGATGAAAAAGAATCTAGGAGTGCTTGAAGCTTACGTTGCGACTAAGGATGCAAAAACTTATTCCGATGCAGCCGATGGCTTGATTGAAGGGTTTAACGCAAAAGAACAAAAGCGAGAATGGTATCTTCGTGCATTTAATGGCGAAGAAAAAATTATTACTACACCTTATATGAGTAATTTTGGCGGTGCTGTGATGGCATTAGTGGTACCGGTTAAGCGTAATGGAAAAATAATAGGGGCATTATGCGTTGATATTGGTATTAATCAGGTTACCGATTTTATTAAAAAATTAACGCCTGAGAATAATATTTTTGTTAGTCGTGAAGATGGTTACTTATTGGCGGCAAAAGATAATGATCTAATTGGAAAAAATATATATCAGATTCGTCCTTCTTATCAAGAATTTAAAAATGACCATACAAGTCACCATGATTATAGTTTTGAAGGGGTTGAGTATGATGTAGCTGCGACACGTATTGAAGGTATGAATTGGACTGTTTGGGCATGGAGTACTTGGACTAATATCGATAAAGCATCGAATGATAATCTTGCAACTAGTTTATGGATGGCATTAACATTTATCGTTATTTCTTTGTATAGCATTTATCTTATTATTATTAAGTTAATGTATCGTCCTATTGGTGGAGAACCAGCTGATATTGAAGCGATTGTGCAAAAAATAGCGAGTGGTGATTTAAAATCAATTGCCCCCGCTAACGGCCAAGAAACAGGTGTATATAAAGCCGTATTAACCATGGTAAGTAGCCTGAAGGGAATTATTGAAAATATTAATAGCTCATCAGGACAGCTTAATAACGTGTCGACTATGATGTCAGAGTCGGCATCAAGTGTTAATAGCAGTTCAGAGTCGCAGATGGTGCAATTAGAGCAAACCTCTACGGCGATGAATGAAATGACGGTTACAGTTGATGAAGTTGCACGTAACGCTTTGCAAGCCTCTTCAGCTGCTGATGAAGCAAATCATCAATCGACCCAAGGCATGAGTGTTGTGCTTGATATGAATACTAATATTTCGACCTTAGTTAGTGGCATTACCAGTGTGCAGCAGGTAATGGGAAAATTAGAAGGTGAAATTGATGATATTGGCAGTATTATTGAAGTCATACGTAGCATTTCAGATCAAACTAACTTATTAGCGCTAAATGCAGCCATTGAAGCGGCACGAGCAGGTGAACATGGACGAGGATTTGCGGTTGTAGCTGACGAGGTTAGAAGCCTCGCTAATAGAACACAGGAAAGCACGGCAGAAATTCAAGCGATGATCAGCAGTTTACAAACTGAGTCTAAAAACTCAGTTGAGTTGATGCAAGTGAATGTAAATAATGCGCAGATGACCGCTGAGAAATCACAACAAGCGAATAATGCTTTAGAGCAAATACGCCAAGCTATTTCAGTGATTCAAGATATGAATAATCAAATTGCCACTTCTGCAGAAGAACAAACCTTGGTAGCTGGCGACATAAATGAGAGTATCGTTGAAATAAATGATATTGCTAAAGTCACTTTTGAAGGTTCTGCGAATAATAGTAAAAGAGCTGAAGAGTTATCAACTATTGCTACGGTATTGAGCAAATCAGTTGAAGTATTTAAAATCTAGGTAATCCTATTTAGCGTAGAAGCTCCTAGCAAAAGGAAAGCCCAACAAGTGAAAGTTTGTTGGGCTTTATATTTGTGACTTATTTACAGTTAGCTTTTAATTTAATTAGTTGTTCAAATACTAATGACATTTATCTACGAATGACCAACTAAACACAGCCTTAAACTACTAATTATGACCTTCAATGACTACTCTTTATCGCAGTTGATAGTGTGATCTCAGCTTAAAATGCTAGTCATACTTATTCAAGTTTAATTGGACTAACAAAGCCTTTTGGTTTAAGTGCTAGTAAGTCACAATCTAATTTATCAATGACTTGTTCTGCGGTATTGCCGAGTAATGTTAACCCTAAACCTGAGCGGCCCACTGTACCTAAAATAACTAATTCCGCTTTAATATCACAGGCAACAGAGCTGATCACATCTTCTGGTAACCCTTGATGTAAGTGAATATTTTTCTCATCGATATGATATTTATGTGCATAATCACTTAAGGTTTGTTGATGGAATTTTTTTAATCCATCTTCATAATGAATGGGGTCAAACTCTGGTAACTCCATCATGATGTTCATTGGGGGGCTTGGGTAAGCATTGACCACATGAATATTTGAACTGATCATTGCTGCAATGTCATTCGCTTCACTAAGAATGGTCTCATTGAGATCATGATGTTCAGTATCTTGAATACTTTTACAGTCAACTGCACATAAAATATTGCTGTTTTCAGGCCATGATTTTGCTTTTACTAATAAAAGAGGAATAGGACACTTACGTAATAAGTTCCAATCCGTCGGAGTGAACAATATTGCACTAAGGCGAGAATGAGGATGTGTTGACTTTATTAATAAATCGTAATTCTCTTTTAATATTGATTGAATCGCCGCTTGAAAAGGCCGGTTATGCCAATGTACTTGGCAAGCAATTGTTAACCCTTGTTCTCGGTATGGGGCTGCCAAGGTTTCTAGCCATTCTCTATTATCACGTATTACAAGAGATTGCATTGCATGGCGTTCTTCCATGGAGCTTAAAGAGGTCATTTCATAGGTAAGGTCATAACAACAAAGAAATAATGTTATTTTGGCATGTTGTTCTTTTTGGGCAATTTCTACGGCACGTTGTAATGCGGGTTGTTGTTCTTGAGTAGGATCTATATAAACTAAAATATTACGGTATTTAAGCATGTTAGCCTCCAAATTTTAATAAATCACTTAACTATAATTTAGAACAAATGGAGGCAAACAGATAGTGATATTAGCCAGAAAATGCAAATTAAATCAGTATCTGGCCATTTAAAAGTAGAAGAGTGCTTTGATGTTAAATATTTGTTACTGGCCTGCTAATTCTGCGAGTTGTGGTTCATCTAATACGGTGATGTATTTACCTTTAACTGCAATCATACCATTTTTTTGGAAACGACCTAATAAACGACTGATAGTTTCAACAGTCAGGCCTAAGTAGTTACCAATATCACCACGTGTCATTGATAACCTAAATTCTCTTGGTGAGAAACCACGGGCAGCATAACGCACTGATAGGTTGTGAATAAATGACGCTAATCGTTCTTCTGCATTTTTCTTTGAAAGTAGTAAAATCATGTTTTGATCGCCAACAATTTCAGAGCTCATTAAACGTAAAATTTGTTGCCTCAACTTAGGCATTGATGTTGATAACTCATCTAATGTGTCGTAAGGAATTTCGCATATCATTGCCGTTTCAAGTGCCTGTGCAAAGCTGGGATGGCTACCTGAACTAATACCGTCAAAACCTACTAAATCGCCCGCTAAGTGGAAAGCTGTAATTTGCTCATCACCTTGCTCAGTAATCGTATAAGACTTTAAAGTACCTGAGCGAATTGCATATAAACACTTCATGTCTTCGCCAGCTTTGAATATTTCTTGGCCTTTTTGAATCGGTTTTTTGCGTTCTATAATGTCATCTAAACGGTCTAATTCAGATTCATTAAGGGAGTAGGGAATGCATAGTTGGCTAATACTACAATCTTGACAATGTATTGCGCAACCACCGGCTTGTACTCGACCTGAATTGTTTTTTTCCATATTCCGCTCTTAAAATTGTTGATTTGAATCAATTGTAGCATCTTATATAACATTTTATAAAGTGACTTTGAATGTGTAAAGCTATATAAACTATGGTCTTCATTGAGCCTGTGATGGATATCCACCTAATTATTTAGGTATTAGCTCAATTGTTTGAAAGCAATATACAGTGTTTGCAAGGCAAATAGGGCAAGTATAAGGCCGCTGCTATACCTAAACCATTGCTTGTTGAGGATTGTTTTCAATCGATGACTTAGTGTGCCAACTAACATCATGGCGGGTAAAGTACCAAGACCAAAACCAAGCATTATTAATAAGCCATTAACAGCATCTGCTGTGCTTATTGCCCAGACTAAAGTAGAGTAAACCAAACCGCAAGGCAGCCACCCCCAAAAAAAACCTAATGGGAATGCTAAAATAGGGTGCTTAAGGGGTAAAAAATACTGTGCTAATGGTTTGATGAAGCGCCATATAAATTGACCTGCTCGTTCTACAATTAACAACCCATTCCATAAACGAGCAATATAAAATGCCAGTAATAACATCATTATCGCAGCGAAGATGCGAAGGTAAATAAGTGATTCTTTCCCTCCCATCCAAATGATTAATACGCTGCTACTTGCGGCAAAGATAAAACCAGCGAGGGAATAGCTACTAATACGCCCTAGGTTATACAAGAGTAACGATAACAATCCATTTTTTTGTGTGGGACTGATTGAAAAGCTTAGTGCGCTAGCAATACCTGAACACATGCCGATACAGTGTCCAGCTCCTAAAATTCCAATTAAGAAGGCACTGAAAAAGTCATTAATGAGCATCGGAAGATTTACCGCTATTTTTCTTCGCTGTGCTCATTGGCGTGCTGTTTTCACTATTTTCTTTATCATTAAGATCTGATTGTGACGTTTTACTGTGGGTCATATCCTCATCAAAAAGAATGTTCACACCTTCCCTATCTAAATCATCATATTGATTAGATTTTACAGCCCAAAAAAAGACCAGCACTGCGATTGCAACAAAGATCATGGCAATTGGTATCAATACGTAAATTATACTCATTTTAGTAACCTTAAGGAGTTGCTCACTACAATTAGAGAGCTAAAGGACATACCTAGCACTGCGACATAGGGAGGAACTAACCCAATTATGGCAAGTGGTACAATAATGATATTGTAGCCGATTGCCCAGCCGAGATTTTCTTTAATGATTGTTGTCGTTTGTTTGGCACTGGTCGTTAATAAGCTTATTTTCTGTAAATCTGAACCGAGTAGGATCACGTCTGCGCTATTTTTTGCAATATCTGTTCCACTGGCAAGCGCTACTGAAACGTGAGCACCTGCTAATACCGGAGCATCATTGATTCCATCGCCAATCATCATCACTGGTTGTGATTGTTGTAATGTTTGAATATAAGCTAATTTTTGTTGTGGGCTGACACCTTTAACAACATGTTCAATATTTAATTGCTTAGCCACTTCTTCGCTTTTGTTAGAAATATCACCGGTTAGCATGGTGACATCTAAATGCTTTTGATGGCAAAAGTTAATTAACTCCGTAGCAGAATCACGTAATTGATCTCCTAGCTCAAATATCGCTGCTAATTGGTCATCAATAGTTAGATAAATCAATAACTCTTGGCTTGATAATGCATGTTCTATTTTACAAAACTTAGCATGACCTAACTTAATATTATGCTCTTCTTTTAGGTGACACCAAATTGCTTGCATACCTTGGCTTGGCATATTTTTAATGTTTTTGAGCGTAAATTTCTGACTTTGTAACTGTGTAAAAGCAATCGCAATGGGGTGCTCAGAATTAGCTTCTAAATTAGCAGCCAAATCGATACATAATTGTTGCTGATTGGTCGATGCGGGGAAACTGTTATGATTTAGAATATGGGTATTTAATAGTTTAAAGTTACCCTGCGTTAATGTCCCCGTTTTATCAAACACAACATGTTTAATATTATTCACCGTTTCTAACACATGATGTTGTTTGATGAGAATGCCATGTTTGTTTAATTGAGCTGTCGCACAAGTTAGTGCTGTGGGGGTGGCGAGTGATAATGCACAGGGGCAGGTTGCTACTAAGACTGATAAGGTGATCCAAAAAGCTTGCTCTGCGTCAACGATACTCCAGCCAATATAAGTAAGTGTTGCGGTCACCAACAATGCACCAACAAAATAACGAGACACAGTATCTGCCATTACTTCAATACGTGGTTTACACAATTGTGCACTATTTTGTAATGCTATGATGTCAGAAATGAGTGTGTTACTACCGACTTTAATTACTTCAATGGTTAGAATGCCGTTGATATTAACCGTCCCAGCATAAACATTATCCTGGGGCTTTTTAAATACAGGTAAATGTTCACCAGTTAACATGGATTCTTCTATATTACTTTGGCCATCAATAATTTTTCCGTCAATAGCAATCGTCTCTCCTGGCTTAACTAATATGTGTTGCCCTGGTTGTAACGTTTTCGCGGGTATTAATTGCTGTATCGTCACGTCATTATTTGTTTCTAATAATGTCGCCATTGCGGGTAACAAACGTAACAAGTTACTGCTGGTTTCTGATGCTTTACGACGCGCCCTTAATTCTAGTAGTCGACCCAATAAGAGTAAAAAAGTAAACATCGAAACAGATTCAAAATAAACTTCGCCATGGCCCATAATAGTGGCATAACCAGACGCGCTATAAGCACCTAATAATGCGATTGAAATAGGAATATCCATGCCCAATGTTTTATTACGAATATTACGCCATGCATTGGCGTAGAAAGGTTGAGCGCTATACAATAAGACCGGTGTTGCTAGAATAAAACTTACCCACCTAAAATAGTGAATAAATTCTTCTTCCATACCGGAAAAAAAGTCCGCATATAAAGCAATCGCAAACATCATCACTTGCATGGTCGCTAAACCCGCAAGTCCTAAGCGACGTAAATAAGACTTCACTTGTTGTGTATAAAAAAGCTCTTGTTGATTGACTTGGAAAGGGTACGCTTTATAACCAATTTTTTGGATTTGTTGTAAAATTTTGCTTAAAACAAGTTGGTCATTATCCCAGCGAATAACAGCTCGATTTAAGGTGGTATTAACATTAACAAAAGCTAGCCCAGGTAAAAAACGAAGTTGTTTTTCAATTAACCAAGCACAGGCCGCACAACTGATACCTTCTATGGTTAAGGTTATTTCAGTCGTTGAGCCCATTGATTTTGTAAAGTCTGATTGAATTTGTTCAATATCATAATGTTCGAGCTGTTGTAGCTCTTCAGGGATCAGGGCTTCTCCTTTACTTGCCACTTCTGTCCTGTGCTCATAATAAGAACTCAACCCACTGTCAACAATGGTTTGTGCGATCGCTTCACAGCCGGGACAGCACATTTTTTGTTGTACGCCGTTAATGGTTACCTTAAAAGGCGTATTGTTTGGGTTAGGCTCACCACAGTGAAAGCACTGGCTGACATTTGGCATTTTATAGTGCTATTTTAGCATTTGGAAATTTCACTGACTTTTGCAAGCGCCACTTTTTATCAAAAGGCTCTAAGCGTAGTGTCCACTTACCATCTAAGACTTGGTCTGTTTCAAAATGATAACTACCATCAGCAGCCGCTGTAAGCATGGTTATTTTATCGCGCTTAGCTTGGGTTGAATGGAATAGTGAAAAGCTGATTGATGTATTACTGTCTAAACCAGTTAAGGTAATTAATAGTCCATCTTGTTGTTGTTCGACAATAGCAGATATGCCCAACTCCTTGGCTTTTTTAAGTAAACTTAAATCAGCATTGATTGCTTTACCTGTTTTGTAGTAATCATCGACAACCATTTCAGGTTTATTGTCAGAGGCGATCATCAGTGTACTGATCCCAGCAACAACGGCTACCAAGGGTAAAATAATTAAAAACCAAGGCCAAAATTGTTTAAACCAAGATTTTTTTTCTTTTGTTTGCATGGTTGTTCCTGTTATTAAAGAAAAGGAGGAATTGGTGGGCGATAATCTAGCATTTACAGTAAATTTTAGCTATAAAAAAGCCTCGATAACACGAGGCTTTTTATCTTATTAACCAAGTTTATAGGTTAATTTGGTTTCTATTTATTTATTAGATAAAGAGTAAACAAAAGCAGAGATAAGATGTACTTTATCTTCACCTAGTACTTCACCCCATGCAGGCATTACACCATTTCGACCGTTACGAATAGTGTCTTCAACTGCTTTACGTGAACCACCATACAACCAAACTTTATCGGTTAGGTTAGGAGCCCCGAACGCTTGACCACCCGTACCATCTGCACCATGACACGCTGCACAAACAACAAAGCGCTCTTTACCAGCTTGCGCATCAAGGTCATTTACACGGCGACCACTTAGCTGTAATACGTAAGTAGCGACTTCTTTAACGCCATCTTCACCTAAGATATCTTTCCAAGCAACCATCACACCATTACGACCGTGCATTAGAGTTTCTTTGATAGTAAGCGCTTCGCCACCATATAACCAATCATTATCAGTTAGGTTAGGGAAGCCTTTACCACCACGGGCATCTGAACCATGACATTGGGCACAGTTTTGTAAGAATAAACGTTGTCCTACTTTTACTGCTTCAGGATCTTGAGCAATTAATTCAATATCTTTATAAACATCAGCATCGGTATAAACTAACTTTTTAAACACTTCACCGTATTTTATCTCTGCTTCATTCATTTCACGCTGGTACTGTGAATGTGACGTTGCAGCTGCTTTTGCTGATTCTTCTTTTGATTTAACACTTTGTTCAGAACTTGACCAACCTAATAAACCATTCCAGTTAGCGGTATAACTTGGAAAAGCGAATGAATAAATTAGCGCGATAACAATCGTAAACCAAAACAGACCAACCCACCATTTAGGCAGCGGATTATTAAGTTCTTGAATGCCATCAAAGGTATGAGGCATTGGGTCGCCTTCTTTAACGCCAGTATTATTTTTATTCGCTGCTCTCAGAAGAACTGCACAACCGATAATGACAGTTAACGTGATCGCAGAGATCCATATTGTCCAAAAAATGCTCATTATTTTTTAGCTCCTGTATGTTCGCTTGAGGTGCTTTCATACTGTTTTGAGTCCAGATCATCTTCAAAAATAGAATTACCCATCTCTTCGAATGTCTGTTTTTGTTTTTTACTGTATGCCCATAAAATCAACGCAACGAAAATAATAATTAAGAATAATGTATATAGTCCGTTAAATGTTGCAAAATCCATATAGCCTCCAGTAGCCGAAGTGCCTATTGCTAGGCACTATTTTTATTATTTAAATGCATGACCTAGTGATTGTAAGTACGCAATTAATGCCTGCATTTCAGTTTTACCCTCAACAGCAGCTTTCGCACCAGCAATATCATCTTCAGTGTAAGGCACACTAAAGTGGTCTTTAAATATAGACAGTTTTGCGGCGGTATCTTCACCCGTTAACAAATTAGTTGCTAACCATGGGAAGCCAGGCATATTTGATTGTGGTACTACATCTCGAGGATTCAGTAAGTGAACTTCATGCCACGCATCTGAATAACGACCACCAACACGTGCTAAGTCTGGGCCAGTACGTTTAGAACCCCATAAGAATGGATGTTCCCAAACATGTTCGCCAGCCATGCTGTAGTGACCGTAACGTTCAGTCTCAGCACGGAAAGGGCGGATCATTTGGCTATGACACACATGACAGCCTTCACGGATATAAATATCACGACCTTCCATCTCTAAAGCGGTGTAAGGACGTAAAGTATCCACAGGTTCATTGGTTTCTTTTTGGAATATTAACGGTGTAATTTGAGCTAAACCACCAAAGCTAATCGCGATGATGATGAAAATAGCTAATAAACCAACGTTTTTTTCTATAAATTCATGTTTCATTAGTAACTCCCTCTAACCTAGTTCTTGAGGCTTGATAGAGCCTTCTTCAGCAGAAACTGTTTTGTATGTATTGTAAGCCATAATAAACATACCAGTTAAGAAGATCGCACCACCTACAAAGCGGATTGTATAGAACGGGTAGGATTTTTCTAATGATTCTACGAAGGTATAAGTTAATGTACCGTCTTCATTAACTGCACGCCACATTAACCCTTGCATTACACCTGAGATCCACATTGCAACAATGTATAACACTGTACCGATAGTGGCTAACCAGAAATGTAAGTTAACTAGTGCAGTACTATACATACCTTTTTGACCGAATAATCGAGGAACTAAGTGGTAAATTGAACCAATTGACACCATCGCAACCCAGCCAAGTGCGCCTGAATGAACATGACCAACTGTCCAGTCGGTGTAATGTGATAAGGCATTAACCGTTTTAATTGCCATCATTGGGCCTTCAAAGGTAGACATACCATAGAAAGATAATGAAACAACTAAGAAACGTAAAATAGGGTCTGTACGTAGTTTATGCCACGCGCCTGATAGCGTCATAATACCATTGATCATACCACCCCAAGATGGAGCAAATAAGATCAGTGACATGACCATACCTAATGATTGTGCCCAATCTGGTAAAGCAGTGTAATGAAGGTGGTGTGGACCAGCCCAAATATAAACTGCAATCAATGCCCAAAAGTGGATGATCGATAAACGGTATGAATAAACAGGGCGGTTAGCTTGTTTGGGTACGAAGTAATACATCATACCTAAGAAACCTGCCGTTAATAAGAAGCCTACGGCATTATGACCGTACCACCACTGTACCATGGCATCTACTGCGCCTGCATAGACAGAGTATGATTTCATTGACGACATAGAAACAGGAATTGCCATACTATTAACAATATGCAATACCGCAACAGTTAGAATGAATGCACCAAAGAACCAGTTAGCAACGTAAATATGTGAGGTTTTACGTATTGCCATGGTGCCAAAAAATACAGTGGCATACACAACCCAAATAGCTGTGATAAGCAAATCGATCGGCCACTCTAATTCTGCATATTCTTTAGATGTTGTATACCCTAAAGGTAAAGAAATAGCAGCTGATAATATAACTATTTGCCATCCCCAAAATACAATTGAGGCTAACGGACCACCAAACAATCTTGTTTGACAGGTACGTTGTACCACATAAAAAGAAGTTGCCATTAACGCAGACGTACCAAATGCAAAGATAACAGCATTGGTATGAAGGGGACGTAAACGACTATAAGTAAGCCAAGGAGTATCAAAGTTTAAAGCTGGCCATATAAGTTGGGCTGCAATAAGCACCCCGACACTCATGCCCACGATACCCCAGAGAATGGTAGTAAGTGTAAACTGACGAACAACTTTCATGTTGTAATCAGGTTGAATATTGGTTGCGGTTGTCATTGTGTTGATTCCATGCATGTATTTACAATGTACGTTCGTTATGACGTAAAAATAAGTATTCAATATAAATATTTTAAAATATCACTTAAAACATCTATATTTGGCGGGAAGTTTACGCGACAATTAAAAAAATGAACAGATTTGCATTGCTTTAATGTTAATAAAATTACTGGATATGTTAAAAAATGCGCGTTAACCACTATTTTTACAAGGAATTGCAATGTTAACAAAAAGCAGATTGATTCAATTAGTTATTATGCTTAGCTTACTAATTGGTTTATTTATATGGAGGACCATTGAGCTATCGCCTGTTATAGAAAAAACTCAGGAAGAAAGGGGGCAAAGCGATAAGGTTGAAGAGAACTTATGTGATTTCTCCGAGCCCTGTGTTTTTAATTCACTGTGGGGTTCGTTCAGTTTATCTGTTGAGGGAGGGAGGATTGTCCCTGAGCAATGGTTCCATTTAACCCTAGAAAGCAAGGTTGAAAACTGGCAAGTAAGCAGTGCCAAAATAGTAGGCAAAACCATGTTTATGGGCAAAATACCTATCAAATTCTCTGAAGTGGTTAGTAATGCAGGTAAACAACAATCGACGGGAAAAAGCATGTTAGGTGTTTGTACTGAAGACACCATGCTATGGCGACTTGACATAACCGTTGAAATTGATGGTCAGCCGGTTAATTTATATTACGATTTTTTAATTGTAAAATGATTGTATTTATTATGTGAATCGAGGAATGAATCACTTTTAATGAAAAATATTTTCTCGCACTGCTAAAAAGGCCTTGCCAGACAAAATCTCGAACTCTCGAACATCTGGGCAAGGCATCTACACCTATTAATTTGCATTATGTATGTAGCTCTGATTATTAAAATCAGTGTACGTCTAATAATTAAAACAATGGCTTTCGGCCAAAGGGGGATGGCCTTATTAACCACCCACTTTTTTCTTTAATAAATAATCTAATGAAATGTTACCTGCTCCCCACATCACATTCATTAAAATAAGTGCGCCCCAGAATTGATGGTCAAAGAATCCTCCTTCCCAGATCACAGGGTAAGAGACCACTGCCATGATGTTGAATACAAACAAAATAGCGGCCATTGGACGTGTTAACAAACCTAGTACTAAAAATACTGGCAATATTAATTCTGCAGCAGTACCTAGATAAGCGGCTAATTCCCATGGAAGAAAAGGCACTTGGTGCATATTCTTCTTCAAATAAATACAGGGTACTGTCCCAAGTGGTAAACTTTAAATAACCTGATTTGAAAAATACGCTGGCAACCCATAAACGTGCTGCAAGTAATACTAAGGGTTGTATATATTGCAGCAATGCTTGAACGCTTTGCTGATAATAATTAATTAATGTATTCATTGGTTCTCCTTAACTTTAACGATACTAAAATCACTGATTAAATTGGCTGTTATTAAATAACTTAATTGTTCCTGTAAAGTACTTGGCTGTAGTGCTCCTAGTAAGACTTTTTGTTGTAGTTGTTGTATTAATTGCCCTTGCTGCTCGGATAGCTCAGTTACTGTTATAGTAAAGTTAGGTTCTTTCACTAATAATAAGTAACACTGTTGATTTAAGTTTGTTGCTTCAACATTGTTATTAATGATCATTTGATATAACAAGCTAATATTTTGTGAACTCTCAAAAACTAGGCAGTGCGATGGGATTGAAAATTGTAAATATTCAAAGTCATCGGGGTTAATTTGTTGTAGTGATTGCAGCTCAAACTCAATCGGTTGTTGTACTGTTTTTTGGCATTGTTCATATAACCATTCAAATTTTGCCATTTCTGCGATGTAAGGCATGTCTACTAGCTGTGTTAAACTTGATAAGTAAAAGGGAAATTGCTCGCCGTAAACAATGATGTTATTAATTGCCGGTGGTTGCTGTAAAATAAATTGCCTTGCGACACTATCAAAAAAATCTTCACCAACTAACTGCTCGGTATACTTAAACGTGCTTTTTAAACTTTCGGTCACACTCATCACAAAATTATTGCGGTGAATTTGCAGTAGTTGTTGTGCTGTAAACCCCTGTTTTTCTTTAAGCTGCAACGCGATATTTGATTCTTGATACAATAGGCTTTGACTAAATTGTTGTTGCAACTGTCCAAGGCTTAAAGAAGAAGGGGCAAGATTGTGTTGATTAGAAGGTTTAACCATGAGTTACCTCCGTTAAGAATTTTTTGGCTTTATCTCTTTCACCTAACAATACTGAAAGGGCTGGTAATTCAGCATCCCATTCAATTAAAGTGACGGCATTGTTGATTTTATCAATATTCTCAGAATATAAATGCCACACAGGGTCACTGATTAATTTGCTGTGCGTATCAATTAAGATCTCACCTTCTGCAAATTGTTTACATATATGCCCTGCAAGATGAATTTCTTGTACTTTATTAAAGTTAATTTCATTTAAGTACTGTTGTGCTGAAAAATTATTATTGGTTGCGCTGACATAAACATTGTTGATATCAAGTAATAGACCACAACCTGTTTGTTCACTAATTTCATTAAGAAAAGTAGCTTCATTATAATCAGTCTTTTTGGCTCTGTTCCATTACACTGTTGTCACCTATAAGCGGCGAGTAAAATTTGTTGAAAACCATACTTGGCGCTACTTTCTCTAAACCAAGTTAGATAATGCGGTAAATACTTAGTCGCTACCCCTTTCATTTTGCCTACCACCCAACTCTTAAAGTGAGTGATTGCACCATTAACGGTTTGGATGTGGTAAATGTTGTCTATTACTCTATTTTTTCCATTGATTAATCGTTTATGATCACAATTCTTGTGCTCTGCAATATTCACATAAGGCCATGCACCATCACTACAAAGTACG
>NZ_KI519489.1:20128-47148 GCF_000482725.1 Psychromonas arctica DSM 14288
AGTTATTTGGTTAAGGTTTTGAACGAACGATTTAGTATTCATAGTCTTTACCTTTAATACGTTATGACCACTTATAAGTATAGACAACAATTAACAGGAACAGAGCCAATTTTTAACAGAAGCTTTTTAATCACCATTAGAAAATACTTCAAATTATGAGATGAAATATTAACAGAATCCCAATAGTTACGTTACTTTAATGCCATGATTACTTTAGTCTGAATCCATATTTTGGTGCTAAATGCTTTAATGGGGGTTATCACTTATTTGTTTTTTTGTTATTTGTTGGAGTGTCAGGTTGTGCACCGTAAAACATTAGGGAATACTCATCAGTTTGCCCTGATCCAGATTTAAGCTATTTTTTGATAATGGTGCTTTAGATATTTGAAGATAGTTTGTTATGTCTTATTTCGACAACTGCGTCAATCTGCGACAACCTGCTATAACTTCGACAACCTTAAGAACTGCTTATAGATAAGCCTTATGACTATCTCATATACGGTTTTTCCGTTTCTAATCCCTTTTTCTTAATGCGCTGTTAGTCGGTTACTTAGCAATAACTTAACGTTTTACTTTGTTTATTAACTTGTCTCACTTACTGTAAAAGCAACAAAATGTTATTCATTATGATTGAAATTAGAAGCGCATTGAATCGTTGTGAGTGCAGGAGTAATAATAAAAGGATCGAAAATGAGTTTAGAAAAAGTACGGCAACAGGCACAACTGGACTTTTGTGAAAGCGGTAAAAATATTGAAGTCGGTGATCTTAAGGGGTTCCCAATTACATTAGCAGAATTAAAGTCCACAAACAGTGGATCCCATTATGTTGTTGAAACCTTTGATTCTGGGCTGACTGGGGTTGTCTATCATCTTCAGTTTGCTGATAGTCACTGGACACTAAAACTAAAAAGGTCTGCTAGCCTAGTAAATAATGTCGACGGTCAAACATCCTTTCTTAATGAGGTGCAGCGTCGCTATGATTTTACCGTTTTAAAGCAAAGTAAAGCGGCGGATTTTAATCATATAATTGATACCAAATTTGCATCGTATAGCGAAGGAATTATTCTTTCTCCGTGGATTGTTGGGGAGCCTCCTAAACGTTTTAATAAAGCAATTTTTGAACAAATTTTTACATCCATTTGCAATTTAGAACTAAACGGTTTTTTTGAGTGGGATTTATCCCCTGGCAACATCTTATTGGACAATAACAATAGGATTAAACTGTTTGATTTTGGTTATATGTATCGGTTTGATCCACTTAAACACTTTAATAGCAATGGTCAAGATACTCCTTTATTCCACGGTATTGAGCGCTTTGAAACACGTTTCTTTTTTGATTACTTATTAAAAAATCCTCTTCAACTGTCTAAGGAAGAGTTGTTTGAGTTATATCGTTTGGAGAAAATATGTGCGCTACAGGCTTATCAGCTTAAACTTCAAAGCCTGAAAAACGCATCTGCCAAGGTTAGTGTCATCGCCCATCAAAAAAATATTAATCTGAAATGGGAAAAAGCACTAGGTAACGAAGAAGCGTTAAGAGAGTTGTATTTGGTTGAAAATTATCGCTCTAACGTACTGGACTTGCTAGATGATTTACATGGCCAGTCATGTAATATTTATACGCTTAAAAAAGCAGATTTAATTTTAAGTTTTATCGATCAGCATTTTATTCAGCTTCTTAATAACGAGGCCTTTTTCTTTGGTGACGAAGAATTAAATCAGGAACAACTGACCGTTAAATATACTCAGCTTCGTGATCAAGCTGCAAGTTTCCAATTAAGTTGTTGAATGGATGGTTAAGTAATTGAAAAGTAAGTTTTTATTTGTTGGTGAGTATTCATGAGTTAAGGGTTGGAGGTAAGTCAGTTGATATGGCTCTAATTACTTTAATGTAATACAGAAGTTAAAGAACAAAAAAACCAATGCTTATTGGCTCACTTTTAAACCATCAGCGCCACCAAACTACCTTTATAGCCATACGGTTTCACTCAAAGGTGGCTTTTTATTACGTCACTTAAGCAATGATAGGCGCTGATTCCTGGTGGTCGTACTTCTTTTTTAATCCCCTTAAATATTAACCAACAATTTTATTTCTACCACTATTCTTTGCTTGGTAAAGCCGTTTATCTGCTATTTCTATCAGGGCCTCAGCTGAAGCATTGGGGGATTCCTTGAGGTCAACTAAGCCGAAGCTCATGGTGATATGCTGATTTTCAAACACCGGGACAGCAGCAAATTCCTGTTGAATATTATTAAGCCTTTCAAGCACCTGTTCTGCTTCCATATCCAGAAATACCAAGACAAATTCTTCACCTCCATAACGCGCTACAATATCTTTTGCTGCTCGGGTATGTTTCTTAAGGTTAGCGGCCACAGCAACTAATGCGCTATCGCCTAAAGTATGCCCAAACTCGTCATTGATACGTTTAAAGTAGTCAATATCACCCAGTACAAAGGTTAGTGGGTGTGCTTTGTTTTGTGCGGAATTAAATGCCTTTTCGAATACTAGATTAAATCCTCGACGGTTATAAAGTGTTGTTAACTCGTCAGTGAGTGAGCTTTCAAGTAAATTTTCATTTTCATCCTGTAAATGAGAGGTTCGCTCAGATACTTTTTGTTCTAGGTGTTGCAATATATCCAAAAGGTTTTCTGCCATTGCATGTAAGCCTTGATTGAGCGAACTAATTTCGCGGATCCTACTCATGGGTTGAGGGAGCAATAGAATACTTTCAATCTTTTTATCATTAGCGGCTTTATTAAGTTGTTGTATCGGTTTACCTATATACCAAGCAATCGTGGAACCAATGATTGCAATACACGCAAATAGAGAGAGCGTGATGAAAATAGTGGTTTGTGTGTATTCAGTTAATATCCCTTCATGATAAGAAGAAGGAATAAGAATACCGATCAGCCAAGTTTTCCCATATTTTAGTTTTATGTTACTAACGCGGTATAAGTAAATTTCTCCATCAAGGTTAAGCTGATATGAGCCTTTTTTTAAGTGCTGACTGGCTATTTTAAACAATGGATCTGGGTGGTTGTTGAGGTTCAACCTAGTGTATGTTCCTTCCGTAATATTGTACAAAGCATCTTTGCTTGAAGTGGCAATCAATGCACCATTTTCTTCAGCTAAAAAAATGTAAGCGTTATCCACTAGCTCTAACGATTCTAAATAATCATCTAATTCAATCAACGCAACACTGGTTGCAGTGACGCCTAATACTGCACCATTTGCATCATAAATAGGAACAGATAAACCGACACCTAGTGTTGCTTGACCGTAATAGGGATGAATATCACTCCAGGTCATTGTTTGGGCTTTTAGTGCATCTAGGTAAAAGGGTCTTTCCCTTGGGTCGTAATTAAAAGTGGGGTCGGTTTCTATCTTGGTGCCAATATTGTGTTTAGGGTGATAGTTAAATCCTTCCATGGTGAAAGGTTTATGAATAAAATTTGCTGCAATATTGTGCTGCATTTTACCAATGGGATCACGTGCAGATGCGAGGAAGCGACCATCCGCTGTGGCAACGGAAATAAACGTCATATACTCAAAAGGGATGGCTTGTTCGTAAAAGCGGGTGGCGATTGGTATTAAGTTATTCAGTAATTCAGGTTTGTTAGTAAAGGCATCACGGTTAACTTCTAAAATGTCGCTAAGTGGCGCAATGAAATCTCCCACCCTATCATCAATGCGACTTTCCACTTCCTTGATATATTGTTCGCCTACATGATTCGCTATATTGGAAATGGTGATGGTGGATACAAAGTACATCAGCACGCCTGCAATAAGTGCAAGTAGTACGAAGGGAGTAATAATTAACCAACGCAGGGGAATAGACTTCACTGAGTATTCTCTCTATTTATAATGGAACATTTTAATCTTAACGAAACTAGCAAGTATTTTTATTAATATTAAATAGTGTACGTTATGCATTGATAGTAATAGCTTTATCCATTTGAATAAGTGATACAACACTGAACTTACGATTTTCAACTAAATAAAGTCAATAAATAATATTAATAAAGCCTTTTTAAATGTAATAACTTATTAAAGTGTGATCTCGGATCTTATATGTATTGTTAAAATCTATAAAAGTTCAATTTTTTCTTCGCTTTTTCATTAAAAAAACCTTAGTATTTCCACGGTGTTACCACTTAGGTGGTATTTTTTTTATTGTTAATAAACTATTTGTACGCAAATAGAGGTGAATGGATGCAACAAAGCGATACAGATACACCCGTTAGTAATAACTCTACCTTGTTAGTAAAGATAAAAAATATCTCTTTTACGGTGGTGTTGATTATGTTGTCGCTTGGGCAGTGGAATGATACTAAAGAAGCCGTTGTTAGTGTTTATGAAGAAGTGATTTCAAGGTTTACGAACGAAATAGAATATAAGCGTATTAGCAAATTACGCATTGGACTTACTGAACGTTATACGGAGCAAATCTTAGGAGCTCCTCAAGTCATTAAACCCTCTAAATTAGATGATGATCTTCAATATTATTATTACAACAGTGATAAGTTTCTATTAGTTACTTTTATTAAAAAGCAACGCTTGAGTGGCTTTACCGTATTCAGTAAAAAAGCTGATTTTTTAGCACCCATTGCTTATATCAACAAGCAGCTTAATACGCTGGATATTAAACAATACCTCCCTTCACAGGAGTCAATACTGACTAATGTCGGGAGTTTGGAATATTTCTCAGAAAGCTATGAGTTAAGCCGTAACTTAATGTTCTATAACTTGTTATTAGGGCATGTGAACTACAGCAATGCACCTACGCCTTACAGCCAAACTATTATCGACGTTAACCATATGTTGAATTCAGTGGAAGAATTTGATTTCTCCTCGGTTACATTTTCATCACCATTAATACCCAATTTTTATTCTATTACTGAATTGTCTAACGAAATAATGCAGGAATCTCTGTTAAGCAACTATGAGATGAGTGCGTTATTTAATAATTATGATTAATTACTTCGTTTTTAAAAAAAGGATCTCCAATGTTTAAAAAAACAGCCCTCACATTCTCGTTAGTAACGGTATTAACTGCTTGCCAAAGCACTTCAAGTGTTAACGATGTGCAGTCATTAGCTTGTTTTTACCCTGACGCGCCAAAGGAAGAAGCACCGCAATGGGTGTGTGGTGTAACACCAACAGGATTAGAAATTAGTGCAACCGGCTACGCGAAGAAAAATGTAGCAGGGGCAAGCATTATGAATGATATCTCCATTAATGACGCACGCGTTAACCTAGGTCGTCAATTCGAAGTTAATGTTCAAAGTATTTTAAAAACGGCTTCAACGTCTTCTACTAATACAACCACAGAAGGTGTGAGTGAAAATGTAGATGAGTACTTTGAAAATGTCACTAAAAGCATCTCAAGCACTACTTTAAATAACTCAAGAATCATCACTAAACGTACTAGTCCTGCTGGTGGTTTGTATACGTTAGTGGGTATGGACAAGGCAACTTTCGATATGAACTTTTCTAAAGTGATCCAAAAAGCAGAAGCAAAAGATGCCGAGTTATGGTCTAAATTCAATGACAAAAAAACAGCTGATGAACTTGCAAACGTGCTTTCAAAATTAAAAAACAAATAATATAGGAAGCCGCATCACTGTTGTTCTCTAAGTGATGTGGCTTTTCTGAGGTCATATGAAAAAATTTATAACTAGCCTATTCGTTATCTCTTTAGTACTTAGCCCGCTGGCAAGTTCAGACAATGTATTTGATGAATTTGACGCAGAAATGAATGAGTTTGAATCCCCTGACAATGACAAAATAGTTAAAGAGTATATTTCTTTTGTTAGTGGGTATTTAGCTGAATATGACACTTGGAGAAAGGAGTATTTAAACGGGTTCGATTACAAACAAACTCAAATTATTATGCAATGGGGTGAAACCACAGCACAAGATATCAATAATGTTGTTTATTCTGAAGACTTAAAAACCAGAGAACTGGTTGACTACGATAACAATCAGGCTGTGATTGAAATACTCGTCCCTGTAGATACCACAGCAGCTGAAAGTGAAAAAATATTAACGTCATATCTTGCTAAAGATGAAAAAAAATCAGAAGCAAAGCAAGCACTTAAGAAAGTTGTTAAGGCGAAGGATATTCAGTTAAATGAGATTAAATTCGATGCTGAACAAGAAAAAAATGCCAAGGAAGTGATCAAAAAGCAAACGATCGCTTATAAAAATGAAGCGGATCTTAAAGCGGATAAGTTACAAGAAACTCAAGCAAGCGTGCCTGAAAGCATTATTGAAAAGTCTGTCGAGTTACAAAAAAAGACACTAGAAAAAGAAGAGGCTCAACGCATTGCGGTGGTTGAAGCACAATATGCAGCGTTGAGAGAAAAAACAAAGGTGACACCGCCGACGTATAAAGTACTTAAATATACCGCTAAATTACCGGCTAATAGTCTTAGCAAAAGAGCGAAAAAATACAAGCCATTTGCTGAAAAAGAGAGCCAACGCTTCGATATTCCCGTGGCCTTAGTGATGGCTATTATGCATTCTGAATCTGCTTTTCAACCGAAGGCTAAATCAGCGGTTCCTGCTTATGGATTAATGCAAATAGTGCCACGCACTGCGGGTCATGATGTAAATAAAATGATTCGAAAAATAGATAAACCCATGCAAGTTAAAGAGTTGTATGTGCCTAGTATTAACGTTGAAACGGGCAGTGCTTATTTAAGCATTTTAGATAAGCGTTATCTGAAGTCGATAACTGACCCAAAGAGTCGTTTGTATTGCACTATCGCAGCTTACAACACCGGCGCAGGTAATGTCGCAAAAGTGTTTAATAGTAGTGGTAATACCAGAAATATTAATAAAGCGGCACGAGTTATTAACACATTATCGCCTGAGCAAGTGTATACCGCTTTAATGAATAAACTACCTTACGATGAAACTAAGCATTACTTAAAAAAAGTGTCTAAACGAATCGCCTTATACGAAACAAAATCTGCAATATAATCTGCTACAGGGAAAGATGATGATTAAATGTAAGCAGTATTTTAAACCTTTATTTGTTGCTATTACGGGGCTTGTTCTTTTAGGTGCATGCTCATCTAATTCAGGCAGCGAAAATGTACCTGAATGGGTACTTTCACCGACTCAAGATAATCAACAATATATGTATGGTGTTGGTGTCGGAAGGGGGCTTGAAGAAGCAAAGCAACACGCATTAAAAGAGATTGCCGGTAAATTTTCGGTCAGTGTCAATAGCGATACATTACACAAGCAATCTTTACATAATGGGCAAGTGGATCAGCTTTTTTCACAAAAAGTTAACACGCAAGTGAAAGACATTGAGTTTACGCATGTGGAGCAAAAAAAGGCTGAAAAGGTAGAACAACAGTATTTTGTAGAAGTTGCTATCTCGAGAAATGAGTTTATTAAGGATAAAAAATCTAAGCTGACGACCATTACCAACCACATTGATACTAGGCTGCATAATATAAGTAGTAAAAGTAAGATTGAACAGCTTTACGCTTATAACAAAGTTCAAGCCAGTGTAGCCGAAGCCGATCCGCTACTGTATTTGATTGCCGTTGCCGATAATGAATTTGATTTAACACCTTATACTCGTTTATTTCAGGAGTATTCATTAGCCGAAGCGCAATTGCTTGCAAGTACTCACTTCTATATTCAAGCAACAAATAACTTATCTCCCATTGCAGAGCAGTTACATGACCTAATGCAAACGCATGGGTTTCAAGTTGCTAGTCATAAAAGTAAAGCTGATGCCATTATTCAGGTGCAAGGTAAAACAAAGAATAGCTTGGCTTTTTCTGTTTATAGCACGCGTATTAACTTCAGTTTTTTAGTTAAATCCAAGGTCGGTAAGGTGTATAGCAAAAAGTCATATCTGCTTAATGGCTCTTCTGTGACTCGCTACCAACAAGCTTATGAAAGTGCCGTGAGTAAATTCTTAACCGTGGTTGAAAACCGCTCCGATGTTTATCAGTTATTAGGGTTTGATGAGTAAACGATACTGATAACAAGTACAAAATAATTAAATAATCAGAATTCAGCATATTTAACTTTGCATATTAAAAGGAAGTAGTACATGAAGAAAAAATTATTAGTTGTCGCAGTATCTGCAACGTTAGGTCTTACTGGTTGTATTCAAACAAAAGAAAATATTCGTGAATATACTGATGTTTCAATGCAAAAAGCAGATATATTACCAAGCAAAGAAACCATTGCAGGTGCGAAGCAAAAAATAGTGATTTTTCCTGCAGATACAACGGATTCTCCCTTAGGTAAATCAAGCCATACCGGCACAGCGATTTCCACTGCATTAGAAACTCATCTCGCGGAGGTTGGGGTTGAAATAGTAGATAGAAACATTGCAAGAAAGCTTAAGAAAGAACTCGCACTTGCAGAGTCAAAGGGGAAGTCGCAATATAGTGGTCCCGATATTGCTGACTATGCCATCACGGGTAATGTTTCAAACGCTTCTCTTTCCTATGATTTTACAGCGCGAAAGTCGTACACAAATGATGATGGTAAAACCAGTGTGACACCTGCACACTGTCGTTTCACGGCAACGGTTGCTGCTAATTTAAAACTCTATAAATTACCTGGGTTAGCTTATTCAAAGACCATTACAACAGAAGACAAAGCTTCCTTCTCAACGGATACCAGTAACAGTCGATGCCCTATCAGTAATGCATCTGCTAATGCTTTAATACGTAAAGCTGCTAAAGCTGGTGTTGAAAGCAATCGAGCAAAATTCCAAAACTTCTTTGCACCTAAAGCCTATGTGCTAGAGCGAAAAGTGAATGGCGATAAAAGTTTATTTAAGATATCAGCCGGCAAAAATTTTGGCTTTAAACCTGAATCAACGATCACCTTTTATAACTTAGAAGTTAAAGCAAATCCATTAACCGGTGATGTTGCTATCGAGGAATATGCAGTGGTTGAAGGCACTATCACGAGTAACCTTATTAGTGACAATTTTGCTTGGATATTAGTGGATGACGAATACGCTGACCAAGTTAAGTTAGGTGACTACGTTAAAGTTAAATATGAGAAATCAACCTTCGGTGATCTTACCACTAAAATGACCACAAGTTTTAATAGCGGCCTAAAAAACATGTTTAACTAATTCAGGTTTAACTAATTCAAGTTTAAGTAAGTTTAGCTTAATTCAAACTAACTTAACTCAAACTAGTTTAGCCTATGCCTCATTAGGCACTGCAGTCAGCCATAAAAACGACACATTGTTTCTTTTTATGGCTGATTTTTTTGCTTTTATTTTCCTGCTTTGATCTTCTCCTTAACACTTACACAAATTCAATTAAATATTTTCAATTAAACATGCCCATTAAGTAACTGTGTGATTTTTTAGTAATCGCGGTAACTTCTTTAAATTAACAACTTACTTTAAATCAAAAGCTTACTTTAAATTAGCTGACCAGTGTCAACTATCTAAAATTAAAAATTTATAGTGGGATATTATTGATTGTTTGCCTCGCAGATACACAGTATTGTGCGTGATATGATCACAGTAAAATGGCCGTTTAGGAGATAATAATGTCAGAACATGATGCAAACTTACCGAATATTGAAACAACTGAGTTCGATATTCCAAGCTTAGGAAAAGTGACAGAAAGCTCTCTCCCTGCAACGCATAAACCAAGAATATTATTGTTATATGGTTCATTACGAGAGCGTTCTTATAGTCGCTTTGCTGTTGAAGAAAGTGCACGTCTATTAAATGCATTTGGTGCTGAAACGCGGATTTTTAATCCTGCAGGTTTGCCACAACCGGATACTGAAGATGAGTCTCACCCAAAGGTGAAAGAGTTACGTGAGTTGATGATTTGGTCTGAAGGGCAAGTGTGGTGTTCACCTGAGCGACATGGTTCAATGACCAGTATTTTTAAAAGCCAAATTGATTGGATGCCTTTAAGTATTGGCGCAGTTAGGCCTACTCAAGGAAAAACCCTTGCTGTTATGCAAGTTTGCGGCGGTTCTCAATCTTTTAATGCGGTTAATCAAATGCGTATTTTAGGTCGTTGGATGCGGATGGTGACTATCCCAAACCAATCGTCAGTTGCGAAAGCATTTTTAGAGTTTGAGGAAGATGGGCGAATGAAAGCATCATCTTATTACAATCGTATCGTTGATGTGATGGAAGAGTTAGTGAAGTTCACTTTATTGTTACGAGATAATAAAGGGTATTTTGTGGACCGTTACTCAGAGCGTGTTGAATCAGCAGAAAAACTAAGCCAGCGAGTTAATCAAAGGTCGATATAGCAGTCCTTTTAGTTTAAAGGCGGATGTTAATTTATAGCGCTGAATTTAAAGCAGTAAGTTTAAAGCAGTGATTTTAGAATAGTAAGTTTAAAGCACAGATGACTGTATTGTATTTGTGCTTTAACAAATAAACTTTACACTTTCTTAGTATCGCCTTTATTGCATTTGTAATTGAAACTGTTCAATAATCTGTTTATGTTTTTGCGCTAAAACACCTTCTTTTACCGTAGGAATTCGCATTAAATCAACTTGTTTATTGGTTTCAGAAAACTCACTTGCAAAATGTGCTGCTAGTTCATGTTTTCGGCTTTGTTGAGATAAGTCGGCAATGTCTGCAATATTAATATCAGGATTAAAGCGGTGAAAGCCTTGATAGCTAAAGTGTTTATCTACATGCAAATCACTGAGACGAATAAACTCTTGCATTAAAGCACGGCTCAATGCATTTAAAGACAGTTCATCTACCATCAAATAAAGTGTCGCATTGCTCATCTCCGGCAAAGTGCTACGTTGTGTTTGTTGAACCTTTATATCGACCAACCACAAACCATTAGGACGTTGTTGTGCCTCTATCAGTGCTAATTGGCTATGGTCATAACTGATAGTCTCTAACACTTGGTTTATTTGTTGCTGCACAGTGGTTGTGATTGCAGGTTCATTGATACATTTATTTTTATCGTAAAACTCCGCCATTAAGGGAAGATCAATGTGAGTATTAAAAGGTGTGGTGGTGCTGTGATTAAGGGTTAATCTGAATAGCTCTCTTACTTCATGCTCGCGTGATTTTTTTATCGCTAAAAAAACACTTTGAATAATCTCAGAGGTTGGTAATTCTCGCTCTACACGCCATTTTCGACCAAATAATAATTTAAGTTGGCTTTCTTTTTGAGTCGATTTTTTATGGTAGTTATCATGCCCTACAACGCCTACTTGTATATAAATGCCCGATAGTTCCTGTGCTGCAAACACAACATATCTAGGGTCATATTCAATATCACAAATGAGTGCTTCGACACTTTGTAAATTATGTTGATAAGTTAAGTAGTGTTGGGGGACACAGTAGTCACCATTACTTAGTAAAATTTTTGGCGCTTTAGGCATCATCTTTTCACCTAAACGCAGGGAAACTTCTTTAACCATTTGAAAAACCTTATCGTGTTTATTTAAAAACTAATACGCGGTGCAATCAACTAAAGTTCACTGATGCAATAAAAAGTAGTAATTAAGACCAAGGGACGCCACAAATAATTTCATTTGATAGCGTCTTTTTATAAAAGGTTGTGAGGGGTATCAACACTAATACAAGATGATGTGATTAATTGCGAAGAGAGGGGGCTTTTATTTATCTCTCATCGTTTGATTATATTCATAACCAAAGCGTGTTGGTTCAAAGCGGTTCAATAACTTATGCATTGAATGACAAAGAAATAGCGTGATCACAATGGCGACAGCAATACTACTGATCCGGTATAACGCACTAAAGATTAAATCGTTATCAGGACTTAAATATTGTCCGAAAAGAATACCTAAGGTGGTCATAGCTCCAAAACCAATACTAGAGCCACCACCTTCTCGTACGTGAAATTGAGCAAATAACATAAGTCCAATCCACAGAACAGGTATCACCAGTAATAATTGATTTGACCAATCATAGAGTAAAAACTGTAGTGAGATGCCAAAAGCCACTCCAAGAATTGTCCCTATTGCACGTTTACGGGCATAACCAATCACACCATTCCAGTGCATAGGAAATAGAATTAAGATGGTACTTGCCTGAGCGGACATTGAATCTTGTAAATCGAAAATTTGAAAAATAATAAATGAGATCGTTGCGAGGGTGGCGCCTAATAAAGCCTCATGACGCATACGATGTGGCGCTTTAGGCCCAGGTTTATGTGCAGTTCTAGGCTCTACATCAGGTATAACAACCATCATGACATAGGCGATAACAACAGATAATATCGTTGCCCAAAAATTACTAAATAATAGATCGTTTAAGTTGGTATCTGGGTAGCTAGCAAAATTCAGCATAATGCTTAGCATCAACACGCCATTTGCCCCAAATAGAAATAAAGATCCTCGCGACATCGCTGCAAAACGATACATAAATAATAAAAATACAACCGGTGTCATCAAACCGGGTGAGGCCCCTAGTAAACTAGTGAGAAAGCCTACTTCAATCACAGCCACGACAGAAGAGGCAATGATTTGGCGCATAGCATGAGCTGTCATTACAGGGACTAACCCCAGTAAGATCATCGGTGTAACGGTAAAGAAAATACCATAATGTAAATCAAATATCTTACACAGTGTAAAACCGAGGGTTGCCCCCGTTGCAACACGTAAGCATTGGCGTAAATCATTGGTAGTCAAGGGAGTGTGACGTATTTGCATGAGCAGGCAGACCTTTATTAGACTTTTATTATTTTTTGAATATCTTGCAGTGATAGCAACAATGGACTGTCTGAGTGTGAGTCAGTAAAGTCCATGCCACTATGTGTAAGTGAATCAATCTAAGTTAGTAAATCTAAGCTAGTAAATTTAAGCTAATATATATAATGCAGTAGGCTGATCATTTTAATCTGACCTTTAGCGAATAAACCAAAAATACTATTATCAGGTAACAGCTGTACCGTTGCCCTAGCACCTGCAGGGAGGTGATTAATTTCCGTATCGTTTAAGGTTAGATGTAGTCTTAAGCGTTGTGCATCACGCACCCAACGTGTTGATTCTTGCGGCTCTGCTAAACGACCATTAGCATCAAATTGTCCCGCACTCACCCCCGCATCAACACCACTAACGGTTGCTTGATACAATTGACCTGGCTCACCATCAAAGGTTACTAATGCCGTCGAGTCGACGTTGACGTCACGTAGGTTTTTTTCTCTAAAGTCCGCAATAATATCTATTTTCTGAGAAACCATGGCGAGCAATGGTTGGCCTATTGTTGCGAAGCTACCGACTTCTAATTGTAAGTTGGTGACAATACCGTCTTGGTCAGCATGGATTTGGGTATAAGAAAGGTCTAACTTTGCTTGCGCTAGACGATTTTTTGCCTGACGCAGTTTAAGGTTTTTTTCTCCATAACTACCACGGCTGATTTTAAGTTTGTCTAAACGAGCGATCGCTGCTAAAAGATTAGCTTCAGCTGCATCAGCATCACTATCCGCTTGATCTTTTTGTTGACGTGAAACGCCATGAGAAGCGAATAATGCATCAAGACGTTTCGCTTCACTGCGTTTTTGATGCGCAGTTGTTTTACTCGCATTAACATCAGCTTTTGCCGCCGCAAGCGATGCTTCCAACTCAGCGTTATCTTGATTTGCTTGTTCAAGAGCCAATTGAGATTGTGCCACCGCTAGCTCATAAGGCGTGGGATCAATTTGGAAAAGTAGATCACCCTTAGCAACCGTTTGGTTATTAGTGACTGCAATGGTTTTAATTTTTCCACTAATTTGTGGTGTTACTTTAGTGACAACACGCGTCGCCATTGCCTGAGGAGTTAAAGGGATAATATTATCAGCCAGCAAAAAATAGCTAAAAATCATTACAAATCCAAAAATAGCGACTTTTACTAAACGGGCAAATTGTTGATCTGGTGTCATCTTATTTCTCATAAATCAGTTGAAGTAATTTTCGCCAATTTTTGATTGGCGTTATCAGTAATTAAACTAATAATACGTTCGAACTCATTGAGTTCAGTTGGGCTTATTCCTTCAAGCAAATCCATGCGGACTTGTATAATCCGTGTTTCTATTGTTTTTAATGTTTCTTTTCCTGCGGGTGTGAGGGCGACAATTCTTGCGCGTTTATCTTTATCGCAACAATGTCGTTCAATCAAACCTTGCTCTTCTAACTGGCCTAATGTCCGCATCAGCGAAGGCAATTCAATTTCTAATGCATTGGCTAATACCTTTTGACTGACCTTATCCCCTAAGCGTAATAACTTCCAAAGAGCAGTCCAACGTGGGTAAGTTAACCCCAACGGGGCAAGTTCAATCTCTGCCACAGTGCGCCATCGCCTATGCAAACGCGCGAGGTGTTCAGCAAGTGATAGTTCTTTTAACCGCTCTAATTCTTGTCGCATATTATTCACCTAATAAAGAATATAGTTAGCAAGCTAAGTATTGTACTTAGTTAGCTTGCTAAGTAAATAGCTGGCTATTTAAAAGTTGATAGGAAAGTATTAGTGTTAATGGATCGAATGCTGAATCATTGAGCGGTGATAGTCTGCCAAAGATGGTCTTACCCATAATTTATAACCTAATGATTCATCAGCTAATAATCCATCAGCTAAAAATCCATCAACTAATAGTTCATGGCCTTATATAAAAGAGGAGTAACAATTAGGTGTGAAGTAGTGAAGTTCAGTGATCATGAGCTGTTTAGTGATAGTGATACCTAAAGTGACTGCTAGGTAAAATGATTAGCGATAAAGTAATAGTAAGGTCAGCTGATGAGGTTGATGACATGTAGTACGGCCTCTTTTCTAAAATTTTAAAAAAGAGGCGTTGGTTGAATGATTAAATAAATTGATTCATTCAACCTCTTTATTAGATAGCTGATGAAGATGTCATCAGCTATCTAGAGAGTGGTTATTCACTGGGATCTAAGGTGCTAGACTCATCGAAAGGTAATGGTTTCTAGCATCTTATTTTAATTTGAAATAACTCACTGAACTGAGCAGTTGTTTACTTAGTTCTGATAGCGAAGAAGCAGAGGTCATCGACACTTTTGCTCGATTGGTATTTTCCACTGAGACTTGGTTAACTTCATTAACATTTATTTGTATTTCATCAAGAGTATTAGTTTGTAATAACGACGCTGCAGACGTTTCTTTAGAAATATCTTTAATCTTCTCTACGGAGAGATTAATCTCATCGATGACCTGACCTGTATGCGTAACATGCTCAACACTTTCCAATGATTTAGTATGACTATTATTGATAACAGAAACAGCTGATAGTGTGCGTTTTTTAAGTGACTCAAGTGTTGTTTGGATTTCTCCTGTAGAGTCTTGAGTGCGTTTAGCTAAATTTCTGACTTCATCCGCTACTACGGCAAAACCTCGACCGTATTCACCCGCTCGTGCAGCTTCAATTGCTGCATTTAATGCTAATAAGTTAGTTTGATCTGCAATACTTTTAATCACTTCAAGGATGCTAATGATATTATCTGCTTCGGCATCTAATTGTTGAATAGCGGATACTGAGTTTTCAATCTCGCCCGCTAAGCTTTGAATAGAAGTAATAGTGATCTCAACTCTCCGTTTCCCTTTTTGTGCAGACTCAATTGCATTATTTGATTTAGCAACTGCGTTATCTGCTTTTTCAGACAACTGTGTGGAGACAGAATAAAGCGCATCCACCGAGCCTGACAGTTTAGCCATTTGTGAATGTTGGAATTCAGCATTATTGATTCTTAATTTATTATCGCTAACGAGGCCTACTATTTCTTTATCAAGGTTATTTGCGAGTGAAATAACTGATTTAAATATGTTTTTTAGATCGGCCATCATACTTAAAATAGAGCGTTTTATTTCGCTGATTTCATCTTTATTATCCTTCACCTCAATGGTTTTACTGAGATCTCCTTTAGATAAAGAGTGAGTGACTGAAACAATTGATTGCAAGTCTTTTTTTAGCTTAGTGAGCATTAAAAAGGAGAAAGTAATAACCATTACAAAAATACTGATCGCTAATATAGTAGATTGCAGCACATTTTTATTTTCAGCTACAATTATTTTTTCTGAGCGGATATTCACTAACTTATCATACATTACGTTAATGGATTCAATACTTTTAATGACGGGAGGGAAAGCTAGTCGCGCTGCTTTTTCTGCTTTTTTTCGAGTAATAAAAGTTGCTTGAGTTAACCACACATTAGTTAGTTCAGAAAGTGATAGATCCAGGTGCTCTATCTGTTTTAGCAGTTGATCCCTACTGTTGAGAATACCAACTTCAGGTTGTAGTTGTAGTTCCGAATTCCATTCACTTTCAAGAGTATGACTTGCTGTCATTAAACTTGTAATATAATCGTTGAGCATTAACTGAACATTATCGGTTGCTTGTTTTAATTCTTTTTCTTCTATCGCGCGCGCCGAAAATTTCATGCCCATATCTTCAGAGAATTGATAAGCCTTAAGGATATCTTTCCACTTATTATTCACACTTGTGTAGAACTCTCTAATCTCTGAATCTAAGGCAATATTATCAACTACAGTTTGACTATTAATGACCAGTTTTATAGACATAAAGAGTAATGAGCATAATAAAATAACCACTAAGCTCGATATTTTGAAAGACAGCGTCAAGTTTTTAAGTAAATTCAAAGTATACATCCATGTAAAGAAATAATGAAAAATAGGCTGATTGATAAGCTTTAGGAAGCGTATTTGTTAGATCAGGATTGAGTGAAAAATAATACCTCAATAAGGGTAGATGTGATTTTTTAAAATACAACGTATCACTGTCAATAATAATCAATATCAGTGGGTTATTAGGTAAAAGTGGGATGAGGTTAATTGTACTGTGTTGTTTTATTGTTTCACTTTGTTACTAGCA
This sequence comes from Psychromonas arctica DSM 14288, assembly GCF_000482725.1. Classification (GTDB taxonomy): domain Bacteria; phylum Pseudomonadota; class Gammaproteobacteria; order Enterobacterales; family Psychromonadaceae; genus Psychromonas; species Psychromonas arctica. The sequence goes on from NZ_KI519489.1 coordinate 36,974, forward strand.
TTAAGCTTTTGTCGCTGAAGATGGAGTAAGCATGTGAGAACTATCATTATTGATTAGCTCTCGACAATTGGGCTAACCTTTTACAGCAAGCCTAAATTTTTAGCATGGAACTGTAGGTGTGAATCAATATAACTACTGATAAAGTAATAACTGTGGTCGTAACCTTCACGCATATTGAGTTGGAACTGGTTTAATTGAAGGTTAGCAATTGCGGCTAAGTTTTCAGGTTTCAACTGTTCTTGTAAAAACGAATCGTTGCTACCTTGGTCAATTAAAATAGGTTGATGATTTTTTTTCTGTGCTAATAATTCACAGCTGTCATAGGCTTTCCATTCTTCAACATTATCACCTAAATAAGCACTGAATGCTTTTTCTCCCCATGGACAATTAATAGGGTTACAGATTGGACTAAATGCACTGATTGATTGGTATAAATCAGGATTCCGTAAACCAATTGTTAATGCGCCATGCCCACCCATTGAGTGACCGCTGATCACACGTTGTTTGGTGACTGGGAAGTTAGCTTCTATTAAAGCGGGTAACTCATTAACGATATAGTCGTACATTTGATAATGCTTATTCCAAGGTGCTTGTGTGGCATTAAGGTAAAAACCTGCACCTAAACCAAGGTCGTAAGCTTTATCTTTATCGTCGGCTACATTCTCGCCACGTGGGCTGGTATCTGGTGCAACAATCGCAATACCTAACTCAGCTGCTAACTTTTGTGCGCCTGCTTTTTGCATAAAGTTTTCGTCGCTACAGGTTAAACCTGATAACCAATACATGACTGGTACTGGGTTATTACTGCTTGCTTGCGGCGGTAAATAGATGGCAAAACGCATTTCACAATTAAGTACGTTTGATGAGTGAGTATATTGTTTATGCCAACCTTCAAATAGTTTATTGCTGCTGATATTTTCAAGGATCATAATATTGCTCGTTTTTAATTGAAGTAGACCAAACAGCGGTCCTGCTTGGTCTATAAGTGAGGATTTTAGCTACGTATGTTAGCTAGGTACTTTAGTTACTTACTCTATTTATGGTCGAAGTGAATAACAGTACGGATACTTTCGCCACTGTGCATTAAATCGAAAGATTTATTGATATCTTCCAATGGCATAGTATGCGTAATAAAGTCACTCAACTTGAACTCTCCAGCCATGTAACGTTCAACAATTGCTGGTAATTCCGAGCGACCTTTAACACCACCAAATGCAGTACCACGCCATACACGCCCAGTCACTAACTGGAACGGACGAGTAGAAATCTCTTTACCAGCGCCAGCAACACCAACGATCACTGATTCGCCCCAACCTTTATGACAACACTCAAGTGCGCTGCGCATTACGTCAACATTACCGATACACTCAAATGAGTATTCAACACCGCCATCGGTCATTTCAACGATCACATCTTGGATAGGTTTATCGTAGTCTTTAGGGTTAATGCAGTCAGTTGCACCTAGTTGTTTTGCTAGTTCAAATTTACTTTCATTAATATCAATACCAATGATTTTATTTGCGCCAGCCATTTTTGCGCCAATGATAGCTGATAGACCAATACCACCTAAACCAAAGATGGCAACGTTATCGCCTTTTTCAACTTTAGCGGTGTTTAATACCGCGCCCATACCTGTGGTAACACCACAACCTAATAAACATACTTCTTCAAGTGGTGCTTCTTTGCTGACTTTAGCTAATGAGATCTCTGGTAATACTGTGTACTCAGAGAATGTTGAACATCCCATGTAGTGGTAAATGGGTTGCCCGTCTTTATAGAAACGGCTAGTGCCGTCTGGCATTACGCCACGGCCTTGTGTTTCACGTACTGCGCTACATAAGTTAGTTTTACCTGATTTACAGAACTTACATTCACCACATTCAGCCGTATAAAGGGGAATAACATGGTCTCCGACACTAACACTAGTGACGCCTTCGCCTACCTGTTCAACAATACCACCACCTTCATGGCCTAAAATAACAGGAAATAAACCTTCTGGATCTTCGCCAGATAAAGTAAATGCATCGGTATGGCAGACACCAGAAGCGACTACTTTAACTAATACTTCACCTTTTCTAGGCAACATTACATCAACTTCTTCAATAACTAGTGGTTGATTTGGGCCCCAAGCGATCGCTGCTTTTGATTTAATAAATTGGTCTGTCATATTTACTCCGATTATGTGTGTATTGCATTTTAATAGGTCTATTATATTTGTTTCTGAATTAATGATAATCTACCTAAAATGAAAATTACTTTTACTAGGTGGTAACAATGAAGTGGCAAGGTATTAATGAATTTGTAGCGGTAGCTGAAACCCAGAGTTTTTCATTAGCCGCTAAAAACCTCAATATATCAACCGCACAAGTAAGCCGTCAAATCAGTGCGCTGGAAAAACGTTTAAAGGTAAAACTGTTCTACCGTACCACACGTAAAGTATCACTAACACAGGAAGCACAGCTATTTTATCAGCATTGTCGTCACCTATTAGATAGTCTTGATACCGCAGAACAAGCTATAACCAATCTGCAAAGTAGCCCGCAGGGGAAAATAAAACTAACTGTGCCAGTTACTTATGGCGAACAAAAAATATTGCCATTAGTGAATGACTTTGTAGCGTTACATAATGAAATTGAAGTGACAACCGAGCTAACCAATCATCGTGTCGACTTAATTGATGGTGGCTTTGATATTGCTATTCGCCTAGGGCAATTACAAGACTCAACCTTAATCGCCAAACGATTGAGCCAACGTTTTAATTATGTGTGTGCCACGGAAGATTATTTACAAACACACGGCCAACCTCACTCATTATCGGAGTTAAAACATCACAATTGTTTATTGGGCACGCGAGACTATTGGCGCTTCATTGAACAAGGTAAAGAAAAAGCGGTGAGGGTAAAGGGAAATTTACGCTGTAACAGTGGCTTATCGCTGGTGGATGCTGCATTAAAAAATATTGGTATTGTGCAGTTACCGGATTATTACGTGCAAGCGTATATAGAGTCAGGCCAGTTAGTGACGATTTTGGATCAGTTCAGAGAACCCGCAGAGGGTATTTGGGCGGTCTACCCACAGAATCGCTATATGTCACCGAAGATCCGTTTGTTAATCGATCATCTTGCCAAGTATTTACAGTGATTAGAGCTTAAGTTATAGGGGAATTTTAATCAAAGGAGCTAAATTTCATACTTGGCTAATTCAATATTGAATTGCTTTATTGGACATTGAATATTATAGTGAGACCTATTTGAAGACCTTTTAATAGTACCGAGAAACGTATGACAAAAAGAATATTAACTGAAAATGCTGCGAGTATGAGTGAGTTAAAAGCAAACCCAATGAAAGTCGCTTTAAGTGCTTCTGGGGAAGCAATTGCTGTTCTTAATAGAAACGAGCCTGCTTTTTATTGTGTGCCAGCTGAAACCTATGAGCTTTTAATGGATCACGTAGAAAACTTAGAGTTATTAGCCTTGGCTGAAAGTAGAAAAGATGAAATAAGCATCAAGGTTAGTTTAGATGACTTATGAACTTGAATTTAAAAAGTCAGCTTTAAAAGAATGGAAAAAATTAGGCTCTACAGTACAAATTCAATTCAAGAAAAAACTTATTCACATCTTAGAAAATCCACACATTCCAAGTGCTAAATTATCTGGTGGGACCGATCTTTATAAGATCAAACTAAGACAAGCAGGTTATAGACTAGTTTATGCTGTTAACGATCAGGTCATTACTGTTACTGTTATTTCAGTAGGAAAACGAGATAAAAGCAGTGTCTATAAAGAAGCAATGAAGCGGGTCGATTAAGGTTAAGAATTAATATTTTTTCGATGGGTTTAGTTCAGAGAACCTGCAGAGGGCATTTGGATGGTCTACCCAGGTGAATCATTATGTAACGGAAGCCCCGTTTGTTAATCGATCATCTTGCGAAGCATTTACAATAAAAAAATAAAGCGCGTACCAGTCCCCTAATACACGCTTTATATTGTCAGCATTGGTTAATTAACTTCAATTTTAGTTTGTTAAATTAAGCATTTTCCATTGTTTTTTACGGTTTTTTTTCCAATTTCTTTGCTGTTTTGACCAGTAGTCATTGCTGGTTTCTATACCGTGTGGAAAACAATGATTACATCCCATCTCTTCACCAACACAAATTCTGGAAATAAAAGTGCCTGAAATTTTATGAGGCATTGCTGCTAAACCAGCTTCATTTGCACCGTACGCTGAAATTAATTTACTTTCTTTTTTCATTTTCTCTCTCCTAGGAAATACCTAGAACAGAGAACCTTTTAGAAATTGTATTAACATAATTCCCCCTTAATCACTCCATTGAGCACCATCACCATTAACTCTATTACAAGTTGCTACCACTTACAGAAGTGCCCACTGGAAAGAATTTACCATAGCATAATATACCTAAAAAAATTATAAAAATGATTTTTGTTATTGATTTGTATAGTTTTAATCGGTAAGCCACAAGAAATATAAGTTATGTCATTAGTATCATTTTGCTGATGCTCTGCTTTCTTTCTATTTGGAGTAGAAAATGATCCGCTGTCAGTTACTTGGATTTATTTAGGTAATAGATTCTATTTTGATGAATGAAAGAAGTCGATCAAGTACTAAAGTTTCAAAAACAGTTGAAGCTGTATTATCTCGAAGATCATAGCAACAATAAGTGATGCAAATTGAAATACGATCTTAGATCTGTTTAGGGGCTTGCAGAGCGGATTTGGATGGTCTATCCACAGAATAGTTATATCTCACCGAAGATTCGTTTGTTGATTGATCATCTTACGAAGCATTTGCAGTAAGCGTCGGTGATTAATTATCGCTGGTGTTTTTACATAAAATGTAATGGATATCTGCATTTTCTCGGTGATTTTTGGCTTGGTATTTAATTCTAGTGGAGACGCTATCCGCAAAGAAATCCAAAGATGCTGGTACTGATTCACTTTCCAATTTAATCTTTATTTTTTATGTGGCGCTTATCAATGACTCCTCTGAAACTAAAGCAAATGAGCTGTCTGCTGTTACTCAAATGAATAGCTAGTTTTATTTGTAGATCTATCTCGTTCTTTTTAATGATACTCGCTCGATACTTCAGTATAACGACGATACAACTTATTTTGGCCAGAAGAAAAATATACCCTTCCAATTTTCTTATTAAATTTTTAATTTACACATTGAAATTACCTCTAATTAATTACAAAATACACATTAATTTGCTGTTTAATTGGTTTGGTGATAATTTCATTTTTAATTCAATATGTTGTGATAAATGCAATGAATTAAGCATCACTAACTGTCCCAGTGAAATCAAAGTTGCATTATTCATTAACAAGGAAAAAAGGAAAAAAAATGAAAAAAATACTCATATCAATCATCACGATACTAATTATCACTGGTTGTTCTTCTATCCCAGTCGCTAATACAGATAATGAAGAGCATAAGAAGATAGTCTCTTTTAAGCCAGCTAACGATAGTAGCGTTATTTATTTATATAGAGATCGAACTTCAGATTTTGGGCTGTTTGAATTATCGATTGATATCGGAGGGGACGATATTGATACTTACGCTGCATGTTATCGCAGGATTGAGCTTTCGCCTGGGCTGTATCACATTGAAGCAGATCATCCTGATGTGTTTGGTTTTGAAGACGAAATTGACTTTGATGCAGTATTAGGTGAGATAAGCTTCTTTGAATATTTACCTATCGCTAGGTTTGGTGTACCGGGATCAACAAAAATAGTACCAAAGGAAAAGGAGGAGGCCATCAATATAATAAAATCTCAAAATTTATGTGCTAACCCTTTAGTTAAGATAATATCTAAAAGCTAACCAGTAAGCAGCTGTTACAGGTGTCATTTTAGTTTATTTTTCTTATGACACCTTTAACCATCGAGGCAGTGCTGCAACGGTAAATTAAAACATAGAGTTCAGAAAAGTTAATAGAGAATCAAAGTTAAAAAAGTAAACTAAATGAAGGAGTCGAAGTACTTCTGTACTGTTTAGAGAAACGTGTGTCGCCAGCTGAATGAAAAAGCAGTTAATAAACATTGTGATGATCTGACCAGCGTAGATTAATCAACGAAGTAATAAAGCCCAAAACTGATTAAATTGAATTCCCACAGAGACAATGGAAACCAGATATTATTTTTATTTACCGAGGACGAAGCTTAGCCTTAACTGCTTTTTTTAAAGTTGTAAAGCTGTCAACCCAATAGCAATATAAACCTTACTTCAGCACCTTTTGTAGCCATGCCGAAATATCTCTCAACTGCTCAGCGACTACCGTATGTGGCATTGGATATGAATACCACTGTACTTGATATCCGGCATTAACTAATAATTGATTCGCCATTTTACCCGCGCTAAAAGGCACCACGTCATCTTGCTCACCGTGTTGATGTAAAATCGGTGTTTGCTGATTTTCAACGGCTAATGATGCAGGCAATTGATCGCCATTAGGTAAGTAGCATGACATCGCTAAAATACCCGCCAGCTTTTGCGTATACCTTAATCCAGTAAATAAGCTCATCACGCCGCCTTGGCTAAAACCTGCCAATACTATCTTGTCACTGGCAATCCCGTTATCAAGCTGCTCTTGTATCAATCCTTGAATAATTTTTTCTGAATGAAGTACGTCGGCAATATTTGCTCGATTGTGTAAATCCATGCTTTTAATGTCATACCATGAGCGCATCACTGCACCTTGATTAATGGTCACTGCTTGCTCTGGAGCATGTGGAAAAACAAAGCGAATTTGATGATCCTGTGGTAATCGTAAGACCGGAACAATCGGTGAGAAACCTGCGCCAGAATCGCCTAATCCATGCAACCAAATTACACAGCGTGTTGCTTTTGATGAAGGTTCGATGGTGATCCTATCTAATTGTGTTACTGACATTTGTGGGTCCTTTAATCTGTACTATGTATAAATTTTTATAAGTTATCGTTTTATTAATCAAGCGGTAATGCGGTTTTCTTAACAACTTCACGTAATACAAAACTGGAATGTACTCCGGTTACGCCTTCAAGCTTGGTAATATGTCCCAATAGAAACTTCTCGTAATGCTGCATATCTCGCACTACCACTTTTAATAAAAAGTCTGCTGATTGGCCTGTGACGATTAGGCACTCTAATACTTCCGGTAATGATGAGACTTCTCTTTCAAAGTTTTCAAATCGTTCTGGAGTATGCCTATCCATACTAATACCGATCATTGCGGTTAGGTTTAAGCCTAAGGCTGCTGGTTTTAATAGAGTGACGTGTTTATCAATAATGCCAGATTCTTCTAGACGTTTTACACGTCGAGAACAGGGAGTAGGGGATAAGCCAACGCTGTCAGCTAACTCTAAATTACTGATCCGCGCATTACTTTGCATTAAGCGCAATATTTGTTTGTCAGTTCGGTCTAATTTGATCACTGAGTGCATGCTTTAACCTCTGTTTGGTTTTAATCACTACTATTTTTGGTTTAAATAGGTTTTTGTTGCGATAATTTGCCATTAAATAAGCGAGTTTGCAATCATTCACTCCATAAAATTGTTTATAGTTTCACTATGGATAGCGAGCGAAGTTTCTAACCGGAAACGGGTGGCAATAACCTTACCATGGTGAGCCAACTCGCTGATTCTTTTGTTTTATCTTAACCAGAGACAAAATAAAAGAGTCCTAACCAACTACTATGCAGACCAAAGACTAAGTAGGACAGAATAAGATAGCAACAAACCGTTAATCGAAGGATAGTTTTAGGGAATCTCTTATGTCAATGAATAGCAATCAGCCATCTAGCTTCAATCATAAAAAGTATCGTGCTTTTACGCCTATTCAAAAAACCGATAGACGTTGGCCAAATCGCACAATTACCCAAGCACCAGAGTGGTGTAGTGTTGATTTAAGAGATGGTAATCAAGCGCTGATCGAGCCAATGAGTCCAAGCCAGAAATTAGAGTTGTTTAAGTTATTAGTTGATGTTGGTTTTAAAGAGATTGAAGTGGGTTTTCCAGCCGCTTCAGCCCCTGACTTTGATTTTGTTCGTCAATTGATTGAGCAAGATTTAATTCCAGATGATGTAACGATTCAAGTATTAACACAGGCTAGAGAGCCTTTAATTGCACGTAGTTTTGAAGCCTTAAAAGGCGCAAAAAAAGCGATTGTGCATTTGTATAATTCAACCTCTACGGTGCAACGTGAACAAGTTTTTAAAAAATCTCGTGAAGAGATTAAAAGCATTGCAGTGCAAGGTGCGCAATGGGTAAAAGAGATGGCGTTACAGCAGCCTGAGACCTATTGGTCTTTTCAGTATTCCCCAGAAAGCTTTACCGGTACAGAAATGGACTATGCATTAGAAGTCTGTGATGCGGTCATCGATGTGTGGCAGCCGACAGTTGATAACAAAGTGATCATCAACTTACCTGCGACGGTAGAAGTCTCAACTCCTAATGTTTATGCCGACCAAATTGAATGGATCAACGATAATATCAGCCATCGTGAAGCGGTAAGAATTAGTCTGCACACGCATAATGACCGTGGTTGTGGTGTCGCGGCTGCAGAGTTAGGTGTGTTAGCCGGTGCTGACCGTATCGAAGGTACTTTGCTAGGTAATGGTGAGCGTACTGGTAATATGGATATTGTCACCATGGCGATGAATATTTATAGCCAAGGCATTGACCCTGAATTAAACTTCTCAGATATGGATCGTATTATTTCAACCGTTGAGCGTTGTACGCAATTAGCGGTTCATCCTCGTCATGCTTATGCTGGTGAGCTTGTGTTTGCAGCCTTTTCAGGTAGCCATCAAGATGCGATAAATAAATGTATGAGTATTGATGCTGAGCAGCGAGAGCAAGATCCTGATGCACATTGGCAGGTCGCTTATTTACCTATTGATCCTCGAGATCTAGGTCGCTCTTATCAACAAGTCATCCGTATTAATAGCCAATCGGGCAAGGGCGGTGTTGCTTATGTACTTGAGCAAGATTACGGCATTCAAATGCCACGTTGGATGCAAGTTGACTTTAGCCCATATATTCAAGAGTTTGCAGAACAAAGCGAAGCAGAAGTTGGTCCTAAAGCGATTAAAGAGATTTTTTCTAGTACTTATTTAAATCCACAACAAGCAGCGAAAATGGCCGATTATCAATTAAACCGTGAGGGTAATGTAGATACTTTACAGGTTGAATTAGAAACAGCGGATCAAGTTGTTGGTATAAAAGGCGAAGGTAAAGGTGTGTTAGATGCCTTTGTTAAAGGACTAAGCGCTAAGATTGGTCATGACATTGTATTACTTGATTATAATGAGCATGCTATGCCAAGTAAATTAGGCGCTGAAAATGAACAAGCCGAGGCAATGGCTTACGTACAAATTAGCATTAAAGGTCAGCGTTACTGCGCCGCATCACATTGCGAAGATATTGTTACTGCATCAATGCAAGCGGTATTAAATGCATTAGGTCGAAGTGGTGTAGAGATAGAATCAATTGTATCGCTATCTGCTTAGAGAAAAGAAATGATGATTCGCTAGCGTTATAATGCAGCTATTAAAATAAAGGCTTCAACGATCATTTCATGATCATTGAAGCCTTTATGGTAGTAGCGATTGGTCGATTAAGCTGGACAATGATTAAGCTAGGCCTAGATAAATACGTACCCGTGACGTTATTTTTAAATTAAATGATATATCAGTTAAGCTAAACCCCAGTTACACAGAATTATTGACAGGGCCATTAAGCCAAACCTAAACGACGCCAATCTCTATTTAAACCACGTCATAAACGGCCAACTCAATAATATTGTCATCACTCTTCAAACAAGACTCTAATCAAAAAATGCTGTAACTACTCAGCAGGGATAAAAATATTAGGTAGCATGCCATTCAACAATAGCGTTAAAGCAGTAGAGCCACTTACTCCCTGCTTTTTACAGCTTGATAAGTAACTACGAAGACCAAAAAACATTTCTGCTCCATATTCGCTCCTGAAGCAGCCCGAGATCTTCTGCTGAACTTTTGCCATCCTCAAGTCATTTTCGCCTTGATTATTAGTAAAAGGTACGGCTTTATCGATCATAAACCTGAGTACGTCATCTTCATAATTTTGTAAACGCTCAAGTAAATTTCTAGATTTTGTTTTTTTCACCCTGCCTCGTTGGCGGGTAGTTGGTATTGGTA
>NZ_AXWP01000055.1:0-32004 GCF_000482725.1 Psychromonas arctica DSM 14288
ATACCAATTCCGATAATTAAGTTTCCAGATTAGTCCAGTCTCTATAACATTGTGAGATGACTCTATTTTTGTCTTCACTGAAGCGATTCCAAGCATCACAACATTTATTGACAATATCGTTATAACCGTCAAAGCACCTGTTTGCGATTTCATTGTTTCGCATCCATTGCCAAACTTGCTCGATTGAATTTAACTCAGGGGAATAGGGAGGAAGGTGAATAATAGTTAGATTAGTAAACTCTTCCGCTAAATACGATTGATGCCAACTAGCTCGATCCATTATTACGACAGCATGTTTTCCCTTCGGGGTTGCATCAGAAATTAAGCGTAAATGCGCCTTCATCACTTCACTGTTACTGAAAGGCATCACCAATGCTTCGGTTTGACCTGTATTGATACAGACCGCACCAAATAAATAAGCATACTCAAATTGCTGCTGCCGAACGGCCCTCGGTCTGGTCCCTTTTTCTGCCCATATCCTAGTCGTTGTATTGCGTTGACCAAATCTAGCCTCATCTTGAAACCAAATACAGACATCTTTTAAATGAACATGCCCAGGGATCTTAAGGATCGTTTTTATTTGGAATTTTTTTAAAAGAGACTTGTGCTTCTTCTGATTGCTTTGGGTGTTTAGAGCGTGTCGTTATCCAGCTTAGGTTTAATTTGTGTAGTAAATGATAAATGTTGGTTTTTTGATAGGTAACCCCAAACGTTGTTTGAATATATTCTTGTATATCCTTTCCCTGTAAACGGCCGCCTTTTGATTTAATTGCATTATCAATAACATATTGTTTTATGTTAGCAAGTTGCTCAGGGCTGAGTCTATGAGGTCTGCCACTGCGAGGCTTTACTTCCAAACCTTTTAATCCGAAATCGAGGTAAGATTTAATCCAAATGTTGACACTTCTACGGCTTACTTTTAAAAAAATAGCAATCTCAGTTCTATTTTTACCTTCTAAGAAGTGCGAGACCGCCAACAATTTTAGTCGTTGTCTGGCATTGGTTTCCGTATTGATTAATTCTGCAAGATTATCGCTCATATTGCCTCCTTGATAAGAAGCTTAATTAGATCACATTTTTATAGGAATTGGTATTATGTCAGCAGGGATTTTTTCGTTTAGGGCTTTTGTTCGCTATGCCCTATTTGAATACGGGAGAAAACAAAGCGCTATGCAGTGGCCTCCTTCATTGTGATAGGTAGAAACGAACATCGTTTAATGAACGACCTAAGCGCAACGTGCTTGAAGTTTTTTATTCAATATATGAACAATTAATACGTTGTCTGTTATTGATTTAATGAAAAACCAATTATGAGATCTGACCTTTGTTTTTGATATCTATTTATTCCCTTTGCAAATAGCACTAAGTAAGTGTGATTTAGATAGCTAATTATGATTAATAATAGACCTATTATAGCTACCTATTAGTTTGATTTGATTGGCATTGCTTACTTTTTAACGATAACTTTTATCAATTAGCTTTTCACTCTTTTCACTCTGTTCATTGATTCCAACTTGTTTAAATGAACCCATTTTTATCGGGTTGGCTATTATTTATTAAAGGAGTTTTTATGAGTGAGATCGCACTATCTATTAGTATGTTGTCACTGGTTGCAGTGCTCGGCTTATGGATAGGAAGTTGGAAAGTTTATGGTGTTGGTTTAGGTATTGGCGGCGTGCTTTTTGGCGGTATTTTTGTTGGTCACTTTTCCACTCAGTATGGTATTGAACTCGATATGCATACGTTACATTTCATTCAAGAGTTTGGTCTAATTCTGTTTGTTTATACCATTGGTATTCAAGTAGGTCCTGGTTTCTTTGCTTCTCTGCGCAGTTCTGGAATGCGATTAAATGGTTTTGCCGCTTTATTGGTTCTGCTGAGTTGCATTGTGACAGCTCTATTGTACAAAATATTTGATGTGCCATTGCCGATTATTCTAGGTATTTTCTCCGGTGCCGTGACTAATACTCCTTCATTAGGGGCTGGTCAGCAAATCATGGGAGAGCTTGGAGTGAGTGCTGATTTGTTGGAGCAAACTGGGATGGGGTATGCGATTGCCTATCCTTTTGGTATCTGCGGTATTTTATTCACTATGTGGATTATTCGGTGGTTTTTCCGAATAAATATTAATGATGAAGCTGACTCTTTTGATGATAATTCAGGAAAGAAAAGTTCTAACTTAGCCTCTCTTAACGTCGAACTGCATAATACAAATTTAGACGGCTTAATGATTAAAGACATACCCGTCATTAATAGTGGTCGAGTCGTTTGCTCTCGTTTAAAACATAATGGTGAACTGCTCGTGCCAATGGCTAGTAGCATCGTAAAAATGGGGGATTTATTACATCTAGTTGGAGATGTAGCATCGGTCAATGAGGCACGTATTATAATTGGTGAAGTGGTCGATACATCTCTTTCGACAAAGGGTACCAATTTACGTTCAGTGCGCGTAGTGGTGACTGCTGATGAAGTATTAAATAAAACGATTAGAGAGTTAAATTTAATTGAAACTTATGATGTGGTTATTTCTCGACTCCATCGAAGTGGTATTGAGTTAGTGCCAAGTAGCTCAACCTCGTTACAGTTCGGTGATATTTTAAATCTAGTAGGGCGACAAGATGCAATCGATGCGGTAGGTGCTGTGGTAGGGAATGCAGAGCAAAAGTTACAACAAGTACAAATGTTGCCGGTGTTTATTGGTATTGGCCTAGGTATGCTGGTTGGTTCTATTCCTATTACTATTCCTGGATTTCCTGTGGCATTGAAATTAGGTCTAGCAGGTGGACCACTGGTCGTTGCTCTGATCCTCGCTAGAATTGGTAGTATTGGTAAATTGTATTGGTTTATGCCTCCGAGTGCTAATCTTGCGTTACGTGAAATTGGTATTGTACTTTTTCTCGCGGTAGTTGGCCTTAAATCAGGTGGTGGGTTTGTGCACACTTTGGTCGAAGGTGATGGCCTAATTTGGATGTGCTACGGTATTGCCATTACGTTTATTCCACTTATTGTGGTGGGGTTTATTGCGCGCATATTCGCTAAAATAAACTATTTAACTATATGTGGTATGTTAGCTGGTTCAATGACCGATCCTCCTGCATTGGCTTTTGCTAATGGTTTGCACCCAACTAGCGGTGCTTCAGCGCTTGCTTATGCCACAGTTTATCCTTTAGTAATGTGTTTGCGGATTTTATCGCCACAAATTATGGCATTATTGCTTTGGGCTGGTTAAGAACTGCAATTATGTTCAATCGCTAAGCTATATTTTATTATAAAAATAGTATCGTAGACACATAAGTTATCCTGTATTGAAAGACCATTAATCGTTTAATGGTCTTTGTTTTTTTATAGAGCTTGCGCAGTCATCGTATTTTTAAATTAGCTTGGTTAATCGATTATTTAAATACTGATTAGCTAAGACAAAAAGGAAATTGTATGAGATTTTTACATATTACCAGTTCTATTCTTATCTCTTTGCTCGTTACCGTAAATGTATATAGTTCAGAGTCACTACTCTCTACCAAAACACCCGCTGTTGATATTCAAAATCAATTATCTCAACAAGTTATTAACCTTCATCCTAGTTTTGAACAAGATGCCGCTTTGATTCGTAGTACCTATGAAGCACGTTTATATACTTTGCCTGCTTTTAAGTCTGGTCATTATGGTTTGAGAATGTACCGACAAACGCTTGATAATAAATATGCTGCTGCGATATGGTCGGACATGGCGCGCGTTGCTAGTCGATTAAATTATTTTGCTAACGAAGTACATACACAGGAGCAGATCAGTAAGTATGCAGAGAAGCGCATTAAAGGTTATTTGGATGAGGAAAGCGAGCGTAGTCAGTTACGTTATCAAATTACTAAGGAGATGCCAGAGTACCTTTATTTAGGTGTTGATTTACTGGGGTCAATGGCCCGTGCGAATGAGTATGGATTACAGCACCTTGAGAATAATAGATTAAAACAAATTATTCGCCGTTATGATTTTACTAAATATGCAACCAATGAGGCTATGATCAAAGCTTGGGCTGCGCAGCTAGCCAATCAAGTGTACTGGTTACGACAACTGGGCGAGCAGGATGTTGTTGAGGAGTTTATTAGCAGCTTTAGAAGGGTGTATCCTGATGCGATGGATAGCAGTTTATCAGAACAGCAATTTGGCAATAAAATTTACGGATTAACACATATTATCTTCGCTGCATCTGCTTATTATCAACACTCTGTTAGGGAAGAAGATTACCAATGGGTATTTGATTACTATCGCGATAATATTGATATTATTATTGCTCGAGCAAAAGAAGATGTTATTGCCGAGGTTGGCATTAACTTTTTATTGGCTGGTTTGGATGATGATCCGGTGGTATTAAAAACGAGAAAAGTTATTCAGCAATCATTAAATCGCGAGCAGGGTTTAGTGCCTTCTGTGACGGGAGGAGTTGATTTGAAAAAAGGGGAGCATCGTAATGTCTTAGCGATTATGTTGCTTGATTGGAAAGGAGTACATGCCGCGCCAACGATCACCCAACAGCCTAATATTTTTAGTGCTTTACCTTATGGTTTAATCGATAAAAAAGTAAGTGGAAGTCACTGAGTATAAGAATCGAATGCAAAGGAATAATGAGCAATTGAGTGTTCTGCATGCTCTATCAATACTCAAAAAATACTATCTTTATTAATTGTTGATTAAGGTTATTTAGGAAATATATGAAATTTAGCTTTAATTTTGAAGATGCGAGTCAGATATTTGTAGGTGCATTTGCACTAGCTGTTCCGATCTCTTTTTCTGAAGAAGCGTGGCGCTTAGGTGAAACTTTACCTCATACTAACCTGTTAATGTTATTAACCTTATCCGTTATATTTTTAACACTATATACCTATGAAAGTGTTTTCCAAAAAGATATACAATCTAGAAAGTTAGTTTTTGTTTCACGTATTATCATTGCTTATATTATGACGGCTTTAGTGGTCGCATTAGTGCTCTTTTGCTTAAATAAGTTGCCGTTCTTCGATGACCCATTGATCGCTATTAAACGCATTATTGTGATTACGATGCCTGCTTCAATGGGGGCAATTGTGGTGGACAGTTTTGACAAGGAGTAGTAGATACTCTTTAAATTTAGCAACATGAATAATTCCTTCTTCTTTATAGAGAACTTCAGTAGCGAACGTTAAAGCAAGTGGTTGATGATCACTTGTCGTAGTTACCAAGGGATTGTTTTACCTTGCCAATCAACAAAGCTTGCTTCGCCATCGATGTTAGTATTTTTCACTATTTCTAGAAGTTGTAATGCAACAAACTCACTGCTAAATAATTTATGTTCAGGCACATTTTTTTGGAAAGGTTTAGAAAGCGGAGTATCCGTTGTCCCTGGGTGAAAAGAGATTAATTTAACGTTTTTAACCGTTCTTGAGAATTCCACCGCCGCGGATTTGATTAACATGTTTAATGCTGCTTTTGATGCGCGATAGCTATACCAACCACCTATTTGATTGTCACTGATACTGCCAACGCGAGCGCTAAATACAACGGTTTTGCAGGCTTGTTTTTGGTTCAACCTGTGTTTAAAGGTTGGGATTAAATTTTTTATCCATAACATAGGAGTCAGCGCATTGGCTGTCATCACTTCATTAAATGCATTTTCTGTTAATGATTGTAAGCGTTTTTCAGGCGTCACTTGCTCACTATGTAATAAACCATGACAAATAAATACCTGTGATAATGGTGCCGTAAGTTGTTTATTTAAGTCTGTGACTATTTTTTGTATCGTCGACTCTTGATAATCGGCCACTAAGAAAATATCACTATTGTTAAACTGCTCCTGTTGATAAAAGTGACTATCACGGGTGATCACCATTAAGTGGGACTGTTCGGTTTTTATCACTTCAACTGCAAGCGCTTTTGCAATATCACTGTTAGCGCCGATGATTAGTGTTGTTTGGTCTTTCATAACAGGTTCCTTGTTCGCATGTATTGATACCTATTCCAAAGCGACGATGTATAAAGCTAGAAATAGGATAACGATATTTAGCGAGTATTAAGTAAGATGCATTAGCGACTTGCTTTATAACCGGCCATTGCAAGGGAGCGACGAGTGTCCCTTTTCCTACTAGTGTCCAAGCTCGGTGTGTAACTTCTAAACCTAGTAATAGCTTACCTTGATATTCACCATGTAAAATAGCCAGTGCCTTCGTCACGTTAATATGAGGAAAGCGGGCTGCAAAATGATCCTGATGTAGGTCTTCTAAACTGATTTGATCAGTCAGATCTTGTTGTTTTAATCTTTGCATTTCTAAACTACATAATGGGCATCTCCCATCGTAAAAAATGGTTAATTTTTTCGAACTCATATTATGATCCTTATTATTCTTCCATTATAGCCTGTTGTTAATACCATAATTGAAGTGCACTAATATGTGATAAAACAACGAACAGTGTCAGTATTAGCCTCATTTTTATATAGCTTGCTGTTAATGTTATTTGTTGTTGAAAACGGAGTAAGTATTCTGCCAACAGCAGCCCTGCATAAGCGATAGGCAAAATAATTAACGCATGAAAAGCAGGTAGTAATAAACAAGCGAAGGCAATTAAACAAAATATATTACTGAGTACTTGTAACTTAACCTGTCTTTTCGATGCTTGCTTTTGCCATAACGTGCCGGACATAAAACTCAATATAATGGCGCTATAAAAAACAAAAGCTTGTTGTATCAAAACAATCAAATAGTGAGGTTCTAGTTGCTTGTCATTTACTATTTGGCTAAGCAATAAACAAATACAGAAGGGTAATAACCCTAAGTAACCTAAGGAAGTTGATGTTTTTTCAATCCCCTTATCTGCTTTTTTGCTATTGTTTACCCTTTCAGCCTTGTTTATATCGTTCATAACGGTTCACCGTTGACACTTAATTTACGACTGTTTTTTTGGGGTTTAGCGTAGCTTAAGCGAGATAGACGCTGACTAGTATGATAGCTATCCAATCCAGATATCGACGTAGTATGTAGTTGTTCGATATCAATATAACCATCTTCTTGAATCGCATCATGAGCACAGACAACTAGCTTTATCTCACCAATAATAAACTGTGTGTTATTGAGTGGGATGGGGATTATTTCCTTTAACTCAACGGCATATTTTAAAACACTCTCTTCCACAAAAGGTGCTTTTATAGGATCGATAAAATGTGTCGATAACCCCGTTGCTTCAAACTCACTTTGATGTTTAGTATAACGAGCAGAGGTTTGATGTGCTTGTTGATAGAAATCAGCGGATACTTGGTTGATCGTATACTCAGAGGTATTGATAATGTTATCTAATGTGTGCCTATCATTGTTGTCAGGGCGCATGACAAAGCCAACTAATGCGGGCGATGCTCCGAGATGAACAACTGAACTAAAGATAGCCACATTGCTGTTACCATCAGCATTTTGTGTTGCTATTAGGTTGGCACTTTTAAAGCCGGATAAGCTATTAATAAACCGCGCTCTATCCCTATCTGGCATAGCTTTGAAATCACTGCTGTCAAAATATTTAAAAGTGATAAATTTCTCCTCAAAAACTTGTATTGATGGCCATCTGCCTATTCATATTTAGTAAATCGAACCTAATAGATCAAGAATGTCAGGGTAAATATTCTGTAGCTCGCTGCTGGGTGCAATTGTGCTATCGTTCGCTCTGTTATGTTTTATATATGTTGTATACGTAGATGTTGTTTTTAAAGATCTTATCTTTTTAAAAAAAATCCAATTTTATGCTAACTTTATTTTTTAGGATTAATAATGATTAACCTGTAGATGAGCGGCCAGTAACTGGTTTAATGCCTTAATTGCTAATTGCTAATTGCTTAATTAATGCACAGCCAGCATTATTTGCCGTTAGCATATAAAAACGACATATTGATGGGAGGAGGAATGAAAAAATTATTGGTACTAGGGCTTTTTACTTCTGTGGTATTTGCAGCTGAAACGCCATTGGATCCTTTTTCCTCATCACTTGAATTTGCACAAGTTATAAATGTAAATGCTATTCAGAGCAAAGATGACAGTTGGTGCTTTAATACTAAAGTGAGGCATAACGACCAAGGTTGGCAGCATTATGCAGATGCTTGGAAAATAACTGACTTAAAAGGCAATGTATTGGCTATTCGAGAGCTGGCACATCCCCATGATAACGAACAGCCTTTTACACGCAGTTTATGCAATATCAAGTTGCCTAAAGGATTGATGCAGGTAGTGGTGAGTGCACAATGTAATGTACATGGTGTAGGCAGTCAAAATGTGATGGTTGATTTAAGTAAATTAAAAGGTAAGGGGTTTAGTGTAACTAGGCTAGATTAGCTTAGGTTAAATTAGTTACTGACTCGTTATTAAATTTGCTATTAGTTGCTAATCGGAATCTCAATTGTTTCAAAACCGTGGCAGTTACTCCGCCACGGTTTTGAGTGTTAACTTGTTACCAAATTTAATGCGTTGCAATAAATGGTTCTACGATGGCATCTTCTATACTATAAGCCATACGCACTTGTTTTTTACCATCAACTAAATAAAGATCTTTAACTTCCGGTGTGACTCGTAGCGTGCCCGTTATTTTTATTGGCATATAAGGAGATCCCGCATTAACAGGAGTTGCTGCTTTTACGAATATTAGTTGGTTCGCCGGAGGCACTGGTTTGTGTGAGCAAGCCCCAATGGTAGGAACCAGTAAAAACTCCGATACGGTCCCATTATCAAACTCAAGCGCCAACATATAACCAGACATTTGTATTTCTCTATTGGCTAACAAGTCATTAGTAATTAGAGCTGCTTTTTGGCGCTTTTTCATAATAATATCGCGCTGTTCAAACATATACTCAATATTAATATTTTCTTTTATTAACTGAGCTTTAGCTTCTTCAGCTTCTTTGAGCATTGCATCAGTTATCTCATATGAAGGATATAAGGTTTGCATCTCTGTAATACGGCCATAAACAGATAGATTAAAAAGTTGATCATCTGTTAAAGCAGCAAAAGGGTCTTGATAAGGTTCAACTTTTCCCTGCAAGTCTTGCCAACCGATCTGCATCGGTTGGGCCTGAACCATAGACGTTAAGATGATTAAAAATGGTATTAATAAAAATTTTTTCATGCTTATTCCTAAAATTTAATGCTCATTCCATCTGATAATGAATATTTGTAGATCAGCCAGCCAGGGATAAGTGCAATCAATAAAGCACTACCTTGGATTACAGTTAAAATAAGTAGATCATTAGACGTTAGCATATTGATGTCAATATAAAACCCATAATAAGAGGCAAGGGGGGCTTGTAACACCGCAAGTAATAAATAAAGCAATGCGACACCGAGTACTATCCCTGCAAAACATACAAAACCGGCTTCACCAATAATCAAACCAAAGATATGACCTGGTCTCGCGCCCACTGAGCGTAAGATGGCCATTTCTCGACGACGTTCATTTAAACTCATTAGAATAATACTTAACATACCTAATAAGCCTACTAATACAACAAACACCGTTACGATGTTTAACGCCATTTCTGCGAGACTAAAAAATTGCCATAGCTCTTGTAATGCTAACGCAGGAATAATCGCTGATAATGGCTCTGCTTGAAAGTTATTAACATAATTCTGCATGCCTAATACGGCTTGTGGGGATGTTAAACCGACAAAGATTGCATTAATATTCTCTGGTTTTATCTTTAATAACCTAGCAACACGTTGTTCCTGTGTATCACGATGACTTTCATTAGTCGCTTTATCATGATGTTCTTGATGATTTGCATCTTCATGGTCATGTTCATCGTGAGTGGCTTCACCATTATGTTTTTCATGGTCATGTTCTTGATGATTTGCATCTTCGTGGTCATGTTCATCGTGAGTAGCTTCACCATGATGTTTTTCATGGTCATGTTCATCGTGAGTAGCTTCACCATGATGTTTTTCATGGTCATGTTCTTGATGATTTGCATCTTCGTGGTCATGCTCATCGTGAGTAGCTTCATCATGATGTTCTTCATGATTTACATCTTCGTGGTCATGTCCATCGTGATCAGTATGACCAGAAGCTAATAGGGTTTCACCAGGTAAAGCACCAAAATGACCGTGGTTATCGGTATGCATTGCTTCCATTGCTTCCAATGAAATAATAAGAGACTGGTCTATAGCGGTAAAAGAAGGGGAGAGAATTGCACTGATGAAGTAAGGAATATTGTCATGATGATGTCCTTCTATTTCACCACCGCCATGTGTGACGATAACTTCATCACCAATTTTATAATTTAATTTTTTAGCGACTTCTGAACCAATAACAACGGCAAACATATCATCATCTATTTTTCCTGATTCAACCTTTAAATGTTGTTTATTCGCATAACTAAAATAATCGAAGAAACTCAAATCGGTAGCCATTACGGTATAGCCATGATGAGAGTCACCTAATGAAATTGGCACAGCCCACTCGACTGCAGGGGACTTACTAATTGTCTGGTAAGTATCATATTTAATGGTATTGGTAGTATTACCAATATGAAAAACTGAGCTCAATAATAATTGTGAAGAAGCGCCTCGAGAACCAATAATTAAATCAGTACCAGAAATACTTTTCATGAAGCTATTGTTCGTTTCTGTTTTTAAGGTTTGAACACCTAGCAATAAAGTGACGCTGATTGCGATAGAAAAAAGAGTAATAAAAAAGGTCAGTTTACGGTTAAGTAAGCTTTTGAATGCTAATGATAAAATCGCCATTATATCGATTCCTTGAAGTTAACCTGATTGAGCTGTTGTAAATTAATGCTATGCGTAAAGTGATGTTTTAAATCGGCATCGTGGCTGACAAAAATAAGGGTAATATTCTCTTTTTGACACTCTTCAAATAGTATTTTAATAAAACCTTGGCGATGATCACTGTCCAATGCAGAGGTGGGTTCATCAGCAATAATTATTTCAGGGCTTCCTAACATAGCCCTGGCCGCGGCCACTCGTTGTTGTTGTCCAACACTCAGTTCATTAACACTGCGCTGTAATAATTCTGAATCGTCTAAACCCAGCGCGGCTAATAAACGAATGGCTTCTTCATTTAAGCTTTTACTGTGCTTTAACGCTTTTTCTTTTCGGGCTTTTGAGAAGGTGCAAGGTAAAGTGATGTTATCTAACACACTTAAATAAGGGATCAAATTAAACTGTTGGAATATGAAGCCGATATGATTGGCTCTAAAACTGTCTTTTTGACTGGAAGATAGCGCATTTAAAGATTGTCCCAGAATACTTACATCGCCACTTTGTGGTGTTAACACTCCGCCTAATAAATTTAATAATGTACTTTTACCACTGCCACTCGGACCTTCAATAAAGAGGTGTTGGCCTTTATTAATGTTTAATGCTTTAATATTAATAATGTCTTTTTTCTGCCAAGCAAAGCGTAAATTAGTTAGATTAATCATGTTCTTTCCACCGATAATGTTTTAGCATTAAATTATTACTTTGTTACAACATAACAACTTTGTTTTGTTATAATGTAACAAAGTGTGAAATGAATATGAACTATAAAATTCAGGTATTAGATCTTTTTTATAAATTGACCTGTCGCTGAGTAGAATTTTCAATCTAATTCATTAAATGACTTAAAATCGAATCGCTCCTTGCACAACCTATCTAAATGATTCCTTTTACCTGTTTAATTATCACTCTTTTTCTCATAAGTAATTGAACCTTAGATCTCAATCAAAATCCTAGTTAAACAGCTAATTATCCCTTTGTTTGCTGTTATAGGACGTTTATACTGATTTTTCAGGGCTCAAGTTTGCACTTACTTGTTGCCGCCATCACCATAAATTTATGAAACTATTGTGAGAGTATTTTATGTCAGCTACCCCTTTAACTAGTGAGCAAATCAGTGAACTAGCACACGCACTTTCTAGTGCTCGTAAAGATGTTCGTATTTTAGATCGTTTTCCTGGCCCTATCCCAAGTACATTAGAAGAAGCGTATGTTGTTCAGGATGGTTCAGTTAGTGCTTCTGAGCAACCGATTGTTGGCTGGAAAGTAGGTATGGTTCCATCTGAACTACGTGAAAAAATGGGTGCTGAGCGTATTATTGGTCCTATATTTAAAAATGTACACGTGCCTTTAAATGAGCAACAAGCAACAGGTGAAATGTTTGAATTACCAGTGTTTGCTGGTGGTTTTATTGCTATTGAAGCTGAGTTAGTGATTGAGATTAATCAAGATATCGCTCCAGGTAGCATTAATACTGCAGACGGTGTTGAGCATCTTGTTAAGGGTGTTTACGCAGGTATCGAAATTGCAAGTAGCCCGGTTGTTGACCTAAATAGTTATGGTCCAACGGCAATCATTGCAGATATTGGTAACCAATACGGTGTGGTAGTGGGCAGCGCTATTAGTGATTGGAAAAATAGCATTGCTAACATGCAAACGAGCGTTACTATTAATGACCAACTAATTAATACTGCTCCTACCGATGGTATTTTAAATGGCCCAATGGCTGCATTAGCTTTCATGATTGATTGTTGTGCTGAGCGCGGTATTACATTACCTGCTGGCTCTTTATGTTGTTCTGGTGCTATCACTGGGGTGCATGAAGTGTTAGTTGGTGCTAAGTCTACGGTTAAATTTGGTGACGTTTGTATAATGGACTTTACCTTAGTTGATATTAATAAATAGTTGCTGCCAATTCAGTTACATTTAAAAAAGCGATCATTGATCGCTTTTTTTGTGGCTATTGAAAAGTCAGAAAGAAGCTATTTACCACGAAGCCGCTTCGCTACACAGAGGGCACGAAGGAAAATAAGGCTTAATAAATACTAAAATGTGCTATTAGCCTTGATTAATTTGTACTGCATATAAAAAAATAATTAAGCAACAAACTCCTCAACTTCAATGTGCTGTGTTGTCACAACCAATTTATCGGCCAAAATACTTTCTACTTCAGGTAAACAGCTACCACAACCTGTTCCTGCACCAGTGCATTGTTTTATGCTATCAAGTGTTTGACAACCTTCTTCTAAAATCGCGTCAGTAATAGTGTTGATGCCGACTTGTTTACAAGCACAAATTATTTTACCTTGTGCTAATTTCCCTTCAACAATACCTGAAATTAAAGTGAGTTCTATACTACTATCAAGAGGTAAATCTAATACGCTTTGCAGCCAGTCTAGTGACTGTGTGGTGAGCTGTTCAGAGGTAATATAAGCATTATTAAGTTGTGCATTTTGTACAAAAGCATAACGATGAATAGCCTGTTGGGATTGATCAGTACTTGAAAATTGCAGTGTTTTACCTTGTTTATTATTTAACAGGCTTTGTAATTTTTCAGCTAACACTATAGGTGAACGATTATCTGCAATACGGTATAAGTAACCTTTTTCAACTTTCTGTTTTACCCAATAATCAAACTCATTAAGGACTAAAGGCTCACGAGTTAACAACATTGCTTCACTACGATAATGCCATTTTTTAACATTCACTTGAGTGGATTTAAAACCTGGTTGTCCAGAAATAGGGTCGTTATCATCACTGACTAAATTACAAATATTAGCGCTTTTAGCCGTTTGACTATTCCAGTGAATTGGCGTAAAAATTTGCCCTATATTTTGTTGCTTAGTGAGTAAAGCTCTCACTAACATTGCACCTTGAGGGCTATTGATCGCCACCAAATTGTTATCTTTTATCTGTAATTTTTCTGCATCATTTGGGTGTATTGCAACAAAAGGTTCTGTTATATGTGCCCCTAATCGGCTTGATAAACCGGTGCGAGTCATCGTATGCCAATGGTCTCGAATACGGCCACTATTTAAGATTAAAGGGTATTGAGATTGTTTAGGCGGTTCGCTTTTTACATTAATGCTCGTTGCTAACTGTGAAACTGCAATAAATTGGGCTTTCTTAGAAGCGGTGAAAAATTGTTTATCAGCAAATAAGCGTTGATGTATATTTTCTGTTTGTAATTCAGTGACTGGCCATTGTTGAGGTGTTAATTGGCTATATCCCTTTGCATCTAACGTTGTTAATCCAATTAAATTAAGGTCACGTGATAAACCATCTTCATTGTCTAACGTGGTCATTTTTGTAAACTCAGAGAAAACTTCTCCCTCATGAAGAAAGTTAAATGCCTTTGCAAACCCCATTTTCTTCGCCACTTCAGTAATAATCCACCAATCCGGTTTGGCAACACCTGGGCTCGGTAATAAACGGCGTTGTCTTGAAATGCGTCTTTCAGAGTTGGTGACGGTGCCTGACTTTTCACTCCAACCTTGCGCTGGTAACAATACATCTGCGTACTGTGTTGTTGCTGTTTCAGCCATGCAATCTGACACAATAACCGTTGGGCATTTTTTTAAGGCTTCAATAATTTTATTACTATTAGGTAAGCTCACTACAGGGTTGGTTGCCATGATCCAAACTGCTTTTATTTTGCCTTCATTCATTGCTTCAAATAGGTCGACGGCTTTTAATCCTGGGCTGGTGGCTAGTTGATCTGTTTCCCAGAAATCACTGATTAGTTGATTGGCTTTTTGGTCGCCAAATTCCATATGTGCTGCCAAGGTATTCGCAAGCCCGCCCACTTCTCGGCCTCCCATTGCATTGGGTTGCCCTGTGATTGAGAAAGGGCCCATGCCGGGGTTGCCTATTCGGCCAGTGGCAATATGGCAGTTAATAATACTGTTTACTTTATTACTGCCTTGCGTTGATTGGTTTACACCTTGAGAGTAAACAGTCAGTGTTTTTTTGGTCTTAGCAAAGTGCTCGAAAAATACGATTAAGTCTTGTTTATTTAGCGCTAAGTTGGTCGCTAATTGAGTAATGTTTGGCGTATCTTCTTGGGCACTTTTAAGTGCCGCTTCAAATCCTTCACTATGTTGCTGAATATAGTCATTATCAATTTTTTTATGGTCAACGAGGTAAGTCAATAAGCCATTAAATAATGCAACGTCAGTTTCTGGTTGAATAGCTAAATGCAAATCTGCAATCGAACAGGTATCTGTTTCACGTGGATCGATAACCACAATAAATAGATTGTCACGCTTGGCTTTTTCAGCTTTCAAGCGTTGAAATAAAACGGGATGACACCATGCAAGGTTGGACCCTGTGATAATAACTAATTCCGCCGTATCAAGATCTTCATAACAACCGGGCACAGTATCACTACCAAAAGCACGCTTATGACCAACAACACTTGATGACATACATAGTCGTGAATTGGTATCGATGTTACCGCTGCCAATAAACCCTTTCATCAGTTTATTCGCAACATAATAATCTTCAGTCAGGAGTTGCCCAGATACATAAAAAGCCACTGAATCTGGACCATATTCTTCAATCGCTTGTGAGAATTTTGAAGCAACATGTTGTAATGCTTTAGGCCAGTCAGTTTCAATACCATCAATTGAAGGGTGCAATAGTCGACCTTCATGACTCACGGTTTCACCTAGCGCTAATCCTTTAGAACAGAGGTTTCCGTAGTTAGCTGGGTGTGATTGATCGCCGCGAATGCTTAATTCACCTTTAGCACCGATACTTGCTTCAATGCCACAGCCCACACCACAATATGCACAGGTTGATTTAGTCCATAAGCTCTTTTCTTGGGTCATGTTGTTCTCTCTACTCTTTGAATATCTATATCTATACCTATATATAGAGCAAAGAGCACACCAACTATGTGGTAATTTTTAAATGAACGTCAAAAAGCTAGCTTTTAACTTTAAAATCAATAGCTAAGAGATATTCAGTTGTACTTTGATGGCGCAAATAAAAAAGGCCTTATGATTTCTCTTGCGAAAAACGCACCAAAAAAGCGCATCTTGCACTGTTTGTTCACATTTATTTAACAATGAAACATCAAAAACACTATCAAAAAATTAATACTTTCCTTGTTTTTAATCGTAACTAATTGAAATTATATAGTTAATAATTTTTGTTTTTTAGATTTCTGTAATTGGCCTCGCCTTTGCAAAGGTTACTTCAGATGCTTATATCTACAGCTTATGTACATAAGCAATAAGTTAACACTACAAAATAGAAGTTAAAGGAAGTAACAATTATGAGTAAACAGCGCATTGTTGTGGTTGGAAACGGCATGGTAGGCCATAAGTTTATCGATACCATTATCGGTACTGATGAGTCCAAATATGAGGTGATTACTTTTTCTGAAGAGTCCCGCCTTGCATATGACCGTGTCCAATTAAGTTATTTCTTTTCAGGCAAAACAGCCGAAGACCTTGCATTAACAGATGCTGCCTATTACGAAGAAAATGGCATCAAATTTGTCCTTAACGATAAAGTTGTTGATTTAGACTTTGATAACAGAAATGTTATTACGGCAAGTGGCCGCGTTGAAAGCTACGATAAATTAGTATTAGCGACGGGTTCTTACCCATTTGTTCCACCTATTCCAGGCAATGACCAAGAGCATTGTCATGTATATCGTACCATCGATGATTTAGAAGCAATCACCCAATCCGGTGAAACCAGCAAAACAGGTGTTGTTATTGGTGGCGGTTTATTAGGGCTTGAAGCGGGCAACGCATTGGTTAATTTAGGTGTTGAAACACATATTGTTGAATTCGCACCACGTTTAATGGCTGTTCAGTTAGATGATGGCGGCGGTGCATTATTAAAACGCAAAATCGAAGGCTTAGGTGTACACGTACATACTGAAAAAGCGACCACAGAAATCGTTGCAGGTACAACCTCGCGTTACAGAATGAACTTTGCTGATGGTTCGCATTTAGAAACCGACATGATCATCTTTTCTGCGGGTATTCGCCCTCAAGATGAACTCGCTCGTAAAACTGGTATTCCCATTGGTGAGCGTGGCGGTATCGTTATTAACAACCATTGTGAAACAGGTGTTGAAGATGTTTACGCGATTGGTGAATGTGCGTTATGGGAAAACTTTATATTCGGTCTAGTAGCGCCTGGTTACCAAATGGCAAAAGTAGCTGCTGCACACATGCATGGAGATTCAGACTCTGAATTTACCGGTGCAGATATGAGCACTAAATTGAAATTGTTAGGTATCGATGTAGCCAGTATTGGTGAAGTACACGGCAAAACACCAGGTGCACAGTCATACACTTATCACGATGAAATTGAACAAGTTTACAAGCGTTTAATTGTTTCAGCTGACGGCACAAAAATGGTTGGTGCGGTATTAGTAGGGGATGTTGAAGCTTACGGCACGTTATTACAATTAAAACTAAATGATATGAAGCTGCCTGCTAACCCAAGTGTGCTTATTTTACCCTCGTCTGGTGGTGAAGAAGCTGCGGGGATGGGCGTTGATGCGTTACCTGATACGGCTGCTATTTGTTCATGTTTTGATGTGTCTAAAGGAGACATCAAAAATGCGGTTGTAGCAGGTTGTTGCAGCATGGGGGAGCTAAAAGCGTCGACTAAAGCGACCACAGGTTGTGGTGGTTGTTCTGCCCTCGCTAAACAAGTGTTAGATAACGAATTATCAAACCTTGGTTTTGAAGTTAAAAAAGATATCTGTGAGCATTTTGCTTATTCACGCCAAGAACTAGCTGACATTATCCGTGTTAAAAAAATTAAAACATTTTCAGCTTTACTCGCTGAGTGTGGAAGTGGCATTGGTTGTGAAATTTGTAAACCCGCAGTAGCGAGTATTTTAGCGTCTTACTGGAATGCTTATGTATTAGAAGATGAGCACATAGGCTTACAGGATACTAATGATAACTACCTTGGCAATATGCAAAAAGATGGTACCTATTCCGTTGTGCCTCGTATTCCTGGTGGTGAAATAACACCCGATGGTTTGATTGTTATCGGGCAAGTCGCTAAAGAGTTTGACCTTTACACCAAAATTACCGGCGGTGCGCGTGTTGACCTATTTGGTGCGCAGTTGCATGAATTACCGGCTATTTGGAAAAAGTTAGTTGATGCAGGTTTTGAAACAGGACATGCATACGGCAAGTCGTTACGTACCGTTAAATCTTGTGTTGGTAGTACTTGGTGTCGTTACGGGCTTAAAAACAGTATCGGTTTCGCGATTGATCTTGAAAATCGTTACAAAGGTTTACGTTCTCCTCATAAAGTTAAATTCGGTGTCTCTGGTTGTACCCGTGAATGTGCAGAAGCACAAGGTAAAGACTTTGGATTAATTGCAACGGATAGCGGTTGGAACTTATATGTTGGCGGTAATGGAGGAATGCGCCCTCGCCATGGTGATTTATTTGCTTCTGATTTAAGCGATGAGCAATTACGCACTTATGTGGATCGCATCTATATGTTCTACATTCGTACGGCAGATCGTCTACAACGTACTTCAGTGTGGTTAGAGAATATGGAAGGTGGGATTGAATACTTAAGAGAGGTTGTAATTAACGATTCTCTTAATATTGCGACTGAATTAGAAGCTGAAATGGAAACTAACATTGAGAACTACCAATGTGAGTGGAAAACAACGATTGAAGATCCAGAAAAACTAAAACGTTTCAAACACTATATCAATAGTACTGAAGCCGATACTGGCCTTGCTTTCAAAGTTGAGAGGGAACAACGTTTCCCTGCTTCTAAGAAAGAAATTTTAATCAAAGAGTTAAGCTAATAGGATGCAAAACATGGAAGCTAAATCAAACGATACAACATGGACGGATATCTGTCCTCTCAATGACTTAACACCTGATGCAGGTATTTGCGCTCTATTTAATCAACAACAAGTTGCAATATTCTTATGTAAACAAAGTAACAGTGTTTATGCCGTTGATAACTTTGACCCATTCGGTGAAGCAAACGTGTTATCGCGCGGCATCATAGGTTCAACAGCAGACATCACTTATGTCGCATCACCTTTGTATAAACAACGTTTTAACTTAGTGACGGGTGAATGTTTAGATTCTGAAGAACATAAACTTAAAACCTTTAACGTTCGCATTGAAAACGATCATATTCAGCTTAAAGAAGCCAGCTAAGCGAACCTTTTATAGTTAATAAGTTAACGTTAATAAGCTTAATGTTGCATTAAGCTTTTGCATAAGACAGACAGGATATATATGAGTAAGAGTAATTTTAATATTTTTTCTTTTCAGGGAAAAATGAAAACACTGCATTTAAGTTGGATGGCCTTTTTCATCACTTTTGCAGTTTGGTTTAACTTCGCTCCTTTATTGCATGCAGTAAAAGAAACCCTTGGATTAAGTAGTGAAGAAATCAAAACACTATTGATCCTTAACGTTGCAATCACTATTCCTGCCCGTGTCATTATTGGTTCTCTAACAGATAAATATGGGCCAAGAATTGTCTATTCAGCGTTATTAATCCTATGTTCAATTCCTTGTTTCACTTTCGCTTTTTCAGAAAACTTTATGCAAGCGGCCATATCGCGTTTTGCACTAGGTTTCATTGGTGCAGGTTTTGTTGTTGGTATTCGTTTGGTCTCTGAATGGTTCCCACATAATGAGCTAGGTACTGCTGAAGGTATTTATGGTGGTTGGGGTAACTTTGGTAGTGCGGCTGCTGCGTTCTCATTACCAACGATCGCTTTATTATTCGGTGGTGATGACGGATGGCGCTATGCAATGGCTGTTACTGGTCTATTAAGCTTAGTGTTTGGTTTTATCTTTTATGCAAACGTAACAGACACCCCAAAAGGGGCGACATACTTTAAACCTGCTAATTTAACTGCAATGGAAGTGACTTCTAAAGGTGATTTCTTCTTATTATTACTGATGAAAATCCCTATGTATGCTGCATTAGCATTATTAGCTTGGAAGCTTTCACCTTCTAATGTGGGTATGATCACTGACACTGTTTGCTATACTATTTACGGTTTATTATTAGCTTTATACCTGTATGAATGGTCACAAGTATGGAAAGTTAATAAATCAATCTTT
Organism: Psychromonas arctica DSM 14288; assembly: GCF_000482725.1. GTDB lineage: Bacteria > Pseudomonadota > Gammaproteobacteria > Enterobacterales > Psychromonadaceae > Psychromonas > Psychromonas arctica. Next base: position 19,865 of record NZ_AXWP01000055.1, read on the forward strand.
ACAACACCTGTACCTGAATTACATCAGTATAAATTCAAACAAGTTGCGGTATTAAATATTCTTTATTTTGCTACTTTTGGTTCTGAATTAGCCGTTGTTTCAATGCTACCTTTGTTCTTCCTAGAAACCTTTGAATTAACACCGGTTGTTGCTGGTATGGTGGCCTCTGCTTATGCCTTCATGAACTTAGCATCTCGTCCCGGTGGTGGTTGGCTTTCAGATAGATTTGGTCGTAAATCGACTCTGATTATCCTGACGGCAGGTTTAGCACTAGGTTACTTATTAATGGCACAAATCAACGGTGGTTGGACATTATGGGTAGCGGTTGCAGCTGCTATGTTATGTTCTTTCTTCGTGCAAGCGGGTGAAGGTGCTGTATTTGCGACTGTGCCACTAATTAAACGTCGTATGACAGGACAAATTGCAGGTATGACAGGCGCTTATGGTAATGTGGGTGCGGTTGTCTACTTAACTATCTTATCTTTTGTTGATTACCAAACATTTTTCTACGTGATTGCAGTGACTGCATTTATCGGTCTTGTGACATTATTGTTTATGACTGAACCTAAAGGCAAGATTGCAGAAGTCAATGAAGATGGTAGTGTGACGCTTATTGATGTTGGGAGTCACTAATCATTTTATGGCAGTGGCTTTTGTCACTGCCATATTGTAGCAATCACAGTAAGTCGGTAAGGTAACAATCTGCATGAATAAGAGTCAATCAACACCAAAGTTGAAAGTGTGTATCGGTGGTTATTCAACGGCCGGAAAGCGTTCGGTCAATCAAGATGCTTTTGCAGTTAAAGATCCTTATTCAGCCTTAGAAAAAACTACCAAAGGTATTGTTGCGTGTGTTGCTGATGGTGTGAGTTGCAGTAACAAAGGCCAACAAGCTAGCCATACTAGTGTTACTCAGTTTATTAGTGACTATTACAGCACCAATAAAAACTGGGATGTAAAAGAATCTGCAAGTAAAGTCCTCAATTCACTCAACAGTTGGTTATACCAACACAATCAAGACGATCTTCGTCATAATGGCTTGATCACTACATTTAGTAGTGTTGTCATAAAATCTAATACTGCGCATTTATTACATATCGGCGATAGCCGTATTTATCGTTTTCGCGCTCAAAAATTAAAACAGTTATCCCATGATCACAGTAGAGCGGTTTATAAACAGAATCCGGTATTAACGCGTGCACTAGGGATGGATTGCCACATTGACATCGACTATCAAGCAATTCCACTTCAAGTTGAAGACTTGTTTATGTTGTGTAGCGATGGTGTGCATGATTATTTAGATAACAGTTCCCTTAGCGGCTACTTAAATACCTTAAGTAATGACGCTGATACCAAAGCCTTTGAGCAGCTTGCGCAAATAATTTGTGATGATGCCTTAGCACAAGGCAGTAGCGATAATATTAGTTGTTTATTAGTCAAGATCACGTCGTTACCTCGTGCGGATTTAACTGAGTTATTTACACATTTAAATAGTTTGATCATTCCTCCTGCATTACAAGTAGGAAATGAAATTGATTGTTTTCATATTGATAAAATTTTGCATCAAGGGGTACGCAGCCATGTCTATCTTGCTACCGATAAGAGTACAAAAAAATCCATAGTGCTTAAAATGCCGTCGCTCAACTTCGAAGAAGATTTAAATTATCTGTTAGGTTTTTACAAAGAGCAGTGGGTAGGGCAGTCTATTAAGCATCCTGCGATTATGTCGATTGCGAGTAATATTAAAAACTCTGTTTTTTTGTACCATATTTGTGAGCTGGTAGAAGGGATCTCTTTAAGAGAGTGGATGCAAAAAAATCCTATCATAGAGCAGCACCAAGCTTATGTGATTGTCACAAAAGTGGTTAATGCGGTGCGAGTGTTGCAGCGAGCAGGGATGGTGCATCGTGATTTAAAGCCTGAAAATATTATGATTTCTGAGCAAGGGGAAGTGAAGCTCATTGACTTTGGTACGGTTAAAGTCAACGGTTTTGAAGAGATAGAAAAAGAACAGCAAGAAGAGCCGCTAGGAGCGGTTGATTATATTGCCCCTGAATACTTAAATGAGGGGCAAAGCTCATCATTATCTGATCTATTTTCCATTGCGGTTATTGCCTATGAATTATTAGCTAGCCATCTGCCGTATCCCGGTAATCAAGGACAATCGTTAGACAGAGCAAGGCAATATAGTTGGGTTTATCAACCCATTAAAATGCATCGACCAGAGCTATCAAATCGATTAGATCATGTTTTGCAAAAAGCATTACATCCCGACCCATTAAAACGCTATAGCAGTATGAGTGAGTTTGTCGCTGAGCTCAGTCATGTTCAAAAAAAGCAGCAGTTGGCAGAACCTAAGAAAACGTTATTAGAACGCGATCCTGTTAAATTTTGGCAATACTTGGCATTTATTTTTATTGGGGTGAGTGCATTTGAATTGCTGTTATTGTTAAAAGGGTAGAGTTTTAAGAAAAGATCAACTGGGATAAGGAGTTATAGCCTTTCTCAGGCAACCACTTACCGACTATCAGCATAGACAAAACTTTCCGAATATTAAATAATTTCAACATCTACTTTTTGAGGTCACGCGACTTTGTGCATCTGTTTCAATGCACATTTACAAAGCCCATTAGACAATGCCGGACATTTTTTACATGCTACCGATTTGTACGGGATATAAGCAGAAGATAAGTCCGCGGTATTAAAATCATTTGTAAAAGACAAACTCGGCTTCAGATGTTGATATTTATTTTGTTGATATTGTTGCGGTGCCTGTTGTTGCCGATATTGATTGCGTTGAAGCTCTTTAATTTTATCCGTTAGTGCTTTGAATGCTTTTTTATTATCCATTCGTCACCTCATTATTGATCGTACTTATTAATAATGTAGCACTAATGCGAATGGAAATGAATATCATTATTATCGTTATTGAGAATATTAATAACTTTATTGCTTATCGGTAAAGCGAATTAAGGTAATGAGTCGCGTGTTCTCTTCTTAATGAAGAATTAGGAGTAGAGGGCTGTATTCAATAAGCTGTCATAGCAACTGGTGTGAATCAGTTAAAAAGCACTTATGGCTAGTAAGCGCTATACAGGATTAGCAATTTAAGATGGCATCCTTAAGCTTTCATCTTTAAGCTACCATCTTAAAGGCCACAGTTTTTTAATTACCGGTAATAACGGTTCTTAATCCATAGTCTAATATTTTGCCTGTTTGGCTTTTTACACTCAATGTCGTTACTTCTACTTTTTCACCATTACATAGCTCATTGGTTATTTCTCGAATGCGTTGTGCATCTAAGCGAGGTGAATAGGTATTGGCGATGATAAACCCGCCTTTAGCGCGTAATGCTAATGCGGCTTCTATCAGTTCAGGGAATTTATTTTCAATTTTCCAGCGTTCTTTTTTAGCGCCAATTCCAAATGCTGGTGGATCCATGATTAAACCTTGGTATTGTTTACCGCGTTTAATTTCACGTTGAGCAAACTTCAATGCATCCTCTAATACCCAGTGCACATCAGTTAAACCGGAAGACTCCATGTTCTCTTTGCCCCACTTAATAATTTGCTTAACAGAGTCGCAATGTAAAACCTCTGCACCTTTGTCTCGAGCGACTAAAGAAGCAACGCCAGTGTAAGCAAATAAATTTAAAAAACGATCGCCAGCGTTAAGGTGATGAGCAATATAATCCCAGTTAGCACGTTGCTCTGGAAACAAACCAACATGTTTGAATTTAGTGAGGTGTAGGTTGATAGTGATATTATTAAAGGTTATTTGCCAATCATGTGCTAAATCACCTTGTAATGTTTTCCACTCTCCAGCACTGCTGCTGCTCTCAATAAATTCAAAGTGCGCTTTAGCCAACCACTCTCTTTTAGATAAAACGGGCTCAAAATAAGCGTTCATTTCTGGGCGGATCGTGACAATGTTACCCCAACGTTCGAGTTTTTGATTATTACCTGCATCAATTAATTCGTAGTCATGCCATGGTGCAGTAAAGGTACGTTTCATCATAGGAATATTAGCTTTTATCGGAAGTGAATAGGTAAATAGAGCGTTTAAACAAATTATACAAATGAACGTGATTAATTGCACACTTTTAAATCTGCAAAAGTGCTAATTGCAATATTATAATTGGAATAACTGCTGCACCTTTTTATGAGTATTTTTGATTTTATCCTTTTTGTGGTGGGAACTCCTTAATGACGCTGGTAGCGTGGTAGAAACCTACTTATATATATTTAATATTGATGTTTTATGGTGCATTCCTTGCATTAAATTTTGTAAAAATGTAACCTCCTGCCTAATTTAGAATTGCTACTTTATAATTAGCGTTTTTATATGGTATAAGCAAAATAAAACATCATTTAAAGCGCATTGTTAAACTTTATCTTGATTTTTTATGTTTTATAAATAAATCCATATATATTTTTTCTTATGAAATATAATAGTTAAAAATATATTGCCAATTGTAAGCTATTGATAAGTAGTTTCATTGTTAATTTTACAAAGAGGTATTTGTGAGAAAGCTTAAGATGATCGTTAAACAATTGTTAGCAAAAACAGGATCGTTTGATTTTTATATTAAACAGCTTTATATTCAACTCACAGTCATAATCTACAAGTTAAAATACCTTTTAGTTAAAGTGCAACCTGAACAGTTTGTGTTTGAAAGCTTTCAAGGTAAGTCAGCATCTGACTCTCCTTATGCTTTATATTTAGAGTTAACTAAGCTTCTACCTAATGCCAATTTTATTTGGGTGTTTTCAGATAATAAACATGAAGACTTTCAAAAGCTTCAAAATATTTCAAATACTCGATGTGTTGTGCGTGCAACTAAATCATATTTTCAAGCTTATGCATCAAGTCAATACTGGATAATTAATTGTAGGTTGCCCTATAGGTTAATTCCTTCAATAAGCCAGACAGTTATTCAGTGTTGGCATGGGACTCCATTGAAGAAGTTAGGTTTAGATATCAAAGTAGAGAATCACCCAACCTCAAGCTTAAAAGCGATGCACTTTGCCTATTTATGGGAAAGTAAGCGATGTGATTATTTTTTGTCTCCTAGTCCATATGCATCTAAGTGTTTTAAGAGTTCTTTTCGCGTGAGTGATATTCAAATTGTTGAGCTTGGTTATCCAAGAAATGATGATTTGTCTAGATATAAAAAAGATCTTATTTACCAAAATAATATTAAGAAAAAGTTAGGTATTGAACAAAATAAAAAGGTCATATTATATGCGCCTACTTTTCGCGATGATGATTTTTCAGCGGGTAAGCATAGGGCTATAAATCAATTGGATAATACTCAATTTAAAGAAAAATTTGGTGATGATGTACAATTTTTATTTAGGGGACATTACTTCTCTGAAGTGAAACAACATCAAGATAGCTTTTTCTTAAATGTATCAAGTTATCCTCGTATCAATGACTTACTTTTAATCGCTGATGCTATTATCACTGATTATTCAAGTTTGTTTTTCGATTACTTAGTTCTTGAACGTCCCATGTTTTTTTATATGTATGATAAAGATAAATATCTCAACGATATTCGTGGCACTTATTTAGATGTTGACAAAAGTATGCCGGGTCCTATAGCTCAAACCCAGCAAGAGTTATTGAATTTGTTGTTGAATACTGAAAAGAACAACATAGATTTAAAGCATTTCAATGATGAGTATAATCCTTATGAGGACGGTCAATCATCACTACGAGTCATCCAAAAAATATTAGCAAGTTGAGAGCACCATCAAGCGAACGTTAAATATGAGTAGTCATCTATTATTATTAACTGATTGATGAAAAGGTTAAATATATGTTTTTATATTTGAATTATTTTTTAGTTATCTTGAATTTGATATAATTAACCTTGTTGAAGTATATCGCATAACACTTAGTTCAAATTAATAGAGCTTCAAGTAGTCTGTTTATTTTAAACACAGTTAGTTTAGGTTAATGATTATTAAGCATTTTTAACTTAATAAAAGTCATATATAAATAAGAGCAGTTTGCTCTAAACGTAATTAAAGTAATAGGTGTTATTAATGAGTAACAAAAAAAGAGTGATCACTTTTGGAACGTTTGATGTTTTTCATGTTGGACATATCAATATCTTAGAGCGCTGTGCAACTTTAGGCGATATATTGATTGTTGGTGTTTCTAGTGATGCCCTGAACTTCAGTAAAAAACAGCGTAATCCTATATATAGCGAACAAGATCGTTTGAAAATAATTCAATCTTTGTCATTCGTTGATGAAGTGTTTATTGAACATTCGTTAGAAAAAAAACGAGAATATATTGAATTCTATCGTGGTGACGTTTTAGCAATGGGCGATGATTGGAAAGGTAAGTTTGATGAGTTTTCAGATATTTGTGAAGTTGTTTATTTTCCTCGCACACCTTCTATTTCGACTTCAGAAATTATTGAAATAGCTAAAAATATCTAGTTTAGATCAAGGCAACAACTTGAATAAAAATCGTTATTTAAAACTACGAAGAGCGCTTTTCATTAAAGGAGCGCTTTTTTCTTTGCTGGGCTTTTTTGTCGGTAGGTCAAAACAGCGTATTATTTTTAATTCAGAGTTTAATACCGAATTTAATCATAACTCAAAGTACCTTTTTTTGTATTTTTTGAAACATCACCCTGAGTATGATGTTCGATTTGTTATTAATGATATTGAGCAAAAAAATAAATTAAACCAAGAAATTGGCCCATATTTTATTGATACTTACTGCTTTAAGAATCGGCTTTTTATTTTAAAAGCTAAAGTATGGGTTACGTCCTCTTTAGAGACCCCTCTTGGCGGTTTTTGGCAAAGTTATAATCGTTTTGTTTTCCACTTAGGACACGGTGCTCCATTAAAGCGGATTGGGCGTGCTGAGAAATACCTCAACTGGAAAAAAGCACTGTATTACCGTTTAATTAAACAAAATTTTAATTATTTTTTTTCTACGTCTGCCGCCTTCTCTGAAACTTGGAGAGCATGTTTAAATTTAAAAAAAGAACAGGTCGTTATTGCAGGGCAAGCCCGGAATGACGCGTTGACTGATGAAGGAGTTAATTCGAATACTGTATTACGTTTAGATAAAAGTAGAAAACATATTTTGTATGCACCAACATGGCGACCATTCGACGACACCATCATATTTCCTTTTTTTGATTTTGATGCAAAGGAATTAGATCTTTTTTTGGATAAATACAATATAACTCTTCATGTAAGAGTTCATCCTAATTTTGAATCTGATCTACCGACTAAACTTAAAAACATATCGCACTTAAATATCCTTTCACGAGGAAAAGTAACTGATATTAATGATATTTTGGTGCAGTTTGATTTATTGATAACTGATTACTCAAGTATTTATGTAGATTATTTATTAACTCAAAAACCAATGTTGTTTCTACCTTATGATTATGATGAATATAAAGCTAAAATTGGCTTTACCATACCGTATAATGAGGCTACTCCTGGGCCAAAACCGAAAACATATAAAGAATTTATAATCGAAATTGATCGTTTGTTAAGTGATGACTCTTATTATGCACAAGAGCGCGAGGAAGCAAATAATTGGCTCAATGTTGTCCAACAGAACCAAACACAAAATAATGCACAACTTATTAAGCGATTGATTGCTCAATAAGTCGATTTGAACCAAAAGACTTTGATTAAATCGAAAAGTCTAACAATATGTTTGAAATATACATAGGTAATAAGAACTTGAATACAAAAATAATATCAAGAAATTTATATATTCTATATACGCTGGCTCATCTAAAGAAAAAGGCCAAAATTCGAGGTACTTTTTTAGGGTACCTCTGGTGGTTTATCGAACCAATGATGCTCATTGGTTTATACAGCTATGTTGTGGGGGTTATTTTTGGCCATAGTGGTGCTGATCAACTTCTTATGATCGCTGTAGGTGTTACGCTGTGGAAGTGGTGGAGCTCCAGCATGTCTAGCGCTACGACTTCTTTTCGACGTTATAAAGGTATTGTAAGTCAAGTTAAAATGCCTTTACCAATACTTCCTATTTCAGAGGTGTTTGGTGAAAGTTATATGTTCATGTTTGCTTACTTGATCCTGCAAAGTGTTTTACTTTATTTAGGTTTTGTTCCTGATATATTTGCGTTAGTTATAAGTTTTTTAATTTCAATGGTTGCCGTTAGCGCATTATCATTAAGTTTAGCGATACTTAATGTCTTTGTTAGAGACACTGCTTTCCTTGTCGGGTTCGGGTTAAGGATCTTGTTCTACATCACCCCTATCATATATCCAGCAAGTCGTGTTCCAGAAAACTTTCGTTTTTTAACAGATCTAAACCCATTTGCTCACTTAATTACTTATTACAATAATGCGCTTATATATACAGACCGAGTTGAGTATGGAAGCATGTGTTATGCACTTATTGGTTCTTCTATAGGGCTCTTTGTTTTAACTCGAATTTGTAAAAAGATTACACCTCAAATCATCAGGAATGTTTAACATGAGCCATGATAAAAATTTAGTGGTAGAACTCGATGATGTCACTTTAAAGTATGCTAGTAGTACTAGTTTTAACTTAAAGCGTCTTTTTCTTTCTAAGTATGAGCGAAAGCGAGTTGTATCTAATTCTAATGCTAGTCGTGAGGCTGCGTTAAGTAATATTTCTTTGAAGTTTTATGAAGGAGATATAGTTGGTATCGTTGGCCGCAATGGTGCAGGTAAGTCAACGATCTGTAAGGTTTTATCTGGTATTTTAAGACCTACTAGTGGAAAGTTCTACTCACAGTTAGACATCGGTTCTTTGCTTTCCTTGAACTCTTTTTTTGCTAAAGAACTAAGTGGGTTAGATAATATCTATCTTGCGGGGGCATTGCTTGGGAAAAACAAAAAAGAAATAGAAGATAAAATTGATGAGATAATTGATTTCTCTGAGTTAGATGATTCAATTCATAAGCCTGTTGAAACTTATTCTAGTGGTATGGTGTCCCGTCTAGCTTTTTCAATAGCGACAACATATCGCAGTGATATTTTAATTATTGACGAAGTGTTAAGTGTTGGGGATAAGTATTTTAGAGAGAAGTGCAAAATTCGAATGAAGGATATTATGAAAGAATCGAGATTGATTATTATTGTTTCACATTCCGATTCTGATATTAAAAATATGTGCAATAGGGCGATATATCTAGATAAAGGTAAAGTAGTTTTAGATGGCTCTGTTGATGAAGTTCTTAGTAAATATAAATAGGTAAAATATGATATATTTTTTATTGTTAGCAATTCTTTTTCTAAATTATAAATTAATAATGCTGACTGCATCATCCCCTAAAAAGATAATTAAGTGGAATAATAAGTTGAAGTTTGCTTTCAAATGGCTTCAAAATGAATGCATATATGCTTTATTTTATAAATATGCTCCAATTAATAATCACTCAATTTTATTTGAATCTCATCTTGGCCACGATATTGGAGGTAATCCATATTATCTTTTGCTTGAAATATTAAAGAATGAAAAATATAAAAACTTCAAATGTTATGTGGTAGGTAATAAGAAAGATATATTAGAAAAGCAAACTCTTCATGACGCAAAAATAGAGGTAATTGAATATTGCTCTTTTAGATACTATTACCATTTAGCAACATCAAAATTTTTAGTTAATGACGTTACTTTTAAAGCATTCTTTATTAAAAAAGAAGGGCAATCATACCTAAACACTTGGCATGGAACTCCCTTAAAGGCTATGGGAAGGAGTATTGAATATAATCCTGTTTTTCTTTCCAACACTCAAAGGAATTTTATACAAGCTGATTGTTTGCTAGCTCCTAATAAACATGTTTTAGATATGATTCAGTATGAATACATGTTAGATGGGCTTCAAAATAAAGAAATTACTTTAAGTGGTTACCCTCGGAACGAGGTGTTTTTTAAAGACTATTCTTATATAAAAAAAGAATTATCTCTAAATGATAAAACTATTTTTTGTTATATGCCTACTTGGCGAGGAGGTAAAAACAAACTAGAGAACTTTGCTCGTTCTAAAGAATTGCAGGCTAATTTAGACTATTTAAGTGATAATTTGGCTTCGAAGCAAGTCCTTTATGTAAAATTACATCCATTGTCATTATCAAGTATCAATTTAGCTCTTTATGATAATATTAAGCCTTTTCCATCTCAGTATGAAACATATGAGTTTCTATCACAAGCTGATATGTTAATAACTGATTATTCAAGTGTACTTTTCGACTTTGCTAATGCAAATAAAAAAATAATTTTATTTAGCTATGATTATGATGATTACACATCTGAAAGGGGCTTCTCTTTAGATTTCTTTAAAGATATTCCCTTCGTAAAAGCTTCAAGCAAAGAAATACTTTTAGAAGAAATGAATAAAGTGTATTCAATTGATAATACTTTAATTGAAGAGTTTAAGAATACCTTTTGTTCTTATGATTCAGAACGAGCTTCATTTGAGTTATGTAACTATTTTATTGATAAAGTGCCAGCCCCTAGTACTAAATTGATAAATAAAAGAGACAAGTTGACCCTTATATATTCAGGCCAATTTTTAAGAAATGGGATTACAACCTCTTTATTAAACTTATTCTCCAACTTAGATTTGGATGAAATTAAAGTCGTTTGTAATTTTAATCAGGGATTAGTCAAAAAAGACTCTTATGAGGCTATTGCTGGATTAGAAAAAGAAATTTCTTATATTCCCAATAAGGGAAAGATGTTATTAACTCCATTAGAAAAACTAATTATTTTTTTTAGAGTACGAGGTAAGTTTTTAAATAAGTATTCAGAGTCTGTAGAAAAGGTTGCTTTTCAAAGGGAAGCCAAAAGGTTATATGGGAATATTCAATTTGATGAGCTTATTCACTTTACTGGTTACGATCGGAAGCCTTGTTTTTTATATAAACATATGAATGCTAATAAAACAATTTTTGTTCATAATGATATGGAACAAGAACTAACGATCAGAGCAAATTATTCACCTTTTGCCGTTTTTTCTGCATGGAAAAGTTTTAATAACATTGCAGTCGTCCGAGAATCCTTGTATCAACCATGTATAAAGGTATTACCTGAAATTAAAAATAAAGTTATGACGGTTCATAATAGTATTAATTTCGAACTTTCATATCAAAAGTCTCAAAGCCCTTTAAAAAATTTAGTTACCCAAGAAATCGAAAACCTGCTCGATAACGTTTCAACTAAAAAAATAATTACCATAGGAAGATTTTCACCCGAAAAAGGGCACATAAGACTGATAGAGGCTTTTGAATTAGTTGCAACAGATAACGATAATATAGATTTATATATTATGGGGGGGCATGGACCCTTTTACACAGATACTATTAATAGGGTTTCACAATCAGAGTTTTCTCATAGAATTCATGTGTTGGTGGGGATTTCAAACCCATATCCAGTTTTGAAAAGAATGGATTTATTTATTTTGCCCTCATTTTATGAAGGATTACCTATGGTTTTCTTCGAGGCTATCCTGATGGGGGTCCCTATTATTTCTACAGATATCGATGGACCATCTCAGTTCTTAAATGAAGGTTATGGAACCGTAGTTGATAATTCGACTGCAGGCTTAGCTTTAGGTATGAATATGTTTTTGGATGGAGATATTTTACCTACACAAATGGATCTAAATAGCTTTAATGAGAAAGCAAAAGCGGAGTTTTTAAGTTTAATGAAGTAGAGTGTTTTAATTGGTAGATAATATTTGAAATATTATAGAGGCTTTATATAATGATATTAATACCTTAAGAACAATATAATGACAACTCCCGACAGGGGGAGGTTTTATTCAGGTTAGAGTTGTCATTATACAAGTAAAGAATACAGAAAATTATTGTGGGGCTATCGAATTAAGCAAAGCATGGGCCCGGAGGAAATTGTTGGAATAACGCATCAATTGAACGTCTCTATAGAGTATGTGTTAAGTAAACGAGTGAAGTCTCTCTGTCCACAAACTGATGTAACCTTAGTGTTTGTCTATATTGAACGCCTTGATCTGAGTGCATTATTAATCCGACTTCAGTTTTTCGGTAAGCGTCTAGCGAAGCACACCTAGTATCGATTTTCTGATTGTTTAAAAATATCTGCTCAATAATAAATTCGGAGCAGATAATGGAAACTTACAG
>NZ_AXWP01000055.1:32014-43333 GCF_000482725.1 Psychromonas arctica DSM 14288
TGATGCTTGTATAATTGCAAGTGCATCATTTTTATCTGTTTTTTGGTTTTGTCTTATCGTTGATACCAATTGAGCTGAAATCAATAACGCCTTGTGACCCGCTTCAATTGCTTTTTGTTTCCAGTAATTAGACCCGCTACATGCCTCATAGATAATAGTTACAGGCTTTTGTTGAAATAACCAAAGTAAAAATTCATCAGATGTCATTTCAATATTTGAATGCACTTTTTTATTTGTATAAATACAAACTTGAATAACTCTTTTTGCTAAATCAACACCAACTATTGTACTATCCATTGAGGACTCCTTTAATATTTTGTGTGGTAACAATGATATTACTCTACACGCTAACGAAGGTGTAGAGGGAGTCCAATTATCTTATCTGACTAGGATGACTAAAGGCTATAAAAATAGCCTTAATCTAAATTTTGGATACAACTAACCTGCACCCATTCAGAGAATGAGCGATCGCGGAATGCTCTATAATGTTTCGCTTGCATTAAATGACGGCCAAAACGAAACAGATTATTTACCACTCCGTGGCAACTTAAAAACCGCTGGGCTTGACCCTGTGATTTGAATTGACGCATCTGTCGTTCTTGTTGCCGAGTAGGCTGATGTGAGAGCTCACATCCATTATTTTCATACTGAACCGTTGAGTGTTCTACACTTGGCATTAATTCTTTTTTTGCTGCAGAGTAGCTTGCTAGTTTATCAGTCACAACCTTTAATGGCGTACCTCCCTGCTCTTTTAATAATCGTTTAAAGAAGCGCATCGCTGCCGCCTTATTCTTTCGTTTCTGAACTAAAATATCTATTTCATCACCATCTTGATCAACCGCTCGCCAAAGGTAATGTAATACGCCATTTATTTTGATAAAGACCTCATCCAAATACCAGGTATCACCAAGTTGACCGCGATTCTTTTTGATCTTGTTGCAATAGATAGCACCGTATTTTTTACACCACTGTCTAATCGTTTCATAGCTGACAACAATGCCTCTAGCAGCGAGCAGTTCTTCAATATCACGAAAGCTAAGTGTAAACCGATGATAAAGCCAAACGGCATGGCTGATGATTTGTGCAGGGTAACGATAACCGGCGTAGATATTAGAATTATTCATCTGCAGATTATCGCATAATTAGTGAGGTAGTTATTAACTTGACAGTATCCTCACCTGCATCCATTGAGAAAATGATCGATCTCGAAATACTCAATAATGTATCGCTTGCATTAAATGACGGCCAAAACGAAATAAGTTATTCACCACACCATGGCAACTTAAAAACCGTTGGGCTTGATCTTGTGATTTAAACTTACGCATCTGTCGTTCTTGCTGCCGAGTTGGCTGATGTGAGAGTTCACATCTATTATTTTCATACTGAATAGTTGAGTGCTCCACACTTGGTATTAATTCTTTTTTGGCAGCAGAATAACTAGCAAGCTTATCCGTCACAACCTTTAACTGTATGCATCCTTATTCTTAAAAAGCGTATAGCAGTCCTCTTGTTCTTTCATTTCTAGCCAAACTGCATGGCTAATTATTCGTGCAGGAAGCGATAACCTGCGTAGATATTAGAATTTTTCATCGAGATATTATCGCATAGCTGATGCAGAGGTTGTTGAGATGACAGTATCCAAATGCCAATGCTCAATTAGCCGGTATAGTGAAGCAATTGAAGCTAAAGTCATTAGTTCAAGTCGAGAATTACAACAAATAATTATTCCATTGATAAAACTCACAATGCAAAGGTATTTTGCTTAAGCAAACAAGCGAAGTCATTTATAAAATACGTTTACTCCCAGCGTTAAAGCAAAGTGTAAATTTTGTAACATTGTTTTCTGACACGACGGATATTTTCCCATTGTGTAATTCAACAATCGATCTGGTAATTGCCAACCCAAGCCCAACACCTTCATGTTTACTATGTGTTCTTGATTTATCGGCCCGATAGAAACGCTTAAATAGGTGTGGAATATCATCAGCTGAGATTGTTTTTCCTTTATTTTCAATAGTTGCAATTACTTGTCCATTTTGCTCGTTGAGCTTGACTATAATTTCACTATCACTGTCACCGTAGCGAATGGCATTGGATAGTAAATTACTAAAAGCACGTCGTAACATCAACTTGTCACCACTCAGTGTAGCCGTTCCGATTAATAATAGTGAGACCGAACTTTCCTCTGCAAGTGCTTCATAAAAATCAAAAATATCACTCACCTCTTGCTCTAATGAAAGCTGCTCTCTATTAATATTCAAGTGTTGATTATCAGACTTTGCAAGGAACAACATATCTGTAATCATGCGTGATAAACGCTCATATTCCTCAATATTAGAGGCCAGCGTATTAATATACTCTTCCTTCTCTCTTGGATAACTCAAGCAAACTTGAGTTTCAGTCATCAAATTATTTACAGGAGTACGTAATTCATGTGCAATATCTGATGAAAAGTGAGTAAGCGCAGTCATGGCGACTTCAAGTCGATCTAACATTTGATTTAATGTACATGATAATGAGTATATTTCGATAGGCAGATTATGAGTTGGCATACGTTTACTTAAATCTTTTTTTGAAATTAACGATGCTTTTTTAGTCAACTTAACCAGCGGTAATAAAGCTTGTCGTGTCATAAACCAACATAATAGAACGCTCAACGCACCCACAACTAATGTGAACTTAATTAACATCTCTTTAAAAACAGTTAAAAATTCCAAGTGATGGTTAATATTAACGGAGAGAGTGGCTTGAAGTAGTGGCAGTTCAGGTTTTTTACCCTTCATTTCAAAACGCATCGCAAGAAACTTCGCGCTATTATCTGACCAATAGAACACCTTCATCAACTGTCTAACTTGTTCAGTAGAATCAAGCAATGCTTCGCCGTATATAATTTTGTTTTGATCTTTTATTTGAATCGTTAACCCTGCATGGCGAGCAACTTCACTAGTAATGTTCATTAAGTTACTGCTTTTGTTATTGGAATAAAGCGATTGTAAAACGCTTATTTTATCTTCAAGCTGCTGTTTGTCTTGTTCAATAAAATGCTTACCAACGGCATCGTTTACTAACCACAATACACTACTAATCACCAGCAGGATTGAGCCTAAAAAATATAATGTTAAACGTTGAGTTAAAGAATGCTTAAACATATTATATCTCTTTCGCCTCCAACACATACCCCATTCCGCGCATAGTTTGTAACAACTTTGTATCAAAAGGAGTATCTATTTTGTTACGTAATCGGCGAATAGAAACATCAATGACATTAGTATCACTATCAAAATTCATATCCCACACTTCAGATGCAATTAAAGCGCGTGAAAGTACTTCTCCTTGATGGCGCATAAAGAACTCTAGTAGATTAAATTCTTTCGCGGTTAATGTTATCTTTTGGCCTGCACGTTGTACTTTGCGACGCAACAAATCTAACTCTAAATCAGCAATACACAGAGTATTTGTTTCAGTATTGCTTTTATTGCCTCTTTTTAAAATTGCACGTACACGAGCTAATAGTTCGGAAAAAGAAAAAGGTTTAATAAGATAATCATCAGCACCTAGCTCAAGTCCTTTTATACGATCTTCAACTTTATCGCGAGCAGTCAAAAATATAACAGGTGTTTCATTATCTTGTTTGCGCAACTGTGCGAGAATCTGCCACCCATTTAAATCGGGCAGCATTACATCTAAAATGATTAAATCATGATGCTGGCTAGTTGCATGATACAAACCATCAATACCATTAGATGACAGGTTTACAATAAACCCTGATTCAGTTAATCCCTGTCGTAAGTATTGCCCTGTTTTGGGTTCATCTTCAATAATCAAAATTTTCATTGCTGCCTACTAATTATTTAACGTTAAATGTTCCACTCATTCCTGCTTCATAATGGCCAGGAATTAAACAGGCAAAACTAATTTTACCAGAACGATTGAATGTCCACATAATCTCACCCATTTCATTAGTTTCTAAACTAACTGCATTAGGCTCATCGTGTGCCATATTGGGCATATTTTGCATCATTTTAGCATGCTGCTTAAACTCAGCGATCACCAGCTCATGTTTTAATTGGCCGATGTTATTTATCATTAAACGTACAGTTTCTCCTTTTTTAACATTCAAAACATCAGGCGTAAAACGCATTGTATCATCCATTGTCACTTCAATAGTTCGCGTTGTATTATGCAATGTACTTGCTGTCGCATCTAAATTTTTATTTTCTTCATGACCTGCACTTGCAGATACCACCGCAGAGAATAATGTTAGTAATAAAACAGAAGTAAGTTTTTTCATTTTTTTTCCTATCTATATTTATTGCTTAAAACCAAAATTTTAGGCCAGCGCCCCAATTGATTTGCTGACTCTCATCGCCTTCGCTTATGCTAAGGTCAGCACTGTTTCCAAATAACTTGACCCACTCTACGCCGATATAAGGAGCAAATTGGCGTGATATTTCATACCTTAGCCGTGCACCAAGCACAACATCGGAAACACCTTTACCTTGACCCTGTTCTAAATCATCTTTAGCAAATGCACTAAGCTCAATACTAGGCTGCAGTATTAAGCGCTGCGTAAGTAATAGTTCATATTCAGCTGAAATCTGAAATTCACTTTGCCCACCTTTAGTTAAATAAAACATAGCGTCGATTTCAAACCAGTAAGGTGTTAGCCCAGAGCCACCAGCAGCCAGCCATGTTTGGTTTTCATATTCACCCGTATCATAACGAAGACCAAGCTCAGTATTCCAAAATGTAGTCAAAGCAGAACTCCATAACAACTCACTGCTGGACTCATCAAGTTTCCCGCTATCGCTAAGCTCTCCCTCAAAATTAACTAATAATTTATCATAATCGCTTCCCACCCAAAATTGACTGTCATAAACCCATTCATAATCACCACGGTTATTGCTGTATTCAAAGCGGTCTACATTCACCCCCCAAAATAGCATTTCATCAGCAAGTTTTAGCTGCTTAGGCCCAGCTATTGAAAATGGAGCGTCCTTAAGGGTATAACCATCAGAATACTGGTGTGCTGAACGTGTTGTTAATAACAGGGAGTCTTTCTCATTGTCTCCAGACATATCCATCTGTGAATGATCCATCTTTTGCATCTCAGCATGAGAAGTCATTTGCTGCGCAAAGCTACTAAAAGATAAAATGCTCAATAAACTCAATAAACTGATGTTCTTAACCAACGGCATATAGGTTGTTTTGTTCATGACACCACCACTTTGCGAAACATACCCGCTTCCATATGAAAAAGAAGATGACAATGCCAAGCCCATTGCCCTTTTGCATCAACACTGACTAAAAAGCTTAAACGCTGCGCAGGTTGTACAGGGATGGTATGCCGACGAGCTAGAAAGTTACCGTCAGCGTCTTCCAAATCGCTCCACATGCCATGTAAGTGCATAGGGTGTGTCATCATTGTATCGTTATGTAAAATAATACGAATGCGCTCTCCGTAGTTAAGATGGATTGGGGTTGAACTACCAAACTCTACCCCGTCAAAGGACCAAGTATAACGTTCCATATTGCCCGTTAAATGCAACTCTAACTCTCTATCAACTGGGCGAACGTCAATGACTCCACCAACGGTTTTTAAATCTGCAAGCGTTAACACTCGGCGCCCATTATTACGTAACCCAACACCAGGGTCATCCAAATTAATACGTGGTGTATCTACTCGCATATCAACAGAAGGGCCTTGCTCTTGTATAGCATGGGATACTGTCTGACTTGCTTTATTACGGCTGGCAGGCATCTCCATTTGTGAATGATCCATTTTAGACATATCCATATCTGCCATGTTACCCATATCCATGCTCGACATATCCCCCATCATATCGACCATGGTTAATTCTTGAACCGGATCTAATGCCGGCACTTCTGCTGATAAACCCGGGCTACTCACCAATGTTCCCCGTGCATATCCGCTTCTATCCATTGCCTGTGCAAAAATGGTATAAGCAGCTTCCGCTGGCTTAACTAATACATCATAAGTTTCACCAGGACCAAACCTAAACTCATCAACTTCAACCGGCTCTAATTCACCACCATCTGCACCAACAACGGTCATTTTAAGTCCTGGAATACGCACATCAAAAAAACTATTACCTGCTCCGTTAATAAAGCGTAACCGGATTTGCTCACCCTGTTTAAAAAACGTTGTCCAATTATTTTTGCTGCTCTGCCCATTCATTAAATAAGTCAGCGTATTAGCAGAAAGATCTGCTAAATCAGTTGGACTCATACGCATCTCATTCCACATCTTACGCTTTCCAATCGCACCTGAAAGGCCACTTTTTTCAACATCATTGAAAAAATCAAATAGGGTTGGTTGATTATAATTATAATAATCCCCTTGGGTTTTAAGCTTTCCAAATACTGCCATCGGATTTTCATCAGTCCAGTCAGATAAAACAATCACTTTATCTTGCTCAATATTTATTTTTTGTTCCGCAGTCTCAATAACAATACCCCCATACATACCCGTCATTTCTTGAAAAGCTGAATGAGAGTGATACCAGTAAGTCCCACTTTGTGCGAGTGTAAATTGGTAAGTAAAGGTTTGCCCAGCTTTAATGCCAACAAAACTGATACCGGGTACACCATCCATTTGATACGGTAAAATAATACCGTGCCAATGAATGGAGGTATCCACATCAAGTGTATTAGTAACGTGAATGGTTATAGTTTGCCCCTCTTTCATGCGTAAGGTTGGCCCAGGAATTAATCCATTTATAGTGGTCGCAATACGCTTTTTCTCTGTGATATTGAGCAGCGTTTCACCAACCGTTAAAAAAAACTCATCACCCGATAATGTCGATTTCTGATGAGATTGATCAAACCTGCTATCTTTTTTTGATTTTGCCATCGCGATTGGCATTAATGGTGTTAACCCCAGTAATGTTCCGGCAACCAGAATGTTTTTTGATAATTCGCGCCGTGATAAATTGAACATCTTATTTGCTTTATTCATCTACATAGACCCTATACTTAATTATTAATTAACTGCTGACAATCATAAGCTTAACTCCCCCCCACCAACATGACAGAAGAATGACAATATTGTCATGTTCCTTATTTTGTGGGGAAGATAACCAGTCATAAAATCAAGTTAATTTATACTCTAAATAGCAATCTAATTAAGAGATCTTTTTAGGTGCTAGGAAAAATGGATGAAAGCAAAGTATTGATTGCAGTAACTAGAATTCTCATTACAAAATCAATAACAAGCTTACATTCATTTTAACAAGCATAAGTTAATAGGTGCTTAGGTAAATTGATACTTAGATAGATTGGTGTGTTGGTGTAAATACTTTTATTAATTATTTTAGGAGGTTATATGTCATATAAAAAAGTCACTGCGATTTTTGATCAAATAAAATTAACTGAAGTTGAAAACGCTTTAAAGCAACATTCTAACATTGGATTTACAATCCACTCTGTTGAAGGCAAAGGTACTTATGTTGATTTGTATAATATCAATACACTTTCCACACACATACAGATGGATATTTATACAAACCAGGACTGTGCGTTACAGGTAGCAAAAATTATTATTGATGCAGCTCATAGCAATAGTGAAGATGAAGGGCTAGTAGTCATTAGCGATATCGATACGCTATTTTCAATACATACAAAGCAACAAGTAAGTAATGATGAACTTAAATTATAAAATAACAGAATACTGTATTCTTACTGCAGATTAAAACATGACAAAGTCGTAATCTGTGCGACAGCATGGTGTCATGATGATTTGGTTATTATTAGTGTAAATCAATCACAGCAAAGGAAATACACATGAAAAAATCATTATTAGCAGTAGCAACTTTATTATTAGTAAGTACCCACACCATGGCTGATTCAATTGAGACTATGGATAAAGCTCATATGAATACGGGCGCAAATTATAGCTTAATTACCAAGACAACAACGTTAGTTTCTGAGCCAACAACGAGTCGTAACGCAGCTTATCAGCAAGGTTATGAAGTCATGGGTAATTTACATGGTAAGTCATCACAAGAACTGGTAACAATTCTCAAAACATCTTTAATTAATCTAGATGTTAAATCTGTTATGGTCGTAGATAAAGAAGTGACAGTGAAAGAGTTCTCGAAACAGCCAAATGTTATTAAATATCAAGCATTAGTTGATGTAAAATATCACTACCGTATATACGAATCAGATAATTAAAATGAGCTTCATAAATTAGTTTAGATAATAACGTTGAGTAAAAGATAAGTATTTATTTTAGATTATCAGTACTATGATTTTGCTCAACTATATTATTGAAGTGTTTAACATCAAATAACTCCTTCCTTACAATTAAGCCCAGTTCAATCGGTCGCGGTAGGAATGGTCATTACTGACCACCCCCCGCACAGATCCGGACGTGCGCTGCTAACGCATCCGGCTCCTACCTCGGGTATTTGGCGTAAAAGCGTTGTTCCGGATAAGGATGTACAATCCTAGGTTTTGGTAGCCAATATCTCACATAGTATTTAAATCGCTCCCAAGTCATACGGTGCCGCTGACTACGTCGTCTTAAGCTTTTCAACCATAACTTCTTCACTTCCTCAACAAATTGACCGATTTTATGGGCATTGTAAGGCACACCATAATAGTTAATATGCCCTTGGATCACTCGCCGTAGCCAGCGACCCGTTTCCCAGGGCTTATCATGGAGTCGTTTTCGAAGTGCCTGTTTTATCCGTTTTAGTTGGGTGATCTGTCTGTTGCGTTTTGTCTTGCGTTTTACGATAACTTCACCGGATAACTTCTTGCCGATATAGTGCGTAAAACCCAGAAAATCAAAAGTTCCCGGTTTACCTCGTGATGGATTTTCGCGATATTGCATCGGTGCAAAACGGCCAAATCGTATCAGCTTAGTTTTGTTTGGGTGGACTTTCAAACCAAAACACAAAAGTCGCTGAGTTAGCGCCCGCTGGCAATCAATAGCATCTTGGTGCTTTTGAAAACCCAACACTGCATCGTCAGCATATCTGATGATCGTGACATTGCCTCGCGCATATTTCCGTTGCTTATTAAGCCAGAGATCGAAACTATAGTGCAGGTAAATATTTGCCAAAAGTGGCGAGATAACTGCTCCTTGTGGTGTTCCGATTGTTGACTGCTGACGATGCCCATGACTATCGACAGTACCAACTTTAATCCATTGCCTGATAAGGCGGATAATACGCTTATCCCCTATTCGGTGTTCGATGAACTTGATGAGCCAGTCATGCTCTACGGTATCGAAGAACTTGCTGATGTCCAAATCCAACACCCAGTTTACCTTTCTTTTCATAATCGCCATATGCAGAGCATCTAGCGCATCATGCTGCCCACGTTCGGGTCTAAAACCATATGAGAAACCAAGAAAGTCAGTTTCATATATTTGGTTTAGCACCTGCACCGTTGCTTGCTGAACGATTTTATCTTCCAAACATATAATGCTCAGCCCTCGCTCACTTCCATCTTCTTTTGGAATAAACACTTGCCTTGCCGGCTTAGGTTTATAACTTCCTTGATGTAGTTTTCGGTGTAACGTTTGAATATTGCTATCTAGAGATGACGCGTAATCAAACCACGTTACTCCGTCATATCCAGCAGCCGAGCGACGCTTAAGTTTGAGAAAACTCTCCCGAAGCAGGTTTTCGTCTATATGATGGTAAAGATTAGTAAACTGTTGCTTCTTATCTTTTCTTGCTGCATTTCGCACAACCAGCAAACGTGACGTCGTATTATCCCAGCTCTGAGTCTGGATACGGGCGTGTTGTTGGTTGTTCCCCTTGGTCGAGACCCTTTTCTCCATAAATTCCGCGACATTGTTACCTGCTTTGTTCATTTACTTCCTCGATACTATGGTCTCGTCCGACTTCCTAAAAACTCAAATCAACCTAAACCCAACGGCTTTGATTGAAACGACCCACTGGCTCAGAGCGGGCGATAGTTTTGGATCTCCCAGGTTCCGTATGATGAATTTCCTCGCATGCATAGGTTCTACGACCCCGAAAGGCATAAAGAATGACTCACCATATTACGCCATAATTTATTATTGGTTTCTGCTTCGCTTAACAGCATCACCGCCTTTAATACTTATTACGTGGCTCAATAGCTAGCCTGCGAGTACCTCCGCTAACACTTCACACCAGAGGTTACCCGCTGCTGCGCATAGCTAAAGGACAGGGCGAGTGGTTAGCCCTTACCCAGAGAGGACTTTCACCCCATATTCAATCACCAGCTTTCCTGGCGTTCTAAGCGTCTAGCAAAGCACACCTAGTATCGACTTTCTGATTGTTTAAAAATATCTGCTCAATAATAAATTCGGAGCAGATAATGGAAACTTACAGAACAAGCGCACAGTGGCAACAACTCTTTCAACAACGTAGCCATTTCAGTGGTACTAATGTTGAATTCTGCCAACACCATAATGTCTCTATTACCACTTACTATAAACAGCGTACTTTATTGACAGAGGGCTTGCCTAAAACATCTTTACCAACACAAACACCAAGCCCCACTGCATCACGCTTTGTCCAGGTAAAACAAACCACTGAAATCAGCGCTCAAACTCATCAAAACAACATACAGTTTGATACGCGTACAGGTCAACTTACCCTGCCAGTCGATTTAGCAACAGCCGACATCGTAGCCATCATTAAAGGGGTAGCAGTATGAGGATGTTTGTCGATGTGCCCACCGTTTATTTATGTGCCGATGCCGTCGATTTTCGTAAATCGATTAATGGACTAGCGGCCTTGGTAGAAGCTGAGCTTGAATTACCTGTGCTCAGTGGGGCGCTATTTGTGTTTTGTAATAAAGGCCGTGACAAACTCAAACTACTTTATTGGGATAATACCGGCTTTGCACTCTGGTATAAGCGGTTAGATAAGCATAAGTTCAAATGGCCCAAACTTATATCTCCCACCATGACCTTAAGTCAGCAACAATTACATTGGTTATTATCGGGTTATGATGTCATCGGTCATCGCAATATTGATGTTACCGGTAAGCAAGTACTCTAATTAAAAGGATCAATTGATGATCATCAACACTTGTTCACTTAATACTGGAAAGCCTGCCGTGATGCCTTAATATAGGCGTCATGAAAAATGAACTTGCCCTTAAACAGCGTATTGCTGAGCTTGAAAGTCTACTCGACTATGAGCGACAATTATCTTTACAGAAAGATGCCCACATCGCGGCATTGGAAGAGCGCTGGCGTTTAGCCCAACAAAAGCAATTCGGCAAAAGTGCTGAAGGCTTTGTTGGCCAAGGTGAATTATTTAATGAAGTAGAAGAGATTGTTGAAGC
>NZ_AXWP01000056.1 GCF_000482725.1 Psychromonas arctica DSM 14288
TTTGGGGACTTTTCTCTATTAGGGTCACTTGATGGTGGCTTACTACTATTACGACTGTTGAGGCCGAGACGCTGACAAAGCAAATTAACGATAAGCAGTAATAAATCTAACGTTGTGCGCATAGAAGGCGATAATGTTTTATCGGCTTCTATCTGTTGTTTTATCTTTTCGACATTACTCTCAATATCGAGACCACTTACTTTCATTTTGCCTCATCATAGGAATAGGAAGAAAGTAGTTAGAGTAACGACTAAAAAGGATCAATCAAGTTGATCCTTTTTGATCTTCTATAAACTATCAAAAATGTGAATTAGGTGCTGAGTAGTTACTTTATTATTAATTCTAAAATTATAAGGTAATTAGAAAACTAAGTCCCTAGTGGTCACAAAGTGACTTGGTCAAGGTGATGTGTGGGTTACATAAAGTTTCGGTCACTCATTAGGAGACCATAGTTTAAGTCTAAAGTTTCGGGCCCCCTCTACCTAAAAGCATGATTAATGCTTATTAATCTACTAATCTACTAATCTACTCAACATAAGCATCAAATACACAATTATCTCATTAGCTTTACTGATAATAGATTAATATTGTTAATTTTACTTATGCACAGTTAATGTTTATTGTAGTTTTTTTAAAAAACAACAAAATGCTACTATTTAAGGATAACAATCATGGCTGCTATTACAGACTTGGACATTCTATTAAAATCTATGTCACCAGAGCTTATTGAAGGAAACTACGTATTTTGCACAGTGAACGGAGCATTATTAGATTATTTACCCTTACAACCAATAGCAACTTTTCATGAAAAGGAAGGTTTAACTCTGGTTTTGGAAGAGCATAAAGCGACGGAAGCTAAGTTAGATTTTGATGCTGTATTCAGCCTGATCACCTTATCCGTACATTCCAGCCTTGAGGCCGTAGGGTTAACAGCAGCTTTTGCAAATAAACTTGCCTCATATGGTATCAGTGCTAACGTAATAGCAGGTTACTATCACGATCACATCTTTGTTCAAAAAAACAAAGCAGATGCAGCGTTCAAAGCACTTCAAGAGTTTTCAAAATCGTCATAGCCAAACTATTAATAATTGCTTCAACACACGAGAGTGAATTGAAATTGCACAAAATCAATAGAAATAAGGACGACCACAATACTTATCACTGTGCTCTTATTTAAAAGCAACACAGTGAACTCACTCCTAAGTAGAAGTGTATTCAGAGACTTTACACTTGTGGTTATTTTTGCACGAATAGAATTAAAGTCGAAATAAATCAATCAGTAACAACATTTACGGCTTGAAACGCCCTTTCGAGACCCACATGCCCCTCTTTATTATTGACTTTAGGAGCAATAGATTCATTAATAACACGCATAAACCGAGATATATCGACTACTCGTTAACGCCAATTAGCAATACATAATAGCAATCACGGTAGCCTATTCCGCTTTAGAAGTAGGTTCATTGTTTAACCAACCCGCAGCAAGTAATGGCGTTGAAGATGAAGTACGCTAACGCTGGCAAACACTTTCACCAAATGAATTAACTTCTACTTCATTAATATGCAATACGAGATAATAGTGTAAAGTTAACTTTTCAGATGCTCTAAAACAACAACTCGCCTATTCTTACAACACGGGTTTCAGATATTTTTTCTGAAATTGACTTGGTGTCAACCCGACCTGTTTCTTGAAGTACTTAACAAAGTTGCTGGCATCCTCAAAGCCAAAATCATAAGCAACTTGTTGAGATGTTATGCTACTGACAACTAAACAGCGTTTTATCTCAATAATGGTGTAGGAGTCGATAAGCTGTTTAGCAGTGAGATTGGTTGCCAGCTTACAGATTTGATTCAAGGTTTTATAGGTGGTATTAATCTGACTGGCGTACCAGTTGCCATCTCTTATCTTATTAAAATGAATAAACAGCAGATCCAAAAACCGAGCAAATTTAATACTTTGCCCCTGTGATAGCACATCGGGACGCAGTTCTGGCCTTAAGCGATGCAGCATCAGTGAAAGCGTAGAGAAGAGGTACATAAGAATCAAAGGGTCAGATTGAGCATGAAGATTTTCTTTAATCATCTCATTGATTAATGTCTGGCAGCGCTGATTATTTTCTTTATCCAGCTTGATTAATGGTGTGTGTTGGCTATTAAGGTGCGTCGGCGTGTAATTCGGCAAACGCATATTAGCATGCACCTGATCTAAGAATGACTGGGTAAAAAGTATAATCTTTCCCTTTACTTTGCAGACAAAATCAAAGGCATGCACTTGCTCCCGCTGAATAAAAATAAACGACCCAGGAGACAATGGATACTCTTTAAAATCGACCATATGCGTGCCGCTTCCTTCCTCGATATAAATAAGATTAAAAAAGCTTATACGATGGGGATGCTCAGGATGATGAGTGGCAAGTTCAAAGTTACGTTGATAAAGCGATTCAAGTTCAAATATTTCAAACTCAGCTTGCTGCGTTTTATTGTGATTAAATCCAACCTTTGGGATGTGCATTTATTTCTCCATCTATCAACTACTTGTGCATGCCATCAATACGCAATCATTAGACATCACAATGTAACCGCTATTCAATCACCATAGCATCGCTATATTCTAATAGGTTGTATTTCTTCTCTTTTTTTACGAAATAATTATCTTTTGGTGAAATGATTAATTAGCTAATAAGTTATCTAAAGGTTAGTAGGACGTAATCAGGTACACATTTTACAAACAGCGTATTACTGTAATGGCTCTACTGGACTGGTAGGCGATAGTTAATTACATAGCTATCGTTGAAATTAAACGTCTAGATAGGTTGTTAAGTAGACAGAGAGCTGTCGTTAAAATAGTTAAATACAGGATATATTATAAGCTCCAACTCTATTGGAGCTTACTTTTATCACTTGTTATAGATAATCTACAACATCGAATGCTTGCCCTGTCTCTTTGCTCTGTATTGCATGTCTATACGCTTTTGCTGTACCTGCGGCTGAAATTCCATCGCTACTGTCCATGCCCATTAACTCCATCGTCTCTTTAACAAAGCGAGGGCTAACCGTATTGACACGAAGACTCATACCTAATTCAAAAGCGGCCGCTTTTGCAAATGAATCTAGTGCTGCATTAACCATACTCACCGCAGCACCACCAGCCATTGGATTTTGTGCAAGGTAACCAGATGAAAATGTAAAGCTACCGCCTTCGCGAAGGTACTCTTTACCTATTTGGAATAAATTAATATTACCCATCACCTTATTATCTAAAGATTGTTTAATATCTTGATAAGCAAGTTCCTTTACCGGTGCAAATGCGATTAGGCCAGTGGTAGAAATAATGGCATCAACCGTACCTATTTCTTTAAAAAGCGCTTCAATAGTACTGCGATCTTCAATATTAACTTGGTAATCACCGCCTTTGAAACCAACACGGATCACGTCATGATCTTTTAATTCATTAACTATCGCTTTCCCAATTGTGCCCGTTGCGCCAACTAATACTACTTTCATATGTTTTACCTCTGATTGTTATCGTTATGATGTAATTTATATTTATTAAGTCGCTATGTTGAATTGGATGCTACGCCTAATCATTACATTAAAAAATATCACCAATATGAATTCACTTGTGATAAATTCTGATTAATAGTGCCGTATGGGAATTACAAAACGTGGATATCGTCAAATCGATTAAAATTTTTCAACAGGTAGTTGAAGATCAGAGCTTCACACGGGCAGCAAATCACTTAAACCTTGTGCCGTCGGCGGTCAGTCGCCAAGTTAGTGAATTGGAAAAATGGCTCGGGGTAAGATTGATTTATCGTACTACTCGCTCATTACACCTGACTGATAATGGTAGACAATATCTGGATAAAATGGCGGATATCTCTAGCCAAATAGAAGCGTTGCAAGCATTAAAAGAAGATCAATCGCAACTGACGGGAAAAGTAAAAATTACCGCGCCGATGATGATTGGTAACCTTATTGTTCCGAAACTGTTATTGAAATTTAAAGCCCAACATCCTGATGTGAATATTGCTTTAACCTTGATGAACCGAAAAGTAGATCTTATTGAGGAAGGTTTCGATATTGCAATAAGGGCTGGGCATTTATCTGACTCTAGTTTTTACGCGCGTAAAATCGGTGAGATTGCCTTTAAAACCGTGGCCAGTAGTGATTATTTAAAAAAGAGCCCATCACTGAACGACCCAAAAGAGATCTATCAACATAATTGTATTGTGAATACTGGACATGCAAATCCCAAACGTTGGTCGTACAAGATTGACCATCAAATTAAAAGCATAAAAGTAAAAGGTGATATAGAAACTAATGAATCGGCTTGTATTTTATCCTTTGCAAAAGCAGGCTTAGGATTAGCTATGCTTCCAGAACTTTATGTGCGAGAAGATTTAGCGAATGGTAATTTGCTAGAGGTGCTCAACGATTTTGCTGCTGCCCCCTTACCGTTAAATGTTATTTACCCTTCAAATAAACTGCAAAGTGCCACCATAAGCGCTTTAATAGATTTCTTAGTATCAAATTTCGAAAACACAGCTTCTAATAACTAAGCACTGTTTACCAAAACAGATAAAGAGACATTGATGTCTCATACGAACACTGATGACAACGTTATGCTATGCCGTGAGAGCTTTCTTATAACTAGCCGCTAGGGCTTTCTGATTTAGGCTTTCAAAAATATAACAGAGATGGAGAATCGCCTAAAAGCAAAAAGAAGTGGCACCTTATCGTTACCACTTCTTCTTATTCTTATTAAGCTAAAGGCGCTTAAGCAGTTTGTACTAACAAAGCTTTCTGCTCTGCTTTTTTGTCTAAACTGCCACTAAAGCGGGTTAATACTAACGCCAATAAAACCACAATCGCCCCCACCCAAGGTGTATTCATAAGGCCTGCACTTTCAACGATTAAACCACCACCCCAAGCACCTAGTGCAATACCGACATTAAATGCAGCAATGTTAAGACCAGATGCAACATCCACTGCATTAGGTGTGTGTTGTTCGGCTAGTTTGACAACGTAAACTTGTAAACCTGGGACATTACCAAACGCAAAAGCGCCCCACACTAAAATAGTGACCACAGCAGCAACTGGATTAACCGCCGTAACACTGAATACTAGCAACACCGTCGCAAGTCCTGTAAAAATAATGGAAAGCGCTTTAATTGGCCCCATTTTATCTGCCATTTTTCCGCCCCAGATATTACCAACTGCAACAGAAACACCATAAACCAGCATAATCAAACTGATCGCACTTGAGTCAAAGCCTGAGATTTGCTCCAGAATAGGCGCCAAATAAGTAAATGCGATGAATGAACCACCATAACCAATCGCTGTGATGGCATACACCAACAGTAAGCGAGGCTCTGAAAGGACTTTTAATTGTGTAGAAATCTTGCTTGCTGTTGCTTGCTTTAAGTTATTTGGCACTAACAATGCGCTACCAATGAGTGCAATTAAACCTAACAGTGCCACCACTAAAAACGTTGCTTGCCAGCCAAAGGTTTGGCCAATATATGTCCCCAGCGGTACTCCCGTTACCAATGCCACAGTTAAACCTGTAAACATAATGGCAATCGCACTCGCGGCTTTCTCTTTTGAAACTAACCCAGTCGCAATGGTGGTGCCAATAGAAAAGAAAACACCATGCGCTAAACCAGTTAATAGTCGAGCGCCAATTAATGTTTCATAACCTGGGGTTGCCATGCCAGTAAGTTACCTGCGACAAAAAGTGCCATCACAGCCAGTAATACGTGCATTCTATTCCACTTACCTGTTAATGCAGTTAATACCGGTGCTCCAACGGCAACCCCTAATGCATAAAGGCTGACTAACAGACCCGCAGATGGCAACGATACATTCAAATCTTGCGCCATTGTTGGTATTAACCCAACAATAACAAATTCGGTTGTTCCTATAGCAAAGGCGCTAAGCGTCAATGCAAATAATGCTAAAGGCATAATTTTTCCTCTTTCTCTGTTTACAATAAATTAAATGGGTGTTTTGTTTGGAAAGCATTATTGTTTAGTTTTATTTTGTAACAAATGGTATTATTAACAAATTACTTTTGTAAAAATTGCAAATATAAGAAGGGATAACAACATGCTGACTCGTTCAGATGACTTACAGATTTTATTGGCAGTGATCGACAGTGGCGGTTTTTCTGCTGCGGCAGAGGCTCTGGATATTCAAGTTGCTAAAGTCTCTCGTGCTGTCAGTAAAATAGAAAAACAGCTTGCTGTTACTATTTTAAATCGCACCACACGTCGTGTTGAGTTAACCGATGAAGGCAGACAGTTTGTTGACTCGGTTCGTATTGGGTTATTACAAATTCAGCATGCAGAAGAAGATCTCGTCGCTCGAGGAGAGTTGCCCGCTGGGAAATTACGTGTTGATGCAGCCAGCCCTTTTGTTTTGCATCAACTGGTACCTTTAATCCACTCTTTTAATAAAGCATTTCCTGATATTCAATTAGAGATCACCTCCAATGAGGGGGTTGTAGATCTGTTAGAAAAAAGAACTGACGTGGCCATCCGTATTGGTAAATTAAGTGACTCAACCTTGTATGCGAGGCCGCTAGGAAAAAGTTTATTATATATCGTGGCATCACCAGAATATTTGGCGAAAAGAGGTTTACCAAAACAACACAGTGAATTAACAGGTCATCAATTGATTGGTTTTACGGGCGCCAAAGTATTAAACCGTTGGCCGCTTGCTGGAAGCGATTATATTACCCCTTCATTGACAGCCAGTAACGGTGAAACAGTACGTCAACTCGCCCTTTCAGGGAATGGCATTGCTTGCTTATCCGGTTTTATGGTCAAAAACGATATCGCTGCGGGTAGATTAATACCGTTATTAGAGCATGGAAAGCTAATCAATACCGAGCGAGAACAGATTAATGCTGTGTTTTATAAATCATCTTCTGTAGCTAGACGTATATCGGCATTTATAGATTTTATACAGCCTAAATTGTCCTTATGATACCCAGTAGTCTTTGTGATATGCAGTTGTCTTTGTTATATATAATTATCTCCAATTACCTCTATGAATGACAATTTACAACTTGAATGCCATCAACATACCAAAGACACTTATCCAGTTGAAATTAAATGATCACAGTAATTTACTGATTTGGCATCACGTTAGTTATCTAGCAATTGTGTGACAGCCTCTGCCAACCATTGTAACGCAGGCCCTCTTTCCTTTTGTTTGGTCATTACCCGTTCAATCTGCACAGGCCAAGGTTTATGATCAAAACTTAGCTTCATTCTGACCATCTTCCCTTGAGATTCATATTGTTTCGCCATATAAGCGGGTATATAACTCCACCCTAGTCCTTCCATTACCATGGTATTAACTGCGTTAAATGTATTACCCCGCCAAATATGTGAAGAGATGATTGGGCATTGCGCTGCGGCCTGACCTTCGAGCCCACGGTTCAATAGTTGACGATGAGGGATCAAATCTGAAACCGTCACCACATCTAAACTTGCCAGTGAATGTGTAGGGCTCACAACACCATTAAACGGCAAACTACCGATATAACATAAATCCACTTGTTGCGGAAAATTACTACTAGAGAACATTAACCCCAAATCGGCTCGCCCAGTTTGTACTAGGTCTAAAACGTCAGAGGTGGATACTCCATACAGTTCTAATGCTGTCCCAGGGAAATTAGTTGAAAACTCACTAAGTAGGCTTGCTGTCATTGGCAATAATGAATCATCAACCGCCATTTTTATATTTGTTTCATGAGATAAATTTAACGCATTATTGACAGAATCGAGCTCATAAGTTTGCTGAAGAATTGCGATAGCAAAAGGTAATAGCCTTTCTCCTTGAGGGGTTAGTGAAGGTTTACGACTGGTGCGATCGAACAAGGTAGTATTGAGCTCGACTTCTAGATTTGCGATACCCTGACTGACAGCAGATTGCACTTTCCCCAACTGACGAGCACAGGCAGAGAATGAACCTGACTGTGCGGTTTCAACAAACATTCTTAACTGTTCTAAATTATACATATCACTTTTCCTGATAGTAACTAACTATATTCTTTCAAAATTAATGATTATTATAACAACCAATAAGTAGCTAACCACTACTTAGTTAAGACTTACAACAAATTAATGACAACCAAACTAAAACATAACGAGATTGATATGAAAACTAAAGAACGAATTTTACACAGTATATTATTTGAAGCGATAGCCTTATTTTTTGTAATAACTGCCGCCTTAGTATTTACCGATACAGGGATCGCATCAGTTACCGGATTGGCAATAGGTTTATCAGTGTTGGCAATGGTTTGGAATTATATTTATAACTTAGTATTCGACCAACTGTTCGGACAAAATCGTATAGAGCGTTCATTTCAAATGCGTATTAGTCATGGTATTGGTTTTGAATTTGGAATGATTATTGTGACACTGCCATTAATGATGTGGGTACTGCAATTAGATTTTTGGACTGTATTTATAATGGATATTGGCGTGGTAGTTTTCTTCTTAGTGTATGCCATTATTTATAACTGGTGTTATGATTTAGCCCGCGAACGGATTATTTGTGCAGAGTAACATTACCGATGCATTTATGGGGCCTGGTGCGGAAAAATTACTTAAAGTCTGCTGCTTACTGGGTATTTAGAAGTAGCGCAAAGAGCATGTGGAAAGATTGAACATTCAGCAGCATCTTTTCCTCTAAACTTGTAAGTAGAAACATAAATGCCCCTCTTCGGTTACTGTTATTAATTAACTACCTACAAGTTTATAAACTCAACAACCTCCTACAAAAGTAGGTGGTTGCTGAGTTAGACTTTCTTGAATCTTGCCTATCTTTATGATTATTTATTCCTTAATAATATAGTCATCACGCTATATTCCGTTTTCATCGTCTGTTTTTTTTAGTTTTAATTTAGACACGTTACTGGTGATAAACATTAACAACAGTACTGCAATACCAAATAAATAAAGGCCCGCATGCACTTGGATACTGGCAATAACACCTAACTTTACCGTGACAATCAACATAGCCACCACCATCACATCCAACATCGTCCACCTTCCATATTCGTGCATCAAGTAAAGTAATTTCTTGTATTGTTTGGTAGAGGTTATATTCGATTGTAATAATAGAAATAGAAATCCAATTTTACAGATAGGCAATACCACACTGAAGATACCGACAATCAAAAAAATTAAAATTTGTCCCTGACTAACCAGTTCGGCTAAACCAGAGATAATCGAAATGGAGTTATTTATAACCATAAACTTAGAAATGGTGATCATGGGCAGAAATAAACCGAGTAAAAAGAGAAGAGTCGCCAAGATTAAAAGCCAACGTAATGCTTTCACACTAAATAAAACGACATTTAATCGGTGAACATAATTTTGTGACATATTAGAGCTCCTATTTCTCTGTTACTCCCTACTTCCAATGGCTTGAAATAGTGTTGTTTGGATATGTTATAAATACGTGGGCTATGATGGTGAACACATTATGACATATGCACTATAAATTGGATTCAAGCTTTTGCTGTGACACCAAACAAAATAAAACCAGATATCATTTAAAAGCTAGTTTTAAAAGGTTCGAGCTAAAGGTTAAACATGAACCTGTTCAGACTGTTTTGATGTCAATTCCTTTTATAAAAGCACACCATTAAACCAGTTAAATAAAGCACTATTAAAAGCACTAAACCTATTTTTTCCTGCAGCATAACCTCCCCATATACCATAAATACTCGCTCCTAAACCAAATACTTTTATTTAAACAACTTAACTTCTCTTTATTACCGTACAGTAGCAGCAGATTCGGATAATAAAATGCAAGTTATTAAGTTTACAATGACACATTTACAAATTAATCAACCCTAAATCCAATGCACCAAAATAGCCCAAAAGATCAAAAATGGTGCGAAAAATAACTTTTTTAAAAAATATTCGCATAATCAAACAATAATATTAAACCTTAAGTTAACAAAATTTACTTTTTTCAACTACAAATCGAGAAATACGTTCCAGTATTAAACACTAAAAATATCGAAAAAAATAACATTAAAAACCACTATGGTGATTATATTTTTGATTAACAGTTTTTTCTTCTGTTGTATTTATTCTCTTGTTTTTCCTACTAAAAATTTCTCTTATTTTTACAGAGTAGAAGTTAATTAATATTTATTTATGGCACAAAAGGTGCTGTATTAAATTTAACTGACTAATGATAAGTTTAATATTAGGTCGTTTCAATGAGCAACTAAACATTAACCAATGAGGTTAGTTTTACTACCAATAGGAATCAAAAAAATGGAAATCAAAAAACCTTATTTACTATTTTTAGGTGATGCACAAGATCCTCTTGCAGCAAAAGTTGCTCAGGGAATTAGCCAATGGCATCCAGAATATTGTGCTGGTCAATTTCGCATGGAATCATGTGTTGCTGATTGTGGTTTGACGGATATGGATATTGCACAAGCGAAAGCAGCTGGCGTTAAAACATTAGTTATTGGCGTTGCTAACCGTGGCGGTATCATCTCTGAGCAATGGATTTCAATTTTGACGCAAGCACTTGAAGCAGGTTTTGACCTAGCAGCAGGCCTGCACAACAAGTTAAACGATATTCCAATACTTAAAGCATTAGCAGATAGCTTAGGCCGTGAATTGTTTGATGTTCGCTTCCCAACACAAACATTCCCCGTGGCAAGTGGTTTAAAACGAACAGGTAAGCGCGTACTTCAAGTCGGCACTGACTGCTCAGTAGGTAAAATGTATACCGCTTTAGCACTTGAAAAAGAGATGCTTGCACAAAATATGAATGCAAGTTTTAGAGCGACGGGTCAAACAGGTATTCTTATTAGTGGATCTGGCGTGAGTATTGACGCTGTGGTGGCTGACTTTATTGCTGGCGCGGTAGAAACTATTGCGCCAGATAATACTCCAGATCATTGGGATGTTATTGAAGGTCAAGGTTCATTATTTCATGCTTCATTCTCAGGTGTTACAGCAGGTTTAATTCACGGCTCACAAGCTGATGCATTGATTTTATGTCACGAACCTACACGAGAACATATGCGCGGTTTACCAACATATCCTTTACCTGACCTAAAAACCTGTATGGATCTCAACCTTACTTTTGCACGTATTACCAACCCCGATGCTCAATTTGTTGGTATCTCTGTAAACACTTCCAATTTGTCAGAAGCTGAAGCTGAAAAATACTTAACAGACATTGAAGCTAAATTTGCTTTACCTGCTGTTGACCCTTTCCGTGAAGGTGTTTCTCGTATTGTAGAAAAATTAAAAGCAATCTAGGGGGTTTAATATGAAGGTTAAACTTGTTAGCCAGAGCTTCCTTATTCGCGGTACTTTTACCATATCTCGAGGCAGTAGAACCCATGCCAATGTAGTTGTCGTCGAACTACAGCAAGGTGAATATGTCGGTCGTGGGGAATGTGTTCCCTATGCTCGCTATGGTGAGTCGATCGAATCGGTACTCGCTGAACTTGAAACCTTGGTCGCTAAGATTGAATCTGGTTTAACCCGTGAGCAAATACAATCTTTATTACCAGCAGGCGCTGCTCGTAATGCTTTAGATTGTGCTTATTGGGATTTAGCATGTAAACAACAAGGGCAACGTATTTGGCAGCACATACCTGTGACGCAACCTTTATCATTACTCACTGCTTTCACACTTTCACTTGATACACCAGAGTGCATGAAGAAAGCCGCAATCGAGAATGCCCATCGTCCACTATTAAAACTTAAATTGGCGGGCGAAGGAGATATTGCACGTGTGACCGCCGTTCGAGAAGGATCACCAAAGGCACGTATTATTGTTGATGCCAATGAAGGTTGGGACGAAGCATTGTATTTAGAAATTGTTCCAGAATTGGTCAAACTCGGTGTTGAAATGATTGAGCAACCTTTTCCTGCGGATAATGATGCTGCATTGGAATATCTGCCCAGACCCATTACATTATGCGCCGATGAATCTTGCCACGACAGAACAAGCTTGCCAAAAATCATCGGCCGTTATGACATGATTAACATAAAACTGGATAAAACCGGTGGCTTGACTGAAGCACTCGAACTTAAAAAAGCAGCGCAACAAGCAAACCTACAGGTAATGGTTGGCTGTATGCTTGCCACCTCTTTAGCGATGGCGCCTGCATTTATTGTTGCACAAGGTGTGGATGTTGTCGATTTGGATGGCCCACTGCTACTGGCTAAAGATAGAGAGTTTCCTTTTACTTTCACTGCGAGTTCAATGCACGTTTGTGATGTTGAACTGTGGGGATAATTTCCCACTTTATTTTATGACAATAGCAACTGTTTTACGACAAGAGCAATAATAAAACTGTTGCTACCTAACGAGGTATAAATGATGGAACGTATCGTCTACTTAGATGGTCAATTTATTAACGAAAGTGAAGCAAAAGTTTCTATTTTCGATCGTGGTTTTTTATTTGGCGATGCTGTTTATGAAGTGACAGCAGTCCTTGATGGCAAGTTAGTTGATAACGATGGGCATATGGTTCGTTTGCAACGTTCATGTAATGAATTACAGATTTCATTACCCGTTACCACTGAAGAAATCACCAAAATTCAAAAAAGCTTAATCGTAAAAAACAATCTCAATGAAGGTGGTATTTATTTACAAGTAAGCCGAGGCTCTGCTGGTGACCGTGATTTTGATTATCCAGCGGGTGTCAAACCAACATTAGTTTTATTCACACAAGCGCGCTCATTGCTAGATACGCCAAAAGCGGTTAAAGGCATGAAAGTGATTACCATCGAAGATATTCGCTGGAAACGTCGTGATATTAAAACCGTTTGTTTACTTGCACCTTGTATGGCAAAGAAAGCAGCAACCGATGCAAAAGTTGACGACGCATGGCTTGTTGAAGATGGTTACATAACCGAAGGTAGTTCGAATAATGCTTATATCGTTACGCAAGAAGGTGTTTTGGTCACTCGTCCATTAAGCAATGATATTTTGCATGGCATTACCCGTAAAGCTTTATTAACGCTTGCCAAAAAAGAGAAAATCACTATTGAGGAACGCCTTTTCAGCGTTACAGAAGCACATCAAGCAAGTGAAGCTTTTGTCAGTTCAGCAACGACTTTTGTTTGGCCTGTTGTTGAAATTGATGGCAGAACAATTGGAACAGGTACTCCTGGGATAGTTGCAAATAAGTTACGTAAAATCTACATTGAATTAGCAAAAGAAACTGCTGAATAAATTTTAATATTTATGGGCCCTTCCTTTAGATCGCCTCGATTTTGCACGCAGAAAGATATAGCGACTCAGTAAAAACTAACATGAGTTCCCACGGTGATTCAAATAAAGATCCGTGGGAACTCATTAAAATGTGACGACTCAATAAAAATCAATTTACACTTGGTGTCACTGTGACTTCAATAGGAGTGTAACAAACCGAAGCTGAGGCTTCTTCACCATATAACGTCGCATTGGTTGATGCACATACATCTTGTACTGCTGATAATCTGCCATCGCTAGTTGATCCCCAAGCATAGACAATATTCTGATCTGTAACCGCAAAGTGACTTGATGTATTAGCGCTTAAAGAAGTAATAAAGAGCTCATCTAAGGCAGCTACTTTAACTGGTTCAATAGCAAGTTGACGTTCAATACCACTAACATCAGTTTCGTAGCCATTCGCCATGTAACCCGCTCCCATATCTCCCCAAGAATAAACATCCCCTTTCAAACTTAAGCCCTGTGCATTACGACTACCACCTTGGAAACTAATCAGTCGATCATCCCCCATCGCTGCAGATCCTGTCGATAAGTTAGCTATTACTTCAGGTAGCAAGATATTTGCAATATCCGATACTTTATAGACAAAACCAGTACTAGTCGACGTACCTTGTGCTAATGCACCATAGCTATTATTGCCCCAACCATAAACGATACCTGCATTATCAACGGCTAGACCAAAATCAGCTCCCGCTTCAATAGCAATGATATCTTTTCCCTCAAGAATTTTTACAGGTGTAGAACGGTCAACACTAATAGAACCGTCTCCAAGTTCACCACCGCTAGTGTTATTACCCCAAGAATAGACATCACCTTGATCTGTCAATGCATAAACATGCATATCACGTATTGCAACATCGACCACAACCTCATCTGCCGGTATAAGCACTAAACCAAAGGTGCTTTGATCATCAGTGGAATCTTCAAGTCGCCCTAGTTGCAAATTGCCATTATCTCCCGCGGAATAAAGTTTCCCAGAACGTGTTACCACGAAACTACTATTACTTCCTGAAGTTGCATAAACCGCTAATTCTCCATTAGGTAATGTCACTTCAATAGTTGTAGTTACAGGGTTTTTATTACCTGTCCCTAGTTCACCACTAAAATTCGGACCGAAAACAAATAATCTGCCCTCGGTTGTTACTAAAGCACCATCAACCTGATCAGTTGAAACACTTTTAAAATTTAATGATTCATCACTCAATGTCATCCAACCTGAGGCGGCATTATATAACCCATATTGACGCTTAATATTTCCTTCGATATAACATTGATTCTCTGCTTCAGTTAAGGTGTCTTTCCCGTCCTCATTAAGTTCTGTACCGGGTTCTAAATCCATATCAGATTCACGACCTAACTTAAAACGTAGCTCGCTACCGCAATAATGACTTGGAGATTCAGCGTAAACAATGCCAGCATAGTTTTCACCGAAACTGAAAGGTTTACCTTGTGCTGATAAACCGAGTGTATGGTGGTTACCGGCAGACAAGATGATATTGCGATCAAAATTCATCCATTTTAAATATGCATAAACTTTTGCATCTCCTAGCGTATTGGTAATATCTGTATATTCACGGTCAGTAATATCTGTAAACTTTGTGTTTATTTCATTCAAATCAGAAGTATCTAAAGCTAACCCATTATATACGTCGTTATCTTGATCAAGAGCGATCATCGCCTTCAATAATTTAACACTTTGAGTTTCTTGGTATCTTTCCTCTCCGACCAGAGAAGCTAGTTTAATATTGGCATTTGTCTCAACATCTGTCAGGCTATATTGCCCCAAACTAAAAGTGATCGTTTCTCCATTTCGATATTCAAATGAACCAGTTTCATCGGTTATTCCTGTGATAGTTTGAGTTTCATATTTTAGACCTGAAACAGGCACTTCTAACTGACCAATCGAAATTGGTGCTAACACTTCGACTTTATCTATAGAGTTATCGTCGCAAGCCGTAGTTAATGAAACTACTGTGCTCAATATAAGAACGCTCTTTAATCTTTTTTCCATACTAATACTAACCTTCCTTTATTGTAAATGATAACTATTCGCATAGTATGTTATTGAATATCTCAAATCTAGTTTTTAGTTGTTTAATAACTTAACGAGTAATATTCACATTAAAGTAGTTGTATATATTCCTAAAAATCAGCAATTTGAAAAAATAGTCGATTAAGCGGTGTTACTCATCTAACAGACGACTTTGATATTTTTAATAGCAATGCGTAGATGACATTGTGATTAGCAAAGCTAATAAGGCCTAAAGTAACGACAAGATCTATACTTTGAATTCGCCAGATCATTAAATTATATTAGGTCACACAAACGCTTTGACTAATTTTTATTCAGTACATTTATCAACGATTGATAGCGTTTCAAGGAGTTGGAAAACAGAGTTTTGATAAACTGGAGCGGGTAATCATGTGCAATTAAGCCTTTTGATTTTATTTCATTCTAGGGCTGATGAGGTAAGATCGACG
This sequence comes from Psychromonas arctica DSM 14288, assembly GCF_000482725.1. Taxonomy (GTDB): domain Bacteria; phylum Pseudomonadota; class Gammaproteobacteria; order Enterobacterales; family Psychromonadaceae; genus Psychromonas; species Psychromonas arctica. Next base: position 15,769 of record NZ_AXWP01000056.1, read on the forward strand.
GATCACGGGTGATCATGTTTTGCCTAAGCACTATCAGTCGACTTTTCTTCTTTAATAATTACGCACAAAACCTAGCGGTGGTTGATTATGCAGCAAGAGTCTTAAAAAATTAATTTATATGATTTTTATGAAGTATTCAGTGAGGCACTAACAGTTTCAAAATAAAGCTTCGCTAGCATGTATTTGAGACTATCTGCGAACACTTTGGTTTGAAAGCCAATGAAGCCCTTTTTAGGATCTACAAGTTGCAAGTATTACTACTGCAAAATCCTTAGGTATGCACACTCTTTTAGTCAATAGAAGTGATATTGAAAAATACCATGCTTGTTATAAAACAGAAGGTCTAACAAGCTATGTCGCATCGTTGAGAAAATACCTAACCGCTAAACGGCATGTCGGGGATTGACAGTGTTGTTTAGGATGATATTGCACGTATCTGTTGTATCCCTTTCAGTGTTAATTAGGGATTAAATGCTCATTCAGTAGATTTATGAGATATAAATAGCCGTTTTATGTACTTCAGAACCAATTTTCACTACTAAAGATTATATTAATAGTTTTTATGATTGGGACAAAGTTCCTCCTACAATTTAATCAACATGAATAGGGTAAGAAAATAAATAGCCGCTTTGATATGATTATCTTTAATTTAAAAAGGGACATTTTCTCTCCTCCCTTTTGATTTACTGCTTAAGTAATCTATCAGTTAGCAATTACCTTTTTTAGCTTGGCCTGGCGGACAAAAAGAGCCTTTATTCTTCTGAGAAACCTTGCCGTTTGCGCTATCATCAACAATAACTTCTGGACCAGAGACTTTTATTGAAGGGCCTCTTAATGTACAACCTGTTATTAAAATTAATATTGAAAGTGAGATTAAAGTCTTTATTTTCATTGTTTTACCTATTTTGTTATATTTGTTATTAACGTTTTTTATACCGTTGGTTATGATTAAATTCTAGTCAAAGATGAAGTTCGTTTTTTGCCTTTCTTTTTTACCTTCCAAGGTAAGATCAAAAACAACATTAAGAGTATTTAGCTCCTGATAAATGACCATCATTGATTTATGCTCCCCGTTAGACAGTTAAAACTAAAATTTGTTCGTTTTTATTAATAATCTTTAAAATCAAGATGCATTTTTCAGTCGCTAACACAAAACGCATAGGCCATTCGTAATATTTTTTTCTTACTAGCAATTAACTGAATTATCGATCGGTAAAAGTGATAACAAGTATTTCTCTCTTAGATGATTTGGCTGACTAATCTTGATTCAATGCTACAACGTTAATTTATTTTGTTTATCTGTATTTTTCGTTGATGATTACCGCTCAAAGATCTGGTCCTAAGGCAAACCTCAGCTTAAGTCTCTATTGAGCTTAGCTTATTTCGATATAGGGTATACCCAGTTGGTTTCCAGTACTTTGATGATGAGATAGTTCAGTGATACTTTCTATTTAGACTAAAATATTTTCAACAAGCCAATCGTTAGAATTGTTCCCGTCAAAGCGATTACAATCAATGATAAGCGTTTAGTATTCTTAGTTTTAGCATTCATGAAAGCAAAAATCGACCAGAAAAAGGATAAGGGCACAGTTAATAAGCCCGAAACCGCGTACGCATAACGTGCAGTACTATCGGGTGATGTAAAATTCACACCTATATAAAATAGAGCCTCACCAACCACTAATAATAAAATACTTAATATAACTGCTCTATTGTATTTCTTGGATTCTTCCATAAACCAGCCTCCATTGTTAAAATACTAACCAAACAGTAACCTTTATAGCCTGTCTATCCAAATTTATAATGCTCATTAATGATCAATGATTTTTAATCAGCATTAATCACAAAAATAATTAAAACTTGATAGTAACCAACTATCTGCGCGGGTCAAATGCTAAATAATTAACAGCTCCGTAATGGCTATCTTGTTTTCTCTTATGTTGATTAAGTTTATGTCTATTTTTTTGGTGCTTAACACTATGATGTTGAGGATTAATAATTTTATTCTTTGATACAATAATAGACAACAATGGTATATGGCTTGTATTAATTTCAATAAAACTCCCTACTTGTTTGCGATGCGTCTTTAGTTTTACATTGTGCCGATTTTTGTTGTGATACTGGTTATTGTAATTACTGCTGTTGCGATGATGTTGATTATGACGTTGAGTTACTATCTGCACCGGTTTATGTTCAAATTTTTGAGCATTTTGTGGTTCGTTATTTTTACTACCATGGCGTTGTTCGTTTGCAATAGCAGGCGTCGCTACTACAAAGTTAAAAGCAAATAACGTACTTAATAATCCCATTATTTTATTGTTCATATTATTCTCCTAGTTTATAAAGGACAAAAACTTTAACAAGTTGAATTGTTGTGGTATTCCTTTATGTTTTGTTAAATTTCAATAAGCTTTAAGGTATGTTGTCTATATGCAGGATCTGCTTTGAAAGCCACTTGGTTTGAATATCTAAACTATAAAGATAAAATGTGCAGAAAGTTTGTAGAGAATATGAAGATTGTCATTCTAGACTGAAATTTGAAAGAATGACGCTAATATTGAAAGTGATTGAAAACAAAATAAGCCTCTGATAAATAAACAATTAACTCAATGTCATTTGTAATTGACCATGTTTATGGTAACTAATTGATAGGATTGACTTCAGTCAAGCCCTGCTCATTCCATTTGATAAATATCGATTTAATCTGTTTTAGATTAGAGCCATGTAACACACTTACTGCTTGGCAGTATGTAAAATCAGACTATATTCGTTGCATTAAATCATTATTAACATAATCAAAACATAACAAGGATAGTTTATGAAACAGTTAATTTACGTATTTTTTCTTTCCTTTTTGCTGCAAGGTTGTGCAGGAGAAAGACATAGTTATACCGAATTAGTTGAAAGTGATAATGGTATCTCGGTTATAAAGTTACACCAAGATGAGGTTAAAGAAGTACTAGCAATTGGTGATGGATTTCCAGGCCGCTGGGGATATTACCCTTCGGTAATCTCATCTTCTCCCGACGTTGCTAGTATAAGTTGTGAAGCATCTAGAAGTTTAATCCCATTTCGGGAGCCTGGAATGATATTTGGTGGCGAAATTTGTAAGATTACGGCGCATAAGAAAGGACAAACCACACTCTATTTTGGTAATAGGTACCCTCTTAATGAAAAAAACTACCATGATAAAGTTGATGTAATTGTTAATGAGAAATAAACAATGTTAAAAATTCATAAAAGGTGAATGTTGAACGAGAGGATCTTGCACTTAACGTTATATCTTATGCACGCAAAAAATTGCGTGCTATAGAGACTATTTTATTGTTTATAAGCTACTATTTTTAAGACAGAAAATTGCTGCAATTGTCACTTCGGTTGCAGATACAAACCGTTATCAATCTTCAACCGTCCCTCTTATCCATCTTTTTGTTGCAATAATAACGTCGGCAATTGAATAAGTGAGCATAATTGCAGAAGAAATTGGTATACACGAATAAAGTATCCACTGTTTTATCTGAAATGCAGTGGTTACCTGATTTGTTTTTAACGTTAATTTCAGAGAATACCAAAATAAAATTGCCATAAAAATAGCAGAAATTAACAGGATCAATAAGGTATAAAAGTGTTTCAAGCGAACATTTTGGATTCTAGGGCTTATCCAATCACCCACGGAAAAGTGTAGTTTTGCACACCAAAGTGCAGCAGCACCATAAAATACAAGTGCAGCAAAACTCAACTCGATCACTTCATCAAACCAATAGAAAGAGTTAATTGTAACAATACTTTGAATTACATTGGCTATTCCTTCCATGCCATGCTCAATTGAAAACTGAACAAAATCGTTAATCAAACGTAACCCTATGTTAGCGATCAACAAAAGAGCCAGTACCGTAAACATAGTCATCGCAATATAGCGAAGAATACGTTGAACCCACATATCAAGCGTTTTTAGTAAATGAATCATTACATTTCTCCCATGATAAGATTAGGTAAAAATAGCGAAATACTTGGTACAAACGCAATTAATAACGTAATTAAAAATATCATTAATAAATATGGCCACACCCTTTTAGCTAAAGCTGGCATCCCTACTTTTGCGAAGCTATCTACGGCAAATAAACACATTCCCACCGGCGGCGTTAAATTTCCAATCATGATCAATAAAACCATTACAACACCAAAATTAACTAGGTCTATATCAAACATTGTTGCTATTGGCATAAACAATGGAAGCGTGATCAAGAAGATGGCATTTCCTTCCAAAAATAGCCCCATGGTTAATACAACACCGATAACAATCCACATGACAATTGACTGTGTTGCACCGTAACCAACTAGTGTCTCAATAACACTATCTGGAATTTTTTGATGGATAATTAACCATCCAAAAAAGTTTGCCGATGAAATAATAAATAACAAGCTGACCGATTGAGTAATTGATTTATAAACGATCCCAGGTATTGCTTTTAATTTTAAATCTTTGTAATAAAAACCAAGTAAAGCGGCATAAACACAGACAACAACCGAAGCTTCTGTCGGTGTAAAAAAGCCACTCATAATCCCACCAACGATGATGACTGGGGCCATCAAGGGCCAAAAGGCACCATTGAATGAAGCAAGGCGTTCTTTAAAAGGAGCCTTATGTTCGGCGCGAGGGTAATTTCTGCGTTTAGCTAAAATACCCAAGGCAATCATCATGCCGATAGCCATCAACAGACCAGGAATAAAGCCAGCTAAGAATAGACGCGCTACAGATACGCTGGTAATAGATCCATATAAAACAAAAGGAATACTAGGAGGTATAACAGGCCCTATAACGGACGAAGCTGCAACAAGAGTTGCTGAGTCAGCAGGGTCATAACCTTGGTCAACCATGGCTTTGTGCTCTATCTGCCCAAGCCCGGCCGCATCTGCAACTGCAGAACCAGACATACCTGAAAAGATAACACTCGCAACGATGTTAACTTGGCCAATTCCCCCTGCTATATGTCCTACCATGGATTGAGCAAAACGGAATATACGGTCGGTAATCCCGCCCGTATTCATTAAATTTCCCGCTAAAATGAAAAATGGAATAGCCAGTAGTGTAAAACCAGTTGTTCCGTAATACATTCGATGTGGGAGCATCGCGAGTAAACGAGCATCACCAAGTCCTACAAAAAATGCTACAGATGTTAGGCCAATTGCAACAACAACTGGCACATTAATTAAGAGGAGGAAAATAAGAACGCCGAATATCGCTAAGGTCAACATACCAGTTATTACCTGTCAGTAAAACAATGGAATATAAAGTTCATGTTTTTAGGTCAAAATATATGTTAGCTTGCTGTACTCAACACTTTGCTATTAAAATCGTGTAATACATTTATGAATTGCTAACAATCTTCAAATACGACTCATTTTTAGCTAGTCAAAATTCTATCCAACCTTTGACACATCATTTATTCAATTGTTGTAAAAATAAAATTTCGCCTTAAAAAGGCGAAATCAAAGAGCATGGAACATCTAAATCTTGATCTATTTAACTGATTTGGTCATTTCAATCCATTTATCAAAATTAGCTACACCTACTTTCTTTTTAATTTGTTCATAGGCAGGTCCCATCATTGCTTGGAAAGGAGCAAGATCAGGCTCATCAATTACAATGCCTTTTGCACGCATATCCTCAATTTGTTTCAGCTCTTCCGCGCGCATTAATTTACGCATTAACAAACGAGCGGAATCTGATTCTTCTCGAACAATGACTTGCTGCTCAGCAGTTAAACGGTCCCAAGCGTCTTGAGAAACAACGTGAACCATTGAACTGTACAAGTAATTAATAATTGAAATAAATTTTTGTGATTCATACAATTTCAAATTGTAAATAACACCAATTGGATTTTCTTGCCCATCAACAACCCCTTGACGCATTGCCATTACAAGTTCACTAAACGAAATGGTTTGTACATTTGCACCAATTGCTTGCATTGCAGCTTGATAGGTCATTGCAGGTGGAGTGCGAATTTTTAGTCCTTTAACATCCGCAGGTGTCAAAATAGGACGAACAGAGTTAGTCAACTGACGGAACCCCCAATCCCAACTAGATAAGTAAACAAGCCCTACCTTTTCAAGTTCTGGTGCTGCCCACTCCTTAAATGGTCCATCTAAAACACGGTCTGCATGAGCAGAGTTACTAAGAGAAAAAGGAATACTGACGGTGTCGAACAAAGGCACATGTTTAGCTAATTGATCTTGCCCAGAGAGGCTCATATCAACAACTCCCATAACCACCTGTTCAAGTACTTCTGGTGGGCTGCCTAGGGCATTATTAGGATAAAGCTCAACGCTTACTTCACCTTTTGTTCGCGCTTCAACTTGCTCAGCAAATTGCATAGCGGCAATGTGTGAAGGATGATTTTCAGAACCGAAGTGGCCAAGTTTAAACTCTACAGCTGAATACGCTGAAGATGCCCAAACAAAGCACAAAGCTGATACTAACTTCTTCTTAAAACTAGAACGCATAGTTAACTCCTAATATATTATAAAAATCCATTTCAATTATCAGGTGTTCAATTGTACGGCTTAAAATAATTGACCAAGTCATAACACTTTCATATGAGGCAAAAATTAAGATTTATCACTTTAAGCGAATGACTATTAGATACAGAACTCACTTAGTTAATCTTTCATATAAAAAGGTATGCCACTAGGTTATCAATTAATTTGCTATCTGCTGATTGAACATGATTAATTGCTTTGGCTTAAGTTTTCTTATTTTGAATGCTTAATAAATGCCAAACATTTATCTGAACATTATTTATTGCAACTAGATAAAAACACTTCAAATATACTTCCATGTATAAATAATCTGTCGAACATCTAAACTTAAAAGGTAATATATTATTGAAGTCAACAAAAACGACTTTATCAAATTAACCGTGGGCCCATAGTTCAATATTGTGTTCACAAGGTTTAATGATAAAAACACTTTTTGTATTACAATAACATAACAAAAATATTGCCTATCATGCATTGTTTGATCTCTCATTTTGGACTTAAATGATTCAACATAGGTATCAAAAATTGACGTTACAATATAAAAACAATGCCAATATATAGAGCCTGTTTAATTGATTTAATTAATCAACTGGCTCAATTAATAAACAACACATTGGTTACCTATGAAAAATAGCTTAAGCATTCGCGCCTATACAAAACAACCAGAAAGTCACTTTCATCCTTATCATCAATTAGTGCTACCAATACAAGGTACGATTAATATAGAACTTGACGGTTATAACGGAAAAGTCTCTGTAGGTGAATGTGCAGTTATTAAAGTAGGTAAACAACATCATTTTAGTGCGAATGAAGCAGCTCGTTTTATTGTTGCAGATTTACAGACGTTACCCAGTAGTTTGCTGAAATCTGAACAAGTTGTTTTTACAACTACACCACCTTTACGAAGTTACTTACATTTTGTAGAGAGCCAATTGGAATATCAGGTTGATCAATCAATCGAAGAGGGTATATTTCAGCTTTTTTATATCCTCCTATGCAAGCACCCCCTCACTCAGCAAGTACAACAGCGAATACGAGCAGTGCAAGCTTTCATTAATGATAATATTGCAGATAATTTATCCATTTCGACACTTGCACAAATAGCTTATCTGAGCCCGACGCAATTTAAGAAGTTGTTTAAAGATAACTTAGGTATCAGCGCTCATAAATATATTACTGAGAAAAGAATGCAAAAAGCGAAGGCACTGCTCACACATACTGATTTACCTATCCAAATAATTGCAGAACAAGTGGGCTATAATGACCTATCAGCGTTTAGCCGTCGATTTTCACTCTATTTTGGACTATCTCCGCGTCTATTTTTACGCTAACAATTTTCTTGGTTCATTAACGGACCAACTATTGAAAGTACGCCCTTTTAACCAAGTAATGCGTCTTTTATGCAAAGTAAATATTTTTGTTGTATTTATAATGGCTTTTCTATCCATGCCATCAACGAGCGAGTTATAAAATGCCAGTAAATACAATTTCAAAATTACGACTTTCAAGCAGTAATCGAATCAGAGGCCAAACAGCTATTTTATTCGCAGCGGCATTGTGGGGGACAACAGGTACCGTCGCTAGTTTTTCGCAATTGAGTGCTTTAGCTATAGGCGCTTTTGCTATGGGCATAGGTGGAGTATTACTTGCGACCATGGCGAGAAAGAAGTTGATTAGTGATGCGGGGAAATTAGTTCATCTAAAAAAAGAGTTAATAATTGGTGCACTCGCTGTCGCGACGTACCCGCTTGCATTTTATAGTTCGATGCAATTTGCGGGTGTGGCTATCGGCACCGTTGTATCGATTGGTTCCGCTCCTTTTGCAACGGCTCTACTTGAGCGTCTTTTTAGCAAAAAATCGACTCTAGATAATCGTTGGCTTTTAAGTGTCGTCATTGGTTTAATAGGCATCATTTTACTAACCTATTCTGAGAATATGGGCTCTCTACAAGATGACGCTAATTCAATTAAAATGATAGGCATTATACTCGGGATTCTCGCTGGGGTTACCTATGCTGTATATTCTTGGGTAGCCAGATCCATGATTGAAAAAGGGGTTCAATCTGAATCTGCAATGGGCAGTTTATTTGCGCTTAGTGCCTTAATATTACTTCCTTCTTTGTTATTTACCGGCGAGCATTTATTTTCAAACATGACGAATATTATAGTGGTTTGCTATATGGCCGTTATACCTATGTTTATAGGGTATCTAGCCTTTGGATTTGGTTTGCGTTACGTTCAAGCTAGCAAGGCAACGCTGTTAACATTGTTTGAACCCGTTGTGGCGGCAGTGTTAGCTGTTCTCATAGTGGGAGAATCTATTTCTTTAATTGGATGGTTTGGCATAGTACTCATTATTACCTGTCTTTTTCTACAATCACAGAATAAAACTAAGACGGTTAAAACAATCAATGGTTAACGAATAACTTACACTAAAAAATTTTTACAGGGTATTGAGCAAGGCTTGTTGTTTAAATTAACAATTAAGGTATGAACACGAGACATTTAAAAAATGACTAACTAACATACCTCATTATGTGAATCTAGGCTTAATTAAAAACCAGTCTACAAAAGCAGTTAAAGCGTTTTTATTACAGTCTCAAATTAAGCAATAAAAATAAACCGAGCCTCATTTTATTGTCAAATAATAAAGTAAAAAGAGACTGTAATAACAACTGTAATCTTGTATATAGTGCCTTTAGTAATCTAGCATAAACCTATAATATCGATATATAAACTGAACCAAAGCGATCTACCGAGTTGTCTTTAGCAATATAGCTTTCCTAAGTGCCTTTAATTCCTATTAAAGTGCAATTTCCCTCATTTCTTAATTAAATATAAACTTTCGGTATTAATCCGCTACAAATTTAATGTAAAATATAGAAGCTTGTTTAATGGTCAAATATTAATCAAAGGACTGGTACGGGTATAACTATCTATAAATTTAGACTTTGTATAGTTAAACCAAGTAATAAATACAATTTTAAAACTAAAGGAATAAAATTATGACTGCAGAAGAAGTAATGACTATGGCGCAAACAATGGCGCTTGAATACGGTCCCAAATTAATCGGTGCAATTGTTGTCTGGATTATTGGTAGCTGGTTAATCAAAGTTTTGATCAACGCTTTCAGTAAAATACTAGATAAAAGCAATATGGATGTATCTCTAAAACCTTTCCTATGCAGTATAGTGGGTACATTACTTAAGGTTATGTTAGTTATCTCTGTATTAGGTATGCTTAGCATTGAAATGACATCGTTTGTTGCTATTTTAGCGGCTGCTGGTTTAGCTGTTGGTATGGCACTTTCAGGTACATTACAAAATTTTGCTGGTGGTGTGATGTTATTAATCTTCAAACCATTTAAAGTTGGTCAAGTTATTAATGCACAAGGCCATATTGGTACAGTTAATGAAATCCAAATTTTTAATACTATTTTAAAAACACCTGATAACAAAACAATCATTTTACCTAATGCGGCTTTGTCTTCTGGTTCAATGGTTAACTTTTCAACTGAAGCAAAACGTCGCGTAGATTGGACTGTTGGTGTTGCTTATGGAGATGACCTTGATGTTGCTCGTGCTGCAATTAAAGCTCTTTGCGATGCAGATACTCGTATCTTACAAGATACTCCTGTCGTTATTGCTGTTGCAGAGTTAGCAGACAGCTCAGTAAACTTTACGGTTCGCGCATGGGTTAACGCTGCTGATTATTGGGGAGTATTCTTTGATATGAATGAAAACATATACAAAACATTCCCTAAACAAGGATTAAATATTCCTTTCCCACAAATGGATGTTCACCTACACAAAGATTAATCTTAGTGGTGTGTTTATTTGTCAAAGCCAGGTTTTTTTAAGCCTGGCTTTTTTATATGCAATGATTTTTTAGGATAAAGGTGGTAACAACCTCGCTTATTACTCATTCATAATTGCTGGTTCGCTTTAAAGAAGGTCAATGTATTTAAGCGGCGATGAAATGACTATTAAATAATCATGAAATGAACAACAATCTCTACTACCTATTCGCCCTACAATTATCACCACTAGTGACGTCACTTAATAGCAATGCAATTATATTACTTAAAGTGGATCATGTTTGCGTAAAGACTTTGCAAAGTTAATAGCCAACTGGCAACTAACTGAAACAATCTACACTCTAAATTGATTCAATATATAGCCAAATATTTGATTACGTACTTAATAACACGAGTATTACTTAATCTTCCAGGCAGTGTCAGGTTTCCATTGATTTACCCACTTAGGAATTTCGCTGGCGGGCATCGGCTTGGCTATGCCATAACCTTGTGCAAGTTCACAACCCAATTTCAGTAATGCAGTACCATGTGCGATGGATTCAACGCCTTCGGCAATCACTTCTCGTTTAAAAGATTTTGCTAAAGCAATCACCCCTTCTACAATCGCTAAGTCATCGGGATCATCAAGCATATCTCGAATAAAACTTTGATCTATCTTGATCAATTTGACCGGTAATCGTCTCAAATAAGTTAAAGAAGAGTAGCCTGTGCCAAAGTCATCTAAAGCAAAATTAACACCTAGCTTAATACACGCATTCATTATTTTAGAAACATGTATTACATCATCCATTGCACTCGTTTCTAACACTTCAAGTTCTAAATAACTAGGATCGACATCGGAGTGTCGCGCTAATAACTCAGCTAATCTTTTAGTAAACACAGATTGCTGTAATTGCACTGCAGCAATATTAACACTGGTACTAATCGGTAAATTCAGCCCCCTTTTTTGCCATTCACTAATTTGTGATAGTGCATTGTCAATAACCCACTCGCCCATTTCTATGCTCATGGGGTTGTTTTCAATAATAGGTAAAAACTCCATGGGATTAAGTAAGCCCCGAGTAGGATGTTGCCAACGGATAAGAGCTTCTACGCCAGTTACCTTGCCACTACGCATGTTAACCTTAGGTTGATAATGCAATACAAATTGTTGCTTATCTAAGGCAATCCTGATCGCTTCTAAGCTTTCCCTTTGTACTTTTACTGCATCGTCTTGTGTTGTATCAAATAAGTGATAGCAATTTTTACCCGCCCCTTTTGCTACATACATCGCTTGATCCGCATGGCGCATTAATTGATCGGCATCTACATTATCCTGTGGGTATATAGTTACACCAATACTTGCCGATACTTTAAAAATTACATCATTAATAGTAACGGCTTCAGATGAAGCTAGAAGTAATCTGTCTAGAATAACTTTACAATCTTCTGTTTGTGCCAAATCAGCTAATACTGCAACAAATTCATCACCGCCGATACGTGCTAAACTGTCTCCCTCTCGTAACGCTTGCTTCATTCTAAGCGACAATGCGATCAACAACTGATCACCGACATCATGTCCGTAAGCGTCATTAACTGCTTTGAAACCATCTAAATCAATAAAGGTGACGGCCAATGATTGTTTATGACGATGGCATTGCAACATGGCTTGCGTTAATCTATCTGCCAATAATGAACGATTGGGTAAATTGGTCAACATATCGTAATGTGCAATATGCTCTAGCTGGTCTTGTTGGTTTTTTATTGGAGTAATATCATTACCCAATGAAACGTAATGTGTAGTGACGCCGTTATCGTCATAAATTGCACTAATTGTTTTCATTAGTATATAGGTTTCCCCATTTTTACGTCGTTGCCACACTTCACCATGCCAAGCGCCTTCATTGTGCAATATACCCCACATTTTTTTATCGGATTCCGACGATTGTGTTTCTGACTGTAAAAAACTTAAATGTTGGCCAAACACTTCTTTTCGGCTAAACCCTGTTATCCGTGTAAAAGCGTTATTAACTTCTATGATTTTGGCATTGTGATCGGTTATGCATATCTCCTCTCCTGAATGAGAAAAAACACTGGCCGCGAGTTTGAGATGCTCTTCGATTTGTTTGCGTTCACTGATGTCGTGGATCACTCCCACTAAAAAATAATTACCTTTAGAATCTACAAATCGACTTTTTCGAGTAAGGATTGTTTTAGTTAGGCAGCCCCCAGTAGTTAATGTTTCTTCACTTAATATCTCTTGACCATTTTCCAGTACTTGCTTGTCCATCGATAAAAAATGTTCTCGCTCATTGCAAGGAACTCTTTCTGCTAATGTTTTCCCTATAATTTGTTCCCTGGGTAAATTAAACATGTTACAAAAAGCATCATTAACTAATAATAATCGGCATGATTCATCTTTAACAAAAATAGGATCGCCCATATTATTAAAGACAGCATCAAGATACCCCGCAATATCTTGTAAGCTATCTTCAAGGCGTTTTTTTGAATCATCATTATCTGAGGCGTTGTGGTTAGATCTATCTGAATCAGAACTGTCGCCACTATTACTTATTCGTGTCATATTAAAACATTCCTTGTTAGATATTACTTAATCATTCAAGCAAGCGATAAATATGTGTATTGAATAATACTCGATTAAAAACACCGTAATTTCATCTTAACTGTATCTTTAAGATTATTCTTTTGTAGAGTTAATCGACTTTAAAATCAATTTTTTAATAAACCAATATCAGTAATTTGATATTAGTAACTTAGTAAAAAAGGTTACTCAGAAGTGCACTAATTAATAGGTGGATGATGTGTATTGTTATACCAATCATGACACATAGCCTATATCAGAGACTTTTTAGTTAGATAGGAGCTAATCTATCAGATCCAAGTATAGATCAGGAAATAGGATATTCCTTTTATGATTGTCATTGCTTTTAGTTTGAATATGCACATAAAGTAATACATATGTAAAACTTTACAATTTGAGCCCTTTTTCTCTGTTTAGATGAAATAACAACTTCAATCATAACAATTTTAGAGAAAAACTCTTAGGTTTAATTATTAAGCAAACAACCTCCTACTATTACTTTATATCATAATCACAACTTTAACTCAGGATAAGTAAGGCGCTATAGTGCTTAATTAGCTGCACTTTTATCAAGTTCATTTTGTAATAACTCTCGCCCATTTGTTTTAATATGCTTTAAAAAAGCAGACGCAATTAAAGTCGGGCGTTTTGCTGACAACCAGAGAAAAAACCAATGAGAATCTATTGGTAGCTCTTTAACAGGTAAACGGACTAAACCATTTTGTCCACCGTAAGTTAAGGTATGGGCAGAAATAATAGTGATCCCTAATTTAGACATAACAGCGTGTTTAATTGCCTCATTACTTTCAATCGTCATTTTTACCTTGGGCTTTAAATTATGTTTTTGAAACAAAGCTTCAATAGCAAAGCGAGTACCAGAGCCTTTTTCTCGCATTAAGAATGGTTGCTCACAAAGGTCAGCTAAATTAATCGATTTTTGTTTTCCTAGTGGGTGATCTTCATGCGCAATAGCAACTAATGGGTTATCTAAGAACTCAAGACTTTGTGCTTCAATATCCTGTGGTGGATGGCTAAATACATAAAAATCATCTACCCCTTGCTTCATACGTTCAATCGTTTTTTCACGATTACCAATATTTAGTTGAATCTCAACGTCAGGAAATTCTTCGCAAAACGGCCCCAATAAATGAGGAATAAAATATTTAGAGGTTGTGACTACGGCTAATCGTAACGTACTAGGTTTAAATTTCCGTAAGCTACCTAAAGCCACATCAAGCCGAGCAAAACTATCTAATACTTCCACAGATGTCTTTACTAACTCTAAACCTATATCCGTAAAAACTAACTTACGATTTACAAATTGATATAAAGGACCTCCAATGGCGTCACTGAGTTTCTTCATTTGAATAGAGACCGTTGGCTGCGTTAAAAATAGCGATTTAGCAGCCTCATTAATACTACCTTGATCGTGTACTGCAAGCAGAATTTCTAATTGCCTCATGGTGCCAACATGAGCATGAATACGTGAACGCATTGCAAGTTCCTATTAATAAAAGATGAAGTAAAGCAAGTTGAGTGCCAGAGAAAATAAATTGCATAGACAAAAATCTATATTAACATTAGATAATATCAATTTTAGTCTATTTATGGAATTTGACATAATTAACATTAACTCGGGCTAACATAAATAATTAAAAGATTAAGACTGACTTATTAGTCTACTTTGATCATTGACTACAAGGATATAAATTTTGTTGATTAATCGGTTTCAAGACCTTAATTTAAAAGGCGATATTTTTGGTGGTGTCACTACTGCAATTATCTCACTACCATTAGCATTAGCTTTTGGGGTCGCATCAGGAGCCGGTGCAGAAGCTGGATTGTGGGGCGCTATCATGGTCGGTTTTTTTGCCGCCCTATTTGGAGGTTCAAATACACTAATATCGGAACCAACGGGACCAATGACCGTTATCATGACCGCTATTTTGACCAGTATGATGGCTAAATATCCAGAAACTGGATTAGCAATGTCTTTTACTGTGGTGATCATGGCGGGTATTTTTCAAATATTACTGGGCACATTAAAGCTAGGAAAATATGTGACATTAATGCCTTATAGTGTGATCTCTGGTTTTATGTCTGGTATCGGTGTTATTTTAATTATTTTACAATTATCTCCTCTATTGGGTCACTCAGCACCACCTGGTGGAGTACTAGGTACAATAACTGCGCTCCCGACTATATTCGCTAATATTAGTTATAACGAACTGCTTCTAGGTGTACTGACCTTAGCGGTTTTATTTTTCTTCCCCAAACAATATCGCAAGTTTGTGCCAGCTCAACTAGTTGCCCTAATTGCAGTTACGCTTTTATCTGTATTTCTGTTCGATACCGACAGCATTCGCCGCATTGGAGAGATACCTGCGGGATTACCTTCATTAATCATTCCTAACTTCAACAGCGAAATGTTAACGGCCATGGTTATTGACGCTTTAGTGCTAGGTACACTGGGCTGTATTGATACATTATTAACTGCAGTCATAGGAGATTCATTAACCCGTAAAGAACATGATTCAGATAAAGAACTGCGAGGTCAAGGTATCGCTAATGTCATTTCCGGTTTATTTGGTGCATTACCTGGCGCAGGTGCAACCATGGGCACAGTAACCAATATACAAGTTGGCGCACAATCCCCCCTTTCAGGTATTGTAAGAGCATTGGTTTTAGCACTTGTCGTGTTAGTTGCAGGGGGATTAACAGAACCTATTCCAATGGCTGTTTTAGCAGGTATTGCCGTTTATGTAGGATTCAATATTTTAGACTGGAGCTTTATTCAACGAGCGCACAAAGTAAGCCTTCAGAGTATGGCGATAATGTACGGGGTTATGTTTTTGACTGTCTTTGTCGACTTAATTGTGGCAGTTGGTTTAGGTGTATTTATTTCAAATATCATCATCATAGAACAGCTAAGCCGAGCGCAAGCGCGTCAAGTAAAAGCAATTAGCGACGCAGATAACGACTTACCGTTGACCGATAATGAACGTGCTATTTTAGAAAGAGCAAATGGTAAAGTTTTGTTTTTCTATTTATCAGGACCGATGATTTTTAGTGTTTCAAAAGCAATATCACGTCAACACACGAGTATCAGCGACTATCAAGTTATGATTCTGGATTTAAGTGATGTACCAATGATTGATGTAACGGTAGGTTTAGCTTTAGAAAATGCGATTAAAGATGCCTTAGATGCGTATTGTGAAGTGCTATTACTATGCCCTCATCTTGATACGCGTAAACGTCTACAAAAATTAAATGTATTGTCATTAATAGATAGTGATAATCACTGTACTTCAAGAGAACAGGCATTAAAGTTGGCATTGAGCCACGTGTCACGTTAAATCAAGACTTAAATTTCAATTTAAAGATTTATGACCAAGAAACATTCCCAATATTCTTGGTCATAGCTCGATTCTTCATCTGTTATGACCGCACAAAAACTATAAACCCATTATTGAATACTCAAACTATCGGCTGCTAATTGTTATGGATTTATACTAAGTATGTGTTTTATGTTAATTTAATCTTCTTTATAATTTGGGAAAGCGCCATATATCAATAAGTCGATCCCAAATTTCTATTTATACAGTAAAAGGAAGGTTTTTAGATATGCGAGCAGATACTGTGGTTATCTTTGACTTCGAAACAACAGGGTTATCGCCAAATGAAGGCGATAGGGCCATTGAGATTGGTGCGGTTCGCCTCGTGAATGGTGAAGTTAAAGATCAATTCCAAGCATTAATGAACCCAGGTTTTTCTGTTAATTCATTTATTGAGCAATACACAGGCATCACTAACAAGATGTTGTCTCAAGCAGCACCATGTCGCCAAGTGATGGCAGAGTTTTCTGATTATATCGAAGATGATAATTTGATTGCACATAACGCTTCTTTTGATAAACGTTTTTTATCGTCAGAATTGACGCGAGTTAACCGAAAACATTTAGGTGAAGTAGGTTGCTCCCTCTTATTATCTCGTCGTATTTTTCAAGAAGCACCGAGCCATAAACTTGGCGAATTAACCCGCTTTGCTAATATAGCGAATACTGGCGACTTTCATCGCGCGCTATACGATGCTCAAATGACTAGCCACCTTTGGTTAGCGATGCTTAATAACATAGGTGAAAGATACAATTTATTTGATTTAACTTTTCAACAAATACAGTTACTTTGTAAAACCCCAAAAAAATCAGTACACCGTCTCCTCGCTAGCTGGTGATCTATTGACTAAGCGTTTAAAGTAATTTGCAAAGGGATTATTTTTATTCTATTTAATTCACTACTAACGTACTAAATACGTTAAAATAGAAGGTTATTATTTAGCAACGAGTCTTTTATATTAATGAGCAATGATACAAACCCAATTACATCAATCAATACTGCAACCAATTTTCTTCAACTTGGTCTTATTCCGCCTTTGTTAGGACGTTTAACAGAGTTGCATTATCAGCACCCTACACCTATCCAAGCACAAGTAATTCCAAGCATATTAGATGGACAGGATTTAATTGCAGGAGCCAATACCGGATCAGGTAAAACGGCGGCATTTGCATTGCCATTATTACAAAAAATTAATGAGTTACAACATCAACAACAATTGCCTGCTTACAAAAGAATATCTAAAAGTACCAACCAAGTACGAAGTAACGATGTTACTGGGCTCATTTTAGTGCCAACACGTGAACTTGCAAAACAGGTTGCAGATAGTATTAAATCTTATGCCGTGCATTTTAACGGGGCAATTAAAACGGTTTCTGTTTTTGGTGGCGTCTCTGCCAATACACAAATGCTTACATTAAGAGGTGGTGCAGACATTCTTGTTGCTACACCAGGTAGACTACTGGATCTGATTTCTAGCAATGCGGTTAAACTTGATAATGTACAATGTTTAATTCTTGATGAAGCAGACCGTATGTTAAGTTTAGGTTTTACTGAAGAACTAGAAAAATTATTAGATCTACTTCCAAAAACCAAACAAACCTTACTATTTTCTGCAACCTTCCCGGAGCAAGTCACCTCGTTGACTAAAACGTTATTGAACAATCCGGTTGAAATACAGTTGCAAAGTGCCGATGCCAGTACACTGGTACAACGTGTATTCACTGTTGATAAGGGGCAAAAAACAGCATTATTAGCTCATTTAATTAAACAACATCAATGGCAGCAATCTTTGATTTTTGTTAATGCGAAGAATGCATGTAATCACTTGGCGGACAAACTTGCTAAGCGAGGTATCAAGGCAGAGGTATTTCATGGAGACAAAGGACAAGGTGCACGGACACGTGTACTAGAAGCTTTTAAAGCTGGTGAAATTCAAGTGTTAATTGCAACTGATATCGCAGCACGTGGTTTAGACATTGAAAAATTGCCAGTAGTGATTAATTTTGATTTACCAAGAAGTCCATCTGATTATATGCATCGTATTGGTCGAAGTGGTCGAGCAGGAGAAGTTGGATTAGCGTTATCGATTATTGACCATGACGATTACCATCATTTTAATGTCATCGATAAAAAGAACAAACTGTACTTGGATAGAGAGCAAGTTGCAGGCTTTGAAACAACTGAATATATCGATAATGTATTTTCTAGCGCTGAAAAGCCTAAGGCTAAACCCGCAGGTACTGGCAAGAAAAAACGTAAAAAAGAACCGAAAATCAATGCAGACATATGGTTAGGTAACGTTTAATTAATTGTGATTTACGTTAAAAAACAGTACTGTAATTATTGTTTTTTTAAGTTACCAATAATTATGATTGTGCTCATTAAGTCATCAACCTAGTAAATGTTATTTAGTCGATGACTTAATTTAAAGCGTAACGATTTTCTGTTTCCTTAATTCACAACAACTTCCTGCACGATAAAATAACCCTTAAATACAATAAGTTAAACCTATCCTACTCCTTAGTTTAACGTGTGTTTATGGTCATTAGGCCAATCATACAAACTTAAAATATCATAAAACACTTAGTGACACCACATTATCAGCCACTTGCCGCACCATTTAACGCAAGGTGTGTCGCACCACTTAATGGCAAATTAAAAGATTACTTTCAGCGCTCAATTAGCCTTTTTTAAATGTGTACCAATGATCCATAAGTTAATACCATCCCCCTTATTTAACTTCTTTAAAGTTAAATCGGAAATTACAGGCCGAAGTATTAATGGAAATACGCCAACTTTTTCAGCCCCCAATTCATAGATAAAAATTAAATTACTTAAAATCAAAAGTTTTAACAATCTAGGTATATTTAATAGAGTGAATGGTCAGTTAATTTAATACAAATAATACTGGATAAAAGTATCTTTTAATTTTTCTCTAATATTTTTTATAAAAATATCTGAGAATAATGGTTAACTATTTACTAAGTGCTACACTTCTACCTCTATTGAGTAGTTTTTAGTAATATTTATAATGATTTCAACACTATTAATGTTGCTTTAACTGCTCTTGCTAAACCACAATATCTATATAAATTAAGGTTTTTATGCGCTCACTTTCTATCAAAAACAGATTAATCTTGACGATTTTACTTGCCGTCATTGTATCGACCAGTGTGATTGCATTTGTTGCTCAAATGAAATCACGAGACCAATTGCTTAATCGTTTGGAAAACTCTGAACTTCCTAACTTAGTACAACGAGTTGAGGAAGCCGTTAATGGTGAGATATCCCAAATGAAGGCGTTAACCAAAGCGATTGCTAGCAATACTTTCATTCCCTATTGGGTAGACAATGGTGAAGATACAGCTGGCGAAAAAATGTTAATTGAGTATTTAGGAGATGTTGCTAAAGCTAATGGATTAAGTAATGCATCATACATAGACCTCAATACAGCTAAATATTGGAACCAAGAAGGTTTTTTACGTCAACTACAAAATAACGAACACGATAGCTGGTTTTTCAAATTTAAGAATAGTGGTATTGCAGAGTCAGCAAGTAGCTATACTAACTCAGACGGATCTATCGATATTTTTGTTAACTATCAACAAGTTAATGGACGAGGTTCTTCAGGAGTTTCTAAATCATTTGACGAAATAGCTAAATTTCTAACCAACTTCAAGATTGAACAAAGTGGTTTTGTTTACTTAGCAGATCAAAATGGCTTAGTTAAAGTTCATAAAAACCGAGACTACGCCGAAACAAAAAATATTAAGGATATATATGTAGATATTAATAAAGAAAAACTATTCAATAAACAAAGTTTCGCTTTCCAAGAAGTGGGTGATTTTGTGATTTCGACTAGTTATATAGATAGTTTAGGTTGGTATGTAATAGCAGAAGTACCTAAATCTGAATTATATGCGGGTTTGGACGAATCTCGAAACTATATGTTAATGATGTTTGTTATTGTGACTATTTTATTTGTGTTGATAAGTATTGTTATAGGTAACCGTTTAGTACTACCAATTAAAGAAATGGCAGCTACCTTTCGTGAACTAGGTGAAGGAGAGGGAGATCTTACCTATAAAATTAACGAAAATGGTGCATATGAAATATCTGAATTAGCCAAAGGTTTTAACGCATTTGTAGGGAATATCCGCACTGTTGTTCAAGATGTTAAATCAACATCAACAGACATAAAAAATGCTTCTGAGAATGTTTATCAAGATGCCAATGCTTCTAAAGTATCACTAGATAAACAACGTGATGAAGCACATCAGGTCTCCGTTGCTATTAACGAAATGGGCAGCACTATTGCTGAGATAGCTAATAATGCTGGTGTGGCTGCACAAACAACCAATGAAGCAACCAACATGACAGCTCAAGCACAAATAGTTGTTAATGAATCAACAGCTACCATAAGCCATATGGCTGACGACATGGAAAGTGTGACCTCTAGTATTGAAAATTTAGCTAAACGCAGTGATTCAATCAGCGGTATTCTTGATGTGATACGTGGTCTATCAGATCAAACTAACCTATTAGCACTTAATGCGGCAATTGAAGCCGCACGAGCTGGTGAACACGGTCGAGGTTTTTCTGTAGTAGCGGATGAAGTTAGAAACCTTGCAAAGAAAACGAATGAATCAACCGATGAAATTCATAAAATGATATCTGAATTACAAGATGGTTCAAAAATGGCAGTAGATTCAGTACATAAAAGTAGAGAACAAGCAATTCTTGGGCTGAAAGCGACACATAAAACCAATGAAGTATTAAGCGAAATTGTCATAAACGTTCAACATATTTCAGATCTTAATATGCAAATTGCTACCGCGACAGAAGAACAATCAGCGGTGATTAATGAAATTAATATTCATGTTGTTAATATCAGTGACAGCACAGAACAAAGTGCGCAAGCTTCTCAAAATATTGAATCATCAACGGATTCATTAAAATGTATGGCGTCAAGTTTAGATGATTTAGTAAAACGTTTTAAATCATAAAAGTCCTAGATCATATAAATAGAGGTCAATAGTACTTAACTCGCAGTTCATTGATGGTGGCATTTACTGACAATTTACTGCGTGGTTTTATATTATCAGTAGATAACAAAAAGCCTTCAAAACTTAATGGGGTCACTTCAGACCTATTAAATTGTGAAGGCTTTTTGACCCTGTAAATAATTATGTCGTTGAATAATTTCTAGCTTTAGTTTTCCAAACTTTAATAACTCATTAAATATTTACTTCTGTTTATCAGTTAAATACAAGAAAAGAGCCAGTGATGATAAAAGTAATGCTGTGCTGGTAATAATCGCTACGGGATAATACAAGTTACCCGCTAAATCTAGTTGGCTATATTTAATAACCATGATCAACCCCTCTAAAGATAACGCCACACATACAGTACCAATGAATCTTGGTAAGGTACCACGTAAAGTCTCAATTGCATTTTTATTATCATCTTCACCAAGCTCTGAATACTCTTTATTAATAATAAGTGCAAGTTCAAATACGGCCAAAGCAATGATACCAGTGTTAATACTTTTGAGTAGTATCTCAGTTAAGTCAGATTGTGCTATCAAACCTTGTGCTGCGTTTATAAATAGTGAAATAACAAGAATAATAGCTAACCCAAAAAAGATGATGGTTAACACTCTTGAGAAAAAGTTTCTCATAAAAGATGTAATTGAACTGTTCATTCGTTCCTCTATAAACTGTAAATAGTTGCTACATGTACCCGTTTAACCCAAGATGCAACAATCAGCAAGCGATGATGTGAACAGACTCTTGGCATAAAAATGACGTTAAAGGACATTACTTAATACGTTGATGCGGTCATAAACCAAATGGAGGTTAGCATATTTACGTTGAGTTATTACAAATTTAATATCTCACAAAATGTTAATCTCATAAATACAATTCGAATATGACCTAGTTTTTTTTGCCGGTTAACAATTAATTTTTACCATTGTTTAATGAGGAATACCACCCTCGGTTAGCTTGATAGGGTTAAGTAAAATCTCCAATTTATATCTAGTAAGATCGGTATGTTGTTCTGCTACATCAATAATTGGCCGCCCTTCTTGATAGGCTATTTTTGCAATCATCGCAGCTTTCTCGTAGCCAATTAGCGAGTTTAAAGCCGTCACTAATATTGGATTCCGAGCCAATGTATCGTTTATTTTTTGTGAGTTAACCGTAAAGGTTTTAATCGCTTTGTTTGCTAATAACACACTGATATTCGCTAAAAGCTCAATACTGGATAATAAATTATGGGCAATTAGGGGTAACATAACATTTAATTCAAAATTTCCTGATTGCCCTGCAATGGTTATAGCGGCATCATGGCCTATGACTTGCGCACCAACCATACATGCAGACTCAGGGATCACAGGGTTAACTTTACCGGGCATAATAGAAGAACCAGGCTGTAATGCTTCGAGATTAATTTCACCCAATCCTGCTAAAGGTCCCGAATTCATCCAGCGCAAATCATTGGCAATTTTAATAATAGATACCGCAGTTGTTTTAAGTTGTCCTGATAATGCAACGGCAGTATCCTGAGTACCGATTGCAGCAAAAAAGTCATTGCTAGGTTTGAATGTAATTCCAGTTATGTCTGACAGAACGGTATTAAACACTTTAGCAAAAGCAGGGTCTGCATTGATACCCGTTCCTACCGCAGTACCACCTTGAGCTAAACGTTGAATACTCGGTTGTAACAGCTTTAAATGTTTAATGTTTTGCTCTATTTGCGTTGCCCAACTATTTAAGCTTTGGCTAAAACGTACCGGCATTGCATCCATCAAATGTGTGCGTCCATTTTTAGTATAAGCATCAAGTTCTTCGGCTTTTATATGAATAGTATTAGATAATGATTTTAATGCAGGAATAAGGTTATTATGTAGTGCAATTGATGCACTAACATGAATCGCTGTTGGTATCACATCATTACTACTTTGGCCAAAATTAACATGGTCATTAGCATGTATTTTTTCACTACAAATTTTACTAGCTACATTTGCAATGACTTCATTAGCATTCATATTAGTACTAGTACCAGAGCCTGTTTGATAAATATCAACGGGAAAATGGTCCATTAGATTTGAATCTGCTAATAACTTATCAATAGCGAGGTTAATCGCATGCCCTTTCTCTTTAGATAAATGTGCTAACGTCATATTTGCAGTGGCAGCAGCAGACTTAACTAATAACAAAGCTCTAATAAATGATTCCGGCAATTTAAGACCACTTACCGGGAAGTTATTAATTGCTCGTTGTGTTTGTGCTCCATATAAAGCATTAATATCAACTTCAAGCTCTCCCATACTGTCACGTTCTGTGCGCGTTTTGTTCATGCTCTTCCCCCTATCAGTTGTCTGTGTTATTACATATAAGCAATTAAAACTAGTTAAACACTATCATAATGCTGTTAGTGAGTAACAACAAAAATCCGATCGCTATAAAAATGAGGCTGAACAAGCACTAAAGCGCAGAACTATCGTTAATTTTTTAATTTTTGGGATGGTTAGTGGGATGTATACCCGTGATCTTTGATAATGCTTTTCATTTGTAAAAAAAAATTGAAATTTAATTTTAAAAGATCACACTAAGGAAATGCAGATATCATTGACCGGCCAAGAGAAGCTAGCGTTAGAATCACGCCATAAAAAGTGCAGTGATAAACGGGAGTGCGACCGAATTAAAGCGATTCTATTATCGGATGAAGGTTGGTCAACGATAATGATTTCTCAGGCCCTACGAAAGCATCAATCCAGCATTGTTCGTCATTTAAATGAATATGCCGATAGTCAGAAGAAAACTTCAAATAATGGCGGCTCTGATAGTTACTTGGATAGTGCTCAAACCAAGCTGGTCATTAAGCACTTGACTGAAAT
>NZ_AXWP01000057.1 GCF_000482725.1 Psychromonas arctica DSM 14288
CGTTATAAAAGGAGTTTATTACTTGGATTAGAAAACGCTCCGGTGTCAGTTTCTTTGCCTACTTTCTTTTCTGATAAAAGAAAGTAGGGTCGCCGACAAGGCGAAATCACAGTTAATAATTATCAAACGGTCTCGACGAGCGCAGACGAGTTGACTTTCTCACTGTAAGTAGCCATGACGAGCGCAGGCGAGCTAGAGCCCTAAGCAAACTAATACAAAAAATACGATTCCCACGCAGAGCATGTGGAACGAGAGTGAACTAATTTTATGAGTGCAAAATAATGTAGTCAGGTTGGCCAACTAAAACAAAAAAGCCTTGATTGGCATGGCAATCAAGGCTTTTAAATATGAAGAAGCTATTAGCATAAATACTTGTACTCAGCGCTTAGATTCAAGTGCAGGTAGTCAGCAAATAGGTCATAAAAATGACCTATCACTTATACATTAATACTCTTTGTTTCAGGTGTCGTATCGGCTTCTAAATCGCGACGCCTACGTTGTATAACGACAATAAATCCTAATAAGAGTAGTGCTGGAATATAGAACCACTCTTTACTTGGACGTTCAGCCGGAATACCTACATCAACAATGATTTGGTCAAAATCGAAGCCGGCTTTTTCAGCTGTACTATCAAATCCAACACCATCAACCATTATTGAACCGTCATCTTGAGCGAGTAACTCTAATCCATAGTCTTCCAGACGATCTTCGCCTGTTTCGCCTTCACCTACGGTCATTAACATAGTTAATGTCACTGGGTCACCGACATCATTTTGGCCATTAACTAAAATACGAAGCTCTGTACCGGGGGCTACTTCGGCCATTGAAGAGACTAATTCACTGCCAGCACGCTCTTCATATGGTGGGACAACATAATCCATCCAGAAGCCTGGACGGAATAATGTAAACGCAATGATAATTAGTGCAAAAGACTCCCATATTTTAGACTTCGCCATGAAGTAACCTTGAGTACCCGCAGTAAATATAAGCATTGCCATGGTGGCGGTAATGAATATAAATATGCCCTGTATAAAGTTAATATCGATTAACAATAAGTCAGTATTGAAAATAAATAGGAAAGGTAACAACGCTGTACGCAGTGAATAGAAGAAGGCAATAAAGCCGGTCTTCATTGGATCCCCTCCTGATACGGCAGCAGCAGCAAAGGATGCAAGCCCTACGGGGGGAGTTACGTCGGCCATAATACCAAAGTAAAATACAAACATATGCACCGCAATTAACGGAACAATGAGTCCATTTTGCTGGCCAAGGCTAACAATAACCGGAGCAAGTAATGACGATACAACAATGTAGTTTGCTGTGGTTGGTAAGCCCATTCCTAGTATTAAACTAAGCACTGCTGTCCAAAGCAGCATTAGCATAATATGCCCCATCGAGAGGTACTCTACTAGCGCAGCTAATTTTAAACCAACCCCAGTTTGCGATACAGCTCCAACGATAATACCCGCAGCCGCTGTAGCAATAGCGATACCAATCATGTTTCGCGCGCCCATGATCAAACCATCAGTTAACTCATTGAAACCAAGTTTAAATTTATTACTTGTGTCGGCCTTACGATAAAAAGCAAATAGGAAACGTTGCGTTAGAAGAATAAATATCATCAAGGTTGTTGCATAAAATGCAGAAAGCCCTGGCGAATTACGCTCGATCATTAAACACCAGATCAAAACGACAACGGGTAGTAAAAAGTGTAACCCTGATTTCACCGTAGGACCTGTTTCTGGCAATGTTAATACCGGTGAGTTCGGATCGTCCATCACTAGGTCTGGGTAAGCGGAACTAATTTTTGCAAGTATCAGGTAGGCAACAAGAACTAAAGCAGAGACAACCCAGACCATTATTTCTGAGTCGACATTCTCTTTTAATGTATTAATTAAAAAGAACAGTGCAAAAGCACCAATCACTATATTACCTAATACAATCGCGCCCGTTGAAATCGTTTTGGCAATTTTTTCTTCGCTGACTTTCGCTTTGACGGCTTTTAAAACACCGTACTGTATTGCGATCACAGCAACCACTGCAGCAAGACGAGCTTGAGGGGTTGCGAGCAAGTGATAAAGCTCAGATAAGTAAAAGGCTCCACCAGCTAATGCAATAATTGGCAGCAGTGTCATTGCCCAAGATATCAACACATCTTTAACTGTTTTACCGCTATCTTCTCGAGTCAAACCTTGCATGTTTAATTTCATCGCTTCTAAATGAACGATATAAACTAAAGCAATATAAGAAATAATAGCCGGTAAAAAGGCATGTTTAACCACATCAAAATACGGAATATTGACATACTCCACCATTAAGAAGGCAGCTGCACCCATCACAGGTGGCATTATTTGACCATTTACAGAAGAGGCAACTTCAATTGCTCCCGCTTTTTCTGAAGAGAAACCTACTCGTTTCATCATTGGAATTGTAAAAGTACCTGTTGTTACCACGTTTGCAATCGATGAACCTGATATAAGTCCGGTCATGCCTGATGCTACAACTGCAGCTTTTGCTGGCCCACCACGAAGGTGCCCCATTAATGAAAAAGCAACTTTAATAAAGTAGTTACCTGCGCCAGCGCGATCTAATAAAGCGCCGAATAATACAAATAGGAATACAAGGTCGGTGGATACACCTAAAGCAATACCAAAAACACCTTCAGAGAATAACCATTGATGATCCATTATTCCACCAAAAGTAGAGCCTTTCCAGGCAATAAGTCCCGGTGCGTAAGGGCCTAAAAAGGTATAACAAAGGAAGACCATTGCAACCACCATTAATGGTGGACCAAGGGCACGCCTTGTTGCTTCTAGCAATATCAACATACCGGCTATGGCAACGGCAATATCGAAAGGTTTTGGTGCGCTAGGACGATTACTTAAACGCATACCAAAAAGGCTTTCTGCCAATGCAGAGTCGGCTAAAAACGGATAAAGTGCACATAAGCAGCCCAAACCTGCCAACAACCAGTCAGCCATTGGAATATGGTCGCGAGGGGAGTTTTTAAAAGCTGGATAGGCTAGAAAACCAAGAAATAAAGCAAAGCCTAAATGAATAGAGCGCGCCTCACTACTTGAGAAAACACCCCAACCAATAGTAAAGGGAAGTGGTGATGCTATCCAAATTTGAAATAGTGACCAGACGAGTGCAACGCCAGCCATTAGCTTTAATACGTTATTATTGGTCGGATTTCGTCCGCCTGTATCGTTAGAAGCAACAAGATCTTGTAAATCTTCATCACTCATTTGTGTGTCACTGGGACTGTGTTGATTCATAGTGAATGTCCTATCTAAAATACAGTGTAATGTTTGATGGTATTGTTTGTCGGTATTGTGGTTATTTATACCCAAACAACATTCATTTTTATTGTTTGTTGGTATTGTGGTTATTTATACCCAAACAACATTCATTTTTATTGTTTGATTAAGCTAGCTTTTTGATTAAATGAAAATGGCTTGGGTATATTCGCTTTTAAAACGAACAAAGCAGAAGTCACAAACTTCTGCTTTGAGGTTACTATATTAACTTAACGGATTACATCCAACCACGTTCTTTGTAGTAACGAACAGCGCCATCATGTAAAGGTGCTGATAAGTTTTTACTGATCATGTCACTCTCTTTTAGATGAGCAAAAGCAGGGTGCATTTTCTTAAAGCGTTTAAAGTTTTCAAATACAGATTTCACCATTTGGTAAATTGTTTCAGAGTCTGTTTTTGTTGAACTTACAAATGTTGCAGCAACACCAAATGTTGTTGTATCTGTATCAGTTCCTTTATACATGCCACCTGGGATAGATGTCATTGCATAATATGGATTATCAGCAGCTAGTTTTTGTGCTTCAGCATTATCAACAGGGATTAAGATAGCATCACAAGAAGTAGTTGCTTCTTTGATTGAACCGTTTGGATGGCCCGCTGTAAAGATAATTGCATCAACTTTACTATCACATAAAGCTGCGGCTTGTTCTGATGATTTAAGTTCTGAAGCAACAGCGAAATCGTCCATTGTCCAGCCCATTTTACCCATCAATACTTCCATTGTTCCGCGTTGGCCAGAACCTGGATTACCGACATTTACTTTTTTACCTTTTAGGTCTGCAAATGTTTTGATACCAGAGTCTGCACGAGCAACAACCGTGAACGGTTCAGCATGTACTGAGAATACTGAACGTAATTCTTTAAAAGCACCGTTAGGGAATTGCTCTGGCGCTGTACCATTGTAACCATGGTATTGCCAATCTGATTGCGCAACACCCATATCTAAGTCACCAGAACGCAGACCATTGATATTTGTTACAGAACCACCTGTTTTATGTGTACAGTTGATTTCATGCTCAGCAGATCCTTTATTTACTAAGCGACAAATTGCACCACCCACTTGATAATAAACACCTGTTTGGCCGCCTGTGCCAATTACAACATGTTTAGTTTCAGCGATTGCTGATGTGGCCATTAGGGTCGCGCCAGCAATTGCTGTAAGCGCTAGTTTTTTTATAAACATATATAAGTTCCTTTGTTTAATTTATTTAATATTTTGTTTAAGCTTGTTATGTATACAGTAAATTTATCAGTAAAACGAAACTAATACTTTAATGTGCGATCTACTTTGAAAACATCTACTTTTAATTAGAAGCAATACTCTTGAATATTACATTTCCACATAAAATGAAAATTGCTCACTTAATTTCCGTCATACTACTTCCATTAATGAATGAATAAGCTGTGGGAAAATTGCTTAACATTTAACCGATTAAAATAATTTATCTCTTTGTGTGTTACTTATTTTCACTTGTTTGAAATTTATTTAATTAATCAATAGGTTGGAGAGTTTATCATATTAACTTAGGTTGCCTAAAGATCATAAATAAAAATTAAGCAAAATTTACGCCATTAACATAAATTTATTTTAAAACAGTTAGATAGAAAGATTTTCACTATATCATAGTTATTTTTTTATCGATAATGAAGAAAATAGATGCATTAACATGATATGGCGCACTTTTACGGTGCACTGAAAGCGGATAAATTAGCCAATATATAGGATCTTAAATTCAACCAGTAAATACAATCAAATTTTATTGCTATTGTTGATGCTGGAGTGGTTATTATTACTGATGCCGTAGAGTTTATAACCAAGGTATGACCGTCATCGATTGTAATGATTGATCTGATATCAATGTATTATCGAGGTAGAGAATTTTACGACTATATAAATGCAGCTTGTTAAGACGATCCTTGTAGTAATGATCTAATAGTTTGGTTAATGTGCCATTTTCTTGTAAGCGTCTTAACCCTATTGTTAGTCTTTCTGCTAATTCAGGGCGTTGTTCATTGACGAAAAAAAAGGTCAAATAGGGGTAGTGTATTAATAAGCTATTTTCAATCGCAAAGCGTGCATTCGAGTGCTGGGCATATTCATCATTTATCTCATTGACACCACGTAAGAAGCAATCAAAACGTTGCTTATTTAATTGCTCAAACAATAAAGAATATTTATGGGTAGTGCTTACTTTTAACCCATTGTTTCTTAATATTATACTGTCGGGCCAATCTTGATGTTGCCCTATGGTTAAACCTTGGTCAATAAAGTCTTGTATGTCATTAATATTAGAAAATTTATATTGGTTATTTTCTTTAATTAAACATAATCGATATCCCATTAGCCCGCCAATGAGAGGAATGCGAATAGGAATTGCGCGTTCCTCACGTTCTGCAGTCGTAGGGAAATACGCTATATCTAGTTTACCTTTATATTCCTTAGATAATTTTTTAACGGCTCGCCCTTGTTCCATTTGCATGGAGGGAATAATTTCATAGTCACCGTATTCATCACGGGTAATATCAAGTGCTCTTGTTAACGTGTCCATAATTATCGCAGAAGGATTATCGATGGTATGACGCCAAACGATAATTTTTTCTGGAGGTAGCAAATGTTGTCGTTGATCTTGAGCACTAACCGATGAAGGAAAAATTCCCAATAACAATATCAATATAGACAACATAAAGTGTTTTAGATTATGCATAATAATATCATTAAAATTCTAGTAGGGTGGTCAAGGAAGAAGCAGTGTAGGGGAATTTTTATGGCTGAGCTTTATATATTTAATGGTTTGTTAAATAAATGCTAAGGTTTTGATTTTATTTCTTTTATTTGTTTTTTTTATGACTAATATTATCTTTTTTATTATGCAGTGTAGGGCAAGCTCAATCATAAAGCGCCAAGGTAATTTAAAACTTAAAGCTTAAAACTTTAAGTAGGCAAACCTGTTTCGAAATAAAATTCTGTATAAATAAGGACTACTATAAAAAGTAGCGGCATAAAAAAGGGAACTTGAAATAAGCTCCCTTTTTATTATTTATGTTGAATCAATATTATTGGATGATAGCGATTAGTATTATAACGCTTTAATAGTCTCAATTTGTGCATTCAACTTGTCACAGGTTGTTTGGTATTCAGCCTGCTTTGCTTTTTCTTTAATAATAACCGCTTCAGGTGCATTACTAACAAAACGCTCGTTACTGAGTTTGCCTGATACTTTATCTAACTCTTTTTTAGCTTTTTCAAGCTGTTTCGCTAAACGCGCTAGCTCTGCTTCCGCATCTATCAATCCAGCCATCGGAATTAACAGCTCTAATTCACCAACTAGTGCCGTAACTGAAGCTGGCGTTTCTTTGCCTTCCGCAACAAAGGTAACGGTTTCTAATTTAGCTAACGCACCCAAGAAAGCTTCGTTATCGGCAAAACGACGCGTGTCTTCAGCGCTTGCATTTTTCACTAACACGTTAAGCGGAACTTTCGGGCTAATATCCATTTCACCACGAATGTTACGCACTGCATCAATCACTTGCTTAACCCACTCTAGGTCTGCAACCGCTTGTTCATCAACCTGTGCAGCATCATATTCAGGGTAAGCTTCAAGCATGATGGTATCGCCACCTTGACCTGTGATTGCTTTCACTCGTTGCCAAATCTCTTCGGTCATAAACGGTAGCATTGGGTGTGCAACACGTAATAACGTTTCTAATACATTAATTAAAGTATTACGTGTACCACGTTGCTCCTCTTCACTCCCTTTGAATAAAACAGGTTTGGTTAATTCTAAGTACCAACCACAGAATTCATTCCAAATAAAATCGTATAAAATATTTGCTGCGATATCGAAACGATAGGTATCTAATGCTTGACGGAATTCTTTGATCATATTTTGCAATTGACCTTGGATCCAACGATCTGCAAGGCTAAATTGCATTGCTTTGTTCTCACCAAAACCAAAATCTTGTTCTTCTGCATCCATTAATACATAACGGCTTGCGTTCCATAACTTGTTACAGAAGTTACGGTAACCTTCAAGACGATTCATATCCCAGTTGATATCTCGACCCGTTGATGCCATTGCCGCTAGAGTGAAACGAAGTGCATCGGTACCATGTGCTTCAATACCGTTAGCGAAGGTTTTACGCGTGTCTTTTTCAATTTTCTTAGCAAGTTGTGGTTGCATCATGTTGCCAGTACGTTTAGTCACTAGGCTTTCTAGATCTAATCCGTCAATCATATCTAAAGGATCTAATACGTTACCTTTAGATTTAGACATCTTATCGCCATTCTCATCGCGAATTAGGCCTGTTACATAAACCGTTTTAAAAGGCACTTGTGGTGTACCATCTTCATTCTTCATAAAGTGCATGGTCATCATGATCATACGTGCAACCCAGAAGAAGATGATGTCAAAACCGGTTACTAATACATCAGTAGAGTGGAAGGTTTTAAGATCCATGGTTTGGTTTGGCCAACCGAGTGTTGAGAACGTCCAAAGACCTGAAGAGAACCACGTATCTAATACGTCATCATCTTGGGTTAAAACAACACTATCATCTAAGTTATGTTCAGCACGAACCGCGGCTTCATCATGACCAACATAAACTTTACCTGTTTCGTCATACCAAGCTGGAATACGATGTCCCCACCATAATTGACGTGAAACACACCAATCATTTAGGTCATTCATCCATGAGTTGTACATATTTTCATATTGCTGCGGTACAAATTTAATATCACCATTAGCAACTGCTTCTGTTGCTGTCTTAGCAAGAGGTGCAACACGTACATACCATTGGTCCGTTAGCATTGGCTCAATCACAACACCACCTCGGTCACCATAAGGCACGGTTAAATCATGGTCTTTAACTTCTTCTAATAAACCTAACGCATCTAATTCACTAACTACTAACTTACGCGCTACTTCACGTGTTAAGCCTTGGAATTGTGCTGGAATATCCGCTGAGTAATCATCACTCTTTTCGCCATTAGTATTAAATACTTCTGCACTTTCACGGATACAGGCTTCAAACGTTAATACATTTATCATCGGTAGTTTGTTACGTTTACCTACTTCATAGTCATTAAAGTCATGAGCTGGTGTGATTTTCACACAACCGGTGCCTTTTTCCATATCGGCGTGGTCGTCACCAATAATTGGGATTTCACGATTAACGAAAGGCAATAAAATAGTTTGACCGATAAGGTCTTTATAACGTGGATCTTCAGGATTAACAGCAACACCCGTATCGCCTAATACTGTCTCTGGGCGAGTGGTTGCGACTACGATGTAGTCTTTACCATCGGCTGTTTTTACGCCATTTGCTAACGGGTAGCGGAAATGCCACATAAACCCTTTAACATCTTTATTTTCTACTTCTAAATCTGAAATCGCAGTTTGTAATTTAGGATCCCAGTTAACCAGGCGTTTACCACGGTAAATAAGATCATCATTGTACAAATCAACAAAGGTCTTTTTAACCGCTTCAGAAAGGCCATCATCCATGGTAAAGCGTTCACGATCCCAATCAACAGATGTGCCTAAACGGCGCATTTGACGTGAAATATTACCACCCGATTCTGCTTTCCAGTCCCAGATTTTTTCGATAAAAGTTTCACGACCGAGCTCTTTACGTGTTTGACCTGTCTCAGCGAAAAGTTTACGCTCAACAACCATTTGTGTTGCGATACCCGCATGGTCCGTGCCCATTTGCCATAAGGTATTTTTACCTTGCATACGCTGATAACGGATCAAGGTATCCATGATCGTATCTTGGAAAGCATGTCCCATGTGTAAACTACCGGTAACATTTGGCGGCGGGATCATGATACAGAAGCTCTCTTTATCAGTATCACCATGTGGTTTGAAATAACCTTTCTCTTCCCATGTTTGGTAATTTTTTTGCTCAATAGCACTCGGGTTGTATGTCTTTTCCATCATTTATCTTCTGTCTGGTTAGTTGACTCTTGAGATGCAGTTAACACATCTTGAGTAGATAGGGTGTGGCCTAATTTTTTATAAGCACTGTAGCGCACGCGCGCGTTAATTTTCAACTGTTCTTGTGCGGGCACAAAATCAATAATTTGTTGGAAGTTTAGATTAAACTCCGGAATATTTTGGCTGAGATTAATCAACACCGCACGCGGGTGTTGTGGTGCTAACCAACTAATTTCAACCGGAGAGCCATATCGAGGGCCTTCACCCACTAAATTGTGTGGCACAAAACTATCGCCATCGAATTGCCACAAATACTCATCAACAGTAAATGCATCCTGCTGGTTTTCAGTATAAATAAATACTTTTTTATTCTGCTGGTAATAATAAGCCGCGAGCTGACAAGCTTGCAGAAAATGTGCTGGCAAACTTGCATCAGCTGTTGCCGAAAGACCATCTTCTGAATGTATATAAAAGAGGACTTGGCTCATTATAAATCCATGCTTATTTTTATTATGCGCATTTAAGCGTCTACTTCCGCTAATTCTTGTTCACTACGATTAATCACAAATTGTGTTAGTAATGAAACGGGACGGCCAGTCGCGCCTTTATTGGCACCTGAACGCCAAGCAGTACCAGCGACATCTAAATGTGCCCAAGTATAAGCTTTAGTAAAGCGCGATAAGAAACAAGCAGCAGTAATTGATCCCGCTGGGCGACCACCAATATTCGCCATATCAGCAAATGGGCTGTCTAATTGTTTCTGGAACTCATCATCCATTGGTAATTGCCATGCTTTGTCACCGGATTGGTTTGAAGCGCTTAATATCTCATGCACCATGCCTTTATGTGGGCTCATTAATGCACTGATGTTATGGCCTAATGCCATGATACATGCACCGGTTAAGGTCGCAATATCAACAACACATTCAGGTTTGAAACGCTCAACGTAGGTTAGTGCGTCACATAACACTAGACGACCTTCGGCATCGGTATTTAATACTTCAACCGTTTGTCCTGACATAGTGGTTAAAATATCACCTGGACGGTACGCTTTGCTTGATGGCATATTTTCAGCACCGGCAATCACACCAATCACATTAATTGGCAAATCTAATTGTGCGATAGCTTGAATTGCACCAAATACTGACGCTGCGCCGCCCATATCGTATTTCATCTCATCCATGCCTGCGCCTGGTTTAAGTGAAATACCACCTGAGTCAAAGGTTAATCCTTTGCCGACTAATACAATCGGTTTTTGATCCGTTGCACCACCTTGATAATTCATAATTGACATGTAAGCA
Organism: Psychromonas arctica DSM 14288; assembly: GCF_000482725.1. GTDB lineage: Bacteria > Pseudomonadota > Gammaproteobacteria > Enterobacterales > Psychromonadaceae > Psychromonas > Psychromonas arctica. Next base: position 10,558 of record NZ_AXWP01000057.1, read on the forward strand.
GGATTCGCAGAACCTTGTGCAACCGCTAAATAGCTGTTCATACCTAATGTTTGCATCTGTTCAGTATCAACGATTTCTGTAGTTATTTTATCAAAACGTTGATCAAGCTCCTGAGCTTGTTGGCTTAAATAATAAGGCGTACAAATATTAGGTGGCATATTCGCTAAGTCTTTACACAGTTTCATACCTGCTGCCACAGCCATACCGTGTTGTAATGCTAATTCAGCGCGTGTTAATTCTTTACGACTTGGAATATTAAAAGTCAGTTTACGTAATGGGCGACGTGCACTGTCTTTATTGGTTTTGAATTGGTCAAAGTTATACAAGCTATCTTGTGTCGCTTCTACCGCTTGACGCACCGCCCAATAACTATCACGGCCTTTAATATGTAATTCTGATAAGAAACAAACGGCTTCAAGTGCACCGGTGTCATTTAAGGTAGTGATGGTTTTTTCTATAATTTGCTTGTATTGCGTTTCAGTTAGCTCACGCTCTTTCCCGCAGCCAACTAATAAAACGCGCTCGCTTAATACGTTAGGGACATGGTGTAAAAACAACACTTGTCCTACTTTACCTTCGATGTCACCACGGCGTAATAATGCACTTAAATAACCTTCGCTGATTTCATCTAATACTTCAGCTGCGTGTGATAAACGACGGGGTTCGAAGACACCAACAACAATGCATGCACTACGTTGTTTTTCTGGGCTACCACTTTTAACTAGAAATTCCATATGTATCCTTAAAACGATTATATTGAGATTAACTGTGCTATTTTCGTAAAAATGCAGTTATCATAAGCCATTGTGGATCTTGAAACGTAATATAAACTTACTAAAATAGCAATTTTACCGAAATTGGTTGCTTAATCCACTATTTTACCGTCTTTTGTAGCATCTTATTTTACACTGGAGATCAGCTTGATAATTCTTCGTTATTTAATGTTAGAAACATTTAAAAGCCAAGTTGGCGTCCTCTTTGTTTTAATCTTAATATTCGTCAGTCAAAAATTTATTACTATTCTCGCTCAAGCCATTAATGGCGTGATCCCAGCAGATTTAGTATTAACCGTCTTGTATCTAAATTTACCTACGCTAGGCACCTTAATGTTGCCGATCAGCTTTTATCTCGCGATCTTATTTGCACATGGCCGCTTACACAGCGAAAGTGAAATGGTGGCGCTAACTTCTTGCGGGTATAGCCCTAACAAAGTACTCAAAGCAACATTGGCCTTATCATTGTTAACCTTTGTTTTTGCAAGCTTCAATAGTTTATATTTAGCACCCACAGCTGAAGATCAAATGATGACAGTGATTGAAGAAGCTGAATCTAATGCAGGTACTGCGACCTTAATAGAAGGGCGCTTTCATAAATCATCGGGTAACGGTGGTGTGGTTTATGTTGAAAAATACGCAGAAGGTAAAAATTTAATTAATGTCTTTGCGGCGCATTGGCCAAAAGAAGGTGATATTTCGCCGTCTGTGATCACCGCTAAAACAGGTCAAGTAGAAGATAAAAAAGATGGTACTTGGTTAACCTTAAAAGATGGTCAGCGATATGCAGGTATTGTTGGCCAAAATGAATTTGAAAACACTCAGTTTTCGACTTATCAAGTACATATTCTGAATGCTGAAGTTGAAAGCAAAAAACGTGGTGTAGAAGCGTTACCTACTAGTCAACTAATTGGTATGAAAGATGCGCGCTCACAAGCAGAATTGCAATGGCGTATCGCAATTCCAGTGTCTATATTGCTTATTACTTTTATGGCTGTGCCGATGGCAAAGGTGAACCCACGTCAAGGGCGTTATGCAAAACTGTTGCCTGCGTTAGCTTTATATTTAACGTTCTTCCTACTATTAAGTGCGGCAAAAAGCATGATTGAAGAAGGTACTATTCCTTATTTTGGCATTTGGGCGGTGCAAATATTATTCTTTGTAATTGGTGTGGTACTGCATTTACAAACCATAGGCAAATTTAATATTAAGCCTAAAAAACCTAAAGCGAGTAAGTTAAAACAGCAGGTGGATAAATAAATGGGCATTTTAGACAGATACATTGGTCGTACTATTTTTGCAGCGACGTTTTTAAGCTTATTTGTATTAATTGGTTTAAGTAGCATTATTAAATTTGTTGAGCAGATGAAAAGTGTTGGGAAAGGCGACTATGACGTACTTTCCGCCGCTTATTTTGTGCTTTTAAAAATGCCGGTAGAGATTGCGCTATTTTTCCCAATGGCCGCCTTGATTGGTGCTTTGATTGGATTAGGCTCATTAGCAAGTAGTAGTGAGCTGGTGGTTATGCAGGCCGCTGGGATGTCTAAATTTAGAATTGCGTCATCGGTATTAAAAACAGCGATTCCAATGGTCATCGCAGTGATGTTATTAGGCGAGTTTGTTGCACCTAAGACCGATAAAGAAGCTTATTTCATGCGCGATCAGTTAAGAAATGGGACTGAACGAGTAGAAAATAAATATGGAATATGGGCTAAAGATGCAGATTCTTTTGTCAGCATAGGGCGTATGAACAGCAAAGCGGAATTGTACAATGTACAACTGTATTTTTTCTCTAAAGAGTTAACGTTAGACTATGCGATATTAGCCAACAGAGCCTTTTATCAACAAGGGTCTTGGCTATTACAAGAGGTCAGTAAAACTAACTTCTTTGATGATAAAACTACCGTTGAAAATCTTTCTGATTATATTTGGCAAACGGAATTAACCCCTAAAAAATTAGAAGTGATTATCAGTGAGCCTGATAAGATGTCGATGCAAGATATCTATAGCTATATCACTTACCTAGAAGCTAATGAGCAAGATGCAAGCCGTTATTGGCTAACATTTTGGCGCAAAGCGGTCTTACCATTTACCGTGGTAGTGATGATGTTATTGTCAGTATCGTTTATCTTTGGTGGGTTAAGAACTGTTGCCATGGGTACTCGTTTAATCTTTGGTATTGCCAGTGGTTTTGCATTCCATGTTTCCGGTGAGTTATTTGGGCCTGCTAGCTTAGTATTTGGCTTACCACCTATTTTAGGCGCACTGTTACCTAGTATGTTAGTCTTAATCATTGCGATGTATTTATTACGAAAACAAAGCTAGTTAATAGGTTCTAAAGGTAATATCAATCACACTAATTAACTGATCTATTTTACTTGTTAAAATAACTTATTTTTTCGTTGTAAATTTCGTAAAGGGAACAACCATTTAGCTAAATTTACGCCTTAAACTAAGTCATTTTTCCTGCGCAAAATTTAGATCACTTATTTAATGTAATCGGTATAAAATATAGCAATTTTTGATGCTGATATTATAACAACCTTGCCCAAATTCATCGCTATCTTAAATGAGATGATAGTTATAAACTTATCGAATATTTGACAAGAATTTTTGTAACCTTACGTGGTTTGTTACCTTACCAAAAATATTTTCTGGAATATCATCAACTAATAAAACACCATCTTCCATAAATAAAACACGATCCGCCACTTCATTAGCAAAGCCCATTTCATGAGTAACCACCACCATGGTCATGCCTTCAGCCGCTAATGACTTCATTACATCCAATACCTCCCCCACCATTTCTGGATCAAGTGCGGAAGTAGGCTCATCAAAAAGCATCATATCAGGTTTCATTGCTAGCGCTCTTGCAATGGCAACACGTTGTTGCTGACCACCAGAAAGTTGGTTAGGATAGATATCCATCTTTTCTGCAAGGCCAACACGCGTTAACAACACCTCAGCTTCTGAAATGACATCGGCTTTACTACGACCAGCCACTTTTAGTGGTGCCAACATGACATTCTCTCTAACCGAAAGATGCGGAAATAAATTAAATGATTGAAATACCATTCCAATATTTTCTCTTAACTTATTTATATTAGTATCATCAGCATACATTTTGACGCCATCGACTATAATTTCGCCACTAGAAATCGTTTCTAATTGATTTAAAGTACGTAAATACGTGGATTTACCTGAGCCAGAAGGCCCAATGATCACAACAACTTCACCACGTTGAATATTGGTTGTTACTTTTTTTAATGCGTGACAACCGTTAGGATAAATTTTATCAACATCATTAGTGACGATCATATCGTTACCTGTGTATTTTTGCTTATCTGTCATTGTTTGCTAACCTTTTTTCAATACGCTGTATGCCCCAAGATAAGGTAGATGTTAAAACTAGATATAATGCAGCAACAGTAAACCAAACCTCAAAGGTAGCGAAACTACCACTCACCACTTCTCGTCCCGCTTTTGTTAAATCAGTAATAGAAATAACAGAAACTAACGAAGAATCTTTAATCAAATTAATAAGCTGTCCAGCCATTGGAGGCAACGTACGCTTAAAAGCTTGTGGAAGGATCACATAAGTCATCGCCTTCGTATAAGTCATGCCAAGCGAACGTGCAGCTTCCATTTGACCTGCAGAGATAGACTGAATACCAGAACGGAGGATTTCAGCAACATAGGCACCTGTAAAAACAGATAATGCAACAACACCAGCGGTAAAACGATCTAGGTCGAAAATTGTTCCTAGGAAAAAATAAACGATAAATATTTGCACTAGTAACGGCGTACCACGAATAATTTCAATATATAAAACAGATAAGTTTTTACTAAATGGGTTGTCTGAGATCCTCATCAATGCGGCAATTAAACCAATAATAATAGAAAATAATAAAGAGATAACTGAAATTTTCAGAGTCATATATAACCCATCAATTAACACACCACTTCTAATACCTTCCTTACGTGCTAATAGGTCCCCTTCAAAAATAAGATCACCATCAGAAATAAGCACTTGGTCAGCACCTGAAATTACTCGAGAAGGCTCGCCGTTATCAAAGGTTAAGGTGATCACACCATCAGCATTAACAGCCGCATTTGCATCCTCTTGGGCAATAATATCGATAGGAGATGTATCTATAATATAAGGAAGGACAAGGTGCCATTGCCATTTATAATTAATTGTTTGTGATGCGGAATAAATTCCGGCTGAAATAAGGCCAATCGTAATAATAAATAGCACATGCCATTTCAGTTTATTGGTTTTTTCGTTCATAAGTCCACCGACAGTCATAAAATAAAAAACCAGAGGAGATCCTCTGGTTTTAAAGGGCTTACTTAAAAACCTTATTTAACTTGGCTTAACCAAGTATCACTATTGAACCATTTATCATAGATGCGTTGATAGTTACCATCGCCTTTAGTTTGTCTTAGAAAGTTATTAAGGAAATTCAACATATCAGGATCGCCCTGCTTAACAGCCCAACCTAAAGGCTCATAGGTAAAAGGTTCTAGAATGGCGACCGTTTTACCTTTTGATTGGTTTGCATAAATCGAGATGAATGGCATGTCGTAAATCATTGCATCAGCTTTACCGTTAATGACTTCAAGTGCAGCATCAGTCTGTGTTTCAAAAGCATTATATTTTGCTTTTGATAACATTCTCTTAATTACTTGCTCACCAGAAGTCCCCAATTTACCTGCAATAGTGTATTCAGCCGCATTAAGATCCTTGTAGCTAAGTACTTTACCTTCTAGTTTTGGATTCAGTAGTATAGATTGACCAACTGTAATGTACGGGTCTGCAAAGTTAACACGCATATTTCTTTGTGCATTAATGGTCATACCAGCCATGATAATATGACATTTGTCTGTTAATAACGCTGGAATAATACCATCCCATGCAGTGTTCACCGGTACGTACTTAACCCCCATTTGCTTAGCCATTAATTTACCTAAATCCACATCAAAACCGATATAACTTCCATTTTTAGATTTCATTTCAAATGGCATATACCCTGCATCAAAACAAGCTCTAAGCTCACCAGCTTTACTGATATCGTCTAAAGTCCCTGCATTAGCAATACCAACCGACAATGCCAGAAGAGAAGTAGCTGAAACGAGTTTTCTAAGTTTGTTTTTCATGTAAAAATCCTTTTAGTATTTGAAGTGTTTATCACTAATAATGCGCATCATTAAGACAATTAATGACACGACCTTATTTTTAGTAATGTAGATGTAGCAACAAATACGCCAATAAGCGAGCTTGGATAAGAAAAAAATTGATCCGAGATTCAACAAAAATAAAAACCTGATTGATTAAAAAACATCTAAAAGCGGACAATATTTAACAAATAATCCAGTCTACTTAAAAAATACAGTATAAATACGCACAACCCACTACTGAATTCCATCTATCAAAAAACACAACGCGCACCAAAAAAGACCATGACGCACCAAAATGAAGCGCCAAGACTAATCAATGGAATGCATCAAGATACCTCAATGCTTTTTACTTATTGAGATAAATTATCAATGAAGTTAAGGAAAGCACAGTGAACTTAATGCTTTAAAACCGTGCGAATAAAACATTGCTATCAGGACTAAAAATTTAACCGCAAAATGCAACAGAACAAATAACTATAAAAAATGGCGACTTTTTTGCATAATCATAGTCATCCTTGGTACTTTATAGTGCATTGTCATCTATCAATATCAATATTAACCTTTTAAGAATAGGCTGCCTCATGAAACAAAAGATACTGCAAGAGATGTGTGTGTTAGCAGACATCAATATAGAAAGTGAAATTCAGCGTCGTATCAGCTTTATCCAAAACATATTAAAAAAGGCACATTGTAAAACCCTGGTATTAGGTATCAGTGGTGGTGTTGATTCCAGCACTGCCGGGCGACTATGTCAGTTATCAGTAGAGCAGTTGAACGCGCAAGAAAACACTAATAACTACCAATTTATTGCAGTTCGTTTACCTTATGCAGTACAAAAAGATGAAGATGAAGCTCAGTTAGCGTTAAGTTTCATTCAACCAACACACACTGTCGCGGTGAATATTCAAGCCGGCGCAGATGGTATTCATGAAAGTACGTTAGATGCGATTAAGAACAGTACTATTAATTACTCCGATGATATCAACTTCGACTTTATTAAAGGCAACGTTAAAGCACGTATGCGCATGATTGCTCAATACGAAGTTGCAGGTTTAACTGGTGGATTAGTTGTTGGTACCGACCATAGTGCTGAAAATATCACAGGTTTTTATACTAAACACGGTGATGGTGCTTGTGATTTAGCCCCTTTATTTGGATTAAACAAACGTCAAGTAAGATCACTTGCTAAACATTTAGGTGCGCCAAGTTTGTTAGTTGAAAAAGCACCCACCGCTGATTTAGAAGAAGATAAACCACAGCTTGAAGATGAAATAGCACTGGGCATGACCTACGATCAAATTGATGATTTCTTGGAAGGTAAAACCGTCCCTCAAGAGATCGAAGATAAACTGATTGCCATTTACTTACGTACGCAGCATAAACGCCAACCTATTCCAACAATCTACGATTAATAAGCAACGATTATAAAAACTGCAGGTACACCTCTACTGAACAGTAACAATAACTTACCTTGGTAGTTTAATAAAAATTAAGCAATCAAGGTAAGTTTGTCCTTTTTTTTCCCAAGCAAACCATCAAATGACTAGCCTTATTAAGCCCTCTAATGGTAGATTCTGTATTCGGTTAATGATTAATCGGTTCTATTTAAACTATAAACGAAAGGAAATGTAGACCATGAAAAAAGTGGGTTTAGTTGGTTGGCGCGGTATGGTTGGATCTGTTCTTATGCAAAGAATGCGTGAAGAGAATGATTTTGCAACGATTGAGCCAGTATTTTTCACCACCTCACAAGTTGGTCTAGCATCTCCAGAAGTTGGTAAGCCAACAGATACTTTAAAAGATGCATCTTCAATCGAAGCATTAGCAGAAATGGATATCATCATTACCTGTCAAGGTGGTGATTACACTAATTCAGTTTATCCAGCACTACGTGCTAGCGGTTGGAATGGTTACTGGATTGATGCGGCTTCTTCGTTACGTATGAAAGATGACAGCATTATCGTATTAGACCCTGTAAACAAAGATGTGATTCAACAAGGTCTAGCTGACGGTGTAAAAACTTATGTTGGTGGTAACTGTACCGTTTCTCTTATGTTATTAGCATTAGGTGGTTTATTTGAAGCAGATTTAATTGAGTGGGTTTCTCCACACACTTATCAAGCAGCTTCTGGTGCCGGTGCACGTAATATGCGTGAACTGATTAGCCAAATGGGCGCAATTGAAGCATCAGTGGCAGATGAGCTTGCTGATCCAGCCTCTGCTATTTTAGAAATAGATAAAAAAGTGGCTGAATTCATTCGCAGTGATGCATTACCTACTGAACAGTTTGGTGCACCGTTAGCGGGTAGTTTGATCCCATGGATTGATGTGCCAATGCCTTCTGGTCAATCAAAAGAAGAATGGAAAGCACAAGTTGAAGCAAACAAAATTCTAGGTACTAGCGATAAACAAACACCGATTGATGGTTTGTGTGTCCGCATTGGTGCAATGCGTTGTCATAGCCAAGCAATTACAATGAAACTAAAAAAAGATGTATCAGTAGCTGAAATTGAAAAGATTCTAGCATCGCACAACGAATGGGTTAAAGTGATTCCAAATGAACGTGAAGCAACGGTTTCTGAACTTTCTCCTGCAAAAGTAACAGGTACATTAAGTATTCCTGTTGGTCGTATTCGTAAACTAGCAATGGGTCCTGAGTACATCAGTGCATTCACTGTAGGTGACCAACTACTATGGGGCGCTGCTGAGCCATTACGTCGTATGTTGAATATATTGCAAGACGCTTAATTTGCATTAGTTTGTGACAAGCGATTAAAAAAGGCCTCAATGAGGCCTTTTTTGTATGTCGAATTATATAAGCTCAAGTAGACTAAATACTACTCGCCTTTCTTACTACGTGATAACAAATCCATAGCAGCTTCTTTTACTGCTTTACCTTGATAAAGTACGTAATAGATTTGTTCACAAATCGGCATTTCAATATTAACGCGTTTTGCCAAATTATAAACTTCTTCAGTATTACGGTAACCTTCAACCACTTGGCCAATTTCAACCTGAGCTTCATCAATACCTTTACCTGAGCCTAACGCTAAACCAAAACGACGGTTACGTGATTGATTATCGGTACAGGTTAAGACTAGATCTCCTAACCCAGCCATCCCCATAAATGAAGATTCAGTGGCACCTAAAGCAACACCTAAACGAGTTAATTCCGCCAATCCACGCGTGATTAATGCCGTACGAGCGTTAGCACCAAAGCCCAATCCATCGGCCAAACCAGCGCCTATCGCAATCACATTTTTCACAGCCCCACCAAGTTGCACAGCGGTAAAGTCTTCTGAGATGTAAGCTCTAAAATTACTTTGGTTATGAAAAAGCTCTGAAAGATGTTGAGTAAAGCTAAGATCTGTTCCAGCAACCGCAACCGCAGTAGGTAAACCTTTTGCCACTTCCATCGCAAAAGTTGGCCCAGACAATACAGCCAAAGGATAAGCTTTACCCACGATATCCCGTGCGACTTCCTCTAATAACCGTCCAGTTTTAGCTTCTAGCCCTTTAGTTGCCCATGCAATGCGGTGTTCAGGACGTAATAAAGGTTTAACTTGTGATAATACTAAACCGAATACATGGCTTGGTACCACTAGCAGAATAGTATCCGTTGCGGCGATACATTTTGCGAGATCACTTTCAGGTTGAAGACGTTCAGGAAAGGTAACACCGGGTAAGAAGGTTTTGTTTTCACGATCTGATTGGAGGCGTTGAATATGGTCAACTTGATGACCCCAAATTAAAGTATTGTGGCCATTACGAGCTAATGCAACAGCAAGTGCAGTGCCGTAAGACCCTGCACCTAAAACTGTAATTGCAGTTTTTTCAGTCATTCATCATCACCTATATAGTGTCAACCGGAATAAATAAATGCTCCATGTTACTGACGACAACAAGCCATTGCTAATAGGGCTTAACTATGTGAGTTAATACTTAACCCTATAAGTTAAGACCTAACTATGGCTTGTCATTTTTAGGTAATATTGGTTCAAATACTCATGCCGATTGTTATAGAACTTAATTAAGAATTTAATGTTTCTACTTCAGCTTGCTGATTTGTCATTGCTTGTTGAAATAGAGCATCAAAGTTCACTGGTGCTAAGTTTAACTGCGGGAAAGTACCACGAGTCACTAAGCTTGATACCGCTTCACGTGCATATGGAAATAGGATATTTGGACAGAATGCATTTAAGCAATGTGCTAATTGAGGGCCTTCAAGCTGTGATACAGAGAAAATACCCGCTTGTTGTACTTCACATAAGAAAGCAACTTCACCTTCTACTGTCGCAGTTGCAGTCAGTGATAACGTCACTTCATATACACCTTCTTCTAATTTCTTAGATTGTGTATCAATGTCCATTTTAACTTCTGGAGCCCACTCTTTTTTAAAGATATCTGGTGAGTTTGGGCATTCAAAAGAGATGTCTTTTACATAAACACGTTGGATGTTGAATTCTACTTGTTGCTCTTGTTGTTCTGGCATGATCTTTCCTTAATCCTTAAAAATTATTTATATTAACTTAACAGTTCATCAAGTTGGTGTGCGCGTTCTAATGCATATAACTCGTCACAACCCCCTATTGCCTTGCCGTCTATAACAATTTGCGGAACAGTTGTTCCACCAGTCAATTTTGTCATATTCGGACGAAGAGAACGGTCAGACACATCAATTTCTTGATAGGTTACTTTTTTATTGTCCAACAATTGTTTTGCACGAATACAATATGGGCAATATGGAGTGGTGTAGATAGTGATAGTAGCCATAATTACTTCTTAGTTATTGGTAAATTTGCAGAGGTCCAGCCGCTCATACCTGAAAATAGATTATTTACTTGCTCAAAACCAGCTTTTGCCAGCTTCTCACCAGCACCTGCAGAGCGAGTACCTGATGCACACACAACTATAATGGGGGTCTGCTTATTATTTTCAATAGCTGCGAACTTTCCTTCTTGAATCTGTGACGGAGTTATATTTTTTGCATTAACGATATGGCCTTTTTTAAACTCATCTGCAGTTCTAATATCAACGACTATCGCATCTTGCTTGTTGATTAATTGTGTTGCTTGCTGTGGGTTGATATTGTTTATCTTGCTTAGTTTATCTTTTACAACACTGTGGATTAACATTGCAGCGATCGCGACCCATGCAGCAGCTAACATCGGATTGTTGGTAATAAAATCAATATATTCTTGCATAACTTTTTTCTTCTTCTGTAAGGATAAATTTCAGCATGAGTATACCCTGTGGAAAACAGAATATCAGCCTTGAGATTTAGATTAATAAATGAAAATAGCTTTTTTGTGCTTTTTTCAACTTGCTTTGATCTAACACTAGGCTTTTTCAGTGACAAGCTACACAAATGTTGTAAAATCCCTTGTAGATAATTTAATCATTAAAGAGGTTTGATATGACAACTCCTAAGAAACCATTAGTACTATTGATTTTAGACGGTTGGGGCTACCGCCCAGATATGCCAGATAATGCTGTATCAAATGCTAAAACACCTGTTCTAGACCAATTATGTAAAGACTATGCCAATACGCTTATTTCGGCATCGGGTATGGATGTAGGTTTACCAGATGGACAAATGGGTAATTCAGAAGTAGGTCATACTAATATTGGTGCAGGACGTACTGTTTACCAAAACCTAACCAAAGTGACTAAATCTATCGCCGATGGCGATTTCTATGAAAATGCAAATTTTGTTGCCGCGGTTGATAAAGCAGTTGCAGCAGATAAAGCCGTTCATATTATGGGCCTTGCTTCACCAGGCGGTGTTCACTCTCATGACGATCATATTGTTGCAGCCATTGAACTAGCAGCAAGACGTGGAGCAAAAAAAGTTTACGTTCATGCTTTCTTAGATGGCCGTGATACTCCGCCACGCAGTGCAGCAGGTACATTGTCGAAATTTGAAGATAAATATAAAGAAGTTGGCGTTGGTCGTACTGCCACTTTAGTGGGCCGTTACTTTGCAATGGACCGTGACAATCGTTGGGATCGTGTAGAGCAAGCTTATAGCCTACTTACTGAAGCAAAATCAGAATACACAGCCGACAGCGCATTAGTCGGTCTTGAAAATGCTTATGCTCGTGATGAAAATGATGAATTTGTAAAAGCAACTGTGATTGGCGAAGCTGCACCTATTTCTGACGGTGACGCAGTTTTATTCTTAAACTTCCGCGCTGACCGTGCACGTGAGATAACTTATACTTTCACGGATCAAAACTTCACTGGTTTTGAACGTGCAGTAACGCCAGACGTTCACTTTGTGACGTTAACAGAGTTCGCAGCAGATATTAAAGCGCCAGCAGCTTACCCAAGCGAACAGCTAACTAATACGTTAGGTGAATGGTTAGCGAAAAAAGACAAAACACAATTACGTATTTCAGAAACTGAAAAATACGCACATGTGACTTTCTTCTTTAACGGTGGCGTTGAAGATGAGTTCCCTGGCGAGCATCGTACATTAATTAGCTCTCCTGCAGTGGCGACCTATGATATGCAACCAGAAATGAGCTCTGCTGAATTAACTGAAAAATTAGTAGGCGCAATCAAAAGCAGCGAATACGATGTGATCATCTGTAACTACCCGAATGGCGATATGGTTGGACACACTGGTGTATATGAAGCTGCTGTTAAAGCTTGTGAAGCTGTAGATGCTTGTATTGGTCAGATTGTAGGTGCATTAAAAGAAGTGGGCGGCGAATGTTTAATTACTGCTGACCACGGTAATGCAGAACAAATGATTGATCCTGATACAGGTGGCATTCATACCGCACATACTAATTTACCAGTACCGTTTATCTATGTGGGTCGTGAAGCAACTATAGCTGAAGGCGGTCGCCTATGTGATATCGCACCGACTATGTTGTCATTGATGAACATGGAAATACCAACTGAAATGACAGGTAAACCTTTAATTACTGTTAAGTAAGTTTAACTCTGGTGCGTTAGGTTTTTCTGGCGCACCTGATTTCTTCCTAAAAATCAGCTATCTCGTTCAAGTAATTTCCACTTAATTTGCGTAAATTCCTATTTAATCGAATAAAATGCATGTAAACCTTCAGTAATTGTTTTTTTACTCAACATACAAAAGAATTGTAGGTATTATCTGATTGATATATTTATCAATCATACTAATCCGTTTATAAGGTCGATACCAACAGTGATGCTAAATCCATTTTATTCCAGTCAACGAGGACCTTTAAAACAATTATTGTGCATTCCTTTTCTCGTTGCTATTCTTTTTAGCCATCAAATTTCAGCTGCAGACCTTACAAACTTACAACGTCAAATTAATCAAAGTAAACAAACAAAATCAGAACAACAAAAACAACAACAGCAGCTTGAAGCTCAACTTGCAGCAAGTGATCAAGCAATTGCCAAGGCATCTTTACAGGTTAATCAAACCAAAAAAATGATTGATGACAAACGCAATGCACTAATCACTTTGCAGCAAGAAACGAAGCAACTAGAAGACAACAAAAAAAAGCAACAAACATTATTAGAGCAGCAGCTCATTAGTGCTTATATGACAGGGCAAAATGACCTTATTAAATTAATGCTAAATCAAGAGGATCTGAGCAAAGTCATTCGCGCCAAAAGCTATTACTATTATTTAAATGAAGCGCGCTTAGAAAGTATTGAAGCCTTACATTCAACGCAACAAAAACTCGATAAAAACGCTGCCCAACAAACAGCAGCACTGGCTTCTCTTGAAGGCCTGTATCAAGAACAGAAACAAACTCAAGCAACGGTAAATAATCAGCGATTAAAACGCGATCAAGCACTACGTGAATTAAAACAAGATATTAACTATCAAAATGCAAAAATAGCAGAATTAGCGAACTCCGAGAAAGTATTACGAGCTCGCATTAAAAAAGCAGCCGAAGATCGTAAAAAAAGGCAGCTCGTAGCAGCTAAAGCCAAAGCTGCGCAAGAACGTAAGAATAGAGCAAAGGCGCAGGCACAAGCGGCGCAGGAACGAGAAAAAATAGCACAAGCAGAAGTGGCAGCGAGAAAAAAAGCACAAACGCACTCAAAAATTGCAGGTCTCAAAGGTAAATTACCTTGGCCTATTCAAGGAAAAGTATTACATCGTTTTGGCAGCTCTCGTAGCAGTCAAGTGACCTGGAAAGGTATTGCTATCGCAGCCAATGAGGGCGAAAAAGTAAGAGCAGTGGCTACTGGACGAGTTCTATTTGCAGGATATTTTAAAGGCTACGGCATGGTGATCGCGCTCGACCATAGCGATAACTATATTACTTTATACGGATACAATGAAACATTGCTGCAAAAAGCAGGTGATGTGGTTTTTCAAGGTGATGCGATAGCGCTGGCAGGACACAGTGGTGGACAAGATAGAAACAGCTTATATTTTGAATTAAGCCACAAAGGTAAAGCAGAAGATCCATTACGCTGGTTAACAAGAAGTAAGTAATATGCTACTCACCTTTCTAAATAAAACAGGTAGATTATTACTTTATACATGGCTCTTTATTACAGCAACTAATGTCTTAGCAATCGGCAAGCTAGTTATTATCATTGATGACATTGGTAATAATAAGAATAATCAGGCATTTTTAAAGTTACCAAAAAATGTTATTTTTTCTATTCTCCCATTTACACCTTTCTCTAAAAGCCTTGCTCGAGCTGCCCACCAGCAACATCGAGAAGTACTATTACACATACCAATGCAGGCACACAGCCATAACCATTTATTAGGTAAAGGTGCATTAATTGAAGAGATGGATAAACAGACTCTCCAACAACAATTGATCGATTCCCTAAAGGTCATCCCCCATGCTGTTGGTGCTAATAACCATATGGGTAGCCAACTCACCGAGAATCAAACAGCAATGCAATGGACAATGGAATTGTTATATCAACAGGGATTGTTTTTTGTAGATAGCTTTACGAGTGCTAAGAGCGTCGCACAAACCGCAGCATTAACTGCCGGGCTACCTGCTTTAAGACGTCACATATTCTTAGACAATGTACGCACACAAGCGGCGATGGAAAAGCAATTTAAGGCAGCAATCGAACATAGTTTACATTCCCCTTATACCATTCTTATTGCGCACCCTTACCCTGAAACCTTACAATATTTATCACAACGCTTAGCTTTACCCGAACAAGATTACCAATTAGTGCCCTTAAGGGAATTAATTCCATTAAAAGAGCGTGTGGTCTTATTGCTTAAAAAAATACAATATTATCAACAAAATCGAGTTTATTCAGATACCAGTAGTATTAATTTCCCACTGCTGAATGAATAACATAACTAACAACCTAATAGTGAGACTTGTATGCGCCTATCCGTTTTCATTGCTGACACCCTATCAAATCAATTATTAATAGATTTACAGAAAATCTATGCAGGCCACCTACCACCGGCAGCATTAACCGAACAAGCCATTAAAGAGCAACTAGCACAAGCCGATACCAAGTTATACGTCACGATGTTTAATGAGCGCCATATAGGTGCTGTAAATGTAAAAACCCAAGATACAACAGCTATATTTTCACAACTAGCTATTAGAGATCTAACTCGTCGACGTGGCGTAGGCAAGAATTTGTTAAAGCAAATTGAAAATGAGATTGCAGCGAAAGGTATTACACAAATTGAGTATAACTTAAAAGAAGTATTAGAAGATCAGTACCTAGCAACTCAGGCCTTTTTTTCAGATAGTGGCTACACAATCAACAATCATATTGCGAGTAAGTCTATTAGGGTCTGTTGATCTTTCAAGTTTATTTTTGCAACGAGTTGCTGGCTTTTTATACAAGGCTGAGCTTATGACGTGTGGTTATTCTCTATAAATAAGCGAAAACGCAGTAGAAATAGTCAGAAAACGTTGCCCTACGGGTTCACCACAAGGCGTTATGCTCTTTGTTGGACAAAATTTGCTTAGGATGACTAGGCTTCACTTTGTTCGCCTCGATCAAAACGACTTGTGGTGAACAAAATTTAAACGGCAAAGATCAACAGCCCCTAGTTAACAGTAAGCTGCCATTAAATAGAATACTGCACTATATTCGTTATCGGTTGTCATTCATTATTTGTATATTGAATAGCAACCGATACATATCTGCTAAGTGTGGTTTCATCAATACAATTTATGTAATGACTTTCTCGCCTATTTACCCGCTTGTGGAAAATCACCTAACATCATACTTAAAATATATTGCATACGTACTGAGCCTGCTTCCATGCGATCTTGTTCTAAATCGACAAAGCCTTGCACAGCAGAGCGCCAATAAACGGTTTTTTCTTGGTTATCTAACGCAGCTAATAACAGTGAGCCTTTTTCATAACGAGGATCATTAACATTACTACGTGTTAAACCTGGTAGCAGTCCAAAGCGTTGCTGAATAGTTTGGTCCGCAATATCATCTTCTAGCGCAAATAAAAATCCAACAACAATATCAGCTTGCTTAGGATCAGCACGATATTGATAGCCTTTACTGCTCAAATAAGTGGTTATTTGGTTGCGAATATAACCTTTCAGCTGTTGCTGATTTTGTCCCGCGACCCCTGATAACACCTGATTATATTGGTCGCTCCAAGTATAAGTAGTAAATGCGGGCAATACATCCGAGGGGTTACCACTACTCACAATCATTAAACGCTGCGTTTTACTTTGTATTTGCGCTGTTGCATCGGTTGTCGTTTGTGAGCTACAACCATAAATAGCAAGCTGAATACCAATCATAGCAAACAGTAAATATAACTTTTTCATCCTATTACCTCACCTTCGCTAACAAGTAGATCTTAATCTTCAATCACAAATGATGCTGCTTTTTGCATGACTTCAATACCTGAACCGGGTATATGACCATTTTCACTTAAATGTCGACGCCATGCTCGTGCACCCGGTAAACCTTGAAACAAGCCTAACATATGGCGAGCGACACGATTTAAGTGTACACCCTGGCTTAACTGAGATTCAATATAAGGGTACATTTTTTCTAAAACTTCAAAACGAGTTAATGGCTCTTTGTCACATCCAAACAACTGCTGATCAACCGTACTTAAGATATATGGATTAGCATAAACCTCTCTTCCTAACATCACTCCATCTAAATGCTGCAAATGAGTTTCACAATCAGATAACGTTTTAATACCGCCATTAATCGCAATCGTTAATTCAGGAAAATCACGCTTTAATTGATACACACGCTCATAATCTAAAGGTGGTACATCACGATTTTGCTTTGGACTTAAACCACTTAACCAAGCTTTACGCGCATGAACAATAAACGTATCACAACCTTGTGCTTTTACTTTTTCAACAAAGTCACATAAAAATTCATAGGAGTCTAGTTCATCAATACCAATCCGTGTTTTAACCGTCACGGGTAAACCACTGGCATCCTTCATCGCTTTTACTGCATCACCAACTAATGCCCCTTCAGCCATTAAACACGCACCAAAGCGACCATTTTGAACACGGTCAGAGGGGCAACCTACATTCAAGTTTATTTCATCAAATCCACGTTCAGCACCTGCTTTAGCAGCTTGCGCTAAATCTAATGGTGCTGAGCCACCTAACTGCAAACTTACTGGATGCTCAGCAGCATCTTTTTGTAAGTAATCCCCTTTCCCATACAAAATAGCACCTGTGGTGACCATTTCGCTGTATAACAATGTATTTTTACTCATTAAACGATGGAAATAACGACAATACTGATCAGTCCAATCAAGCATCGGAGCAATAGAAAAGCGGTTAGTAGGGTAACTGCTTGATGTTTCAGTGCTTATCATTGTTTTTGCTCACTTTGTTATCGGCTAAAAATGCCTTGAATTACGTTGAATTATGCTGAATTTCGTTCTACAGTACGCCTTAAGTACGCCTCATAGGAGTAGGACAAATGGCATCTTTTTCAATACAAACACGTACATTAGCAAATGGTGAAATTCGCTTTAAAGCAACCGTGACAGTAAAAAAGAACAGTTCGATCATACACAGAGAAGCCAAGACATTCAAAAGGAAAGAGCTTGCCAGGACATGGGGAAGAAATAAAACTTCAGAGCTAAAAGAATTTGGCATTAATCAATCCAAAACATCTTCGATTGGTGAGCTACTTGACCAATTTATAGATGCTCGAAATTTATGGGATAACACGGGGCGTACTAAACAGTATGTTATAAAAATGCTTCGTGATTGTGATATAGCGACAATCCAAAGCGATCAGTTAAAAACAAGTGATCTCATAGAGCACTGTAAGATCCGCAAAGCTACAGGCACCAAACCACAAACTATTTATCATGATATTGCATACTTACGATCCGTCATGAAAAAATCGTTACCCGTATTTAATATTAAATCAAGTCCTGAGATATTCGAAGAAGCAGTTCCAATACTTATCGATATGAAATTAGTTGGAAAAAGTACTAAGCGAACAAGAAGACCTACAGAAGATGAAATAGAAAGATTGAAAGAAGGCTTATTAAAACGCCAAGAGTTTCATGCTAACGGTAAGGTACGTATTCCATACATAGATATCCTCGACTTTAGTATTTTAACTTGTATGCGCATTGGTGAGGTCTGTAAATTACGCTGGGATGACTTAAACGAAGATCATAAAACCATTTTAATTCGAGATAGAAAAGATCCTCGAAAAAAAGAAGGGAATCACATGATCGCGCCATTATTAGGCGGCTCTTTTGACATTATAATGAAACAACCTAAAAGTAATGAACTTATATTTCCTTACAACTCACGAAGTGTCACTGTAGGCTTTCAACGAGTACGTAATACGCTAGGAATAACCGACCTACGCTACCATGACTTAAGAAGGGAAGGTGCAAGCCGGTTATTTGAAAAAGGCTACTCTATCGAAGAAGTAGCTCAAGTAACCGGCCATCGCAATTTAAATATTTTATGGCAAGTATACACCCAGCTATTTCCGCATAAATTACATGATAAATTTAATGAATAAAAATTAATTTAGTACATAGTACTACTGAAAGCATCAATATAAATATTGATTTAGTACATAGTACAATCTAAACTACATATAAATAGAGTAAATTATGTTCACATTTATTGAGCTTAGCGGTTTTAGTAAGCACAGAGAAAGTTTGTTAGTCGACGATGACTTTAAAAAAATGCAAGAAGCTTTAATAGAAAACCCAGAGTTAGGTAAAATCATAGCTGGTACAGGAGGGTTTAGAAAACTAAGATGGTCTAGGCCAGGCATGGGTAAAAGTGGCGGTGTAAGAGTTATATATTATAATCTTTCTGCATCTTCTGGCCGATTATATTTAGCCCTTATCTATCCAAAAAATGAATTAGATAATATTACTAATGAGCAAAAAAAGCAGTTGAGAAAAGTTTCTGAAAAACTTATTTAACAAAGGTTATATATTATGAAAGATGAGTTATTTGAAGATTTACTTGCTAGTGCAAATGAGATGCTAGATATTGAAACAGGCAGCAAAAATCCTGAGGAAAAGCATATTCATGTCTATGATACATTAGATGTCAAAGCAATTAGAGAAGCTTCAGGCAAAGATCGCAAAGAGTTCGCCGAAATAATAGGCGCAAGTTATGACTCAGTGTGCAGTTGGGAAAGTAAGCGTCGTAATCCATCAGGTGTAACAAAAAAGCTATTAACTTTAATCAAAGAAAACCCTGAAAAAATGGTTTCTAAATTAGAATTTTCTTAGATTGTCTTTCTTAATACTTAAACTGTGGTCATAAAACATTTAATTTATATTGCTTAATAACACGCTGAACCGTAGATACTGAAGTATCTATACACAGTTATTTCCGCATAAATTACATGATAAATTTAATTAATAAAAAGAAATAAACCGTTTGAAGCAAGACCTAAGCTATTATTTAATCTTTCTATCTATAGTTTTTTAATGGTTCACTAACCATGAATATGCATAGATCCTAGCTGAGCCTAATGAGGCTGTAGAATTACAATTACAACAAAATAACTAAAAATGAGTTCCTATAATGAACCCTAAACGCTTTTAATACTCTAGGTAATCACATTCTATGCGAAGCGTTGTGAATCCCTCACAAATGCTTTGTTATATTTGCTCTACCAACGTGATGATTGAGCCATGACTGAACGTGATACCTGCGCTTGATTGTCACCGGCTATAGAATTGGCTCTCTTTTTTATAGCTGTTGGTAAGGAGTTAGTTTCATCTTTTAAAATAAAACTAACTGCTTTCGGTGTCACTTTCTTACCATCAGACAATGTGATATCCAACTCATTCGCTACACTTGCTGTTACTTTCATATTTTTAAGTGAAAGGTAGATGCAAGCAACACGTACTTCTGGGGTTTTATCTGTCGAATTAAGCTCACCAATGAGAGTTTGAAGCTTTGCTATATCTTCATTTAAGTCCTTAACGACATATTCTAATAATTCTATTTCTTTCAAAATTTTCTCCAAAAACATAAAGCCAGTTTAAAGCTCTTACTGAACGAAGGCGCTTTGCGACAGAAAAGAACAACGACTCATACTCTCTAGTAACACCGCCACCCAGATAGTGATTGCAGGCGAGAAACATTAACGTCACCACTATAACCCCCTTTACCATCAACTTAAAGCTACAAGGCAAGCGTCCAACTCATTGCATTAACCTCACTCGCCCAGCGAAAAGTAACCCACCAAAAAATGCAGTTCTCAACCACGCAATTTATTATGAATAAGTAGACGCGGGCTTGTCCAACACCCAGATCAGATGGCGGCTACGCGACACCTATCATTGTTTGTTAGGCCTTAAAATACTCTGGTTCCCCACCTAACCATTTTGATTTGATGGACTTACCAGAAACTGTTTTGAGATATGATTGCTCAAAAAAGGTATGTACTAGTTTACAATTCGAAAGCACAATATTATTTTTAATTTTTAATGCTTCTATTTCATATAGGTGGTCACAGCCAAACTTACACAACGGCATTACAATATTTGGGCCGATTCGTTCATTAAAAGAGCACTTAGACCTTTTCTTTTTATGCGCAGTGATCAAAGAGCTAATGCTAAATTCATTATTGTTGTGGTTAAGTGATTTTGGCCACTAATTTAGTGGCCAAGTAGGTCATTTCCGTAGGGCGCTTTATGCTCTTTTGCGGGATAGAAGCCTATATTATTCAATTCGCTGTTACTCAGGGTTAATTAATAACAATTAACCTTTGGTTCTAATATATTTAACCTGTATTTCTTAATAACACGCTGAACCGTAGATACTGAAGTACCTAGATTGTTAGCTATTGTTCGTTGCGGTATTTTTTCTTTATATTCATTAATAATATCAGCCTTTAACCTCATTGAAGAAGATCTTCCTTCATAGACCCCTTTTGCTTTTGCTTGAGCAATCCCTTCCGCTTGACGCTGTTTCATTATGTCTCGTTCAAATTGGTAAACAGCACCAAGCATATTCAGCATCAATTCATTCATAGGGTTTTGTTTATTTGCCGAAAACACCATATTTTCTTTCAAAAATTTAACTGCAACCCCCTTATCTATAAAAAACTCAATAAGGTCTTTTAGATCCTTTAGATTACGTGCTAAACGGCTTATATCATGACAAATAACAATATCACCTGATCTTGCATGCTCTTTTAACTTAATAAGCTCTGGTCGATTTGTATTTGCTCCACTTACTTTATCAATAAATGTTTTATCAGCTTCGATGATTTGACGATCAGTATTTTGTTCAATAGTTGAAACTCGAAGATAAGCTAATTTCATTTCAGTCTTTTTGTATTCATAAGTTCAAACCCTAGAATAATGAATATTAAACATCATGTAAAGCCTAATAAATCATTGCTTTTGTATTCAAGCCACGACCGTGTTCATAAGCATACATATGAACACAATAAAGTTGAGTAATTACATGAGTTATGCCACCCAATTACACCCAAAATGCCAGGCATGATCATCTAAAGCGATCATTAAATAACATTTACTGTGATCACTTAATTATCTTGGGTTTTCAATTAATAAATTAAGATCATTTTACGGTTAGCTGACATTAGATTTTGTTTTACTAACGCCCGCTGTTCCGACAAAGCAGACATTACTGGTATGTCGCTTTGGCCCCTTTGAGATAGAAAACTTACAGGACAACAGCTATTCATTGGCTTTAGCAGTATAGTCACTTGTATGGCAATTCGCTTAAACTTCTTCAGATTTCCAAACTTGCAAACTAAGCAATTCTGTTGCATTTAAAACAGTGGTAACATTATCTAGCAACGAATTTACACCTTCTTCCGTTATTTCACATAACACTGAAATCATTGTTGAATGAGCATAAGACAAAGATAAGTCTCTATACAAAGAATCATAAAAGGGGCCAAGCTCAGATTTATTAGCGGCATTAAAAATACAATACCCTAAATCTTTTATTGGATTTTCTTCATAGCCATTGATGCCGGCTTCAAGTTTCTCACGATGATCTGATGTCAAAGTATCTTGTTTGTCTTTATCTGTGCTTCTTTTAAGGGCTTTCATACCTTTTAAAAGCGAAGTTTGAGATTTATTAAAAAACTCATCATAGAAATTTTCATCTCGCTCAAGTGCGAACAAGTTGAATAGGTGTTCTAGTGAGAGGCGATGAATAGAGAATGCTTCTTCCCTTAAATCATTCTTAAGCAGTAATATGATACTTACACTATTATTTAGAATTTTCTTCCTGAGCTTAAGCATTACATATTCTTTATCAACAGTATCAGCCTTGCTTATATGTAATAGTCTTTCATTAGACTCTGCTATTAATTGCTGAACTTCGTTCAATTTTTCTTTCATATTAATACCTATAGAAAATTTAGAATAATTGAGTATACCCAAACAACTTGATAATGCTTCTCATGTAGATTGGTCTTTAGGCCATCAATCGGTCAGTGACGAGATAAATCCCGACCTACAACCCCTGCAATTTTGCATCTTGAAGTATCATGGGTATATATGAATGTTTGTCTAACGAGGCTGTAGAATTTCTCCATCTCTGGAGAAAAACAGCGATTTTTAATATTTAATATTTAAATAAAGCAACAGGTTAAAAATATAAAATTCTTATTGATTTACAAAAACGAATTATTCTACAGCCTATCGTGGTAGAGCGATCTGTTACCAGACCGACCCCACACAGATCCGGACGTGCGGAACTACCGCATCCGGCTCTTCAGTTAAATATTCACTCGTGTAAAACACGACCCTAGTACCAATCGACAAGTATATTTCGCTTGCTCACCTTGGGTACTTCAATTTTAAAATAACTTAACATCTTCTTGAAATTACTCCAATTATAGCTTTTCCGACCGCTTCTTCTATTTAACCATTTATACAGGTTATGCAGTACATAGTTATATAAATGAGACAGACTACGACTATTGTCAGGCAGCCCAAAGTAATTTCTGAATCCGGTCAGTTTGCGTCTTAATTGGGGAAGCCACTCTCTTAATTTAAGTGAGTATTTTCCCTTTATCCATTGATAATACTCCGTCAACGTCCCTTTCTGTTTCTTAACAGCAGTTCTTCGTCGAAGTCTTACTTTACCATTGGCATCGGTTCCCCAATAAAACTCAAAACCTAAAAATGCAAAATGACGCTTTCGCCCTACATGGAAGCGACTAAACCGCATCAATGATGTTTTATCTTCCGCGACGTCTAAATTGAATTTATTTAATCGTTTCGGTAATACCCGATAAAAGCGCTCCGCATCCTTTGAAAACTGAAATGCACAGACAAAATCATCCGCATAGCGGATCATCATACATCGCCCTTCCATTGCTGGTTTTACTTTCTTTTCAAACCAAAGATCTAATGCGTAATGTAAGTAAATATTAGCCAGTACTGGGCTGATAATACCCCCTTGAGGACTACCACTCGTTGGCTTAGTAAAGACACCATCGGGCGATTTAATCCGCGCTTTTAACCATTGGCTTATCAAGCTAAGCATTGCGGCATCATCAATTCGTTGTTTAAGCATCTCCATTAACCAATTATGATCGAGGTTGTCAAAGAAGCCTTTAATATCAGCTTCTACAATGTAACCATAACCTTTAAATTGTAGATTGAGTGTTAAACTATGAATGGCTTGATGGGCACTTTTATTCGGTCGATAACCATAACTGTTACGCAAAAAGTCTTGTTCCCAGATACTTTGCAGGATCTGGCTAACGCTTTGCTGTACCAATTTGTCACTGACCGTGGGTAGGCCTAATGGCCGCTGTTTACCGTTCGATTTGGGAATAAAGATGCGCTTAATATCATTCGCCCTATAACATTTCTGTTTAAGTTGATGACTTAAGCTCGTTATATTTTCAACTAAGTTAGCCTGATATTGAACAATAGAGCATCCATCAATACCTGGCACAGCTTTCTTGTTGAGTTGCCCCCAACTTTCATATAGGCATTCAGTATTTAGTAATCCATATAAATTCTGAAACCTATGTTTAGGGTGAGTATGTGCTTTAAATGTGATGTTATTAAGTGTCGTTGTCATCGTATCTCCAGCCCTACTTTGTCCGGACCATGTATCTGCTTAATAACGGATATAACTGTCAGCTCCTTCGCCATGTACAAGGCTTTCCCCTGCTCAGACTACTATGGGCTGATCTGACTTCCAAAAGATCTTCGTTTGCCTTGCTTTTCACTCAGCTTCCCTACCACCTTCCTTGTGGAATACCTTTGGATCTCTCAAGTTCTCGATGCATCTCTACATACATGCCACGGCTTGAAAACTCCGCTGACTCGCCACAATCTAACCACTGCGATTGCTTTGCTTGGACTTCGATGGCGTTGCAAACCTCGTCAGTCAGATCTAATATTTATCGGAGCGATACCAGCACTTCAGGGACACGCATCCCCTATGGCCTATATGATTCTCTGTGTACGCTTCACCTATCTTGTTCACTTGATTTATCTGGTTCGCACCAATGAAATGCTATTGCAAATCTCAAGCTCCGCCAAAGGCGCAACACTCGATACAGGTGGTTGGTTAAACCTTACCTGACAGGGACTTACACCCTGCAAGATGCACCAAGCTTAGCTTGACGCACCAACGCCACGTTAAGCGGCAAAAAATTGT
Organism: Psychromonas arctica DSM 14288; assembly: GCF_000482725.1. Taxonomy (GTDB): domain Bacteria; phylum Pseudomonadota; class Gammaproteobacteria; order Enterobacterales; family Psychromonadaceae; genus Psychromonas; species Psychromonas arctica. The sequence goes on from NZ_AXWP01000057.1 coordinate 35,588, forward strand.
TGGCTATAATGTGAACGGAGTGAAACAGCCAACTGTTTTTTGTCCGTTTGAACGTCTTGTTAGGCAGATTTTTGCACAAGCTTTACTAAAAGCCCTTTAAGTATTACACGTGGTCCACAGGTTACTTCCCACTTAATTTGGTTTTTCTCTTCTATTAATTTTAATTCCCTTGGTATTACTCCCCAACCAGTTTTTATTTCTTCATCAGTATGTTTAGAGCCTATAACAGGTTTTCCAGTCAGGTCTTGCAGAAGCCAAGTTACACATTGGTTCCATATTTCTGGTTGCCTCAACATAAAGTCGGGTAATTCTGAGGCTTTAAAAAGTAACAAGAGTTCGGAATGTAATTCAGGAATTGATAAAACTTTAGAAATGCCAATAATAATCTTTGTTGGATCATCTGATTGGTGTTTATCTACGATTTTTGCAATTTGATCTAGTAATACTTTCGCCGATCTACGATCCAGTTTGGGATGTAAAGACCAGTCAGAAAAAAGTCTTACAGTTGGATATTTATCAAATTGGTTATTCGATTCAATTAACTCTCTTGATAGTGAGAACATTCGCAAGCAGTCAGATACATTGGCACTATTACACATTTGAACTTGTGAAAAAAGGTTAAGCAATCTCCGTTTAGCTGGCATTCTATCTCCTTCTGCCTAACGCCTACTTAAGCGGACAAAAATAGTGGGCTAAAATTTTGTTGAGGAACGAAATATGGCCCGCTGTTTTTGTTCCGATTTTAAGTTCTTGTTATGTACTTTTAGCACAACACTCGTAAGGCGTTCTTTGCGAGACCACATTAAATTTTGCTACTATAACACCAGATATAATTGAGCATACTAAAGTCAGAACGGCTACCAAGTACCAGCCTTTACGATTTTCAGAACGACTATGAAAATACTCAATTCCTTTTTCACCAATGAATAAGTAAGCATCTTCATTATCAGAAGCTAACAGAGATAAAGATTTGTAACTCTGTTCTCCTGTACCCTGAGAATAGGCTTGAAAAGTGAGAGCCATGATATAACTATTAATTTCTGTAGTGCCTTTAACTTTAGGTATTGGTCCCGTAAAGTTAATATATCCAGCTTTTAATAGTGCTGTTAACCCATAAAAATCTCTATGGTCATTATGTGTTCTCTTGATCATTCTACAGAGCTCACGAATTCCAACTTCATCTTGTTCATGAATTAATTTCAAAATATCATGATTAATTTTCTTCACAGAAACTCCATAGGTACAACGCCTAAATAACAGGCTAAGTAATTGTTGGCTAAAATTGTGTAGCGAAACGTAGCCAACTGTTACGTGTCCTTGTTGATTTTCTTATAGTTTGACCAATCCACTTCTTTAATAAAATAACTTATTATTATCTAAGTGGAACATGCTTCTGTTGGTTACGAATATTGAATTGCTAAACATACAATGTTTCTAACAAGACGTTCGAGCCAACAGAACAACTCGCTTCAAAACGCATACTCAGGGATCGCCTACCACGACTATCTATAAGACCTGCGAGAAACGAGCTTTAAGCACATTCCATCGTTAACTTTACGCGGAGGAGAGTCAAAATGAAAGGATATAACGTTGATGATTTTGCTGCTTTAATTGGCATCGATTGGGCGGATAAAAAGCACGACATCTGTGAACACCCAATTAATTCAGACAAATACATATACCCAAGCTACCTCAAGATGCAAAATTGAAGGTTTGAAAGTTATCATTAATTCTACTGTCTAAAGCATCATCAAGATTGGGTAACGTGTCATCGAAAAAATGATTAATATGCTGTCGAAATTCTTTTGCAGTTGCAAAATATTTATTATTTCTGGCGTATTCATTCATCACCTTCCATAAGCGTTCTATTGGGTTTAAATTAGGGCTGTATGGCGGTAAATAGTGCAATATTATACCAAGCTCTTTTGCCGCAATTTTAACGACTTCACTACGGTGATACCCCGCTCCGTCAAGTATCAAATGAATAGGCAGATCTGTTCTGTATTGCTCTT
>NZ_AXWP01000058.1 GCF_000482725.1 Psychromonas arctica DSM 14288
CAGAGAAAGGTAAGACAACAGAAGCTTCTGCTCGATTCTATATTAGCTCCGCGGATTTAAGTGTTAATGAATTTGCTAATGCGGCTCGAGAACACTGGGCTATCGAAGTTAAACTGCATTGGAAACTCGATACCGCAATGCATGAAGATGCCAGCAGAGTTAGAAGAGAAAATTCTGCAGAAAACTATGCAACGGTGCGTCATACCGCACTTAATCTGCTAAATGCGGACAAAACATTTAAAGCAAGTATCAAGAGAAAACAAAAGAAGGCCAATCGAAATACAGATTACATCGAGCGAGTCCTTACAGGGCAAGGTGCTTCATGATTTCGCCCTGGACTGAAGCTAACCTCGCTGCTAAATCGGTAAGGGTATAGTTTAAATACTGATTACTTTTTAAATTCATACTGTTATCCATGTATGCGGAAATTTGTTTATATAAAACTAGTGTAGTTTAAAACACAAAAAATACTCAAAAGGTAGTAATGTTTATTTTAAGTCAGATGGGAATTACAAATATGATGGAGAGCAAATCCATAGTGTTGACTTCTTAACGAAGTACTTAGTCTTTATTCTATTGAAAATGAGCGGAGAAGAAGAGTGTAAGTATTCGAGATAGATAAGCAGCGAAGCTATCTGGTTGATGATTAACTTTCACAATAACTTTAGCGGCTAAATAATGCTCAGTATAATTTACAAAAATCAATTCAACTTGATACACGGCCTCAAGTACAGTGCGCCCCTCTTTATCTCGGGCATCAACGATTATTGCACCGCCACCAGCAGTCCCTAATTTAGCACTCGGTAATTGGAATGATGCCTGTGGAATTTCTTGTCCGGTTGTGGCATTGAAGGTAGACATAGGCTGGCTATTTAATTTAACCTGCCAATTGATCTGCTTCATTTTAAGCTGCTCAAACTTATTCTGAGGGATAATGGCTTTGATGGACACTTTATTCAGGTCAATAACATAACCTAAAATATCTCCTTTACGATAAAAACGACCTGGCATATCCAGAGCTTTGGGGATAGATATCACTCCGGCTAATTTACTCTTTACAGCTAAGCTATCAATTCCAACTTGTATATCCGCTAAAGTTGCTTGTGCATGTTGAATTTCTAATTTGAGAACCTGAGTTGCCGAAGGCCCTTCCATAAATGCTTGATTTTCTCGAATTTCAAGTTCCGCTATTTGTGCTTTAATTAATTGCTTTTTAGTTACTAATTCTGGGTTTTCAAGCTCAAATAAAATATCCCCGACCTTCACTTGCTCATTATTATTTTTCAATACTGCTTTCATAAAACCGTCACTTTTCACTCGTATTGAAGCGGCTTCTGGTAAGGTTGCGATCCCTTCAATATGTGAGCTCCAATGTAAAGGATAAAAAAACAACAACGAAAACAATAAAATGATCGGTAAAGTCGTTAAGGTTAATCGCTTAAATCGACCGTGCTCTTTGGCTAACATAAATAAGGTTTTAAGCGCGGAAAAAGTGGGTAATAAAAGTTGCTGCAACAAGTACCATAAAGCTAATATAACACCAATAATAAAATAATGACTGGCCACAAAAAAAGCGATACTAAAGCTTATGATCAGTTTATAAATACCAGCAGCAATCCCATAAAAAAGAAACCATGAGCGTTCTCCATCAGCAGTTATTGGGGAAGGGTTGGGTAAAGTATGACGATCCAATCCTAATAGAAAACGCTGACACAGATAAGCAAGATATTTACTTGAGCGACTAGCAAGATTGGGAATCTCAATAGCATCAGAAAACACATAATAACCATCAAAACGCAGTAAAGGATTACCGTTAACAAACAGTGTAGAAAGCCCGGCAACAACGGCAATATTAAAGGCAATATCACGCGCAATACCATCATCCATCACAGACCAGCAAAGAATACTCAAAGCGGCCAGTAATAACTCAATAAAAATACCCGCCGCAGCGACCATCATACGTTGATTTTTATCGCTGAATTGATGGCTGGTTGATGCATCGACATAGGGAACGGGCATAAATACAATAAACAATACCCCCATATCATGGACTTCGCCCCCCCAATATTTAGTTGAAATTGCGTGCCCTAGCTCATGAAAAAATTTAACCAATGGGTATAACAGCCAGATGAGAACTAGATTTTGAGGCCCCATAAAGCGTACCGAAAAATGCTCAGCCAATGCTTGCCAATGACCTACAGCAACACTGCTACCCAACATAATTAAGCATGCGCTTAATATCAATACCCAGCGATTAAATACACCTGCAAATAAAGGCGTTATCTTCTCAAGCCAAAGGTCAGGATCCCACAACGATAACTTAAATGATAAAGGGCGCGACCAAATACGCATTTTTTGTTGCCGTTGATGTTGACTATAACGTTGATAAAGATCCTCTACAGAAACAGAAATGTCACCTTGCAGTAAACCTTTTAGCTGAAGCGTAGCAATGACGTTAATAATATCGATGTGTTCAAGCGCCTGCTCCCCCTCGAGGTCAAGACAATGTTGATAGGCTTGTTCAATACTATGTGAGCCGTCAAGGCATTGAATAAACTGAAACACCAATTCAGTACAACGAAAATGCGAACTCGACAGCGTATCTGCAACAATATGCCATATTCGTTGACGATACACATGTTGGTAAAAAGTCACATGCGACCGAAGTTTAGGTTTAAGCTGGGCAATTGAATCCCATGTCTGTTGGTCAACTATCATGGTTTAAGGCGTCCATGACCAAAACCACAAACGTAACCAGTCAGTTAAACGGTGCAGTCCTATCCAAGCTAGACTTTTTTGACCCACTTCTATTTTTCCTAACCCAGCCATGCCAGGACGTAATAATATAGCGTTAGGCAAATGCGAAGAGGAAAGGCTGGCTTCGGTTCGATACCAAGTGTAATCCCCTTCTTGCTCATAGACGATAGCCACTTGCTCGATAGTTAACGGTATCGAATGATTAGGGTAAGCAGTTAACATCAATGAACCTTTTTGCCCTGTTTGCAAGTATGCGATATCACGTTCATGAATTTTTAATACTACACGGTAATCATCTAGTGGGGCGACCTCAAAAAGTACCTGCCCTTGTTCAACGGGCGCACCTAATGAACGAGATAAATCCCCCTCAATAATAATGCCAGATAATGGAGAAAGTAACTTGGCGCGCTGTAGACGACTATCAGCCTGAGCAATATGAATGTCTGCTTGGGCGATTTGGGCTTTAATGATGCGTGATTTAGCATGGCTTAATGTCGCAAGTTCCTGTCGATATTGCTTTTGATATTCTTCTTTTTTACTCAACCAACCGCGCTTTTCTAACTGTAAAGGACGATCGTCCAGTTGAGCCAATAGCGTCCCCTTTTGTACTTGTTCTCCTGCACGCGAAAAAGCGCTGTCGATATACCCGTCAAATGGGGCAACCACCGCTCGCTGTATACGCCCCTCAAGCGTTGCCTCGGAACTAACTCTGAAATCCTTATCAACAACAAAGGTCATCAACAATAACAAAATCACACCAACCGATAAGGGTAATTTACCAAACCTACCTTGATTCATTCGCGTTAAGTAAGCACGGGAGCGCCCCATTATGTGCTCAGGAATACTTTGACTACCGCGCTGATGTAACCCTACTAAGGGCCCTAACAAGCGAGCTAACAGAGTAAGCTCAGTTAAATATTTAGAAGCCATAAGCTCGTTATTAGCATTATCATCTATTGCGTGTTGATCAAGCGGTTCTATGTTGGATAGCTTTTGGGTAGACAGCTTTTTGGTAGAAACGGCTTTGGCAGTTAGTTCGTTAGTAGAAACCGATAACGTTGGGTCTTCTTGAGCTTCTGATTGAAATTCACATAATAATATCGCAATCGTTTGTTCATTATTTTTAAGCGGTATAGATATTAAGGCGTTATTCTCATGTTGTAAGAGTAATCGCTGATGTTCTGGATAATCAATAAGATCTTCAACCTCAGCACTTAGAAAATATCGCCCTTCAGCGCTATCTTTCATTTCCATCATCGCCTGTTGTAAACCAACAACTAGGTTACTACGCTGATCAAAATGAGCACTGTGCGATAACGCTTTTACTTCAACGTCATTGCCATTAACAATACCCAATGAAACTCGATCAAATAGCCAACAACGTGAAACTTCATTGACTAATGTCATGTTAGCTTGTTGCGTTTCAGAACAAGACAAAATCGCCTGAATAATCGCTAAATAATTTAAAGGGGTTTGCTTAGTCTGGTCTTGATTACTTTTCTCTGGCTTTTCTTTTAATGCATCCTGTGATGGTCTGACTGTATCGCCTGTTTTTTTAATATTGTTTAATAATAATTGTAACCAACTTTGCCCCCATTTCAGCATCTGTAACAACACCGCTTGTTGAGTGATTTTAGCTTCGACCTCAAGGATCACTGCACCAGATGAATCAGCACAAAAGGACAGCGGATAAGCGATGATCAGTGTGTCATTAGATTTTTTAGAAGTGTTGTTATCAGCAGGCAACTGTTTACCCATGGTCACCACTGGCGATAATTGTACTTTCAATAAAGGTAAACTCTGCAATAACCTATCGCAATCAATCGATGAGTTCGGCCAGTACGCTATCGGTTTAGCATCACTACCTTCATGCAAATGCTTAACAACTATCGATGCCTGAACATTTGGAATCATCAAACACAGTTGTTCAAGCCAATTTTGAACTATCACTTATATCAACTTCCTGTAGATAAATTTATGTTCGCAGTGACGAACTAAAGTGCATAGCCATTTGACTGGCCTCGAAAGAGTGAGCAAAAAATATTCAGAATAAAATATCAATACAGAACAATCGTTAAATAAAAGGTTTAATATTTAGAAAATAGGTAAATGTCTATACCGAAACACCGCATTTAATACTCAAATAGGGTTAATAAAAGAGAGTATATACCCGTTATCATTCAAGGTGTAAAAATCTAAGCATTTATACAATAAGCGATATCAGCATAGACCATTGAAAGCGATTGCATCATGGGTGAAGAAAATATAGTGCTAGATAGTATCTACTTTCAAATAGTTAACAATTCGAAAGTAGTATTAATAAATGTCTAATATCACTTTTACAGTAACATCAATAAAAATGTATTGTGATTAAAGGCCATAATCACGCTCTACTTTTGAAATACGTACTTTAAAACTATCGTACCAAGATTTACGCCCTGATTTTTGGGCTTGTAGATGCTCGCTGTTAGCTTTCCAGTTTTTAATTGCCTCTAAATCCCTCCAGTAAGAGACGGTAATTCCTACCTCTTCTCTTGCTGATTCAATTCCTAAAAAGCCAGGTTGCTGCTGAGCAAGTTCAACCATCCTATCAGCCATCTCTACATAACCGTCCTCTTTTTCAGTCCGAATAGAAGTAAAAATTACTGCGTAATAAGGCGGGGTAGGTGTATTCGCGATTGCTGACATAATGGCTCCAGAGAATTAAATGTACGCATTAAAAACATACAATAAGAGTGGAAAAATAAATATTTTGTTATCTTATATCTCCTTGGGTAGTGACATAATGACTAATCAAGACACGCTTTTATTCGTTTTACGATCAATACTGCCTAAGTCTTTATCTGGGGGGATAACATCTCTGACCAACTGCTTTAATTCGGTTATTTCGGGGAAGCCACCTTCTCCGGATAATAATGACACCTCATCTAACTCGTTTTCAAAAGTGCTTAGTAACCTTGGGTCATCCACGATGGCTCGCATTAACCAGCGACATTTTTTACAGTATTTAACTTCTATTTTGTGCGTGGGTGTAACGCTCCAAAGAAAGATTCAATCATTGAAAATAAGTAATACTTCAACATCAAGTTTATTGATTGAATTTAAGGAATAAGTCACCAATAGTATCGTTCAGTCAGCGGATTAAACCTTGAAACACCTACTTTCTTTGTCTCATTTACTCACTGAAATAGAGCGTCGGAATAATGCCAAACTAGCAGATAAGAAAATCGCCCCAAGGCCAATAATAATCAGTAGCTCAGACCAAATAATATTCAACCCTGCTCCTCGAAAAGCGACCGCTTGAAAGAAAGCCATATAATGACGAGAAGGAAAAAACCAAGTTAAAGGTTGTATGATCATCGGTTGGCTTTCAATCGGAGTCAATCCCCCCGAAAGCATCATAATAGGCATGATCACCATCATCAGTAATAATGCAAACTGCGCCATTGTTCGTGCAATCGTCCCCAAAAAAATGCCAATAGCAGCGGAAGCAAATAGGTAGATCCCCGTTCCGCCAAGCAATAACCATCGTGAGCCTGCAACCGGTACATCGAGTAGACCTTCGACAACAAACAACATCGATAACATGAACGCGACAAGTATAATTAACCCATTGGCCCAGACTTTGGCAATCGCAATTTGAAATGAAGTTAACGGCATAACCAAGAGATGTTCGATAGTCCCATGTTCACGCTCACGCAATAAAGCAGCCCCAGTCAATATAATGGTCAGCAAGGTTATTTGATTAAGTAACGCATTAATTGCACCAAACCACATCCCCGTACCATTGGGATTAAAAGCACGTCGCTGAACCAGTGTCACAGGGTAAGTAGTGGCCTTATCGGAACGATTTACAAAATAATTTACCTCGCTAGTCACGATACTCTGAATATAGCTATTACCAAGACTTGCCTGCGAGACAGCAGTGGCATCAATATCTATTTGCACACTGGGTTGATTGCCTTCTCGCACCTGTTTTTCAAAATCAGGTGGAATACTCACCACAAACATAAAGCGGTCGTGATCCATGGATTGATCAACTTGATCTGGGCTAATTAACACGGGTACTTTAAAATAAGGAGGATAAAGTGCACTGGCAATACTGCGAGAGAGTTCAGAGTGATCTTCATCAACAATCGCAACCGATGCATTATTTACCGACTCACTCATCGCAGTAGCCTGCGAATAGATGTCTAACGTAAATGCAAATACGATAAATCCAACCACAAAAACATCAGCAAAAACACTACGCAGCTCTTTAACTCCAAGCCAGAAGATATTAATCCAAACTTTGAACATTTAGGTCTCCTGTTTTTTCAAAATAGCAGCTGCAATTAGTAAAAATATCGGTCCGAAAAGGGTCAATATAAGCAAGTCGCTGATTAGGTCAGAGAAGCCTAACCCTTTGGTGAAGGCAGCGACGCTCAAATGCATATAATAGGTTGCAGGCCAAATAGAGCCAATGAAATTACCAGCCCCTTCTAAGGTGGAGGTCGGTTGAATCATTCCCGAAAACTGAATCGTCGGCATCAATGACAAAATAGAGGTCGCAAATATGGCGGCAACTTGAGATTTAGTCAGAGAAGAAATGAGCAACCCAAAACTGGTCGAAGCGCAAACATACAAAAAAGCACCTAACGTTAATCCCAATAAACTTCCTTTTAAAGGGACCTGTAACAGAAAGACAACTAGCAGCGTCAAAACCACAAAATTAACCATTCCTATCGCAATATAAGGAAGTTGCTTACCAATCAAATATTCAAACCGATTGGTTGGAGTAACATAAAAGTTGGTAATTGTTCCAATCTCTTTTTCTCGCGAAATGCTAACGGCCATCAAGATCGCCGGGAATAAAAGTAATAACAGAGCAGGTGTTTTAGGGCCAATTGAATAGATAGTTTCAAAGGACGGGTTATAACGATAACGAGATTCGATTAAAACATGTGAAGCAGCACTCGCGTCAATACCCGCATTGGTTGCCAGTGTTGTAAGATAATGAAGGTGGCTGCCAGCCACATAACCGGCGATAGTACTTGCACGGGTGGTATTCGCACCGTCTATCCATGTGGATATGGTTGTATTTTCACCCTTTTTAAGATTACGTCCAAAGTTCGGAGGTATTTCAATAGCAAGAGTAATATCATTAGACTTTAAGCGCTGTTCAAGTTGGTCTTTGCTGTATAAGACAGGTTGCTCGAGAAAATATCGTGAGCCTTCAAAATTACTTAAATATTGCCGACTTTCAGGTGAATGATCCAAGTCTAGTGCCGCATAACGTAAATCTTCAACATCGAGAGAAACACCATAAGCAATAACGACTAGTAAAATCGCACTCCCAAAAAAGGCAAAGGCTAAACGCACTGAGTCTCGCATCACTTCCATTGTTTCAAGATAACTGTAAGCCAAAAGGCGTTTAAGGCTAAACTGAGGAGTAGCAGACAAGCCCTTTTTTGATTTTGTATTAGATGTTGTATTTGATGCAATACTGACTAAGTGAGAAGGCACTTCCGTTGTGTTAGAATTTTTATCGGCTGTTTCAGCAATACCTTCCTCAATATAACTAATAAAAGCAGCTTCTAGAGAAGCCACCCCCTTCGCTTCAATTAAATGTTGTGGAGTGTCACAAACAAGCACTTGGCCTGCATTCATTAATGAAATTCGATCACAACGTAATGCTTCATTCATAAAATGTGTTGAAATAAAAATAGTAACTTTATCGTGGCGGGATAATTCAACTAATAGTTGCCAAAAACTATCCCTTGCAACGGGATCCACACCCGAGGTTGGTTCATCGAGGATCAGCATTTCAGGCTCATGAATAACCGCGACCGCAAGGGAAAGACGTTGACGCATACCAAGTGGGAGCGATGAAGCAAGGGAGTTCATTTGCTTACGTAAATCAAAACGATCCACCAAGGTAGTAATACGCTCAATAGTTTTTTCAGCACTGAGATGAAATAGGCGAGCATGTAATGTTAAATTTTGCTCAACGGTTAACTCGCCGTAAAGTGAAAAGGCTTGTGACATAAAACCTACACGATGCCTGACCGCTAAGTCATTCGCATCGACTCGTTTACCAAACAAGAAAGCTTCTCCCTCTGAAACGGGCAACAAGCCGGTTAACATTTTCATGGTGGTCGTTTTTCCACACCCATTCGATCCAAGAAAACCAAAAATCTCGCCAACCTGAATTTCAAAACTAACATTATTAACGGCAACAAAATCACCAAAACGTCGTGTTAATCCCTGCGCTTTAATGGCTGCAACGCCTTGTGCGTTATCTAAAGGAGGGATCACCAGTTTGCTCGCTTTACCACGTTTTTCTTTCGGTAATAAACAAACAAATGCAGCCTCGATATCTTTTGCGCCTGTTTTAGCTTTTAGTGCCAGTGGAGTCCCCGTATCAAGAATTTTTCCATCATCCATGGCTACTAACCAATCAAAACCTTCCGCTTCATCCATATAGGCAGTGGAAACAAGTACACTCATAGTGGGACGTTCACTACGAATATCTGTAATTAACTGCCAAAACTGGCGTCGAGAAAGTGGATCAACCCCCGTGGTTGGTTCGTCTAATATCAATAAATCAGGGTCGTGGATAAGTGCACAACAAAGCCCTAATTTTTGTTTCATCCCACCTGAGAGTTTACCCGCAGGTCGAGATAAGAAAGCACCAAGCCCCGTTGCTTTAGTGAGCCTGTCGATCCGCGTTTTGCGTTCAATACTGCCTTGCCCAAAAAGCTTACCAAAAAAATCAAGATTCTCCTCAACACTCAGCTCAGCATAAAGATTTTTTCCAAGCCCCTGTGGCATATAAGCAATGCGCGGACCGACACTGTTTCGATGTTGCACAGAGGACATATCGCCACCAAGTACTTCGAGGTGACCTAGCTGCAACTTACGAGCGCCTGAAATCAACCCCATCAAGGTAGACTTACCTACACCATCGGGCCCAAGTAACCCAACCATTAAGCCCGCAGGTATATCTAGTGTGAGATCATTAACAGCAGATCTATTTTTATAGCAATGTGTTATCCCCTTAAGACAAATAACGGGATGATTTTGCGCAACCATAATGACTCCATCAATTCACAACTAATTGACATTTATTTTTGTGGTAAATCAACATTTACTGTAGTTGTCAAATCAACATTTGCGGGTAATTTCTGAAGAAACTCAGGCCATATTGATGGCGCTTCGCCGGGTAATGTAGTCAATCGAATATAAGCAACGCCACGAATACCCGTTTTCACCCGTTCAATGTAATTTAAGACCAATTGTTCAGGGACCCGTACTTTGACACGAAACATTAGCTTTTCTCGTTCACTTTGTGTTTCAACCTGTTTAGGGGTAAATTGCGCCTCCGGTGAAACAAAACTCACGGTTGCAGGAATAGCAACATCAAGCACATCTAACTTAATTCTAGCTTCGGCACCAATGGCAATACGATGGGCTTGCGCGGTGGGCAAAAAAACCTCCATATAAACATCAGCAAGATTGATCAGCGTCAGCACTTTGCCACCACTGCCTAACACTTCACCGGGTTCTGAAAGACGATATAACACTCGACCAATCGTTGGTGAAATCAGTGTTGCATCATCAAGTTGGGTTTGAATTTCAGTGACATTTGCATTGGCAGCATCGACATTACGTTGTCGTGAAATAAGCATCGCTTGAGCAGCATCTAGATTTGCTTTAGCCACCGACACATTACTGACCCTAAGGTCATAATTTTCTTTGCTGGTATGACCTTTATCAATCAACGCTTTAACACGAGCAAGCTCTTGTTTTGCAAGAAGCTGTTGAGCTTTGTTCATTGAGATCGATGCTTGCGCGGAAGCAACAAGGCTTTTAGCACTCGCGACATCGGCTTCTGCACGAAGTTTCTGAGCATATAATTGAGCAGTATCAATCTGAGCCAGCGTTTGTTCTGCTTGAACAAGATCCCCTTCTTTGACCAGCACCGTTTTAACACGCCCTGCAATTTTAGTGGATATATCAACCTGAACGGCTTCAATTCGTCCATTACCCACCGCAAAATCAGAGGCTAATTGTGGCGTTTGAAATGATTGCCACAACCACCAGCCTGATATAACGATCACTACTAATACAGAGCCACTTATTACTTGTTTCACACTTTTATTCATGTGCTATAACCCCGCTATGTTTTTGTTCTTCATTGTCTCTGAATTGTAGCCTTCTCATCGCTAAATAAAAACCAATACGCTCACAAATAAAAATATAAATTTCATTTTAATTTTATGTGTTTACAAGCATTAATTGAAGAGGATAATAGGAAATTAACAGCCCTAAATAAATATACAAAATAAGAAAAAAAGATCCAAAAAATTGAGCGCCGAGTACTTATTGACTATTTTAAATATCGATCTATTAATACACTTTTATTGATAACGGACATAACAAAATGATTGATAAAATTTGAATAATTAGGCATGGCCTCAAGTGCAGAGCAATAGCAAAATAATAGAAAAACAATAGCGAAGTAATATTAAGATACTGCTAGATTGTTTATCTGAATGGGTAGGTAATAAAAACGCAGCGTCTATCGAAAAATCAACCATAAACAAAAAATATTATCGGTTAAACTTACTATGACAATCTCGTCTAAACGAGCTTATACTTATTTGAACTAATAATTGCTATTAACAGCAGTATAAGTTGTCGCTTTTAACAAGTCAGTGTCCAATATTAATTTATGAAGTACAGTTGGTTTTCCTGTTTTCAGAGAGGATCTCATTCTATCTCTGGCTTGGTTCGTATCGACAGGCCAATAATGATCATTTTCATACACCTCTAAGCTTGGCCATTGCGCATAGGCGATAAATTTTCCGTTCTCTGAATGATGTAACCTTGAGCCAAGACTACCAAAGTGCTGATAAATCAATTCCGTTGTTTCAGCCCATGCCGCTTTAAATTGATCTTCCATACCATCAATAACATCAAACTCTAGAATCACTGCTAACATCGAACTTCCTTTTAATACTTACTATCTCGGAGTCATTAAAAGACTTAACTTAATTGTAACTACTCAGCACTCATTAAAACTGAGTGCTTTTTACCAAAATAAAAACGTAAATGCTCAGGGCTAAGCTATTTATGCTTAGTTCAAGGCGAAAAAGCGCAGTTTAGTGGTTTAAATGAGCATTTTTCAACGAAGAAATAGGCTTAAATAGCGACGGCCTGAGTAGTTACACTTAATTAACCTCAGTTATGGGTAAGCAAAGCGATACAACACCGCTATTTCCGCGGATTTTTTCGTTAAATTATCTTTCAATAACCAGTTATCGCTTCAATAATTCGCTTTGAGCTACGCAAAACTAACGGCGCTGTATAGTCAAAAAATATAATTTTATGATTTTAAATATAATTCTGCTTTCATTAACCAGAATTGAGGTTAGTTAAAAGAGGGTTTATCCACGCACTATTCAAAAAATTAAATAAATCAGTTAGAAAAAGTGATTCCTTTGTTGTGGGTCTAAATAAGTCCAAGCAATAAAGCGGCTTATTTTATGCCCCTGAGACATCTCAATCACTTTCACTTGTTGAGGATTATGCTTTTCCAGTGCTTTTTTCAAAGGGTTCACATTTTCACTTTTAGAAAGTAAACAAGTGAACCAACCAACTTGCTCTTTGATCTGCGCACTTTCAGTGATCATCTGTTTCACAAAAGCAATTTCACCACCAGCACAACTTAACTCATGCGCTTGCCCAGAAAAATTTAAGTCAGCATCATTGTTAATTGTTTTATTCGCGTTAGACAGTGCATGCTTACCAAGATTTTTTTGTTTTAATAAACTACCTGCAGCTGCTGCCTGCATTGAGGTATGAAAAGGAGGGTTACACATAGAAAAAGCAAACTTATCCGACTTCTTCACCACATCTAATAAAATCTGTTGTGCGTTTTTTTGTTCACGAATGGTAATTTTTTTACTGATATTTTTGTTCGCATTGACTAACAAGGTCGCCGTTTTCACGGCCAACTTATCAATATCAACGCCGACAAAAGACCAATCGTAACTACGACTGCCTAGAATAGGATAAATACAGTTTGCACCACAGCCTATGTCTAATCCTTTAATATGAGAACCAGTAGGAATGCCTCCTACAAGGTCTTCACTTAATAAATCAGCAATGTAATGTACATAATCAACTCGGCCAGGAATAGGCGGACATAAATAACCCGGGGGTATTTGCCAAAAATCAATTTGATAAAAATGCGTTAATAATGCTTTATTCAACAATAAGACAGTTTGAGCATCACTAAAGTTGATACTTAAGTCGCCTTTAGGGTTTTGTATTAAACAAGCTGCGAGTTCAGGGCATGACTTAACCAAAGCCGTAAAATCATATCGACCGATATGCTTATTACGAGGATGTAACGCCCCTTTACTGATTTTATTCTTTTTCACTTTCATCCTATTTCACTGCTATCATTTTTATCACGGAGCCTGTATCAAATTAAAAGTCAGTGCCATGCTCAACTAGTTCTCCGTGGATATCTAACACTTTTCTTTGATATTCAAATTTAACCATTTGATAATCAAAATGAGGGGCAAACCAAGCGATAAACGTACGATCTTTCTTTCGGGTTTGTTGTACTCGATATACTTCCATTTCCCCGAACTTAGTTTTAATCACTTCCGTCCCTTTTAGCTGGAAGAAATAATGGGCAATATCGTCAGATGTTTGCATATAAAACTCGAAATCCGTTTGTCCTTTTTTTAACCCTTCCCCAATTTGTAAGGTCACGGTATTAAAGTCAACAATGGGTCCTTCTTGGTTTGAGTATTCAGCGCTTTCCCCATTATTTACAACTTCTGAATGATGGCCTGTTGGGTCAAATTTAGCGGTCATTTCGACCGTACTAAAGCCAACACTTTCTCTAACAAATGAACGACTTAAAAATAGTTTTTTTGTGTCGTCCCAAACAATGTCTGATTGTTGGCTACCACCAAATGAAAAATATAAAAAAGAAAAATCAGCAACTGAATTAACCGCAACATTTTTTCCTTTCCAACGGTACTCTTGAGTCATGTCACCAATCGATATACTTTTATAATAAACATCATAAACATAACGGTGGTTACTATTAGCGGCTGCTGAATCAGTTCCACTATTTATTTCAACATCAATAGATGCATCAGTAGCGGCGCTTACTTGTTGTGCAGACACGTCATTTGCTGTCGCAAAAACAGAGTGAGTTAGTAAAAATAAACTGGATAAAACAATCTTAAGTTGAATATTAGTCAATAGAATTGACTCCTTTAATAGTATTTATAATGGCAAATAAACCATTGGCTCTAGATGGACTCAAATGATTTAACAACCCTAATTGAGCAAATAGATCCTGATAATCAATATCCTCTATTTGCTGTTTGGTTTTCCCATGAAAAATTAACCAAATAATTTTCATTAACCCTTTGACCACGCGAGTGTCACTGTCCATTTTGAAATCATAAACGCCATTTTCTTCGATGATCACTAACCACGCTAAACTCTCACAACCTTTTACTTGATGTTGTTCTAATTTTAGCTGTTCAGGAAAAGCATCTAATTTTTTACCTAATTGAATAATAAGCCGATATTGTGCATCCCAACTTTTATTATGAGAAAATGCTTCCTGTAACTGCTCGACATTAGTTATTGGTGTTAATTGTTGCACTTTAGTTCCCTACTTTTGCTTTCATATAGTCGGAGAACAAAACTAATGCCCCGCTACTGCCTGTTAATTCTGCACTTTTATTATTGTCTTTCCCAACCCATGTGGTGACCACTTCATCTTTATCAAACCCGACAAACCAGCTATCGTTAAGATTATTAGTGGTTCCCGTTTTACCAGCAAAGTCTTGTCCGGGATTGCGCCAACGTAAACTGCGAGCGGTCCCCTCAGTAGTCACTTTATGTAACGCATTAGATAATTGTGACACCGATTGTGATGAAAATATTTGCTGCGCATGTTGACTACGTTGATAAACTACCTCACCTTGACTCGATACGATAGAACGAATCATTGTTAACGGTTTATACACTCCTTTCATGCTAATCGGTTGATACATCTGCGCGACTTGAAAAGGAGATAATGACACACTGCCTAACACTAAAGATGGATAAGCAGGTATTTTTTCATTAACCCCCATTTTATGCAAACTATCAATAACATTGCCTAAGCCTACTTGCATGCCTAGGTTTACGGTCGGGACATTCAATGAGTGCACTAGCGCATACTCCACGGTCACTTCTCCACGGAATTTTCTATCGTAATTTTTAGGGCGCCAGCGTTGGCCGGTGCTATTTTTGAGGATAATCGCCTTGTCATTTAATGTATCAGTTAATGCATAACCTTGATCTAGTGCCGTTAAATAAACTGCTGGTTTAACCAAAGAACCAATTGGTCGACTTGCGTCTAATGCACGATTAAAACCACTAAACTTAACATTCTTTCCGGAAACAATCGCACGTACTTCAGCATATTCGCGGTCAGTGATAACCATCGCCCCCTGTAAGTCGTGTTGCCCCTCTTTTTGTACTTTTGGCACCCCGTTTTGTATCGCTATTTCTGCATTTTTTTGTGCTAAAGGAGAAATTGATGTAAAGATCGATAAACCACTTTTTTTACGTACACTTGCTGGCACATCACTTTGCAACTCTCGGTTTAACAAACTCACAAAAGCTGGATTTGCACGGTTATTTAACGCCTTCGCATTACTTAGATTAAGGTTTCCCTTGGCGGCTATTCGATATTGTGCGGTATTAATATAGTTATGTTCAAGCATTAAACGTAACACTAAATCTCGACGCGCCAGTGCTCGTTCAGGGTTCCTTCTTGGGTTGTAGTAGGAAGGACCTTTGATAATTGCCACCAATAATGCAATTTGCTCAACGCGTAACTCATCAACGGGACGTGCAAAATAAAAGTCGCTAGCTAGCTCGATGCCATAAATACCCGTCGCACCATTTTGCGCTAAATACACTTCATTTAAGTAAGCTTCTAATATTTTGTCTTTACTGTATTTATGATCAATTAACACCGCCATATACGCTTCTTGAAACTTACGCCATAAGCTACGCTCTTGTGATAGAAACAGGTTTTTTGCTAATTGCTGCGTTAATGTACTACCTCCTTGTACCGTTCTCCCCGCTTTAAAATTCACAATAAACGCGCGTAAGATGGCAAAAGGTGAGACACCTTGATGATGATAAAAATTACGATCTTCCATTAATAGCAATGTATTAATAAAGAGATCTGGTATTTTCTCAAAAGGTACAAAGACTCTGTCTTGAATTTGCTTGCTATTCAGCCTGTCTAATAACAAAGGATCTAAATGAAATTGTTGTAGATGGCTTTGCTGTCTTGTTTTAAGGCTACTCACCCCTTGCCAATTGAAGCTCACCTCGGCTAATTGAGCAGGCTCTGATTTATCAGGAAAATCGAATGCACGACGATAAATAATGACACGGTTACCCGCCGTTGAGAACTGACCGGGGCTTTGTACTCTTTTCACTGCACGATAATTCAGTAATTTTAGTTCACTGACCAAGGCGTGTTGAGTTAATGGCGATGCAACCTGTAATGTGAGAGGGCGTGCATATAATGCAGCAGGCAGAGTCCATGTAGATCCATCTAAACGACGCTCTATTTTTTTATCAAAATAGATCCCGCAAATAATAATAAAGGCAATAAAAGCGAGACTCGCTTTCCATGTAATTGACCATAACCCTCTAAAAAAACGTTGTTTAAAGGAAGGTGTCTGCGATTTACTCGTACTTTTTTTAGTATTTTTTCTTGCTGTGGGTTTACGAGTTGTTTTGGGGTTTTTAGCTGTACTTTTTTCCCCGCTTTCTTTTTTAGCGCCTTGTTTGAGTTTACCTTTTGTCGTTTCTTTCGGTTTGCTCTTAGCGCTTTCATTTTTAGGTGTTTTTGCCATAACAGATTTAGTTAACTCATTTTTTAATAAATTTTAGGTATGTATTAGCCATGTTAAGCATGATCAGCGCGCACCATAACATTATCTAGATAAATGTTTTTTAGTTTTACGTGTTGCTAATGCATTCGCGGGGTCGTCGGGCCAAAAATGTTTTGGGTAACGCCCCTTCATCTCTTTTTGTACTTCTTTGTAAGCGCCAGACCAAAATGAATGCAAATTTTGAGTCACTTGTAATGGTTTCATCGCCGGTGATAACAAGGCTAATTGAATCTCGATGCGCCCATCGAAAATACTCGGTGTTTGTGCCTGACCATATAATTCCTGCATTTTAACCGACAATAACGGAATTTGTTGCTCTCGATATTGTAATTTAATCGCCGAGCCCGTAGCCACGGTAATCGTTTGTGGAAACTGTACCTCTAATTTTTGTTGCTGTAACCAAGTTAAACGAGATAATAACGCAGCTTTCAAATCAATTTTTTTAAATTGTTCAGGTTGTGTAATACCAGTGCAAAAAGGGGCTAGCCATAACTCTAATTGTTCAATTAATGCCGCCTCACTGAAGTCTACGACGTCTTTTTCGCTTGCCAACTTATACTGATCAGTTGCATAACGTAAACGGATTAATAAGGCTTTATTCGCATCACTCCAATGTAAAATAGACAGTCCTGCTTGCCTTAAACCATTGAGTAATGCACTTAACTTTTGTTGCTTCGATACCTTAGCAAGTGGTAAACGGCTAATTGTAATTTTACCTAACATCAAGCGTTGCTCAGCAATCAATTTATTTTCTTTTAACGACCAACATAAGTAATCAACAGACATTAAGTAATGTGGAAGGTAAGCTTTTATGGTCTCTAAATTGATACTACATGCTTTAAAAATAAGGCTATTAGTTTTTTGTTCCGACAGCGCGAGATCTGCAACCACCAGCATTTTTTCATTTAATAATGCAGAATGATTAACTAAACACGCACCGGCTCCATTACTCAGTAAATAGTCAAGAGATTGCCCGTTACCACGGCTCATTGCAATACGATCGGGAAAAGCAATCGCTAATAGCAGCCCACAATATTGCATTGGTAAACTGCTAGGCATTTTCTGCGAACATTTTTTAAGCAATATTTGATATTGTTTTTTCACCTGATAAGAAACAGAATTTAACTGTGCTTCAATATCATCGTTACCTTTTTCATTTGCTTCTAAAAATGCGGCGATTAAACAGCCCAATGCCACCACCCCAGGCTGCTTTAAGTTGCTTTCTAATGTTTTAGCGGTGATCAGCATATGTCCTAATCGAGGTGTTAAGGCAAGATCAATGATCTGCTCACCATGGGCAGTACAACGACCACGAGAATCTATTGCGTTAATACTTTGCAATAACTGTAGCGCGACCTGAATATTATTTTCGTTGGGCTGGGTTAAAAAAGGTAATTGTTGAGGATGAGTAACTCCCCAGGCACTTACTTCAAGCATTAAAGCCGTTAATTCACTTTGTAATATAGGAGCTTCATTTTGTGTCCTTAAACGCTTTTCTTTAGCCCAAAGTCGATAGCAGGTGCCCGCACTTAAACGCCCGGCTCGACCCGCGCGTTGAGTAGCGCTTGCCTCGCTGATGGTCTGGCTTCTCAACTTGCCAATCCCCGTTTGAGCTTGAAAGTGAAAACTACGCTCAACACCGGAGTCAACCACTACAGTAATGCCATCAATGGTTAAACTGGTTTCTGCAATATTAGTCGAGACCACTATTTTACGCATATTATTAGGGGGGGATTGAATCGCTAATTGCTGCTCATCTAAACTTAATTTACCGTATAAAGGGGCTAATAAAATGGGTAGCTGTTGAGTATCAATCCAATGTTGTAAATCTCGGCAACAGCGAAGAATTTCTTTTACCCCTGCAACGAACACCAACATATTGCCCGCTTGTTGCTGATAAGCCATTTTAATTAATGCGACTAATGCTTGTTGCTGAGCAATGCTTCCTTCCTGCCCTGTAACAGGTTGATAAACATACTCAATAGGGTAACTCCGCCCTTCACAACTGACGTAAGCCGCAGCGGGTAAATGTTGTTGTAATGCTTGATTGTCTAGAGTTGCAGACATCACCAATAAGGTTAAATCTTCACGCAAACTTGCCTGGGCATCTAAACATAAAGCCAAGCCTAAATCAGCTTGCAGATTTCGCTCATGAAACTCATCAAAGATTACTAAATCAATTCCCGTTAGTTCAGGATCCTGCTGCAATAATCGAATCAAAATACCTTCAGTAACGATTTCAAGCTGTGTCTCAGCACTAACCTTAGATTCACCACGTAATCGATATCCAACTTGCTGGCCAATTGGTTGACCTAATTGTTTAGCAAGATAGTGAGCAATATTTCGCGCCGCTAAACGACGTGGCTCTAACATAATAATTTTGCCGCTAAACCATCGTTGTTTTAACAAAACTAATGGAAGACAGGTAGATTTACCCGCGCCGGGGGGGGCTTGAAGGATCACTTGTGGACACAAATTAAGTTGTTGTTTAAGTTCAGCGAGAACCGCTTGAATAGGTAACATTGAAGATAAAATCCTTTAAAAATATAACAACATGCAAAAGGCAAAACAGCACAGAGAATAATCAAATATGATAAAAAAAAGGTCATAGCGTCACAATTAGTAACTCATTATTTGACTCCGATAGCAATTATTGCTATAGATAGCCGCCGAAAAAAACTGATGTCTCTATGTTAGCAAAGTTTGTTCGACCTACTACTTATATTTATCACCGTTTTGATGCGTCTAAAGCGTATTTACACTGCATCGGAAGAAGGAAAATTTATGCCCGCTAATAAAAGCAAAAAAACACTCGGTATTTTAGCCATTGCTGGAGTAGAGCCATACCAAGAAAAAGCTGGTGAGGAATACATGGGTAAACCTCAACGTGATCATTTCACCAGTATTCTTAAAGCATGGACAACTCAGCTACGCGAAGAAGTCGACCGCACTGTTGATCATATGAAAGATGAAGCATCAAATTTCCCAGATCCTGTTGACCGCGCAACTCAAGAAGAAGAGTTCAGCTTGGAATTACGTGCACGTGATCGTGAACGTCAGTTAATCACTAAAATCGCAAAAACACTGAAAAAAATCGAAGCTGATGATTTCGGTTTTTGTGAATCTTGTGGTGTTGAAATCGGCATTCGCCGTTTAGAAGCACGTCCAACTGCAGATTTATGTATCGACTGTAAAACACTTGCAGAAATAAAAGAAAAACAAAGTATTGGTTAATCCTAGTGATTAAGCGAATTAAAAAACGGTTAGCATTTGCTAGCCGTTTTTGTTTTTAGAGAAAAGAAGTTGTTATTAAAAGAGAACAAAAAATATATTGGGCGATTTGCTCCTTCACCTTCAGGACCATTACATTTTGGCTCTTTAGTGGCTGCGGTTGGCAGTTATTTGCAAGCCAAATCTCAGCAAGGAATTTGGCAAGTTCGTATTGAAGATATCGACCCGCCTCGAGAAATTATCGGTGCTAGTGAAGATATATTACAAACACTCCAAGCTTATGGTTTATTATGGGATGGTGATGTCATTTATCAGCATCAAAGAAGCCAAGCCTATGAAACCGTATTAGCCACATTGACTCAGCAAAACCTCTGCTATGCATGCAGTTGCACACGTAAAATAATCAAGCAACAAGGCGGTTTTTATCAAGGTCAATGTCGAGATAAACAGCACTCCCCGATTGCTAACGCATTACGTATTAACTTGTCATCTATCCGTCATAAAACCACCCATTTTAACGATAAGTTACAAGGCTTGATTGAACTAGATGCCACTCAAGTGGACGATGATTTTATTATTAAACGTAAAGATGGCTTATATGCTTATAATCTTGCCGTGGTGATAGATGATATTGAGCAAGGCGTGACAGAAGTGGTAAGAGGCGCAGACTTAATTAGCACAACCGGTAAACAAATAAACCTTTACCGCCTACTTGATGCTAAAGTGCCCAGTTATATTCATTTACCTTTAGCGGTGACAGCGCCTGGGTTTAAACTATCGAAACAAAACCATGCGACGGCAGTAGATAAAAAAAATCCGGAGCCTACCTTGATACAAGTGTTGGCTTTTTTAGGTCATCCAGTGCCAAAGAACATAGCACAATCGAACTGTGCAGAAATTTTACTATGGGCACAGCAACATTGGTGTTTGAACAATGTGCCTAAGCAGCTAGAAATTCAACTGCCTGTCACGCATTAATAAAGGTCTTTATTAAAGCACTGTAGTGATACATAAAATGCCTACTTTAATAAAGCGAAATACAGAGAAGCAAATTTAATTTGTTTTTAATAACTTGCGCACATAAAATGAGCGCATTATTTTCAGACTAATTCCATCTAAGTAGATGCAAAGGATAGAGCTATTAAACGCTTAAGCAAACTTGTAAAAAAAGTATTTCAAAAGAAAAAAACGCCACAAGCCGCAGTATCGCTTGATCAATATAAGATCCCACGCGCGGAACATTCAATTTCTCGTTCGGATATTGATGAAAATGCTCTGAAGGTTTTGTATCGTTTACATAATGCAGGTTACCGTGCTTTATTGGTTGGCGGTGGTGTGCGTGACTTATTATTAGGCTTAAAACCTAAAGATTTTGATATTACGACAAATGCTACCCCTGAAGAAGTTAAAGTTTTATTTAGAAATTGCCGCTTAATTGGTCGCCGTTTCCGTCTTGCACACATTTTGTTTGGTCGTGAAATCATTGAAGTTGCCACTTTTCGAGGCCATCACGATGAAGCAGAGCAAGACAAACAAAAGGTCAAACAATCACAAGAAGGCATGTTGTTACGCGATAATGTTTATGGATCTTTAGAAGAAGACGCAGAACGTCGTGACTTTACTGTTAATGCCCTATATTACGATATCGCTGATTACTCTTTATATGACTTCTGCGGTGGCATGAACGATTTAGCAAAACGCCGTTTAACCTTAATCGGTGAGGCAGAGGTTCGTTACCGTGAAGATCCTGTGCGTATGTTGCGCGCGATCCGATTTGCAGCAAAATTAGATTTATCGATCAGTGATGAATGTGCTGAGCCTATTCGTCGTTTAGCTTCTTTATTACAAGATATTCCTGCGGCTCGCCATTTTGACGAAGTGATAAAATTGCTGTTATCAGGCCAAGGTTTAGCAACTTATCGATTATTAAAAGAATATAAATTACTAGCGGTTCTCTTCCCTATTTTATTTAAAGATGGCGAAGATGACAAAGCCACTAAAATGATCGAACAAGCTTTAATGGATACTGATAAGCGTATCTCTGAAGGCAAGCGAGTGACCCCTGCTTACATCTATGCCGTAATGTTATGGTACCCGCTTGAGCAACGAGCATTAGAGATGAGCTTTGAAAGTGGCATCGAATTACACGATGCATTTATGTTAGCGATGAATGAAGTGTTAACCATTCAAGTTAAAACCATTGCTATTCCTAAGCGCTTCACAGCAGCTATTCGTGATATTTGGATCTTACAGCATCGTCTACCCCGCTTTGGTGGTAAACGTGCACAGCGTGTTTACGCGCATGAGAAATTCCGAGCGGCCTTTGACTTTTTAGCATTAAGAGCACGTGTTGAACAAAGTCGCGAACTAGCCGAACTAACGGCATGGTGGGAAGAATATCAATTGCACAATAAATTGCCTGAGCACCAATATGCTCGTCAAAATGTCAATAAAGCAAAAGAATACAAACCAGAAGCAAATCAACCCACTAAAAAGCGTCGCTATAGCAAAGCCAAACGCAAACCTGCACCGAGTAAGATCAATGATTAGTTATATTGGTATTGGCAGTAACCAAGCACAGCCAATTGAACAAGCAAAACAAGCCATCACAGCACTTTCTAATATAAAAGACACACAATTACTAACGTGTTCATCTTTATACAGAAGTGCGCCTATGGGCCCACAGGATCAACCAGATTATATCAATGCTGTTGCTAAACTAGAGACAACCCTATCTGCGCTTGAACTACTGGACGCACTGCAGCTCATTGAGCAAGAACAAGGACGAGAGCGCAAAGCATTGCGTTGGGGACCACGCACCTTAGATTTAGATATTCTTTTGTATGCCGATCAAGTGATAGAAAACGAGCGCTTAACCGTCCCTCATTATGGAATGAAAGAGCGTGAGTTTGTGCTTTACCCACTATTTGAAATAGCGCCAACATTAAAAATGCCCAATGGCACTTCTTTGATCGAGATACTTAAACATTGTGATAAAAATGGTTTGACCGCTATTACAGGTTGAATTAATTAATCACCTCAGTAAAATCATGCAACCATTCCCCCACTGCTAGTTAGGAGCAATAATGGCTAAAGTAAACGTTTCGCGTTTAGCTAAAATGAAACAAGAGCAAGAAAAAATTACTTGTATCACCGCATATGATGCGAGTTTTGCAGCTATTTTTGATCAAGCAGGTATTCAAGTTTTATTAGTAGGTGACTCATTAGGCATGGTATTACAAGGGCATGACTCTACCTTACCAGTGACTGTAGAGCATATTGCCTATCACACATCAGCCGTGGCTAGTACAACAGAGAAATCTTTAATCATTGCCGACTTACCGTTTATGTCTTACGCAACACCAGAACAAACTTATACCAATGCAGCAACGTTAATGCGTGCAGGTGCCAATATGGTCAAGCTTGAAGGTGGCACTTGGTTAACAGCATCTGTAAAAGGTTTGATCGAACGCGGTATTCCTGTTTGTGGGCATTTAGGGTTAACACCGCAATCAGTGAATGTTTTTGGTGGTTATAAAGTCCAAGGCAGAGCCAATGAACAGGCAGATAAATTACTTGAAGATGCCCTCGCATTACAAACAGCAGGCATTCAACTGTTAGTGCTTGAATGTGTACCTGTTGCTTTAGCTGAGCGAGTGACTAAAGCGTTACATATTCCTGTTATCGGCATTGGCGCAGGAACTGAAACAGACGGTCAAATATTAGTAATGCACGATGCCTTTGGTATCTCAGCTGGTTTTTGTCCTAAATTTTCTAAAAACTTTTTAGTAGAGACCGGTGATATTCGTCGTGCTGTTGTGCTCTATAAAGAACAAGTAGAAAATAAAATTTTCCCAGGCGCTGAGCATAGCTTTTATTAACGCCAACTACCGCTATTATTAGCAACTTTTTTTGTTAAGAGTTAACCATGCAAATAATTAAAGATCCGACTTTACTGCGTAATGAAATAAAAAAAATGAAGCAGCAAGGTGCTCAAGTTGGTTTTGTACCTACCATGGGCAATTTACATCAAGGACACTTAACCCTTGTTAAAGAAGCTCAACAGCATGCCAATGTTACTGTTGTCAGTATTTTTGTTAACCCAATGCAGTTTAACAATGCAAATGACCTTGCTAACTATCCTAAAACATTAGATGCCGATTGTGCCAAGCTTGAACAAGCTGGGGTTGATATTGTATTTATCCCTTCTGCGCAGGCCATTTATCCAAATGGACTAAATTCACAAACGGTTGTTGAAGTACCTGGTATTTCGGATTGTTTAGAGGGTGAATTACGTCCAGGACATTTTCGCGGTGTAAGCACCATTGTTGCTAAACTATTTAATTTAGTACAACCCGATATTGCCTGCTTTGGAGAAAAAGATTTTCAACAACTGTGTGTAATAAAGCAAATGGTTATTGATTTAGCTATGCCTATTGAAATTATTGCAGTTGCTACCGTTAGAGAAACTTCGGGTTTAGCGATGAGTTCTCGCAATAATAAGTTATCAGTCGATCAAAAAATAATTGCACCAAAAATTTCAGAAGTGATGCATGACCTTGGACAAAAAGTACAAGTAACCCCTGAAAATAGTAAGCAATTGATTGAAGATGCAAGCCTATCTTTAAACAAAGTAGGCTTTAAAACTGATAAAATTCATGTGGTTGACCCACTTACATTGGCACCTTTAAACTCAGACAGTAAACAAGCTGTGGTGTTAATGGCCGCTTTCTTAGGAGAGACTCGCTTAATTGATAACTTAGTTGTTAATTTGCACCAATAAAGTTTTTACTTTATAGTCGCCCCTGTTGAAAAAATAAACATTTTAAATTTTTTAGAATCAAAGGTTTTGTATGAAAAAGACACTGCTAACAGGCAAATTGCACCAAGCGCGCGTTACCCATGCTGAATTAAACTACGAGGGTTCATGTGCAATCGATCAAGACCTCCTAGAGCAATCGGGTATTTTAGAATACGAACAGATTGAAATTTACAATATTGATAATGGCGCTCGTTTTTCAACGTATGCAATCGTTGGTGAACGTGGTTCAAAAATAATTTCTGTTAACGGTGCTGCAGCGCGTCAAGCTGCTGTAGGTGACCGTGTGATTATCTGTACTTACGCAAGTTTTGAAGCTGAAGAAATTAAAGGCCATAAACCAAGCCTAGTATATTTAGATAAAGATAATAACATTGTTCGTACAAGTAAAGATGTTCCAATCCAAGTAGCGTAGTCAACACTCAAATGCTCGACTAGATTGCAAAAGCCGCTCATATTTATTATTAGCGGCTTTTTTGTTTCTCTCCTCCCTGATAACGTCACATAACAAATACATTCCCATCTATTTTTAATCATTGATTGTTACTATAAGCCATTAATATTAAATGTTAGGAATTATCTGTGTTTCTTTTAGAGAATAATTTAGCACAACAAATCGTTGACCGTACAATGAAAATTATTGGGAACAATATTAATGTAATGAGTCATAGAGGCGTTATTATCGGCAGCGGAGACCCATTACGTATTGGTCAAACTCACGATGCAGCTTTACTCGCATTACAACATTCAACTACCATCGAGGTCACCAAAGAAAGTAGCCTTTCTCTAAAAGGAGTATTACCAGGTATCAACCTCGTCTTACAAGTTAATGGGCAAGTCATTGGTGTAGTCGGGATCACTGGCGATCCTGATGAATGTAGAAAATATGCTGATTTAGTTAAAATGACAGCGGAAATGATAGTAGAACATGCCGGCTTAACAGAGCAATTACAATGGGATAGAAGACATAGAGAAGAGTTTATAACTACTTGGATCAATGCAAAAACAAATGACCCCAAATTATTAGGTTGGGCAAAAAAAATTGATATCGATATTTCTGCTCCTCGTATTGCCGTCTTGATCCGCTTTCGAGAAACTCACCAACCTATTAGTTTGCAAGGTATACGTAAGATAGTTGAATTATTAGAATATCCGATACGAGATAATCTTGTCGCCGTTGTCTCCCTTAATGAAATAGTGGTATTAAAACCAGCAACGTTTTCCCATGGCCAATGGGATTGCCATGATGAAAATAGACGTATAGATTCATTATTTGCACGCTTAAAAGAATACGAGATAACAGATGTTGATATCGCTTTAGGGCATTATTTTGATGGTGAGGGGGCTATTGCACGTTCCTATGAAAGTGCACAACTAACATTAGAATGGGGACTAATACATCAGCCAGAAAGACATAAACATCTTTATGAAGAACTCCGCTTGCCTGTATTGCTTTCACCATTACATAAAAGTTGGCAGGGTGCTCACTTATGTCAACCTTATCAAGTATTGGTACAAGAAGATAAAAATGGACAGCTGGCCAAAACACTCATTGCTTTATTTCAACATCGCTCTTTAACGGAATGTGCAAACAGCCTATATATCCATAGAAATACATTACGATACCGAATAAATCGTATTCACAGCATTACTAATGTTGATCCGGAAACAGTAAGCGGTTTATTAGAGCTATATCTAGGATATTTACTCGAAAGGTGAAATAGAACCAATACTATTGTGCAATTGCACAAAGTAACCATCGATTTGTAATAAAAATTTGTCACCAAAGCCTAAAGACTTTAGTTGATTGAAGCTCAATAATAACTCCACTAAATAAACTAGCTGTTCAATAGCTGTTCAACTAAACAACGGAGTTATGATGAGCTTAATACTAATTTTAATAGGCGTTATCGCCTTTATAGTAGTGACCACTACAAAATATAAACTACATCCCTTTTTGGCGTTACTATTATCAGCTTTTATCGCCGCTTTTGCTTATGGCCTACCTTCGTCAGAAATAGCAAAAACAATCGCAAGTGGCTTCGGCGGTATACTGGGCTATATTGGATTAGTCATTGTTTTAGGCACGATCATAGGGGTTATTCTAGAAAAAAGTGGTGCAGCTATTACCATGGCTGAATATGTGATTAAAGTACTTGGAGAACGCTTTCCAACGTTAACCATGACAATCATCGGTTATATTGTTTCTATTCCTGTATTTTGTGACTCTGGTTTTGTCATACTCAATTCGTTAAAAGAATCATTAGCAAATCGTTTACAAACATCAAGCGTTGCCATGAGTGTCGCATTAGCAACGGGCTTATACGCAACTCACACGTTTATCCCACCGACCCCAGGCCCCATTGCAGCCGCAGGTAACCTAGGTTTAGAGTCAAACTTGGGATTAGTAATTGCTGTTGGTATTGTTGTCGCAGCAGTTGCTGCATTAGCAGGTACATTATGGGCAAACAGATTTAAAGATGTTGAACCAGATGCAATACCTGATGAAACACAGGCAACGCAACAATCATGGACAGAACTTAAAGCATCCTACGGCGTATTGCCTACAGCTGCACAAGCTTTCGCACCTATATTTATTCCTATTCTATTAATATGTGGCTCATCAATTGCTAAATTCCCAAGCCAACCATTAGGCAATGGTATCATCTTCGATATATTGGTCTTTTTAGGTGCCCCAATTAGTGCCCTGTTGATTGGTTTGGGCTTTGCATTACGGTTATTAAAATCTGAGAAGAAGTCAATTGAACTCGGTGAACATATTAGTAAAGGGATCACGGTAGCAGCACCGATTCTTTTAATCACCGGTGCCGGTGGTGCATTCGGAGCGGTGTTAAAAGCCACGCCTTTAGGCGAGTATTTAGGGGTTACGTTAACCGGATTGGGGATCGGGATTTTTATGCCATTTATCGTTGCAGCTGCATTAAAATCGGCACAAGGATCCTCTACGGTCGCTTTAGTAACTACTTCAGCTCTTGTTGCACCATTATTACCACAATTGGGGCTAGATTCCGAAATGGGTAGAGTATTAACAGTGATGGCGATTGGTGCCGGTGCAATGACAGTTTCACATGCCAATGATAGTTTTTTCTGGGTGGTTTCTCAGTTCAGTAAAATGTCCGTAGGCTTAGCTTACCGGGCACAAACAATGGCGACGTTGGTACAAGGTATTACCGCAATTATCTGTGTTTATTTATTAAGTTTAATATTGTTATAAATAGAGGTTGATATGAAAATAGTCATTGCTCCCGATTCATTTAAAGAAAGTTTAACCGCCAAGCAAGTCTGTCGTGCAATTGAAACTGGCTTTAAACGTGTTTTCCCAGATGCGAGCTATGACTTAATCCCTGTCGCTGACGGTGGTGAAGGTACAGTGCAATCTTTGGTTGATGCTACAAATGGTCAGCTAATCCACCTTAAAGTTACAGGGCCTATAGCACAGCCTGTGGATGCCTTTTATGGGTGGTTAGGAGATGACAGCAATACGGCGATCATTGAAATGGCCGCTGCAAGTGGCTTACATCATGTTCCAGCTTCCTTACGAGATCCTAAAAAAACGTCCAGTTACGGTACAGGAGAATTAATAAAAGCAGCATTAGATCAAGGTGCGAAGAAAATTATTATTGGGTTAGGAGGCAGTGCGACTAATGACGGTGGTATAGGTATGTTAAGCGCACTCGGCATACAGTTTATAGATAAGCATGGGCAACTGATAGAAACTAATGGTGCAGGCTTACATCACATTAACACTATCAATATTAACGGGTTAGATAAACGGTTAACGAGTTGCGAAATATTGGTAGCTTGTGATGTAGATAACCCTCTTTGTGGAGAACACGGTGCAAGCCGTGTATTTGGCCCTCAAAAAGGGGCTACAGATGAAGATATTCAATATTTAGATATTGGCTTAAAACATTATGGACAGTGTATTAAACAACAACTTAATATTGATGTGCTTAACCAAGCAGGATCTGGTGCTGCAGGCGGAATGGGTGCTGGATTAATAGCATTCACCAATGCGACGTTAAAACCAGGTATTGATTTAGTATTGGATGCAGTTCAATTGAGTCAATATATGCCTAATACAAATCTAGTGATCACTGGTGAAGGCCGTATTGATAACCAAACGATTTATGGCAAAACACCGATGGGGGTTGCTAAAATAGCAAAAAAATTTGATATCCCGGTGATTGGTGTTGCGGGTAGTTTAGGCAAGCATCATCAAGCAGTTTATTCATGTGGAATAGATGCGGTATTTGCTTGTATTCCAGGGGTAATGCCTTTAGAGCAAGCATTTGCAGAAGCGCAAACTAATCTTGAAAATTTATCTGAAAATATTGCTAAATGTTGGTCTATCAACCCTTGTAATAGCACGTTAATTAAATATTACAGCCAATCTTAAAGTCGTATTAATCGAATATAAAAGTGTTATTGAAGGTTACATACGTAAAGGCTCTAGTAGCCATTACTTTAATAACAGCCACTATGAAAATAAAGGGGCTTTTTTGATAAACGTTATTAACTCTTTAAATTGCGCTTTAAAATAACTACTACGCTCTCTAAGTAGAATGAAACAAATAACAAAGTAAATACTTGGCTCGATTAAGCCCGACTTTACTGACCAGTAATAATGTACTGTGCCCAGTAAAACTGCGATGTAAACCCAGCGGTGTAAACTAAACCAAGCCTGTTTCATTTTACGCTTAATTGAAGTGATTGAAGTAATACTAAGTAACAACAAAATGATCCAAGCTAACATACCTAAACTTAAGTATGGTCGTTTAATTACTTCATCAAATAATAAAAATACTTCCCAATTTAATTCCAACCATAAAAATGCAATTAAGTGCAAGCATAACCAAGCAAACGAATATAAGCCTAAAACACGCTTTATGCGCCCTAATAAGGGTTGCTTAAAGCGTTTACTAATGGGGGTTATCGCAAGCGTTATTAACAAGTAATTTAAACCTGTTTTCCCCAAGAAATGGATCATCTCTTTAACAGGGTCTGCACCTAACTGATTACTATCAATTAACAGGTAGAAATACAATAACACCGATAGCGAAGCGATATGAATAATCGCTTTTATGAATGTTATCGCCAAAGGTGGTATTTTATTCATGATTAATGCGCTCTGTTATAAGTTTATAAGATTAACGAGATCAGGTTTAGAAATTACGTAGAAGATCCATACCTTTATACAGATGGCCCACTTCTTCCTCATAACCGTTAAACATTAATGTTTTTTGTCGAGTTTGTTGGAATACGTTTCCTTCACCGATAAAGCGTTCGTTTGCTTGGCTCCAACGAGGGTGATCAGCTCGCGGATTAACATTAGCAAAAAAACCATACTCATCAGGGCCAAGCGCTTGCCATGTATTAATGGGTGCTTTATCTGTTAGCGTTATTTTTACAATTGATTTAATGCTTTTAAAACCATACTTCCAGGGCACAACCAAGCGAATAGGCGCTCCATTTTGCGGTGCTAATGTTTTGCCATAGAGACCTACAGAAAGCAATGCAAGCGGGTTCATCGCTTCTTCAATGGTTAAACCTTCAACATATGGAAAGTTAATACTGCCCCCGACGAACCTAGAAGCTTGCCCACGCATTTGGTCTGGGTCAAACACAGTTTCAAAGCGCACATACTTAGCATCGGACTTAACACCCGCTTGCTTTAATAGCGTTGCCAACGTGAAACCTAACCAAGGAATATTCATCGACCAAGCTTCAACACAACGCATGCGATATAAACGCTCTTCGATATCGAATTTTTTCAGTAAATCTTCGTAGTTTAATGTTTGTGGGTTATCCACTAAGCCATCAATAGTTAATGACCAAGGATCAACTTGAAATTGCTGACTATATTGAGCGGGATCCCCCTTCCCTGTGCCAAATTCATAAAAGTTATTATATTGAATAACTTTATCTTCAGGCGTCAGTGATGTGAGCGATTGGTAATTAGTATTTTTAGTAAATGATAATGCAGAGCGTTGGAATAATGCATTTTTATCCTGATCATTGCCACTAGAAAAAATATCGAAAACACTGGCACTAGCAGGTTTAATAAAAGGGATAGTTAAAGCAGCAAGGCCTAGACCTTTGATAATATGGCGGCGCTCTTTATAGACTGACTCGCCAGTTAATTGTGATTCTTTTAATTGCGACTTTTTAGTGTGTTTTATTAGCATCTTTTATCCTCACTCAGTTTTCACTTCGACTGTATAAAAAAATAGACCGCTAAAACACACTTTATATTTCATGTGATTAAAAAATAGTGAAAGTTTATAGGCCTCCCCTATTTATAAATGACAGGTTATAAATCACAGGTTAAACGCAAAGACTGCTGACCGCTTGCCCAATATTTACGTTCAAAAGGTGTAATTGCTTGTTCTGCAGTATAAATTTCAGTCTTACTATCAACGTTAGCTAATTGTAATGCCCGTTGAAACTCTTCAACATAAGTAAACCAATTGCTGCGCAAATCAAGTTGACCACCTAATTTAATTATCGATGGAAAAACCGCACTTCCATGCCAACGACGTTGTAAATGTTTAGATTTAGGCCATGGGTTAGGATATAGCAGATAATGATGTGAAAGAGTCCAATTTGCGTCCACCGCTAGGCGCCAAAAATCATTTAAATTAACTTGCAATAAACGATAATTATCTAAGTCTTCAATAGAAGCTTCTCCATCACTAGGATGTTTTGATAACCGGTCTGCAGATTTATCCATTCCCAATACAATCGCCTCGGGGTGTGCTTTTGCAATATGGTAAGTACTTTCACCAACACCACAGCAAGAGTCGAATATAATCGGTTTAGCTTGTTGCTCAACCCACTTTTCAACTTCCTTAAACGCTTCTAGAGTATGCGTTTGGTAAGGCTTTTTAAAGTCATGCTGTAAATGCTTTAACACCACTTCATCTAATTTCTCGTGTAACCCCACTTGATTAGACGTAATAATTCTTGAGTCACCAGTAATGTCATTCATGAACGAATACCTGCACCTTTTTTAAGTAATACGGCAGCTAACGTGTAACCGATAATGATAAAAGTAAATATCACGGTAAATGACCAAATTACAGGCACATCAGAGACGCCTAGAAACCCATAACGGAAAGCGTTGATCATGTAAAAAACCGGATTAAAATGAGACACGCCTTGCCAAAACTCAGGAAGCAGTGAAATAGAATAAAAAACACCACCAAGATACGTTAAAGGTGTTAACACAAAGGTAGGAATAATACTAATATCATCAAAGGTTTTAGCGAAAATTGCATTCAATAAACCACCGATAGAAAAAAGAATAGAAGTACAAAGTACACTCGCTATCAATACCAATACATTATGGATATGTAAATCAACGAAGAACAAAGAAACTAAAGTAACAATAAACCCAACCATCAAACCTCGCGCAACACCGCCTCCAACATATCCCCAAATAATAAGATAGTTTGGAACCGGTGCGACTAGCAGTTCTTCAATATTACGCTGGAATTTAGCACTAAAGAATGACGAAGCTACATTTGAGTAAGAGTTGGTGATCACTGACATCATGATCAAACCTGGAACGATAAAGGCCATATAGCTAAACCCATTCATTTCACCAATTCTTGCCCCAATAAGGTTACCAAAAATAACAAAATACAAAGACATAGTAATAGCAGGTGGGACTAATGTTTGCACCCATATGCGCAAGAAGCGATTAACTTCTTTAGTCCAGATACTTTTAACTGCTATCACATATTGTTTATTTAGCATCAATAACTCCATTTTTAACTAACTCTAAAAATAATTCTTCTAAGCGATTGGATTTGTTTCTAAGACTTTTGACTTCAACACCTTGCTTTGTTAGTAATTCAAAAACATTATTCAATGAATGGGCTTTAGCTAACTCTAATTCGACAGTTCGATCATCTATTATGGTTAGTTTGTAATCTTTAGTTTCTGGTAAATGTGCCGTAGAGTTAACATCTAAAATGAAAGTCTCATTCTCTAAACGACCAATTAATTCCTTCATACTGGTATTAATCACTAATTCGCCTTTATTGATAATACCAATATTACGACATAAACTTTCTGCTTCTTCTAAATAGTGAGTTGTTAAAATAATAGTGACTCCCTGTTTATTGAGTTTAGTTAAAAACTCCCACATCGAGCGGCGTAATTCGATATCAACACCTGCAGTAGGTTCATCGAGGATCAATAATTTTGGTTCATGCATTAATGCTCTGGCAATCATCAGACGTCGTTTCATCCCCCCAGATAACTCTCTTGCAGGTTCATTGCGTTTTTCCCATAAGTCGAGTTGCTTTAGATACTTTTCTGCTCTGATAAAAGCTTCTTTTCGCGGCGTACCATAAAAGCCCGCTTGATTAACTAATATCTGTAATGGCGGTTCGAATGGATTGAAGTTAAATTCCTGTGGTACTAAACCAATTTGGCTTTTGGCAGCTTCAAGTTGTGTATCGATGTCATAGCCGAATACGCGTACCTGGCCTGAGCTTTTATTCACTAACGATGAAATAATACCTATAGTTGTTGATTTACCCGCACCATTTGGCCCTAACAGAGCATAAAAGTCGCCTTCAGCAACTTCTAGAGAAACACCTTTTAGGGCGACAACACCGCCTCTATAGGTTTTAGTTATATTTTGAAGTTCGATTGCATTCATTACAATATAAGCCTTAGTGATTGATCGTTCATGCGTTGCAATAATGAAATTGGAGCGATGATTGAAAATATGGAATAACAGTAAATTGTAACATTAATAGCTAATAAAAATAGGATTAACAAATACTGAAAAATTGTAAGGGTTTATTAATATAAAGTTTAATGAGAGTGTTCAATTAGCCAGTATTATATAATTTATTAATAATGAACCGAGATGTTAAAGGCGCATAAAAACGTCCAAATCAATATTCAACTTAAAGCAAAGACCCTTTCAAATAATACTAAAATCGATAAAGCAAAAAAATTCAGAAAAATATTCCACTAAAAAACTTCTTTACTAAGCTGTCACGGTTGATTTATGACAAACACCTCTTAATGAGTAAATTTTTAATTATATTTACTAAAGATAATGTAACATCTGCCGATACATTTTTTTGTAACTTTGTAAGTTTTAGTAAAAAAACACAAAAAAATGAACAAGTTAAAAAAATAGTAACGCGCATGGCGCATGAGATGGCCCCAAAAAATCAATTCGCACTGAAAGCCTAATATTGGCGATGACCGTTGCATTTAAAAAAGTGCTTCATGGAGAAGATATGAAAGAAGTTAGATTCCGTAATGTAGATAAACTATTTATAAAGATGTCTATTAATGACAAGTTTTGGATCATTTTAGGTTTATTTTTAATTGTGTTAACAGCGCTGTCATTTAGTCGATACCAAAATGATTTACAACAAATCGAAAAACAATCAATGCTTGCCTTAGAAGGTGAGTTGTCAGGTATAGTTTTAGCATTGGAGTCTAGTAAACAACTAAGCAAGTTGAACTCATTTAATATAACAGAATCCAGTTCAAAAAAAGTATCTTCCCGAAGTAAAGAAAAATTAACAGCCGTTATTCAAATTAATTCCGAAAAATATGTTTCATTAACTAAAGCGGTATCATCACAAGAAAAAGCAGCAAAACAACAAGCCTTAAATTCTTTGTACTTATCATACCTTTGGATACTCCCCTTTGCTCTTGTTCTGTATTGGACCGCAACTTTTCTCGGAGGCGCATTATGGGTATTATGGAATACGACTGAAAATATTTCCAAAGGTGACCTAACTTCTCGTTTAGGCTTTCACCCTGGTAGAGATGAGTTTGGCACCATTGGCTGTGCACTTGACGATGCGATGGACACTTTAACTGAATTAGTAGAGATAGTTAAAGAGAATGCAGAAACGCTTCATCACGCTTCATCTTCTTTTGCGAATGAAACACGTCAAAGCGAAGAACATATCAACAATCAACATGTTTCGCTCGATGCGATAGCTACAGCTATGGAAGAAATGACAGCATCATCACAAGAAGTCACCGACGTTTCTAAAAAAGCATCACATCAGATTGAAAATAATTCAGAATATATTAAACAAAGTGACAACCGCGTGCAGCATGCAGTGAAAGAGATCCAACAATTATCTTCTTATATCGAGCAAACATCTGACTCAGTGATCACTTTGCAAGAGAATACGATAAAAATTAATGACGTAGTCACAACCATCAACTCTATTTCAGAACAAACTAATTTACTTGCGCTTAATGCAGCAATTGAAGCAGCCCGAGCAGGAGAAATGGGGAGAGGTTTTGCAGTTGTTGCCGATGAGGTTAGAACCTTAGCGGGTCGGACTCAATCTGCAACACTTGAAATTCAATCAATGATTGAGAACTTACAGTTAGAAACCAATAACATTTCAAATATGACTCAAAATACTGTCAAACAAGCACAAATAAGCCGAGAATTGATTGTAGAGATTGGCAGCGATGTTAATTCTATTAAAGAATCTTCACAAACGATCAATGACATGAGCTATCAAATATCTGTTTCTTCGGAAGAGCAAAGCTCAGTCTCTAATAATATTTCAGAGGAACTGAGTGGTATTCGCTTACAATCTAATACAGTTAAAGACTTAGTAAGTCAGTCTGCGAAAGGCGTAGTTAAATTATCTAGCGCATCGGAAAATTTAGGAAAAATTCTAGCTCGCTATCAAACTAAATAGATAATTTACGTTATCTATTTAGCGATATATACCCGTTATCTTTCAATTTCTAAAAGTCAGTAAACCGCAAGGTAGACCGATAATGGATAATATTGACAACGGGTATGCATCGCACAAGGATTAAAATAAATAATTATAAATATGAAAAACGCTGCTTAATCGGTGAATCTAACTTATTTGATGATACGTTAAATGTTTTATCTGCAATGGTCTGATCATTCAATGTTATAGTCATACGCCACGGGCCACATTTATCTTCAATGGGAGCCCAAATAGTATCTCCCAGATAAAAGTCCCAATCATTATTGGTAATATGTACTTCTCCAGTAAATGCAGGTCGAACATTTCCTTTAACATCATAAATACCAGGATGATCGATACAGTAAAAAGGTTTTTTACCGCGAGCATTTTTCACATTAATGATAAATCCAAACTCAATATCAATTTCCGCAGGAATATCAGTTGTAAATTCAAGTACTTTAGGTAAAGCTTTAGATTTAGCTTCCCATTTAGAATGAATACCATAGGTTTGCATCTTGATCTCAGGCTTTTTCTTGGCCATATTTTCCCGCTCATTAATAACTATATGAAGAATTATAGCCAATAAAGAACTTATAAAATAGAGACTTGTGCGGAAGTACTTATAAGCCTAAGTCTTCTTTACACACAAAACCTACTATTCTAAACAACAATTAATATGAAGAGCTTCACACTCATAAAACGATACTGTGCATCATTCACCGTATCAATGGCATTGAAGGATTGCTATTACGTACGCTTTGCCCATCTCATGCTCGAGGTCTCCAGAGCTCTAAACGAAAAGCCCCTGCTGACATAAGTCAACAGGGATTGTTCTGAATACTATGCAAGCTTGGCGATGGAACGGTCGTCGCAGAGCTCCTCCGCTCGTCAACCTTGCCTGTCGGCAAACTCGCCCTACTTTCTACGTGGCTCATAAATCAACACAATTAAAAAAGCCCCACCGGAATTAACCAGTGGGGCTATTTTAAATTAGGCGCTTGGCGATGGTTGGAGATTGCTCATGACCCATCGCTATCGCGATATTCGCCCTACTGTCGCACTAAAGGATGGCCACTGCGTGGCGCTTTATTTATCCCCTGCTCAAGCAGGACATCACCACCAAAAGCCCTAAACGAAAAAATCCCTGCTGACATAAGTCAACAGGGATTGTTCGTATTAGGCGCTTGGCGATGACCTACTTTCGCATGGGGAGACCCCACACTATCATCGGCGCAGCTGCGTTTCACTTCTGAGTTCGGCATGGGATCAGGTGGTACCACAGCGCTATTGTCGCCAAGCAATAAAAATTAATTAGAAAAGCTAAATGATATGTTCTAATGCGAGTGTTCATTCTCAAGTAAATACATTATGTAAATATGCTTTCACAAGCGTATATTTTAACGTCTTCTTTGACTTGTCTTGGTCACAAAACAACACTACTTAGGTGTTGTATGGTTAAGCCTCACGGGTAATTAGTACAAGTTAGCTCA
>NZ_AXWP01000059.1 GCF_000482725.1 Psychromonas arctica DSM 14288
GAGATAATATGTCCAAACAAATGCTTGGATACAGTGCCAGGCTTCCCCAGTTATTACACTGACTCCCTGTTAGAAATGACCACCCTCAAACACAGTGTTGGTCTGACTGAGTATTGGACTTCGCGCTATTTTGGACGCTTATCCACCAACACTGCCGAAACAGGTTACGGTTAGTTGTGTACTTCTAACTTCCTATGGCTTCCTTCAGACCCCACCGTTAGCCAGTGACGCCCTTGCCATTCGGATTATCTTCCCCTCAATCAGGGTGATCTCACTTTCTTGCAAGTGAGCGGGTTTGCCAGCTTTGCTGGGCAAACAAAAAACCCCTGAAAACAGTCATTCTCAGGGGTTTTAAAATATTAAAAATAAATTCAGCCATTAACGGGAGTGACTTTATCTATTTATTTACGTTGTAATTTTTGTGTTTGATGATTGTTTATTTTGTTGTTCACCTTCTTTATTATCACGCTCATTAGTTTCGACTTGCTCTAACCACAAACCGTTAATAATGCCTAATGAACATGCTAATAAAACACCTAAAATCCATGCAAAATACCACATAATAAACTCCTAATTAATACGCTGAATGTTTGTTTTTTTTCATATGGGCAATCCCAATACGTCCAAACATTTTTAAATAAGCAAACCCTGTATATAGCAGAATGATTGGTATAAAGATCGCCGCTGCAATGGTCATAATATTTAATGTGAATTCACTTGAAACAGCATCCCATACCGTCAAACTTGCACTTGGGTCTAGGCTAGAAGGCATGATGAACGGGAACATGCTGAGTCCACAGGTCAATAACACACCAATAATACCTACACTAGTGCAAGTAAATGCGCTGCCGCTATAATCTTTTTTACTAGCAAACCAAGCCAATAATGGGAATAACAAACCAACAGCAGGTGCGATCATCGCGAGTGGATATTTCTCATAGTTCGCTAACCATGCACCAGATTCTGTTACCGCTGTTTTAAGTAATGGATTGGCTGGACCGTTGTTATCAATCATTGACGTCAGTACATAACCGTCAACCCCTTTTGCTAACCACAAACCTAATATTGCAAATAAACTAACAACAAGAGGTGCAACAATGAGACTCACCATTCTCGCCCGCTCGCGGATTTCCGCCTCTGTTTTCATTTGTAACCAAGTAGAACCTTGTAATACAAACAATAACAACGTAAATACACCCACTAATAAAGCAAATGGATTTAACAACCCAAAGAAGCTACCGTGATATGTTGAGCGTAAAAACTCATCTAAAGTAAAAGGCACACCTTGTAATAGATTACCAAAAGCAACACCAAACATGATTGGAGGCACAGCACTACCAATGAAAATGCCCCAGTCAAAAGTACTACGCCAGCGTGTATCGGCAATTTTACTGCGATAATCAAAACCGACCGGTCTAAAAAACAGTGCAAATAAAGTCAACATCATCGCAACATAGAAACCGGAAAATGCAGTTGCATAAACCGCTGGCCATGCGGCAAAAATTGCCCCTGCGGCTAACACTAACCAAACCTGGTTACCTTCCCAATGTGGCGCAATACTATTAATCATAATTCGACGATCTTGATCTGTTTTACCTATTACAGGAAGCAATGCACCCACGCCCATATCAAAACCATCGGTTATAACAAAACCAATCAACAGCACGCTGATCAATCCCCACCAAATGACTTTTAACGTTTCGTAATCAAACATAATTTATCCTTATCCTTGCTTGTTTTCGAGTTGTTCAAAATGGTAACGTCCAGTTTTTAAACTACTTGGACCTAAGCGTGCAAAACGGAACATCAAGAACATTTCAACGGCCAACAGTACGGTATAAAACGATGCAATAGAGATAATACTGAACCAAACTTGCTCTACTGAAACAGACGATGTCCCCATGTGAGTTGGTAATATTTCAGCAATCGCCCAAGGCTGACGACCATATTCAGCAACAAACCAACCTGCTTCAATCGCAATCCAAGGGAGTGGCAGACTGTACAGGCAAATACGGTGGAATATTTTATTTTGGCCAATTTTATTTCTCGCTGATTGATAAAAGGCGAATAAGAAAATAAACAACATAGCAATACCACTGCCGACCATGATTCGAAATGACCAGAACATAGGTGTGACACCTGGAATACTGTCATCCACTGCCATTTTAATTTGCTCTTCCGTTGCATCAACAACATTAGGTGCAAACCTTTTTAACAATAAGCCATAACCTAAGTCCTCTTTGACTTGATTAAAGGCTTCAACATTTTCTGGCGTATCATCTCCAGCTTTTATTTTTTCTAATAACGAATAAGCCACCATACCAGTTCGAATACGAGTATCATGTTCTGCCATCAGGTCTTTTAAACCCGTTACTTCTTCGTCAATAGAACGAGTAGCAATAATACCTAATGCATAAGGTATTTTGAGTGCATAATCCGTACGTTGCTCTTCTTGATTAGGTAATCCAATGAGAGTGAAAGAAGCAGGAGCTGGATGTGTTTCCCATTCCGATTCTATTGCAGCAAGCTTAACTTTTTGTATATCACCGACTTCATATCCACTTTCATCACCTAGAATGATCGTAGACAAGATCCCTGCAGTACCAAACGCAGCAGCAATGGCAAACGAGCGCTTAGCAAATGCAATATCACGCCCTTTTAATAAATAATATGAACTAATTGCTAATACAAACATGGCACCGGCAACATAACCAGAAGCCACCGTATGTACGAACTTAACTTGTGCAACTGGGTTAAATACAAGGTCAACAAAGCTGTTCATTTCCATACGCATGGTTTCATAGTTAAACTCTGCACCAACCGGGTTTTGCATCCAAGCGTTGGCAATCAAAATCCATAATGCCGACATACTTGAACCAAAAGCGACTAAGAACGTAGCAGCTAAATGCTGTAACTTAGAAAGCCTATCCCAGCCAAAAAAGAATAAACCAACAAAGGTCGATTCTAAAAAGAAGGCCATCATGCCTTCAATAGCCAGCGGAGCACCAAACACATCTCCCACATAATGCGAATAATAAGCCCAGTTAGTACCAAACTGGAATTCCATTGTAAGACCAGTAGCAACCCCAAGTGCAAAGTTAATACCAAATAACTTGCCCCAGAACTTAGTCATGTCTTTGTAGATTTCTTTGCTAGTCATCACATAAAGTGACTCCATGATCAGCAACATCCAAGCTAACCCAAGGGTTAAAGGCACAAATAAAAAGTGATACATCGCGGTCATCGCAAATTGAAACCGGGATAGATCAACTAGATCGTCCATTGTATTCTCCTAAGCTTATAAGTTATTAATGTGTAAAATTATTAATGTATAAATTTTATGGTGGTAAATTTTTGCTTATTAAGCTGAGCTATAAAAACCGCTTAATGTCTAAATTAGTATTTAAGAAACAGCGCATTAACCGCTATTTAGTCGATTATGTATTGAAATAACAGAACGAATGTAAGAGAAAAAGAGAGTATAAAAAACATTATTTAAAACAGCATTGCTGAATATTGTGCAAGATTGGCTAGCTGCTCTCATTGATGCACTAAAAAAAACGAAAATTAAAATAGAAAAATAGGATCGGTTAAGCGTTATAAAAGCCACTTTTTTAGTTATTAATGCAGCGGTTAATTTTCTAATCAAAGGGATAGAAAAAATTCTATTTTGAGGCAAAATATTTTTAAGCATTTTCCACGACCTTTAAAATTAACACACTAAAAATAAATATCAGGCTAGCTTGTTAAGTTAATGTAACAACAATAGCTCAACACATCAATCCATTAACCAAGCTGCAACATGCAAGCAACACTGCTTTAACATCAATAACTTACAAAGTTAAGTACGTTATTTATACTGTTTATATTGATCTCGATCAAGCTAAAAGTGTGATCATGAATAAATAAATAAGAATTGTGAAAT
The DNA here is from genome assembly GCF_000482725.1 of Psychromonas arctica DSM 14288. Lineage (GTDB taxonomy): Bacteria > Pseudomonadota > Gammaproteobacteria > Enterobacterales > Psychromonadaceae > Psychromonas > Psychromonas arctica. Next base: position 3,926 of record NZ_AXWP01000059.1, read on the forward strand.
AGGCATAGGAAACGACAGGAAGCATTAAAGTAACCTGCATATTAATATTGATTTAATCGATTTCAATATGCAGATAAAAGTAGGTGATGAATTAAGACATTGATCTATATTGCAGGTTTATCGAAACCAAAATGTAAGTAGGTACGATTAGTAGCAATTCGTCCTCGTGGAGTACGTTGTAAAAAACCTTGTTGAATCAAATAAGGTTCTAACACATCTTCAATGGTTTCTTTTTCTTCACCAATCGCTGCCGCTAAGTTATCTAAGCCTACAGGACCACCTTGAAAAGTGTCTAGAATCGCCATTAATAATTTACGGTCCATATAATCGAAACCTTCGTTATCAACCTCTAACATGTCTAAGGCTTGTTTCGCTATGTCGTCATTGATCACAGCGGCTTTTTTAACTTGGGCAAAGTCTCGAACTCGGCGTAACAAACGATTTGCAATACGTGGTGTTCCACGCGAACGACGTGCAACTTCAACAGCCCCCAACTCGTCCATCACTAATTGTAAATGTGAAGCACTGCGCATAACTATTTTGGTTAATGATTTGAGGTCATAATATTCTAAACGTTGCACAATACCAAAACGGTCACGCAGCGGAGAAGTCAATGAACCCGCACGCGTTGTTGCACCGATCAGGGTAAATGGCGGCAAATCTAACTTAATAGAGCGAGCTGCAGGGCCCTCACCAATCATGATATCTAACTGGTAATCTTCCATCGCAGGATAGAGGATCTCTTCAACCACCGGGCTCAAACGATGTATTTCATCAATAAATAACACATCATTTTCTTCAAGATTAGTTAATAGTGCCGCTAAATCGCCTGCTTTTTCTAAAATAGGCCCGGAGGTGGTTTTAATATTAACTTTAAGTTCATTAGCAACAATATGCGATAAAGTGGTTTTACCTAAGCCTGGCGGGCCAAAAATAAGTAAATGATCTAACGCTTCATCACGCTGTCGAGCAGCTTCAATGAAAATTTCCATTTGTGCATTCACTTGCGGCTGACCTTCATAATCCGCTAATAATTTAGGACGAATGGCTCGGTCTATTAAATTATCATCGATCTTTTGCGTACCGGAAATAAGGCGATCTTCTTCAATCATGAATTACTCTGTTAGTGATTAAGATAAAATAATGGCTAAGCTAAAAAACGATTAACAGTGACTATTAAAACTAGCTGTTAATAATAAACAATAGTTAAAAAGATAATAGACGGGTAGCGAAGGTATTTACATCATATTTTTTAACGAACTACGAATAAGTGCCTCACAATCCATCCCCTCTTGGTAAACTTGTTGAATAGTTTTTTCTGCCACTGCCGGTTTATACCCTAGTGCGATTAAGGCACTGATTGCTTCATCTTTTGCATTACCACTAACAAAGGTACTTTCAAAGTCATTGGTGAGTGATAATCTATCGGATTCTGGTGTTAATAAATCAGAACCACCCCAGTTTTTGAGACGATCTTTCATTTCGACCACTAAACGCTCAGCCGTTTTTTTACCAACACCCGGTAACTTAACTAAAGTAGTGACGGCATCATTATTAATACACTGCACAAATTGGTTTGCTGACATTCCTGATAAAATAGCCAAAGCTAATTTTGGCCCGACACCATTCACTTTGATTAACTCTCGAAACATCGCTCTTTCATGTTTATCGGCAAAGCCATAAAGCAATTGTGCATCTTCTCTGACCACAAAATGTGTATAAACTACTGCTTCCTCACCAACCGCGGGTAAAGGGTAAAAGGAGCTCATTGGTAATTGTATTTCGTAACCAACACCTGATACGTCTAATAATATCTCAGGGGGTTGTTTTTCTAATAAAATACCACGTAACAATCCAATCATGCTGTTCCCTGCTTTTTAATTAATGAATAAATTAAGAAACCCAAGCATAAAAAACAACTGACTAAATATCCAGTGTTTTTTTATGCTTGTTGCTTTATTTAAACCATTTAATTAATTTATTCTCAAAAACAAACACGACGATACCAAACCAGATACAAGCAAAGGTAAACATTTTAATAAAAGAGATCGGTTCATCGTAGACAAGTACAGCAAACAAAAATAATAATGAAGGTGCTAAATATTGGAAAAAACCTAGTGTTGAAAGGGGTAAACGTAAAGCCGCTTGACCAAAAAAGATCAACGGTAATGCGGTCACTACGCCAGCAAGCATTAACCATAAATTCAGTGACCATGTGTTAAGGAGTAGATTTGAAGTATCGCTGTCTGTCATTGCCATTAAATAAAAAGCCGCTACAGGTAAAACCACCATGGTTTCAATGAATAAACCAGTGATTGCTTTTACTTTAACTTTTTTACGCAATAAACCGTAAAAAGCAAAACTGATTGGCAGTACTAATGATACCCAAGGTAATTCGCCTACTTGCCAAGCCTGCGCACTTACCCCAATAAAAGCTAATAAAACAGCAAACCACTTAATACGAGATAAGCGCTCACTTAAAAAAACTAACCCCAGCATCACATTTATAATTGGGTTAATAAAATAGCCTAAACTCGCTTCTAACATTTTTCCGTTGTTAATAGCCCAAATAAAAACAAGCCAATTACAGCTGATCAGCAACGAGGTTATGGTTAATACCAACAGACTTTTATAATTACACGCAACTTCTAAAACATTAGGCCAATGTTTTAAATAAGTAATAAATAAAGCAGTAACAACAACCGACCAAATAACACGATGCGAGAGAATTTCGTAAACAGGAATAAACCCTAAGTACTTAAAATAAACAGGTGCAAATCCCCACATTAAATAAGCACCTAGTGCGTATAGAATACCAACCTGTAATTCAGATAGTTTGTTCATATTTTCTCGATCATAAGCAGTTAAACCTCAAATACAGGGAGTCTAATGTTAGATAAAAGTTAAAAATAGAGTGTTAACAATTAACGGAAACGACCTCGGACGGTTTTTTTCACTTGCCCTGCCATTGCAACTAAAGATTGCGCGGTATGAGCATGACAAATGGCCACTGCTAACCCATCCGCAGCATCAGCCTGCGGGCGACCAGATAAATGCAGTATTTGCATCACCATCGATTGCACTTGCTCTTTTGAAGCCGCTCCGGTGCCTACTACTGCTTGCTTAATTTGCCTTGCTGAATATTCACACACGTATAAATCAGACTGAGTAGCTGCAACCATCGCCGCCCCTCTTGCTTGACCTAGCTTTAATGCTGAATCTGGGTTCTTGGCCATAAACACTTGTTCGATAGCAAACTCAGAAGGGTTATATTGCTGGATGATTTCAGCAATACCATTAAAAATCATGTTTAACTTAGGTGCAAGCGTATCGCCTTTAGTGCGAATACAACCACTGGCTAAATAAATACATTGATTGCCTTTTTGCTGGATAACACCATATCCAGTGATCCTAGACCCAGGATCAATGCCCAAAATAATACTCAACGCTATGCCACCTTTTATGATCACTTATTATAATTATTTGTCGATTAAACTTGAAATGAAGTCGCCCATCACAAAAGTTATCACACAGCTATAAACTTTCTTAGCCATTACTGACTATGAGACCTTTTTCATTCACAGAGGTAATAAAAACAGCAAACATAGTGACTGAAGCGACGTCAAATATCCACTTAAAAAAGGCAGAAACAAAATAAGCTGGCCTCCAATCAAAAGGCTTTAAAAAATAACAATTTAAAGACTAAAGAATAAAGAGTTCGTTTACGTTTTTTTAAAAAAATGCTGTTCTAAAAATCGATTACGTAATGCCGGCACATTTTTTTCGGCTGATAAGACAAAATCAATAAAAGCTTTAGCGATAGGCGATAAATGCTTACTCTCATGGTGAACTAAATACCAACTTCTAACAAGTGGAAACCCTTCGACCTTTAGTTCGACCAATATTCCTGTCGCTAACTCTAACGTAACACTATGCCTAGAAACCACTGAAATACCTAAATCTGCCATAACAGCTTGTTTAATTGTCTCGCTATTACCAAGTGTCATATTAACCTTTAGCGGCACGTTTTTGTCTTTTAAAAATTGTTCGAATGCTTTACGTGTCCCCGACCCCTTTTCTCGATGTATAAAGGCATGCTCTGATAACTCTGATAATGGAATGTGCTTACATTTAGCTAAAGCATGTTGCGGACTGGCGATTAAAATAATAGGATTATCCACAAAAGGATATTTAGTTAATGCCATTGTTTCAGGGATCAACCCCATGATCACTAAGTCATCTTTATTTTCATGCAACCGTTGAATGATTTGCTCTCGATTAACAATATCAAGATGAAAGTTAACTTTTGGGTGTAATTTATGAAAGGCACCTAATAAATGTGGCGTAAAGTATTTAGCACTGGTCACAGCAGATAAACAAAAATCACCAGCTAACTCCCCTTTTAAACCACTTAATGTCATATCGATATTATCAAAACTAATAAATAACTCATCACAGAATACCTTCAACTCTTTACCCGCAGGCGTCAGGAATAACGTTTTGCCTATCTTTTCAAATAGGAATATATCCAAATTATTTTCTAACTGTTTTAATTGGATGCTAACCGCAGGTTGCGATAAACCGAGCTTATCTGCCGCTTTGGTATAATTCATAGAAATAGCGACTTGACGAAAAACTTTTAATTGATGGAGGGTAGCGCGCATATCAGATCATTAACCTTTGTTTATGATAAAAATAAAATTTATTAATTTTTATTAATGTAATTTATCCTCTATTATCAGCTTTATGTCAATAATAAGGAAAATCCTATGTCTGCTGCTGATAAATTAATTGCAGGATACCAACGCTTTCGTGAAGGTTACTATCAAAAAAACCAAGCTCAATTATTTAAATTAGCTGAAGAAGGCCAATCCCCGAAAATAGCAATTGTGAGCTGTTCTGATTCTCGTGTTGACCCGACCATTATATTAGATTGCGAGCCCGGCGATTTATTCGTTATCCGTAACGTGGCTAATTTAGTTCCCCCCTGTGAGGATACCGACAATTTTCACGGTACCAGTGCGGCATTAGAATTCGCCGTCACAGACCTTGAAGTTGAAAGTATTATTGTTTTAGGACACACCCAATGTGGCGGTATTAAAGCATTGATGGATAGCGCAGGGAAGAAAGTCGATAAAAGCTTTATCTCAAAGTGGATGTTACAACTAGAGCATGTTCGCGATGATATTATTGCGGATACTGAATTAAAGGATCAAGCAAGTCGCTACAGTTGTTGTGAGCAAAAAGGGGTTAAGCAATCACTAGATAATTTAATGACGTTCCCATGGATAAAAAAACGTGTGCAAGCAGGTACATTAAAATTACACGGTTGGCGCTATGACCTTTACAGCTCTCAATTATGTGCTTTAGATGAAAAAAGCGGAGAGTTTATTCGTATCAGCTAATGCCAATAAACCTTTACTACACTGTTGGTTTTGCTTTAAATAAAGAGCTGTTAATACAGCTCTTTTAAAATGACGACAATGGTTTTCTGCAATAAAAGACAGACGGTTATTAATCGTCGTAACCATATTCACTATCAGAGTCATAATCATCACTGCTAGTATTTATATATAATCCGTCTTCTAACTCTTCAAAGCCGCTCGGCATTTGCACTACAAATTCATCAGCATCGACATCAAAAGTGGCAACCACTTCAGGTAACTCATCGGTCTCGACATGAATAAAACGATATTGCTCTCCTGATTGATTGGCATCTTCCCAAATAAAATCATCGGCATCTAACGTGTATTCTTCTTCTGTATCTTCATTACGAAGTGCATAAAACCCCATTAACGACATAACTACTCCTTCTTAAATTAACAACTCTTTTAAAATAAACTAACAATACTAAATGGCAATTTTATGGCACTAATATCAACTATCATGCTTACCATTCATTAAAGTATTCCGTGCGCTACATTTTGTCAAAACCCAATTAGGATTAAATTAAACCTGACATGTCATTTATATACAATATTCAATAAATTAACTGATTTGGAACGTTTGTTTTGTTAAAAACTTAAGTCTCCGTTCATCTCATCAGTTAATCCGTCACCTTCCCTCTCAGCGCTTTATTATTACCAACTCGTTTCTTATCATCAACACGACGCTTTTTAGCATTGCGAGATGGCTTAGTTGCTTTTCGTGATTTTTGGATCTTCACTGCACTCAAAATAAGTTCTTTTAATCTTACTAACGCTTCTTCTCTATTTTTTTCCTGAGTACGATGTACCTGTGCTTTTAATATAATAACGCCATCTTCAGTCACACGATGATCAGATAATGCTAACAAACGCTGTTTATAAAAATCAGGCAAAGTAGAGCTTTTAATATCAAAACGTAAATGTATTGCCGAGTTAACTTTATTAACATTTTGTCCACCAGCACCTTGTGCTCTAATGGCCGTTAATTGTAATTGCCAGTCTGCAATTTCTACTCCAGCAGATATTTGTAATGACATTACACATTTTCTCCTTTACTTGGGTCTAAATAATGCTTTTGATAGATCTCTGCAGGCATACTCGCAATTTGAAAATCGATCATTTTATTAAATGAATTTAATAAGGGAGTAAATTTATTTTCATCATTTTCTAACTCTGATAATAAATAATACCCAGCTTCCACAGTGGATAAACCATCTTCTCGGGGTGACTTTCTAATACGATAAGTACTTTTCCCTGCGACATTAATCATCACTTTAGGCAAAGCTTGTAAAAAAGGGTTATTCATCAAAAGCTTATAAGCTTTTTTCCAACTTCCATCTAGTAGTATAAACTGCGTATTCACATCTATTTGCTGACTTTCCTGTAATGTTGGCAGCGAAAGAGCTTGATCATCAGGAAAGACTAAAAAAGTATTATCAAGATCAAAGTCAGTGGGGTCAAACAGATCACCCGTGCTCAGTTTTACTCGCGATAAAGATAAGTCTAAAATTCGAGCTGTTCCAATGGCTTTATTTTGCTCACTTGGGTCTTGCAAAATATGCAAAAAGTGTTGATTATCAAGCGCACAAATAGAGGCACAAATACACGCAGACAATGCTTTATTGCATTGACAGCAAATTGCTCTTTTACTCATTTAATGTTTCAACTTCTTTTAAGGTTTTATTAATGCGTTCAGTCTTGTTTAACAACGCTATTATTTTGACACTCTGCTTGTTGGTCTTTTTTTTACAACCAGATAGCCATCAATGGTTTGCATATTATCACAGCGGCATTGAAAAGGGCCAATGGTGGCGTTTACTAACGGCACATATTTGCCACACGAACGGTTACCACTTTTTACTTAACGCTGTTGGGTTAGTGGTAGTGAGTACTTTATTTTTAGAAACGTTTAAAAAAATCTCTTTGTTAGCAGCATCGCTCTTTAGCGCCCTTTTTATTAGTACCTGCTTATTTTTATTAGAACCGGACTTACAATGGTATGTAGGTTTATCAGGGGTATTGCATGCAATATTTGCAATCGGGGTTTGCGATGAATTAAAAAAAGCAGACAAATGGGGCCTTATTTTGGCGGTAGGCTTTCTAATTAAAATTGCCTTTGAACAGTTCAACGGCCCTTCACTTATGACCGAATCATTAATTGCCGCCACAGTATTAGTAAATGCTCACTTGTATGGCGCGATTGCAGGCATTCTATATTTTTTAATGATGCCGTTCTGGAAAAAATGCTCATTACGGCAAAATAATGCTAAAAATAGTGTTAAAAGTAACAAATAATAGGCAAACAATAATAAGAAAATAAAAGCGATAAGCGAAAACCTTTGCTTAGCAGAATGGCGTTATCATTATCTATGCTAATTATCGCTCAAATTTTATATCAAGTTAAACAAACTTAGTTGTTGTAGCTGTACGTAGGTTTTTTGAGAAACCTCTAACATACTATATTGTTCTTGATATTCACTGATCGCCGCCGCCATATCTAAGTCTTCTAAACTGGATAACGTAGTCTGAGCGGTCAAGTTAAAGTCCAATGTTGACTCACGTTGATTATCAATGGTTCTTAATCGAGCGCCCACTGAGCTTTGTGTACTCATTACGTTATCCATCGCACCATCAATTTGTAACAATGAATTGCTGAATGCACTATTACGTGCAGCCTCAGCCGTTTTATCGGTACCAGGGATGCGTAAAGCATCAATAGAGTTCTGTAGCGTTGCAAAAATATCTTTTTCTTCACTTTGGCGTAACGTAAAAGAATCCTCAGCAACTACATCTCCTTTAAGCTCAGTTTTAATGCCGTTGAATGTAATCGCTTTACCGTCTTCATAGGGTGTTGGTTCTACAAACTTGGTTAGCGCGTAACTATCACTATCATCAGGAAGACCATTAACTTCAAATTTGATACCGTTTATTTCAAAGTCTTGCGCTTCGCTATATTCATTGACAGCAGTTGCATTATAAGTTTTTAACGGAGTCGGTTGCTCATCATTAAGGGTAACATTGTAAATATTAGAACCCACCGAAGTTTCTACAAACTTAATGTCATAAGAGATATTCACATCAGGATCAACAGTTGAAATATCTGGATCAGTTAAGTCAATACTGTTAATTTTAATCGTAGCGCTGCCCGAGACAGCATTCTCTTTTAATCCATAAACAGAATACTCAGGAACGCCTGCATTATCCGAAATTGAAATGGTATAATCTTGATCTAAGAAACCACGCGCAGCGTTTGCATCTATGACATTACCTGAGCTGAGCACTCCCCCCCCTGTATTATCGCCACCAACTTCAGAAACAAAAGTACCATTGCCTTCAGCGATATTCATAAAAACACTAGATCCAGAATCATTACCTTGAATCGATACTCCAGAGCCTACTCTATAGTCTCGTTCACCACTGTCTCCATGATATATAACTTCACCAAACTCATTTTTTTGAAAAGGTTGCGTGTTCACGTCAAAGCCTGCGAAGATATATTGGCTATTACCATCTTTGGTATTAGCAACCCCCATCAACTCATCACGTAAATTTTCAAGCTCAACGGCAATAGCTTCTCGATTTGCCTCATTCATAGTGCCATTACTACCACTCACCATCAATTCGCGTGTTCTTTGCAAAATATTAGTACTTTGCGTTAATGCGGTATCGACCAACTTGTTAGCGGACTCGGCCATTTGCCCATTTTCAATGAATTGTTCGCCTACGGAAATATCTTGCTTTAAGCGTTGTATGGTGGCAATAGCAACTGGATCATCACTACCATGAATAACCCGTTTTTGGCTCGCCATATGCAGATTTTGGTCACTTAACTTAGATTGTTGTGACATTAATGAACTAGTATTACGCATAAAAAGCATTTGTGATGAAATTCGCATACAGCCTCTCTGATTTCCTTTTGAGCTTTACGCTCACCTATTTAATTAAAATGCAAAAATCACGCCAGAATAGCAATAAAAACTTAAAAAAAGTAAAGAGGGTAATTTAATGATTATACGAAGGATTAAAAAGGATCACCGTATAAATAACGGATACTGCTACTTTGAAAAGAGTTAAAAAATAAAGTTACCTTTTAAAGAACGGCTTCAAATAGACTATATTAGCACTATCATCCAATATGCAAAAACAGCACTTGGATGATAACGAGATATTATCGTGCCGCCTGTAAAATAGTGTCAAATAATTCACTGGCAATGGTGATAACACGTGCAGCTGCGCTATAGTGTTGTTGATACATTAGTAGGTTTGCAGCTTCTTCATCCATATTAACTCCACTCACCGATTGAATACGTTCAAAAGATTGATTTTTTAATATTGCTGAAGATTGCATCGCCACATCGGCGTTTGCTGTTTTAGCACCAATTTCAGAAATCATTTCACTATAAACATCTTGAAAGGTCGATTTGCCGTCATTCATTATTTTAGTATTTTGCAGATCAGACATGGCTAAAATATTTCGATTATCACCTTCGCCTGTTTCATTATAATTTAATGTAATCTCATCACCAGCAACGGCTATACCTTTTTCCATTTCTACCTTAACGCCACCAAATTCAAGTGTAGCTTTACCTGTTAAGGCGTTAATTGGAGCTGTTAACTCTGTATTGTTAATTTGATTATCATTTTTATCAAAAATATTATAAGCAACTTGGCTAGTAGTTGTATTCACTGATATTTTAATCGTTACTGGACTATCTTCATCCATATAGTTAGTGTCACCTTTATCAACAATGTCACTTACATGAAATGTTGCAGTACCAGTATTGGTATCACTAACTACCGCTTTAATTTCAGCGTCTGCAACGGCTACTTTTGTAGGGTCTGTCTCATCTAAACTTGCTTGCTGAGCGCCTAATCGCGTTGGACGTAGGGTAAATTCTTTTCCGGCCTGTAATGGCTCTGAAGTTGAAATTGAATCGATTCCAATGCTAATGCCTGCCCCAGGAATTTCAATACGCTGTCCAGTAGATGAATTACCGATTATCGTCTCCTTCGCACCCGTCGTATTGTTAGTCACTTCGAATGTAATGTCTCCTGTCCCAGTATCATAACTATCTACTATTAACGTAAATTCATCGGCAGATAATTCGCTTAAATCATCAATACGTACACTTAATGTAGCTTCACCTTTGCCATCAGCATGACTTAATACACGGCTTTTCATTGCCTGATCACTATTAATATCATTAAATAGTGCTGCACCAATCTCGCCGTCTAAGGTTTGACCTTGCTTTTGCTGTTCATTGATAGCGTGTGTTAAGCCAATCACATTCTGACCTAACTGATTAAAGGCACGCTCTATTTCATTTTCACGGGCTTCAAACAACGCACTGACTTTACCACCAAACTTACTACCATCAACCTGTGATGTTTTACCCTTATGGCTTAATGCGAGTTCTTTTCGAGCGGGATCTGGGTCGCCGTTCACCGCAACAATAGATTGAGAATGAACTCCCATCACTAAACCTTGTCCGCTACCAATAAAAATATTCACCATATCATTATCTGCTTCAAGCACGGAGACATTAACGTATTCACTTAAGGCAGTAATTGCCTGATTCCGTCTGTCCAATAAATCATTGGCGTCACCACCGCTATTCGAACCAGATACGGCAAGAATACGACCATTTAATGTCGCGATATTGTCAGCGAGTTCAGTGATCGCCGCTGCAGAATTCTCAATATCATTATTAACACCACTGTAGTGAGTTTCTAGTTGTTGATACAGAGTATTGTATTGATTGATCATATTCGATGCATCCTCAAGGAATACAGAGCGAGTCTCTATTGTATTCGGATGATCTGCGACATCACCTAATGCAGAAAATAAACTAAGAACAGACTTAGTGACAGAGGTACTTTCGTTAGAGAGTAATTTATCTAACTGGCTGGCTTGCGTATAACTCACTTCGTTATAAGCGTGAGCCGAGGTATTAATAATATTTTCTTTAAATGCAAATTGATCATAGGCACGGTCAATTCCGTTGATAATAGAACCATTTCCAATGAAGTTGGTACCTAATTTTTGTGCCTGTGCGCTGGTAACGTCAACAGTTTGACGAGAGTAGCCTTCCGTACTCACATTACTAATATTGTGACTGGTAGTAGCTAGACTTGCTTGTGAAGAATAGATCCCCGACAGTCCAATTTGAAATAAATCAGCCATTGTTATTATCTCCCGCAACAACCGATTGGAAGTTATCGCTGTTCATAATCGCTTTAATTTTATCTGCATATTGAGGATCGGTTGCATAACCCGCTTGTTGTAACTCTTCAATATAACGATCCGCGTTATCACCTTGCTGCAAAGCTTGCTCGTAGCGTTTATTGTTACTAATGAAATTCGTATAATCTTTAAAACTTTCATGTAGATTTTCGTAAACTCGAAAATTAGAACGACGCTGTACACCAACACCATCTTCAACCTCTAGACTGCTTTTATTAACGCTTTCCCCCTGCCAACTATTGTGAGATTTAATATTAAACAGATTGAAACTACTTTGCTGATTGGCAGTTTGCAGCACTTTTTTACCCCACCCGGTTTCCAATGCCGATTGAGCGACCAAAACTTCAGGTGAAATGCCTAAAGACTTAGCTGCTTTTTGCGCATAGGGTAACAATGTGGCAATAAAGGAAGATGGTGAACTAAAGTCAACTTTCTGTGCGCTAGCATTCGTATTAACATCATCAGAACTCTCCACTTTATGTTGCAATGCACTATCATTGATTTTTGTTTGCAATGAGGCTTGTAATTGATCCGGCTTTTTAAAGTCAGTAGTGTTTTCTTTTGTAGTTAAACTCATCATTTCAGGCTCTTGTTCAGGCATCATTAGTTGTTCCTGTGGCACTGACTGAGGTCGTACTATCGATGTTGGGTCTAACTGCCTAACTAACGCATCAGCCAGCCCTAGCGAACCATGACGACTGATATCAACGGCTAACTGCTTATCTTGCATATCCGTATAAAATTTTGTTTGTTGGTTATTAAAAGGGCTTTCGGTTTCAAAGGCAGCATTAGCTTCACGCATCGACTTAATTAACATCGAAGCAAACATTGACTCAAATTGATTCGCCACTTCACGGATCGTTTCTTTGTCATTAGTCTTGGTTTTTTGACGCAACTGCTCCAGCCCTTGTAGATCAAAGTAGTTACTTGCCTGTGTTACTGTTTGATTGCCCATTAACAACCCCTTTTATTACCATTACATTGATAAAGCAAAATAGATGCCAACACTTCAGTATCGAACTATAACTGGCTGTTTTCTGATTAATAATAAAAATGAGGTGAGTTTTCTCAGCAAAGTACTGTCGCATCACGTAGAATGCCTGCGATTTTTACCCTACCCACAAGGAATTATTATGCTTAACCCTGTTTTATTGGCGGTATGTATCATGCTTATTTTATCCATGATGCGTATTAATGTTGTTATTGCACTGACTCTCAGTGCTTTAGTTGGAGGTTTAACAGCTGGTTTATCTCTACCTGATACAATATCTGCATTTGAAAGTGGCCTAGGTGGCGGTGCAACTATCGCTTTAAGCTATGCAATGTTAGGTGCGTTTGCTGTCGCAATTTCTAAATCTGGTATTACTGATTTATTATCACAAGGCATTATTAAGCGCCTTAATGGCCAACAGACACAACAAGTGTCAACTACCATCAAATACACAGTGTTTACCGTGATCCTATTGATGACAATTGCGTCGCAAAACGTTATCCCCGTGCATATCGCGTTTATACCTATCTTAATACCGCCGTTACTGGGTGTACTTAATAAATTACGAGTTGATAGACGCTTAGCAGCTTGTATTTTAACTTTTGGTTTAGTAACCCCTTATATGGTGCTGCCGATCGGTTTTGGTGGGATTTTCTTAAATAATATTCTCTTAAAAAACTTACATGATAACGGCTTAGATGTAACAGCATCACAGGTACCTACTGCGATGATTTTACCTGCTATGGGCATGATCGTTGGTTTATTGATTGCCGTCTTTATCAGCTACCGTAAACCACGTATTTACCAAGAAAAAGTCGCAAACTCAAAAGCAGCAGAATTCAAAACACTCAACAAACGCCATATTATTGTTGCATTAGTGGCAATTGTTGCGACTTTAACGGTTCAGTTATTAACAGGTTCTATGATTGTTGGTTCACTCGCCGGATTCAGCGTGTTCACACTCGGTGGTGTTATTGCCTGGAAAGAAACGCATGATGTTTTCACCAAAGGTGTACACATGATGGCAATGATTGGCTTTATCATGATTGCCGCTGCAGGTTTTGCCGCTGTAATGAAAGCAACAGGCAGTGTAGAAACATTAGTAGAAGCATTATCTTCAGGAATTGGTGAGAACAAATCCTTAGCAGCGATATTAATGCTAGTGATTGGATTGTTAGTAACCATGGGTATAGGATCTTCATTCTCAACCATCCCAATCATCGCCACTATTTATGTACCACTGGCGATTGCATTTGGATTTTCTCCAATGGCGATCATTGCACTAGTGGGCACTGCGGCGGCATTGGGCGATGCGGGCTCTCCAGCCTCTGACTCAACATTAGGTCCAACATCTGGCCTTAACGCTGATGGTGAACATGATCATATCCGTGATACTGTTATCCCTACTTTCCTACATTACAATCTACCGTTAATCGCCTTTGGCTGGATAGCGGCAATGACCTTGTAGAGCACACAGAGAAAAAACTGATTAAGAGCCTATTGATGATAGCCATCACGCGATAGCCCTTAACGTAAAAAGGGAAAACCATTGGTTTTCCCTTTTTTGTACATGTATAAATGGATTCATTACCGATAAAGATTAAATAATAACCAGCTCACCTTGTAAGGCACCGGCTTGTTTTAATGCTTCTAATATAGCCATTAAATCACCAGGTGCAAGGCCTACCTCATTAACTGCACGCACTAAATCATTCAAACTAATGCCCGTATCAAATCGAAACATACGGCTATCTTCCTGAGTAACGTTGACAATACTATTTTTAACTACTTCAGTATCACCACCAGCAAATGGGTTTGGTTGCACGACTTCTTTGTTTTCACTAATCGTGACACTAATACCACCATGAGTAATAGCCGTTGGTAATAATCGAACATCTTGTCCTACTACTATTGTACCTGTACGTGAATTAACAATAATCTTTGCCCCTGAACGTGCAGGTCTAAATTCTAAATTTTCTAGTGTTGATAAATAAGAAACACGTTGCGATATATTACGAGGCGCTAATACCTGTACCGACGTTGCATCTAATAAACTTGCTGTATTAGGACCGACTAAATTATTAATCGTATCTGCCATCAATTTTGCCGTAGTAAAATCAGAGTCATGTAAATTAAAAGTAATAGTATCACCCTGTGCAAAAGGAGAGATAACTTCTCGCTCAACAATGGCACCATTTGCAATACGACCAACGGTAGGTGTATTGATCACCACTTTAGAACCGTCAGCACCTTCAGCGCCAAGTCCACCAACAACAAGACTCCCCTGTGCTAGCGCATAAACCTTACCATCAACCCCTTTCAAAAAGGTCTGTAACAACTCCCCCCCACGTAAACTTTTTGCTTCACCAATTGCTGACACAGTGATGTCAATTTTCTGACCTCGTTTAGCAAAAGCTTTTAATTCTGCGGTGATAGCCACTGGCGCAACATTTTTAATTTTTAATGTTTGGCCTTGTGGAATATTGATCCCAAAATTTCTTAACATGGTCGCAAAGGCTTGCTCAGTAAACTTACTGCTTTTTTCACCCGTGCCGGGTAAACCAACCACTAAACCATAACCAACTAATTGGTTGCTTCGAACCCCTTGCACACTGGCAATATCTTTGATTCGCGCCGCATCCGCTGTGTTAGCCAACAGTGATAGGGTTAAACCTAAGCATGCTGAAAAAAAACAGCTCGCTGTTCCTTTTGATGAAAATAGCATATGACTCTCCTTACCTTATCGCTTATGTAAATAATATCGTTTATGCCAATAAATGACTTTTAGAACGGCCAATAAGGCCCGTTAAAGAATGCAGTTAACCAACCTTGGCTTTGTGTGTTAGCAAAGGAGCCTGTACCACCGTATTGAATCCTAGCATTGGCAACATGGGTTGATGAAACTGAGTTATCAGAACTAACATCTTCCGAGCGAATTACCCCACGTATGCGCACAAACTCTTCACCATTATTTAACATCAACCATTTTTCACCGCGAATTTCTAGATTACCATTACTTAAAACGCGTGTTACGTTAACCGTGATACTGCCTTTTAAACTATTGCTTTGGTCTGCACCGGCATCACCAGCAAAACCGCTGTCTTGAGAAATCCCTCCCCCAAAACCAAAACCAGGTACAAGTGAACCACTAGGTAACGTAATATCGTCAACACTCATTTTATAAGAGTTACTTTTATCCAAACTGGTGCCAGCTTGTTTAGTTGCCGAGGTCGATTCTTCTAGATTCACGGTGATAATGTCACCAACGCGATGCGCTTTAATATCTGAATAAAGGTTATTAGCATAACTTTCTTGAAATAAAGACCCTGTTGTGACCACATTTAAGTCCGCTTCAAGCGGTTCTACCGGTGCGTATTCAGGGTCATTCTTCACCTCTTCATTGGGCAGTGAAGTACAACCTACAACGCTAAGTATTGCACATAAGACTATAATATTTCTCATTTTAACCACCTATTTATAACTGTTGGCTAACGTAAGAAAGCATTTCATCAACCGCTGAAATTACTTTTGAGTTCATTTCATAAACACGCTGACTCTCGATCAAATTAACCAGTTCTTCTGTTACGTTAACATTAGACGTTTCTAACATCCCCTGACGAATAAACCCTAATCCGTCGCCGCCTGGTACGCCTTCAATAGGCGCACCGGAAGCCCCTGTTTCTGCATATAAATTTTGTCCTAAAGGCTCTAAACCAGAGGGGTTAATAAAATCATTTACATTTAATTGTCCAACCACTTGGTTTTCGGCTTGACCGGCAATGCTTACCGAGACTTCACCTTCTGCACCGATACTAATTGTTTGTGCATTTTCAGGAATTTGTATTTGCGGCAATAACGGGTAACCAGAACCGGGGGTTACCATGGTTCCTTCTTCATTAAGCATGAATTGGCCATTACGCGTATATGATGAACTTCCATCTGGCATTTCTATTTCAAAAAAACCACGGCCATCAATCATCACATCTAAGGAGTTATTAGTAGTTAATGCATTACCCTGCGTGAAGTTCTTTTGTACAGCGACAACCTTCGCACCAGAACCAATCATTAATCCCGAAGGTAACTTAGTATTTTGTGTTTCATTGGCACCCGGTTGGTTAACGGTTTGATATAACAGATCTTCAAAAATGGCACGACTCTTTTTAAAACCAACGGTACTTGCATTGGCTAAGTTATTTGAAATTGTTGCCACGTTAGTTTGCTGTGCATCTAACCCTGTTTTGCTGATCCATAAAGCGGAATGCATAACCTTTCTCCTTAAAATTCTTTAATAATGCGCAGACTAATGACTTAAGACATTCGAAGTAGAGATTCAGAGCTTTTATCAATCTCTTCAGCTTTTTTCATCATTTTAACTTGCATTTCAAAACTACGTTGTAAGTTAATTAAACTGGTTAACTCACTACTTAAATTAACGTTTGATGACTCTAGAGCACCGTTGGTGACAACCACATCATTTGAAACCTGTAATGGTTGGCCATCAATACGGCGGAATAAACCATCGGAACCCCGCATTAAATCTTTGATATCTGGATTAACTAACTTTAGTTTAGCGATATCTTCCATTCCATCAGCTGGTGCACCTTCAGGACGAACTTCAATCATGCCATCTTTACGAATATTGAATTTTTCAATCGGCATCGGGATATAAATATTATTGCCTGTTTCATCCATGACTTCTTGGCCATTGGCGTCTATTAAAAAGCCTTCTGCGGTGATATTAAAATCACCACTACGTGTTAACCCTTCGTCACCCGCTTCGGATTTAACAACAAACCACCCCTCTCCTTCTACAGCAACATCTAACTCACGACCGGTATCGTGCACAATGCCGCTGTCAAAATTTTGTCCTGGTGATTCGGCAAGCGCAAAGACTCGTGTTGGTAAGCCTTGCCCATGTACTTGCATGCTTCGAGCTTGTTCAAAGCTGGCTTTAAACCCGGTTTTACTGGCATTCGCTAAGTTATTACTGTGAATAGCTAACGCATTCATGGTCTCTTTAGCGCCTGACATTGAAACATAAAGAAAATTATCCATTTTGACTTCCTTAACTATTGACCGCTTATGTAATAACTATGGCAATTGCCGTGCTATTTCTTTTGTTATTGTATTTATATATTCAACGATGCAATCGTTGTGCCAACAAAAGAAAAGTAAAACAGCTGAGCCGTAAATATAACTAAAGTTAGAAACAGGGGAAGATTTAGGTTTTAGATCTTATGTATGGAAATGCGGGAAAACAGGGAAGCTGAAATGCAGAAGCATTTAAATAATATGGACGTTGGCTTTTACATAATAAAAACGCACCGAGAAAGGTGCGTTTTAGGAATGATTAACTAATTTAAAAATTAACGAATTTGTAAAATCGTTTGTTGTAATTCATTACTGATCTCTAATGAACGAGAATTAGCTTGGAAATTACGTTGTGCAGAAATTAAGTCCACCAGCTCAGTCGTTAAATCAACATTAGATTGCTCTAACGCAGCAGAGTTAATGAGACCAAATGAACCTTCGCCCCCTTCTCCTGCGATAGGATCCCCCGAACGTTGTGAAGCAGTCCACTTTGAGCCAGCTTGTGTCAAACCTTGCTCATTACGAAAGCGCACCATAACAACTCGCGCAAGCGGCTCTGATGTGCCATTACTATAAGTGGCTTCAACTAGACCATCATTGCCAATTTCAATACCATTCAAACGACCTACGGTTAAACCATCTTGCTCTAATCCAGTGACCTCGAATGAGGAAGCAAATTGAGTCGGGTTTTTATAAGAAATCGTGATTTCCTGATTCCCATTAGTTCCCGTCGGTAAGGCTCCTGCACCATTCCCATCACCAAGATCTGCACCTAACCTTTCTAGAGTCATTGGGCTAGGATTACTGCCTTGATACGCACCAAAACTATCGAACCGTAATACCGAACCCTCATATACTGTGCCTGAAGCATCAGTAACAGTTGCTGGACTAGTATCAAAATCAGTATCAGCAGGATCGAGAGGATCTAGTGTATCGCCTGTTGTGTATACACCTGCACCAGAAAGAGGAGCAACCGGAATTTTAGTGCCGGTGTCACTTGTAATAGTTACAAAAGAAACCCATTGACTCGTAACCGTCCCATCAGCCGTGGGCTTTGCATTATCAGGTTTTACGTAATAAGTACTCATAACATGTGATTCACCTAGTGAGTCATAAATTGTTACTGATGTTGCATTGTTATAAGTATCTGGATCATCGGGATCAAATTTAGAAAGATCTTTAGCTTCTGCACTTGAGGGTAAATTCAACCCTATTTCCACTGTTGAGGTGGCTACCGGTACACCTGCTGTTTCAGGTATACGAATGGCACTAGTTGTACTTAAACTAACCGATGAGGAAGTCCCATCATCATTAACGGGAAAAGCCTGCAGGTAGTTACCGCTGTTATCAACAATATAATTTTCATCATTTAATTTAAAAGTACCTGCACGTGTATAACTTAAATCTTTATCGCCGATATCACTGGCCGTAGCAAAGAAACCACTACCCGTGATTGCTAAGTCCAATGGATTATCGGTAAATTTTAAACTACCTTGATGGAATTGCTGCGCAACGGCGGCAACGGAAGTACCATCACCCACTTTAGTTGCACTATTAGAAAATAGAGAGTTAGCGTAAACGCTATCGAACTCGGCGCGAGACTCTTTAAAGCCAACGGTATTTACATTTGCAATATTATTTGACGTTGTGTCTAAATCAGTCTGCGCTGCTGCAATTCCGCTTAATGCTACATTAAATGACATAGTGACTTCCTCTTAGTTATATGTTTTCTGCAACTTCAATTGCATCTTTAAGTTCAATTCCGCCTAAACCTTTTAGATTTAAGTAGACGCTAGCAGTTCCACCGCCTAAGCTCACACTTTCTACATGCGCGTAGGAAGCCGTCGTTAATGCTTCACCTTTGCCATTTACCATGCCATTTGCAGCAAATGTATAGGTTCCAGCGGGCGCAGGATCCCCCTGTGAATCTAAACCATCCCAGTCAAAACGTTGATTACCCGCACCAACATCGCCTAAGGCCAGAGTACGGATGATATTACCCGTTTTATCGGTAATGGAGACCGAGGTATTATAAGCTCCGGTTGTCGTTGTTAACGAACCGGAAGCTGTACCACCTTCAGTTAAATAAGTTTGGTCGCTTGGTATTAATACTTTTTTACCCACTAATGATGAGGCTTCTAGTGCTTGGCTAGAGTTTAATACTTCTTTAATACCAGCAAATTCACTGCCCATGGTGGCAATCCCTTCGGCAGTAGTAAACGATGCCATTTGCGCAATCATTTCTGAGTTATCAACGGGAGAAAAAGGGTCTTGATAAGCGAGCTGTTGAGATAATAAAGAGAAAAAATCTTCTTGGCTCAATTGCTGCTCTGCATCGATTTCAGAGTTTGCATTAACCTGTTCTTCGGTTAAAGGCTTTGTAAAATTAAATGATGATGAAGTGATAGTAGTCATCTATATATCCTTACGATTTGCCTAATTGCAATGTACGATTCAACATTTGCTTTGCCGCTTCTGCGATTTGCACGTTAGTTTGATATGAACGAGAAGCACTGATCATATTAGCCATCTCTTCCATCACATTGACATTGGAGTGATAAATAAAACCATTTTCATCGGCTTTAGGGTGATTAGGTGCATATTCCTGATTTAATTCAGCAGTACTTTCAACAATGCCCTGTACCTTGACACCAACACTACTGTCTAAACCACCCATTGCTCTATTTAACTCTGCAGCAAATACAGGGTGCCTCGCTTTATAGGTTTCGTCGATATTACTGCTAACACTGTTTGCATTAGCCAAGTTACTGGCGGTTGTATTTAAGCGTACAGATTGTGCACTCATGCCAGTTCCGGCTACATCTAATACTTTTAATAAACTCATAGTAGTTCCCCTGACATGCTATTATTGGCCTTTGATCGCAGTGCGAAGCCCTGATATTTTACTATTTAAAAAATCTAAACTGGCTTGGTATTCCAAACTATTTTTCATAAACAAATTACGTTCAACTTCTAAATCAACTGTATTACCATCACCCGTATCAGGCTGATTTGTATTACGGAATAACAGACCATTTTGAGCCATTGAAGTTGAGAAGCCTAAATTATGAGCGCTATTGGTACGGTTAAGTGAAACACCTGCACCAGACTTTGCAGCATTGAGTGCGTCTTTAAAGTTAATATCTTTTGCTTTGTAATTAGGTGTATCAGCATTTGAGATATTAGAAGCTAAAATTTCAGTACGACGTGATCGAATACCTAACGTGTGCTGATGCATACCTAATGCTTTTTCAAAGTTAATCGCCATAATTTTCTCCTTTGTTATTACAAATGCAAAGCATGTGCCAAAAAGAAATATTAAAGACAATTAATTAATAAAAAATTAAAACTGTAAGTATTTAATAGTAAAAACAGGAGGATTGAGTGGTTTAACCGATATTAAAGAAGATAGAAAGGTTACATGAGCCCCTTTATTAGCGAATAAAAACGTGAATAATAGAGTTGAATTAATAGACTTGACGCTTTTATAGTAAAGAGGCAAAAACTGCCTCTCTACCAAAAAAGTGGCAAATAAAGACTTACTTGCTTTTTAATTTATAAATAATACCAGGATTACAACGTACCATTTCAAATCGGTCAGTTAATCCATTTAATGACTCAGAAGCACCTAGAATAAGGTATCCACCTGGATTTAAAGCAGTTGCAAACTGATTCAATATTTTTGATTTCACGTCGTTAGCAAAATAGATAAGTACGTTACGGCAAAAAATGATATCAAACTTACCTAACGAACCGTAGCTATCCAATAAATTTAAGCTTTTAAAAGAAGTCAAAGTTTTGACCTCAGGTTTAATTTGCATTTTATTTCCGTCACTGCCTACAGGCACAAAAAACTGATTTTTACGCGTATCTGATAAGCCTCGGGATAGTGCTAAGTTATCATATTCTGCAGCTTTACATTGTGCCAACATCGAATCAGAAATATCAGTACCAATAATTTGTACACTTAAGTTGCTACTAGGTTTACTCTTTTTATACTCTAAAGCCGTCATTGCAATAGAGTAAGCTTCTTGACCAGACGAACTAGCCGATGACCAGATTTTTATATTCTTTTTCGTTTCAAGAAACTCAGGAAATAATTTACTGGTTAATAACTCAAAAGGGTATCGATCTCTAAACCATAGGGTTTCATTGGTCGTCATCGCATCAATAACCATAGTGCGTAATTGACGATTTCGAATACCCATTGCTTGCTCTATCAGTTCAGTTAAGCTTTCCAGTTTAAACTCAGTCACTAATGGCAATAAACGACTTTTAACAAGGTACTGCTTGTTATCGCCCAACACAATGCCACATTGTACTTCTAAAAAACTAGCAAACTGCTTATAGGTGGTATCAGAAATAGTTCTCACTAATTATTACTCGCTTTTAATTGTTGTATAGAGGGCATGGCAAACTTTAAAATATTAACCATCAAGGCCAATGAAAAATAATAGCTGACAAAATAATTATCAGCTATTTCAAATGAAACAGTTTTAACGTGTTTTGCTCAGAAAATATTATTTTACACCCAAATTAATAACTTTCTGCACTGCTGACGCTAATTCATCAGGATTGAATTTGGCGATAAAATCATCAGCCCCCACTTTCTCAACCATCGCTTGATTAAAGACACCACTTAATGAAGTATGCAATATAATATGCAAGTCTTTCAAGTCAGGGTGAGACTTTACTTCAGCAGTTAAGGTATATCCATCCATTTCTGGCATTTCTACATCTGAAATCATCAATGCATATTTTTCAATCACGGGCTGTGTCTTAGCGACTTCTTTTAAGAAATTCAACGCTTCTTTACCATCCTTAACAAGGTCACACTCAATACCAAGCGCGGAAAGAGCACGTTGAATTTGTTTACGTGCAACTGACGAGTCATCTGCCACTAAAATACGTTTATTCTTCATCTCTTCCATCGGCAACTGGGCGATCACTTCCGCCGTAACTTCGGTATCGACAGGCGCAATTTCATCTAGAATTTTTTCAACATCTAAAATTTCTACAAGAGATCCATCAATTTCAGTAACCGCTGTTAAGTAATTGTAACGACCAACACCATTTGGTGGTGGTAGAATGTTTTCCCAGTTGATATTAATAATACGCTCAACCGACCCCACTAAAAAACCTTGGATGGAGCGGTTGTATTCTGTAATGATAATAAATCTATCCTGAATATCTTGTATTGCACGTCCCCCCGTTGCAAGATTCATATCAATAATAGAAATTGTCTGACCTCGCACATGGGCGATACCGCGAATAGCGGGATGCAATTTAGGTAAAGCAGTAAGTGGGGGGCACTGTAAGACTTCTCTTACTTTGAATACGTTAATACCATAACGTTGAATACCACCTAACTTAAAAAGCAGTAACTCAAGTCTATTTTGACCTACCAACTGAGTACGTTGATTAACCGAGTCTAAAACACCTGCCATATTCTGTTCCTTTTTGTTATGGTTGCTAGCTATGATTATTTTTTATAAAAATACTATAATCTTTAATAATGCATCAGCAATATAAAAATTCACTTACACGAGGTGAGCAAATTGATTCGATTTATTTTAATTGCCCTAAGTCTAGGCACTTCTTACAGTTTTGCAGACTCTAATTACTCAAAAGAGATAGAAAAATTTGCAGAGGCTCTAGTTTTTGATAAATATCAACAAAGTTTTGAACTAACGGGCGAAAAAAAACTTTATATCAAAGCGATTGAATTATCATCTCGACAAACTTTTGCCATTTGTACAGAGCCATTACAAGGACATATTGTAGGCGATAAAATCAAAAGAAAAACCGCCGTCAAAGTATCTTGCCTAGGAGAAAGTAAGTGGGACACTTATATTCGTGTCAAAGTACAAACTTTAATTCCATTAATTGTCACTCGACATTCTTTAAACAAAGGAGAAATGTTAAAAGATGACAATATTAAACGTATTTATAAAGCACAATCTCAAGTGCGAGGTAGTACGTTCAGCAGCACAGAATCGCTAACCGGTGTTCGCTTAAAAAGAAACGTATCATCAAAGAAAAGTATTCGCCACAAAGATATTTGTTACGTTTGCGAGAATGATAAAGTGACAATTACCGCAAACCAAAATGGCTTAGTAATAAAAGCCTCGGGTATTGCGTTAACTGATGGTAATATAGGCAGTACTGTAAGAGTGAAAAATGCACGTACACAACGTGTCGTTGTAGGTACTGTTTATGCACTCAAAGAAGTACATGTAACTTTTTAAAAAAGTCACCATTTTAGCTAAAGTTATCCATATTCCTGCCGATACCTTAACTATGTAGACTAATTGGAACACGATTATGAGTATAAACATCAACCGTCAAACGCCTCAGAGCAAGCTTTCTGTTGAGCAACATAAAACTCAAAAACAGAGTGAGACAAACGCCGCAGATAATAAAACGGCAGTTAGCTCAAGCAAGGACTCTGTACAATTGACTTCACAGGCATTAAATTTAAATAAAATGCAAACATCAAGTGAGTCCCAGGTAAATATGAAACGTGTAGAAACATTGAAAGCGGCGATATTAAACGGTGACTATAAAATTAATACTGAGCAGTTAGCGGAAAAGCTAGGTAAATTTGAAGCTGATTTTAGCAAAGCCTTTTCAAGCTAATACATACACTTAAAAGAATAAAAAATGCTAACAAAACAACTATCAGAGCTATCAGAAACAATTCAAGCATTACATGATTTGCTTGATGAAGAGAAAAACTGTTTAAAAGAAAAGTCATTTGTAGGACTTAACACTTTGTTGTTTAACAAACAGAAGTTATTACAAAATATTAATAGCTATAACAAGCAGATCAGTACGCCAGAAAATTTAACTATTATCCAGCAAGATCCTGAACTTGTGACGCTACAAGGTGAAATTCAAACTAACCTACAGCTTTGCCAAAAAAATAATGCAATTAACGGTCGGTTAATAGAATTAAGCATGAAAAGTAACAAGCATTTGATGCAAATACTGACACAAGCCAAAGGTAAAAACAGTGTCACTTACGATCAAAAAGGATTGCTCAGTGGCGGAAGTTTATTAGGTAAAAATATTGAAGCGTAATATAAGTATCTAGCTCTCTCTTAGTTAATCAAAGCCCACTCTAATTAAACACTCCAAGTCTCCCTGAACTAGCTATTCTAAACATCGCTTTGCTAAGCGTGCAATATAATAGCCGATGTAAAAATCACTTCGCAACACAGGCCTAAACGATAACGCTAAGTTTAATTAATGATTCTAAGATTAATTAGTAACGCCCCTTAGACCTCAATTAAAACAATCAACCAGATTTGACAATAAAGCGAACCACCACCTTTCAACATACGTCTATCATAAAGTTTCTATAATTTCGCTTTAAAACTAATAATAAACTTGGCTTTGCACTTTGATCACCGCTTCATTATCTGCAAATTCAGCATCTTTTAAGAATGGGAGAGTTTTCATATTAAGCCCTAACTCAGTAATGTACAAATCATCTTCATGATACGTCCGAAGCACTTTAGCACCTCTCACTAAACCTTTAACCTTTCCTTTTATGCCATTACTTTGTAGCTGATATTCCTTCACACTATTTTCAGACGTTAACATAACACCATAGACCTGCTCTGCTAATTCTTTATAGGCTTCTAACTTAGAAGCTTTGATTGCATTAAGCATTTTAATATCATCCGTAGCGCCCTTCTGTGCATCCATTGTCGCGTACCCTACTGCGACAAATTCATATTCTTCAACAGCTTCTGTAGGCATAGTATTGAGACTACAGGCAGATAAAAATAACACAGCGACCGATATCGGTAATATTGTGATTAAACGGCTATAGTAATTTTTTATGAGCATTATAGGCTCCTTTTTCATAAGTAATTAGAAAAGGTCATTTGCCCCTTCCTCAGCTGATTTAACATTGATGCTTTAATATTGACGCTTTATCATTGATGCATTAATTAAAGCAATAAGCATACCTATATTAATAAAGTAATAGATTAATAAATAATACCGATAATCAGGTTTATAGATATCAGAAGTAATCGGCAAAAAAAAACAGACCGAAGTCTGCTTATAACAATGCTGGCACATTGCTTTTATTCCACTAAACGAACCAATGCATTACTTTCATTACGCTGGCTATTGCGAGAGATAAACTGTTTAGGACGATAGTCATAGCGACCACCTACAAATATATTATGTGGGATAAAGGCGCTACTTGTTGACTCAACAACACTACTGGCGGCGTTTACTATACGTACATTTACAATCACACCTTCTTCGTTACGAGACATAGTTCCTGTGAGTATACGAGTAACATCTACATTATTATTTAGTTTTTTCCAGTTCCTAGAGATAGCAAACTCACCATCTTCAGTGACTTGAATATTACCTGTTAATTTAAAATCTATAACACGTAGCTTTCTAATATGTAATTCATGAATGAATTGTTCTGAAATAGTTTGACCTAACCAACTCGTATTTTGGTGATTATTCAAATCAACTAATGAAGTTAATGCAATCGCCGAATTTTGGAATTGATATTCGTAATTATAAAGTAACTGATCTGCCATTTTACTGACAACTTCAGACAATATGAGTGATTTTTTGCCATTGAAGGTATACAAATGACCATACCCATTGGAATCCGTTTGAACGTCAGCTTGGTCACTGCCTTCGCTATCAGGTCTATTGTTACTATATGAGTGAGCAACATAATAATAAAGGTAATCTTCACTCGCACGTCTTTCCTGCTCTATTTGCTGTAATCGAGCTTGTTCTTTAATTTCAACCTCATCAGCAGAGGGAGTTGCCGCAGTAGAGCAACCTTGCAACATAAGAAGTAATGTAGAAATAACAAATAGCGTTTTCATGAAAGCCTGCCTCGATAAGAAATTTTTATACTAAATAAGTTATCGGTTAAACTTCAAAAAACTTTAATACAAATTTATTAAAAAGGATTATCAAACAGGTAAATGTAAAGTTGGTTTATATTTTGCTTATCAATAGATAGCCATAAGATACAGCAACATTAAAGCGCTTTATGAAAATATATGGCAACACTTTTAATTACCTTAGCAAGCAGGCGAGAATGTCATGAAAAAAGTTGTCTTTATTTTATTACTAATATCATCTATTAATGCCTCTGCACAATGGTTTCAAGCAAGTGCGAATGCCTCCATTATAAATGATGATATTGGACAGGCTCGTGAGCAAGCAATTAAAAAAGCTGTAAAAGATGCCTTATTATTTTCCGGAGGAGCAATATCGAGTTTGCAGCAAGTAAATCAAGGGGTTTTAGTTGAAAATAAGTTAATTCTTAATTCTGGTGGTGAGATTAAAGCCTTAAAAATCATCGAAGAAACGCAAAAAAATAAATTATTAACCGTCAGCATTAAAGTCAATATCGTTGCAAGAGAGGAACAATGTATTGGCAGCCAATTTCCAAAATCAATCGTCATCAGTCGTTTTGCAATGAACGTACCGCAACATACAGTTGATGGTCAAATTTATGACTTACATAAAAAAGTAAGCGAAACTTTTTTTAATCAATTGTCTCTTAGTCCTAATTTATTCAATATTCGTCGCTATATCGACACGCCATTAAAATTAGGTGAAAAATATAATAATAGAAATTTAACAAATACATTAAGCAGTCTCTCCGCTCAAACAGATAGTCAATTTGTTATATTTGGGGAAGTTAATGATTTATCCGTTAAATTTGAAAGCAAAAATTCATTGACGTACTGGGTAAGTAATCCGGATCGACATTTTTATATGACCGTTTATCTATATGATGCATTTCAAGGGCAATTACTGTTCAGCAAGCAGTATCGCCAAAGTACGTCATGGCAATATGGTAAAGAAGAGTATGCAGATTTAAACAGTAAACAATTCTGGGATTATCAATATGGACAAGCTATTTTAACTAGCTTAGCCCAGGCCAATACAGATATATCACAACATATACAGTGCGTCATTCCTAAAGCTCGGGTGATAGCAGTGACCAGTGATAGCGTACAAATAAACTTAGGTATAAAAAATGGTCTACAGCCGGGAA
The DNA here is from genome assembly GCF_000482725.1 of Psychromonas arctica DSM 14288. Classification (GTDB taxonomy): domain Bacteria; phylum Pseudomonadota; class Gammaproteobacteria; order Enterobacterales; family Psychromonadaceae; genus Psychromonas; species Psychromonas arctica. The sequence continues at coordinate 31,741 of NZ_AXWP01000059.1, forward strand.
CAATCATTGAACTCGCTTACGCAAGTAATTTTAAAGATCAATTTGGTATCGAGAGACAATCAGCAACTACCTCTGCACAAGCAATGAAGGTAGTTGAAGTTTATGCTGATAGTGCAGTACTGAGCACTTTAGATGAATATCCCTTAAGTAATATTCAAATCAATGATATTGCTACTATTAAATCAATACAGTAATTATGTATAATGAACGCGTATTAGATAAGTACTAACTTATATAATATAATCAATATATTAGTCTCTCTATAGCTCAACAGGATAGAGCACCCGCCTCCTAAGCGGATGATCGGGGTTCGAGTCCCTGTGGGGAGACCATTGATACTAATCTTACTTTCTGCAAATATACCAATATAATAGTTCCCATGCCCTCTTATTGTTCATTGTAATATGTCATAGATAAGGCCTTAAAAAATGAATCAATCCCATTTATCAAAATAGATAATCAATAATCAGCAATACCCATAGAAATATTCTACATATAAAACAACAGCTTACATATACATTTATTTTCCATTATTTTTTGTTAGGTCACATATTTGTACTATAATGAATCGTTACTCAATGAAAGTGCAGAGGGAACATGGAATCAAATAGACAAAAAAGTTTATTAGCTCATCAGAATAATATCTTATCCAAGATAGCATTAGGAGAGTCTCTCAATGATATTTTTGATGATATTTGTTTAGCGATTGAAGATATTATTGATGATAAATCTGCGAAATGTTCCATTTTATCACTCAATGCCGATCGGCTATTCCATTGTGCAGCTCCAAGTATGGATCCAAAATATTCTGAAATAATAAACGGAATAAAAATTGGTGATGCAGTCGGGTCATGTGGTACTGCTGCATACCGGAATTCACGAATTATCGCAGAGAACATCGAAACATCCCTGTTATGGCAAGACTTTAAAGAAATAGCGATCCAATTTAATCTTAAGTCATGCTGGTCTACTCCTATCACCTCTTCACAATCAATCGTGCTTGGGTCATTTGCTATTTATCATGACCACCCTAAAACACCTTCAAAAAAAGACTTAGAGTTGATTGATTATTTTGTGAATTTTTCAAGTATTGCATTAGAGAAATTACAACACTCAAGTAAAGTAGAAAAATTAATTAATGATCTCGAGGTCAGCAACAAAAAACTTAATGCATTTACCAAGGTCATGCCAGATCCAGCTCTGATTTTAAATGAGGATGGTCTCTATCTAGATGTTTATGGCTCATCTGAAGATTTACTTGCCTATTCGGTAGATAAATTAATTAATAAAAATGTAAATGATATTTTACCTAAAAAGTACGCAGCCCCTATTATGGCCATAATCAAAAAAACACTTTCCAGCAATGAAGTTCAAGTATTTGAGTACGAGCTTGAAGTGAAAAAAGGAATTGTAATTTTTGAAGGGAGAACGACCCCTATTATTTATGACCAACCAGGTGCGCCACCTCAAAAGCATGTACTTTGGGTGACAAGAGATATTACCCTTCGTAAAAAAGCAGAAAAAGAAATAGAAAAATTAGCTTACTATGACCCACTTACTAACCTACCAAACAGACGATTACTCACAGAACGACTCACACGCTGTGTTGAAAGAATAAAACGTACGCATAAAGCCGGAGCTTTATTATTTTTAGATATAGATAACTTTAAAAGAATTAATGACTCATTAGGTCACAGTGCAGGTGATGAACTGTTAATTGAGATGGCAAGAAGATTAGGTTCTGTGGTACGTGCCGCTGATACTTTAGCAAGAATTGGAGGTGATGAGTTTGTTATTTTACTTGAATATATTGGTGAAAATAATAAGCATGCCACTAACGAAGCCGCTATAGTCGCACAAAAATTACAACAAGTATTTTATGATAAATTTCAAATTGGAGCCTTAGCTTTTCAGGTAAGTGGCAGTATTGGAATTTGTTTGATTGAAAACGCCAACTCAAACGTAGAAAATATTTTAAAGTTTGCAGACACCGCCATGTATCGAGCTAAAGTAAAAGGAGGAAACAGTTATAGTTTCTATGATTCTCGTTTGCAAACATTGCTTGAAAAACAAACAAAGTTAGAAACCGATATTATTAGGGCAATCGACAACAATGAGTTTTGTGCTTACTTTCAACCACAAGTAGATATTGCAGGGTTAATAACAGGTGGCGAAGCGTTGATCCGTTGGAAGCACCCTATTAAAGGACTTATCGCTCCCAATGAATTCATTCCTATTGCAGAGCAATTTGGTTTGATTCAAAAACTACAAAATATAGTTTTACAAGATATATGTTGCTTAATTAACCAATTGGTCGATAACAATGTTGTCGATGACACATTCAATCTTTCAATTAATATCAGTCAAAATCAATTTAACTCCTCAACCTTGAAAACCGAACTACTTAGCATTGTTAATAAGTTTAATGTTCACCCCTCTAGAATTAAATTAGAAATAACAGAATCTATGTTGGCTCATGATCCTCTACATACAGTGCAACAAATGGAAGAGTTAAAAGCAATAGGGTTTACTTTCTCAATTGATGATTTTGGCACAGGGTATTCTTGTTTATCACATTTACATGCATATCCAGTTAAAGAGTTAAAAGTAGATAAAAGCTTTATTGATAACATTTCAGATCATGCCTCAGGTTTAAGTATTGTTGAAGCAATTATCAATTTGGCTAAAAATTTAGACATAACGGTGGTTGCAGAGGGAGTCGAAACACAACAACAATTCAACATCTTAAAAGCGATGCATATTGATGCTATACAAGGTTACCTAATTGCTAAGCCGATGCCTTTTGAGCACTATTTAAAATGGCACAAACAATACTTAATTTCCCCAGAATGTTTTAGTAACTAATTAAATATTTAGTAGATTTTATAGCATAATTCTAAGGAGCAAGCATATAAATCTCCTTCATTAGTCATACTTAAAAGATTGTTAATATTTATTTATATCACCTTAAAAATAAAAAATAGGAGCCCCCTTCCTTACCATAGATAATATGTTTGAAATAAAGAGTAGCAGCCAAGAATTTTCTAGTCATATCGTAATACATTAAATAACCGTTTAACTTCACATTGCTGACTATTTTTTAAGCATTAACTAACCTGAGTCAATAATAAAAAACTAACTGTACCTATAATTTACAAAAATATTTAAAGTGAGAATGATTAATGAGTAAAGAAAGGTTATTTGGCGAACATGAAATACTGCTATCTACGACAGATTTAGATAGCCATATAAAATATGCAAATAAAAATTTTTGCGATATAGCAGGTTACTCATTAGCAGAGTTACAAGGTAATCCTCATAATATGATCCGTCATCCAGATATGCCTCCCGCAGCATTTAAAAATCTATGGCAATTTATACAATCAGGTCAATCATGGATGGGGCCAGTAAAAAACTTATGCGCTAATGGAGATTATTATTGGGTTAATGCATTTGTTACCCCAATAAGAGATGAGCAAGGTAAAGTATATGAGTATCAATCGATAAGAACGAAACCTGACCGTGAAGTTGTTGATAGGGCGGAGCAAGTCTACAAAAAAATAAATCAGGGTAAATTACCTTGGCAATTAAAATTTAGTGTTGATCTCACTTTTTGGTTTCAACTATTTATAACGGTTTCATTGTTATATTCATTATGGATTGCTGCTTTCACCCAACTTAATTTATTACTTAGTTTACCAATGGTATTAATTTCACTGGTATTCAATATTGTTTTTTTTAGCTGGCGTTTAAAATTTAAAAAATTAATAAAACAAGCCAAATCTGTTTTTGACAACCCGTTAATGAGCTTTATCTATTCCGGTAATAATAATGTAATCAGTGCGATTACACTTGCTTTAGAAATGCGAGAAGCAGAACTTAAAGCGGTGGTTGGAAGAGTATGTGATGTATCAGATACTCTTTCAGAAATGGCGAATGAATCATCTCAATCTGGACTAGATATTTCAGCTATTCTATCTCAGCAAAATAATGAAACAGAGCAAGTCGCTACCGCGGTGAATGAGATGTCCACGACAATACAAGACCTAGCTTTAGTTATTGATAGTGCTGCACAAGCATCTAAAACAGGGTTAGAACTTAGCCATCATGGTCAGAAGATGGTTCAGAGTAATATTAATGCTAATAATAATTTATCCGTACAGTTAGGCGAGGTGGATCAAGCGATTAATCGCTTAGTTAATGCGTCTAAGTCAATTGAAGCTGTCTTAAATGAAATTAGTAGTATTGCAGATCAAACTAATTTACTTGCACTGAATGCTGCTATTGAAGCAGCACGAGCAGGCGATCAAGGTAGAGGTTTCTCAGTTGTTGCTGATGAGGTCCGCGCTTTAGCAATTCGTACTCAACAGTCAACCAATGAAGTGAATTCATTATTGATGCAATTAAATTCAGAGTCTAACTTTGCAAATAAAGCCATGAAAAAAGGCTCAGAACTCTCTGATAATTGTGTACAGCTTTCTGCCGAAACTGGCAATTCGTTAGACAAAATAATATTGGAAGTCGGTGAATTAACGAACCTTAATATTCATACCATTCCGCATAATTAGTTGATCAGACTCATCCAATCTCTAGTACACATTTTTATGACTCTTTGACTATCACTGACAAAGTCATTCCACGCATCACAAACAGCATCTACAATTGATTCATAGCCATTAAAACAACGATTAGCTAAATGATGCTGACGCAACCAACTCCATACTTGTTCTATTGGGTTTAATTCTGGTGAGTATGGAGGAAGCTTAATAATGCTCACCTTATTAATGTTGATAGCAAGATCTTCTGTATGCCAACCTGCCCCATCCATAATAATAACTGCATGTCGATCTTCGGCGGTATTCATCGATATTTGTTTAAGGTGAGCATGCATAAT
>NZ_KI519490.1:0-11947 GCF_000482725.1 Psychromonas arctica DSM 14288
TACTTTTAGCCAAACCCAAAGCATTAATAGATAAACAACATCACTGGCTGGTATGCCTGAGCGTTTAGAAAACTTAGCTTGACGTAACATCGTATTAAAACGCAGGCTCTTCCATGTTGAGCTAAATGTGTTATCAATTTTAAGGTTTTTTTGGTTAAGTAAGTCAGCGGTTAATGATGGTAAGTTCAAGGGCTTTGTGGCAGAATTCATTTGATGTCTCTTGTGGTTTCTTACTTTGTCTAGATAACAAGTATTTTACCACAATGAGACGTCAACCTATTTTAAATCATCAAGTTACTTTAGTTTTATTATCTGTTTTGAATCCCGAAACTTGAGTATTAAGTAAAGATTGACCTGCATTATGAATCGTTTCTATGTAATTCGCTTGTTGTGAAGAAAGTTTGGTATTCAATGCTAAGTACGCCATACCAATAATCGCGTTCATTGGCGTTCTTATTTCATGGCTCATATTAGCTAGAAATATCGACTTAGCTTGTGTTGCTTCCTGCACAATTAGGTTTGCATGTTCTAATTTTTTTTGGCTTATGTTTCTATTATCTATATCTTTGCCAATGGATTCGGACATGTGATCTAGTGTTTTTCCCAAAGTTAATAACTCTTCTGCGGCTCGCATTTTAGAAACTCGTGCAGAATATTGCCCTGATGCTAAACATTCCGCGACCTTTGAAAGTAAACTAATAGGGTTTAAAATAAATTGTCTAAATAAAAGATAAATAAGCAAAATAAGTAGAAAGGTCAATAACAAACCGATACTCGCTTTTGTTATTAAGGTATTTAACAGTGTGCTCGCTTCTTGTATTGCGTTGTCGGTTCGCTTTTGCACTTGCTGTGATAAATTGAATAAAGCATGTGAGAGTGTGGCTTTTTCTGCATTATATGTATTGCTGTATATTAACTTATTTGCATAATCTAAATTTGGCTCCCCGTCAGAAACATATTCATTATTGTTAATGTCATATAACCCCTGTGTACTGGCAAAGGCTATTTGCTCAACATTTTTTAATGTTTCTAGAGCCTTTAAAATCTCTTGCAGTAACAGCAATTCTTGCTGAGTAAAGCCTAACCCTTTCATTTTTGTAGTTAACGAAATACCTCCTTGCGTTGCTAATGATGCGTGAGACTCTCTTTCGGCAATAACGTCTGCCCAATATAATGACGGGATGTAGTTTTCAGGTGCGTGTTTCGTCCCATTTCGAATGGCAATAATATCGTAATAATAAAAAAGATAACGTGTTTCACTGGTAGAAATAAAAAGCCTAACCAGTTGCGCTAGCTCGTTGGTTTCTACTTGTAATCCATTGGTGAGGTTAATAGATGCTTTACTATGTTGTTGTGTTTGTATCAGGTTGTTGTAAGCTTTTTTCACTTCCAAAGTGACATAATAATTTGCGCAGAGGATCAGTGAGAGAAACAAGGAAACATAAATAGATGCTTTTGAAAGTTTCATGTTTTCCTCGATCCTCTTTAAGCACATTTTTAATAATATTAATGGCTGATTAATGTTAATAGTAGCTACTGTAGTATGTCCTGAATGCTCGAAAGATCATTATGTTAGAGTTAACTGTAGTGATAATGGCGTTCTTTTCTGAAAACCGCTTTGCAATTAAAGTCAAATATAGCTGACTTTTTTGGCAGTCTTTATAGGCCATTCATTACTTTAAGTTAGTAATAAATGGAATCTCTCAATTCATCGTAAAATGTCACTTATGTCTGTTTTTTGCCTCTTGATAGCTAATAGTAGGCTTTTAACTTCAGTTGTACATGATCTAATTAATAAATTCTGTGATTAAACATTATAATATTGAGCTTATTTTTCTATGAATTGAGTATTCATTATGTGATTGGCGTAATTATTTTATGATATATTATTTATCAAAACGGATTAAATATAACAGGAATAATATTATTATGATTGATTATGTCGCAACTTTTATTTTCTTGTTTGCAGTTATTGACCCGATTGGTACGGTTCCTGTATTTATGGCTGTTACCAGTCATTTTGACCATAAAGAGAAACGTAAAGTTGCGTTAAAAGCGACGGGTTATTCAGCCGTTATTTTGCTTTTCTTTTTGGTCGCCGGCGAGTTTATCCTGACCTCTATTGAAATTCCTCTCTCTGCTTTTCAAATAGCGGGGGGATCGTACTGTTTTTGTTTGCTTTATCGATGATATTTGGAGAGAGTAAACCAGATATTGAACGTAAGATGTCAGCCAAGCAAAATGAAGCTGCCATTTTCCCCATCGCGACTCCATCAATTGCTAGCCCAGGTGCGATGTTAGGCATTGTCTTATTAACTGAAAACTCAAGTTATAGTATTTGGGAGCAAACTCAAACCGCGTTAATTATGCTCTTAGTCTTGTTGATTACAATGTTGCTGATGTTAGCGGCGAGCCAAATACATCGTGTTATTGGCAATGCTGGTGCGAGCCTTATTAGCCGAGTGATGGGTATGATATTAGCCTCCGTTGCGGTGGCCAATGTCCTAGCAGGTATCAAGCAATACTTTTTACTTTAATTTTTTGCTCGTATAAATATTTGTACCACTTTATTGGCGTTGTTTAATAAAGAGCTCCAACTCTTTGATCGGTAAAGCTCTAGAGAAGTGGTAACCTTGAAATAAATCACATCCGTACTCCACAAGGATCTCTGCATGCTCTGCGGTTTCAACGCCTTCTGCTAATACTCGCATATTTAAGTTTTTTCCCATACCGATAATACTTTTCACCATCGCTTTATCTGTTTTATTTTTGTTGATGTCTTGGACAAAGCTTTTATCTATTTTTAATTGATCAATGGGCACATCTCTAAGCATGCTAAGAGAGGAATAGCCTGTGCCAAAATCGTCTAAAGCTAAGGAAATATTATGATCTTTCATTTTAGTAAAAATGGGGCGAAGTACATCAATGCTTTCAATAAATAAACTTTCAGTTATTTCGATTGTAATGGGTAGGTTTTTCTCTCCAAAATACAAAATACTTTTAATTAATGCTTCAAAAAAATTTGTCTGTACAAACTGCCTCACTGAAACATTGATCGATAAAGCAAATGTTGTTTTTGACTTGCGTTGTAAGCTACTTATTTCATACATAGCTCTGTTCATTATGTGTTGGCCAAGGACTGGCATTAAGCCTGTTTTTTCTGCAATAGGTATAAAAATATCCGGCGCTATAACACCTAACGTTTTACTTTCCCAGCGAACCAATGCTTCTACGCCATAGAGTTTATTGAACGTGTCCATTTGCGGTTGATAAACGAGACTGATTTCGTTTTCTTCAATAGCAAAGCGTAATGCTTGTTCTATTTTCGTTTGTTTGAGCAGGTGTTGATGGACCTCTTGTGAAAAGAAAAGGTAGTGGTTTTTGGTTTTTTTCGCTATCAACATGCTATTTTCAGCATAGCTTATTAAAGTATCTAACTGTTTTGCATCGCGTGGATAACAGGCTATACCTATTGAACTAGTAATAGATAAATTATGATTAAAAATACAGTGCATTTCAGCTAAATCATCAAGTAGTTTTTTAGCAAAATCAGATATTTTTTGTTTATTTTCCATTTCTATTAATAAAATGAATTGGTCACCACTATAGCGAATTAAATCACCTGACTTCCCTTTTTTCACCGTTAAACTCTGTTGAATTCGAAGACTAACTGCCTTTAATAAAGCGTCCCCATACTTGTGTCCAAAGGAGTCGTTAATGTTTTTAAAGTTATCTAAATCAATATATAACATTGAAAATGGTTTTTTTACGTTGGTTAGATCGTGGATTAAATGGGGTAATACAGAACGATTATAACAATCAGTCAAATCATCATGTTCTGTTTTATAGGTCAATTCTGTTAACTTATTTTGTTCTATTCTGATTATCCATTTGAAGAGGAAAAAAATCACCGCTAAAAAGATAAAATATAAAATGTAGTAATAGGCTGATGTGTAAAGTAATGGGTTGGTAATACTGGTTAATGAGCGGCTAGCATGCGTCCAGAATTGATATTGTTTATCAAAGGATAAACTATGTAATTCCTCTTTATTTTTATTATTGAAAGCGAATTGAACCACTTCTTCTGTATCACGCAACATTTCAAGCGTTAAATTTTGTTTCTTGAGTTCTTTTTCTATTTCATCGCGATGTTGTTCTGTAAACGGAGTTGAAAAATTCTCTGCGTATTCTTCAGTGCCCATTGCAGTGTCTAAAAGGCGATAAAAACTTTGATCGAGAGTCAGCATTAGTGAGTTGCCAAAGGATTTTGATTGGGGCCACTTGGGTTGCAATTTATTAATAAGAATCGCAGAAAATAAAAAACCTGTCACTGATCCCTGTTTATCAATCAACGCTTTACGTATCGGGATGATCCATCTTTTAGTGATAGGTGAAAAAATAGGACGGCTGATCATTAACTTATCAGCGGTGACTGGACCATAAAAGCCTTGTTCAACGTAGTGATGGCCTTTCAATTCAAAAAGTTTTTGCGGAAGGTTGTCACTTTTTGTACGTAAAGTACCATCTAAATTAAACACAGCAAAACCTGCTATTAAATCCGATTTCTTTAGTATTTTTTGTAACACCGATTGATTAAATTGATGGTCTTCATTAAATCCGACATTGATAAGATCTAATATAGACTCGTAGGTGGATAATAAAGAATTGATATCCGCTTTAACTATTTTGGTTATATACAGTTGTTCATATTTTCTTTTTGTTAATAATTCATCATATTTACCATATACAGTAGTGAGTAACAGAATGGTTGTGAACACGACTAGGCAAAAATAGATTCGCCAGGTATGTCGAATTAACTGAATAATATTCATTAATTAACGGTACTCTTTTCTTTTGTGTGTGCAAATAACTGATATAAATAATAAGGCGTTATTTTACCATCTAATTAGCAGTATTAACATGATGATAAATTCACATTTTTATCATTTAGGGTAGGGGGGATCTACTTATTGCATTATTTAGCCCATTTAATGCAATGAATTATATCTTTTTGTGCCATTAAATAAACTGACTTTCTGTCGTTTTTTTAAGCGTTTTAAAAGAAGTTTGACTTAGATGATATAAATCAAACCACTCCACCCCATTAAAAAGGTAAATTACACACCATTGCGATTTGTGATCGATGTAACAAACACTTTGGTTTATAATGCGCTCAGATATTCAGAATATAACGACATAATGTTGTATTTTAGACTGCGTCAACGCAGAGCCTGTCACTATCTAGGTAACGATTGGGCCGGTAGAGAATAGGTAAGAAATTTTATAGTTTTTAAAATAGTTTTCAAAAAAGTTTTTAAAATGATTTCAAAAATAGTTTTCAAAATAAAATGAGAGGACACATCATGTCAGTAAAAAAAATGGTTGATCTAGATTTAGCCGGTAAACGTGTATTTATCCGTCAAGATCTTAACGTTCCAATTAAGGATGGCAAAGTAACATCAGATGCGCGTATTCGTGCTTCAATCCCAACAATTAAATTAGCCTTAGAAAAAGGCGCTAAAGTGATGATTACGTCACACTTAGGTCGCCCAACTGAAGGCGCGTCTGCTGAAGAAAACGCAGCGTTCTCTCTACAACCTGTTGTTGATTACTTAAACGAAGCGCTAGACGTACCAGTGCGTTTAGCAACTGACTACTTAAATGGCTTAGAACTTAATGCTGGTGAAGTGGTTGTACTTGAAAATGTTCGCTTCAACAAAGGCGAGAAGAAAAACGATGAAACATTATCTAAGCAATTAGCTGCATTATGTGATGTTTACGTAATGGATGCATTTGGTACGGCTCACCGTGCTCAATCTTCTACTAACGGTGCTGGTCTATTTGCTCCTGTTGCTTGTGCTGGTCCTTTATTAGCTGCAGAGCTAGAAGCACTAGGTAAAGCAATGGATAACCCTGCTCGCCCATTAGTTGCAATCGTTGGTGGTTCTAAAGTATCAACTAAATTAACAGTATTAGAGTCATTATCTAAAATTGCAGACCAATTAGTTGTTGGTGGTGGTATCGCGAACACATTTATCGCAGCACAAGGTCACAATGTTGGTAAATCATTATACGAAGCTGATTTAGTTGAAACAGCTAAAAAATTAATGGTTGAATGTGCAATCCCTGTTGCTACAGACGTTGCATGTGCAAAAGCATTTGATGAAAATGCTGAAGCAGTGATCAAAAATGTTGCAGACGTACAAGATGACGATATGATTTTCGACTTAGGTCCAGATTCAACGGCGGCATTAGCGACTATCTTAAAAGGTGCTAAAACAATTCTTTGGAATGGCCCAGTTGGCGTGTTCGAATTCAAAAACTTTGAAGCAGGTACAGCTGGAATCTCTAAAGCGATTGCTGAATCAGATGCATTCTCTGTTGCTGGTGGTGGTGATACGCTGGCGGCTATCGACAAGTTTGGTATTACTGCAGATGTTTCTTACATCTCTACAGGTGGCGGTGCTTTCCTTGAGTTTGTTGAAGGTAAAGAGTTACCGGCAGTAGCAATGTTAGAATTACGAGCTAACGATTAATTCAAATGTTTAGAGCGAGATTTTATCTCGCTTTTTTATGCGTATTCTTTGTGACATAATTGTCTTAGAATCGCGAAACGAAACAGATTTTAATTTAAAACAATAGATAGGGTATATCTCATGACTAAGATTTTAGACGTTGTACAACCTGGTGTTATCACTGGTGATGATCTTCAAAAAGTATTTGCTGTTGCAAAAGAGCATAAATTTGCACTTCCAGCGGTAAACGTTGTTGGTTCAGATTCAATCAATGCTGTACTTGAAGCTGCTGCTAAAGTTAAAGCGCCAGTTGTTATTCAATTCTCTAACGGCGGTGCTGTATTTAACGCTGGTAAAGGTCTTAAACTTGACGGTCAAGAAGCAGCTGTTTTAGGTGCTGTTTCTGGTGCTAAGCACGTACACGCAATGGCTGCTGCTTACGGTGTTCCAGTTATTCTACATACTGACCACGCCGCTAAAAAATTACTACCATGGATCGACGGATTATTAGATGCTTCTGAAGCACATTTTGCAGAAACAGGTAAACCATTATTCTCTTCTCACATGATCGATCTTTCTGAAGAACCATTAGAAGAAAACATCGAAATCTGTGGTAAATACCTAGCGCGTATGGCTAAAATGGGTATGACACTAGAAATCGAACTAGGTTGTACTGGTGGCGAAGAAGACGGCGTTGATAACTCAGATATGGATGATTCTTTACTTTACACTCAACCATCTGAAGTTGATTACGCATACGTTGAATTATCAAAAATCAGCCCACGTTTCACTATCGCTGCTTCTTTCGGTAACGTACACGGTGTATATAAGCCAGGTAACGTTAAACTGACTCCAACAATTTTACGTGATTCTCAAAAATTCGTTTCTGAAAAACACGGCCTTCCTACTAACTCATTAAACTTCGTATTCCACGGTGGTTCTGGTTCTTCTGAAGCAGAAATCCAAGAGTCTATCGGTTACGGTGTTATCAAAATGAATATCGATACAGATACACAGTGGGCATGTTGGGATGGCGTTCGTGTTTACGAAGCGGCTAACCGTGATTTCTTACAAGGTCAAATCGGTAACCCAACGGGTGAAGATGCTCCTAACAAGAAATACTACGATCCACGTGTTTGGTTACGCGCAGGTCAAGCATCAATGGTTACTCGTTTAGAGAAAGCATTCTCTGACCTTAATGCAGTAGACGTACTATAATTTAACCGCTTTATAGGTTAACTTTATAAGTAGATAGAGCCAGCTTAATTGCTGGCTTTTTTTTACCATTAATTTACTTATCTCAACCTATCAACCTATCAACCTATCAACCTATCAACCTATCAACCACCAACCTACCAACTTATCACGATCACAATCTATGACTTGTCCATATGATGCCATTCTCATTAGGTTGCCCCTTCCTCACTCTCTGAGCATAGATTAAGTTATTGAGAATGAAGTGATGCTGCAATTAATGAAAGTAGAGAGCTTATCTAGCTGCTTTGCTTGATGTTGAGGCTCAAGTTAAGGCTTAAAGTTGAAAGGGAAAGCCGGTCGATTTTTATAAGCGGTATGATATTAAAACTTAACCTTGTTATGGAACAACCTCTCTAACGTGTTTAATGCGCAGGTTACGTTTTTACTATTTAGGTAGTTTTGGGGCTCCATAACTTAATGATTAATTCTTTTCATCAATATTTTTAATTAAGCAGAGAATAAGCCTCGCTCTGCTTGGTATTATCAAAGGAATCTAGGTATTATATAGCTTTAAAATTGGCTGCGTAATCTGAGAGAAATGATGAAAATAATCAATATAATTTTGCTGGGTTGTTTGTTAACGGCAACGGCATCCGGACAGGCTGCAACATTACCTGATCAACCTCATATTTCAGTATCAGGCAATGCAAAAATACACGTTAAACCAGATACTGTGCGCATTGAGTTTCAAGCTATTGCCATGGAAAATGATGCTGATAATGCAAAGCAAATGGTGGATCAGCAAGTACAGCAAGTCTTGTCTCAATTACAAAAAAGTGGATTTGATCAAGCATTACTAACACGTGCCGATGTGCAATTGCGTCCTGAATACGAGTATATTGAGAAAAAACGTACTCAAGTCGGGATTAAAGCAACACGTAATTTAAGTTATCAATTAGACGATGTAGAAAAGTTAAATAAGTTATTACAGATCTTAGTGAAAAATGATATTTCAAATATTGGGCAAATTAACTATTCACTTAAAGAACCCTTACAGTGGCAAATAAAAGCACGTGATATGGCTGTACAAGATTCTATTAGCAAAGCTGAAGGGTTAGCCAACAGTTACCACAGCGCTTTAGGTAATGTGTATTCGATTAACTACCAAACCCACAATGCTCAACCTATTTTGATGCGAGCAATGGAAAGTGATCAAGTTGCACCAAGCTATCAAAATAATCAGATTGAAATCAATGAACGTGTAGAAACAGTCTTTTTATTAAAGCCTTAGTCTCTTTATCTTAAGTTATGAAGACTGTGGGAAGCAGGGGCTTCCTGCAATAAGAAACTATAAGGCATCATTTAACGGCTAAACGATACTAATAGTTAACTGTTGTGCCAGTGAGTTGAAATGCATGCTTTTGGTTTCATTAGGCAGGAATAATTGCTGTAAGTGGTTGATCAAGTCGATACACCTTTCCTTTGCAAAGCTTGTTTCAATACTCAGGTAAGTACTCATTTTCTCAGGGGTTAAGTGCAGGGTGATATAATCTTCACCACAAATGGCATTCAATGAATAACCTTTTGGGCTAAAGCTGTAATGGTCGATTAACAAATTTTCACGCAATGGATCTTCTTTAAATGGAGGCTCAAACAATAATCTGATTTTTAATGCTGCTAAAATAGTTTGTTTGTCTAACGGGTTAGTTTGTAACGTTTTTGCTAGCTCACTATTTAACCCATGTAGCATATAAATACTTTGCGTTATTATGCTACCTGATGAAACCTCACCAAATACAAATAAATCCCCTTGATAGCCGTCTCGCCAATGCATGTTTTGGCCGTTAAACTGCTTTTCTAATAGCAGAGTGTCCTGTTTGAAGTTAGAACGCTGTAATTGTGGTTTTAAGGCTTGATGACGTTGAAAAATAAGGGTGCTGATATGTTGTTTAGTAAATTGTTGTTGAATAAACAGGGCCGCTTTAACTAATTGTGTATTACCACAGGTAATTAAAATCAGTTTATTTTTCCATACAAATAAACTGGATTCTGAAAGCAAGTAAGCTTTTACCTGTGAATTACGAATACTTGATAATACTTCAGCTCCACAATGTGCGACTAACTTTATCCAAAACTCATCTTCAAAATCAAAAAGATTGAGTCCTTTTGTGTTGATGACTAAACGTTTCTCAGTGCCTTCATAAAACATTGCAGCGCACCTTTACATAATGTGAGAGAAATAATCCAGGCAATAGGAATACGGGGGCAGTAGTGACCGTTACTCGATAAGCGCTAGAATAAGCAACAGTGAGGTTATTTATTCTCATGTGATGGCTTTCCATGCTACAAAATACTTTTCGGCACAATCATGCGTGTTTTAACTTTTAGGCGCTTACTTAAATCAACCTCTTGATCGGGATTCCAATCTAAGGTTGTTTGCCATGCATTTTCTGGCTGCATTTCCACTAACATCGTGGCTTTTACTTTTTCAGCAACGCTATGTGAAGGAATGACAACAATACTTTCTGTGTTTAAATTGGCACTACGAGGATCTAAATTAAAAGTGCCAATCACTGTTAAATGATCATCAATAACCATTGATTTAGCATGTAAGCCAAAAATAGGTTGCTGATCTAATTGCCTTAGCATTTCTTGCGACATGACTTTTTGCCTGATTTTTGCATCAGGCTTAAATTCAAAAATTTGAATACCTGTTTGTAATAATGCTTCTCGACTTCTTTGGTATCCACTAAAAGCATCTAAGTTGTCGTTTGAGGCAAGGCTATTGGTTAATATTTTTATTTTCACTCCTTTAGCGACTAATGACTTAAAGATCTCTTGGCTCAAATCAGTGCTAATTAAGTACGGTGTTTGTATGGTAATTGAGGTGTTTGCTTGTTCAACTAACTGGATTAAGCGATTTGTTGCAATGCCGCTTCCGCAAAGAAATGTCTCTGCATCATTTTTACCTGGTGCATCGGAAACGTATTCCACATTATCTAACCAATACACATCTCCTGACTCAACAGCCTGTTTGAATGCAGCAGGCATGGCTTTTATTTGTGCTCGGACTTCCGGTAAAAAGTTTTTAGGGTTACAGGCATATTGATGTAACTTTTCAAAGTTAGGTTTTATATTGCTGTTATCATCGCTTAATAATTCCGAGACTGGCACACTTAACTTATGTTTCCAAAACTGCTCAAATGATTGCTCTATTTGCTTTGGCGCTTCACCCACCAACAACGCATCTCTGTCTCGAAAGTTGTATTGATGGTCGTAACCAAAGTATTCATCGGCGACGTTTCGACCTCCTGTTATTGACACTAAGTTATCAACTGTAAAGGTTTTATTATGCATACGTTGATTAAATCCATGGAAGTCAGTAACCAGATTAGTAAGCTTTTGTAGGATATTTTTACCAACGTTTGCCAGCGGGTTATATATTTTAATACTGATATTTGGATGAGCATTTAAGGTTAATAATTCATCCCCTTTTGCCTCTAACATAATATCATCGACCAAAATGCGAACTTTTACGCCTCTATCAGCTGCGCGTACTAAATAATCGATGGCCAACAAACCAATATTGTCAGTAGAAAAAATAAAGTACTGCACATCAATCGTATTTTGAGCATGTTCACTTAACCAAGCTCGTGTGAACATCGCTTCTGTGCCTTGTTCTAATACATAAACACCCGTTTTTTTATTATTAATATAAGACGAGTAGGGGGTAAGTTGCTCTGTAATAGAGGTATTATGTTGAAAAGTAATCTCTTTACAATAATCTTCAGGATCAGCTGGAAAGCGCTCCTCTGGAGGCGTACAAGCGACCATGACTAGTAAACTAATCATTAAGCTGAATACTTTCAAATGATGCAAATAAGAGAATGATGACAATGGCTTTCCCGCTAGTGGTTATATTTATCGCGTAAATAATAACAAAAACTTAATGCTTTCTATTGTTTTAATTATCGATTGGTTCGTTTTAGTCGAAGGGAGGGGTGAAACCCATTATATCTTTTATCGCTGATACAAAAAAATGGCTAATTTTCTCTTTGATAACTTGAATGAAGGTACTATTTTTTTGGGTTTAAACTAAAAGTTAACCAAGGACACTTCCTAGTAGATACAAAAAAACACAATTAAATTAATAATTGTGGCTTAGGAATTGTTACAAAATAACTTGCGCTAAAGTGTTCCCAAAAAGCCTTAAATGACTGGCTATTTTGAAAACA
>NZ_KI519490.1:12252-33421 GCF_000482725.1 Psychromonas arctica DSM 14288
TTTTGAAAACAAAAGCGCAAATAATGTTGAAGCCGATCCTTTAATGGTGGTGCTTCGTCTCAAGGGTTTAAACAAAGAGCTAAACCAAGGACTTTCCGAGCAGGTACAAAAAAGCCGCTAAAGTTTTCACTTTAACGGCTTGAATGATGGTGCTTCGTCTCGAGGACTTAAACAAAGAGCTAAACCAAGGACATTTCCGTTCAGATACAAAAAAGCCTCAAACATATGCATGCTTGAGGCCTAAATGATGGTGCTTCGTCTCGGAATTGAACCAAGGACACGAGGATTTTCAATCCTCTGCTCTACCGACTGAGCTAACGAAGCAAAACTCTTTATCTATTAACTAAGTTAATAGATTTCATCTTTCGATGATTTGTAAATGGTGCCGACTACCGGAGTCGAACTGGTGACCTACTGATTACAAGTCAGTTGCTCTACCTACTGAGCTAAGTCGGCACATAAACCGTTCTGAGCTTTCGCTCTTATTATTGATTGAAATAAATCTTTTCAATAATATTTTAAATAATGGTGCTTCGTCTCGGAATTGAACCAAGGACACGAGGATTTTCAATCCTCTGCTCTACCGACTGAGCTAACGAAGCATTTTTTATAACTTTTCAACTCTGTCTAATCTATTCGACTGAGCTAACTAAGTATCTTGTTAATGATTATAATCTCAATCTATGTGACCGAGCTAATGAATCAGGAACGAGGCGTATTAAATAGATTTTAGTGTCTAGCGTCAACCTATTTTTACGCATTTATTCATAAATTAATGCGTTTGTTCGTACTTTGAGCATTATATGCTCTAAATGTAGTCACAAACAACATTGGCTTATTTGTTCTCTGGTGTGAAACCTTCAATCTCTACATCTTTATCTTCAAACAAATAACCAATCATTGCTTCTTGGATAATCGCCCGGTCGTCTGGGTTGAGCATTTTTAGTTTCTTTTCGTTAATCAACATCGTTTGCTTTTGTTGCCATCCTGCCCAAGCTTCTTTACTGATATTGTCAAAAATACGTTTGCCAACTTCACCTGGAATTAATTGAAAGTCTAAACCCGGTGCTTCTTTTTTTAAATAAGTACAAAATACAGTACGAGACATTATTTATTCCTTGTGCGTGATTTTATTAACGGCAGAAAAAATCTTTTTTGTGGCTGCGGCTAATCCAATTTTTTGTGGTTGTTGTAGGTTATACCAAAGCTGGTCATTTTGTTCCATTACTTGATTTAATTCTTGTTGGGTAAAGTCCACCAAGATGGGTGATATATCAAAATGGTAATGACTAAAAGTATGGCGAAAAGTAGCTAGTTCCGTTGTTTGGTAATTATCGATACCTAATTCAATTAAATGTGCTAAAGCAGTTTCACTATCAGGGAATTCAGGAAAACACCATAAACCACCCCATATGCCAACGGGTGGTCTTTGTATTAACTGGATTCGCCCTGCTTTATTTTTAAGTACCAGCATCACCGCGGTTTTAACGGGTATTTTTTTCTTCGCTTTAGGTGTTGGATAAGCGGTCATGCAATCATCTGCTAATGCTAAACAATCATCGGCTACAGGGCATTGATCGCATTTTGGTTTGCTGCGTGTGCAAATCATCGCGCCCATATCCATCATTGCTTGATTAAATATATTGGTGTCTTTTGCTGGCGTCACCGCATCGGCAAGTGCCCACAGCCTGTTTTCAACTTTCTTTTCTCCCGTCCAACCTTCAATTTTTTGATGGCGTGTTAAAACACGTTTTACGTTGCCATCTAAAATAGAGAAATGCTTGTTTAAAGTTAAAGATAATACCGCGCCAGCTGTTGAGCGGCCAATGCCTGGTAATGCAATCACATCGTCAAACTGTTCAGGAAACTGCCCATCAAATTGGTCACGGATGATTTGTGCTGCTTTATGTAGATTACGGGCACGAGCGTAATAACCTAACCCTGTCCAATGATGTAATACTTCATCAATAGGGGCGTTTGCTAAATATGAAATAGAGGGAAATGAACGCATGAACTTATTAAAATAAGGGATCACTGTCGCCACTTGAGTCTGTTGCAACATCACTTCACTGACCCATGTCTTATACAAACTTTTGTCTAACTGCCATGGTAAGGTTTTACGGCCATGTTGTTGGTGCCAATCATTGATTCTTTGGCTAAAATGCAACTCACTCACTAGAAACTCTTCACTAATAAAAAAGAGCAACAGTCTAGCAGAGTTGCACAATTAATATAACATTGCATAATGCACGGCAAATATTTACTCCAATAAAATAGCTGAACAATTTAATGGGGTTGACTAAACCATGACAGCATTAAAAATTTTATAAACAGAACAATTGCTTACAGGAAATATAGGCTTGTATTTGCTGAAGTTCTTTGGTTAAAGTTTAAGCTCATATTTAATGGAAGTGATATGATTAGCCCAATTACAGTTATAGCTGACCAATTTAAGGTAAAAAAATGACAGAGCACGACCAGTCTGCGACAAATAATGGAACAGAAGAAAACAACATTGAAAGCACTAAAGAAAAATATATTCGTAAAATTCGCTCTTTTGTAAAGCGCGAAGGGCGAATGACCAAACGTCAGCAAACAGCGATCGATGATTTATGGCCAACAATGGGTGTTGATTACCAAGAGAAACAATTAGACTTCACCAAATTGTTTGGTAACGATAACCCAGTGGTATTAGAAATTGGTTTTGGTATGGGCAAGTCACTAATTGAAATGGCTTTAAATGCACCAGAGAAAAATTTTTTAGGCATTGAAGTACATGGGCCTGGTGTTGGTGCATGTTTAGCCGATGCGGGTGAAGCGGGCGTGACTAATTTACGTGTGATGAACCATGATGCCGTTGAAGTATTAGAGTTTATGATCCCTGACCAAAGCTTATCAACGTTTCAATTATATTTTCCTGATCCGTGGCATAAAGCGCGTCATCATAAGCGCCGTATCGTGCAACCTGAATTTATTGAAAATATGCGTCCTAAATTAGCCATTGGTGGTGTTATCCACATGGCAACTGATTGGGAAAACTACGCAGAACATATGTTAGAAGTATTACAAGCAGCAACCAACTTTAAAAACATTAGCTCAGAAGGTGATTACGCACCTCGTCCTGATTGGCGTCCGCTAACTAAATTTGAATCACGTGGACACCGTTTAGGCCATGGCGTGTGGGATTTGTTGTTTGAACGTGTTAGCTAAGGAATTGATTTTTTTGCTAAAATTCAATATTTATTAGGCCTTTATGAGCTGATAGTATTCCTACTTAGCGCTATTGATAAAATGCCAATGAGTTAATGACTGATTGGCATTTTTTATGGTTGTTGAAACCTATTTTCAGATTTGAGACTTCTAGTTCTGGAGACTTCTAGTTCTGGACACCCAGTAACTTTGACCAATATTCAGATCCAAACTATCTTTTAACCATGCGGTTTTTCATGCTAGGAGGTAGGTTGTTATGACGCAATCTCGACAGTCCCAAGTATCACTTGCAGATACGCCTTATTACCATTGTATATCTCGTTGTGTTCGCCGAGCTTATTTATGCGGTGAAGATAAATACA
The DNA here is from genome assembly GCF_000482725.1 of Psychromonas arctica DSM 14288. Classification (GTDB taxonomy): domain Bacteria; phylum Pseudomonadota; class Gammaproteobacteria; order Enterobacterales; family Psychromonadaceae; genus Psychromonas; species Psychromonas arctica. The sequence goes on from NZ_KI519490.1 coordinate 15,825, forward strand.
CTGGTCAATCATTTGAACATCGCCGCCAATGGATGGTTGAGCGGCTGCATCAACTTGCTTCTATTTTTAGCATTAACATTTGTGCCTATGCCATTATGTCGAATCATTATCACTTAGTCTTGCACATCGATGAACAAGATAATTATTTACTTAGTAACGAGCAGGTTTGCCAACGATGGGGAGGCTTGTACTCAATGCCAACCTTAATTGACCGTTGGTTAAAGGGGCAAACAATATCTGCCGAAGAAAAGAAAACTGTGCTGAATATCATCAATCGTTGGCGTGATCGCTTAGCAGATATTTCATGGTTTATGCGTTGTCTGAATGAGTTTATTGCTCGTAAAGCTAATAGTGAAGATGATTGCACAGGTCGATTCTGGGAAGGGCGATTTAAATCACAAGCATTATTGGATGAAGATGCGTTATTAACCTGTATGGCCTATGTGGACCTAAACCCTATTCGGGCCAAAATGACTAAAAGTGTTGAAACCTCAGAATATACTTCAGCTTATGAGCGCATTCATGGTGTAGCTTTTAAAGATGAAGGTAAGCTTACAACTTCTTTACTAGGGTTAAATTTTCAGAAAAAGCCGTTATTCGGTTTCGTAGGTGATGAGCAAGAAAGCCAATCTTCACTAAGTAGTCAGCAGGGCATTCCATTTTCCTTACTTGATTATATTAAATTAGTTGATTGGAGTGCGCGTATCCTACGAGAAGATAAAAAAGGGGCGATTCCTAGCCAACACCCTAAACTACTCAATGCATTAGGGCTTGATAGCGAACATTGGTTATCACTTGCCAGTAGTTTTGGTAAAGATTACCAAGGTGCTGTAGGGTCGTTAGAAGAATTAGCATTATTTGCTGAGCATACTGGTAAGCGTTGGATAGCCAGAAAAAACGAATTACATCGAAATATGCATTAATTTATTAGTCAGTCATCATTTCATTTATTTCTATAAAGTATTAGCTAAAGCTAATATTTCTGCTTGCTTAAAACACTAGAAAAATTGTTTTATTCTTAGTCATTTCACCTATCTCATCATCTATAAAAGATAATTTAGAACACTTTTTGATTTACGTTATTTTATATTTGATGATTAAAGAGTTTTTAACGAAAATTTGAATAAAAATTAATGGCTGTCCAAGAAAAAATGTCCAAGAAAAAATGGAACGATGGCTGTCCAAGAAAAAAATGGAACGAAGATTTGATTGAAAGTTAATGGCTGTCCATGAAAAAACTCATGGCTGTCCATGAAAAAACTCCTGATTGAAAGTTAATGGCTGTCCATGAAAAAAGAGAAAAGGAAAAACTGTTTAAAATAAATATGTGGGCGTAATTGTGCTAAAGCTAACTAAATCGAAGCAAAGTATTCGTTGTTTTTATGCTCATTATTTATCTTGATTTTTTAAGCTCCGAAAGAGCTGAACGGTATAATGATCTAGATCAAAAGAGTGTTTGAAAGGCTGATGTTTTTGTATTTATGTTAGGTAGATACACAATCACTTATGCGTTCAGTACTAATATTATAAAGAGGCACATAACTGAGGAGAAAACTGATGAGCTACCGTCATATTTTAGTTGCTGTCGATTTCGACGAAGGGAGCCAGGATATTCTTGATAAAGCGGTCAATCTGGCTAAGGCATTAAATGCGAAGTTATCTTTAGTGCATTCCAACAGGCAAATGTTTCATGAGTCTGGATACGGTGGGCTAATCGATATAGAACTTGCAGGGTTGGAGTTTGAGCATCCAAGTTCGAAAGAGTTAAGTGAAAAATTAGGTACTTTTGCCGCTGATATTGGTTACCCTATTGAACGTAAGTTTATCGTTGAAGGGGATATCAGCCATAGTTTAGAGGGACCTGTTAAAGAGGCTGGTATAGATTTGATTGTATGTGGTCATCACCATAATTTTTGGAGTAGATTAAGCCCATCTGCAAGTGGATTAATGAATTCCTCTACGGTTGACCTACTAGTCATCTCATTGGATGGATAAAGCTTTGACACTAAGAAAAATTACTTAATAATTATTTATAGGGTCTATTTAGCAAGTATTGAGCCATCACAGTTAACTCTGCTGGTGGCTTTTATCTTCTGATATTTAGTTGCCGTGATTTATTTAACATGGTTTATCTAACATGGTTTATTTGCAGAAATGTATTATTCAGTAATTTATTGTTAAGTAAAAAAATGCTCAATACCAAAGTATCGAGCATGTATATTTTTTATTATTTTCTAAAAATCAATACCGAGAATATCAATAGCGTTAATATCGAATCGTAATTAACACTATTACTCTTGTATTGATCATTAACTACCAATCACACCACCATCTTCTTTACTGATCATGACGATAGTTGAGCGGGGTTTATTAGCATTACCATGAGGAAAGTGCCCACTTGGGTGCTGTACACCGACAAACATTGTTTTTTGATCTTCAGAGAAGGTTAAGCCTGTTATTTCACAACCAACTGGGCCAGTTAAGAAACGACGTACTTCACCTGTTTTAGGATCGCCACATAGCATTTGGTTATTACCTTGGCCTGCAAAATCACCTTCATTGGAATAATTGCCATCGGTTTGGATCCATAAACGTCCTACCTTATCAAAACCGATACCATCCGGGCTATTAAACATATTATCTTTATTGATATTGTCACTGCCTGCGTATAGGTTATCTTTATGGACAGTTGGATTACCGGCAATTAAGTATAAATCCCATTTAAACGTTGCGCTGTTATGGTTATGGTTTGTAGGTGCCCAGCGTACGATTTGACCGTAGTGGTTTTCGGCGCGAGGATTAGGGCCTGCAACATCTTGTCCTGCTTTTACACCACGGTTTTTATTATTGGTTAGGGTACAGAACACATGTTTCTTATCAGGGTGAACAGCGACCCATTCTGGCCTGTCCATAGTCGTTGCACCAACTTGTGTTGCGGCACGTCGAGCAAAAATCATCACTTCTGCCTGGCTATTAAATCCATTTTCCTTGGTTAAACCATTTTTGCCATAAGTGAGCTCTAACCATTGACCGTCACCTTCTAGTTTGTCTGCTTGCATTGCAAACTTAGCCACGTAAAGCGTTCCTTCTTCTAGTAAGTTACGATTTGCGCTGTGATTGCCTTCTTGGTATTTATTTTTAGTGACAAATTTATATAAATGCTCGCCACGTTCGTCATCACCAAGATAAACAACAACATGACCATCATCATTCACCACTAATGCGGCATTTTCATGTTTGAAGCGGCCCAATGCAGTGCGTTTTAATGGTGTTGAAGTGGGATCGTTTGGATCAATCTCCACAACCCAGCCATGACGGTTAGGTTCATTTGGGTTTTTAGCAAGGTCAAAGCGTTGGTCAAAGTTGTGCCATTGATATTTACTTTGCTCTGCTTTAATTCCATAACGTTTATCATCAGCTGTTAATGGCACATCAGCTTCTGCACCAAAGAACCCATTAAAATTCTCTTCGCAGGTTAAATAAGTGCCCCAAGGTGTTTCACCGTTCGCACAGTTATTGAAGGTACCTAGTACCTTTTTACCCGTAGGGTCTGCTTTTGTTTTTAATAAATCGTGGCCTGCAGCTGGCCCTGTTACTAACATTTCAGTATTGGCTGTAATACGGCGATTTGCTTTGCCGTTTTTATCCATTGTCCATTGACCGTTATGTTTAGATATTTCCACTATGGTTATACCTACAGCCGCCTGTGCTTTTTTAACATCATCAGCGGTCATTGCTTTGCCTTGATGTGCAAATAGATACTCATAATTAGTATATTCATTGTTCACTGCAAGGATCGCGCGATCTTTGGAGATTGGGAAAATGCTCATACCATCCGTATTATCACCAAATTGCATCGCTTGTTCTGCTGAGCCTTGTTGACCATTGGCATTAAAAGCGGGTGCATTATTAAAAATAGGATCTCCCCAAGACATTAAATTACTTACACTGTAGCCTTTTGGCACCACAATACTGTCACTTGTTGAAGTAGGAATAGCGGTAAAGTTTAATAGAGGGCTATCCATAGTTGCCGCAACTGCTTTCGCGACAGGGTTAAGTGCTAAAAATGCACCTGCACCGACCGCGGCTGAAGCAAATAAAAAATTACGACGAGATAAACGAGCATCAACCATTTTACTGAAATCAGTTTCTTTCTCTAAAAAGTGCGACATGAGACTTCCTTATTCTGGGGGGAGTATTTATTCAATGTGCAGTAGCCTAAAGGACCCGTATGACAACTTTATTACACCTCAAAAAATTTCATATATTACTTAAATAACCTTAGCCCAATATTAAAAGTGAAGTAATGACGCTACTTTTTACACCTGAAGTTAAACCAAGATCGGTTGCTCAACGTATTTATTTTTAAATAACGGTGTTGACTGGTTTTGCTTATGCAGAACTGAAGTTAAATAATAAGATAGGAATTTGAATGACAGTATTTAGTGAAAGCGAAGAGTCTAGAGTGATCGAAATGGCATGGGAAGATAGAACACCCTTTGAAGCGATTAAACAAGAGTTTGGCCTTGATGAACAAGGTGTCATAAAACTTATGCGGAATAAGATGAAAGCCGGCAGCTTTAAATGTTGGCGCCGCCGTGTAAGCGGCCGCAAAAGTAAGCACCTAAAGTTGAGATCGCCTGAGATAAGCCGTGCTTATTGTCCTACACAATATAAACAGCGTTGATATAAGCCATATTAATTGGTTTTATCTTTTAATGTTGTGTGAATAATTGTGCCGATTGGCTTTCTAAAAAACGTGTGCCAATTTCATATCCCATTTGATAATCTGCAGCTAATGCTTGATCGCTGCTTCCCAACAAACGGCTAGATAGCTTGTGAGCCGGTGCTATTTCAATAACCTGAGTATCTGCTGGTGGTTTATGTATAAAGTCCACTGCCTCACTGTAGGCATCCTCATGGCCTGTAATTAAATCTAATACACGAGGGCAGCGTTGCGTTTTACACACCCAAGATTTGATCTTATGTGCCCATGGAGAATGTGCGCTTTGGTCTGTTGGAACGGTTCTAATTACTATTATTTTCTTAGCACCGCGTTGATAAGCCTCTTGAATGGGAATAGGTAATGCGATGCCACCATCGACATAATAATTTCCATCAATCGCCACCCCTTTTTTATATAAATAAGGTAAAGCGCTGGATGCTTTAAGCATCGTTAACCAACTGTCTGCTGTTGGTTCAAGCAAGGCAGGGCGAAAGCCATTACTGTTAGTCGCGGAGAAAAGGAGCTGGCGATGTTGCAGTTGGGCTTGTGCACAGTTTAAATTAAGTTGGTATTCAGGCTCTTGAACCTTATTAAAATACCAATCAAGATCAACCGTATGTCCCCCCAACAATGAACGCTTCATATTAAAGAATGTTGGGTGTTTTGATAGTTGCATAATAGAGCGTTTAGCATAACCGGGTTGCTGAGTTAGATAAGCCGATAAATTTTGTGCGCCTGCTGATGTTCCAATTAATAATGCAAAGGGATTAAAATCATGTGCTAACCAACTGTCCAGTATGCCTGCTGTAAAAATACCTCGTTGTCCCCCTCCTTCAACCACTAGCGCTGTGCCTTGAATTGGTAGAGGTGCTGAGCAATTATCGACTTTCATCGGATAATGGTTTTTAGGCAAAGTATTATTAGTGAGTTGGCTCATTATTTCTCCAAGGTGATGTAACCTCAGTTCTGGATAAGCAAAGCGATACAACACCGCTATTTCCGCGGATTTCTTTGTTAAATTATCTCTCAATAACCAGTTATTGCTTCAATAATTCGCCTTGAACTACGCAAAACTAACGGCACTGTATAGCCCAAAAATATAATTTTATAATTTTAACTAACCTCAATTCCGCTTTCATTAACCAGAATTGAGGTTATGTCCTAATAACTTATCCTTTTTTAAGAGTTAGGTTAAATCGTTTATTGTCATTAATGTAATAGCTAGAGACTATGTTACTAAATCTGCTGATTTTTTGTGGCAGGTCACTACTTAAGTGAGTTTGACGACTTTATGGACCGAATAGATTGCTAAAAATATTGGCTTAGGTAATCTACGCGTCTAATAAATACTTAACATAACCTAACAGAAGAATATTATGAAACCGTCTAAGTTAACCCCTTACCGCCTGCCGCTAACAATACTTGTCTTTTTTATTGCCTATTCATTACTGACACGTACGCCATTATTTGTTATTCCATCAGCGATCAGCGTTATGATTGGTGACATTTTTTCTGCTTTTGATGGTGCAAAAGAAGGGGAGCAAATAGCCTTGATTTTGGCTATTTTATTGTGTGTATTTGCGCATTTCGGTTCTGGAATATATATGAAGGTAGACGAGCAAGCGAATAAAAAGGGCTTATTAAAAGGTATTGGTATGGTGGTCCTGATCACCGCCGCTTACATTTACAATATTGTGCAATAACACTAATTAATCGATTTGCTTAATGACAGCGCTGAAAAGTATGGCGCTGCCAAAGGTCGTTTGTAACCAAGGGTTACGAGCTTAATAAAGGAGGGCAGTGTCGAAGCTTGTATTCACTTGGATTCATACCAAAGAACTTTTTAAAGCTGCGGCTAAAATGACTCGTATTTAGATAGCCTGTTGCAAAACAGACTTGTGTTACTGATTTATTTTTTCTTAATAAGTCCGCTGCTTTTTTAAGACGTAGTTGAAATAAAAACTCGCGTGGCGTGCTACCTATTACCTGTTTAAATTCATTAAAAAACTTAGTGCGGCTCATGCAAGATATTTTACTTAAACTATCTATATCAATCTCTTCTCTTAAATTCTTATGTAAGTGGTCGACAACGCTATTAATGCCGTTATGATCGGGTTGAGCTAAGCTGTGGCAAATAATAAAGTCACGGGTTTGGTGTCGTAATAAGCGCGTAATTAACTCACTCACAGCCAAATCAATCATAAAGCTTCTATCTTGATGGTTTTCACTAAATATATTTATCATGCGGTCTAGCAATGCTTGAGTTTGTGTATTGTGGTGCGTGTGCATTAATTTATCGTCATAGCGCCACTCTTGTTCGTACACTGAAAGGGGCGCGCTATTATTCAATTGATGACAGATTTTTTTAATGCGCTTTTGGCTTATTTCAATGGCAATACACGTAGTCGGTGTATCAATCGTTGCCGTGGGGAAGTCAATCTCAACGGCGCGATTAGGGGCAATAATAAAAGATTCGTGCGGTAAAAAGTGAGTTTCAAAATCGCGCTGAGTATTGTGCATTATTTTTTTACCCGTCAACATCCCACAAAACATGAGCTGATCAGAAACCAGTTCAATATTGGTTGCCTGCTCAAAAGTATCATAAATACTTAACTCTGCTTGCTCTCCTGCAAAGGATAATTTGCTTTCTATTAATACTTGATGCGCTTTACGCTGCTTATTAACGCTTTCACTTATCATAAATATTATTCTCTTTGGATTTGGAACTGACAGTCAACAATTGTGAATTAACAGTCACGCAGACTACAAATTAATGAATATGATAACTATTACACAATGGAGTGAAAATAACTGAGAGGTGTTCATGATTTATCCAAATCCTGGTTCAACTGAATCAACAGTAGTCTTTAAAACTCAATACAATAACTATATCGGCGGACAGTGGATTGCCCCGGTCAATGGTAAGTACTACACCAATAAAACCCCGGTAACCGGAGGTGATATTTGTGAAGTGGCGCGTTCTGATGAACATGATATTGAGTTAGCGTTGGATGCAGCGCATCAGGCTAAAGAAGCATGGGGTAACACCTCAGTGACGGAACGTTCTAATATTTTATTGAAAATAGCAGACCGTATTGAAGCTAACTTAGAGTTATTAGCCTTGGTAGAAACCTGGGATAACGGTAAATGTATTCGTGAAACCATGGGCGCAGATGTACCGCTTGCAGTGGACCATTTTAGATATTTTGCTGGTTGTATTCGTGCTCAAGAGGGCTCGATTGGGGAGATAGATCAAAATACCGTTGCTTATCATTTTCATGAACCATTAGGGGTTGTGGGGCAAATTATCCCGTGGAACTTCCCATTATTAATGGCGGCTTGGAAAATTCCACCAGCATTAGCAGCAGGTAACTGCATTGTTTTAAAACCGGCAGAACAAACCCCACTGTCTATTTTATTCTTGATGGAGCTAATTTGTGATCTGCTACCGCCTGGTGTGTTAAACATTGTTAATGGTTTTGGTGCGGAAGCAGGGCAAGCATTAGCTACATCGCAACGTATTGCGAAGATTGCCTTTACTGGTTCAAGCCCAGTGGGTAAGCATATTTTGAAATGTGCAGCGGAAAATATGATCCCTTCAACTGTGGAGTTAGGCGGGAAATCACCTAATATCTTCTTTGCAGATATTATGAACCATGAAGATACATATATTGATAAATGTGTTGAAGGTGCCACTCTAGCGTTCTTTAACCAAGGCGAAGTCTGTACTTCTCCATCACGTTTATTAGTGGAAGAGTCGATTGCAGATGAATTTATTAAACGTCTTATCGCACGAACTAAAGCAATTATACAAGGTAATCCGCTTAACACAGAGAGTCAGGTTGGAGCGCAAGTCTCTAAAGCCCAATATGACAAAATTCTTTCGTATATTGATATCGGTCGAGAAGAGGGCGCGGAAATACTTGCAGGTGGTGCCATTGAAAACGTAGAAGGGGCTCATGCAGGTTTTTATATTCAGCCAACGTTATTAAAAGGGACCAATGATATGCGCGTTTTCCAAGAAGAAATTTTTGGACCGGTGATCAGTGTAACAACCTTTAAAGATGAAGCGCATGCATTAGAAATTGCTAATGACACCCAGTTTGGCTTAGGAGCCGGATTGTGGACGCGTGATAGTAACCGTGCCTACCGTATGGGTCGTGGTATTAAAGCCGGTCGTGTATGGACAAACTGTTATCACTTATACCCTGCACACGCCGCATTTGGTGGTTACAAGCAATCGGGAATAGGGCGAGAAAATCATAAAATGATGTTAGAGCATTATCAACAAACGAAAAATATGTTGATCAGCTACGATATTAATCCAATGGGATTTTTCTAATCATTGCTGCGCTTAATTGAGCTTGAATGGGCTATTCAATGAATCTACCCTAATTAATAAAAGCGAGTGAATAATATATTCTCTCGCTTTTTAAATTTTTAATAAGCTGAAAATAGCTGGTGGTGAGTGCAAATAGCAGAGTCTAGCAATAACTTGCCATTTTAATGTTTAAAAAATAACTAGTTATATTTTTTAAGTCATTGCTTTATATTTGGTTTAAATCTAACGATATAATGCTTTTCTAATATTTGCACTATGTCGATGCTAAAAATAACCATCTTGTGTACATTGCTGTACAATAAGCCGCCAGAATGAACGCTAGCGAGAAGTAAAGCAGGGATGAAAGAAGCAAAAATGGAGGTGTTAAACCACCAAGGTGAGTCCATGGAAGTGGATAAAGGGTACCGCTTTGGTTATCCCTTTTTTAGCTTACTCGTATTTATAAAACAGACATGTTTAGAAGATAAAAACCGAAATTGTCCTGAGCTACAATGTGATATTTTTTATCGTGATATTATGAATTACGGTTTTCTTGATTCTCATAATCAGCACATGGCCGATGGGCGCTTTGATCTTGCCGCTAAAAACCTCAATGCCATGCATTATATCTCTATCGACGCACTGACCGGATTACGTAAAAAAGAATATTTACAACGTAAATTAATCAGCCTTCAAAACCAAAGTTATTACGATGAAATTTCAGATTTTTCATTAGTTATGTGTGATTTAGATAAGTTTAAAGTGATCAATGATAATTTTGGTCACAGTGTAGGTGACGATACATTAACTTTGTTTGGCGAGTTGCTTCGCGAGAGTATTCGACCTACTGATTATGCTTACCGTTTTGGCGGTGAAGAGTTTCTTATCTTACTGCCTAATAGTAATTTAGAAGAGGCGGTTTGCGTTGCTGAACGAGTACGTCAAATCGTAGAAGATAGATTACATTTAGGACATTACGGCTTAAGTCAGGTCACAGCTGTTGATATGCAAATATCCGATATTTCAGCACAGGAAGGAGAGGAAGCAAATGCTTTCTTTTTAGCGCGATCTGTTACTTGTAGCTTTGGAGTCTCTAATTATAGTGAGTGTGGGCAATCAACGGAGCTACTCTTTACCCAAGCCGATGATAACCTTTATGTTGCTAAGAATAATGGCCGTAATCGCGTAGCGTATTAATTTTTCTGGTGATTATTGTTTACAGTGTTTTAGCACGGTCGGCGGCTCTCCTTTTATCAATACAATTCATTACTTTCCTCTAAATATAAAAAAGCCTGCTGTTCCGCAGGCCTATTAAAGCGGCTAAATGATTAGCTCGCGCTATTCATTTGCTCAATAAACTTGTTTGATTCGGCAATTGATTTATTCATGTCGCTCATTAGCTGTTGAATATCACGTTTAAGATTGGTGAATTCACCTTTGATTTCTGACACGGCTTGCGCATTTAAATTATGTTTTAAGTACAACACGTTATCGTTTAAAGACGATAATACCGGCTGCATCTTGCTTTCTGCGTTGCGCATCGAGCGTAAAAGAGTACTAAATTGACGCTGAGTCTCTGCTAGTTTTTGACTGCTTTGGCGTTTTAATGAGGCACTTTTATATTGCTCAAGTTCTTCGCTCCATTCATCAAATAATGCATCGGCAACTTCTTCCACTTTATCAATGTTAGTTGATACTTCATTTGCCGCTTTTAGGCTAGACTGGTAATCATCGTTTAATGCGTTGTAAGTATCTTGTAATTCACCCCCTTTAAAGTCGATCAGGGTTGTTAGACCTTCAAGTGCTGATTGAAACTCTTCTTGTGATTCTTGTTGCGATTCTTTTGTTTCTTCAACACGGTCAATAAGAATATCGCGCTTGTGAAGCCCCACTTTTTCCATGGCCGAGTAATAAACTGATTCACAGCCTGATAAAGTAAATGTTAGTGCAAGTAATGAAGCACATAATAGTGTTTGTTTTTTCATTTTAATTCCTGTTTATAAGTATCAATACTGTAAATTATGAGGTGATTGTGATGATAACCAAAGCTCGACAGATACAAATCATGGCATGAATAATAAGCTCTCCCCTTATAAACAGCAAGCTAAGCCCTGTGCACTTTAGAGATCAAACTAAGCACTCAACATTGGGGGCTCGTAGTTTTGTCGTAGTTTCCGCCTGAAGACACCTACTCATAGTTAATTTTTTATTGTGAGCTGATTGATTGAGAAAGCTGAATTTTCATTTTGATTCGCCTGCGCTCATCCTGATAGCTAGCGATTTATAGGCAGTGTTTTCGCCCTGTTTGCTGTTGTTGAAAGTCATTTATCGCTTGGGAAAGCTCAACGGTGGTGGGAGTTGTAGCCACATCGAGCATCGTTTTTCTGATGATTTTTGGGAAAAGTATTTTTAAAAGGAAAAATACCTAACCCTATTCTTTTTTAGCTGATTTTAAGCGCTTTGTTAAGTTTGAGCTCCATAGGCTGATAGACCAAATCTGCCGACTCTCCAGTTTCACCTTTACGCTCAAATCGATACTTCTCATAGGCCGGAACTGAAGACAGGGAAGCTTTAACGGTGACAGTTTCAACCTTCGCATGATTCAGGACTGATGAAAGCAGCTTTCTTCCAATGCCTTTTTTCTGGCGTTCAGGGCTAATAAAAAACATTGCAACATGACGACCTTCCTTTAACTCAATTACACCTTCAATTTTTCCATCGTCTTCAGCAACTAGTATCAAATTGTCGCCCTTCATTCTATCAAGAAAAGCATTACTCGCAGCAATAGTCGAAAAGGTTGAAATCCCTTCCTTCGACAACGTGTCTGCAATAGAACGCAAAAATGAAACAATACAAATTGCACTTACAGCTTCAACATCCTTCTCATCCATTTCCCTGATAATCACCGAAATCCCCTAAAACTTAATTGGTTTATTATAAATTTTGATTCAATCGTTCGAGTGCTAAATAGCCATACTGCGATGATTTGTGTTCTACACTAAGATATTTATACAGACTTTTTGCTTTTTGATACTCACCCATTTTTTCATATGTTTGGGCCTTCAAATACGTTAACTCTGCCTTTAGTTCTGGATTCGTTTGCTTAGTTTGTTCAGCTTGACTTATATATTCAAGGGTATCTTCATAATCTCGATCGTTGAAGTTTGAATATGCAAGTTGAATAGCTCCATTTTGTACTTGTGATGAACAACCAATGATAGAAACGGCTAATACGATTACTGCAAATTTTTTCATAGTTATACCTTAAAAGTTAATTAATATTTATAACTAGGCTGTAGAATTTCTTATTTTCAGCCTGTTTATTTTAAATAAAAATGACAGTAGCTTACATTTACTTGAGATTAAATAGATTATTTTGTTTTTATTAACTAATTGATTAAATTGCGTTAGAAATAGGATTAGAAGGCTAAACATGAGGGATTTATTGAATTAAGGGCTGAGCCCTTGCGTTAATAATGTTTGGGAATGATTACAGGGTGTTTCGTACTTTTTTCTTTTATTGTTTTTTGGTTCGTCTACGCTCATTTGGGCTGTTAGGTTTTTATTAGCTGAGATTTCGCCCTGTCGGCGACATCCTTTCTTTTACCAGAAAAGAAAGGATGCAAAGAAACTGGCCACCGGATCGCTTTCTTACCCAAACGCTAATTGCCTTTCTTAACGCACCAGCTCATACAGCACGTCCATGTGCTGAATGAGCTTACAGCAAACGTCCTGTTTGCTGTTGCTGAAAGCCATTTATCGGTTGGGAAAGCTCAACGGTGGGGGAGTTGTAACCACATTGAGCATCGATTATCTGTAGCTTTTTGATAGGCATATTTTAAAAAGCAAAAAATAAGATCTGCCCCTATTATTCTTGATTGTAGTGTTGATTCGTCTGCGCTTATCCTGACAGCTAGCGATTTATTAGCAGTGTTTTCGCCCTGTCGGGCGACATCCTTTCTTTTACCAGAAAATAAAGGATGCAAAGAAACTGGCCACCGGATCGCTTTCTTATCCAAACGCTAATTACCTTTCTTAACGCACCAGCTCATACAGCACATCCATGTGCTGAATGAGCTTACAGCAAACGTCCTGTTTGCTGTTGCTGAAAGCCATTTATCGGTTGGGAAAGCTTTACGGATGGGGAGTTGTAGCCACATCGAGTATCGATTTTCTTGGGATTTTTTGGAAAAGCATTTTTAAAAGGCAAAAAACAAAACTTGACCCCATTCTCCATATATCAAGCTTTACCAAAGTATTCTCTAGCTATTTCAAATTCATAACACTTGTCACAATGATCGACATCTTTATCAGTTCTTTTGGCATAATGCCTAATGTGTCCTTGTAATAAACCCATTTTTTCAACAAGATTTATAGGCGAACTCTTTTGTACTTTTAGCTCGGGTTTACAGAAACTTATAATATGCATCAACATCTCAACTTTTGTTACATCGGCTCTTCCACCAAAAATAATGGATTTAATTGAGATAGGCATGAATTTTTTTTCTTTAATCAGACAGCGATATTCAGCTTCGTATTTCCAAGGTTTTTCTTTATATTTAAGTATTTCAAAAGCTTTATTAATATTAATATCATTTTTTTTAATAACAGGTTTTTTAAGATAGGATATTTTGTGGTACTTCTGTGAATCAAGGAGTTCAAATTCGATAACACACCCCTTACCTCCATCTGCGTAATGTGACCACATTAAAGGATTATCAGATTGCTTTGTAAAGCAAACAATACGGAAAGTGTTAATTAATCTCTCCCAGTGATCTTCTTGATCCTTAGGAATTTTCCCTTCTACCTTTATTACGCCTTCCATTGGGTCATTAAGCTCACTATAGCTTGCAGCGTATAGTCTCTCTTTCAATATGAGATCTAATAAGAATTCAAAATTATCTAATGTTTTATATTTATAAAAAGACTTATTATCAGTCAAAATTGGACCTCTGATTAAACATTTAACGGCTATTTTATTTTCGTTTAAAGCTCTCTTTAGATTTTTTCATGGAAAAGACCACATTATTTTTGCTTCTTCATTCGCTATAAGCCCTTTTTTTAACAAACTTAATCGGATTCTCTTCAGCGTGTTATGTGTTCGAAAATCACTACCAACAATAGCAGCAGTAATAACGAACATTGTCATTATTATTAATCCTGTAATTGAATCTGCACTAGTGCCATTCACAAAGGAATAACCACCAAGAATAACGCCTGTAATCATTAAAAATAATGCAGCAACAAGGGAGTATAGAAATTGTAATTTATCTTCCCAGTCGACATCAATGTATATTTTTTCACCCTCAGGTTTCAAGTATCTCCTAATACGTTTTAATTCTCGATTGTCAGCTATACCAAGTAAGTATAACTTCATAAACATATCATTTTTTTCAGGAGAAGATTTAATCCCAGAAGCTAATCTAAATACTTCGTTATCTTTAAGTTTAACTAAATAATCACAAACTTCGCTTGACTCAGTTACATGCTCTTTCAATGAATTTAGTCTTTTAAAATACCTTTTAATTAACACCTCTTCATAGAAACTAATTAAGCCAGTAACTACTTTAATAGATACTCCGATTAACGCAAAAGCTAATGCGAAAGCAAACGTGAATGTATTTTTTTCTAAAATTTCAGGGACCGAAAATTCCATGTTAATCCTTAAACTCTAACAGTGTCGTTAAATCGAATAATTCCATGTTTTTGATGAAAAGACGGAATACATTAATTTGTTCAAATTGTTTTCAACATTACGCTACTGTAACGGTAAATCAAACAATTAAAGCTATCGACAAGTCTAAGTGGGTAGAGAGCATCATTCCCTATTAACGACAGAAAGGCAGAATAGCTCGCTCATCAGGGCGAAAAGTATTGCTCAACACGGCTGCATCAATTTCCCCGCTATATTTTTCTGAATCAATGATTGCCTTTAGCAAGGTTAGGCATGGAGCGATTTATGCGATAGCATAGTTATATTAGCGGGCTAAGCTCTGCGTGGCCTTTGGCGTTGCTAGCGAACTTCGCGGCATGGACGCCGCGTATGAACGGCGCGTTAAGAAGGCAGTTATTGCTATATTTTCAAAAGAAGAAATTAAAAAATGATATGGGCGAGTTTTTTCTATTTTCATAGGTATAGCTTTTCTTTGTTCGTCTAAAGAATAATCATGCTGCTTCAATGAGCGAAGACGAACTAATACTCATCATGGCTACCACTCCCGGCCGTTGAGCTTTCCCAAGCTTATACAAATTAGATCGCTCAATATGGCTGCATCAATTTCCCATTTTCGTTTTTCTGAATCAATGATTGCCTTTAGCAAGCTAAGGCATGGATGCCGTTGCTAGTTCAGAGCGCCACAGGGATGTGGCGTATGAACGGTGTGTTAAGAAGGCAGTTATTGATTCAGATTAAAAAAACGATATGGGCGAGTTTCTTTTGGTTCTGTTTTCTTTGTTCGTATAAAGAAAATGAACACGCCGACAGGGCGGAACACCAAGTTACAATTATTCACTAAGCAACAGTGAGCGCAGACGAATCCAACTATTAAGCTTCATCGATAAATCTAGAAAAAGCACAGTTGCTGCGACAACAAAAAAGGCCATCTATATCACTATAGACAGCCCACTAATTTATCAATTAACTTCAGCTTTAAATGTTTTGGCTACCCAAAACCACACCTAAGCTATGCCCAAGCTACACCTAAACTAGGCTACTTGTTCAGCTTGAATAAAATTAACCAAATCATCAATACTCACCACTGGCATATCGTGCTGCTGTGCAAACTTCACCACTTCTGGTAAACGTGCCATCGAGCCATCTTCATTACTTAATTCACAAATAACACCGGCGGGAGCAAACCCTGCTAATGTCGCTAAATCAACTGCCGCTTCCGTATGTCCTCTTCGAACTAGCACACCACCTGCAACTGCTTGTAGCGGGAAAACATGGCCTGGTCGAGATAAGTCATCTGCGGTTGCATTGGGTGCCACTGCTGCTTTAATAGTGGTGACACGATCTGCTGCTGAAACACCTGTTGTTACACCGTGCTTCGCTTCAATACTGACAGTATAAGCAGTGGTATTTTGACTGGTGTTGTTACTGACCATTTGTGGGAGTTGTAGTTTTTGCGTGGTTTTGGTGGGTAAGCATAAACACACTATGCCGCTGCCTTCGCGGATCATCATCGCCATTTGTTGTGTTGTTAATGTTTCAGCAGCAAAAATAAAGTCACCTTCATTTTCTCTGTCTTCATCATCTACAACTAACACACCTGTACCGTTTTTGATTGATTGAATTGCATTTAATACACGTGAATGTGCATCACCGAACAAACTTAATAGAGACTGACTCATGGTATTTCCTTTGAATAGTTACCAGAATCAGGGCATTGAGAATTACATCATCCAACGATTAGATGATGTAAATTAGCATTACACCTGTAATGCTTTGGTTTCTCTTTCATCCGGACTTTAACCGTCGGCTCTGGAATTAAACCAGATCTGCTGACCTTTATTGCTACTATTCTTACGTTTGTTATTGCGTTAAATAATCAATAAAGCGCTCGCGGGCTCACCTAAATAGGTTTACCGCCGGTGGGGAATTTCGCCCCGCCCTGAGAATTGCTAAGTTAAATTAGCGGACGAATTTTAACGCTTACTTAATGAGGAAGATAGTTGAAAAAACAAATAGTTGAAAAATAGGGGCGTTAGAAAAGAGAATAGTTGGAAAAAGAACAATTAGAAAAAATAGCCAGGTAACCAGATAAATGTGTTGATTGGATTAAAAAGTGATTCAGTGACTGCTCTTTTTACCTATTGCGAGTAAAAAGTCTCTGCTGTTCAGAGAAAATAAAATAACCGACAGGGTGAAAAATCTAGCGAATAAGAATCTAACTGCTTCAATGAGCGGAGACGAATTAAAACTCAAAATGGCTACAACTCCCCCACCGTTGAGCTTTTCCAAGCGATGTATTCCTTTTAGCAAGAGCAAACAGGACGTTTGCTGTAAGTTCATTCGGCGCACGGACGCGCCGTATGAACTGGTGCGATCAGAAAGGAATGCATTGTTTGGATAAGAAAGCGACTCGGTGCCAGTCTTTTTGCCTACTTTATTCTTCTGGTAAGAAAAAGTAGAGTCGCCGACAGGGCGAAACTAAAGTTAATAAATATCAAACAGCCTCAATGAGCGTAGACGAATCTTACTTCCGACATTCCGCACCAGTTTTAGGAATAAACCCTCGCCTTTTCAGGAATAAATTTTTTGATATATTGGGCCCAAACAATCAATAATGACTCTATTCCTCTCTTTTAAATTCACCACCAGTTCCTGATGCTGTGAGATGGTTAATACATGCAGTCCTTGAAAGCAAAAAAACACCCAACGGGCTGTCGGTGTTTGCGTTGGTTTGTATTTTAAATCGGGGAAATAGGCCGTTTGTGCTTTGAGCTCCTCCCTCATCTTGTGCTCCAAGGCGGCATAAACCATTAGGCAACAAGTCATTATCATCAGTAGTGCTTCAATGCGCTCAGGCTTTTTTAAGTATAGTGAAG
>NZ_KI519491.1:0-11066 GCF_000482725.1 Psychromonas arctica DSM 14288
AATAGAAGCGAATTTCGAACCACATATCATAAGTAACTCCGTACTTTGTAGTGATGGAGCATGGCCTTATGTGAATATTGCAGAGCACAAGAATTGTGATCATAAACGATTAATCAATGGAAAAAATAGAGTAATAGAAAATATTTACCACATCCAAACCGTTAATGGTGCAATCACTCACTTTAAGAGTTGGGTGGTAGGCAGAATGAAAGGGGTAGCGACTAAGTATTTACCGCATTATCTAACTTGGTTTAGAGAAAGCAGCGCAAAGTATGATTTTCAACAAATTTTACTCGCCGCTTATAGGTGACAACAGTGTAATGGAACAGAGCCAAATAAAAACACTATCTGATGATATACCCATGTTACTTAGACTTAAAAAAGGTATTGTTAACTTATCGACCTGAGCTGAGTGATATCGATCAAATACACCTTAAGCTAAATTTTGGACACAACTAACCCTATTCAATTCTATAAATGTTCGATAACGGAAAAGACGATAGTACTTCGCTTGCATCAAATGACGCCAGGTCGAAATAAGTTATTCACCACGCATGGCAATTAAAAAACGTTGACCTGCCAATGGAATTTAACCTCCGCATTTGCCTTTCATGCTGCCGATTAGTCTGAAGTGAGGACTCCCTCCCGTCATTTTCATACTGAATAGTTGAGCGTCCTACGCTTAGCAATAATTATTTTTTTGCTGCAGAGTAACTTGCTAGTTTATCGGAAGCGTCTAGCTAACTACACCTACTTTTTAAAATTCCATGGTAACAAGCTGTCTATATCAGGCTCTGGTTGGCATAACTCTTCAAGGCAAGCAATCACGCAATCAAATGGGATCAGATCATTGACTTTGGCCGTTTCAATTATACTGTAAAGTGTCGCACTGGCATGGGCCCCCTTTGCCGTTTGGCTAAATACGTTTGGCTAAATAACCAGTTCTTTCGCCCTATCACAAAGGGGTAGACTGCTCGCTCTGTTACGTCTTAGGGTGAAACACACATCGCGGTAACAATCTGAATTTGATGGGGAGATAAATCGCAGATAAGTGATACAGGGATCCGAGACTCCGCTAAAGGCGCAACACTCGATACAGGTGGTTGGTTAAAATAAGCGACGAAGGAACAAAACCAACTGTTAGTTGCCTACGCACAACACCAGCACTAACATTTGTGAGTATACAATAAAATTAAGGTAACTATTATGGATACTCGCATACAATTTAGGATTGATGAAGAAACTAAACGCTTAGCTCAATTAATGGCTGAAAGCCAAGGGCGCACATTAAGCGATGCATGCAGATAGCTACTGAAGGCTTAGCTGAAGAACAACGAAAAACAATGACCCATGATTTATGGTTAACAGAACCTGCTACACGAATGACCAAATCTCTGTATTCATTAGGATTTTTTTGTGCGGTAATTAGGACTTCTCTATCAACAACATTAAACTGAATGTGTAGTCCTTTTTGGTCAAAATACCCTCTCAATAAAGAGCTTAGATTTTGCAGTCCTTTAGTTCCTTTAATTGATCCTGGATAGAATTTTTGGTTAAGTAGAGTCCCATTAGATGCAATATAATGATCTAATTTTGCAACTGAATTGACTGCTGCTGTAGGGCCATTTGTATCAGCCCCTGCACAAGGAGAAACCCCATCAGCTAATGATTCGCGAGCTTTTCTTCCATCTAAAGACGGACCGATAAGATCGCCCAATAATACATTGATAGCAGCGGGGTATAACCCAGCATGAAAATTGCCTCCTCTAGGATTTGTATATTTTTCTACTTCTTCACAATAAATCAAAGCACCGACTCTTGCTAATTCATCAACTTCATCAATGTCATTTCCGAATTTAGGTGTTTTATTTTTTATAAGTAGTCTTATTTCTTCATGTTTTCTTTTATCACCTTCATTTTTTGCATCTTCACCAAAGTTTGTTGAAAGTGCTTCTTTTAAGTCTCTTAACGTAAGTTGATTAGTATCAAAGACAAGATATTTGATCGTTCCAAAAGCATCTCCTACATTTGCAACCCCAACACCTTGAGGACCAGAGAAGTTATAGTGTGCACCACCTTCTTGAAGCGATTTCCCTGTAGAAATACAGTCGTCAACCATGCAAGATAAAAAAGGTAAAGGCGCTCTTTCTGCATGTGCTAGATCGATAGCATTATCAGTACTTACAAGTTGGTAGACGAAGAATTCCATTTGTTTTCTATAAGCATCTATTATTTCTTCCATTGAAGAAAATTCAGTAAACTCTCCTGTTTCAGGGCCTATTCGCTTACCATTTGACATACCATTATCAACAACAATTTGAAGAAGTCTTGCTAGGTTAAAGAATGCAGAGTCATGCCATCCCTCTGTTTTTCCTAGGACTTGAGGTTCAACACAACCAATTATTGCGTAATCTCTGGCGTCTTTTAGAGTAAGCCCATTGTTTACAAGAGAAGGGATAATGACTTCATCATTATAGTAGGAAGGCATTCCCGTTCCGAGGCTACTAAGCTCGCAACTTCTTAGAAGAAGTTCATCCGGCGTTTTATTCCATATTCTCACTGAAAAAGAAGGGGCAGATAATCGTATATGCGCCGCGGCATCAATACACATATATGTAAGATCGTTAGTCGCATCTTTCCCATCTGTAGTCTGACCACCCACAATTATATTTTGAAATAAAGGATAGCCCCCAAAAGCTCTTGTGGAAATAGCATCTCTTACTTTATTGAGGGCGTTAAACTTTATCCAAATACAATCAATTAATTCTTGAGTTTTATTGATATCAAAATCTTTTAATTTAGTATCCATCTTATAATAAGGGTACATATATTGGTCAAATCTAGCTGGTGATATTGAATGACCATTTGATTCTATGCTGATAACCATATGAACAAACCAAAAAGATTGACAAGCTTCATAGAAGTTTGAAGCACCGTGTTCAGGTACTTTTTTACAATTTTTAGCAATAGCGAGCAGCTCTTCTTTACGCTCAGCATTTGTTTCTTTTTCTGCCATTTCATTTGCTAAATCAGCATACCTATTGGCATATTTTATAACTGCATTACAAGAGATAAGAATCGATTCCCAAAAAGGTAGTTGTTTCAGATACTCAGGAGAAGTTTTGTCAGCAGCTGTCATTGCATTTTTTACTTCTTCAATAACACCGCGATAACCTTTTTTCAGAATTTTTGGCTATGTTGTAGTTTAGTGTGGGTTATTGGCTGGAAAATTGGAATAGGCGGATTACTGGCAATGCCGTTCAAAATTTATCGTAAATATAAAAATGATGAGAATAGAGAGGTTATTCTCATCAAAAACATGCTTATATTGATTAAAATACAGGAATGATTAGAATAAGCCCTTTATTCTAATCAAAAATAATGTCATTATGATTAGAATACAAAAGGTAACTAATATGAGCTTAAAATATAACTGGCAACATCCTAATTGGCCAAAATTTACATTTCAATCTAATGGTATTAACAAGATCATAAGTGAATATACTAAAATTTCTTCTAATCTTCAGGGGCAAGTTTCCCAACTTGATCAAAATAATAAATCTGAAGCCTATATCTACTTAATGGTTGAAGAAGCAATTAATACCAGTGAAATTGAGGGTGAAAACTTAAATCGTGAAGAAGTGCGTTCATCTGTTGCTCGTTATTTAGATCTAGAATTATCTCAACCTAAAGGTATCTTCCATAAAGAAAATGGTATTGCTTCATTGCTTATTGATGTTCGCAACAATTTTACCAATAATTTATCTAAAGAAATTGTTTGTAGTTGGCATAAACTACTTTTAACAGGACAAGAGGATTATTGCGCTAGAAGAAATATTAAAGTAGGCGATTATCGTAATGGACCAGTAGATATTGTTACTGGTAATGGTGATTATGAAGAAGTGGTTTTCGAAGGACCTCCAGGTGAAACAGTTGAAATTGAAATGGCTGCGTTTATTGATTGGTACAATGAAACATCTCCACTTAATGATAATAGCACATTCCTTCCCGGCCCTGTTCGCTCTGCAATTTCTCATATGTGGTTTACCTCAATACATCCTTTTGGTGATGGCAATGGACGTATAGCTCGTGCCATATCAGAACATGCACTATTTCAGGATTTTGAAATACCACCTTTATTTAGTATATCTACAACAATTAATGAAAATAGAGATGAATATTACAAAATGCTTGCCGAAAGTTCTCGTATTAACCCATCTGTAGATCTAACCAACTGGGTAAAATGGTTTTCTGAAACAACAAAAAATGCCCAAGTTGATGCTAAAAACAAAATTGATTTCATCTTAAAGAAATCTATCTTCTGGGATCATCACAAAGATACAAGCTTAAATAAACGTCAGAAAAAAATCACTAGTAAGTTCTTTGATTTTGGCGAGAAAGGTTTGATTGAAAGTGGGATAAGCCCTGATAAATACCAGTCTATAACTAACTGTTCATCAGCTACAGCTACGCGTGATTTAAAAGATCTTGTTCAAAAAGGTATATTAACTCCATCTCAATCTGGTGGACGTAGCTTGCGTTACCATATAAACCTTATTGAAGAAAAGCCTGTATTTAATATCTTTCCGAAAGGAAACGATAAAAAGTTAATAGAGATCAGTATCAGGAAATTATCAGAGGATATTCAGAGAAACATTAATTTTCATCAGTCTCCAAATAAGCAATTAAATAAACTTATTGATAAGTATAAAGTTTTTTCTGATGGTAACCCTGAGCATCTAGAGAAATTAAATGAGCTATTATCACAACTTGATGATAGTGGATTTACACCATAAATTGATTGAGATCGCATGTTGCGACCCCAACTAATGTACACACTTTTGTAAACACAAAAAAAACAGTAACACCTATAAGATTAAGTATTTTCTGAAATTGATTTAATTATTTTTTTAGCTGAGCACTTTCTTGAATGGCTATGTTGTAGTTTAAAATTAAGATCATAAAGCCTCTTTTATCCACGTTTGATCTGAATACTCACCGTTATCTTCCATAAATCTAAACCAACTTAAATAATTCTCAACGTAGTCTGTTCCAATGCCATTAAACCTTTTCAACCAACCTTTCCAGCGTTTCATGTAATTATTCAAGGTTTGAATATGGTATACACCATCGATAACTAGTTGATTATCAAGTGGTATCAATCGCTTATGGTCAACATCTAGTTCCTTCGCAATACCTTTGTATGATAAATTACCATCCGTACAAAGCACTGAGCCTGATGATAATAGCGGTTTTAATTGGGCTTGAATATTTTCTTTTGTATTGCGCTCTAAAACCTTGTGCGATACAGCACCACTACGATCAAGCGCAATAAAGATAGGGACTTGTTTGATTCGTCCACCACCACGTTTGCGTGATTTACGGTCAATAACTCTCTTACCTTTAAAAGATTCCGGTAAGAATGTTTCATCGGCTTCAATAACTCCTGTAAGTTCTGATGGATTGAAGCTGGCAGGGGCTTTGATAAACATATGTCGCCAGCGAAATGACGTTCTAAGCGTTATGTCTAAGGCTTTAGCAGACTTCCTCAAGGATACTCCTTCCCACATTAGTTTCGTGTACTCAATCCATTTCTCCGATTTTTTCATGCGATAAAGAGGTGAATCAGCAAGTGCATTAAAAGTTTTGTTGCATGATTTACATTTAAACCGTTGAATTCCTTGCCTTGTCATCCCCCAACGATTTAATTGATGAGAATTACAATGAAGACAGTGAGATATTGTTTCTTCATGATCGGCAATAGCTTGACCTACCTGATTGCTAGCTATATTTGATTCGACTTCATGGCGAAGTTTTTTAAGCTGGGCGTAGTTTAGATTTTTGACGTCCTCCCCCACCTCACTTCGTGTCTGAGCAAGCTCAGAAAAGGAGGGGGATTCCTGTTAGTCACCCAACAAGTGTTCCTGCTTCAACATGCTTTCACTAGACAAGAATTACACGCGTGAGCGTGTTCTTCTTATCCCCGATCCAGTCACTCCACAGGCTAAGACGGCAAGCCCTGCCGCTTTAATATTGATCGCTGCATTTACGTCCCTGTCATGGACTGCCCCGCAAACGGGGCACGTCCAATGACGGGCATTTAATGGCAACTTCTTATGATTAAAATCACAGCCAGTAGTTGAGCAAGCTTTTGAGCTTGGCAACCACTGATCAATTTCAATCACTGAACGACCAAGCCAATCGCCTTTGTACACAAGCTGACGAGTGAACTCGCCCCAGCTTGCGTCGGCGATATGCTTGGCTAACTTACGATTCTTGACCATGTTCTTCACAGCTAAACTCTCTACACAAATGACTTGGTTTTCGTTAACTAATTGTGTCGATAGTTGATGCAGATTGTCGGTACGACAATCTGCAATCTTAGCGTGAAGTCTGGCAATTTTAAGCCTGAACTTTTCACGGTTCATTGAACCTTTTTTCTTCTTAGCATACTTGCGTTGCAAGTATGCTAATTTAACTTGGTACTTTAATGTGTACCTAGGATTGTCATACTTGTTACCATCGCTATCTATTAGCAAATGGGTTAACCCAAGGTCAAAGCCCGTCAGCTTCGCTGAGATGGGCTTAAACTTGGGTTCAAACTCACAAAGCAATGAGACAAAATAGCGACCAGCACAATCTTTGGAAATTGTGATAGAGGTCGGGGCGCTTGGCAGCGCCCTTGACCACACAACATTCAAAGGCTCTTTGCTTTTCGCTATGTACAACTCATCTTCTTTTAAGCGAAACGCCGCTTTCGTCAGTCTAAAAGACTGGCGGCGGTTTCGCTTTTTAAACTGTGGGTACTGAGCACGACCCTCAAAGAAGTTCTTAAAGCCTTGCGCTTGGTCGCGCAGGGCTTGTTGGAACAAGACGCTAGAGATTTCTTCCAGAAATGGAAATTCTTCTTTAAGTATCACAAGCCGTTTCTCGGCTTGTGATTGTGAAATACTTTCACCGTCGTCTTTGTAAGCTTTGTTTCGCCAAGCTAACGTGTTATTCCACACAAACCGTTTACACCCGAAAGACTTTGCTAAAAGCAAAGCCTGCTCGGGTGTTGGGTAGAAACGGAATTTGTATGCTTTACGTGCCACGTTAGCTTCATCCTAAAATTAAATAGTTGGATTGAGGTTAGGCTTATTTTTTATCAATTTCAATAGGGTTTCCTTAACGAAAACCCTTGTGCACCAATGAGTTTAATCATACTATACAAAAATAATTTACATTATTTTCAAAAGCAAGATTGCTTCGCAATCCGCGCTTATATCCCCGACATAAATGACGGGGCTTTACGCGCTAAACTGGTAACGTTATGTAGTATATTTTGAAACTGCTTGGAAGCCATGTTGCACCTACCGTTATTAGGTTTCAGTACATTAAGTATAGTTTACCCACACCGAAAGACAACATAGCCCTATTTGCAGCGTTACCAAAACGTCAGCCTATGGGCGATCTTACGGATTTAATGCCTTGGAATGTTGATATTAGCGAAGCTAAGTGACTTTGGCCTTACTAAAGAGGTTGGTAATCAGTTTCTTTGAGAGCTTTTAACCGTAGGTTTATACAACTGCTCACTTTATCTTTGTGTTCATCTTTCATATAACTAGCGTTAATGGTATCTAGAATGATGGAAGCATTCTTGTTGGTTACATTATGGAGTAGTTTTAATGCCATTTTATCGCTAATACCGATTGCCTTGGCAAATAAGATAAAGTCATACCCTATGTAGGTGCCATATTGTGTGTTAAAGCCCGGCGCTAAATCTGTTTCATTTTCCTCTAGCGCTAACAGCGGTAAAGCGAGTGGATCGCCTTCGAAGTATGGAATGGTTGATACATAGTCATAAACAGGTGCTAAGCTATCAGGAGCAATTTTAGGCACGAGTATACCAAAATTACGCAAGTGCAGGTCATTGTTCCCAAGCACATAAGCGTAAACGACCCGCAAAAAAAGGTCTTGTTTGAACTTTAGGCTTGAGTCAATATTCTTGATTAAAAATTTGCATGCTTGTTCGTAACTCACTTTTGAAACATCGTCGATTTTTCCATATTTGTTAACAACGTTCATAGAGCCGTCTAGCTGTTCTTGGTGGATTTTTTCTAACTCGCTCACTCTGTCATAGCGTTTAATAATAAAAGCGTACTCTACAGGATCTTCATCTTTCTCCTTTGAAAATGCCACAAGACCGAATGGGGGTACATCAAACCCTAACTTTTGCATTACAAGCATTATTGCGTGCTCATTCTCTGCAAGCATTGGGAATTGCTCTGGAGATGGTTTTAGGATGTAAGTAGCACTATTTTTTACAATATCAAACTGGTCATTTATGATGCACAGCGATAATTTTGGTTGGTAGCCAGAGATGCTCATGCCTTTTTGGTTAATTGGCTCAACTTCAAAAAATCTGCTTCTAGTGAAAGGTAGTGTAGTGTTTATCCTGGTATTTCCTGTCAGGTATTTAACTCCTTTTCTGGTATATCCTTCAGCGAGCTCTTTTTTTCCTTTAAGTGGCTCTAGCGTAATTAGGCATCTATCTAAATTCATAGGTTTCTCTTAAGTATTTAGCGTCATGTATATCTTGAGTTACGAACTACTCGAGCACCGACTCGACTGTAATTGCGCCTAGGAGATCAGTTCCATTTGCGATTAAAAATCCGAATGTATCCCTTTCATCAATCCTTTGTATTTCAGAATATCTTTTCTTTAGCCAGCCTTCAGGCGTTAGGCTTTTGAAATACGGGTGCAACTCTTTGCTTTCATGGACGAGAGCAGAGGTAGGAATACTTAGCGATAGAGGTTTGCCTTTGTAGTTTTCATCGTAAGTGAAAACGTATTTATCGTCTTTTTCTTCGAGTGTCCCAGCCAGAACGCCAAACATAAAAACATTTACTTTTCTGCCCATGAGTTTATCCCTAGTTCTTTTAGCACAATGATAACGCTTGAAAAACGGGCGCTCGAAGGGTCAGAAAATATACGTTTGAGTGTTGAATATGAAAGGCTGGTTTGAAGCTCCAAGTCCTCCATTGAAATTCCAATTTCCTTTCGTTTATATTTCATCAGTTTTGCTAGTTCATTCATGTCATTGAGATCAACACCATCACTTGGGTTAGTGGCTTTTGATTCTAAGTCATCGACTGTTTCAACAAGCGACTTGTGTAGTTCATCAATTTCATGTCGAATTTTTAGCATTGAATCAGTGTTCATAAATGACCTTTTATTATTATATAGTTAAATATTAGCTTAAATATGACATCACTCAAATAAAAAGATTCAAATAAGATTGTTTTTTATTGAATACTAAATTTTTATTTCATTTTTGGTTGGAATAATCATTATCTGCTTTATGTTTGAAATTTTTTAGAGATCATTTTAAAATTGGTTAAATTTGAAAGGTAATTGGAGTTTTTCTCCTTCTGTTCTTATGCTTATGCGTTTGAATTAGAACTGTTGTGACTAAGTGATTTTGGCCACTAATTTAGAGTGAAATAAACCATATTTCCTATCTCGCTTTGTGATGTGATGGACGCCCCACCCTAATGGCGTTATATGCGACATACTTAAAGCATATCATTTTACCAAAGGAGCATCGCATGAATATTAAAGTGGTTGGTATTGATTTAGCAAAACATTATTTTCAGGTCTGTGTTCTTACTGACGAAAACAAGATACATTCCAATAAAAAAGTAACCAGAGCTCGCCTTTTAGATGTTGTACGTCAATTCCCTGAAGGTACATTAATCGCTATGGAGGCATGTGGTAGTTCAAACTACTGGGCTCGTACCTTTGCTAAAATGGGATTTGAAATAAAACTTATTCCTCCTCAACATGTTAAACCATTCGTAGGCCATCAAAAAAATGATGCTAATGATGCTCGAGCTATATGTGAATCAGCATTTAGACCCGGTGTTCATGGGGTTCCAACTAAAACAATTGAACTACAAGATATCAAATCAATAAGGTGTATCAGGCAACGAAGAGTAGAGCAACGATTAGCAGCTGCAAATCAACTGAAAGGTTTAGCTAGTGAGTATGGTGTCATCTTTCAGAAATTAACACTCTTACCAATGAAATAAAGTCATTATCTTTAGATCTTGAAGCGCTTTGCAAACAACAACCACGTTATCAAGCTTTACTAGCGATCCCCGGTTTTGGACCAATTGTAACAGCTGCATTTTTAAGCCAAGTTGGTTCAGGAAAACAGTTCTCGAATGGAAGGCAATTATCAGCATGGTGCGGTCTAGTTCCTAGGCAGTTTAGTTCAGGTGGTAAGACTAAACTTGGAAAGATAACCAAAAATGGTAATAACGAACTCAGAGCTTTACTCATTCATGGAGCAAGATCTGTCTCTAAATATACGCCTGAACGAACAGATGCATTAAGTCGGTGGTTCAATGCGCTTGCATTAAGAAGTGGTAAAACAAAAGCAATTGTTGCCCTAGCGAATAAGTTAACGCGTATTGCCTGGGCAATTGTGACTACAAATGATGAATTTAAAGCGAGTTGTGCATTTAAAACAGCATAATGGATCAATAAAAATATAAAGTAAGAAAAGTTTACACCCTAGTTTAAGTTTGCAATGCTTGATGAAAAACGGTCCACCGTTCCTGTAAAAACCTGCTTTGGGGCTTGGCATTTAAAATGTCGACTTTGTGATTAGGAGACAGGATTCGGATTACATCATGGCGCAGGTTATTGATAACCTACCAAGACGTCGGATATATGACAGCAGACTGTTACCCTCATCAAAACTTGCAATAAACGGGGCGTCCATATATGCCCCATAGCAATTTAGAAACCTTATAAAATTGTGGCTAATATTACTTAGCCACAACAAAGTGACCTTCAGATACATTCATGTATTCCTAAATTCACATAAATAAGTTCAATTTCTAATATTTCCGACATTCCGCACCCATTTCAGGAATAAACCTTCGCGTTTTCAACAATAAATTTTTGGCTCTGTTCCTGTTAATTGTTGTCTATACTTATAAGTGATCATAACGTATTAAAGGTAAAGACTATGAATACTAAATCGTTCGTTCAAAACCTTAACCAAATAACTGCAG
>NZ_KI519491.1:11711-33532 GCF_000482725.1 Psychromonas arctica DSM 14288
ATTTACCACATCCAAACCGTTAATGGTGCAATCACTCACTTTAAGAGTTGGGTGGTAGGCAAAATGAAAGGGGTAGCGACTAAGTATTTACCGCATTATCTAACTTGGTTTAGAGAAAGTAGCGCCAAGTATGATTTTCAACAAATTTTACTCGCCGCTTATAGATGACAACAGTGTAATGGAACAGAGCCTAAAAATTAGGTTACCTTTATTTTCAATAGAGGCATTAAAGGTAAGTATAATAATTTCAGGTGTTTTAGTGTTCTTACTTTTATAAGTGCACTTATTAAGATGACTTAACACCACAATAATGATGATATTTAAGGATATAAAAATGGGCTACAGCGACTTCGCAAATATTTTTTCAGAAAAAACGACCTATAAACCAGTTGAAACATTCGGCGCTGAACATCGCATCAATTTAGCTGAACTTAAAGCGACAACAACAGCAGTATTTAAAGAAAGTGGAAAGATACCTGCTATCAAACATGTTAATGCTTTCTTCGGTTTAGGACGTCCACTGCCATTGTTATCAACAAAAAATTACGTTGAGCAAATCGAGTTATCTATCAATAATGAGCAAGTAGATTAACGTTTATAAGCAGTTTACGTATCTTCAAGGTTCGTTCTTGAACCTTCAGCTTCTGAAATTTATATGTTTCACCAAGTCCTAAATCAGCTGGTGTAGTGGTCAACTGATTTTGGCCACACTTTCGTATTCAGGCAAATGTCTTCGCTCAACGGCTTATTCTAATTCAAGTGAGTACAAGCTTTATCGGTTTATTGAATAACACGCATAGGGTGACTTACAAATCATTGAATAATGAGCAAATTAATTAACCAATATGATGCTTGCTTTAGGAGAAAGTAACCATCTATATTTTTACCGTCTGAGGCATGTTTAGGCGTCTATGACCCTGTTATTTGTTAATGTGAGTTATGGGTCACTATGTAAATTCTGTTGACGTAAACAAGGCTAGGACAATCCAATTATTTGATTTCTAATTATATACGCTTGTATTTGTACAACGAGTTTATTTATGCAAGTATACAAAGGTAATGAACGATCAATCTATTAAGGGCAATCTATGAAAATAAATATTTCCGGTCACCATGTTGATATTACTGATAGCATTAAAGAGCACTTAGAAGAAAAATTCGCTAAAATATCGACCCACTTCCCCACACTTATCTCGCTAGATATTATCATTTCCAAAGATCATGGTGAGTTTAATGTTGAAATTCGCACCAATTATGAAGGAACCAGCATTGCAGCTAATGGTAACAATGCTGTTATGTATCCAGCGATTACAAGTGCCGCTAAAAAATTAGATACCGTGTTAAAACACCGTAAAGGTCAATTAAAAGCTGATTTACATGAAAAGCCAGAACTGATTGAACCTGAAAGTGATGATGAAATAGAAGAAGAAGAAGTTAATTTAAATTAACCTACTCGATTAAACAACTATATTAAAACGCAGCCTCGCTGCGTTTTTTTTTATTACGATAACAACCTCACAGACCCATTCCATTTTACCCTTTTCAATAATTAGCATATTTTCTAAAAAAGGATGTTCGTGATTATCCTCTAACTAGGTGGCTAAAATTAGTGCCAACTACACTTAAATAGAATCACTAATTGAAAAACAGCAAATACAATTAAACATCTCTGCAGATTAAACGTACGTGAAATTGATCAACCAAGGTGCTTTGGGGCACAAATCAAGTTAGAGCAGATCCTAATTTAAATAATGTAAAATGAAAGACCCCATTCATGTTTCAAGATATTTATTTGTAACATCGGGAGTTGTTACAAATAAATGATTAAAGAATATATAGGTCATCACTTTGAAATTAAAGGTGACGATAAATTTAGAACAGAAGGTTAATTCAACGGGTCTTTGACCTGTACTCGGACTTTGAACCGTAAAACTGAACCACCTTAAACCACTACATACTTCAGTTGGTGGTTGTTGAGTTATTTCAAAAATATTAATAGATGTTAAGCAGGAGCTTGGTAAATAATTTTTTAGATCGTTAATCACTTATTCATTTAACTGCCTTTAATGTATATTTTTAAAATATTTTAGCTACTGTATTTAAATCATCAGGCGATAATCGATATATACGCATTGTGTCAACACAATAAGCTCCCATTTCTTGGTAAAATGCTATCGCAGGAGTGTTCCAATCGAGACAGCCCCACTCAAGCATCTCAGATCCTCGCTCGATTGCAGTTTTTGACAAAAACTGCATTATAACCTTACCTAGGCCTTTTCCTCTTTTAGAATCATCAATTAAGAGGGCATCGATAAATAATCCAGAGCGTCCGGTAAAAGCGGAACTTTTTTCATAAAAGTATGCGAAACCAACCACTTCCCCTTCATAGATTCCAAAAACAACTTCACCTTGCGTAGATGTGAGGAGGCGCTCTATCCGTTCCGGTGTAGCTGTGATTGCATCTGTCATTTTTTGATAACGGCCTAATTTTTGCATAAAGTCGACTACCAGCTTGGCATCCGAGGGTTTACCAATTCGAAGGTGGAATTTGGGTATTTTCGTAGAAATTTTTGTCATTGTTAAACCTACTGTAAGTTTCTGAATAACAGGGGAAATGGTTGGTTAATCTTTCGTATCGATAGCCTTCATTTCTTTGTTTTTCAATGGTTCGTTAAGCGAAATCAAGCCAGACAGAAATAAAAACTCACTTATTCCATAACACCTTACTTTCAGTAATAAATAACTGATGAGAAATTATGATTACCTAAAAGGGTAGTGTCATGTCGTTTTTTACAAGATAATTAATGTCTTAATATGTAAGTGGTGATGCCTGCAACTATTAATATTAAACTTTAATCTAATAAAGCATTAGCAATATTGCTAATGCTTTATTAGAAAATATCGACAATTTTTAAACATCTATACCTAGGCACAAGTATTTAATTTCTAAGTAATCTTCAATACCATATTTTGAACCTTCACGGCCATTTCCTGATTCTTTAATTCCACCAAAAGGAGCGACTTCAGTTGAAATAATACCTTCATTAATACCAATAATACCGTATTCTAATGCTTCACCTACTCGCCATATTCTACTATTGTCACGGCTGTAGAAGTACGCGGCTAAACCATAAGGAGTATCATTGGCCCGCTTAATAACATCTTCTTCATCGTTGAAACGGAAAACCGTCGCGACTGGGCCGAATAGTTCCTGGTGAGCTATATCCATTTTTTCACTAATATTCGTTAAAATGGTCGGTTGAAAATAAAGTTCTCCAAAGCTTGCTACATGCCCACCTAAATGCAATTCTGCGCCTTGTGTTAAAGCATGCTCAACGATACTAGAAACTTTATCGATAGCCTTTTTATTGATCAGTGGACCTACTTCTGTTCCATCTATCAACCCACAACCTAATCGTAATTCACTAACTGCTTTTGTAAATTTATCCATAAACAGATCATAAATTGCATCATGCAAATACAAACGATTTGTACACACACAGGTTTGGCCTGCATTACGATACTTAGAGATAAGCGCGCCTTGCACAGCTTTATCAATGTCAGCATCATCAAAAACAATAAATGGAGCATTACCTCCCAACTCCATAGAAACTTTTTTTACTGTTTGAGACGCTTGCGCCAGTATGCGCTTACCTATCGCAGTTGAACCAGTGAAAGATACTTTTCGTACCAATGGATGAGTGCAAAGTACTTCGCCGACTATAGCTGGTTGCTTTGTTGTAACTATGTTAATTACACCTTTTGGAATACCAGCTTGATCTGCGAGCTTTGCCATTGCTAATGCGCATAAAGGCGTATCTTCACCGGGTTTTACTATCACAGTACAGCCCGCCGCAAGTGCAGGGGCTACTTTACGAGTGATCATTGCAACAGGAAAATTCCACGGTGTAATCGCTGTCACTACACCAACTGGTTGTTTGATTGTCATGTAACGATTGCCAGGCATTGGTGCTGGAATATTATCACCGTAAGTTCGCTTGGCTTCTTCAGCAAACCATTCAACGAAAGATGCACCATATATTACCTCTCCATATGCTTCTTTATATGGTTTCCCCTGTTCAGATGTGAGCAATTTAGCTAGGTCATCTGCATTTTCGACTATTAAATTAAACCATGCTTTAAGCAATATAGAACGTTGCTTTCCAGTGGTTTTACGCCACTCTATCAAAGCATTATCAGCAGCAAGTACAGCCATTTCAGCATCTTCAATTGTCATATCGGGCACTGATGTTATGACTTCCCCATTAGCTGGATTTTCGACATTCATCGTTGCCCCACCTTGTGCGCTGACCCACCTCCCATTGATATACGCGAGAGATTGAACTAATTGTAACTTCTTCATTTATTTCACCTATTAGACTAACTAGCTATTAAAAATTTGAATGTGCGTCACCTCTACTGAAAGTATTACTCGCTTCAAAGAATAACGTAACAAACTCATATACACTGATACATCATAGTAATATTTGATCCATTAAATATATACGCACGTTTAAATCTGAAGTTTTATGGGCATGCAACAATGACAAAAATATCTTTTCCTGTTGGGCAGGTTGGTGATTATGAGATTAAGCAACTAAAGATATTTAAAACAGTTGCTGATTGTGGTGGTTTTTCTGCTGCTGAAACCGAACTAAATATTAGTCGTTCAACGATAAGTATTCATATTTCAAATTTAGAATCTCGTCTGCATTTGACTCTATGTCGCCGCGGTCGTGGTGGTTTTTCACTCTCAGAGGAAGGCCAAGTGGTTTATGATGCAACAGTTATATTATTGGCTGGATTGGAGCACTTTCGAAACATTATTAATGGCCTGGATGATAATTTATCTGGCTCTTTGACAATCTTATTTAGTGATACGATAAGTTTGGATCAACGAGCTGATATCCCCACTGTTTTCCGGCACTTTTCCGAAGTAGCAAGTGATGTTTATTTGACTTCGGAAGTTGCCAAAATGGCTGAAATTGAACGTCAAGTGTTAAGCGAAGAAGCAGATATAGGTTTTATTCCCTATCATCGTAGCCTTGATGGTTTGGAGTACCAAGCTATTTTTACTGATAATTGCTATTTATATTGTAGTAATGAGAGCTCTCTATTTAGCATGTTTGATGATGAGATTAGCGAAGATATTATCAACGCTTTCCCGGTAGTTTATGCTGGCATGAAGTCTCAGGAAAATGTCAATGGACACCTATTAAACATGAATGTTAAAGCAACAGCGTATAACTACGATTCTCGCTTAGCCTTATTACTTTCTGGCCGTTATATTGGATTTTTACCTGAAAGCTACGCGCAGTCTTATGTCGATGCAGGGAAATTGAAATGTTTGGTAAAGGATCAACGTTTTTATCGCTCTAAAATTATGGCGATTACTAAAAAAACTAGTACCGTAAACCGTATTCGATCGTTGTTCATTAAAACATTAAGTGACTTTTATAACCGTGATATTTAAATAGTCAAACCATCAACTAGGGCGTTGTTGCTGATGGTTTTTAATTTATAAAAATACTTATTACTTTATGCTAAGTAAGCTTTATAAAGTAACTCTTAAATTACCTCCTCCCTTTGTTTTTTCATGATCTTTTCGCATATATAGTTACCAATTGGAATTGCCGAGGTTGCTGCTGGTGAAGGAGCATTACAAACATGTAAGCTACGAGGACTTTCTGCAAAGAGAAAATCATGCACTAAGCTACCGTCCTTTAATACTGCTTGAGCTCTTATTCCTGCTGGGTAAGGCTGCAAATCAGCAAGTTCTATTTGGCTACAGTATTTATTGACTAATTTCAAATAACCAGGCTTCCACCATGAGTTTTTAGTTTCAATCAATCCTGATTTTAAGTTGTTTTTAGTTACTTTCCAAAAACCTGAGAAACTCAGCATGTCTAGGATGTCACGCAAATCAAGGTTAATTTTTCCGTAACCTTCACGCTTCCAACCTTGTACTGCATTTGGTCCTACTGTGACTGAGCCGTCTATCATTCGTGTTAAATGAACACCAAGAAATGGAAGTTCAGGATCTGGAATCGGATAAATTAGGTGATTGACAATTTTATTGTACTTTTTAGGCAGTTGATAGTATTCACCACGATAAGGAATAATTCGAAAGTCGACATCAATGCTTAACATGCGCGTAATTCGGTCAGCCATTAATCCAGAGCAAGAAACAAGAAAACGACTGCTAATGTTAATATTTCCTGATCTGTTTTCACAGGTTAAAGTGATGCCATCAACAGACTCCACTAAATTAACCAACTTAGTTTCCAGCATAACCGTACCACCAAGTTGTATAAATTCCTCTGCCATTTTTTCTGTCACGAGGGTGTAATTTACTATGCTGGTCGAGTCAACAAAAATACCCCCAATGCCTTGAACATTGGGTTCTTTTATTTTTAATTCAGCTTGGTTTAATAATGTGACAGGAATTTCATTATCTAGACAGCGTTGATAAAGTGTTTGCATACGTTGTAGTTCAATTTCATCAGTAGCAACCAATAACTTGCCACAATTTTCCACTGGAATATTGTGTTTTGTGCAAAACTCAGTAGTTGCTTTTACGCCTGCTTTACAGAATTTTGCTTTCATACTACCTGGTTGGTAGTAAACTCCAGCATGAATGACACCACTATTATGACCAGTTTGATGACGTGATAATTGAGATTCTTTTTCCACTAATAAAATTGATTTTTCTGGATATCTTTGTTGCAGCTGCCAAGCTGTTGATACACCAACAATACCGCCACCGATGATGACATAATCATATATTGGATTCATTGTTTATTTCCTGTTTCTGAATTTGTATTAACCTCAACGTTTATATCAAGTAATTTCATTAAGATTATAGTCGCTAGTTGGTTTACTCAGTTATTTATTTGTAAAGTGACCACGTTGTCTAAGTAATTCGCGTTTTAAACCAGGATGAGAAATAAATTTGTCACGTCCATGTAACCAACAGTGGTTTTGTACAACCAACATTGCGCCTATTTTTACGCGAACGTTAAAACAGTTAGTATCACTTTCTAAAGATTCACCCATTTTGTATAAATATAAACCTTCCTGCATCCGTTGAGGACAAGCAAATTGGTCGATAAATAACATGTGAGGTTTACCGTTTTTATCTTCCTCAAAGAAAACTGGATGCTCAACTTGAGAATGGATATTTTTACTTGGTGGTGTTGCCCAAACAATATCTTGCTTAGCAAGAGAGTGGTTGTAAAAATGTTCTAGATCTTCCCAATCATCGATATGAAGAAGCAAAGAATCACCCATCTCCATATTTTTTTCACTCATTTTCATCATTAACACAAAATCAGTACGTTCATCAACATAGGTTCCATCATTATGTAGTTCCATTCGTCGATGAGCCTGACGCAAGTAACTATCACTGTTGTCATCATTTTCAACTGTAAATCGTGCGTAATACTTGCCATACATGGCATCAAAATTAGGTAGCCCAATCAGATGAGAAACCGCTGTAGATAAGATAACAAAAAAATCACGTTGTTCATCACTGTCAACAAAATCAGCTTGTGCCGAATCATCAGCTTCTAATAAAAAAGCTGCTTTTTCTCGGTCTTGCATTATTTCGTTGAGCAATGTACCCAATTCATAATTACAAGCGCGATCAAGTATATCTGCTGCAGCATAGCGTAGAAATGGTTTGTATTCGATTGCTTGTAATCCCCATTCATCAGTCTCTTCGTTGAACTTTGTTAACGTTGATTTTTCAATCGTTACTACTTGTAAGCGAGGATTCTCAGTATGTGGTCTAACTTGGAAACCTTGATAATAAGTGATGCTCTCCGTAGTGGTTAATGCAGTGTTCATAATCGATATCCTTCAATTTATTTAACTAAATTATAGTCTTGGTGAGTAAAGTGTCTCGACCCGATGTGAGACAGTTAACATGAGTTAACAAAACCTTAACAATTTAATTTTCATATTGATAACATATGATTGATATAGTTTTAATCAATTTTATTGATAGTTGTTTTTTACTTATAATTTATATGTGAATAAATGGTGCGGTAGATTTAAGAATTTATTAGCAATACCAGGGTAGAACTAAAACAGATAAGGACTTTGAGTTATGGATTTTAAAAAACTGTATTATTTCACGGTGCTTGCTGAAACAGGAAATTTTACTAAAGCGGCAGATAAGTTAGGAATCGCACAATCTGCTTTGAGTATGAGCATTCAAAAGTTAGAGAAACAGCTAGAACTTAAGTTAATTAATAGAGCTGAGCGTAAAATGAGTATTACTAGTGATGGGCAAATACTACTAACTCACGCAGACAAAATTTTAGCTAATCTCGAACAAGCAAAAATACAAATGCAAGAACTTAAAGGACTTGAATTTGGCACTATTAACTTTGGTGTTTCCGCGATGATTGGCTCTTATTATTTACCTGAAACCTTAGCTTTATTTAAACTACGCCATCCAGGAATACAAATTAACATTCATGAAGCTGGTACTGCGACGTTAGCCAAGATGTTACTTGATGGTGAATTAGATCTTGCGATGATCCGTGTCGACAGAAAAAATGAAAACATCCGCTGTATTACATTGGCTAAAGAGCAAATTGTTGCTTGTGTGCCTCTAGAACATGAATTTGCTAACTATAAAAGCATTACTCTGGATCAGTTTTGCAACCAACCTTTGGTTTTATTCCGTGAGGGCTACTTTCTACGTGAAGCGGTTAGTAATTATTGTCAGCAGAATCGAATCACACCTGACATTCGCTTTGAAACTAACTTAATTGAACTGTTGAAATCGCTAGTACGTAAGAAAATTGGTATTTCGACTTGTCTACCTATTATTTTAGCCGAAGATAGCGAACTAATAACTGTGCCGTTTAATCCGAGTATCCCATTACATTTGGGAATTGGTTGGAAAGCAAGCCATTATCTATCTCAAGCATCTCAAGCTCTGGTTGCATTTTTGCAACATGACATGAAGGCAGAGAAGCCTAATGTTTGATAATTTTAAACCTTTATTTTTATTCTTTGTGATTTTTTTTGGTCGAATCACAGCTTAGTCTGATGTTATGTAATACACGATCTATAACAATAAGATCACATGATAACAACATAAATAAAGGACTAAGCAATGAATAGGAAAACTAACTACGATGCTTTCTGGATGCCATTTACCGCAAACCGTGATTTTAAGGCAAATCCTCGTATTATTAACAGTGCTAAAGGCATGCATTGTTATACTGATAAGGGCCGTGAGTTGTTAGATGGAACGGCTGGATTGTGGTGTGTCAATGCGGGACATGGTCGTAAAGAGATTGGTGAAGCAATGGCTAAACAAGTTACTAATCTAGATTACAGTTCACCATTTAATTTTGGCCATGATATAGGTTTTGAATTTGCTGAACGCTTAGTTGAATTCACGCCCCCTAGTTTAAACAAGGTGTTCTTTACTAATTCAGGTTCAGAAGCTGTAGAAAGCGCAATGAAAATTGCTTTAGCTTACCAACAAGCAAAGGGTAATGCCGGAAAGTTCCGTTTTATTGGTCGAGAGCTTGGTTATCATGGTGTGAATTTTGGTGGGATCTCTGTTGGTGGACTAGCACCAAATCGTAAAGGTTTTGGACCTTTGTTACCTGCTGACCATATCGATCACACGTTGGATATATCTCGTAATGCTTTCAGTAAAGGTATACCTGAGTTTGGTGCTGAAAAAGCTGAACAATTAGAAACATTGGTGCAGTTTCATGGTGCAGATAGCATCGCGGCAGTTATTGTAGAGCCTATTTCTGGTGCGGGTGGTGTTATCTTACCACCAAAAGGTTACTTACGCCGATTACGAGAAATCTGTACAAAGCACGACATAGTTTTGATTTTTGATGAAGTAATCACGGGTTGGGGTCGTTTAGGATCGTCATTCGCTTCTAATTTATTCGATGTAATACCTGATTTGATCACGTCAGCAAAAGGTATTACAAGTGGTGTTGTTCCGTTAGGAGCCGTCTTTGCACAGGATGAGATTTATAACACCGTTGTTAATAATGCAGCAGAAGGTGCTGTTGAGTTTTATCACGGTTATACCTATTCAGCTCATCCTGTTGTCTGTGCCGCAGGATTAGCAACAATGGATATTTATCAAAAAGAAGGTTTATTAGAGCGTGCAAGTGGTGAAATAGGTGACTATTTCCAAGAAGGCCTACATTCATTAAAAGGTATCTCTTCAATTATTGATATTCGTAATTATGGCTTGATTGGCGCAGTCCAATTTGAACAACCAAGTCATGGTAAGCCAATTGGTTTTGATATATTGAAAAAATGTTATGACCAAGGTGTACTAACTCGCAGTATGGGAAATACGATAGCACTTTCTCCACCATTAATTATCGAAAAGAGTCATGTTGATCAAATTGTAGATACGCTTGCCATTGTTGCAAAGTCTATCGAGATTTAAACCTTCAAGCTTTTGAATAATTAGAACATTACTCTACTATCCCTACTTAATAGTATTGGTGATTAGGAGCTTTGTTGTATGGTCTTTTTTGTGACAAATAATAAGCATTTGAGCAGTATCAAGAAGAAGTTTATTGTTTGATTTATTTCAAACTTTACTTGGTGAGTATCATATTTAAGTTTTTTAACATAAATGCAACAATTATTTTGGAATGGTAATTAAGGTTATGGATGAACCAATAATACTGTTCAGATTTGCACTGACTCAATTGGTCTAGTTGCTCAGTCAAGGAAATATTCGTTGCGAATATTTCCTTATCAGGAATAAATAATTTAAAAGGAATAATAACTATGTCTAGTAACCTCTTTAGTAATCTATTAACGACTCGTTTAAAACGTTCTTTGGCTGGAACAATATTAACGTTGACTGCAACGTTAGGTGCAATTCCAACTGTCAGTGCTGCTGAATTTAATTGGCGTTTTGTAAACCTTTATTCACGTGGAACAGCTTATGGTGAGGTTTATAAGGATTTTGCTGAAAACATTGGTGTAATGTCAAACGGCAGAATAAAAGTAAAAATGATGTATGCCGGTGAAGGTGTTGGTCAAACGGGTGTATTAGGCTCAGTTAAATCAGGTCTAATGACAATGGGGGCGCCTTTTCAACCTATGCATGCGGGTGAATTTCCTGCCGGTGTGGTAGAAGTCGGTTTACCTGGTACAACCAGTGATGTGGGCGAATTAAGTACTTTATTCCGTGAAAAAGGTTGGGGCGAAATATTAACTGAAGCCTACGATAAACAGGGTTTGGTTTGGTTAGAACCTTACGTTCAACTGCCTGTTTATATTTTAACGAAAGAGCCTATTAATAGCATTGCTGATTTTAAAGGTTTGAAAATTAGAGCACCGGGCGCTTACGGTAAATTCTTGAGAAAATTAGGCGCATCTCCAGCCTCTCTTTCTTGGAGTGAAATTTACACCAGTCTTGCAACAGGTGTTATCGATGGTTCAATCGGTAGTAATATCATTGACCATAGAGATGGTAATCACGCAGAGGTAGCGAAATATATGTATCGTCTACCGATTGCTGGTGCACAAGTTCTCCCTATCGTTGTGAACAAACGTGAGTGGAATAAATTACCAAAAGATCTACAAGCCATTGTTCGCAGTGCAAGTGAATCACACGCGCTTGAGCAAATGACTAAATCTCGTATATGGGAATCTAAAGCGGTTGCAGATATGGAAGCACAAGGTATGAAATGGAGCCCAGAACCAACTAAGGCAGACATTGAAACGTGGAACACAACTGCAAACTCATTATGGTCTGAATATGCGAACTCAGATAAATATAGCAGTCAACTAGTTAAAATATTACAACAATAATGGCATAAGCTAATCAAGGTATTTATACGCATTGATTAGCTTCTAAGCACATGATTCCAAGGAAGGCAGTTAGTTACATACTGTATGGTTTAGTGCTGTAAACAAGGATGATTATTATGTTTAAAACGATACTAAAGTATTTATGTTTAGCCATTAATAAAGTCGTTTATTTTATCAGCTTTTCAGCATCATTATTAATGCCATTGTTAGCGCTAACTGTCGCTTTCGAAGTTTTCTCTCGTTATGTACTCAATAGTCCCACTATTTGGGCTTATGACGTGTCTTTGTTTTTATTTGGTTATATTGCCGCTTTAGGTGGTGCATTAGCGCAACAGAAAAAAGCACATATCAATGTTGATGTTATTTACCTATCACTATCCGCACGTATGAAATCCGGCTTTAACTTACTGTCGTATAGCTTAGCTATTTATTTTCTGTCCGTAATAATTCTAGTTAGTTTAGGAAAATACGAAGAAGCAATTGAATTTAACTACCGTCGACAATCTGAATGGGCTCCTTCAATGGCACACTTTTGGATCATGATGACCGTTGCATGTAGCGTATTCATACTGCAATACATCAGTGATTTATTACAAGATGTTTTCTTCATATTTACCAGTGAGGCGTTGTTAGAATCGAAAGACGAAAAGCAACAAGCGTTAGCAATTGCGAATGCCGATGAAAATATCGAGTCTGTCGAAAATAAATTAAAAAAAGTTGAACAATTATGAGTATTGGCGTTTTAACACTGTTGTTAATTGGTTTGATTTTAGCCTGCTTTTCATTTGGGGCTCCCGTTGGATTAGCGTTAGGTGGAATCGCAATGGGAGTAGGTTATTTAACGTGGGGAGAAGGTATTTACAACCTCATTCCAACCACTCTTGAAAGTACCTTTTTTAGCTTTGTTTTATTGGCTATTCCTTTATACATTTATATGGGGCAATTATTAACACGCTCGGGTATTGGTGACGCAATGTTTAATGCCAGTCAGATGTTCCTTGGTCGTATTCGAGGCTCACTGGCAATTAGTGTCATTGGTGTATGTTCTATGATTGGCGCGATGGTGGGGATTATCGGCGCGGGTATCATGACATCTGGTAGCATTGCGCTAAAACCGATGTTAGAGCGTGGATATGATAAACGCTTAGCGTTGGGTGTCATTATGGCAGGCGGTGGCCTAGGTATTTTGATCCCACCAAGTATTCCAATGATCATGTACGCAGCTTCAACTCAAAACTCTGTTGGGCGTATGTTTATTGCAGCACTGATACCTGCATTGATATCTATTACAGTATTGGTTTCATACGTCATTATTTCTTGTAAGCTAAAGCCTGAAAAAGCCCCTATGGATACGGGTGCTGAAAAGAAAATGAGTCCCAAAGAGAAAGTCAAAACGGCGCGTGATGGCATATTTGCTCTGCTACTTATCTTTGTTGTACTGGGGAGCATTATTACGGGTATTGCTACCCCAACTGAATCAGGTGCGATTGGTGTTGTTGGTGCAATTATGTTGGCAAT
Source organism: Psychromonas arctica DSM 14288 (assembly GCF_000482725.1). Lineage (GTDB taxonomy): Bacteria > Pseudomonadota > Gammaproteobacteria > Enterobacterales > Psychromonadaceae > Psychromonas > Psychromonas arctica. The sequence goes on from NZ_KI519491.1 coordinate 25,059, forward strand.
AATTTTTAAACGTTTCCGTTTTCAAATGTTTAAGTCAGCAGGCTTCGAAACCGCTATGCTAGTCAGTGTTTCGATGTGGATTATTCTAGGGGCTTCATTATTTAGTAATTTCCACATGCTCAGCGGTGTTCAAGATATGGTTCAAGATCTGGTGACGGATATCACACAGAAGTTCGATCTTCCACCAATAGCTATCATTATCATGATGCAAATTACCATGTTATTACTCGGGTTTATTATTGATGAACTCATTATAGTTTTAATGTGTGCACCACTATTTGCGCCAATTGTAATGGACCTTGGATATGATCCTATTTGGTTCGGTATTCTGATGATCTTAAATATAGAGATTGCAGTGCAGACACCACCTTATGGATTCGCATTATTCTACCTCAAAGGTATCGCTCCTCCAGGTGTTAGCATGATGGATATTTACCGTTCAGTTGCACCGTTTATTTTATTGAAGTTGATGGTCTTAATTTTGTGTATGGTATTTCCTGAAATCGTTTTGTGGTTACCGAATAAATTAATGGGAGATGGTTAAATGAGTTTGAAACATATATTAATGCCAGTCGATTTAGCATTCAATAAACTGGCTGGAAAAGAAGTTACAATGGCGCTTAAATTACTTGCTGATGATGGAGTGATTGACATGTTATTCGTTGATGACACAGCAAGTCACCGACGCATGGCTTTAACCGCCGTAAGTGACCGTCTTACCGAGAAACATAATGCAACTGAACTTGCACTGAAAACTATGTTTCATGCAACCATTCCAGAACGGCATAGAGGACGTTGTATTGTCCGTACTGGAACGGTATTTGATGAGGTTGTATCACTGGCAAAAAAAATTAATGCTGATGCCATTGTTATGGCATCAGCTAAACCTAAATTTAGGTCATATTTATTAGGATCTAATGCAGCAAAAATAGTTCGTCATGCACCTTGTTCGGTTTTTGTAGTGAGATAATCGATGTTGTGATTGAATTAGCGGGACACCTCAACAGAGGTTTATAGTCCTATCATTGAGGTGAATGTTACTAAACGAATTTAAGCAGGAAAGAGTTGCATGACTGAAAAGTCACTCAATCGTGCCAGCTGCTGCCTCATTAGGAATTACAAATAAGTTACTTTATGCTTGGATTTCAGAGGTATAAGCAAGACTGAAGAGAAGGTCTTTTTTGTCTTTTCAATATTAATATTTGCTATATATCGTTTTGTAGGCGAAAGCAATTTAGCTAATTACGCTCGACATTGAGAGCGAGCTTAGGCTTTTCAGAAGAAGTAAAGCAAGGTGGAGAGTCATATAAGTATAAGTCAGTAGATATGCTTCTCTCCTAGCTCCAACTACTACAGGTAAATTTAGACAAACCAGCTCCTACTATTTATTACTACGTAGCCAAATTTAGCCTTCCGGAGAACATAAATTGTCAAACATAAATTGATAAATTGTGGACACCCAAATGTTGAACTCAGTAATATCAATTAGTTAACGGTGAAACCCAAACCTAACGCGGCTACAACGACGCCACCGTTGAGCTTTCCCAAACAATGAATAACTTTCAGCAACAGCAAGCAGGACGTTTGCTGTAAGTTCATCCGGCACACGGACGTGCCGTATGAACTGGTGCGTATAGAAAGTTCTACGTTATTTGGATCAGAAAGTTATTCGGTGACAGTCTCTTTGCTTACTTTCTCTGCTGTTCAGAGAAAGTAAAGTCGCCGACAGGGCGAAAACACTGTGAATAAAATTCAAACCGATTGGATGAGCACAGACGAACCAGCACTCAAAAAACGTCAGAAGTTCAGCGCTTACCTTTTACCTAAAAATGAGTTTAACGTGAAAAGCGAGGATCAATTTACTTATCAACTATGCATTACCACGGAGGACCGAGGGAACGAGTAATATTTAAAAATTATTTACAGAATCAAAAAGCAGGATGAATCCTGCGCCCCAGAAAACTCATAGCCACTTTATTGTGACAACAAAAATTAATGTATTCGTAAAATTAGAACGAAGACAATGTATAGCCGCGAAGCCATATTCTATAAGCTCCAAAATCAACAGGTTGATGGAATTAAAACGAAGACAATCTATAGAGTTAAATTTCCATAGGCTTTAGAATATGTATTAATTTACCGATTCTGCAATCATAGACGATTACCCGCAAACAACTTTACTGAAATTTTGCTATGTGCGGACTGTTTATTGAATATTTTCTTTCTAATTACTTCCACAACACTAAAATCATTTCAACATCCTGAACACTTATCATTTTTTTCCTTGACAAAAACAAAAACAAAAACAACAATCGTCCTGAGTCCTAGGACAAGGGACGCGAAACTGGAGTCAGCTATGAAAAGTCAAGATATTTTATTGTTACTAAAAATAATTTCATTACATTCCGATTTAATGGGAAAAAAATTAGACGCTCATATCATTGAAAATGATGATGAGTGGGCGGATTGGGATGAAAAAGGTTTAACTCCAACCTATACAGAGCAAGACCATATTGAAAGCCATTTTTCAGTCAGAAGTTTAGCTGAATACACAGGGGTTAGTAAATCTCAAATAAGTTTAAGCCTAAATCGCATGTATGATGTTGGTTTAGCTAAAACAGATCGAAAACTTCAAATACCAAAAGTAAATACTAAGGCTTTGTTAGAATTTATTACTTATGGAATTAAATACGTTTTTCCAGCAAAAGAAGGTGAAGTTACTAGAGGCATTGCAACTTCGATAGCAGCGCCAGTATTAAAAGGAAAGCTTATGAGTTCAGGACAAATACCTCCCATTTGGCCAAACTCAAAGGGACATACCAAAGGCATGAGTATTGAACCATTGCACCCCAACATTTTCCAAGCAGTACAGCAGGATGGAAGACTTTACGCAATGCTTGCGCTTATTGATGCTATTCGAATCGGAAATTCACGTGAACGTAACCTTGCATTAGATATGCTAGAAACTATTTTTAAAGGTGTTAAATGAATAACATTAACCTTCAACATGAAATGCTTGAACATGTAGCAAGAGCTCTTGGAGAAGAACTTCTCAATAAGGCTGTTTTTGTCGGTGGTTGCACCACTGGTTTATTGGTGACAGATGATTATACAAAAGAAAACATTAGATATACCGATGATGTAGATCTAGTTGTAGACATTATAGGTTACGTTGCTTGGGCAAACCTTCAAAACACACTTAGAGAAAATGGGTTTAGTGATCCAATGGATCTTGATGATGGTGTCATTTGCAGAATGTTATTAGGTGAACTTCAAGTCGACTTTATGCCAATAGATGAAGACACTCTAGGCTTTGGAAATCGTTGGTATGAAGATTCCGTAGCCACAGCAGAAGATTTTCAACTCACTGACGATATTAAAATAAAACTCATTAAACCCGAATACTTTATCGCAACTAAGCTAGAAGCATACTTTAATCGTGGAAATAATGACTTACTTTCTAGTCGAGATATTGAAGATATTTTAAATATCTTTGATGGTCGCGAAACTATCTCCCAAGAAATAAAAACGGCTCCTATAAACCTTCAAAACTATATCTCGGAGAAACTGGGAGGGCTTATCGAAGAGTATGACTTTGAGCTAGCAGTACAAAGCACTGCAAAGGGAGATAATCAAAGAGAGGGAATAATTTTTGCTCGCTTAGAAGAGTGCACAAATAATGAGTAAACTAAAACTATATTGGAAGTTTAATTCTGCAAAAGGCTTAGATAGAGAAATCAATAAAGACTTATTTGCTATATTTCAAACTGAACATTCAACTTTGGTAATTGCATTTGATATTGCGACTTCATCTCCTGTCTGCCCTGAAATGGCAAAGTATTATATTGCTCAGTTTCAACAGAAAATAAAGTCGGTAACACAAACCAATAAAGACCAAATTCAGCAAGCTATGCATGCAGCCTATACAGAAACGAAAAGTGCTTTTAAAATTGGCAAAGCGAGCTTTATATTACTTTCCTATTGCCATAAAACAGACATTTTAAATTGCTTTAACTCTGGGGATAGTCGCATGGGTATATTAGGAAATCAATCTATTCAATGGTTAAGCCCTGTACATACAGGTGCAAACCCTTTGGGGCAACCTTTTACCTCTGAAATGCTTAAAATGAGTAAACGCCACATCCTCACTAGAAGCATGAACCTACAACGTCCATTTAGACCTGAGCATAGCCAATATAAAATCAGTAATGAATATATATTAGTCATTGCAACTGATGGTTTTTGGGCTGAATTATCTGATAAAGAACAAGTTGCATTTATTAATAATACTCAGAAGGCTTCCAATGACGACACCTCCGCACTTATACTCACTTTGTCACAAACACCAAAACACTCATTTAACAATAACTTAAATGAAAATTTAATCATTAATTCTAATTTAGTTTAGACTCAAATTGCCTTCATTACAAAATGAGAGACAGCCGAAAAAGCTCTGTAAAAGTAAGCCCATTCACCTTCAATCGTTCACAATTGTGTTCCTAAATCCAAATTAGCTTGCAATAATTCATCCGCTTTTTCGGTGATGCTATAGCCAAGTGCTTCATAACCCTTTAATCTCTTTTTATACATTCTTTCCAACATTGGTAGAGATGAATCAAGATAATCAAATACTATTACTTTGTCCTTTCCTTCAAACTGACGCTGTATCCGCCCAACATACTGAACTAAAGACCCCTTCCAAGAAATAGGCAAAACAAGAAACAAGGTATCTAACTTAGGTAGGTCAAAACCCTCTCCAATATATTTCCCAGTAGCTACAATAACCTGAGTATCATCCAACTCAGCCGTTGCTTGATCTCTTTCTTTAGCACTCATTGCTCCTCGTAAAAGCTGAAAACGGATCCCCTCTTTAAACAACAATTCACCCAATAACTGAGCATGCTCTCTACGTTCAGTTAGAACAATTGGATGCCGTTGCTGTGCCACCATCGATAGAATATCAGCAATAATAAGCTTATTTCTTTTATCATCGTTCATTAACCAGCGATAAACATCCGCGATATGCGGCCTATTATCTGTATCGGATAGTTCAGGTGGCAGTCCAGATTCCAATTTTAACAATCTAACCTGTTGGATAAATTTGTTACTTTCATTAGCCACCGTATGCCTTATTGGCCCTGCTTGCATAAAGATGATCGGCTGGTGACCATCCTGCCTGTTCGGCGTAGCAGTGTTGCCTAAAACATATTTTGCATGAACTTCATTTAACAGCCTTTCATAATTAGGTGCTGAAATATGATGGCATTCATCAATGATAACTTGCCCATAATCATACAAAATAGGATCAATGCTATTATCTTTTCGATTAATCAAACTCTGGTAAGTTGCGATATCCACTTGCCCTGTAGGCTTACGTTTCCCACCGCCAATTAATCCAACTTCACAACCATCAAGAAAGACTGTTAAGCGATCCTTCCATTGGTCCAATAATTGACGGCTATGCACTAATATCAGCGTATTCACTTTACGTCTCTGGATCAAACCTATAGCTACTACTGTTTTGCCAAAAGCAGTTGGAGCATGTAACACACCAAAATCATACTTTGCTAATGCTGCGACCGCTTTCTTTTGGTCTTGTCTCAACTCACCTTTAAATATCAGTCTCTTTAAACGGATACCATGCTTACGTTTATCATCCACCTCAATCGCATTGCTATTCAATAAACTACATACTTCATCAAAACAGCCCCGAGGCAATGCTAGATAACCATTTTCAACTTCCGCCAGACAAATAAAACGAGGTATTCCATTGGTTGAAAAACGTAAAGCTTGGGTTTTAAAAAAAACAGGATTAGAAAAACTAGCAATTCGCTTAAGCCTTGCTAACAAAGCTTGAGGTAATCCTTTAACATTTAGGTAATTACGATTTGCCAGCACTAACGTTAACTTTGTAGGACATCCAGGAATGACAGAAGGATCTTCTGAAAACCTCATTTCCCAAGGATCTCTATCCGTAGGCACATTGAGATCTTTTACATCACTGACAATCAGTTCTAATTGCAGTTGAGTTAGTCTCTTAATGGATGTCAGATAACTCCATTGATCAAAATATGGATTAAAATCCTCATCAATAAATACGCTGTTACCTTGTTGTCGAGGCTTATGCTGTAGTGGCAGTGCAATCAAGTTTCCAAATCCACCAGCAGGTAATATATCTTGATTTGGAAACAGACGATCATAGGACTCAAATGACAAACCAGCGTGAAATTCCATCGCTTTATCAAGTAGTATAAAGCCAAGTTTTCTTGCATCTTTAGCAGGTACTGGTGATTCAAAAAACACCCAAATATGAGCACCATTTCCAGAACGAGACCGTTCAACACTAAAAGGGATATTAAGTGCCACACATGTTTTTCGAAAAGCAGTGACAGCCTCTTTCCAATCCGACTTATCAAAGTCAACGGCCAATAACCAGCAACGATTATCTTCCAAAAGAGGGTAAAGCCCTAACGTATACTTTCCTGCAAGATGATCATAATTAGCTTGCCCGTCTAAAGGTTTGAATGCTTGATGCACACATTCCGTGCACTTCACTTTGGGCTTATTGCATTTACCTTGTTGCCATTCATTAAAGCAACTGACCGAATACCCACTTCGACCTTGCTTGTTCTGCCAGCGATTAGCATAAATATCTTGCCGTCCACGAAATAGCTTCATAAAAATATCTATTTTTTGGGAAGAACTTAAGCGCAATGTATCAATATTAGTACTAAGTAATGCCGTTCGTCTCGCCAGCAAGATCGTTCGCTCACTATCCAGTTCTATCAACTTTGCTTCTATTGCTTTTAATTCTGCTTCAGACGACACAGTCACCTCCCTTGAATGGTGGCGTAACCTCACCAAAAAACTTAACTCGTGGTGTAGCAAAAAACGATTTCGCTACTAAATCTGCCCCAAACTAAAGTGGTCGTTTTCTAGACAAATTATAATCAAGGTTAGTAGTAAACTTTCAACTAATAATAGATGGAGTTTCACTAAAATAACCTCTATAAATGATGACTAACGCACTTAAATCCAGCCTAAGTCTCATTTCTAATAGTAAATTAGCTCATTTAACATAAGCGCCAATTACACGCATCAGCTTTTTATTCAGCATTACTGACAGCAATCACTGAGCAATAATAACCTTGGTATTGATTACTTAAATATATTTTGTTAACTTTAAATCTAGCTTTATCACAGGCGATACCGTCTGATAATAGTATTTATGCATAAGTCCCATACGGGAAAGTGCAAGGCTGGCACCCTTTCTATTAGATACAAACCGATAGGTTGTATGGTGATATTAAATTGGCGGAGGACTGATACGGTTCCCGGGTTCGCATACAGAAGGCCATATCTGGCGTGCGGCATCAATTTTATATTGGATATAACTATGCCCATAAGAAACTCAAATCCTAAAAATGAATCTTTAAAACACTACAAAAGCCTTTCCTATGAAACTTTAGCTGCTAGCTGGTTGCTTAATGACGGATGGGATGTATTTCTCCCAATGATTGACCACGGTTTAAAAACTGATTTTGTTATCTCTGATGGAGATGATTTTTATCGAATTCAAATAAAATCCATTGAAACTCACGAAGAAAATATTTTTGTTGAAAACAAATGGGGGGATGCAAAAATCGATTATGTAATCTACTTTTCGAGAGCTGGAAATTGGGGATTTATTACGCCGCCATTTCGACAAAACCGAAAGCGACTGAATGCAAAAGGTCATGTGAGGTTTCATCAACACCCTAAAAACTTTATCAAAGCATTTCACTCGATTTAATTACATTAATAGTAAATGAAGTCCATATACGATTTTGCACATATGGACTACATGGCTACCTAGCTAAAGGTAATTGCTGCTCGGCGTGAAGATTTTAATAAGAATACATATAGAATTAAAAGAAAAGAACAACGAAATAACTTGATTCAAAACTACAATGCTTTAGATGCAGTGGATATGTTACTTTTCAGTGGAACATATTAAATATAGAAAATAATTTTTTATTAAAGGGAATGAAAATGAAACGATGGTTTTTCGCAACGTCTATATTATTATTTCAAGGTTGTGCAACAATAGAAAACAGCCCTATCGCTAGAGAGCAATTAGAAATAAAAACTTTTACTTATACGGATTTAACTGGAGATAAAGATCAATTATGGAATCAGGGCGAAATCATGAAGCACCTTGCCCTGTAAGGACTCGCTCGATGTAATCTGTATTTCGATTGGCCTTCTTTTGTTTTCTCTTGATACTTGCTTTAAATGTTTTGTCCGCATTTAGCAGATTAAGTGCGGTATGACGCACCGTTGCATAGTTTTCTGCAGAATTTTCTCTTCTAACTCTGCTGGCATCTTCATGCATTGCGGTATCGAGTTTCCAATGCAGTTTAACTTCGATAGCCCAGTGTTCTCGAGCCGCATTAGCAAATTCATTAACACTTAAATCCGCGGAGCTAATATAG
>NZ_AXWP01000064.1 GCF_000482725.1 Psychromonas arctica DSM 14288
AACTACCCGCCAACGAGGCAGGGTGAAAAAAACAAAATCTAGAAATTTACTTGAGCGTTTACAAAATTATGAAGATGACGTACTCAGGTTTATGATCGATAAAGCCGTACCTTTTACTAATAATCAAGGCGAAAATGACTTGAGGATGGCAAAAGTTCAGCAGAAGATCTCGGGCTGCTTCAGGAGCGAATATGGAGCAGAAATGTTTTTTGGTCTTCGTAGTTACTTATCAAGCTGTAAAAAGCAGGGAGTAAGTGGCTCTACTGCTTTAACGCTATTGTTGAATGGCATGCTACCTAATATTTTTATCCCTGCTGAGTAGTTACAAAAAATGTATCTATCTCATTTGAAAAACTAAAAGTTAAAACTGTCAGTATTTTTTATGACTTAATAAAAATATTTCACTACAATTTATTAAACTTATAACCAATGCCATATACAGAACGGATCGGTTCTGCTTCTTCTGCTATTTGGTTAATCTTTTTACGGATATTTTTAATGTGTGTATCGATGTTGCGATCGGAGATATCCAAGGTATCGCTGTAAGCATAAACTAAGATTTCGTCTCGGCTAAAAACACGTCCGCTGTTTTCTAAAAAGAGCCGAAGTATTAAAAATTCTCTGGGAGTAAGATCTAAGAATTGGCCTTTAAAGGTGACTTCAAATTCATTAATTGTCATCTCAAACTCTGAGTGTTTAATGCTATTAGCTGCATCCAACTCTGTATTATTATTGGTCACTCGACGTAGCACGGTTTTGACTCTTGCCATTACTTCTCTAGGGCTAAAGGGTTTACAAATATAATCATCTGCACCAAATTCTAATCCCAGTAATTTATCAATTTCTTCACCTTTGGCTGTGATCATAATAATCGGCAGTTGTGAGAACTTTCTGATTTTTTTGCAGATTTCCAGCCCATCAATATCCGGCAGCATTAAATCGAGCAGTATTAGATCTACACTGTTTTCTTCAACAAAAGAGATCACTTCTTTACCGCTACTAAGGTGTTCAACCAGGTAACCATTATTCTGACAATAGGCGATTAAGACCTCGGCAATATGAGCTTCATCTTCAACAATGAGAATTTTCTGCTTATTCACTACGTATAACTCCTGTGTTCTGGCAGTGTAATATTAATACTGAGTCCGCCTAATGAGGAATCAGAAGTACTAATCTCGCCTTGGTGCGCATCGATAATTTGTTTACATAAAGCTAACCCTAACCCCGACCCTCCGTAACCACGATTACGAGAGGGTTCTACACGATAAAAGCGTTCAAACAACTTATCTTGGATAGCTAATGGTACGCCCGGAGCGGAGTCTTGTATTTGAATATGTAGTTGCTTAGCAACAATTTGAGCTGAAATCTGAATTTTCCCACTTGCATCCGTATAACGGCAACAATTCTCAAACAGGTTAACAAATAACTGCCTTATCCTATCCTTATCGGCTAATACGCTACATTTTTTATCTGCCATCAGTTGTGCCAACTGTGAACAATCTACATAGAACTTTTTTTGTTCAAATTTGGCAGTAAAGCTATCTGCTACTTGCAGTAATATTTGAATCGGATTAAGCGGTTGTTTTTTATAAGTAAGTCCACCAACGTCAGTGATAGATAGCTGATACAGGTCATTAACGATATTGCTCATACTGTCTATCTGGTCGATGAATAACTGCACGCGTTGTTCATCTGCTATAAATACACCATCTTGAATACCGATCAACTGACCTCTTAACACGGTCAAAGGTGTTTTTAATTCATGGGTCACATCTGACATCCATTTAAAGCGGTTATTCTGATTTTTGTCTAAGGTTTCAGCTAATACATTAACGTTATCGGACAGCAAGGCGAGTTCATCATTGGTTTTCTTTTCAATTCGAAGGCGGTAATTACCTCGAATCAAGGTATAGGTGCCATCGATAAGAGAGCTAATAGGCGCCAGCAGGTGTCTTGAAAATAACCAAGCGGTGACTAAAGCTAGTGCAATAACCATCAGCGCGATGATGTAATAATTTTTGTATTGTTGTGCTAAAAATTCATTTCCTGGGCTGCCTTCGACAAGCTCAGAGGGCACTAAACTCAGCCAGCCTATTATTTTTCCATTGAGCTCAATGACTTCGCTATAGGGGTTGTCAGTTATTAAGTCTCTACCAATAATAACTTGTTTATCAACATCATATAGGCTCAATCTTTTTTGTGTTTATCAACATCATATAGGCTCAATCTTTTTTGTGTTTGCAACAAACTACTTAAGGCGAGTAGGTTGTCATTAGTTTCAGTGGCATTTTGTCTGTTGCTCGTTGGTGTTGAATCCGCAGCATTGCTGTTTACTTTAGCGCCTAGCATCTCTTTCCAGAGAGGTTCATTGCCTTTGAGCCGTTGCCAACTGCCGTTATCTCGATAATAAGAGACAATTCTGCTTTTCAAATTTGAAACTTGTTTATGCTCTGCCTCATTCACAAAATCATTAAAGCTGGTGGATAAATTAACGGTAATTAAAGACAGCATTAATCCCACAGCAACAAAGCTGGTAATGCAAAATGCAAAGAAAAATTTATAAAATAACTTCACGTCATTTCCTTCTTATGCTGCTGATTAAAAATAGGTTAACTTATCTTTTATTGATAGTAGTTGTTCAATACTCACCATTTTAAAGCTAGCTAGATGCTCTCTTAGTCTCGCGCAAGTGCGTCAACAGGGTTTAATTTGGCGGCATTGCGTGCAGGTAAATAACCAAATAAAACACCGATTAAAGTTGAGCAAGCAAATGCGGTAATGATTGAATTTGTTGAATAAATCATTTGAAAGTCACTGCTGCTCGAGGCAAAGATAAGGCCAATTAAAAAAGCCAATGAAATACCCAAAATACCACCGCAAATACAGACTAAAACCGCTTCAATTAAAAATTGTCGTAAAATATCATGCTTACGAGCACCTACTGCCATTCGAATACCTATTTCACGGGTACGTTCAGTTACTGACACTAACATAATATTCATAACACCAATGCCCCCTACAATCAGAGATATAAACGCTATGGTTGAAATAAGCATGGTCATCGTCGCTGACGTTTTTTCAATATTTTCTCGAATAGTATCGGTATTAACAGTAAAAAAGTCTTCCACACCATGGCGCATCTTAATTAGCTTAATAATACCCTGTTCAGCAGCGGTGCTAGATACGCTGTCATTAATTCGTACAGTAATATCATTAACATCATTTTGTCTGAAAATACGTGCTGACACAGTGGTGTAAGGGATCCATACATTTAATGCATCAGTGTTGCCAAAGGCACTTTCTCTTGGTTCTGTTACCCCAATTACTCGTACGGGTAGTTGACCTAGAAATATTACTTTACCGAGTGCTGATTCTTTTGGGAACAAAGAGGCGACAGTGTTTGAGTCAATTACTGCCACTTGAGCGAGATCATCAACGCTATTTTCATCAAAATATTGGCCTTGCGCTAAAGTGTAACCCTTTACTCTAAAATACTCCGAACCTACACCTTGTACTTCACCGGTGAGGGCTTGGTTGCTATAGCGAATTGCCACATCAGCTCTCACTGTGGGCGTAACACTATCAACAAATGGTAATGTTTTGAGAATCTCTGCATCACTGGCTGTTAACGTGCGTATTCGACCAGAACGGCGATCACCCAGTCCATTACCGGGTTTAATTTCAATCGTGTTGGTGCCCATTGATGCCATATTTTCAAGAACCGCTTGTTGAGAGCCGTTACCCAGAGCGACAACGGAAACAACGGATGCGATACCAATAATAATGCCAAGCATGGTTAGAAACGTACGCAGTTTATGACTAGACATGGCAGTTAATGCCATTTTTAGCGCTTCAAGATAACGTGTCCAATCAAATAAACTGTTTTTTGGGATAGTCGCCTTTTTCTCTTTTTTAAATTCGACGGCATTAATTGTTTCCGTTTTTGGGTTAGTGACTGTGTCACTTTTTATTTCACCGTCTTTTATCTCAATAATACGATCAGCGAACTTCGCAACCTGTAAGTCATGGGTCACTAAGATAATGGTATGACCGTCTTTATGTAATTCTTGTAACAGCTTCATCATTTCTTCGCCGCTGCTACTATCAAGTGCACCTGTTGGTTCATCTGCTAAAATAACGTCGCCACCATTGACCAGTGCACGTGCAACACTGACTCGTTGCTGCTGGCCACCACTTAATTGACTTGGTTTGTGATCAAGCCTGTCACTCAACCCTAATCGAGTCAGCAATGCTTCAGCTTTTGCTCGACGAGTTGCTTTATCTTCACTGGCGTATAATGCTGGTACTTCCACATTCGCGACGGCAGAAAGGTCACCCAGTAGATGATAACGCTGAAATATAAAACCAAAATATTCACGGCGCAGTGCCGCTAATTGGTCTTCATCCATTTTAGACGTATCTTGACCATTAATCAGATACTGGCCTGCCGAAGGCTTGTCCAAACAGCCTAAAATATTCATTAAGGTTGACTTGCCTGAACCTGATGCTCCAACAATAGCGATCATTTCGCCTCTGTGAACTTTTAAACTCACGTTATTTAACACGGTAAGATCTTGTTCTCCAGCGCTAAATGTTCGACTGACACCTGCAATTTCAAGTAGTACTTCACTCATAGATTAAAGCCCCGCTTGTTTTTGACGGCCACCGGCCTGACGGCTAGAGGTAGTGGCTTGATTTGCAGAAGATTGGCCGATGATAATTTCGTCACCTTCTTCAAGTCCTGATAATATTTGTGCATTAACACTGTTATTGATGCCAACTTCAACATCACGGTACTCGACTTTATTATCTACTTTGACAGGTACTTGATAGCTATTCTGTTTGTTGGGCGTTTTGGTCAGTACTTGAGCTGGAACCTGTAATACATCTGCAGCACTGTCTAAAATAATCGAGACCTGTGCCGTCATACCAATACGTAATAGCTGATCAGGGTTGTCGACATCAAATAATGCATTGTAATAAATAGCATCACTGTCACCTATGCTCAGCTGACTATCATCGCCAGTCAATAACGTAGGACCAGGCTCAATTGCACGTAATACTGCCGTGTATTTTTGTTTAGCATCACCAAGAATTGAAAAGTAAACCTGTTGCCCTGGTTTTATATGAATAACGTCTGCTTCTGATACTTCAGCTTTAATGGTCATGGTTGTAAGCTGTGCAAGTTCAACAATGCTAGGCGTTTCTTGATTGTTGCTGATAGTTTGACCTTGTTGTGCAGAAATATAAATAACAGTGCCATCGATAGGCGCAACGATGGTCGTATAACCCAATTCTAATTTGGCGTTATCGACACTGATCAACGCTTGTTCTTTTTGCGCTTCGATTTGTTCTAGTTCTGCGCTATATACGGTTAACGTTGCCTGCGCCGTGTCGAAAATGGACTGCGAAGCCACACCATTTTTAAACATTTTTTGTTGGCGTTCAAATTCTGCTGTTGCTTCATATATTTGTGCTTGTTTTGCTCGGTATTGAGCATTGATAATACTAAGTGACGCTTGCGCTTCTTTTAACGTATTTTTTTGCGTCAAATTGTCTATTTGGGCAATTAAATCACCTTTTTTAACCTGATCGCCGAGATTAACTGCAATATTGTCTATTTGTCCTGAAGCTTGAGAACCTACATCAACGAGGGTATAGGGATAAAGTACGCCATTTGTTAGGACTACATTTTCTATATTGCCTTTTTTCACAAAGTCGGTAGTAAAAACAAGGTTTTGTTCATTTTCTGCAAAGTAGTATTTAATCGAGAAACCAACTCCAACAGCGAATAATATTAATATCGTTAGATTCTTTATTTTTTTATTCATGACTGATCCAATCTTATTAGTAAAAGTAGAAGTGCTTCTATGAAAGCGATTAGGGAAAGTATAAGGGGCAAATATGGTCAAAATATGGAGATTAAAAAATAAATTAACTATATGTATTTAAATAACTATTTTTATTTTCTATGTGATTTTGTGGTAATTGTGTAGATGTGCTTTCGTACACCACATTATTCAATGTGACTGCATTAATGATATTGAGCAATAGCGTATTGAACATGAAATACTGATAACTAAAAGGGGGCAACAATCTTTTATCTACTTAAACTTACCTAGGTCACATTCGTGTTCATTTCTGCTCATTTAACGTGTTCAAAAGCATGTTTTTTTCTTGAGAATGTTTAATCCGTGTTAATGAGGTGTAATCTCCTTGTTATCAGTTGCTCTATTTATAACGGGCAATATTTGTAAAGTGTTTAGGTCCTATACTGCGATCTTATGAGCGGCTTGATAAGCCACTTTATAGCTGTTTTGTTGAATCATCTCCTTCGAGTGAAAGCCTTAATCGCCAATCCTTTTCACTGTTAATACTGCATTAATACAACCTGCTGAGCTTATCAATATACACATTTTCGCCTGATTATTTATTCAGGTCAGTGACTATTGAGCGGTGAAAGTAATGGTTAAATAAAAGAGAGTAAGTAATGTTTTTGGAACAAATACAGCGGGTTAATAAATCAATGCTAGGCGGAATTTAATGCGCGCAAAAGCCAGGTATTTTGGTATTGGATTTAGACTTGTCTTTGCCTTCAGTGTGTTGGCCTTTTCGACTATTTTAGTGTCCAGTGTTTCCTATTCAACCTTTAATGAAACCTTAAATCGACTGACTGAAATTCAACAGGAAGATATGGTTTCTTTAGAGGAAGCCGCGCGTCTTAATGACCTTGCTCGTACCATCATTTCTACTTCTTTTATTATTCTTTCCGCTGAATCGGACCAAGAGCGTGACCAGGCAATGCAAGAAATTGAGCGTTCACTGTCCACGATGAGTGAGTTGATGGTTGATTTTCCAGATTATAATCAATACTTTAAAAACCTTATTAATCAGATTAATTACAACTTAAGTCTGCTTTACACTAATGAAGTCAAAATGCAGGTATTAAATACACAGTTCAAAGATCTGCTGAGTGGGCTATTCCCCTTTTTGATTGCAACGGATCAATGGTTATCGCAGTTAAATGATACAAAAAAAACAGCGATTAACCACAATGAATTACGCAGATTATTATATTACCAATTTGGTTTAGCTGAAAAGCTTTATAACGACCTGACATTTAACGAGTTGGATAACACTATTTTACGCTTAGAAAAAGTAGGCAGTAATTGGTGGGAGTTTTGGCAAGCAGGACAATTAGAAAATACTGACCCATCCCTTAATAAGCGGCTTGTTTTCATTAATAATATGATGTCTCGGCAGGGCAAATTATTTAACTTAAAAAACCAACAGATTGATTTAAATTACCAACAGAAATTCCTTTGGGGCAATAGCCGGTTGCAGTTACATCAATTAGCAGTACAAGTAGAAAGTTATGCCAAACGGGTTAATCAGCAAGTGGATTCGGAAATAGATGCGACTGAACAACGGTTATTAAAAAACATGAAGTTAGCATTGTCTGTCTCCTTCTTTAGCCTGTGTGCCGCGGTCTTTTTCTCTTGGTTTTATGTTAGAAATAACATTCTGCAACGGATTCGTGATTTGCAGTCAAGTATGCGCTTAATCTCTTCTGGAAAATTGAATACACCGATTCAAATTAAAGGTCATGACGAAATAACTGAAATGGCCAAAGATGTGCTGCTATTTCAAGCCAACTCTCAAAAGCTCGAACAGACCAATAAACAATTAATCTCCTTACAGAATGAGCTAGTCCAGTCCGGAAAGTTAGCTGCATTAGGTGGATTGAGTGTGGGAATTACCCATGAAATCAATCAACCGTTAACTGCGGTTAATAGTCATTTACACAGTGCGTCAATTTGGTTGGAAAGGAAGCAGCTGGACAAAGTAAAAAATAGTCTGTGCAAGATAGAAAAGTTAATCGCTAAAACCTCTGTTATTACCCAGCATTTAAAATCATTTGCCCGTAAATCAGATGGGAAACTTGAAAAGGTCTGCGTCAGTAGCGTGATCACAGAAGCATTAGAGTTGTTATCAAGCCGCATTGATTATGGTAAATGTAAGATCAGCTATGTCCCGTTAGACAACTATTTTGTGTCGGCGAATGCTATTCGTCTTGAGCAGGTTATGGTGAATATTATTGCCAATGCATTAGATGCAGTGGAAGGCGTTGATGATGCACATATACATATTTATGTCACTGAAAGTGATCACTCACTTTGCATTAAGGTGAAGGATAACGGTGAAGGTATTATCAGTGAAGACCTGCCGCATATCTTTGATCCTTTTTTCACTAAGAAGATGGTTGGTAAAGGATTAGGGTTAGGTTTATCCATTACTTTTAACATTATTAAAGATTTCAATGGCAACTTGTCTGTGCAATCAGAGCGAGGAAAAGGTGCGACCTTCACCATTGAATTAAAGAAACTCAACGAGGAGTGTTCTAGCGATGCAAAATACTAAAATAGTGGTGCTGATTGATGATGAAATAGACGTGATCGAAGCGTTAACAGAGATGCTTGAATTAGAGGGGTTTGAAGTTTTACCCTTCACTGACCCCAAACTCGCTTTACGTTCTTTGAGGCCAGACAGTCATTGTGTTGTCTTATGTGATGTGAAAATGCCGCATATTGATGGTTTAACGTTGTTGGATGCCATTAATAAACGCGTCACCAATTTGCCGGTGTTATTAATGAGTGGACACGGTGATATTCCGATGGCGACGCAAGCAATTAAAAATGGTGCCTATGACTTTTTAGAAAAACCGTTAGTGCCTTCTGATTTAATCGTTAAATTAAATGATGCCTTTGCTAAACGTCAGTTCGATGACCCCGATAATGCGCTTGAGCATAATAGTTCTCCGACTATTGAAGAGTTTGTGATTGGCGAATCGCGCAGTATTGAGCTGATCCGCCAACAAATATTAGTGCTAGCAAAAAGTGGTGTTGATACCATTATTAATGGTGATACCGGTACCGGCAAAGAGGTCGTTGCTAATGCTCTGCATCAATTTAGTGTACGAAAAGAGCAGCCTTTTGTGGCCATTAATTGCGGCGGGATGACTGAAAGTATTATTGAAAGTGAGTTATTTGGACATGAGTTAGGGTCATTTACGAATGCCAGTAAACAACGTATTGGAAAAATTGAGCTAGCTAATAACGGCACGCTTTTTTTAGATGAAATTGAAAGTATGCCTATCTCAGTGCAGATAAAACTTTTACGTGTTTTGCAGGAAAGGGTGGTTGAACGAGTCGGTGGTAATCAATTGATACCTGTTAATATTGTGGTGGTGGCTGCAAGTAAAGCAAATTTAGAAGAACTCAGTAACCAAGGTCTGTTTAGAAAAGATCTGTTTTATCGTTTAAATGTGGCCAGCATCAATATCCCCAAATTAAAAAAACGTGTGGAAGATGTGCACCCGTTATTTTGTCATTTTGTGAAAAAGTCCTGTGAAAAGTTTCAAACGCAACCTCCGGTTTTATTATGTGAGCAATTACGCGCATTGAATATGCATGACTGGCCGGGGAATACCCGTGAGTTAAGAAATGTCGCTGATAGGTTTGTATTAGGGATTGACGGGCAAGGCTTTAATTTACAAAAAACAATTGCTGAAATTGAGCCTGAAGGGTTTGATTTTGACCTACAAATGGAGGGCTATGAAAAAGCTTTGTTATTAGAAGCGTTAGCAAAATCAGCAGGGAACATTAATGTTTCTTCGGAGCAATTAAACCTGCCGAGAAAAACGCTCTACCGTAAATTAAAAAAATATAACATTGATAAATTTGATTTTAGAGTGAAGGCAACAAAAGAGACATAAGTGACCCATTATGCGATTTTTAAACCTTAACTAAAGTGACTTTAGTGACTCAAAAAAGTATGTGATTTATTTAATATTAATTCAAGTAACTGATTTTTAGTGTTTTTTTGTTTTGGCATTCGGCTTGCTATAGCTTATACCTGAACGATCGGCCTAGTGACACAGTAACAGGCCATTGCATCGTTCGTTGAACAACTCAACAGATAGCCAGTTACAAGCATGACAATCTCATAACTAAAAGGAAGTAAAATGAATAAATTATACAAAGGATTATTACTCACTGGTGCGCTTGCGTTACCTGCAATGGCATTTGCTGACGGATGTACAAACCGTGGCGTGTTAGATGATAGATACTGTGATGAAAATAATGATTTAGTGGCTGATTCTCCAAAAGATCCTGAGCAGTGGCGCGACCCAAGTACGTTGGTGTTTACTTATACACCCGTTGAAGATCCTGCTGTTTATAAAGATGCCTTCAAAGATTTCCAAGAACACTTAAGTAAAGTCACTGGCAAACGTGTTGTCTATTACACAGTACACTCTAATTCTGCTCAAGTTGAAGCGATGCGTTCAGGACGTTTACATATTGCAGGGTTTTCTACGGGCCCAACAGGTTATGCCGTTAATCTAGCGGGTTATGTGCCGATTGCGGTAAAAGGTACTGCGGAAGGTTTCCAAGGTTATAATTTGATCACTATTACTCGAAAAGACAGTGGCATTGATGAAATGGCAGATCTAAAGGGTAAAAAGGTTGCACATACTTCTGCTTCTTCTAACTCTGGTAACTTAGCACCGCGTGCTTTATTCCCTGCTTTAGGTATCGTGCCAGATAAAGACTATAAAGTGTTGTACTCAGGTAAGCATGACCAATCTATATTAGGGGTGTTTAATGGCGATTATGATGCTGCACCAGTCGCTTCAGATGTGTACGACCGTATGGTGGCTGCGGACCGTGTTGATGATGAAAACATTAAAATTATTTACCGTAGTCCAAAATTCCCAACCTCTGCATTTGGTTATGCAAATGATCTTAACCCTGAGCTTGTTAAAAAAATAGAGAGTGCCTTCTCAACTTACCGCTTTACACCGGAAATGAGTGCTACGTTTAAAGGAGCAGATAGATTTGCACCTATTACCTATAAACAAGACTGGGGTGTGATCCGCGATATCGCGCATGCTACCGGCACTGCTTATACAAAAGCTGGTTTACAAAAATTAGCTGAACAGAATGCTGCTAAGAAAGCCGCAAAAAAAGCAGCAGCTTTAGCCGCTGAAAAATAATAAAACTACCTAAGTAATAGGCTGAAAATAGATCTTCGGCCTATTTTACCAATCTAACGAATTATCCGTTCATTTATGCCTGTGAATATGAATCAAAGCGTTATTATTGAATTGTAATGAGAACAACTCGTTGCTGTCATCAATACCTTTTTTCATCACTTTTCATTGGCATCAAAATAGATCATTTATTAAATTAAATTGGTATTACTTAGCATTTCTGTTGATACAAGGAATTGTCACCATGGCATCTACAAGTTCTAACGCAATTAAAATTAACGATCTTCATCATGAATATATCGCTGGTAAACCTGTCCTTAAAGGCATCAATATTGATATTAATGAATCTGGCATCGTAGCCATTATTGGCCCTTCAGGCACAGGTAAAAGTACATTATTAAAATGTATCAATCGTTTAAATGACCCTAGCAGTGGTGAAATCTTATTTGACGGCGCTGATTTAACTAAACTTCAAGGTAAAGCATTACGCAAGATGCGTAGACACATAGGCATGGTATTCCAAGAATATAACCTGGTGGAGCGATTGACAGTTTTAGAAAACGTATTGAGTGGACGCTTAGGTTATATGAGTTCTTGGGATGCGTGGCGTCGTAACTATAAACCGGAAGATTTAAAACATGCCTTTGAATTATTAGAGGTGGTTGGATTAACTGACTTTGCAAATCAACGAGCCGATGGATTATCCGGTGGACAACGACAAAGAGTTGGTATCGCCAGAGCCGTAATGCAGGGACCTTATCTATTATTAGCTGATGAGCCAACTTCTTCATTAGATCCAAAAACAGCTGTTGAAATCATGGAGCTAATGGAAACCTTTGCACAACGTAATGATATTCCTGTGTTACTTAATATCCATGATGTAAATCTGGCTAAACGTTACGCTAAAAGAATCATTGGTATGTCCAATGGTAAAGTGCATTACGATGGTCCACCTGAAGATATTAGTGAGGCTGATCTGAAAGTCATTTATGGAGGTGAGTCATGGATGGATTAGCCAAATCTAGCACTAGGCATGCGGTTAACCCATTTAAAGCCTCGTTATTAAATCGTGCGCTGTGGGTAGTTGTAATTGCTTATATTTTTTACAGTGCCAGTTCATTAGGGTTATCATTAGAGCGAATTTTATTAGGATTTAGCGAGAGTGAGCGCTTGCTAACAAGAATGTTTCCACCAGACTTTTCTCGTGTTGGTTTGTTGATGGATGGGGTGGCTGAAAGCTTACAAATTGCCATTATTTCTAGTTTTTTTGGTATCGTTATTTCATTGTTTATTGGCCTTTTAGCGGCTCGTAATATGATGCCTATTATGATCACTGCTCCGGTACGTGCCTTTATTGCGCTGTGTCGTTCATTTCATCCCGTTATCATCGCTATTATTTTTGTTAAAGCGGTTGGTTTTGGTGCGTTAGCTGGGATCTTAACGCTGATATTTGCATCCATTGGTTTTATCGCTAAATTATTTGCTGAAGCAATTGAAGAGATTTCATTTAACTCGGTAGAAGCGATTAAAGCGACCGGGGCAAGTTTCTTTAGTGTGATTATTTATGCCGTTATGCCACAGGTATTTACCCGTTTTATCGGTTTCGCCAGTTACCAGTTAGATTCAAATTTAAGAAACTCAACCATGGTTGGCATTGTTGGCGCTGGTGGTTTAGGCGGGACTTTATTCTCAGCCTTCCAACGCTTTGATTACGATTTTGTCTCTGCCATTTTAATTACCATTATCGCTATTATTCTGGTTGGTGAAATGCTCTCAAATTTAGTTAGAAGGATTTTCTAATGACAACTTCAAGTATCGATTTAGAGTGGAAAAGATTTACGTTACAGGAAAGGATCTCGCGTTTTGCTGTTTATTTGGTGATCGTGGTGTCACTGGTATGGTCATGGCAAAGTGTAGAAGTGATTGAAGAGTTTTTATACGATGCACCAGAGCAATTGTTGGATATGTTTCAACGGATGACACCGCTAGATTACGCATTTTACCCTAGTTCAATTCATGATGCGTTAATTGAAACATTACATATTGCTACGCTAGGTACACTGATTACATTAATTTTTGCTGTGCCTTTAGCCTTATTAAATGCACCTAATATAACTCCTAGTAAAACACTCAATTGGATTGCACAATTCTTTTTAGTGGCAACACGATCTATTAACTCATTAGTTTGGGCTTTGTTATTTATTGCCTTGTTTGGACCTGGTGTTATTGCTGGGATAATGGCTATCGCGATTCGTAGTATTGGTTTTGTGGGTAAATTATTATCTGAAGCATTGGCTGAAGTGAATATGGGCACCATTGAAGCTTTGAAAGCAACGGGAGCACCTTGGGGCAGTATTTTAGTAAAAGGTTATTGGCCGCAGGTGATGCCTGCATTTTATTCAATTGTACTATTTAGATGGGATATTAATGTGCGTGAATCGGCGGTATTAGGTTTAGTAGGTGCTGGTGGTATCGGTGTGGTACTGAATGATGCGCAAAACTTATTCCAATGGCAAAAAGTAGCGATGGTGTTAGTAAGTATCTTTGCGGTTGTTATTGTTGCTGAGATTGTTGCTATTCAGATCCGTAAACGATTGATATAGCTGCTTGTTGATAGAAATAGTTGTTGATGGGAATGAAACGCTATAAACGTTTTAATACATATCAGTACTTATTGCTGTTGTTAAAGTGACGGTTATCGTGATTGTTAACAGTCAGATAGGTCATTTTTTTATGTTGTTCTATTTAAAGGCGTATTTTACTCAAGATGTTACTCATTATTGGAGTCAGTTGTTAATGGGTCATTTAAGGGCATTACTGACTAAACTATTAAATGAATCAACATCATAGAGCTGGCCTCGAAAACCAACTGATTAATTTCAGTTGGTTTTTTTTACGTAATGAAAGTCATTACAACTTAAATAGTACGTTTTTAATTCAATAATCATCATATTTTTATCTGTAAAGTGCGAATGATCATATTAATTAGAAAAACTATATGTTCTAATGTGAACATAAACTGGCGCGAACGAACATTTAATTCAAGGATTCCGAAATGAGCCTCAATAGAACGAACAATATTAAACAACTAGCTGAAGAAGAGTTAGATGTCCTTATTTTAGGGGGTGGTATCAACGGTGCTGTCGCTGCTGCATCTTTGGCTGCCAAGGGAGTTAAAGTTGGCCTGATCGATAAAGGCGACTTTGCTGGCGCAACAAGCTCTAACTCATCAAATCTTGCGTGGGGTGGTATTAAGTATTTAGAAAGCCACGAATACCGTTTAGTGAATAAACTTTGTAAGAGCCGTAATAACCTAATGAAGCATTACCCATCGTCAGTGACTGAGGTGCGTTTCTTAACCACTATCCAAAAAGGCTTTCGTTTCCCTGTTTGGTTTGTGTTCATGGGAACGTTAGCTTATTGGTTATTTGGTCGACTATTTACTATGGCGCCTAAATATCTAACACGTAATGCCATTAAACAACTTGAACCAAGTATTAAAGTAACTGGCGCTCAAGCTGGTTTTGAATACTCAGATGCTTTCTTAAAAGACAATGATTCGCGCTTTGTATTTAACTTTATAGCGGCGGCTGCAAAAAAATCAGCGCTTGTTGCAAACTATGTAGAGTCAATTAAGGCGGTGCGTGAAAACAATCAATGGGTTATCGATGCTAAAGATAATACCACTGATGAAACCTTTACGATTAAAGCAAAAACCTTGATCAATGCCTGTGGACCAATGGTTGACCAAGTAAATAAAAGTACCAAACAGAAAACATCACATCATCACTTATTTTCAAAAGGTGTGCATTTAACGGTTGAACGTATTTCAAAAGATCACCGTGTATTGGCCTTCTTTGCAAGCGATGGACGTTTATTCTTTGTATTACCAATGGGTTCAAAAACGTGTATTGGCACCACTGATAACCAAGTAGAGAGCCATAAAACAGAGGTTACAGACGAAGATCGTCAATTTATTCTTGATAATGCTAATACATTATTAGAGTTAGATAAGCCGTTAACTAAAGCAGATATTATTGCAGAAAGATGTGGTGTTCGACCATTAGCTATCGAAGCCGAAGAAGGCGTTGCAGATTGGGTCGCTTTATCTCGTAAACACGCGATAGATGTAAATAAGTTTGATAAACACATCAGTATCTTCGGTGGTAAATTAACTGACTGTATTAATGTGGGTGATGAAATTGCTGATATTGTTGAAGACTTATCGATCCCAATGAAGAAGACAACTTCGCGTTGGTATGGTGAACCTGCTGATTCAGTTAAAGCTAAATTTATGAGTGCAATGGCAGAGATTGATAAATTAACACCAAAAAGTGCGATTGAACCTTTATCAAGTCGTTTCTGGCGCCGTTACGGTGAAGATGCGTTTATTCTATTAGAAGCGATTAAACAAGATCCTAGTAAAGCTGAACTTGCTCTTGAGCATACAGAGTTTACTTGGGCTGAAATAGATTGGGTTGCTGAGAATGAGATGGTTGTTAACCTCGAAGATCTACTGCGTCGCCGCTCGAAAGCAACATTAGTGATCCGTAAAGAATATTTAGATAATGCAGACGGTCTAGAAGCTGTTAGTGAACGTTTATTTGGTGACCAGGCACAACAGAAAGTTGCTGATTTTCGTAACGCGGTTTCGTTAAACCGAGGTTAATTGCTCGAAGGTTAGTTTGTTAGATTGAAAATTAACTAAAGCTTTAAGTTAAAAAAAACCACTACCAAGCGTAGTGGTTTTTTTTATGCTTTTAGCAGAATAAAAATGATTATTAGCTTAATGAACATTTTATTCGATTGCAGTGATAGCTAAATCTTGAGGTAGGTTAGTTTGATTGGTGTAGATTTGATCAAATGTCGCTAATGACGCTATTTTCACTGAAGCCGAACCCGACCACTTACTTGCATCCGCGACTAACCAAGTTTGTCGTGAGTTGTGTAAAATACTTTGTGATAGCTCTGCTTCAGCAGTTTCATGTTCTATCGCAATATGACTTTCAGTAACAGCGGCACATCCCAATATGCCAATATCTGCTTCAAAACTATTAAAAAACGTTAACACACTGTGTCCCACCACATCCTGTTGCTGAGATCTAAATAAGCCTCCGGCAATATAAACTTCAATTTCAGGGTTCGATTCTAAAATCTTCACTACTTGCAAGTTGTTGGTGATCACTCGATTTTTGGTTTTTAAATAATAAGCAATACGTGTCACTGTGGTGCCTATTCCCATCATGATAGTCGCGCCATCGGGAATGGAATCGGCGACTTTTTTGGCAATTTTATCTTTGACGTCAAACTGTAAGTCGCTACGCAGTTGATAACTGGTATTGGTTAATTGTACTGGCAAACCAACCCCACCGTGAATACGCCGTGCATAGCCAGCTTTACAAAGTTGGTTAACATCACGTCGAACGGTTTGTGTGGTAACTTGAAAATATTCAGCCATAGTATCAATCTGAATATCTTCATGTTGCCTCAAACGAGCGAGAATATTTTGTTGGCGCGCATTTATCTTTATCATGCTTGAGCAAACAGATCAGGTTTATCTGTGATGATCATCTCAACTCCCCAAGCTCTAAATTTACTAGCTTGCTGAATATCGTTGAGGGTCCAAATATTTAATTTTAGGCCTGATTGTGTGATTTCTTTAGCCATCTCTTCGGTTAATATTTTGTAATCAATATGCAGGCTATATAAATTGAGCGGTTTTAATTTTACTAATGTTGCTCGTGGCTCATGTTCGGTAATATAACCGAGACGAACCGTTGGCATTATTTGTCGACAGTGCGTTAATGCTAATGTCGAAAAACTAGAGATAATTAATTTCTCATGTGGGAAGTTCATTTTTTCTAACACTTCTGCCACTTTATCGACTAAAGGTTGTACTTGATGGTCATGATGAATTTTGATTTCTAAGTTCATAGATAAGTCATTAGCCACAAAAAATGCTAGCGTTTGCTCTAGAGATTGAATCTGTTCTCCTGCAAACTCCTCTGAAAACCAGCTACCTGCATCTAATGCTTGTAATTGCTCAAGCGTTAAGTCTGCAACTTTATTTTTGCCATTAGTACAACGATCCACTGTCTCATCATGGAATATGACGGGGGTGTTATCGGCACTCAATTGTGTATCAAGCTCAATCCATTTTGCACCAGACTGTAAAGCTTTTTTGAAACCAGCTAATGTATTTTCTGGTGCTAGCGACGCTGCACCACGATGACCTGCGATCATAAACCCACCTGTAATGTTCAAATGAACGTAAAAAACCTGTTATTTAGGATTGTATTGCAAAAACAAAGCAATGTGAAAATAAATAAAAAAATAAACATTACTATAAATTGTCATTAAATGTTAACAATTTAGTGGTATTTTCATGTCCAGGTCTACATT
Source organism: Psychromonas arctica DSM 14288 (assembly GCF_000482725.1). Classification (GTDB taxonomy): domain Bacteria; phylum Pseudomonadota; class Gammaproteobacteria; order Enterobacterales; family Psychromonadaceae; genus Psychromonas; species Psychromonas arctica. The sequence goes on from NZ_AXWP01000064.1 coordinate 17,456, forward strand.
TTTGTAACGTGTTGTTTGCACTGACTCAATTTTAATATGATCCTGTAAATGTTCATTTGAATTATGTTGTAAGCACAGCTGCATACAACTTAAATAACCATTTTTTATTTTCAGAAACTGATGAAGCGCTCAAATGTAACTTCACAAATTTAACTTCACAAATAAAGGTATTATTTATGATAAAGGTAATTGGAACCATCATGACCGCTGCTGCATTACTTGTTGGTTGCGGCGAAAAACCTGCTGAAACAGCGACTACAGCAACAGAAGCTGTTAAACCAATTGATATCAACATGAGTTTAGTTTTCACTCAAAATGAGCTGCTAACACAAGAGCTAATTAAAGTGAGTGACAAGATCCGCGAACGTACCGATGGCGGCATCAACATTAAAGTTTACCCAGGCGGACAGTTACCAGTTTATAAAGATAACCTCGAGCAAGTCGTGAATGGCGCAGATTGGATTGCGGTTGAAGATTTAAGTTACCTTGGCGATTACGTGCCAGACTTTGCTGCCCTAGCAGGTCCAATGTTATACAACTCATACGATGAATACCTGGCAATGATGGATACACAATTAGTGGCCGATTTAACTGCACAAGTAGAAGCAAAAGGGATCAAAGTACTGAATGCTGATTACATGTTTGGTTTCCGTCATATGATCACTAATAAAGAGATTAAAAACTCTGCTGATATGGCTGGTATGCGTATTCGTGTTCCAGGTAGTCAATTATTTATTAGCACATTAGCATCAATGGGCGCTGCACCTGCATCATTGCCTTTCCCTGAAACCTATGCTGGCGTACAACAAGGTGTTGTAGATGGTCTTGAAGGTTCAATTTTAACAATGTACTCAACTAAAATGTATGAAGTGGCTAAAAACATGTCTTTGACTAAACATTTCTTAGGGACTGTTGGTCTGTATATTTCACCTAAACTATGGGATAAATTTACACCAGAGCAACAACAAATTGTAAATGAAGAACTTGCTGCCGGTGCCATCTCAAATACAAAAGAGTTAGTTAAGCTTGATGCTGAATACACGCAAAAACTGGAAGAGTTAGGTGTTAAATTTAACGAAGTTGATAGCGCTGAGTTTAGTAAATTAACTGCTGACGTTTATAACCAGTTCCCAGCATGGAGCAGTGATATTCGCAGCAAGATTGGTGCTGAACTTGAAAAAATTCGTGCGGCTAAATAGCCGAAGTAGTATCACCACATTTAACCTTGTACCTAGTGACTAACATTAAGAATTCACGTGAGTGATTAACGCTAAGCACTACCACTGCTACCGTTAAAGGTTATAAAATCATGCTGCTTTATTGTTTTAACGATAAAGCAGCATCTTTTTTAGTACGTAATAGGCTTTATGCCTCTAGCATGATTGATGTGTTTTTTAAGTAAACTGTTGTCCCGTCTCTAGTATTATTTATGTATTTTAAAAGCTAAATATTGTTATGCCGCGAGTTTGTTTTATGTGCGCTTAAAGCAAAACAATGTATTACTAAGCTGCTTGCTTTCGAGCACTGCAATGAGTTAACGAGTAGGAGAAGTCATGGGCTTCTTATTTAAAAATTTTGAAGAAATCTTAGCATCCGTTGCTATCTCCATTACCATCATGATGGTCATTATTAATGTCATCCTGCGTTATGGTTTTGGGTTTGTTGTACCTTGGAGTGAAGAGTTAGCCGTTATTTGCTTTATTTGGTCTGTCTATTTTGGTATTAGTTCTTGTTATAAACATAAGCTACATATGGGCGTAGATGTGATTATTGCATTGTTGCCTGAAAAAGCGAAAATCCCGTTTAATCTAGTCATTTCCTTTTTCTTACTGGCTATCAACTTGATCCTTGCTTACCTAAGTTACGATTACATGATGCTGTCTAACAAAGTGACTCCGGTGATGGGCATGTCCTACTTCACTATTAATGGTGTGCTATTTCTTTGTTTCTCTTTGATGTCGATTCATACCGTCAATTTTATTTTCAAAGATATTAAGCAGCTTAGGCAACCTAAGCAATCCGCACAAACTAAGCAATCTAGCGACGCTTCCTCGTCGCAGTCAGACATATAGGTGACACAGTGGAAATCTATCTTCCTATTATTATTTTGTTCTCTCTGTTTTTGCTAAATGTACCGATTGCATTTTCTTTAATAGCTTCTTCGCTGGTTTATTTTTTATTTATTAATACCTCGATCCCTGTGACGCTAGTGATGCAACGATTCATCTCATCGGCTTCCTCATTTCCGCTATTAGCGATCCCCTTCTTTATTATGGTGGGGTCGGTAATGAATTATTCCGGCATTAGTCGTAGTTTGTTATCTCTGGCGGATTCATTGATCGGTCATAAAACCGGTGGTTTGGCACATGTGAATGTGGCTCTAAGTACCCTAATGGGCGGCATTTCCGGATCTGCGAATGCAGACGCAGCCATGCAATCGAAAATACTTGCACCAGAAATGACTAAACGAGGTTACGACTTACCCTTTACCGCTGCGATTACAGCTGCATCATCGAGTATTAGCCCAGTTATTCCTCCTGGTATTAATTTAATTATTTATGCTTTGCTAGCCAATGTTTCAGTGCATGAAATGTTCATCGCAGGTTATGTGCCTGCTTTTATGATGGCATTATCATTAATGGTGACGATTGCAATTATAGCGAGACGTAGAAAGTATGCCCCATCAAGATCTGAGCCTGCACCAGCCAAAGAAAGGCTTCATTATTTAGGCAGAGCTATTCCAGCTTTATTGATTCCCTTCGGGATTATTTTAGGTATGCGCTTTGGTTTATTCACTCCTACAGAAGCAGGTGCCATCGCAGTTTTACTGTGTGCAATCATCGGTTTATTTGTTTATCGCGAGTTAAAGCTGACACATTTCCCTGCTATTTTTAAAGAGACAGTGCAAGGCACCAGTAGTGTCATGTTCATTATTATCGGTGCGATGATCTTTGGTTATTACATGACCTTGGAACAAATTCCGCAGAACGTTGCCTCTGCATTAATCTTAGTCACAGATAACAAGCTAGTGCTGTTAATGCTGATTAACGTACTGTTATTGATAGTGGGGATGTTTATTGAAGGCGGTGCCGCAATGATAATCCTAACTCCGCTGTTATTACCGGCTGTGCTTAATCTAGGCGTTAACCCTGTGCACTTCGGTATCATTGTGATCGTTAATATTATGATTGGTGGTGTGACCCCTCCATTTGGTTCCATGATGTTTACGGTTTGCTCGATACTGAAAGTAAAACTGACCGACTTTGTACGAGAGGTTGCACCTTTATTATTAGCATTATTAATCGTGTTAATGATTTTAACTTACTCGGAAGGTTTAGTAATGTTCTTACCTAACTTGTTATAAGCACGAATAAATAAGTATTAATAGATAAGCGTTATAGATGCTTAAGGAAATACAATGAAGCAATTAAAAAACACCTTAACCAAGGATTGGAAAGAGGTGCAGTGGGTATTAACAGATGTTGACGATACATTAACCTGGCACGGGCAGTTGCCACCAGAGACCTTAATAGCACTGGCCGCGTTACAACAAGCAGGGCTGAAAGTGGTTGCAGTAACAGGGGCTTGCGCAGGCTGGTGCGATCATATTGCACAACTGTGGCCGGTTGATGCAGTGATTGGCGAAAATGGCGCTTTTATTATGGAAAAGGAAGCGGGTAATTTAACCCTTAAGTCAGGGCTTCCTCTTCAACAAATTGCACAAAATCAAGCCACCTTAAAAGAGCAAGTTACTAGCATTTTAGCGGATTACCCTGACCTAGGTTTAACATTAGATCAGTCTTATCGTTTATGTGAAGTCGCGATTGATATTGGTCAAAATCGCGACCCTGTTGCTACGCCTGTTATTGAAGAAGTCGTGTCTAAGATTAAAATGTTAGGCGCTAATGCAACGGCGAGTTCAATTCATATTAATAGCTGGTATGGAGAGCATTCTAAAAAAGCGACATCATTTCAGTTTTTGCAGGAAAAAGGCTTATCAACCTCTGAGATACTTGCACAAGCTTGTTATGTGGGAGACTCCTTGAATGATCAATTCATGTTCGCGGCTTTACCTAAAAGTGTGGGGGTCGCTAATATCAAAAATTACTGGGAAAGGCTTTTACATCATCCAAAATTCATTATGACTGAACCGGGTGGTTATGGTTTTGCTGAGTTTACTAAACAGTTATTAGCGATAAAGAACTTCGCTTAACAATACATTCACTGTTACGATTGTTGCTTTAATAGGTTCACACCACTTATATTAGCTAGATCATTCCCTATGGAGTAAATATTGATTAACAGAGCGGCTGGTAATAATACAACAAATAATAATCGTATTTTATGGATGGCTTTTTTAGGTTTGTTAATGACCAATTTATTTTGGGCCATTAATGCTATTTTAGCCAGAAGTTATATGCCTGAAGTTGCGCCTATTGCGATGAATCTATTCCGTTGGTTCGGTGTGTTTATATTGCTTACGCCTTTTTGCTTGCCAAGAGTGATAAAAAATTGGGCAATGATCCGCCCACATTTATTGGCGTTAACAGGGCTAGCGATATTAAGTATCGTATTTTATAACAGCTTGCTTTATTTGGCGGCTAATTTTACCACTGTAGTAAATATTACCCTTATTAATACACTTATTCCGATTGCCACTTTATTGATGGCATGGCGCGTCTTGGGTAATCGTCCTCGTTTCATGCAATTCCTTGGTATGGTCATTTCAATATTAGGGGTATTACTGATTTTAACAAAAGGGCAGTTGCTGCATTTATTAAGCCTTAAATTCAGTCAGGGTGATCTATTGATGGTTGCTGCTGTGGTGGTGTGGGCATTATTTACTGTGTTGTTGAAAAAGTTATCACTTAAATTATCGTCTATTAATGTGCTGTATATTTTGATCATGTTGGGGCTACCTTTCTTGATGGTCGCTTATGCCATTGAAGCTGTATTTTTTAAATTTTATTTACCTTCTTTTGAACACATAAGTTTGTTTGCTTATTTGTGGGTGTTCCCATCTATTCTTGCCTATATATTTTGGACTAATGGGGTTTTACGACTAGGGGCGGAAAGTGCGTCATTATCGATAACCTTAATGCCTTTATTTGGGGCTGTATTGGCAATTGTATTTCTTGATGAATCCATATTTTGGTTCCATATCGCAGGCGGAGTGTGCTCTCTGTTAGGCATGTTATTCGCGCTGCTACCAGCCAATAAACTGGCTGTTTTGTTTAAATTCAATACTCAGGCTAGAGGTATGTCAAAAAGTTGAAAATAAATCGATACTTAAGGGATGATTTATTTGCTACTTGTTAGCAATTCATTAACATCCTAAAGACTTTATTACAGATAAGTGAAGCATTGGAAAATATAACACTATAAATAATCGTTACCATTCAAGGAGTTTAGAATGCCGTTAAAAAGAATAATTACAAAATTAGCGATCGGAATGACGATGGCAGGGGCGTTATTAACGCCTTTTATGGCCAATGCCGCTAAAGCAGAATATAAGTGGAAAATGGTAACAACTTGGCCAAAAAACTTTCCAGGTTTAGGGACAGGGGCAAATGAATTAGCGAAACTCATTAATGATATGAGTGACGGACGAATTCAAGTTAAAGTTTATGGTGCAAAAGAGTTAGTGGGTGCATTAGAAGTGTTTGATGCTGTCTCTCGTGGTACCGCAGAATTAGGCCACAGTGCCGCCTATTACTGGAAAGGTAAAGTACCTGCAGGGCAGTTTTTCACCTCGGTACCCTTTGGACTAACAGCGCAAGAGATGAATGGCTGGATTTTCACTGGTGGTGGTTTAGAGCTGTGGCATGAAGTCTATGAACCCTTTGGTATTGTCCCTATGCCGGGCGGTAATACCGGCGTGCAAATGGGTGGTTGGTTTAATAAACGTATCGATAGTTTAGCCGATGTTAAAGGCCTAAAAATGCGTATACCGGGTTTAGGTGGTGAAGTGTTAAAACGCGCTGGCGGCACACCTGTATTGCTACCGGGTAGTGAAATCTTCCCTGCTTTACAATCGGGTACTATTGATGCAACGGAATGGGTTGGCCCGTATAACGATTTAGCTTTTGGTCTTAACAAAGCAGCTAAATACTATTACTACCCAGGATGGCATGAGCCAGGTTCATCAATGGAAATCCTGATCAATAAAAAAGCATTAGAAGGATTACCTAAAAATCTACAATCGATTGTGTTAAATGCAACAAAGATTGCCAATGCAGATATGTTAGCCGATTTTACAACTCGGAATCATGCGGCACTTGGACAGTTAATGAGTAAAGGCGATATTGAGTTATTACCTTTTCCAAAAGATGTGTTAGCTGAATTAAAAGTGTTATCGGAGCAGGTGGTTGAAGAAGAAGCTCAAAAAGATGAGATGAGTAAAAAAGTTTACGCATCTTATAAAGCTTATCGAGATCAAGTTATCAAATGGCATGATATTTCAGAAAAAGCTTACCTAAATGCAAGAAGTCCTGAGTAGTTAGCCCCTAGTTTTACTGCTCTCAATATTAATCCTGTTCATTAAAGTGTTATTAATGCCTTTATGAATAGGATTAATTTCTGTTTTAACGTCATAATAACGGCCGTGATATTTTATTGAATCGTAATGTACTGGATTGCATTAGATTAATAGTCACACCGCGCCGTTTCTTTTAGTTTGTAGATTGAGAATTTTGTATGGATACACCATCCCCTTCATTAATAGCCGTGATCAGGAACATTAATCGTTTCAGTGATTGGTTAGGTCGTTTTGTCTCTTGGTTTGTGTTAGCAATTGTGCTGATTACCTTCACCGTTGTTGTTATGCGTTATGCTTTTAATACTGGCTCTGTATTTATGCAAGAATCTATTAGTTACTTTCATAACTATGTGATCATGTTAGGTATGGGATACACCTTGCTCAAAGGTGCTCATGTCCGTGTTGATATATTTTACCGACCAGCTTCTGCAAAGAAAAAAGCCTGGGTTAACTTATTAGGCTTCCTATTTTTATTACTGCCAACCTGTGTCTTTATCTTCTATATCGCGTGGGAATATGTGGCAGCCTCTTGGGAAATATTAGAAGGATCGCAGGAAGCGGGCGGAGTTGATGCGCGTTACCTGTTTAAGTCTACGATTTTACTAATGCCGGTATTAATGATCATTCAAGGCATTGCAGAAAGCTTAAAAGCGATATTAATTATTAAAGGATATGAACAACACGTGTTGGCATTAGATGTAACTGAAGAGGAGCATGGACTATGATCGAATTTATTCCTCTATGGTTATTTGCTTTTGCCTTCATCATTTTATTGATTGGTTATCCGGTTGCGTTTGCGCTAGCTGGCTCGGCTTTATTATTTGCGCTAGTTGGCTTTGCAACAGATACCTTTGATAGTGTTTTTTTAGAAGCTATTCCAAATCGTATACAAGGTATTCTAGCCAATGACTTATTAATAGCGATCCCCTTATTTGTATTTATGGGGGTGATGTTAGAGAAGTCCAAAATAGCCGAAGACCTGTTAGATACCATGGGCCAAGTTTTTGGTGGTAAACCTGGTGGTCTCGGCTTATCAGTACTGATTGTTGGTATGTTATTAGCCGCTAGTACTGGGATTGTTGGTGCAACGGTTGTAACGATGGGCCTGTTAGCATTACCGACCATGCTTAAGCGTGGTTATTCTCCGCAAGTTGCAACGGGTGTAATTTGTGCATCGGGCACCTTAGGACAAATCATTCCACCTTCTATTGTATTGGTGTTACTGGGTGATGTGATCTCTTCCTCTTATCAACAAGCGCAATTAGATCAAGGTATCTTCTCTCCGGAAAGTGTCACCGTAGGAGACCTATTTTTAGGTGCTTTGCTGCCTGGTATTTTATTGGTCAGCTTATATGCTATTTATATTATCGCTATTGCTATTATTGCCCCTAAAAAAGTACCGCCTATCCCTGCCGATGAACGTAAGGTAAGTAGAGAGCTGTGGATACAAGTGCTAACCGTATTGATTCCGCCAATTGGTTTAATCGTATTAGTACTGGGCTCTATTCTCGGCGGTATCGCAACACCAACGGAAGCTGCATCTGTGGGTTCTATTGGAGCGATTATTCTCGCTAAACTTAAGAATACACTTACCTTTCCTGTATTACAGAAAGTGTTACGCAGCACTACTGAAGTAACCTCAATGGTATTTATGATACTCATTGGTGCTTCTATCTTCTCATTGGTCTTTAGAGGTTTTGGTGGTGATGACCTAGTGCGTGAGTTTTTAACTAACTTACCGGGTGGTGTGTTTGGTGCAGTCTTTTTAGTGATGTTAGTGATGTTCTTGCTGGGATTCTTTTTAGACTTTATTGAAATCACTTTTGTTGTGATCCCTATTGTTGCCCCTATCTTGCTAGCAATGGGCATTGACCCTATCTGGTTAGGTATTATGATCGCGTTAAATTTACAAACGTCGTTCTTAACACCACCCTTTGGATTCTCACTGTTTTATTTGCGTGGTGTCGCGCCCGACTCGGTATCAACGCCACAAATTTATCGCGGTGTTATTCCCTTTATAGGGATTCAAATAGTGGTGATTGGCCTACTTGCTTATTACCCGCAACTGGCAACGTGGTTACCTGAACTAGTGTACGGTTAACCCAACCAGAAACTAGCACTTCACTTAGCTGCAACCTACAAAGCGCTCTTTATACAGGGCGCTTTTTTATACCCGTTACTATCACTATTAACTTACGGCATCAGTCATGCTGTTCTGTATATTCTTTGCTCGCGGTAATAGTTATGCCATGCGCGTGAACTTTATGAACAAAATGCCCATAACGTTGTTAATCGCCATTATTTACATTTAATAAACCGTCACAGTGTGCCTATTAAGCTTTGTGTAATATCAATCACCATTAACACTAACCCTTGGTCGTTAATGTGAATTATTTGATAACTAATATAAGGAATGGAAACCATGTTAAAGCGATTTAAAAAGTGCATAACGAGAGCAATTATAGTGGCAAGTATTACAACACTTTCATCAATATCTTGGGCTGCTGAGTTAGAAGAAATTCACTTTATTGTGCCGGGCGGTGCAGGCGGTGGTTGGGATATGACTGCGCGTGGTACTGGTGATGTATTAATGAAAGAAGGGTTAGTGGATACTGTTTCTTATCAAAATTTATCGGGTGGCGGTGGTGGTAAAGCGATCGCACATATGATTGAAACCGCAGCTCGCCAACAAGACACCTTAATGGTCAATTCAACACCGATCGTAATTCGCTCACTAACGGGTATTTTCCCACAATCGTTTAGAGATTTGACACCTGTTGCTGCCACTATTGCCGATTATGGTGCAATCGTCGTAGCCAATGATTCAAAATATCAAAACTGGCAAGAAGTGGTTGCAGATTTTAAACAAGATCCCCGTAAAGTGAAGGTGGCAGGAGGGTCGGCACGTGGCAGTATGGATCATCTTATCGTTGCGGCAGCATTTAAAGGAGAGGGCTTTGATGCACGCTCAGTACGTTATATTGCATATGACGCAGGCGGTAAAGCAATGGCTGCAGTATTGTCTGGTGAAACCCCTTTGTTATCAACTGGATTAGGTGAAGTGTTAGAAATGTCAAAAAGTGGCCAAGTGCGCGTACTGGCTATTACTGCACCGGAGCGTTTAGCTGCTGCACCGAATGTCCCAACTTTAACTGAAATGGGTAATCAAACTGTATTTGCTAACTGGCGCGGATTCTTTGCTTCTCCTGGTATCAGCGATGAGAAAGTGGCGCAATGGAATAAAGCATTTGCGGCTATGTATAAAACTGATCGTTGGACAACAGTACGAGATAGAAATGGTTGGATTGATAACTATAAAGCAGACAAAGACTTTTATGCTTTCTTAGAAGAGCAAGAGCAACAAATGGGTGACTTGATGCGTGAATTAGGTTTCCTTAAATAGTTCATGCCCTCAATAAGCCACCACGATATATCTATTCGTTGTGGCTTCTTTTTCATTGGAGTGACTCATGCAATCAAGCAACTTTTCATTATTAAACCGAGACCGAGTCAGTGGATTAATTTTCCTCGTGGTTTGTTTTGTCTACGGTTATCAAACAACGCAAATTCAACTTTTTCCCGGTGATGAATATGAAGCGTTCACGGCACGTACATTACCTTATTTACTCACAGCTGCAGGTATTGTGATGTCATTGTTATTGATCGTCATGTCACCCAATTCATCTTGTCCGTCAAACTCTTGCGAATTTGATAGCAGTGATGAAAAGCATATGAATTGGAAACTGTTAGGTGCTTTTATTGTATTAATGACAGCTTACGGTTTTGGCCTAACTTGGCTGGGATTTGTGCTTGCTACCAGTTTATTTTTAATGGTCGGATTTTGGTTATTGGGCGAACGTCGAAAAGCGGTGCTATTTGGTGCCTCTTTTCCTTTTGTTATTTTATTTTGGTTATTGCTCACTCAAGCGCTAGATATTTATCTGGAACCTGGTTACCTGTTTTTAAGTTTGTTAGGAAGTTAAGCTATGTTAGATGGAATTTTAATTGGTTTATCCACTGCCATGATGCCGACCAACTTAATGATGGTTATGGTTGGTTGTTTTATTGGTACTTTTATCGGTATGTTACCCGGACTAGGGCCTATTTCTGCGATCGCATTAATGATTCCTGTTACTTATGGTCTAGACCCTTCATCGGGCATGATCTTAATGGCCGGTGTTTATTACGGTGCAATTTTTGGCGGTTCAACATCATCAATATTGATTAATGCACCGGGTTGCTCTTCTACCGTAGTGACAGCTTTTGATGGTTATCCTTTAGCGCAAAAAGGGCAAGCGGGGAAAGCCTTAGCGCTGGCCGCTTACTCCTCATTCACTGGCGGCACACTCTCTGCGATCATGCTATTAGTGGCAGCCCCTGCTTTAGCAAAAGTATCACTTAGCTTTCAATCTTCTGATTATTTTGCATTGATGTTAGTCGGACTGTCAGCGGTTGCTGCCTTTGCAGGTAAAGGACAAGTTTTAAAAGCCTGGATGATGACTATTCTAGGTTTAATGTTGGCAACAGTAGGCATTGATAAAGGTATTGGAGTAGAACGATTTACGTTTGGTTTAACCGATTTAATGGATGGTTTTAGCTTCTTATTGTTAGCGATGGCCACATTTGCCCTAGGCGAAACATTAATGGGGATATTAAAACCAGAGAAAGATACTGCGGGTGCTGAAAACAGTGCTTTATCTGAAATAGGTAGTATGAAAATAAGTAAAGAAGAGATTAAAGAAGTCGCGCCGGTTGCGCTCCGCTCTTCTATTTTAGGTTTTTTTATTGGTGTCCTACCTGGTGCAGGAGCTACGATTGCGGCATTTCTTAGCTATGGTTTAGAAAGAAATTTAGCACCAAAGGATAAAAAAGAAGAATTTGGTAAAGGTAGTTTACGCGGTTTAGTTGCACCTGAATCAGCCAATAATGCGGCATCAAGTGGCTCCTTTGTACCTTTATTAACTTTAGGGATTCCCGGCTCTGGTACTACCGCTATCATGTTAGGAGCATTAATCTCTTACGGTATTCAACCTGGACCGCGTTTGTTTGTTGATAACCCTGAGATATTCTGGTCGGTTATTATTTCAATGTATGTGGGCAACGTTGTCTTGATTATACTAAATCTACCACTGATCCCTTATATTTCGAAATTATTAGCAGTGCCACGAACCGTATTATTGCCAATGATTATCTTCTTCTCTATTACCGGCGTTTATTTAGTTTCTTTTAATACCATTGATGTGTTTATCATGATCGCGATTGCGATGGTGGCAATATTACTCAGGTTAGCCAACTTCCCGTTAGCGCCTTTATTATTGGGTTTTATTTTGGGTGGATTAATGGAAGAAAATTTACGCCGCTCATTAATGATCAGTGATGGGGAGTTAAGCTTTATCTTGGAACGACCTATTACCTTAACATTTACTATTATTTCAGTATTGGTATTAGTTGCACCAGTGTTGTTGACGATACTTAATCGTTATCGAGTAAAAAAAGCAAAGCTAGTTGAAAAGGTGGGGTAAAAGCAATTAATAACTACTGATCACAACGACAAAAAAACAGCGCGAGATGCGCTGTTTTTTTATAATTATTGTTTTTTATAGGTTCTTTCTGGACGACCCACAGTACCGTAATTAAGATCCGCCACTAATTCACCGGTACTGATCAAGTGCTCTAAATACCGCCGGGTGGTTGTTCGGCTTGCTCCTATTCTTTCACCCGCATTATCTGCTGTGATCTGTTGATGGGTTAAAAATAATTCTCGTACCTTTTCTAATGTCACAGCATCAATACCTTTAGGTAAACGCAATGGGGTAACTGCACTTGAACTCTTTACTGATATCATGGCATCCACTATGCGTTGGTCCAAATCATCCAAATGGCCAAACTTACTGTGCTGTTTTAAATATTTATTCAAAGACTCCTCTAAGCGAGCAAACACTACTGGTTTTAATATGTAGTCAACAACACCACCGCGCATCGCCGTTTGTAGAGTTTCCGCATCACGGTCTGCGGTAATTAGAATAACATCACACTGTTGTTGCTTTTGGCGTAACTCTCGTAAAATATCTAGACCATTACCGTCGGGCAAATAGACATCTAATAAAATCAAATCAGGTGTTAGCAAATCTAATAAGGTTTCCGCTTCACTCTGGCTGGTTGCGATACCGACCACATTTAAGCGTTCAATTTTCATTAAATTGCGGCGATGAATTTCAGCAATCGCTAAATCATCCTCTATTATCAGTACTTTAACCTCATTAAATGGTAGCATTATCTGTATCCTTACTATGTTTTTTCGGCAAATAAACCGTCATGATAGTTCCTTTATCTGCAACACTATCCATGGTTAATTGCCCATGGTAACGGTTTACTATTTGATTCACGAGGTGCAATCCAACGCCTCGATTATTGGCTGATTTACTAGAAATTCCTTGTTTAAGTAGTTTCTTTTGTACAATATCTTTTGGCAAGCCACAGCCATTATCTTCAACCTCAATAATAATTTCATTACCAAAGTCAGAAATACTCACCAATACTTTTTTGACTGATTTATTATTGTTGTCGCTAATACAAGCATCAAAACTGTTATCAATAAAGTTACCTAATATGGTGATCAAATCTTCGGCACGTATATGCTTTGGTAATTTTAATAGCTGTGATCCTTGATCAATTTCTAGTTGTAAACCCAGTTCCTTAGCTCTTTCACTCTTCCCTAATAATACACCCGCAACCATAGGCTCACTGATAGCTTCGCGTAGGAATTGAATTAAATGCTGGTAATGTTGTGTTTCTTGCCCGATTAATTCTAATACTTCTTTATTTTTACCTAAATGTATTAAACCACTGATAGTATTTAATTTATTACGGTGTTCATGTGTTTGTGAGCGTAGTAAATCTGAATACTCACGAACTTGTGCTAAACGTTTAGTTAGCTCTGTTATTTCATCTTTTAGGCGAAAACTCGATACCGCACCAGCAACGTTACCATCTACGATCAATACTTGACGATTAGCGACAACAGCTTGACCGTGGATCATTAATTCAACGTCATACTCACTGGTTTTAGTGAGTAAAATATCTGATAAATTATTACCAGGAAAAACCACCGACATTTTTTTATTTAAAACATCTTTTGCATCCACTTTAAAGATCTCACAGGCACTGCGATTAATTGATTTCAAATTTCCCTTCGCATCAATACTAATAACACCTTCTTTAATGGTACTCAGGGTTACTTTAAGCTCGGTATATAAACGTCCAAATTCTTCTGGCTCAAAACCAAAAATAGCATTCTGAAATTTCTTTGCGGTAAAACCAGAGACCACTGCATTGGTTAATACAACCAAGATAACCATTACTACTAGAAACAGTAAAAAATGAATCGCTTTATTTTCAATACTGGTTAGTAAATAACCAACAGAAACAACACCGATGATATTACCTTGTGTATCAATAACCGGCGTTTTTCCCCGTACTGATTTACCTAAGGAGCCTTCCGCGACTGATATATAGGATAAGCCTTGTTTTAAAGCTTTATCGTTATCATTGCCTTTCATTTTTTTGCCAATTCTTTGATCAAGTGGGTGTGCTATACGCAACCCTTTTATATCACCAACAACAATAAAGGTGGCATCAATCGAAGTACGCAGGTATTCAATTTTTTCTTTAATCAGTGTTGGATCTTGTTGCAGGATCGCCGTAATAATATCTCTATCTTTTGCTAAGTACTTTGCAATGCCCAAAGCATTTTTACCGCTATCTTGTTCTTCTGAGTTGATGAGATAGGCAAAGATAGCAATAGATAAAATGAGTAACTTAAAAAGACCTGAGAAGGTCATTACTAATAATAATCGGCGCCGAAAACTGACTTTTTTCCAGTTTAGTAAAATAGTATTTTGTATTGATGAAAACATAGAAAAAACCAGAAAATAAGGAGGTAATACGAAGATTTTTAGATTCATTATCTAATCAATTAGACATAATTATAGCAGTGTACTAGAGGGAATTCGGTGCTGTTGAGCCCAAAATTTACATGCTGTTTATACCCAAGCTACCTCAAGATGCAAAATTGAAGGTTTGAAAGTTATCATTAATTCTACTGTCTAAAGCATCATCAAGATTGGGTAACGTGTCA
>NZ_AXWP01000065.1:0-14510 GCF_000482725.1 Psychromonas arctica DSM 14288
AGAAAACACCGAACGTTTTCACGTTCAGTGCTCTATATTCCATCTAGATATCCGTTAAGATATAAGCCTAAAATCTCTTAACCGAACGGCATTGTGCTCTTGCTCTGGCATTTCAGAATGTAAAATACCTCTCGCAGCTGTCATCCATTGCACACCACCGGGTTCAATAACGCCTTCATTACCTGCGCTATCTTTATGGCGCATTTTACCATTCAACAGGTATGTCACCGTTTCAAAACCTCGGTGAGGGTGAGTAGGAAAGCCTCCAATATAATCTTCAGCCTGGTCACTTTCAAAACAATCTAATAACAAAAAAGGATCCAACATATCCAACTGTGGAGAGCCAATAATACGCGTTAACTTAACACCATCACCATCGGATGTTGGCACACCAGAAACAATTTTATTGATGCTCCGCTCACGACGATTATCTGAGTTATCAAGTACATCATGCCTATTAGATTCGGTTATCGCATTCATCGTTTCCTCCCCCTGTTGTTGTTAATGAATAAAGCTTATTAATGAATAAAGGTTGTTAATGAATAAAGCTTATTAATGATCAAATATTACCAATGAACAAATCATAACTGTTGAAGTATTGACAATAAACAGCAATAATTTGAATTTATAATTGCCAAATGGAGAACAATAAATGGGACAGATGGAAAACATGGCACTGTTTGTTCGTATCGTAGAAGCGGGAGGCATTGGTAAAGCAGCTGCACAATTAGATATTGCAAAATCTGCCGTGAGTCGGCGTTTAGTGGAACTTGAGCAGCAACTCGATACGCAGTTGTTATCACGTACCACTCGCCAATCTCACCTTACCGATGCAGGGCGAATTTATTATCAGAAAGCGTTAACTATTCTTAATGATGTAGCCGAATTAAATGCACAAACAAGTGGCATTAGTACCAATATTGAAGGCACATTACGCTTAACGGCCCCTTTGTCTTTTGGTTTAACACACCTTGCACCTATTCTTGATGAATTTAGTCAATTACACGATAACCTTTGTATTGATATCGACTTATCTGATCGCCATGTTGACTTAGTGGAAGAAGGCTACGAGCTTGCTATTCGTATTTCAGACTTAAAAGATTCAACGTTAAAAGCAAAACGGCTAACAACGATCCGCCATTGTTTATGTGCAAGCCCTGAATATTTAAAGCAATATGGACAACCTAAAAATCTCGCTCAATTAGGTCAACATCGTTTATTACAATATACACAAAATGGTCACAATAAATTGCACATCAAAGACCCGCAGCATAAACAACATCAACTTGATGTGAGTGCAAGAATGAAAGCTAATAATGGCGATTTTTTAAAAATGTCCGCCATTAATGGGCAGGGGATTGTAGCGTTACCACTCTTTATTGTTCATCAAGCCATCGCTAGCGGGGAATTAGTCGCGATATTAACGGATCACCAATTGCCCAATTTACATGCCTATGCAGTTTATCCACAAACACGTTTTTTATCTCACCGTTGCCGTTTATTAATTGATTTTATCAGTGATAAATTTGCACAGAAACCTCTTTGGCATGACCTTAAATCAAACATTGAAAACAGTGAAAATGGTGAAAATGGTCATTAATAGGATCCGCTATTACCCGTAATCATTCAAAGATGTAAAAACAATGTAACTACTCAGCACTCATTAAAACTGAGTGCTTTTTACCAAAATAAA
Organism: Psychromonas arctica DSM 14288; assembly: GCF_000482725.1. GTDB lineage: Bacteria > Pseudomonadota > Gammaproteobacteria > Enterobacterales > Psychromonadaceae > Psychromonas > Psychromonas arctica. The sequence goes on from NZ_AXWP01000065.1 coordinate 1,694, forward strand.
AACGTAAATGCTCAGGGCTAAGCTATTTATGCTTAGTTCAAGGCGAAAAAGCGCAGTTTAGTGGTTTAAATGAGCATTTTTCAACGAAGAAATAGGCTTAAATAGCGACGGCCTGAGTAGTTACAAAACAATAAACTTAACTGTGAGCAGGTTAATATTAAAGCTATAACGGGTTAAATATCAGTTTAATTCAGTCATTTCACTGACATCAAATGATTCGATAGCTCCTTCAACCACGGCACGGTATTCTGACATATGCGTATTTTCCCTATGTTTTTGCCACGCTTCTCGAGATTGCCAACATTCATAAAAAAGAAAGTGCTCAGGGTTATTATTATTCTGGTGTAAACGATATTCTACACAGCCAGCTTCAACGAGTGTTGGGTCAATTAGTTTAGTCATTTCACTTTTTACAAAGTCACGCAGCCCTTGTTTAACAATAATACTCGCAACGATAGTCAAATTTGTCATTTACAATCCTTTCAATAATTGAGTTTATTAGTCGAATATCTTTGGCAAAGCATAATCCTACAATGTTAAATGCACACCTCATTTATCGCTATCGATACAAAAAAGGGATTATTCATCTTAAAATATTTTAAAAGTAGATTCTTTAACTACTTAGCATTAAATAATTTATTGAAATGAATAAGAAGGTTTTATTAATCATTCTGTTGTGGTCAAATACGGGCCATATTCTATTCGTCTACTCAAGGAGAGTGCTATCAATCATCAACAGCTTAAAAAAGCCGAAATGAAAGCAGGTTGCAAAGCTGCTATTCCATTGATCATAGGCGCAATTCCTTTTGGTATTTTATTTGGTACATTAGCGCCAACCAGTGGCCTTTCTGTTTGGGCAACCATGGCAATGTCACTTATTGTGTTTGCAGGATCCGCTCAATTTATTGTACTGGCATTAATTGCAGTGCAAGCACCGCTAGAGATTATTTTATTAACTACCTTTGTGGTCAATTTACGTCATCTATTATACGCAACCGCATTAGTGCCTCGAGTAAGCCATTTACCATTTGCATTACGCACACTATTAGCCTTTGGTTTAACCGATGAAACCTTTGCTAATATGAGTCAACGTTACCAACCTGGCTCTCCATTAGGCGACGACCATCAATTTGCACACTTCTTTTATCTGGGCTCTATGTTTAGTTTTTATATCACTTGGAGTTCAGCAACGGCAATAGGTTTAGTACTGGGTAATATTATTCCAGATATGACAAGTTGGGGATTAGAGTTTGCGATGTCTGTGACTTTCATTGGTATGGTAATACCCTATTTAAATACTAAAGCCATGTTTAGTGCAATGTTCTGTGCAGCGATAGCTTCCTTATATTTTGCTTACTTACCTAATAAATTAGGGTTAATTATCAGCGCATTAATCGGGGTTGCCGCCGGTTTATCTGTTGTTCATTTTCAGAAGATGTCGATTAATCAAGGAGAGCAAGCATGAATGAGTTTTGGCTAATATTGGGAATGTTTGTGATCACTTTTGGTATTCGCTTTGTGATGTTTGCTTTCGCAGGAAAAATCACTTTCCCTATATGGATGCAACAGTCATTAAAATTTGTTCCTCCTGCCGTCTTAACTGCGATCATCGTACCCGCAGTCGTGATGCCTTTTGGAGAAATGGATTTCAGCTTCAGTAATGTATATTTATTAGCAGCCATCATTAGTGTCATTATCAGCTTAGTGACAAAGAGCTTATTAAAAACCATCTTCTTTGGCATGCTAGTGTTTTTGTTATTAAAATTTTTAATCGCTTAACTTTTAACTTATTAAAATAACTTATTTCTTCGTTGTAAGTTTCGTAAAGGGAATAACCATTTGCCTAAACTTACGCCTTAAACTAAGTTATTTTTTCTGTGTAAAATTTAGAGCTCTAATTCGATATAATTGGTATAACAAAAAACCGATGCTTTGTGGGCATCGGTTTTTATTTTTTGCTAGTTAGCCACAGTTAAACAGTAACTAATAACTCATTAAGCTAGTTACTCAGGTGCTTCTGTTTCAACTTCTTTTGATTCTGCTTTCAAATCAGGTTTTACTAATAATATTTCACGTAACTTAGCATCTAACTCTTTAGCCGCAGCTGGATTTTCATCTAAGAATTTACATGCATTGGTTTTACCTTGACCAATCTTGTTACCATTATATGAATACCAAGATCCTGATTTTTCAACCAGTTCTTGCTTAACACCTAGGTCAATTAACTCACCGTAATTATTAATACCTTGACCATACAAGATTTGGAATTCAGCTTGTTTAAACGGTGGTGATACTTTGTTTTTAACGACTTTAACACGCGTTTCATTACCCGTGATCTCGTCGCCATTTTTAACTGCACCAATACGACGGATATCTAAACGTACTGAAGCGTAGAATTTTAAAGCGTTACCGCCGGTTGTAGTTTCAGGGTTACCAAACATCACACCAATTTTCATACGAATTTGGTTGATAAAGATAACCATGGTATTGGTTTGCTTGATATTACCCGTTAATTTACGTAATGCTTGAGACATTAAACGAGCTTGAAGACCCATGTGCGAATCACCCATGTCTCCTTCAATTTCAGCTTTGGGTGTTAAAGCCGCAACAGAATCGACAATTACAACACCAACCGCACCAGAGCGTACTAACATGTCGCATATTTCTAATGCTTGCTCACCCGTATCTGGTTGTGAGATAAGAAGATCGTCTACATTTACGCCTAATTTTCTTGCATAGCTTGGGTCAAGCGCATGCTCAGCATCGATGAATGCACAAGTCTTGCCTTGTTTTTGTGCTTCAGCAATAACCTGTAATGTCAGCGTCGTTTTACCTGAACTTTCTGGTCCGTAAATCTCAACAACACGTCCATAAGGTAAACCGCCTATGCCAAGCGCAACATCTAAACCTAATGAGCCAGTTGAAACAGATTCGATTTCCATCATTGCTGCGCCATCTCCCAGACGCATGATTGAACCTTTACCAAATTGTTTCTCAATTTGGCCTAATGCTGCCGCTAATGCTTTATCTTTATTCGCGTCCTGACTCATATTCTCTCCAGTGATGTTCTATAATTTACTGTATATTCATGCAGTATACTGCTCATTTATACAGTATCAAGTGTTTTTATTAAAAATGTGTTTCTATATTATCGATTAACCCTAATAAAGCTAAACGAATGGCTTGTGTTCTTACCTCTGAGCGATCCCCAACAAATAAATAGGTTTCAGTTTTGTGACCACTATGTGCGTTATACCAAGCAATGCATACCGTACCAACTGGTTTTTCATCGCTTCCACCATCAGGTCCTGCAATACCACTTATCGCAACCGCAATATCAGCATCAGAATTCTTCACTGCCCCAATTGCCATGGCATTAACGACTTCTTTTGAAACGGCCCCAAACTCATCAATCAGATCCGCATCTACGCCTAGCATTTGTGTCTTGGCGCCATTACTATAAGTCACAAAACTACGATCAAACCACAGCGAACTTCCAGAAATTTCTGTAATAGCGTATGCTACGCCACCACCGGTACAGGATTCAGCAGTGGTCGCAATTAAACCTGCATTAGTGAGTTTTTCTCCTAATACTTGCGCCAATTCTTTAACGGTTTTTTCAGTAAACATAATTTTCCGCCTTTTTTAGAAATAGTTATTAAGTGTATTCATTATGAAGCCAACAGCGCAAGAATTAAAACAACATACTCCGATGATGCAACAGTTTTTAACCTTAAAAAGTGAAGTGCCAGACACCTTACTCTTTTATCGCATGGGTGATTTCTACGAGCTGTTTTTCGATGACGCTCGTAAAGCCTCTCAGTTATTAGGTATTTCCCTCACTCAACGGGGTAAAACCGGTGGCAATGCTATCCCTATGGCCGGCGTTCCTTACCATAGTGTGGAAGGCTATTTAGCAAAACTAATTGCGCTCGGCGAATCAATTGCTATTTGTGAACAAATTGGTGACCCAGCAACCAGTAAAGGGCCTGTTGAACGTAAGATTGTACGTATCATCACCCCAGGTACGATCACCGATGAAGCTTTATTAGATGATAAACAAGATAATTTATTATGTTCAGTTTATCAGCAAGGCGACACCTTTGGTATTGCTTCCTTAGATATTGGTAGTGGCCGCTTTATTGTTAATGAAGTAAATAAAGCGGAATCACTACAAGCAGAAATACAGCGCTTGAATCCAGCAGAACTTCTGTACCCAGATAATTTTGAATGTGTTGATTTAATTGAGCACTTACCTACAATTCGCCGCCGCCCTGAATGGGAGTTTGAATTAGGTACCTGTAAAAATATCTTAACTCAACAACTCGGCACCAAAGACTTAGTGGGTTTTGGGATTGAAAAAGCACATTTTGCTATTTGTGCTGCAGGCGCATTATTACAATACTTGAAAGATACACAACGTACTGTACTGACGCATATCCAATCGATCACTTTAGAGCAAAGTACAGATACTGTTATTTTAGATGCGGCCACACGTCGTAACTTAGAACTGACCTTTAATCTTGCTGGCGGTACTGATAATACGTTAGCACAGATACTAGATACCACAGTAACACCAATGGGCAGCCGTTTGTTAAAACGTTGGATCCATCAGCCTATACGCAATTTAACCGTGCTCAATTATCGTCAAACCATGATTCAAACACTAATGGATTTCGACTTGACCGATGCCCTTTCAATTCCACTTAAACAGATTGGTGATATTGAACGTGTAATTGCTCGCCTTGCATTACGCTCTGCACGTCCGCGTGATTTGACACGTTTACGCTGTGCTTTCTCTTTACTACCGGAGTTACAGCACTTAATCGCGCAATTACCTCAAGACCTAGTGGCTAACCTTAGCGAAGAGATGGGTAACTATCCAGAGTTATTGAACCTATTAGAAACGGCGGTTATTGATAACCCGCCGGTATTGATTCGAGATGGTGGAGTGATCAAGGAAGGTTACAACAGTGAACTAGATCATTGGCGTAACTTATCTAAAGGTGCAACGGACTATTTAGAAGCACTAGAAAAACGTGAGCGAGAAAGCACTGGTATCAGCACCTTAAAAGTCGGCTATAACCGTGTCCATGGCTACTTTATTGAAATAAGCCGAAGCCAATCGGCGCATGTGCCGGAACATTATGTACGCCGACAAACCCTTAAAGGGGCTGAACGATACATTATTGCCGAACTAAAAGAACATGAAGAAAAAGTGTTATCAAGCCAAGGTAAAGCGCTGGCATTAGAAAAACAACTCTATGAGCAACTAATTGACTTACTATTGCCTCACTTAAAAAGTTTACAGTTTACAGCTAAATCTCTAGCGGAGTTAGATGTATTAAATACATTAACTGAACGCGCATTAACATTAAATTATGTTCGCCCTGTTTTGCAGCAACAAAGCGGGATTGAAATAGAAGAAGGCCGTCATCCAGTTGTAGAGCAAGTAAGTAAAACCCCGTTCATCGCCAATCCAGTTAACTTGCATGATAAACGTCGCATGTTAATTATTACGGGGCCAAATATGGGGGGTAAATCCACCTATATGCGTCAAGTAGCTCTGATGGTATTAATGGCACATATCGGCAGTTTCATTCCAGCGCAAAGTGCAACAATTGGCCCTATTGATCGCATTTTCACCCGTATTGGTGCCTCTGATGATCTTGCGAGTGGTCGTTCAACCTTCATGGTGGAAATGACAGAAACAGCTAATATTTTGCATAATGCTACGCCAAACTCATTAGTCTTGATGGATGAAATTGGTCGTGGTACCAGTACCTTTGACGGCCTCTCTTTAGCTTGGGCTTGCGCGGAGCAATTAGCACAAAAAATTCAAGCATATACTTTATTCGCAACGCACTATTTTGAGTTAACACGCTTACCTGAAACCATTCCAGAATTAGTTAATGTGCATCTTGATGCTGTTGAACATGGCGATAGCATTGCCTTTTTGCATGCTTTACAAGAAGGTGCTGCCAATAAAAGTTATGGATTACAAGTTGCCGCATTGGCGGGTGTTCCTAAATCAGTATTGGATAATGCAAAGCAAAAGTTACAACAGTTAGAAGCCTCCTCACTGCAATCGCAAAAGCAATCACAACTTAACTCTCAGCCGTTAATAGAAAGTAATGCAGAGCAAGCTTCGGTACAATGCAGTTTGGACTTTTCACAGCCAGAGCCGCATCAAGCCATCACTTTATTAGCCAGCTTAGACCCGGATGATTTAACCCCAAAACAAGCTTTGGCAATGCTTTATCAGTTAAAAGAACAGCTTTAATTTTTATCGTTATTTTTATTACTTTTTAATAATAGATGCTTAGACACAAATGTTTAACCGTTAGCCATTAAAATAAAGCAGAGTGTTTAATCACACTCTGCTTTTTATTTATTTTTGTCCCTTTTACTTTTCACTTATCAGCTTCCACCAATCATCCAGCCCTTTTTAAAACCCTAATAAAACCTTTATCTATTATAATTTTCAAATCAATAATCATCATTATTTTAAAATTAACTAATTTTTTATGACAACTGAAATATTTCTGTAACAAAACTCTGTTCTAATCGGCACATTAAAAAAATACATAACCTTTGTGCAATAAATAGCTTTCTACTAATAGGCTTAATAAAATGAATAATGAAAATAACAGCAGTACTTTCAAACAACTAATTAATTGGTCTGCCGTGATCTTTTTAGTCTATTGCATGCTAGTTGCAGTGAGCACAGTTAGCAGCGGTTTTAAATTATTTTCAGGAGGAGCTGCAGGGGCTGAAGAGATATTTCAATTTGCAAGTAACCCACTTGTTGCCTTAATCCTAGGTACACTAGCAACGGCGTTAGTTCAGTCATCTTCTACCGTCACAGCAGTAACCGTTGGTTTAGTAGCCGGTGGTTTGCCAATTTCAATTGCAATCCCATTAATCATGGGTGCAAATATAGGTACAACGATCACTAACTCGATTGTTTCAATCGGACACGTGCGAGATAAGGAAGATTTCAAACGTGCTTTTAGCGCTGCAACAGTGCATGACTTTTTTAACTTAATTGCAGTACTTATCTTCTTACCGCTTGAATTAATGTTCGGTTTATTAGAAAAGATGGCTGGTGCGGCATCACATTTATTGGTTGGTAGTGCAGATATGTCCCTTAAAGGTTTCAATTTTATGAAGCCTTTAACAAAACCAGGCGTGAATCTAATTTCAGATATGACGTCTATAATTCCGGGGAAAATGGCTGGTATTGCAATGGTCATTGCCGGAGTTGCGCTTATCTTATTCTCAGTGGCTTTCTTAGGTAAAGTACTGAAAAAGGTATTAGTGGGTAGAGCAAAAGCCATCTTGCATAACGCTTTAGGTAAAGGTCCTATTGCAGGTATCAGTTCAGGCGCATTAATGACAGTGATGGTGCAATCTTCATCAACTACTACTAGCTTAATGATCCCATTAGCAGGCAGCGGCATGTTCACCACTCGTCAAATATATCCTTTCACGTTAGGTGCAAACATTGGTACAACGATCACCGCATTATTAGCAGCAACCGCAATTTCAGGCCCCATGGCAGAAGCAGCATTAACCATTGCTTTAGTACACTTCTTGTTTAATTTTCTTGCTGTTGTTGTTATATACGGTATTCCATTCCTACGTGAGCTACCGTTAAAAGGTGCAGAGAAACTAGCTCAAGTGGGCACAGAGAATAAACTGCTCGCCTTTGGGTACGTTATCGGCACCTTCTTTATCTTACCCGGCTTAATTTTAGTTGGTGTACGTTAATAAGAAGCTTAAGTTTAACAGCTACTTACCCCTAAAAATCTGCATATACTTACAAGCGACTCAATGAGTCGCTTTTTTTGTCTCATCACCTATCAAGCTACACAACTTCACAACTTTACAACTTCATAAAAACTAATTGTTTGGTCTTAACCATCTATTAACCTTACAATTGTTATTGTATTTGCCTCAAGTAAAGTTCTACCGATTACACAAATTAAGGAAAAATCATGGATTCAAATAAGTTACAGTTATTGTTAGTTGAAGATGATATTGACTTGGCAACTGCCGTGATTGACTACTTTGAGCTTGAAAAAATTCACTGTGATCATGCTGCTAATGGCCTGTCGGGGTTTAACTTGATTAAAACGAATAGCTATGATGTGGTTATTTTAGATTTGAATATGCCTAAAATGAATGGCTTAGAAGTGTGTGAAAAACTCAGGGCTCAGGGTATTGATGTGCCTATATTAATGCTCACAGCAAAAGATACATTGGATGATAAATTACAAGGTTTCTCCAAAGGAGCCGATGATTATTTAGTGAAACCTTTTGCGATGGAAGAGTTAATTGTAAGAGTACAAGTATTATCTCGTCGACGTAGCGGGCAAGTTAAAAAGCTCAATGTTTGTGGTTTAGAATTAAATACCAAACAACAAACGGCGTCACGTGACGCTATGCCCTTAAAATTATCCCCTATAAGCTTTAAAATTTTAGAAACATTAATGCTTGCAAGTCCGAACCCGGTGAGCAGAGAAAAATTAGTACAAAGTGTCTGGGGGGAGCATCAACCTGATAGTAATAGCTTAAAAGTACATATGTATAACTTAAGAAAATCGGTGGATGGTAAAGTAAATAACGAGACTGAAAACAGCAACAATAATAAATTAATTCACACCATTGTCGGTTATGGGTTTGTTTTAAAGAATGAGTAATAAGTTATGAAGATCATCCCAAGTTTAAAGCTGTATTTTTTAGTCATGATGCTGATAACAGGTGTTGCTACCATCTCCATCATGTCCGTAGTTAGCTTTAAATATTTTGTTTATGGTATTGATATCGCAATCGGTGATTCGATGCGTTCTATTGCGAATATTGAAAATGTCTCAGAAGGAAACCCCGTCGGCATTAATGATTTTGTTGTGGCTAGTAGATGGCAAGACCTTCCTCCTATTATTCAAGAAAAATTAGATCAAAATAGCTTAGAAGACAATCAATTATTAAAGGCGCTTGATGGTAAACCTCCTTTTTCGCAACCTAAAGCCGCTTACTTTGCGATCAGGTTAGATGTTGATGGTCAAGATCGTTATATTTCATCAATGCTTACGTCAGAGAGTAGGCCTAAATTCGAAGACTCGGGGCCGCCACCTTTTATAAACCTGCTGCTGATTGGGTTAACGGTAATGGCTTTGTTTACCCTAGCCCCTTATTTTATTTTGCGAAAAATCGCGACCCCCGTAGAAAAGTTGATGCTGTGGGCGAAACAATTAAATAAAAAACAATTGTCTCTTCCTGCACCTGATTTTCATTATAGTGAATTGAATAGCTTAGCTAAGATTGTGCAATCGAGTTTACAATCAGTGCAAACCATTTTAAAACGAGAAAAACGCTTTTTAGGTTATGCTAGCCATGAGTTACGCACTCCCATAGCAGTCACTCGCACTAATACTGAGTTACTACGAAAAATGATATCGAAGGGTATTAGTAGTGAAAAACAACTGGTCGTATTAGACCGTATTGAACGCGCGAGTATTACCATGACCGATTTAACCGAAACACTATTGTGGTTAAACCGCCAATCTGATAAATCCATCCCAGTTAAATCAATCTCATTGGGTTTAATGACACAACAATTATTAGAACAACTTACTTATTTATTAAATGGTAAAAATGTAGATGTCACGATTGAAACTGATATCAGTATCCATTCTTTACCTGAAGCACTATGTCAAATTGTGATCACTAATCTCATTAGAAATGCTTTACAGCATACTCAAGAAGGCATTATAACGATCCAACAATCTAAGAGTCGCCTCGTGATCAACAATCAAAATATGAGTGATGATAAGCATGATGAAGAGCTTGGGTTTGGCTTGGGATTAGAGTTAACGGCGAGGTTAGTTCAGCACTATGGTTGGCAATATGAGAATGTTGCAACCGCTAATGGACACCATGTAGAAATTAATTTTGCATGAGCTAAAAAAACCGCAGTTAGTAAGCGACTAACTGCGGTTTCAAACTTATTCAGTAATTTTTTGTTGAGTTACTAATTCACAATGACTTATTAACAGTGATTTAATCAGCAACAACTTAGCTAATAAGGTATTAACCGTTAACTAGGGGAGCCAAATCGGCAGGGCGGTAAAATACCGATTTAAGCACTTTACCTTGGCGAACTAATTTACCTTCTAATTGTACATCTTCAGCACACTTAGCAATGATAAATTCACCTTTAACACTATCTACTAATTTCACGCCTTGCTCAGCATAAAAAGCTTCTGTTTCAACATACTCTTGTTGGTTACGACATACTTTACTCATGTTGCTTGAATGCACTTCATTCCAACACGCCATGAAATCAATATTACGTTGCTTGGCTACATTTAAAAACAGATCCACTAAATAGCTAATAGCGATATTATCTTCAACATTTTTATTGCCAAGGTGAACCACACGCCCCATTAAAACATACACACTATCAACAATCGCATCCGCCTGTTCAACTTTGCATGGCGCTTCTGCCAACTCAGTTAATTCTTCAATAATCAATGAACTATGTAATGCATCTGCTTTTTCATCCAAGGTTTCTGGCGCAGCACAAGGCAGATCGAAGGTTTCTCTAAACTGCGTAATATCGGTATAAAATTTATCGTAAACTGCAGCGGTTAATTGAGTTAGTTTCATGGTATTTCCTGTTACAGACTAAATGAGAGCAATCAGACAAAAGGTGCTAAATTCACAAACAATAAACTAGCACCAACATTATACTTTTTGTCTTAATGACTATCTAAATTGGCATAAAGTGTAAAGTTTAAATTCTTTGCTCACCTATAGATAGGGATAAACAAAAAATAATTAAGTTCCTTTATTATGCCTATTCAAAAACCCCTTATACAGCACTATAAACTAATTTTCCGGCAACATACGTAGCTTCAACATTACGCTCATCACCTAACATCATCAAAGCGAATAACTTATCCTGTAGGTTATTAGAGTTCTTTAATCGTAACTTTTGTAAATCCGTCGCTGCCCAGTTTAATGCCACAAAATCAGCTTCTTTACCTGTAACAAAATTTCCTATTTTGTCATCTAAGCTGAGAGATCTTGCGCTGCCTAATGTTGCCAAATACAGGCCTTTAAAGACCGATAATTTTCTGCCCTGCAGCTGCATGATTTTGTAGGCTTCACTAAGTGACTGCAGCTGAGAAAAGCTGGTGCCTCCTCCTACATCTGTTGCTAAGCCAACGCGAATATTATTTTTATCCGCTTTTTCTAGATCAAATAGTCCACTGCCTAAAAATAAATTTGAAGTCGGACAGAATGCGATCACTGAGTCCGTTTCAGCCATTGCTTGCCACTCGGTTTCAGTAAGGTGGATAGAGTGTGCAAAGATAGACTTATTACCAGTCAGCCCATAATGTTGGTAAACATCAAAGTACCCTGCTCGCTCTGGAAAAAGTGATTTAACCCAATTAATTTCGTCTATATTTTCTGATAAATGCGTTTGCACATAAACATCTGGGTATTCGGCTTTTAACTGTCCTGCAAACTGTAATTGTTCAGGTGTTGAAGTAGGCGCGAAACGAGGAGTGATTGCATATTGTAAACGCCCTTTGTTATGCCACTTTTCAATTAATAGTTTGGATTGTTCATAACTTAATTGTGCATCATCTAAGAGGTATTCAGGGGCATTGCGATCCATCATCACCTTACCAGCTATCAATCGCATATCTATTTTTTGCGCTTCTTCAAACAAAGCATCAACTGATTCAGGGTGCACAGTACCAAATACTAAGGCGCTGGTTGTGCCATTTTTTAGCAGTTCATGAACAAAAAATTCAGATATTTTTTGCGCATACTCTTTATCAGAAAATTGTTTTTCGGTCGGGAAAGTATAGGTTTCTAACCATTCTAATAATTGTGCGCCATAAGCGGCTATCATTTCAGTTTGTGGGTAATGGATATGTGTATCGATAAAACCAGGCATAATTAATTTGCCACGTTGGTCTTCAACCGACTCACATAAGTCTGCGTTTTTTTGTTCGAAAGCTTGAAGTGACTTTATTTTACCATTTTCAATCACCATCAAACCATCTTCAATATATTGGTAAGCTTCTTCTGCATTGTCGAGCTGAGCAGGATCTTCAACAAAATGTAAGAAGCTGGCACGAATCGCGTTAATCGCTGATTTATCAGAAGTTGGTGAAGGAGATGGTGTTTTAGTATTTAGATTAGTATTTGGATTAATATTTAGATTTTTTTGCATAGCAGTTTGCCCATAGTGATATTAGGTAAAATTCAGTTGAATTTAGTTAAATGAAAACTATGATTTTTGACTCGATAATACCGAGCCCTTGTTTCAAGCGTTTATTATTAACAACCGAAAATCACTAAAAGCTTACTTAATATAACCAAAATTTAGCCAAGCTTAAAGTATTAATTTATCTATCCCCAATAATGTGAATGAATAGTAGCGGTCTAAAGATCAATTTTTATCGATCTATTTTGCTTTCTTTAATGACTAAATTAAAAAATGAGACTACTTTCAGCACTCTTAATTGCACATTTTTTACTCATATTGTGGTAGTATGTTGCCTGTCTTAATCGTCCATGGCATAAATAAATGAACTAAATGATCATAAAATTGGACTATTGTCATTACAAATAACAGACCTCGCATTATCGATACCCATATAAAAATGAAGCATCATATTTTGTAACTACTCAGCCCCCATTAAAACTGAGTGCTTTTTACCAAAATAAAAACGTAAATGCTCAGGGCTAAGCTATTTATGCTTAGTTCAAGGCGAAAAAGCGCAGTTTAGTG
>NZ_AXWP01000065.1:14520-31524 GCF_000482725.1 Psychromonas arctica DSM 14288
AAATAAAAACGTAAATGCTCAGGGCTAAGCTATTTATGCTTAGTTCAAGGCGAAAAAGCGCAGTTTAGTGGTTTAAATGAGCATTTTTCAACGAATAAATAGGCTTAAATAGCGACGGCCTGAGTAGTGACCATATTTTTACCATTTGAAGCCTAGCTTTGGTGTTTTTCAATGCCTTATAAAAACACAATTTGCTTTGTTCAATTAAGATAATAATTTTTAATTTTTTACTCATTATAATTAATTACTATGGGATATACTTCCCAATAACTAAGGAGGAACCATTGCCCAATTTCACTTTAAAACAAGATGAAAAATTATCGATTAAACTAACCCATCATATGAAACAAGGGACGTTTAGACGTATCGATTTATATTTTTCACTTCCAAAAGAAATGGGCATCAATAAAGATACCTTAAGCGAAGTTGATTATTTTAATGCGGGTATTAACGGGCGACGCGCTTACCATACTAATGGCTTGCATTTACCACTATTACATCGTCGTTTTGCTAGTCGTATGAAACGCTCGACCACTGAATATAAAAGTAATTTAAATCTTTTCGCATACCAATACATTTCCGCATTAGATACCGATGCGAATGAAGTATTGGCGATTAACGATAGTGAAGGTTTAGCTGACTTTTATCATGCGGCTGTTGATTTAACAGAGCATTGTTTAGATATTTTAAAGAAGCATCGTAGCCATCAACCAACCAGTGCCAAACTAACTTCCATCTATGAAAACGTAGACAATTACCTATCTTGGTATACCGAACAAACTATCATGCGAATGTTGGTCAAAAAACCGCGTAACAGCGAGTTTAGTGAAACCCGTTTAGCATTGTTAGCTATTTGCGATGAAGAAAATCAATACCGCAAAAAAAAGGGCTATAACTCTGAAGCCACTTTAAAAGATCCAAACCGTATTGCTAATAAAATGCGTCTATTACGTCGCTTAATTGAATACGGCGTAATCTTTAAGAGCAAGACACTAATATTAGGCAATCACACTCGAAAATTGGTAACAGGTGTCGCGACCGCTTTATTGATGAGTGTGGTATTAGTGTTGATTATTAAAACGCAGGGTGCCTTTAGCCAATTAACCACGTTAATGATATTTATATTGGCGATCATTTATGGTGTGCGTGAAGTATTTAAAGACGAATTTAAGAATATGCTTTGGCGGTGGATACGACGCGGCAAACCTAAATGGTCGCGCACATTATTCGATTCGACTAATCAACAGGAAATAGCCAGACAAAAAGTTTGGCTAGATTACAGCATCAGTAAGAAACTGCCTCAACAAAGTAGAGATTTGTTAGCTGAGCGTCATAGTCAAAATAAACAGAGTGCGCAGCTTTTGCATTACCGTATTGAATCACGTATCAGTAGGCAAGGTTTTCAGGCAGGTTACGATACTATTGAAGAAAATATATTTTTCAGTCTACGCCCATTAACTCGTTTTGTTGAGGGTGGAACAGGTAAGGTATTTGAACGCTTAGAAAGCACCTCAAATAAAGAAAAAATCCAAACCACCTCTATTGAACGACGCTACCAAATTAACGTCATTGTCGCATTAGACCAAGGCCAATATGATGCACAGTTTGAACGTTATAGAATTACTTTGAACCGTTCTGGGATTATTGAAATAGAGAAAGCCGGTGAAGCCAAAATTAAAGACCGAGCGGATAAGAAACTGCAATCAAAACTGTACTCGTTATTACATATTAAAAGGCGTAAATAAATAATTGAATATTGAACAACTAAACAATGATCAATAAAAATAAGAAGTTAAATACTTATAAAGTAGAAGAGGCGTATAACACAGAAGTGATTTGCCGTTTATCATATAAATAAGAACGGCATTAGCTTTTACCATGCTTAAATTAAAGTAATGACTGCAACCATTATTAATATTAGCTGCAGTCATTCGCGCTTAGAGCATTTAAAATAACACAGTATTTAAAATAACCAGCGTTGTAATGGTTTATCTAGCGTGATCCCAGCCCTTCCCCAACGGTCAATACTATCAACAACTAATATCTGATTAAAATCAGGTAATAATGCTTTTAGTTGAGAGGATACTTTACGCGTTGTGACTAACCACAACTCAGGCGATTCTGTTAATAACGCTTTTAAACTGGCTTTATCCTGCGCTGTCCACTCCAATTCATCTTTAAATAATCGTTCTACTACAAACAACTGATTTGCCGAAGCAAAGTCTTCTAATTGATCCGAAAGCAATACAACGGAATCAATCTCTTTAGCAAATAAAGTTTGCTGTTGTTGGTTAATCAACGAACGAATATCAATCAATAACTGTTGTTGATTTTTTTCTATTACAGGCGCTTTTTCTGGCCAAACTTTCTTTAAATCTTCACTCACAATACTTAGCATGGTGCTCAAATTATTTGGATTTAACCACGCATAAATTGAACGCTCTGCACTTGGTAAGGTAACTGAAGCAATGCCTCGGCTACGAGGGGATAGTGATTGTGAAGCATCTACCTCAATCAGTTTAATATTCCCCTGCCGCGCATAAATGAATAGAGGATCCTGCGCCCATAGTGCGCTTAATGTAATGGCAACAGTGGCTTGCTCTCCTGCTTGATATGCTTTTTGCTCACCTTTATTTGCATACCAATTATTTAAACGATCAATACCGTAACGCTTAGGTGCTAAATAGGTGGTGCTAATTGTTGTCCCTTTCATTAACTGGGTCGCCAACATATAAGTCACAGGGGTAGTGGTTAAAATATCTTTCGCCATTAACTGGCTAGGCAATAAGAACAATATAAGTAATAAAATTCGCTTAAACAGAAGAGATTTTTTTAATGTATTCGATGTTTTACATTGTTTAAACTTTTTAACTTTATTTAAGGCATTCATCATTGTTTCCTCGCCACAATTCGATAGACCGTTGCGATTAAAAAGAAGCTAGCCGCCACTAAAATAATTGACGCGCCAGAGGGAATAGGCAGTTTTAATTCCATTGGTAACAAAGTACCAATTAAACAGCTTAACGTAGCTAACAATGAAGACAACAGAACAAAACTGCCCATGCTTCTGGTCATTAAGCGCGCCGTTGCTCCGGGTATTAATAGCAATGCCCCCACTAAAACAGCACCAACAATTTTCACCGCAGCAATCGTCACTAAGGTGATCATCATGACAAATAAGTAATCATAAAAGTGCGTATTATAACCACGTACTTTAGCGATATCAGGGCTAATTGAAGCTAATAAAATACGATTAAAGGTAAACATCAAACCAACAATAATAAGTAGGCAACTGGCACCTAATACTAATAAATCAAAGTCAGTAATAGTTAATATTGAGCCAAATAACACATTCTCTAACATGTGAATATTAATTTTACGTGCCACATACATTAATAATGCAGCACCACCAGCTAGCGCAACAGCAAGGAACACTCCTACTAAAGTATCGTAAGGTACTGCGGTGCGGTTACGTACAAAATGCAATAACAACGCAAAAATCATGCAGAAGCAGAACAAGCCTATGATTGGGTTTTCAGGAGGTTCCCCTAATAGTACGCCAATAGCAATGCCGGTTAATGCGGCATGCCCTACCGCCTCGGAAAAGAATGCAAGACGTTTAGCAATCACTAATGTGCCTAATCCGCCCAATAGTGGTCCAACTAACAAAGCAGCCACTAAAGCATTGACCATAAAACCATAGGCAAAACTTTCACTTAACCAGCCAGCTTCCGAACCTTGGTTTGCCAATAAACGTAACCAATCCATTAAGCGACTTCCTCATTTTGATGGTTTGAATGGGTGCGATAATGATTAAATAATCGTTCTATTTTATTTGGCTTTAACACGTCTTCTGCTAATCCACTTTCCAATAAAGTTCCATTCACTACATGCACCACAGCCTGTAAACGGCGTACCGCACTAATATCATGATGTACGACTAAAATGGTTTTGTTTTCTTTCACAAGGTCAGCAATCAATGACTCAAAATAGCGAACACCCTGGTCATCCATACCATTGGTAGGCTCATCCAAAATCAATAAATCAGGATCATCCAACAAGGCTTGTGCAAATAAAACGCGTTGCTGCTCGCCGCCAGACAATTGGCCCATTCTAAACATGGCGCGATCTTCCATTCCCAAACGTGCCAACTGTTGTAGCGCTTTAACCTTGTGTTTTTTATTAAAGTTAAAAAATAAAGGGGAGCGACTTTGATTAAGTAAAATAAAGTCTAATACTGTTAACGGCAAGCTAGGCTCAAAGGCTGCCTTTTGTGGCACATACCCTATTTTACCTTTTCCCTTTGGCCAATGGATATTCACCTCTCCTTTAAAAGGCGTTAACCCTAATATCGAACGTAATAGTGACGTTTTTCCTCCCCCATTAGGGCCCATGATGACATGGCACTCACCCGCTCCTAAGGTTGCAGAAATATCCTGTAATACAATGTTGTTTTCGTAGCGTAAACTAACCTGATTTAATGAAATCGAGGGCCCCACTACACACCACCTTTTTGTGCTGCAGTAAACTTCATGGCTTCCACTAAGGTATTTAAATTTTGACGCATTTCCACTTCAACTTTGTCCGCTCGATAAGCACCATGGGTCATGTGTGAGAAACGGTATAATTTAATTCCTGTTTCTTTTTCGATGGTATCAACATAACGGTTTGGCATATTTAACTCGTAAAACAACACATCAATACCAGACTCTTTGATCTTTTCAATGGTTTCTTGTAGTTGGCTTGCACTTGGCTCAACACCGTGTGCAGGTTCAATAACAGCACTGACTTGGACACCAAACTCCTGCAGAATATAACCATAAGCATTATGCGTAGTGGCAACCTTCATACCTACGGTATTAATATCGCTTAAGTCCATCATTGCTTTATGTTTCATCTTTCTAAATTTCAAAGCATAAGCTCTTGCATTTGCACGGTATAACTTAGCGTTGCCAGGGTCTATTTTAGACATTTCATTGGCAATGCTATAAACCTTTTGAATGGTTGTTGCCACACCAACAAAGGTATGTGGATTAACAACGCCATTGCCGACAGATTGCCCCATTGCAGGTAATAGAGGCACATCTTTATTCGCTTTTATAATAATAAGATCATCACGGTCAGCAGCTTTAATTACTTTTAATGCAAAATCATCGTGCCCAATAGCATTAACAACAATCACATCCATTAAATTTAAACGACGTAAATCATTGGCTTGAGGTTGGTAATTGTGTGGGTTAAACCCTTCATCAACAAGGGGCAACACATTCACTTGGTCACCAACCACTGCTTTAACGTAGCTATAATAAGGTTGTAACGTAATACCAACCGTTAGCTTTCTTTCTTGTCGATTCTGTTCGCTACTTTGTTGCTCAAGTTGACTCTTTTGCTCATTTTGTAGATCGACTTGTGCATAGCTTTGCAAGCTCGTCAGCGATAACAATAAAAATAATGAGAAGCGCTTGAGCATAATTAATAATGTCGCCATGTAAAATTCCCTAATGCTGATGTCCAGCGTCGTTTTACTGTTCAGTACTGCTTTAATATTCAGTATTGCTTTAATGTTCAATATGTTGCTCAGCAAGTTGTGACTCACTAAACACCACTTGAATCCAACCTGATGTGGCTAAAGCGGTTAGATCAAAAGTGCTAGTTGCACTTGCTTGAGGCTTTTCCTGCAACCAAATATCAACCTGATCACTGCGGCTATTTAAAAGATAACGCATGCCACCTTTCGCCGGTGTACTTTGATAGATTCCAGCTGCAACCAAAGACCAATCATGCTCACCTTGATGCGCCCAGCTTTTATCTTTTACAAAGGGAGCAATCCAATCTTGCTCCAACTGCGTTACCGCTAACCAATCTTGTTGCGTCTGATAAAAATAACGGATCTCTTCATGGGCTAATCGCAGCTCAGCAATCATAGCTAAAGGAGGAGGAGGGAGATCAGTGATCAGTACTTGATGATCAGCTAAAGGCCGATGTTGATGATGTGCACTGTTATAGGGTAATAACAGTGCACCTATTAGCAGAATCAAAAGGCATAACGTCGCTATCCAGTAACCTTCATGCCCTTTATTTTCACTGACAACGGCTTGTATGTTCATTTATCAGTTATCTCAACACTATCCACTTCAACGGGATACTCATGGCCTGAATCAAATACCAAATAGTATTCATCGGGAGTATCACTAAAAGTGGCAATAGAGCGTTTGTCCGTCTTCACTTTAGCAATTAAGTTATCGTCGTAGTCGTACATATTGACCTGATAATCGACCGCTTTACTACCATCACTATAACCTGCTTCACATTCGATATTGTCGCCAACAATCGAACAATTCATTAATGGATAATGCGCAAAAGCAAGCTGGCTAATAGACAGAAGCCCAATACCTGTTAGGCTTTTTTTAAGCAGGGTGACTACATTCATTCGGGTACCCACTACGGTAATATCGCTTCAAAAGTAAGGTGCACACTAGCATTCATTTTTTCTGCTAGCGGGTTATTCATAATAGGTGCAGTATGTGATGCTTTTAAAATATAACGACCAGCAATCTCTGGCGTAAACTCAATAAAACCTTGCTCATCACTAACTATGTCAATTTGGTCTTGCTGATTACGGTATAAAGTCCCATCACGTGTAATTTCTGCTTTCACACCCGCTTGTGCTTTACCGTTAAAGAATAATTGAAAACGTACAGATTCAGTCGCTACAATATCAGCAGGTTTAGTAATAGGTTGAAGCTCTAAGAATTTACCTTCTAACGGGAAAGGCTTTTCACTTGGTTTGCCAACAGTAATGTAGGTTTCTGCTCGCGTGTAGTTTAATGTACTGCTTACATCACGTGCACCTTCAGGTAACAATTCAGCTCGCTCAACCTTGCTAGCACGTAATCTTTTCTGAGTATCGCGTTTGCCTGCTTTATAGCTTGTTACGTAGCTTGGCGTACCATTAATTTGCACTCGGTGTGTACCTTCTTCTGTAAAGTGAAAGTCAAATACAGAGCGGCGTTTTCCACGCAAGACAAAGTCAGGACGTTCATTACGGCCATCGGGCATAACCACTTGCGCTGTTTCACTTCCCGCAGGTTTATCCATAACAAACGTTCCATGAGATGCTGTCACATCAAAAGTTAACCAATCACCACCTTCTTTAGAAATAGTAAAATGAGAAGGTAATACCCAACGTGGATGAGCACTAGCAACACTTGATAGTGTTAATCCGACTAGCATTGACGCCATTACAACAACGGCATTGAATTTTTTATTTATCATTGTTCTCTCTCTTAAGTGATTATTGATTTGTAATTAGTGGTTATTTATAGGTGACGATTTATAGATGACTGCTAACTTAATAACTGGAAAATATAAACCCCGTTAATTAAGCTGATAATGCAAGGCGATATTGCCAGTCTCTTCAGTAGGTGCTATTTGCAAATCAAAGCTTTCTTCACCTAACGTTATTTTTTGTCGAATGTAATTACGTCCACCATGCTCACGCACAACTTCGACATAAAAAGTGTAATCACCTTGCTCAACTCGCTTTCCTTGCTGATCTAAACCATCCCACGTGAAGCGATGTTGTCCAACAGGTCTAGTAGCAGAGGTAACTGCATCAACAACCGAACGGTCATCACGCCCTACTTTACGCCACCAGCTGCGTAAGTCTTTTAACCATTCGTCATCACCTACCCACAACTGCATGGTGCGCACTGGCTGTCGTTGTTTATCTTCAATCCACACTGCGACATAGGGCCGAGCATAGATACTTGCTTGCACTTGAGGTAATTCAAACTCAACGCCCATGCTCGCTGATGCTGGAATAGTTTTTGCCCAACTCGGTAAGGCAACCATTAAACCCAACAACCAATAACTAAAATAGATCCCTTTCATTTCCTTACTCTCTTCATTTAAATTTTCTTAACAGTATTTTTTGTTGATATGGCGTTAACTTCAGCAATAACTCACAGTACTTTTTATGGTACGGCAAAGAGATAAATCAATAAGCTGATAACGGTGCCAAATGCCGTCCATTTCAATCCCAAGCTAAAACTCTTTTTCTTAGGCACTAACAAGCACACTCCTGTTAATACAAAAAAAATCATTAATAAAGCACTAATATCAATAAACCATGCCCATACCTGGCCACTATTCCTGCCTTTGTGGAGATCATTCAAAACCGCAATCACACCATAATGCGTTGTTTGTATTTCCGCTTCTTGCGTGACTAAATCAATAAAGACGGTGCTGTTAAAACCAGGACCTTTGTAATCTAAGGAAACCTCACCTTCAACCAACTCCCCTTCTTCTACTTCACTGAATAACTGTAGAGATGAGGGCTCTCCTGTGACATTGGTTTTATCTGCTAAGTAAGTTAACAGCTTCGTTTTATCAACAACTAAATGATCCTCTGTTATTGCAAATAAAAAATCAGGTATAGCCAGCGTTTGCTGATCAACTTGTGGCTGTTCACTTACATATAAATGAGGTCTATTTAGAGTGATGCCGGTAACGGAAAAAAATAAAACAACTAATAACAAAGCCATTGAAACGTAGATATGTAAACGCCTTGCCCATAACTGCACTTTTTTATTTTTGAGCGAATTGACCATGAAAGTTGATGTCTTAATTTATTAGATTATAAAAATGCAAATGTAACTCATTATCATTTAAGAAATAAATAAATTTACATTCTTTACATTTAAATTAATGAACTAATAGAAAACTGCTCTTTAATCGAGTGGATAAAAAATTAAGTTTCAGCCCAAAGGCGTAAAAGATTTGAGTGAGATTTACTGATTTGATCAAACGCTGTATTTTTTCCCTGAGTACTCATGATATCACGTCTCGCTAAGTCAAGATCATTGAGGATCTCGCGTTTTTCCGCACTACGCACATAACTTTCTAACCAAATAACACCCACTCTACGGACACCTTCAGTCACAGGTTCTACTCGATGTAATGTTGTTGAAGGGTAAATGATTGCCTGCCCAGCCTTTAGTTTGTAACTGAACTTTTCAGCACCGATACTAAACACTAACTCGCCACCACAATATTGATCAGGCTCAGAAAGAAAAACGGAACAAGAAAGATCTGAACGAAAAATGAAGTCAGCCCCCATCAAGGCATCATCAATATGGTCACCATAACCACCAGAATCTCGACTTTCACTAAATAAAAAAGGCGCTATTTTCTTCGCATAGGTAGTGGTAGCAAACTGTGGGTGGGAAACTAACTTAGTCGTAAGCATATTAGAAAGTTCAGCTTCTAACTCTGGCTCTGCATACCATTGTTTATTTTTTTTTACCGATTGTGCAGCCCAACCAGCAGTTTCAGCGCCGGCATGAAATTGGCCACGATTTAAAGTGGTATTTATCTCTGCTAATTCCTCTTTGCTAAGGACATTTTCAAGAATAGTGATCATAATTAAATGTAACCTTCATATAAAAAGACGAACACGTTATATGTTCGCCTCTATGAGTACTGATTAAATAAACCGATTACACAGCTTATAAACGATATTTAAAGTTTAAGTTAATTGAACGAGGATCATTTGCTTCAGCTAATAACCAGTTTGGTGTTGACGCTACACGACTTTTATCAAACATATTACGCACCACCATTGAAACATCCCATTGGTCTAACTCATAATAAACACCAAAATCGAACTCAGCATAACCGGGAACATTATAATCACCATCATTGCTATCAGACTCTGCTCGCATCCCTAAAGCAAAACGCACAGGTTCACTTTCCATTCTGTAGCTATTCCAGATAGATAATGAATTATAAGGAACATAGTCTCCTTGCTTACCTTTATCTTCACCTGAAGTATCAGATGCATCTGTGTAGGCATAACTAATTTGGCTAGAGATTTGATCCGTTACATGCCATAAAGCATTAATCTCAACACCTTTTGATTTAAAAGACTCACCTAAATCTTGGATTAGCGCTCGTTCACCAGCAATTGTTTCATACGATGTTTGGTTTTGTGTATTAATGTAGAACAACGTAACACTTGTACTCAATTTGCTATCAAAGAAGTCACCCTTGAAACCTACCTCATAGTTATCACTTTCTTCTGGTTCATAACTCACTCCATCCTGTCCGTATTGCGCGAGGGTCGATGTATCAATCGGTTCAAAACCTTGGCTATAAGATGCAAATAAATTAACATCTTGGGTAAGCTTATAAACTATGCCAGCATCATAAATAAAATTAGATAAGTCTTGATCATAGTTATCATCACTTGAACTTGTTTCTTCACCTTTATAACGTGTATAACCCACACCTAATGCCAATGTAAAATCACCAAGACTCACTCTATCTTTTAGGTACAAGTTTATTTCATTGTCTTCAGTGGTATTATAATTTCCATCTTTTAAAGAATCATCCATCGCAGTATAGGTTTGATCATTTGGGTCATACGCATTAATCGTATTTTGACCAACTGCATCTGCATTATCTTGAAAATTACGAATAAATTTAACTTTTTTATTACGTAAATTCACACCCGTCAATAAATGATGCTTCAAAATACCTGTATCAAATTTTCCTTCAGCGTTGGTATCAAATAATACGTACGTATCCTCACCTTTAGCATAAACCCATTTTCTATCGATAGTCGTATCACCAATCGCATTGCCTAAACCTGAACTATTGCTGATATATAAATCTTGTGATTCTGACTTAGTATTAGTCAATGCACCTGACGCACTTAACGTGTAGTGGTCAACTAATTTTGGCCACACTTTCGTATTCAAGCAAATGTCTTCGCTCAGATTCATTTGGTGTTAACCCGCCATTAAACCAATGAGGCCTGACGTTGTTATAATATCTAATGATGTAATCAATAACAGACTGCTTCATATCTAATAATGAAGCGTAACCTGTTGTTGGCATCCATTCTGTCTTATAGCTCCTAAAGAAGCGTTCCATTGGCGCGTTATCCCAACAATTTCCTCGGCGACTCATACTTTGCTTAATTCGATAGCGCCACAATAATTGTCTGAATTGTTTACTTGTATAATGACAACCCTGATCTGAATGAAACATAACGTCTGTTGGTCGTTGACGAGCTTCAAATGCCATCTTTAAAGCATTCCCTGTTAGGTTACTATCTGGTGAATAGGACATTGCCCAACCAATTACTTTACGTGCGTAAAGATCAATAACAACGGCTAAATAAGCCCATCGATTGCCAGCCCAAATATAGGTGACATCACCACACCAAACAGTGTTTCTTTTCTCAACCATAAATTGTCGGTCTAAATGATTAGGGATATCAACGCGCTCATTTCCACCTCGCTTATAAGCATGCTTAGGTATCTGACAGCTCTTTAAGTTTAGCTTTTTCATTATCTTAGAAGCTCTATAACGACTGATTTGGTCTCCTCTTGCCAGTGTTATATCTGCAATTGTTCTTGCACCTGCTGAGCCACCACTTTCATTGAAGATAGCTTTGACCATCACTTCTTCTTGGACACTTTCTGGTGATTTTTTATCACTATTTTTTACCCAATATCGATAGCTACTTCGATAAACGTTAAAGACAGAACATAAACGTTTTACAGGGTAGCTCTCTTGCAACGATTTGATTACTTGAAATTCTTCAAGCTGTCTGAGATTAAGAGAGCGGTAGCCTTTTTTATTATCTCATTCTCCATTTCGATACGCTTAATCTTCTTCTCAAGCTCTTTTATTTTTATCTTATCAGGTGTTAAGGGGCTTCCATTATTAGGCTCACCTAAACGCTCTTGTTTTAGTTGCCTAACCCATTTGTCCATTGCAGATTTACTTACCCCCATTGACTTAGCAGCCTCTATTGTGGAGTAACTTTGGTCAACGACTAATTGTGCAGCTTCAAGTTTGAATTCTGCTGTATATGTTGGTCTTGATGGTTTCTTCATTTTGTTACCTACTTAATTGGTGAGGTGAATAATATCACCTCTAACTAAGTGGCCAAAATTACTGTACCACTACAACGTCCAATTTTGTAGCTTATGTTCAGCGCTCAATTCAAAGGTCGTTGACTTATTTAATCCATAATCAACTGGACTACCATAGTAATAACTACGATTAAGAATGCTGCCAAAGCTATTTGATGTGTAACCTAATGTACCATTAAGAAAATTAGTGGTGAAAATCCCATCGGTATAATTACTACCACCGGTTTTTTCACGATTAATATATTCAAAGCGTGGTGTAATACGTGTATTTTCACCTATTTTGAAGGTTAATGAAGCGTCAACAGCTTGCTCATCAGTTGAACGTCCTTCTTGAAAATCTTCACCGTCAGGCGTTAACTCTGCATTAACTCGATAAAGCACATTTTCATTAATTAGTTCACCTGTAGAATCAATATTTACAGTGACTTTGTTTCTTTTAAAGTTACCAGTGTCACCTGATGCATAAGATCGTGTTTTTAAACCTAGCGTCGTTTCAGATTCTTCTTGTGGCTTTTTAGTGGTAATGTTAATCAAACCACCACCAACACCTGAGCCATATAAAATAGCATCAGGACCGTTAAGAATAGTGACAGATTCAACGTTATAAGTACTTGGTGAACGTGAGCCTGTTCCCGCTTCACCACCTTGCATAGAACGTAATCCATTTACCATAAAGTTATCAATATTTGTGCTAATTCCTCGTATAATGATATTTCTATCAGCAGAACTACTGGTGTTAACACTGGTCGCATACTCTGTTATGTCTCGTACATCATCTGCAGACATATCACTGATTTCTTGTGCATTTACTTGTACAACTGAACGCCCTGTATCTTTCAAAGAAAGGTCCATTTTAGTGGCAGTTGAATCCATTGCATGGATACCTTCCTCTGATTTTCCAATAACAGTGATAGCATCCATATTAGTAGTATCTGGGCTTTTATCGGCTGCAAAAGCAGCAGGGGATAAAGCCGTGATTAACGCAGATCCTATTGCTAAAGTAGAAAGTGGTTTTGAGTTTTTTAAAAACAAGCTAGACATATCCTAATTTTTCCTTTTAGACAAACTTCCACAACAAATTTAAGTCGTTTTAATGTAATTATTTTAATAAAAATAAGCAGTAAAGATGGCTGAAATTTACATGATAATGATTATCAGTAATAATTTATTTACATTCTTTACAATTTAATGTTTATCAAAAAAAAGAAGCAATTAGTCACCTAACTGCTTCTTATAAAACCACTTTATTTATTAACTCGTACTTTACCAATAAGTTAACTAATTACTTTTTAATAACGAACTTGTACTGTTGCCATAAAGTTACGCCCCTCGCCAACAACCACGTTTTGTGCACCGTTACTCGCGTAATCATCACTTGTTGAACCGCCACCAGCGTAGTAATCAGTATCAAATAAGTTCTCTACGTTTAAACGGAAAACCATGTCGAGGTTTTGGTCATATTGAAGTGTATGAGAAATACCTAAATCAATGCGTGTGTAAGCATCTTTTTTGTAGGTATTAGCAGCATCGCTGTAACGTGAGCCAACGTAGGTGGCGCCTAAATTAAGATCCGTATCACTGGTCACTTGATAACGAGACCAAACACTAGCGGAGAATTTAGGCACATCAGCAGGTCTATTTCCCTGATAATTTGCATCCGTGGTGTATTCAGCATCAAGATAAGTACCCGTGCCACTCAATGATAATGATTCTGTTAAATTACCTTGGAATGCTAATTCAGCACCACGATGAACTCGCTCTCCTGCTTGTGTAACTTCGTATGAGTCAGAAGGCCCAACATTAATAGTTGAGTTTTCCTGGGTAATTTCAAAAATAGCAG
Organism: Psychromonas arctica DSM 14288; assembly: GCF_000482725.1. Taxonomy (GTDB): domain Bacteria; phylum Pseudomonadota; class Gammaproteobacteria; order Enterobacterales; family Psychromonadaceae; genus Psychromonas; species Psychromonas arctica. The sequence goes on from NZ_AXWP01000065.1 coordinate 28,309, forward strand.
CGGAAGCAAACAACCTATCGTCAAACAGTTCCCATTTCGTCCCTAACTCGTAAAGTTTACCTGTCACTGGATCAAGTGAAGCACCGTCGTTAATCGCATTACTATTTGAAACATCGGATAATGGCTCAAAACTTTCAGAATAAGTTAAGTAGATAGAACCATTGCTTGCAGGGTGATAAATCAATGCCAGTTTAGGCACGATAGCATCTAATTTTTCATCAGACTCACCATCTTCACCCGGTGTGACTTTTAAGTCATAACGAAGTCCAGCTAAGACTTGCCACTGTTTATTTAAGGTCACCATATCTTGGACATAAAAACCATAAGCGTTATATTCACTGTCACTTGTTTTTACACTTGCAGAAGTATCAATGGTTGCAGACGCATTTGCTTCGCCTACTGTCGTTGTAGAACCGTTTAACGAATACTGCTCACGTTCATAACTGTAACCTAGCCAGTTACTACCAATTAATAATTGGTGTTCAATATTGCCAGTGTTAAATTCACCGACTAAATCAGCACTTGCAGTTTGGAAGATCCAATGGTCACTGCGATCACTACCGCCTTGTGGATAAGTCGCTCCATCAAACTTTGTTTCAGTAGGGTAACTTTCTACATCATGACGCTTAAAGTTTTGATAGTTATAGCTAACATTCAATGACCAATCTTTATTTAATTGCGCGTCAATACCAAGGCCTACATTCTCAACTTCATTATCAATGTTTGACCATTGCGTATCCCAAATATACTTATCGCCTAATACTGATTTACCATCAACTACATAAGCACCAGAATCGACACTTCCGTTATCTGTTGTTCGGTCATAATGTGCAGAAACAGTGACGGCATCATTGATATCATAATCAACAAATAATCCACCTACAAAACGTTCTGTAGAAGGTGTAGAACCATCGCTATAGCTTCTCCATGAATCATAATTTTGTTGTGATAAAACTAAGCGGCTACGTAATGTTTTATCTTCATTTAATGCGCCACTCACATCAAGAGTGCTTCGGGTTGCGCTGTCTGAACCAATATCTTGGCTAAATACAACCTGCGTTTCAGCGGTAGGTTTTTTAGATACCATGTTAATAAGGCCGCCAGGTGCTGATTGTCCGTATAACAAACCAGCAGGCCCTTTTAGTACTTCAACAGATTCTAATAATTCAACAGGTTGACGGTAATGAGACCAATGCTGCTTACCATCACGTAAAAAACCGCTACTACTACTTAATTCGAAACCACGTAAAGAGAACCGCTCACGGTTGCGGCTATCACCGCCCGCTGAAACACTTGAATCATTTTTTAAAACTTGTCCTAATGTTGTAGCACGCTGCTCATCAATTAATTGCTCATCAATTACCGTCACTTGTCCCGGTGTTTCAAGTTGCGTCATTTCCATACGCATTGAGCCAGTATTACTATCAACTTTGTAATTTTCACGTTCCGCAGTGATCACCATAACATCTTCAGGGTTTGCCCCTGTTTCGGCAGCATTTACATAAACCATTGATGAGGCAAGCGCAGCCCCTACGAAGACCGCTAATTGATTTTTCTTAAACATGTTCCACTTCTCCAAAGCGTTAATTATTGATAGCAATTCCATTTGAGTGTTGATCACTCTAACTAATGGAAACAACGTCAGAAAAATACATGATAATAGTTATCAATAACAACTAAATTACATTCTTTACATTTAAAAAATTAAAATACTGATATGAATAAATCGCTAAAAGATAAAATGGTTCGGGATCCAGGATTTAGGTATTTAGGTATTGAGGTATTGAGGTATTTAGGTATTTAGGTATTGAGGTATTGAGGTATTGAGGTATTGAGATGAGAAGTCAGAGTGGTTACAGTATTTATGAATAAATATGTAATAAATGAATAAATGAATAAATAGTTTGGAGTAAAGATTTAACCAGATCTCATTTAAAACATGATTTACTTATATTAAAAAGCAACGTTGAGCCCCCTAAAAAACCACTATAAAAAAAACATCAGAGCACACGACAATTGTGCAACTTTTTCACTGAAAGCATAACCTTTCCCATGCACCGTCTTTATATGTGATTTAGACAAACCAGCATTAAACATTTTGCGACGAATATTACTAATATGCACATCCAAGTTTCGATCAAAAGCTGACAACTCCCTTTTTAACACCTCTTTTTGTAAAGTCGCTTTAGAAACAATATCGCCGTCATTTTTACTCAGATATTGCACTAAGGAAACTTCTGTTTCAGTTAACGGTAAGCGTGCAACTTTAAACGAAAACTGCTTACTACAATGCTGGAATGCTAAACGCTGCTTCTCTAACGTAACCCGACGTAATAGAGCATCAATGTGTACTAACAATGCTTTAGCAGAAAATGGTTTTATCATGTATTGATCTGCTCCTGCCTGCAAACCATCAAGGACATTGGTTTGCTCAGACAACGCGCTCAAAAATAAAATAGGAATAGCAAAACGTTTACATATCGTAGTGATTAACTGCAATGTTTCCGGAGAGGATAAATGATGGTCCAATAAGACGAGATCAACATTTTGTTGCTGTAGGAAGTCTAACGTCGTTTCTGTATCACTAAAGCAAGTTACTTGATGACTGTTTTGGCTTAAAATTTCAGTTAATGATGAACCACTTTGTGGATCATCACTTAATATAACAACGTTAGACATAATGACCTTCAAATAAAAACGAACGATAATGATTCGCATTCTACTTTTTAAAGTTAGACTTATCAATGATGCATAAATATTTTTATCCTAAGACTCTCTTCGCAATCGCAAAAGTCTATTCACGTAAGCATGCCAGTAAAAACATAACTGGCACTTTTATCTATTCCAAAGTGAGCTCTTAGGGCTTGATTGTCGTATTTTTTTGATTAAAGCATTTTGTAACTACTCAGCACCTAATTCACATTTTTGATAGTTTATAGAAGATCAAAAAGGATCAACTTGATTGATCCTTTTTAGTCGTTACTCTAACTACTTTCTTCCTATTCCTATGATGAGGCAAAATGAAAGTAAGTGGTCTCGATATTGAGAGTAATGTCGAAAAGATAAAACAACAGATAGAAGCCGATAAAACATTATCGCCTTCTATGCGCACAACGTTAGATTTATTACTGCTTATCGTTAATTTGCTTTGTCAGCGTCTCGGCCTCAACAGTCGTAATAGTAGTAAGCCACCATCAAGTGACCCTAATAGAGAAA
>NZ_AXWP01000066.1 GCF_000482725.1 Psychromonas arctica DSM 14288
GAGTCACCTCTTGAGATAATATGTCCAAACAAATGCTTGGATACAGTGCCAGGCTTCCCCAGTTATTACACTGACTCCCTGTTAGAAATGACCACCCTCAAACACAGTGTTGGTCTGACTGAGTATTGGACTTCGCGCTATTTTGGACGCTTATCCACCAACACTGCCGAAACAGGTTACGGTTAGTTGTGTACTTCTAACTTCCTATGGCTTCCTTCAGACCCCACCGTTAGCCAGTGACGCCCTTGCCATTCGGATTATCTTCCCCTCAATCAGGGTGATCTCACTTTCTTGCAAGTGAGCGGGTTTGCCAGCTTTGCTGGGCAAACAAAAAAACACACTCGAAAGTGTGCTGAGATTAAATTTAATATTCTGCTAAGTACCATATTCAGTTCGTTTTGATGATCATCAAAATAACAATAAACAGCTTAGATTTTTAATGTAAATAATTATACAACAGTGCTGTTGATAGCTAAACAAATTACATCATCTATTTTTTAAATCTTGTCTGCTGTTAATAGTTTACTTGAGGGTTAACTGTTTAATGGGGAAGCGCTTAGAACATAATTGAGGCTATTTAACCTCAATTCGGAATAATTAGGGGCTGTTGATCTTTGCCGTTTAAATTTTGTTCACCACAAGGCATTTTGATCGAGGCGGACAAAGTGAAGCCTAGTCATTCTAAGCAAATTTTGTCCAACAAAGAGCATAACGCCTTGTGGTGAACCCGTAGGGCAACGTTTGCTGACTATTTCTACTGCGTTTTCGCTTATTTATGGGGAATAACCACACGTCATAAGCTCAGCCTTGTATAAAAAGCCAGCAACTCGTTGCAAAAATAAACTTGAAAGATCAACAGCCCCGAAAGTGAACATATTTATTATTTTAATAAAAGTATAGGAACATTAGTTATAACACTTTTTGAAAGTGAGCATTATTAGTGGGATCGACAGTAAACCCCATTTTAATTAAATAGTCCTGATGAACAGGATCTAAAACCGTCACATTTAAGGACTTAACGCCTTTTTCCTTTAAAAAATGGCGATGAGTTTTAAAATAATAAGCGCCTAATTTATAATCTCGATAACGAGGTAACACATAGTCTAAATAGATATCAAAACACCCATCTTTTTTAACGGTTCCAATCAATAAACCAGCGATATTGTTGTCTCTCAATAAATAAAAAACCTGATTCGCTTGGCACAACTGTTGAATAGAACTTTGCATCGTTATTTGTTGTTCATTATGACGAATGAAGTGCCACAAAAACTCTGAGTCAATGTTGGTTGACACTATTTTAAACTGTTCTTTAGTGGAATAGATGCTATATAGAAAGTATAAGTTAATCGCAGCGATACCAAGATTCATCACCAAGGTAGGCCATGAGTCAATGAAGTAAGCAAAAGTAGCAAACAGTAAACAACCGATAAGATTTATAAAACGTAATTTAATAATCGAAGTCATGGTAAGAGAAATTAATACAACCAATGACGCAAAGTAACCAAACCATTCAACCCAATCCCTCATGATTGATTCAATCATAATTCTAACCTCCCTTTTTAAGCTTATATTTAAATATAAACCATTGATTTAAAGTGCGATTGAAGTACCTCCCCCCCCTTTACCGATCAATATATTGATTCTAGATATTGGCAAATAGTCGAAATAATCACTTCATCACCTCAGCCCATCGTATCCTTTGTCTTTGGGCACTTTTTATCAGCTGCACACTCCTGTGTTAGCTAAAAATAGCAAATTAGCGACTCAATTTACTAAAACTGATAATAAGTAAAGGTTAGTGTAGAGACTGATTAAAAATATAATGCGATAAGAATCAAATAAGCTTGAGGAAATTGTCTGTTTTTTTATAATTCGAGATACTAAATGAGTAAAGAACCTTGCCAACTAGCGATTAGGTAAATAATTTTACAAATAACGCTGATTTAATCGCCCAATAAGAAAGCAAACACGTGTATTTATGTTGAGTCATTTACTGAAAAATAACAAATATTCAAACGTTAAATCAATTATCTATGCACGACTTCAGTTACCAATTGACGTACAATCTTGAAAATAACCATCACTTAAAAATACACGAGTCATTGTACTTACGACTAATTTCACCAATATATGTTCGAGATATTTATGGATAACAATTTACTGCTTTTATTTATTCCTACTTTTTTTGCCGTTTCTATCACTCCAGGTATGTGCATGACACTCGCCATGACGTTAGGGATGACGATTGGTATTCGCCGTAGTTTATGGATGATGATGGGGGAATTAGTTGGTGTTGGTTTAGTCGCATTATTAGCACTGATTGGTGTCGCTACCTTATTATTAGCAAGACCAAACTTATTTTTAATCCTTAAGTATGCAGGCGGTGCGTATCTATTATATCTAGGTATTCAAATGTGGCGCTCGCGCGGTAAAATGGCGATCCCATCCACTCCCGTTGATAACCAGGCAATAAAACCAAGCGCACTAATAAGCCAAGGGTTCATTACAGCAATTGCGAATCCTAAAGGTTGGGCATTCATGATCTCTTTATTGCCTCCTTTTATTAATCCGGATAGTGCGTTATTACCACAAGCATCACAATTGATTGCCGTTATATTATGCTTTGAATTAATTTGTATGTTGCTTTATGCAACGGGTGGCAAAACATTACGTCATTTATTACAACAGCAAAGTAGTGTTAAGTTATTAAATCGTATTGCAGGCTCAATGATGATGTTTGTTGCATTATGGTTAGTTGTTAGCTAACTTTTAAACCTCTAATAGGTATTTAACCTCAATTCTGGTTAATGAAAGTGGAATTATATTTAAAATCATAAGACTATATTTTTTTGGCTATACAGTGCCGCTAGTTTTGCGTAGTTCAAGGCCTGGAGTTCAAGGCGAAATATTGAAGCAATAACTGGTTATTGAGAGATAATTTAACGAAGAAATCCGCGGAAATAACGGTGTTGTATCGCTTTGCTTATCCAGAACTGAGGTTATTTATACTAATCTAAGTAATTATCTCGTCATTTATGTTTGTTAAAATGAATCCTAGCTTCGTTGTTGATTTTGTAATGAGAATAACTAGTTACTTCAATCAACGCCTTGCTATCATCCTTTTTCCCTAACGCCTATATAAACCATTTATTTATCCAGATTGATATTATTTATGAATGGCTAATAGAGAAGACAAAGCATAAACGTCCATTGGTAAGTTTAATGTTTTGCTGCCAACGTTAATTTACAAATACGCTCCCTTTCTCATAAACCTTCTATTCTAAAAAAATTTCAATTAAAAAAAGCAATCATAGAAAGTGTGGATAGCCATTGCTTTTTGCATGCTATTTAAGCCCAAAACAAGTAAATATTGGTAAAGGTTGTTACCCTCTACTAATCCATACAAGCCATGTAGTGGTGCCTATAACATCCGTAAGTATTTTCGAGCAACATGACTACATAGCAAAATAAAAAAATAACAAAATAATATACATAGGAATAATTAATGACAATTATGCAAAAATTTCTTTGGTTAATTGCTACTCTTGGTAATTTATCAGCGGGCTACTTTTTTATACAGAATCAAAGTGCTTTTAGCTTTATTTTACTTATCTGCACTTTAGCGTATACGATCATTGGCTTTTACGATATTTATCGCAGTGCTCATACGCTTAATCGACTATACCCTGTGGTAGCTTATTTACGTTACTTTCTCGAATCTTATCGAGTCGAAATTCAGCAATACTTCATTGCCAACGATACCGAAGAGATGCCCTTTAACCGAGAACAACGCACACTCATTTATCAACGTTCAAAAAACCTCCGCGATACTATTGCCTTTGGCACTCAGCGTAATTTAATGGAAGATAATTATTTAAGTTTATGGCATTCACTCTCCCCAGCTCATGTCAAAGCAGAAGCTAAGCGCGTATTAATCGGCGAGGCGAATTGCAAACAACCTTATTCTGCCTCTTATTTTAATATTTCAGCAATGAGCTTTGGCTCATTAAGCACCAATGCTATTGAAGCACTTAACTTAGGTGCTAAAAAAGCAGGTTGTTACCATAATACCGGCGAAGGAGCGGCTAGCCCATATCACCTAAAGCATGGTGGGGATGTAGTGTGGCAAATAGGCTCTGGTTTATTTGGTTGTCGTGATGAAAATGGACAATTTAATCCCGTTAGTTTCAAAAAAACGGCCATTTTATCGCAGATAAAAATGATCGAAATAAAGCTATCTCAAGGTGCTAAACCTGGCCATGGTGGCGTATTACCTAAAGCCAAAATTACCGATGAAATAGCACGTATTAGGCATATTTCAAAAGATCAAGACTGTGTATCCCCAGCCGTCAACCCTGAATGTACAACTCCTAAAGCCTTGTTAGCTTTTGTTGAACAATTACGCGCGTTAAGTAATGGTAAACCTGTTGGGTTTAAATTATGTATCGGTAATCCTGCGGAATTTTTAAGTATCTGTAAAGCAATGATAGAAACAGGTATTACCCCTGATTTTATTACTGTTGATGGTGCAGAGGGAGGCACAGGAGCTGCACCCGTTGAATTCTCCAATAGATTAGGCTTAGTTTGTTTAGAGGGTGTTAGTGTCGTTAATAATGCCTTAATCGGTGTCGGTTTACGCGATAAAGTAAAAATTATAGCGTCAGGTAAAACAGCGTCTAGCTTTGATATATTAGCGAAAATAGCTGCTGGTGCTGACATTGTAAATGCGGCACGAACTATGATGTTGGCATTAGGTTGTATCCAATCCAGGCATTGTAATACGAACCTTTGTCCGACGGGTATCGCGACGCAAGATCAAGCAAGATCTGAAGCTCTCGATATAGTAGTAAAAAGTGAACGCGTTAAAAACTACCATGCTAATACCATGGCGAGCTTTTTTGAATTAGTCGGTAGTATGGGGTTAGATGATCCCGCTAAGCTCATTCCACAGATGGTAAAACAACGTACACCCAATGGAGGTCAAATGTCAGTCAATAGTTTTGCAAAACCGTTGACAACAAATGCATTAATAGACAATAAGGATTTGAATAAATGTTGGCAACAATGGTGGCAAGCGAGCAGTGCTGAACGTTTTTATGCCGATGACTTATTTATACTCAAATCATTAGAAGTTAGCTAACGGGTAAGAAATTCAAACCTTCTATGAATATGGTACCAATAAAAATAATTCACTTATAAAAGCTATAAAAACAAATTACTGATCAAAATGAAATCATTGGAGCTAAGAAGAATTTCAGTAAACTTAGGAACATTCTTGCTCATGGTTCGAATTTTAGATTGCAAGACACTTGAAGCAAGGCCCAATGGGTTGCAATTTACGCACAAAGGGATTTATTGCTACAAACAATACTACTTTGGCTTGTCGAGCATAATTTAAGAAAAAACTTATCCGATTAGATGAGTTAAAAACATAGCTTAAATTAAAATAACAGCCTTAGTAGAATCCTGAGAGCAGTGAAAACGTAATTAAAAGCGCCGAAGCGCTTTTAATGATTCTTAATGGGAGACTATTAATTAGACCAGATTAATTAGTAATCACCACTTAACCTTACTCGTTTCTTTATTGCAAAACTAATGCACGAATAAAGAAAAAATGATTATTTATTAGTGACAGTAATACCATTATCGGCAATCACGATATCGCCATTTTTATATAACTGACCAATGGCTTTTTTAAAGTTGCCCTTGCTCATTTTTAAAATTTTAGCTATCTGCTCAGGGCTACTTTTATCTGATAATGGCAAGAATCCATCGTGTTGCTTCATGGTTAATAAAATGCGATCTGACAAACCATCCATTTTTGCATAACCAGTTTGCGTTAAACTCAGGTCAATTTTGCCATCTTCACGAATACGTCTGATGTAACCTTTACATTTTTTGCCAATACCCAAATCACCGAACACATCACTTTCAAAAATAACCCCCCAATGTAGGTTATTAATAATCGCTTTAAAACCAATATCGGTACGATCTGCAATCAATAAATCAACCTTTTCGCCCACTTTATAGTTTGCAGGCACTTTATCTAAAAAACGGTCCAATTTAGACGAGGCTAATAGTCGCTCACTAATATCATCTTGGTATACATAAACTATGTATCCTAAGCCCGTTTTCATCGCCACTTTCTGCTGATTGAATGGTACCAACAAATCTTTTGGTAGACCCCAATCTAAAAACGCACCTGCACGATTTGTATCGACGACCTTTAATGACGCAAACTCACCCGCCATGGCTTTTACATGTTGTGTGGTCGCAATCAAACGGTCTTCAGAATCAAAATATAAAAATACTGAAATAGTTTGCCCAATTTGCATGCTTTCGGTGACGTAACGTTTAGGTAATAAAACTTCACCTAAATCATGTCCTGCATCTAAATACAGGCCAAAATCCACTTCTTTAACGATCTTAAGTTCGTTATAAGTGCCTACTTTAATCATAATTCTCTCTTTTTAAATACACCCCATTGTATGAGGTGTTTATTGTTTGGGTTTATCAATAACCGCTACAGTTAATCGTGAGGTGCATACTAACTGTTGACGCTCATTACAAATTTCTATTTGCCAAATCTGCGTACTATAACCAATATGGACCGCCGTTGCAGTGCCTGTCACAGTGCCTTTTTTAATACTTCTAACATGGTTAGCATTAACTTCTAAGCCAACACAAACCTTATCTTCAGCAACGACTAAATTAGCAGCTACACTACCAAGTGTTTCAGCAAGCACAACCGATGCTCCGCCGTGTAACAAACCATAAGGTTGATGTGTTCGCGAATCAACAGGCATAACAGCTTCAATAAAGTTGTCACCAATTTGAGTATATTCAATACCTAATAGTGCAATAATTGTATCTTTACTGATTGCATTTAATCGAGCTAAATCAGTGCTTTTCTTCCAAATACTCATCGTGCCCCTTAGATTAACTATTGTTTATCGGTGACTATATTAGCTATCATTTAAGGTTAATATTTAATCTCAATGCTGGATAATGAAAGCGTCTTTTTTATTTAAATTAAGCACTCAGGTTGTTTACAGTAAACTTAATAAGGCTTGTACTGGATGTTTCAGCGTTTCGCCTTCAATACGTTTAACTTGGCTACGGCAGGAATATCCCGTTGCTAAACATTGCGCACGTTCACGTTTAGCAATTTCAGCTTCCCAACTTAAGCTATAAATCGCTTTTGAATCCGCTAGTTTACCCGCATCGTGGCCATAAGTACCAGCCATACCACAACACCCAACCGCTACTTCTGATAATGACCCACCAAAATGTTTAAAAATCGTCACCCAATCATTGCCCGCTGTTGGCTCTGCAGTTTTTTCAGTACAATGTCCTAATAAGTAAAAATCGGCATTACTAGCTGTTTTAACCTCTCCCTTCAAGCGCGGTTTTAACCACTCTTGAAACAGTTGAACATTAAAAGCACCGCGTTCATTACCTAGCGCTTGTTTATATTCATCACGGTAACAAAGCACCATAGCAGGGTCAGTACCAACCATAGGAATAGACAGCTCAGCCATTTGATTTAAAAATGCTGCTGAGTCTTTTGCTGTTTTAGCGAATTTACTCAAAAAACCTTTAATATGCTGTGGCTTACCATTGGGTTTAAAAGGCAATAACACTGGCTTATAACCAAGCTTTTTGACCGTCAATATTAAATCACGAACCACATCTGCATCATAATATGTTGTGAACGGGTCCTGTACTATTAACACATAGTCTTCACGCTCAGTTGCGCTTAATGCGTGTAATTTAGTTAAATCAAACTCACTAATATCATGTTGATTTAAAGTGGATTTTAGGGTCGGTGTAGAGAGTTGTGGAATATCTACCATACCCACTACTTTCTCCGTTAAGGTCGAGGTCACTTTTAACCCAGTGAAGAAGTTAAAAAATCTCGGCATGGTACCCATTAGCGGCGCATATTGCTCAACATAAGCCACTAAGTAGTCTTTAATAGGACGTAGATAGCGGTCGTGATACAAGTGAATGAAGCGAGATCTGAATGTCGGAACATCGACCTGTATAGGGCACTGAGACGTACATGCTTTACATGCTAAACAACCTTGCATTGCCTCCATCACTTCATGTGAGAAGTCATACTCACCGTTACGTTTAGATAAGGTATTTTTAAACTTAGTAAAAATACTGGCATTTTTACCCGCATAGAGATCACTTTCTAATGCTAATACGTCAATGTCATTATTCGCTAATTGACGTAACCATTCACGCATGAGACCTGCTCGACCTTTAGGTGAATGTACACGATCCTTAGTGACTTTGACCGAGGGACACATTGGCGATTTTGTATCGTAGTTAAAACACAACCCATTACCATTACAATCAAGTGCTTGCGAGTAACTTTCTCGCACTTCAATCGGTATTTGACGATCGAATGTACCTCGCTTAACAGCATCAACGCTGACTAACTGTTCAGTCGAATTTAAAGGGGTACAAATTTTACCTGGGTTAACTCTATTATTTGGATCAAAAGCAGCTTTAATTTTTCTCAGCTCATTAAATAACACTTCACCAAAAAATTCAGGTCCGTATTCACTTCTAAATCCTTTACCGTGTTCCCCCCACATCAGGCCTTTATATTTAGCCGTTAATGCCACCACTTTATCTGAAATTTCACGCATCAGTTTTTCTTGCTCAGGATCACAAAGATCTAAGGCTGGGCGTACATGCAATACACCAGCATCAACATGTCCAAACATGCCATAATGCAATCCTTTGTCGTCCAACAATTGACGGAATTCAATAATATAAGCAGCTAAATTTTCTGGAGGGACACAAGTATCTTCAGCAAATGGAATAGGTTTAGCACGAGTATCTGCTTTACCTAATAACCCTACCGCTTTTTTACGCATACCGTAAATTTTATTAATATCAGCTAAATCACTACAAATTTGATAACCAATAACACCCGCTTCTTTATTGCTAATTAAACCATCCAGCATCACGGTCAGCGCATCAATCTTTTGCTGTTGTATCGTTTGATCCGATTCAGCAAATTCAACGATATTAATGCCATCTAATACTTGTCCTGGCACGTCGGTAATTAGGTCTTTTACGCTATGCCATACAATATCTTGTTTTGCTAAATTTAAAACTTTTGAATCAACTGTTTCTACGGATAATGCATCTGCTTTAACTAAAAAAGGCGCGTTTTGTAATGCAGATTGAAAACTATCATATTTAATATTGAATAACGTACGGTAAGTAGGGATAGGTTGTACGTGTAATGTCGCTTCAGTAATAAAAGCTAAAGAGCCTTCCGCTCCGCATAAAATACGCGTTAAATCCACCGTGCCCGATTCATGATCATAAACATGCTTTAAATCATAACCGGTTAGAAAACGATTTAACTTAGGGAATGTATTTTCGATATTGTCCTGCTGGGATTCACAGGTATCGATAACCTGACGATAAATAGCACCAATTGAGTCTTCTCGTTCAACTTGGTCTATCAAATCAACGGCGGCAAGAGGTTTACTCTCTAATAAACTACCGTCAATAAGAACCGACGTTAATGCTAAAACATGGTCACTGGTTTTACCGTAAGCCAAAGATCCTTGTCCCGATGCGTCATTACTGATCATGCCACCAATCGTTGCCCGATTACTGGTTGAGAGTTCAGGGGAAAAGAATAAACCATGCGGTTTTAAATAGTCGTTTAATTGATCCTTCACAACGCCGGTTTGTACACGAACCCAACCATCCTTGGGATTAATCTCAAGGATGTTATTCATATGCTTAGATAAATCTAAAACAATATCATTAGTCAGAGATTGACCGTTAGTCCCCGTACCACCACCACGCGGTGAAAAGCGTATATCTGCAAACTCGGTTTGTTGAGCAAGTTGGCAAAGGGTTATAATATCTTGCGTCGACTTAGGGTAAAGAACTGCCTGTGGAAGACATTGATAAACACTGTTATCCGTTGCAACAGCTAAGCGGCTAGCATAACTTTTTGCAATTTCACCTGCATAATCACTTTCGCTTAATGCTTTGATAAACGCAAAAGTATCCTGCTTGATATTCTCTTGATGGTTTAAATTTGGGATCATGTGTAAAACGCTCTAATCTATTAATGATATACGGGGGATAAAAAATAGCTTCAGATAATAGCATAAATAACCATAAAACAGATGATAAAATAGGCCTTTTGCTATTAAAATTATTGCCTATTTACGGGGTTTGGAGTGCTATTGATATCCACTATATTAATGATTTATGCTAAACCGAATGCATTAAAATAGTTAAGACAGAGGCTTAGATTAAAGCCTCTGGAGAGATTTCGTTATTAAACACCTCATATTTAGATTAAGGTATTTAATGAAAAAAATTAATAAAAAGTTTCAAAACCTAACACTATTTAAAAAGCGTAGTTAGTTAGCTTTTCCTGTGGAAAGAATTTTGGTTGTTCAGGCTCAGGTGCTGGCGTATTAGGCTGAATTGGCGCAACAGGCGCTGCAATAACAACGGGTGCAATAGGCTGATAGGTTTCATTTTCTTCACTCAAACAAGCAAAAACTAAGGTTGTTTTGGTATCATTACCAAAAAATCCCGTATATTCATTGAGATGTTTAACTTCCATATGACGCTTTTTCTCTAAACAATAAGCATTTGCTTGTGCCAGAATAGAAGCCAATAAATCATCTTCTTCACTTGAAAAGGTCGCAGGCTCTTTGCTTATAACATAGCTGTCTTCCCCAGCCTCAATAGGGCCAATAGAAACCGATGAGCAGCCCGCTAAGTACAAAATACTGAACATAAAAATAAATGCTTTACTGACCATAATAACAACTCTCAACTTAAATAATGCTAATGTAGGTTAAATACCTAAAATTAATGCGCATTATACGTACTTTTAAAGCAGATTCCATGCGTCAAAATTTTTTTGTCAATATTCAATGACAAAAATTAAATGCTTTGGGCATTTTACTGTTAAAGATGCGCTGAGTTTATTTGTTAGACATTTAGTACCACTCTGCTAAATATCTGATCGATCTTTCTGCTTAAATACATCACTTCTGCGTTAGAAATTTTGCAAAGGAAACAATCATTTGACATAATTTTTCCTTAAAACGAATCATTTTTACTGCGCAATATTTGATCACATACTTAATGGAGTTAATGTCATAACTTAAATTAATGATATTTATGGCCAAATAAATAACAGCCTTAAAACGAAAAAGCCAATACCTGGCATAAGGTATTGGCTTTTATTTGATTGGATTACCATTACAGCTTTAAGCCAAATCAAAAAACATTAACTAATCTTTCAATAAAAGAGCACTGATCGTTTCAATACCGTGCCCTTTGCCACCAACAGACCATAAGCCGTTTGCAGCCAGTTGGTAACTACCAGACAGATCAAAGTGAACCCAGTTCTGCTCAGGTTTTTCGACAAACTTAGCAAGAAATGCAGCTGCAGTAGAGGCGCCAGCCATGCTTTCACCACCACTATGAATATTGGCAATATCAGCAAATGCAGAGCTAATTTGTTGCAAGTGAAAAGGGGCTAATGGCAGACGCCATAATTTTTCATTGTTATCTTTTGCAGCTTCTAATGCAGACTCAGTGAACTCGTCGTCCATGCTTAAAATACAGTTATAATCACGCCCAACAGCCGCTTTAGCTGCTCCTGTTAACGTTGCGGCATCGATGATCAGCTTTGCACCATCTTCTTGTGCCGCGATTAAACCATCGGCCAGCACTAAACGCCCTTCTGCATCAGTATTTAAAACCTCAACGCTAATGCCATTTTTATAATTAATCACATCACCTAGTTTAAAGGCTTTGCCACTCACCATATTTTCTGCACAGCATAAATACAATTTAACACGCTTTTGTAAACCGTTTGCAGCGGCTAATGCTAAAGCACCTGTGACCGTTGCTGCACCGCCCATATCACTTTTCATGGCAGCCATTGATGCACTCGGTTTTAAACTGTAACCACCAGAATCGAAAGTGATCCCTTTGCCCACTAGCGCAAAATCAACGGGCGCATCTTGATCACCGCTTGGATTATAATCAAGTTGTAACATGCACGGCATATTAGTACTGCCTTTACCTACCTCATAGATACCAACATAACCGTCTACATTGAGTTGCTCACCAAAAATAAGTTTGTATTTTAAAGGTACTTTATCAGCACAAACTTGCTCTAATAGTAAACAGGCTTTTTCACACAATACTTCAGGAGTGACCAATGCAGGCCCCAGATTGATCGTTTCTCGAACCCATTCACTGATTAATTTTTTGCTTTTTAGCGCACTAATTGCTTCATCGTCTAATTCAGGGAATTCAATGTTAGCACCTGTTTTTGCATTATAGAAACCTTGGCAAAATGCCCAGCACAAATCAGAATTCCATTGTTCTCCAATTAATTTTATATTGGGTAATGACATATTATCTAATTTACGCGCTGCACTTTGTACTTGTGATAAAACATCATTGATATAGTCAATATGTATCGTCGCTTGTTGCTTATCAAATGATAAAAGTGCGTTCTCTCCCCAAATCGGATCCGCTTTTTGATCAGATAAATTAACTAAAAATGACTGGCTCATAAAATTCCTTAATTGACAAAAACGCGAGCCTAGGCTCGCGTTTATTAATTGATTGTATTAATCATTTTCATCAATCCAACAAAGTTGAATTGCTTCTAAAATGCGTTCACTACAATGTTCAGGATCATCATCAAATTCTTCTAATGCTAATACCCAATCACGTAAATCTGTAAAGCGAATTGCTAGCGGATCTTGGTCTGGATATTTATCAATTAACGCTAATGCAATATCTAAAGAGTCTATCCATTTTAAGTTCATTTAATCGCTCCTAAAAGTAATACGACAACAAAAATTTAATCATTAACTTTAGCTTAATTTATTAGATAAAAAATTAATGCCCTTCCGACACGATATTAACCGTATACTTTGGAATTTCAACTACTAAGTCTTCACCTTGTAAACACGCTTGACAACCTAAACGAGATTCAGGCTCAAGGCCCCAAGCTTTATCTAGCATATCATCTTCTAATTCATCACTTTCTTCTAACGAATCAAAACCTTCACGCACAATGACATGACAGGTTGTACAAGCACATGATTTTTCACAGGCATGTTCAATATGAATTTTATTTTTTAAAGCCACATCTAAAATAGTTTCGCCATCTTTTGCTTCAACAACTAAACCCTCTGGACACAACTCTTCATGCGGTAAAAATATAACTTTTGGCATCTTAAAACCTTTCTAATTTATTGAATTTAGCTTAAATTTCGTCAACGGTATGACCCGTTAAAGCAGCTTTGATTGAAACATCCATGCGGCGCTCTGCATAGTGGTCGGTTAATTTATCAATAGCTTTAATTGCTTCTTTAATCGCATCGATATCATCACCATCAGAGAGTACGATTAGTGCGTCAATTGCTGTCGTTATTTGAGCATACTCTTGATCATTAAGTAATTGCTCACCATCTTTTTTCATTGCAGCTTGTAAATTTTCAACGACGCGTTTAGCTTCAACCTGTTGTTCCACTAACATACGAGCTTGAATATCTTTTTCCGCAAATGTCATGGAATCAGACAACATAGTCATTACCTGCTCATCACTTAAGCCGTAAGTTGGCTTCACTTCGATATAAGCCTGAACACCCGATGATTTCTCCATCGCAGTGACACTTAATAACCCATCAGCGTCGACTTGGAACGTAACACGAATATGTGCAGCACCTGCCGCCATTGGCGGAATATCAGTTAATACAAATTTAGCTAAAGAACGGCAATCACTTACTAATTCTCGTTCACCTTGTAATACGTGGATCATCATAGCCGTTTGGCCATCTTTGAAGGTAGTAAATTCCTGTGCGCGTGCGACGGGTATAGTCGTATTACGAGGGATCACTTTTTCGACTAATCCCCCCATCGTTTCTAACCCCAACGATAGCGGTAAAACATCAAGTAATAACATTTCTGAGTCAGGCTTGTTACCCACTAAAATATCAGCTTGAATCGCGGCACCAATGGCCACTACTTTATCGGGATCAATACTGGTTAATAATGTTCTACCAAAGAACTCAGAAACCGCTGTACGCACTAATGGTACTCGTGTTGAGCCGCCTACCATGACCACTTCGACCACTTCTTCAAGCGAAACATTGGCATCTTTTAATGCACGTTTACATGCGCGAACTGTTTTCTTAACTAATTTAGCAATTAATGTTTCAAAAATATCTTTGCTTAACGTCCCAGTCCAACCAGTTTGTTGCAATGTAATGTCAACTTGATCTGCATCGGAAAGTGCTTGTTTAGCTGCACGAGAAACTTTTGATAACTCCTGCTGCAGCTGAGGAGAAACTTTACCTTCAATGCCTGCTTGTACTTGGATCCATTTTGCAATTTCAGCATCAAAATCATCGCCACCTAATGCAGAGTCTCCCCCGGTAGCTAACACCTCGAAAACACCTTTATGTAAGTGTAAAATTGAAATATCAAAGGTACCACCACCTAGATCATAGACAGCAATCAGACCTTCTTTACCAGAGTCTAACCCGTAGGCAATAGCTGCAGCAGTTGGCTCATTTAATAAACGTAATACATGCAAGCCGGCTAAACGAGCTGCATCTTTTGTACCTTGGCGCTGCGCATCGTCAAAATAAGCAGGCACGGTGATAACCACCCCACTCAAATCACCTTGTAAAGATTCTGTAGCACGTCGTGCCAAAACTTTAAGTATTTCAGAGGATGCTTGCACAGCATTGATCGGGCCGCATACGGTATTGATTTGTGCTAAGCCACTTTCATGAGCAGAAAATTCATAGGGAAGATGTGTTTGGTCTAGGTCAGCCAAAGACTTACCCATTAAGCGCTTTGCTGACACTAAGGTATTAAGAGGATCACTTACCGATTTTTCTAAAGCGCTTTTGCCAACTAAAACTTGCGGCGTATTTTCTGCAGATAAAGCATAGTTAACGACTGAAGGCAGCATATCTTGCTGCTCAATATCTTTAAGAGTTGTTGCTTCACCACTGCGCACGGTAGCGACTAATGAATTGGTGGTACCTAAATCAATACCCGCTGCAAGTTTATGTTGATGAGGTGCTGCTGATTGACCAGGTTCTGCAATTTGAAGTAATGCCATGCGTTGATAATCCTATTATTTTTCGAGTATTACTAATCGAATAATTTTTCTTCTAATAACTCAAGCTCAACTTGAAGTTTTAGCATGAATTTTAATTTGCGGATAAGGTTTGCTGTTGTTTCTAATTGTTCTGCTTGTAGTGCAGTTTCAATTTCTGCTTCTAAACCTTTAACTAAAGCAGAGATTTCTTGATTGAACGCTTCTATTGCTTGTTCATCATCTTCGGTAAAGTTAGCGACTTTTTCGCGCCACTCCATTTGTTGAATTAAGAAACCAGTATCCTGAAGGGTACGCTGTTCTAATTCAATATCTAAGCCACTCAGTTTTAGTAGGTACTGGGCTCGCAAGCAACTGTCTTTTAAGGTTTGAAAAGCATCATTAATTTCTGTGCTTTTTTGCATAGCTTGTAGGCGTGCACGATCATCTTGCATTGTGAATTTATCTGGATGGAATTGTTTTTGTAAGTCACGGTAAGTTTGAGATAACCGAGTTTGATCGACAGAAAATTCAACAGGTAGAGAAAATAACTCAAAATAATTCAAAACGATTTCCTAACTTGGTAATAATAAAACAATAAAGTCCGACCATACTGGTGTATTAGTCAGACTTCAATAATATCGAGACTTGCGTTTTTATACGCTAAAGCTTTCACCACAACCACATTCACCATTAGTGTTAGGGTTATTAAATTCAAAACCTTCGTTAAGACCTTCTTTAACAAAATCTAACTCAGTACCATCTAAATAAAGTAAGCTTTTTTTATCAACAATAATATTAACACCGTGGTCGGTGAACATTTCATCATCGTCGTTTAGAACGTCTACAAACTCAAGTACATAAGCCATTCCAGAACAGCCTGAAGTTTTAACACCGATCCGTAAGCCTAGGCCTTTACCACGGTTTTTTAAAAAATTTGATACATGCTTTGCAGCAGGTTCTGTCAGTGTAATAGCCAAAATCGACTCCGTTTATTTAATTCATAAACACGCTAAGTGATAGTACAACACTATCACTTAGCTATGTTTTCTAAGCATTTTTACTTTTGTAATCTTCAATTGCTGCTTTAATTGCATCTTCTGCAAGAATAGAACAATGAATTTTTACAGGAGGTAAAGCAAGCTCAGCAGAAATTTCAGTATTAGAAATTTTTCCAGCTTCTTCTAATGATTTACCTTTAACCCATTCAGTCACTAATGAGCTAGAAGCAATTGCACTACCACAACCGTAAGTTTTGAACTTAGCATCTTCGATGATACCGTTCGCATCAATTTTAAGCTGTAACTTCATTACGTCACCACAAGCTGGTGCGCCAACCATACCCGTTGCAACACTTTTATCATCTTTATCAAATGAACCAACGTTACGTGGATTTTCATAATGGTCGATTACTTTTTCGCTATAAGCCATGATTGTATTCCTTATATTCTTTTAATAGTGTTTACGTCGGTATTGATTAATGATGAGACCATTCAATACTGTTTATGTCGATACCTTCTTTGTACATATCCCATAATGGCGACATATCACGTAAACGGCCGATGTTTTCACGGATAATTTTAATAGCGTAATCAATTTCAGCTTCAGTAGTGAAACGACCAATACTAAAACGAATTGAACTATGTGCTAATTCGTCGTCGCGACCAATTGCACGTAAAACATATGAAGGCTCTAAACTCGCAGAAGTACACGCACTACCAGAAGAAACTGCTAAGTCTTTCAGTGCCATTACTAATGACTCACCTTCAACATAGTTAAAGCTAATATTAATATTACCTGCAACACGATTTTCTAACGAACCATTAACATACACTTCTTCCATATCGTTAACGCCATTTAATAGACGATTACGTAATGCTAGAACACGTTCGTTTTCGCTTGCCATCTCTTCTTTTGCAATACGGAATGCTTCCCCCATTGCTACAATTTGATGCGTCGCTAATGTGCCACTACGCATACCACGCTCGTGTCCACCACCGTGCATTTGTGCTTCTAAACGAATACGCGGTTTACGGCTAACATATAATGCCCCAATACCTTTAGGGCCGTAAATTTTATGACCAGAGAAAGAGATTAAATCCACTTTCATTTTTTGTACGTCAATTTCAATTTTACCGGCACTTTGTGCGGCATCAACGTGTAAAATAGTCTTATTAGCACGACATAATTCACCAAATGCAGCAATATCTTGAATAACACCAATTTCGTTATTCACATGCATCAGACTTACTAATACTGTGTCGTCGCGTAATGCTTCTTTTAATTGTTCAGGTGTTACGATGCCATCTTCTTTTGGGTCAAGGTAAGTCACTTCAAAACCTTCACGCTCTAATTGACGACAAGTATCTAAAACCGCTTTATGCTCAGTTTTAGCAGTAATAATATGTTTACCTTTTTTCTGGTAAAAATGTGCAGCACCTTTAATTGCAAGGTTATTTGATTCAGTTGCACCTGATGTGAAAACTATTTCACGAGAATCTGCATTTAATAAGTCGGCAATTTGCTCACGAGCAATATCAACGGCTTCTTCAGCCTGCCAACCAAAACGGTGAGAACGTGACGCTGGGTTACCAAAGTCACCATCTACTGATAAATACTGCACCATTTTTTCAACAACACGAGGATCAACGGGGGTTGTTGCTGAATAATCAAGATAAATCGGTAATTTCATTTTTTTCTCCACTGCCCTTATTTAGAGATAATATTAAGCAGTTCGTTATTAGTAAATTTATTATTTTGTTGTTCAGAAACATGCTGTACATGTTCACTAGCCATTAATTCATCTAATGTAATACCGTCTAAAAATGAACTAATTCTAGTACTTAATTGCTCCCATAAAGAATGCGTTAAGCACTGTACGCCATCTTCTTGACAACCACCTTTACCTGAGCATTTACGCACATCAACGCTTTCATTTACTGCATCAATTATCATTGACACTGAAATCTCTGATTTGCTTTTGCCCAACTTATAACCGCCACCGGGACCACGTACACTACTTACTAGCTCTTTTTGCCTAAGCTTTGAAAATAATTGCTCCAAATAAGAAAGCGATATTCCTTGGCGCTCAGAGATCTCAGCAAGGGGTACAGGGCCATTGTGCTCTTTTATTGCAACATCTAGCATCGCAGTGACCGCATAACGGCCTTTTGAAGTTAATTTCATAGTAGAGTTCGCTATAATAAGTGTTTAACAACCATATCGGTTAAAAACGAATGACTTAATACACTCAGTATAAATACCTGACAAATTTAGTCAAGTAAAAAACCCTACACTTTAGTTGGTTTTATTTTTTATTGATGCTTTCATCTTTTAGCGCACCTTTCTCTACACTTTCTATGGATTTTTGCATGCTACTAAAAATACCTCTAAGCATTCTTAACTCATTGATTTCAGGACGAGCACGATTCAATAGACGACGTAATTTATCCATCACCAAGCCCGGATGAGCGGGTACAATAAAGCCAATTTGAAACAGTGTTTTTTGTAAATGTTCTAGCATACCTTCGAAGTCAGCCGCTCTCGGGTACTCCTCGACAACCTCAGGAAATGCTTCTGAGGCTAAAAATGCCATTCGCACTTCATAGCTTAATGTTTGCACGGCCATTGCTAAATTGAGTGAGCTATAGTCTGGATTTGCAGGAATAAACACATGAAAATGACACTTTTGTAATTCATCGTTGGTTAAACCACTATTTTCGCGGCCAAAGACTAATGCTACTTTGTGTTTTTTTCCTTCACTCGCAACTTTAACACCCATTTCTCTTGGATCTAACATAGGCCAATCAAGGGTTCTAGGGCGCGCACTTGCACCAACGACCAAACCACAATCTTCAATACCTTGATCGAGTGTTTTATAGACTTTATGATTTTTTAATACATCGCTGGCTCCAGCTGAAAGAGCAACCGATTTACCATCGACTTCACATTCAGGATCGATCAACACTAAATCAGTCAAGCCCATTGTTTTCATTGCTCTAGCAGCGCTGCCAATGTTGCCAGGGTGAGAGGTACCAATTAATATAATGCGAACGTTATCTAGCATCATTTTTCCTTCGTGAAGAGTAAATTTTTTGAGCGCAAAGTTTAGCACTGTTTGTATAACAACTAAACCATTGTAACTGGGCATTTTAAACTAAAACGGCATTTAATAGATGAATTTTCAAGCAATTAAAATATTGCACAATTATGTGACCTGTGTATAATTTCGCGCCGAAGGAATTTCCCTTCATGTTCTTTTAAAATCTAATGGTGATCCTATGCATCCAATGTTAAATATTGCGATTCGTGCTGCGCGTAATGCGGGTAAAGTAATTGTAAAAGGTTATGAAAATTTAGAGTCTGTTGAAGTTGAAGAAAAATCACTTAACGACTATGTAAGCAGCGTTGATAAAGAAGCTGAATTAGCAATTATTGGTACATTACGTAAATCATACCCAGACCACAGTATTATTGCTGAAGAGTCAGGTATTGATAACGGTGCAGATACTGATCACCAATGGATTATTGACCCACTAGATGGGACATCAAACTTCATTCACGGTATTCCTCATTTTGCCGTTTCAATTGCATTAAAAATCAAAGGCCGTACCGAAGTCGGCGTTGTTTTTGACCCTATCCGCAATGAATTATTCTCAGCAGTTCGTGGCCAAAGCGCACAAATCAACGGCTACCGTACCCGTACTAGCACAGTGCCAAAATTAGCTGGTACTTTGTTAGCAACAGGTTTCCCGTTCAAACAAAAATACAACCTAGAAACATACTTAAACATCTTCCAAGATTTCTTTAAGGATGTTGCTGATATGCGTCGTGGCGGTAGTGCTGCACTTGACCTAGCTTACGTTGCTGCAGGTCGTATGGACGGTTTCTGGGAATTTGGTTTAAAACCTTGGGATATCGCAGCCGGCGAATTATTATTAAAAGAGTCAGGCGCAATGATGACTGACTTTAACGGTGGTAATGACTACTTTAAATCAGGTGATGTTGTTGCAGCTAATCCAAAACTTTTAAAAGAAATGTTAACGGTTATTCGTAAGCATAATGCTTAATTAATCGTCTTTCATTTGTTGAAAAAAACAAAAGAACAACCATTAGATTAAAAAAAGCCAGAACAAATTGTTCTGGCTTTTTGCTATCTAGCGATTAATTCATTTGTTATCCACATAAGAAGTAAATTCTTTAACTTTGCTTTAAAAAAAATTCCCCTCGTTCACTTATCACACAAGGCTTAGTGTGCAAAGTCTAGACAGCACACTGCTTATTGTGGTTTAACGTTGTGAAACGATTAATAAACTAAAATAGATCATCACAATGCCAGACAAACGTTGTGTCCAACGATTTAACCACGACTCTTTTTGTTGCTGCAAACTTTTTAACTTATCAACGACAAAAATCAATGAAGTAAACCAACTAATAATAAATACAGCATGGATAGCAACAAACAAAAATGCAGTGCTTATATGCGCTTCATCAAAACCAATGAATTGTGGAAAAGCAGCTAAATAAAACATCGACACTTTTGGATTTAGTAATTGCGTTAAAAAACCTTCATTAAAAAAAGTAATAAATCCACGTCCCATTACACCCAGCTTCTTTTCTGCTGGGCACTTCGCCGCTGCGTTCATTAGAGCTTCTGCACTGACTTGAATGTTTTCTCCCTCGTTAAATTTTTTACTGTTATTAAAAGAGGTGTAAATAGCTTTAACACCAATATAAAAAAGGTAGGCTGCACCGAGTAACTTTATTAGCATAAATAATTCAGCGGATTGCATAACTAACGCAGATAACCCAAAGATAGATAATCCTCCATGAATTAATGTTGCACAAGCGATACCCACTACATTAATTAAAGCTGACGATTTAGGGTTGCTTGCTATCGTTTTAAGTATTAAAACACCATTAGGGCCCGGTGAAATAACCAACAACAATGCCACTAAGCTAAACGCTAACACTTCATTCATCTTTATTGTATTCCTTTCTTTTTTTCATTCATTAATTCCCAGTTCTTTATTGCTGCTTATTGGCGCAATGTTAAAGCAATACTCACCACAGCATGGTCAGTGCTTTCACCATCGATATCAAAACTTGGATTAATTAAATGTTTGTCCGTATTGGTATAATCACTGACTTCAAAATAACTGGATTGATCAGCAGCATCAAACTCACTGGATAATAAAATATAATCTAACACTGAACTGCCTTGCCCAAAATAATGGGTGGCAGCACGCGTTAAAAGTACTTTAGCATCAGCTGACTGATTGTCTTTATATAAGTCCCAGGCATCTCGTAAAGCGTAAAACTTGACTATCTTTTGCTGCGTTTGGTCATTATTAAAAAGCAAATTCGGGGTTACTAAGTGCGCTAAAATACCATCACTTAATGGGTTATTAAAGTCTCCCATCAATATCATCGCATTCCCTTTTTTCGCACGTCTCTCCAACATTTTCATCATTAATAGTGTTGCTTCACTACCACGTTGAACCGAAGACGCCCACCCTCCTGCAACTTGTGCTTTAAACTGCTGAAGCACATTTCCCTCTAATGAGGTTAATTTATCTGTTTGTGCCTGCCAAGATGCTCGTTTTGATTTAAAATGCACCACATAACAATCACTGTCCCCTATATGGGGCAACTCAACGGTAGCTCTTAACACTTTACGACTAAAACTAAAGTCAGCTGTTAACCCTAATTGCAAAGCAAGTTCAGTATCAACAGCAACGCTAGAAATAGCTTTGATTGGAAATTTACTTGCTAAAGCAACCACAGGATCACGATAGATAAAATCATCTATCACAGTAGGCAGATCAATCACTGCGAAGTATTGATAACCTGCCTCCTTTACTAACGCCTGCAATGACTCAGCACTAAAAACCTCCTGAAAGCCAATCACATCAGGCTGGTGTGTTGTTAAATAGGTTGTTATCCACTGTTGCTTTTTTTGCCACTGTTGTACGGAATAGATGCGATCAAAATCATAGAAAGCATCAGGTGGTGCTAAATAATTAAAAAGATTAAAGGTCGCCACTTTAATCTTTGTATATGCCACTTCATTACTTACCTCAGAATTAGGCAGCAGTGAGTTGGCTTCATTTATACTAGGTGTTAATACCGAATTATTTGACACAAAATCCTCATTATCAATGGTCATTGAACCAGTATCGCACAGTGTGAATGACTTTCACGATAATCGCTATAAATAACCTCTGCTTAGAGTAAGCAAAAACAGTCGAAGGTGTTATTTTCATGCATTTAAAATTTTTTAGAAAAATATACTGCAGCTTCCATGAAGAGTCTTTGAGCTTGGTAGATAAAGCACATACTGAAACAATAAATGCACAGTAATAGTCAAAAATTAAGCAGCTATATAAATGGCTATAAGCATCAATATAACTCACAACTGAATGACAAATAGAAAGAGAATGACAATCTGAAAACATTGCACTTAAAAATAAGCCTTATCAAAACATCCGACTAATACGATACAAAAACCTATTGGTTGCAACTATTTACAAAAATTTGCTCATTAATAGCACAAGTTTAGTACGAATAAATAATCAAATGATGATCATATCGGCTTAACACATTACACTATGCTTTATTCAATCAATACCACTCCCCTCAAGAGGATATGTTTAATGAAATTATTTTTAAAGATAGCAGCAGCTTTGATTGCGCTTTTATTATTAATCGTCATTATTGTTGTCACTTTCATTGACCCTAATGATTATAAACAGCAGATTCAAGATCAAGTTAAGAAGTCAGTTAATAGAGACTTGGTCATCACAGGCGATTTAAGTTGGAGTTTATATCCTCTATTAGGTTTCCAAAGTGGTCAAATTACCCTATTCAATAGCCCAGGGTTTACAGAAAAGACACTATTAAACGTCAAAGAAACAGCAATTTCTATCAGTGTATTACCTTTATTGAAAGGAAAATTAGAAGTTGGCGAAATTATCTTGGATGGTGTCGAATTTAACTTGATCACCAATAAAGATGGCTTATCAAATTTAGATAACTTACAACCTGAAGAAACAACAGACACGGCTAACGCACCAGAAGAAGAAACATCGACACAAGACCCTAGCGCGCCATCAGATCCGTTAGATCTGTCACAATTCGTGCTGTCTGGGCTGAGTATTACTAATGCGCAATTAAAAGTGATTGATCACCAAAAAGGTGAGACACAAGAAGTTGACATTAATAGCATGACACTGAGCGAGTTTGCTTTTGATCAAACAGCTCACTTCAGCTTAAACAGCACGCTAAAAAATGCACAAGTTGAGGCGGATATTTCATTAGAAACAGATCTATTTGTGGACGCCGCATTAAATGTTGTGGAACTCACTAATTTAACCATTGAAAGTGACGTACTTGCTGACGCATTATCAGGTAGTACCCTAAATACCAAATTTAAAAGTGGATTAAAATACCAAGTTGGCACCAAGCAGTTAGATATCAAAGCCATCACCATTAATAATCAATTTTCAGGGGCATTCTTGGAAGGTGATATTTATATCAACAGTAGTGATATTAATATTAAAGACCATAGCCAACTTACACTGGGCAAACTGATCATGACCAGCAGTTTAACCGGTAGTAGTCTAGACAATAATAAATTAGAAACTAACTTACAAACAAATCTGGCAGCTGATATCAATAAAAAAACAGCGACGATAAATAAGTTTGAACTTAAAAATACAATTACAGGTGAGCAAATACAGGGCAATGTAAATCTTTCATTTAAACAAATGAATGTCAGTAATTTTGAAAAAATTATTATTAATCAATTCAAAATGGTCAGTGAATTAAATGCCCCAAGCATCAGTAAAGAAAAAATCAACAGCACGATTAGCAGTGAAATTAACTACGACCTTGCTAAGCAAAAACTTAGCCTTAATAAGCTGCAAACAACAGTTAATGATATCGAGTTAGGCGGAGAATTAAGCTTCATCCAACAAGCGGTTCCTGTTATCCGTTATAACTTAAAAGGTAACGTATGGGACTTAAATCCCTATTTAGCTTCAAGTACAACAACAGAGTCAAGCAACAAAAATGAAGAAGCAAGAAAGTCAGGTGAAAAAGCACCAACCACAGAAAAAGAAGTTGAGCCTGACTTAAGCAGTCTAAAAACCTTGGATATTAAAGGTGATTTAAGTATTGCAGGCGTACTTTATCAAGATATTAAAATCGGAAAAATCACTAATAACTTAACCGTAAAAGATGGCAGAGCGACGCTGAAACCGTTAACAGCAAAACTTTATGATGGCTCATTAAATATTGATGCTTGGGTTGATGAAAGTGGCGGTAAAAACACATATAAAGCCACAACCAGTATTAGCAATATCACCTTGATACAATTATTAAAAGACACAGCTCAAGTGGATCTATTAAGCGGTACTGCAAATATGAACTTAGTCGCTAGTGGGCAAGGTTTAACAGCCACCAAAATTCAACAAGGTATTGTTGCCAAAGGTGACTTTAAAATACTTGATGGAGAATTATATGGGATTAACCTTTCTCATGAAATACGTGTCTTAAAAGCAAAAATACAAGGTAAAACAATCGCACCGGATAAACTGGTTAAGAAAACAGATTTTGCTTCATTACTAGGTGACTTTACTGTAGAAAAAGGCATTGCTAACAATCAAAAACTGACCATGTTATCACCCGTTATTCGTTTAGATGGTACCGGCATTGCCAATACTATCGAGCAAACGATTGACTATAAATTAGGTGTAACACCATTATCGAAAACAGATGAAAGCACCAGTTATGTAGATCTAAATGGCATCTCTATACCGTTGCGTATCAAGGGAACTTTTACAAAACCAACCTTTGCTTTAGATACTGAAGGCGCATTAAAAGCGCAAATAGACGCAACCAAAAAAGCGGTAAAAGATAAAGCAGAACAAGTCATCAAAGATAAAGCAAAAGACATTCTTTCAGGTAAAAAAATATCCAAGGGTGACTTAAAAGAAGAAGCAAAAGATTTAGAGAAAACATTAAAAAGTTTATTTAACTAACTTTTTTACCCTTTCAAGTCTTAAATACAAATAGCTGACACAGGAAACTGTATCAGCTATTTTTTTAATGTTTTTCTAGGGTTACTGACGAAAAAATAACAGTAATTACATAATAATATCAATCTGGATAAATAATCTAGATTACTACCTTTCAATTAGTTAATTGCGTTAACCTTGTACCGCGAATCAACCAAAAGAGATTAATGCCTAAATTATTTAATGCTTGTTACATTTATGAAGCTTGCAACAAAGAAATAGCCCACATTAACAAGTAAAATTGCCTACATTAATTAATATGATTGCTATAACATAAATAAAGAACCTATCTTTGTAGTAAGGACGCTTCCTTGACATCACCAATACTCGACTTTTTAAACAAACAAATATCCATCAAAAAGGTAGCTATTAAGGAAAATACAATCGTCTGTCGCTTAGGAGATCATTGCGATAATCTTGTGGTATTAACCAAAGGTAAAGTGAAAGTCATGCGTATTGCGGAAGATGGCAGACATATTACACTTTACAACGTTCATGCTGGTGAAAGCTGTGTATTAACCACGTCCTGCCTATTTAATGAGAAAGCATTTCCCGCTATTGCAATCACTCAAGTTCACTCAGAAGGTTATGTTATCTCCAAAAATCAATTAAAACATTGGTTAACGACAGAGCCTATATGGCAAGCTTTCATTTTTAAAATGTTAACCGAACGTATGGCAGACCTAATTTTAAAAGTCGATGAACTTGCCTTTGATTCATTACAAACACGATTAATACATTGGTTATCTGTACACAACCAAGCACCACGTTTAAAAATAACTCACCAAGAGATTGCACAAGAACTCGCTTCATCAAGAGAAGTGATCAGTCGCTTACTTAAAAAACTGGAAGAGAAAGAATTGATAGAGTTACACCGAGGTGAAATAGTCTTACGTAAGCAGCTTTTATCCTGACTTTTGTGCAAGTCAATCTATCCAATTAGATATATCATTTTATTTGAAAAGCATTTAAAAACATCTATTTAAAATAAGTATAAAAGCAATGTGACAATAGTTACATACCCGCCAGTTATGAAGCGTAATAATACCTCAAGAGCAAACAACTGGAGGTAATCTCATGAACAAAAACATCGGCAATACGGATCGCACCATAAGAATGGTATTAGGTTTAGCGCTTATTATTTGGGGTATTATCAGCGTTAATTACTGGGGAGCTATTGGTATTGTGCTGATAGTAACGGCATTAGTAAAAACCTGCCCAGCTTATACTATCTTAGGCGTCAAAACCGATAAAGACGAACAGTAACCCTGTTTATAAATTTGGTTATGCCATAGTATCTCGGTTGCATAACCAATACAGACGACCAAATCACCAGCCTAATAAAAACCAACAAGTGAATGACGAATAACAGATAAGATAAAGGGATCTGTCTCGACACCACTTTCAAGCAACAAATGCCCTCCCCTCCTCGAAAACTAAAACCTTTAGCACTTGTACAGACGTATTGAAGTTTCAGCTCGTGACTGAACAATGCATTTTGATTGGTAACAGGTATAATAAATGACTTAAATTGACTTTCACATCAAGGAGAACTTATCTAGTGAATATGATTAACGGGCTTAAAGATATAATTGATAGTTTTGATACCTTCATTCTTGACCAATGGGGAGTACTGCACAATGGTGGAGATGCATTTCCAGAAGCCGTTGCCGCATTAAAATTTTTAAAAGCACACAACAAAAAAGTCGTTATCTTATCAAATAGTGGTAATACTGGAACGTTCTCCTACAGCCGCTTACAAGAGTCAGGCATTAGTCGTGATTTATATCTTGATGTATTAACTTCTGGCGATCACATGCGCCATAACTTTTCTTCAGGCAAATTCAAACAGTTGGGTAAACA
This sequence comes from Psychromonas arctica DSM 14288, assembly GCF_000482725.1. Lineage (GTDB taxonomy): Bacteria > Pseudomonadota > Gammaproteobacteria > Enterobacterales > Psychromonadaceae > Psychromonas > Psychromonas arctica. The sequence goes on from NZ_AXWP01000066.1 coordinate 27,091, forward strand.
AGCTTTATATTTTTCTTGGGATAATAATCACAGTGTACTAGCAGACTGTAGCCTAACCGAATCAACACGAGATGAAGCTTCGTTTATATTATGTTGCGGGGTTGATAGAGGTAACCTAGAAGCTTATTTAGATGACTTAAAGTGGGCTTGTCAACATAACCTTGAATTAGTGGTGAGTAACCCAGATCTTGTTGCTATGCAACCCGATGGCACCTTAAAGACCTGCCCAGGAACAATAGCGACTGCTTACCAAAAGATGGGGGGAATTGTGCACTGGCACGGAAAACCACAGCAAGAAATTTATAGAATGTGTAAAGAGTTAGCGGGAGGCTGGGAAAATGCGCTCGCAGTGGGTGATAGTTTAGAGCATGATATAGCGGGTGCAAATGGAGCTAATATCAGTAGTTTATTCATCACCAGTGGGATCCATGCAAATGCGATTAGTGATCAACAAAGTATCGAAAAATTATGTAATGAATATTCAGTAACACCTAGTTTTTATGTTGACTGGTTTAAACAATAATAAAATTATTGATAATGACAGGCAGCTTATTTGTTGCTTGTTATGATAGTGATCCACAATAACATTCTATAATTAAACACTCTATAATTGCACAATTTAAAACTTGGCTATATAAGCTTAGCTTTTTTTACAAAATTTAAACTACCTGATTAAACGTGAAACAAATTATTTTGTTCAATGAGAAGCTTTTCAAAATCACCCCGTGAAAGGGGTTTAGCTAATAAATAACCTTGTCCTAGCAGACAACCCGCGTTTATCAATAGTTGCTTTTGTTGTTCTGTTTCAATACCTTCCGCTATTACTTCAATATTCAGTTTTTTTGCCATCATTATAATTGCTTCACATAATGCAACATCTTTATTATCGGCCGACATATTTTGTACAAAACTTTTATCAATTTTCAAATAATCAATGGCATAGTTTTTGAGGTAAGCAAAAGAACAATAACCCGTACCAAAATCATCAATGGACACAGCAATACCATGCTCACGTACCGTATCGAGTACTTCAACGACTTCAGCTTGATTTTCCATCACTAAGTTTTCAGTGATCTCTATGGCAATAGCTTCACATGGTATTTCTCGAGAAATGAGCGATTCAGCCCAAGCTTTAATTTGTTGACCATCATATTTAAACTGTACAGGGGAAGTATTAATGCTAATTGTTAAATCCTTACAGTATTTATTTCGCCAAATCTTTGCTTGCTCTGATACCTCCTCAAATATCCATTGACTTATTTCTATAATAACCCCTATTTCTTCGGCAATAGGAATAAAATCAAGGGGAGAGATTAGGCCTTTCTCGGGGTGCTGCCAGCGGATCAGCGCTTCTGCTTTAATAATTTGATTATTTTCCAAATTCACAATAGGCTGATACACCATATAGAATTGGTTTTGCATCACCGCAATGCGTAGGTCCTGAATGATCTCCATTCGTTTCATAAAATCTGTACGCATATTATCAGTAAAATAATGAACACTATTGCGACCTTGAGTTTTCGCGCGATACATTGCTTGGTCTGCATTCCTCAATAAGGCATCAATTGTTAAGGCGTCATTTGGATAAAATGCGAGGCCAATGCTCGCGGTACAAAAAATGTTTTTTTCCTGAATTAGGTGAGGTTTAGCCAGTACATTCGATAATTTTTGCGCAATTTTATCTATACCTTCTGGCGTTGTTGTACCCACAAAAACGATAATAAACTCATCACCACCTAACCGCGCCGCAATGTCATTTTTTCTAATACAAGCCTTAATACGTTTTGAACATTCAATCAAAACTGCATCACCAACACCATGTCCTAAGGAATCATTAATATCTTTAAACTTATCAAGATCTAACATTGCAATAGCGAGTTGCTTTGTCTCACGCTCGGCGTTATTAAGCGCATTAGTTAAATGTTCATGCAATAAATTCCGATTAGATAAATGAGTCAAGCTATCAAAATTGGCTTGCTGCCAGATTATTTGATCTGCATTTTCCCGTTCTATTGCAATCCGAGCAAGGTTAACAAATTGTTCAATAAGTAAAAAGTCATTGCTTTTGGGTGTCGATATTTTACGATGATAGAGAGAGAAAGTGCCGAGTACATTTCCTCGATTACCAATAATCGGCTCAGACCAACACGACGCCAAATTTGCTTTTTTAGCTAACGCTTTCCAAGCAAACCAATAAGGGTGTGTAGCAACATCAGAAACAATCACTCTTTTACCTGTAAAGGCAGCGGTTCCACTTGAACCAACTCCATCACCAATCACTAAGCCATCAATTAAACCTGTATAAAAGTCAGGCAAACTAGGAGCGGCACCAACGGTTAAATGTTTGCCTGTTTTATCGAGCAATAAAATACTGCAGATAGTGTCTGGTAATTCATTTTCAATAGAATGTATCACTGCTGGCAATACTTTAGATAACTTACTTGAACCAGCTATCAGCTCAAGAATATTATTGCGAAGTTGGCTTATTTTGTCTTTTTCTAATAACTGCTTATTTTTATTTTGCATAAACATTGAAAAAATCATAGAAAATAAATTGGTAACAAAAAATGCACCAACAATACGAGACAATGTAAAACTATCAAATTGATCATAGGTAAACAAACAAGCGACAGTAATCAAAAGTAGGTTAAATAAACTGGCAACAAATATAGGTAATAAATAAAAACTGGCGATAATGATTGGGAAAAGCCAATAAATTAGCCCCGCCCCTTTTACATAAATACCAATTAAAATAGTAACTTGTGCAAGAACCGCGAATATAGCACTAAAAAGTTTAATGTTACTGGTGAACCAAACACCGAGAAATACAGAAAAAATACCACCAACGGCTGCAGTATCAACAGCAATATGTGCGATATCGTGCGCCAATATACTTGTAATAAGAAAAGGGAATAAAACTAATGTTGCAGCAGCAGTAATAGCTAAGAGAATTTTATCTTCTAACGTGCGATGTTTCAGTTTAATAGGCATACTGGATCAGCTTCCTTTTATTGAAGTCTTTTATCAAAATATTACCCTGAGCCAAGTCAATTGAACAGATAAGACATACAATAATACAACATAGAAAAAAGATAAAATAACACACCCTTTTGTGGTATTTTTTTGGGGTCGTTGAAGTAAATTATTAAGCAACATACTTATCAATATCATAAGTGATCAGATACCAATGAGAAAAGTGACGCATCGCGATTGATATTAAATCTAAAATACTTTCAATTGATCGCTTCAGCCTATTTTCAAAAATATTAATAATACGCTGATGTTGCTACAGCCTCGATGTAATAAACTAAGAAAACCTATCTGACTGAAAATTAAATAAATAATATATAAAAACTAATCAACAACCAACTAAATTAAATGAGGGAGTTGAATTTTTTAAAAATCACTGAGTTAATTGGGTAAATAGGTGCAAATAGTGATTAAAACTAGTCATTATTTTAAAAGCAGGTTATCTACTATTTTATATAATCATCACTATCCACCATTCGCAATTCAGACAGTAAAAATCAGTAATAGGTGGTAAGTGGTAAGTGGTAAGTGGTAACGACGATTTAGCGTTCACGGCACAAATAAGCACAACGAACACTAATAAATATAAAATGGTATTAAGATTTATCAGTAAGTTGATATTAATGATGAAGACTGTGTTATAAATGACCACTTTCGAACATCTAAAAACTTAAACGTTATAACACATCACTTCAGAATAAAACGTAGTAAATAGGCGAATACACTCAGGGCAAGTACACTGCCGAACCAAATTATAACCATCCAACCCCACTGTTTTGGCTCTGTTCCTGTTAATTGTTGTCTATACTTATAAGTGATCATAACGTATTAAAGGTAAAGACTATGAATACTAAATCGTTCGTTCAAAACCTTAACCAAATAACTGCAGCACTTATATCCATGACACCAGCGCAAAGAGAGGTAGTTCATCAATCAATTCGAGCATCTCAAGTCGAAATGCCCACCAATGAACTATTTCAACCTATTTTTGATACCTCCTCTTCTTGCCCTCATTGCACTTCAACGCATTTAAGAAAGTGGGGGAAGTCAGGAGAAACACAAAGATATCGATGTAACCATTGCGCTAAGACTTTTAATATTAAGACAAAAACACCCTTAGCTAGATTAAGAAAATGTCACCTATGGGAAGAGTAT
>NZ_AXWP01000067.1 GCF_000482725.1 Psychromonas arctica DSM 14288
ACATTACAGTGCTTATATTGCCTCAATACACCTAACTGGCCTAAGGTTTTGCATTCTGCTTTTTGCCAAACAAGAAGAAGGCTCGGCAAGACTTAGTGATGTAAGAAATGATTTTGAAGAAAATTTGAGTTGCCTGAACTTTGCCAGTAAATTGTGGGGATTATTCAAAGCGTTGATCGCGGGTGCATTAAATGAAATGACAAGTTTAACAAACGTTGATAAACATGACGTGTTAAACAAAATTGAAAAAATGGTTGTCGATTTTTTTACGCAAGTCATGCAAATGGATAGTTTCACCTTGCGGCAAGAGGCGCTAGAATGATGAAACGTCCACTTTTATGGGCTAAAAGTGAACTCCGAAACTTGAGTTATTATTATCAAGGACTGATAACAACTATATTGATGTCATCATTTTTTATACCCTCTGCTAACGCTGAAATAAACTATAATTTTTCAGGCTTTGGTACGCTAGGTTATACGATCTCAGACCAACCTTTTAAGTATCTACAATATATTGATGATCAAGGTACATTTGCTCGCGATAGTCTACTAGCAGGACAACTAGATATAAAATTCGATCCTAAATTAAGTGCAACTATCCAAGCTAAAATCGCGGCTAATGAATCTCAAGAAACAGGTCTTGATGCGGATATTACGTGGGCCTTTTTATCTTACCGCCCAACTAATGATTGGTTATTTAGAGCCGGTAAATTACAAATACCGGGTTACCTCAATTCAGTCAATCGCGATGTTGGTGTTACTTATGATTATGCCCGTCTTCCGAGTGAATTTGATTCAACCTCTCCTATTTATAGCTTTCTAGGCGCATCCGTCAGTAAAACCTTTGCTTTAGCTGATAATGAGATCATCATCGACGCCTACGCAGGTAAAACTAAAGCAGCTTCACGATATTATATTGGTGATGATATTGAGGGTTTTTATCAAGAAGGGGCTGATTATTATAAGCTAGAGGTAGAGGTTGTCGGTACTTCAATCACTTATAAAACCACTCATAACACCTATTTAGCTGGGTTACACAGAGCCACTATAAAAAAAGCAAATGGACAACCATGGGTCAAAAAAACAGGATTTACAGACATCACTCCAAAATTGGGAATTGGTTACTATAACGACCAAGAAAATAGTGGTACGACAACAGCTAATAGCTTTGATCTCTATATTGCTAATATTGGGGCAGATATCTATCTCAGTAATGGGGTTAGGTTAGCAGCAGAACTAGCGATTAGAAATACCAATGACATTGAAACAGGCATTAATAGTATTGCAGGTTATATCTCTTTGCAGAAAAAAATTAATAACTGGACACCTTATATTTTCTATTCTCAAATCAAAACCATCAGTGATGACTTTAAAGCCTATAGCCAAATAGATAATAATCAAGTACCAAATTATATCCCTTCTGCAAGTGCGATTAATGCATCTCAACACGTCATTGCAGATTCATTTGAAGCCTACGACCAATTTTCTATTGCAATCGGTACGTCATATCGCTTTACCCCCGTTAATATGCTTAAAGCTGAAATTATGATGGTACAAGTCGGTAAGTCATCTAGTTTGTTCGATATTCCATCAGGTGCAGCGTCCAAGGACTATAGTACGACTGTTTTTTCAATTTCTTATAGTTTTGCTTTTTAGGGAGGTAATATGAAAAATAAACTATTCACAATCGCCTCTCTATTCTTAGTATTAATCACCTCTCTACCTGTTAAAGCAGAAGTGGTGATGGTTGCTTACAATAAAACAGATATAGATGGGCTTGATGCACGTATTATTAGCCGACTTTATACAGGGAAAATAATTGAAATTAACGGCATTTCAGTCACACCAGTTAACCAAGATCCATCAAATCCACTAAGAGAACGTTTTTTACAAAAATATTTATCCCAGAATGAAGATAAATATTCAGCTTATTGGACAGTTCGGCGCTTCATTGGTAAGGGCACACCGCCAAAAGAGTTTTCATCGGTCACTGCTGCAATTGATTATATTATCGAGACACCCGGCGCAATTGGCTATATTGATACGGATTTTGTGGTGTTATCTAGCGACATCAAAATCATCAGCAAGTAGTATTTTTTAGAGTTAACTATTTAAAAAATAAAGAAAGAAGTATTTATCTCAAAACTAAATGTTGAAAGTACGGATATTAGTATTATCTCAATATAGCAATGACTAGAGAACAGTTATGTTGCTCAGAAATTAATACCTTACTATTAACTTGATACTTTGATTTAAAAATTTTAACTCAAAGACAGAACAACCAATCGACATTAGGTAGGTGCTAATCTCGACGGATGTAAACAATAAAGATGTACTCAAAGTAGTAACAAACGGACTTAACTAAGCACAACATTGGAAATGAAATTGACTACAAAAAAAAACCTTAACTACTGCGCATTAATTAAATGTAATACATTGTTAAAAATGACATTAACATTCACTATCGTGATGCTTTGTCATAGCAATGTGAGTGCTGCAATTAGTTATAATTTTTCTGCTTTTGGGACGGTAGGTTATGCAATATCAGATCAGCCTTACCAATATATGCAATATGTTGATAACGAAGGCACCTTCGCTCGAGATAGTCTGATTGCCGGCCAACTAGATATACAATTCACACCAAAACTAACAACAACCATCCAAGTAAAATTAGCTGCTGATAAGTCACAAGAAAGTGGCATTGCTCCAGAACTTACATGGGCTTTTTTATCTTACCGTCCCAATAATGAATGGGTTATTAACTTAGGTATGTTGCCTATCCCTGGTTACCTTAATTCAGTTAATCGAGATGTTGGAGTCACTTATGATTATGTGCGCCTACCTGCTGAATTTGATTCAAAATCACCTGTTAATAACATACTTGGCGTTTCAATTTCCAAAATAATTCCACTGCCTGATAGTGAATTCATTATCGATGCCTATGCAGGAAGAGCAAAGCATAAATGGCGATACTATATTGGCGATGACCTCGATGAGACATACTCAACCGGGGCTACTTATAATAAAGTCACTTTAGATCTTATTGGTACATCAATTACTTATAAGACGACAGAGAATACTTATCTAGCTGGAATACATATGGCAAGGATCAAAAATTATGGCGATAGTCTATGGCTTAAGGAGATTGGATATCAAGCCTTTTCACCTGATATAGGTTTTTACAATAATTATTCTAGTGATGGTGCAGTCGCAGTTGATAGTTATGATATGTTTATTGCAAATATAGGGGTAGATATACACCTAGGAAACGATTTTAGATTAGCATCCGAGCTGATATTACGGAAAAATATGGATATTGATATTGGCTTAAATACCCTTTCTGGATACGTATCACTTCGAAAAACAATGAATAAATGGACGCCTTATCTGCTCTACTCTCAAATAAAAACAGAGACAGATACTTTAGATACCTACCAAAAAATAAATAATAATGAAATTCCTAATAGCATACTTAGCGATGCGCAAACACAGCAGATTAATACCTCACAACATGTCTTAGCCGATATTCATCAAGGTTATGATCAGTTTTCAATAGCACTGGGAACCTCTTATCGTTTCAATCCTTTAAGCGTATTAAAAGCAGAAGTAATGTTTGTACAAGTCAATGATGCTTCAAATCTATTTGATATTTCATCTGATTATCAATCAAGCAATTATAACGCAACTATCTTTACTGTTTCTTATAGCTTTGCTTTTTAGGGAGGGTATGTTTATTAACTGAAGTACCTTTATTAACTGAAGTTTCCTTATTAATACAAGTAACAAAGAAAATAGTAAAGGTAGAAATGAAAAAGCCCCGACATAAGTCGAGGCTTTAAAATGTGGCAGGGGTGGAGAGATTCGAACTCCCAACATACGGATTTGGAATCCGTCGTTCTGCCGTTGGAACTACACCCCTGCAGACGAAACGGATAATACCTAAGCAAATTTCAAAGTAAAGCAATTTTTTATGGATATCAACCGACTGATTGTAAAACAATCAATAATTATAATATTTAACAATTAAAGTCATCAATCAGTATAACAGCGTTGCTATTAACTTAACTCAAAAAAGCTGTCGCCATTTTCTGATCAGGGACAGAGCCAGAATGTACTAACTTACCATCAATGGAAATAGCTGGTGTAGTAAGCACTCCCGCTTCCATAATAGCTTGTAAATCTGTCACTTTTTCTACTTTAATCGCAACACCTATCGCTGTCGCTGTTTTTTCTAATACCTCCGCAGTTGCAATACAGTTTTTGCAACCAGAACCATATACATTAATATTTTTCATTTTTATCTCCTTTATTTTAAAGATTAATAGCGTTAAATAACCAACCTAATAAACTCAATGCGACTAACAAATATGCTGCAATGATAAATAAAAGCCGTTTGCTCATGACCTGTTTCAGCATCATGAATTCTGGTAAACTGACCGCGACTGCGCTCATACAAAATGCTAATGTTGTACCTAATGGCACCCCTTTTAATAACAAACTTTCTAACACTGGCACTATCGCTGTCGCATTAATGTACATAGGGATCGCAAGTACAGTGGCAAGTGGAACCGACCACCACTGTTTAGCACCTAAATGGTCACTGAACCATTGCGCGGGAATAACGCCATGAATCAACGCGCCAATGGCGACGCCAATAATCACCCACTTCCAAACACGCTTGAAGATATTTAGCGTTTCTTCCTTAGCAAACTGATGGCGCGCTAATAGACTCATTTTATGAGCAGTATATTGAACGGGGTTTACCTGTTGTTCCGACTGGTATTGCTTTGCCAAGAATGGTACTAACCAACGTTCAGCTTTGATAACATCGATTAAAAAGCCCGCAAAAATTCCTAACGAAATACCAATAGCAATATAAATAATAGTAAATTTTAATCCTAGCAATGAACCTAGCATGACCACCACAACTTCGTTGATTAGCGGTGAAGTGAGCAGAAAGGCAATCGTAACGCCAAGAGGAATACGGGCCGAGACGAACCCCATAAAAAGAGGAATAGAACTACAGGAACAGAATGGGGTGACTGAGCCAAAAAATGAACCGAGTAAATAACCAATAAAACGATGCTTTCCTTGCAAGTAATATCTTACTTTTTCAGGATTAAGTGCTGCTCTTATGATGGCAATAAAATAAATCAATACCAATAAAAGTACTAATATTTTACTCGTATCTTCTATAAAAAAATGTAACCCATTCGCTAACGGTGTCTCTTTAACAAGACCTAAAAGGTCATAGGTAATGTAATTTGCAAGATAAGTGAACCAGACTAACATTGGCTTTCTCCAACTATTTTGTGTTTATACTCTTAACACGTTTAGTCATCGAAAAAGATGCAGATTTTTTAAATTATTTTTAGGTTGGTTATTTTCTAAGGGTAAAACTACATACTTTGTTATGTTCGAATTTGACTTGGCAAGCACTCACCATTCGTCGCCGTAATCTTTTCCGTGCGCGTTGAATTCTTGATTTAGTGGCGGTTAAGGAGAGCTGTTTTAATTGTGCATACTTAGTTTGTTTCATTCCCTGTATATCGCACAGCTCAATAATCTCTTGATCATCTTCATCTAACTCTAAAATAACACGAGTCATGCAGTGTTGAAGGTCAGTCATAAGCGTTGCATTATCTTGTGAATCTCCTTGAGTTTTATCTTCAACCTCTAACTCAGGTACAGTTATGCGTAATTTAGATTTTCTATAACTGTCTATAAAACAGTTATGTGCGATTTTGAACAGCCAACTTTTTGCATCTTCAATGCTGCAAAATACTTGTTTGTGTTGCAGGGCTTTGATGAAGATGTCTTGTAATAGATCTTGGGCTTGATCTTGGTTACCTGTTTGCTTTATCAGCCAGTTTTTTATTGCGTATTCATTATCGTGCCAAGCCTTCATCAAACAGCGCATAAGCACCTACCTTATTATCTTACTGCAGCGGTCATTAAATAGACGTTAACGAAAATAATACTGTACAGCTTCAACAAATAACATTATTTTTTACAGCCTTCAGAATACTTTCTTTAAAAGGACCTAACGACATGAGCACCAAACCACTGATTAAACCCATCACTCCTAACTTCTCTTCAGGGCCTTGCGCCAAAAGACCAGGATATGACCTAGGGAAACTAAACCAGTCAACACTAGGCCGCTCACATCGCTCCGATATAGGTAAAAAAGCGTTACAGCAAGTGATCACCGATACTGCTGAGCTATTAAACTTACCAGCAGGCTACCGTGTAGGGATTGTGCCAGCATCAGACACTGGTGCAATGGAAATGGTCATGTGGTCGATGCTAGGTCCTAGAGCTGTGGATATTTGTTACTGGGAGTCTTTTGGACAAGGCTGGTATGCAGATATCACTAAACAACTAAAGCTAGAAAACGTAAATGAAATTAAAGCAGATTACGGACAGCTGCCCGATTTAAGCCAAGTCAAACCTGAAAATGATTGCATCTTTACTTGGAACGGGACCACTTCAGGAGTCAAGGTTGATAATGCTGACTTTATTAGCGATACACGAGAAGGTTTAACTATATGTGACGCGACTTCTGCTGTATTTGCCATGCATATGCCGTGGGAAAAATTAGATGTAACAACCTTTAGTTGGCAAAAAGTATTAGGTGGTGAAGGAGCTCACGGTGTAATCATTTTAAGCCCTCGTGCTGTCGAACGCTTAGAAAGTTATACTCCGAACTGGCCATTACCTAAGATATTTAGACTGACTACAGGTGGAAAGTTAATTGATGGGATCTTCACAGGCGCAACCATCAATACTCCATCAATGTTATGTGTAGCAGATTATCAAGATGCTTTGAACTGGGTTAAGTCGATCGGTGGTGTTGATGCTTGCATTAAAAAATCCCAAGCAAATTTAGCCATATTAAGTGAATTTGTAACCAACCATAAATGGATCCATTTTTTAGCAGAAAAAGAGAGTATTCGTTCTAATACTAGCGTCTGCTTCTCAGTCGATTTATCTGATAAGCAGTTAAAACAGTTTATTAAGTTACTTGCAGACCAAGAAGTCGCTTTTGATATTGGTGCTTATAAAGATGCCCCAAGTGGATTACGTATCTGGTGTGGTAGCACCGTTGAGCAAAGTGATTTAGAAGCTTTAATACCTTGGCTTACATGGGCTTATCAAACGGTTACTGAAGTTTAATTTTTAAATTAAAAGCAATTTAGTAAGCAAGTTATAAAGAACGAAAAAATTGAGGTAAAAGTAATTTAACCACGAAGGTACGAAGGGTCAAGAAGCTAAAAATGAAAGTCATAAAATTATTTTTTTAATGATAGTCTTTCTTCGAGCCCTTCATGAAGGGCAGCGCTTCGTGGTTATTTTTCTTGTTTAATCAAAAGTAATTTGCCATCAACACTAGCAATACAAATTTAACAGACAAAAATTTGCTTTAATAAAACACAAAATTCAATACAAGCGGTATAGTTTTTTGCTGCAATGCTGTAACTTACTATTCATAAAAAGGTAATTAAATAAGTCTTACTACCTAACCTATTACTCCTGAACAATTAATGAGGTACTCCATGAGCAACAAACAATTCGATTTTGATTACATCTGTATCGGCGGCGGCAGTGGCGGTATCGCTTCAGCTAATCGTGCTTCAATGTATGGTGCAAAAGTAGCAATCATTGAAGCTAAAGATTTAGGTGGCACTTGTGTCAATGTTGGTTGTGTACCGAAAAAAGTCATGTGGCATGGAGCACAAGTAGCCGAAGCCATTAATCTGTATTCTGCGGATTATGGCTTTGACCTTGATGTAAAAGGCTTTAATTGGGCTAAAATGGTTGAAAATCGTCAAGCTTATATTGGTCGAATCCATGAGTCCTATGATCGTGTATTAGGTAACAATAAAGTAGAAGTCATTAAAGGCTTTGCTACTTTCGTTGATAAAAATACCGTTGAAGTCAATGGTAAAAAAATCACTGCAAAACACATTACTATTGCAACTGGCGGCCGCCCTTCTATTCCTAATGTGCCAGGTGCTGAGCTAGGTATTGATTCTAATGGTTTTTTTGATATTACCGAGCAACCTAAACGCGTAGCCGTTGTTGGCGCTGGTTACATTGCCGTTGAAATAGCAGGCGTATTAAGTGCATTAGGCACAGAAACTCACCTGTTTGTACGTAAAGAATCACCATTACGCAGTTTTGATCCACTTATCGTTGATACCTTAGTTGAAGTAATGGCTGCTGAAGGACCTACATTACATACTCATTCTACGCCAAAACAGATCACCAAAGAAGCAGATGGTAGCCTGACACTTGAACTAGAAAATGGTCAAAGCCACAATGTAGATACGTTAATTTGGGCGATTGGTCGCCACCCTGCTACTGATAAGCTTAATCTTGCAGCAACTGGCGTTGCAACGAATGCAGCCGGATACATTAAAGTTGACCAATACCAAGAAACTAATATTCCTGGCATTTATTGTGTCGGAGATATCATGGAAGGTGGTGTTGAGTTAACACCTGTTGCAGTAAAAGCAGGCCGCCAATTATCTGAGCGTTTATTTAACAACAAACCTGAAGCAAAAATGGATTATGATTTAATTCCAACCGTGGTATTTAGTCATCCACCGATTGGTACTATTGGACTAACCGAGCAACAAGCGATTGAACAATATGGCCAGAAAAACGTGAAAGTTTACCAGTCAGGCTTTACTGCCATGTACACAGCAGTCACTCAGCATCGCCAACCTTGTAAAATGAAACTAGTTTGCGCGGGAGAAAATGAAGTTGTTGTTGGCTTACACGGTATCGGTTTTGCGGTTGATGAAATGATCCAAGGCTTCTCTGTTGCAATGAAGATGGGCGCGACTAAAGCAGATTTTGATAGTGTCGTTGCGATACACCCAACAGGCTCGGAAGAGTTTGTTACTATGCGTTAAACACATAGTTTATGGTTACACTTCATAGACATGAGTTAAAAAACTTATAAATTAAAACGGTATCTATACAATTTTATTTTAATCGATACCGTTTTATTTTCATTCCTGTCCACTTTTTATTATTAGATAATCCGTATTTAATCCTCGATTCACATAACAAATCACTTACTTTAGACTGAAATATATTCATTATATTGAAATGAACAACCTGTTATTGAGCTAGTTACACATAGATTATAAGTAACGGGTTTCATCCCCCTGCTCTCGATTATATCAAAGCATTCAAGATGCTGATACTTAGCAAATCCATAATCTGCTGCATACATTTTTATAAAGATTGTTAGACCTTTAGTCCTCCCATAACTTATATACTGGTTACGAATCAATATGTATGATTCAATCATCAACTCGGACACCATATGATGTGACATGATGCCCTTTCGACGATTGGCTGCATTAACTTTCCATCTAAAAATGTAAAACAAGTATTTTATTTAAATACCTAATTCTCAGTGCTTATTTAGTGCTTATCGAATATTACAACGTCATCTTAGATTTAAAATAAGAGTTAGTGCTCCACAGAACAAGCCGTGATGCACACATCCTTATTCCTATTATAAAAGGATAATAAAGCAGCAATTTAATCCGTTAGATCTTTATGTTTATTGAACCTACTCACTTAAGGGCGATACCAATCACACTAATGAACTGATCTATTTCGCTTGCTAAAATAACTTATTTCTTCGTTGTAAGTTTCATAAAGGGAATAGCCATTTACCTCACCTACGCATTAAACTAAGTCATTTTTCCAGCGCAAAATTTAGAATACTTATTTAATATAATTGATATTAACTAATTTTTATATCTTGATGGAGATCGATATAAATAAAGCCATGAGAGCTGAGTGAAAGGGCAGCAAACGAGTTATTTCAGGTGATAGCGGATGTAAAACTGAAGTTAGAGCAACGTTTATTTAACGCAAAAAAAAGCGGTTAGATAAACTAACCGCTTTATATTAGAAAATAAGATTAAAGTTATATGTGGATGAAATTAGCTCAATTCAGGCAATTTATCGTTATTATCGTCATCATCATCTTCATTAACAACACTAACAGCTTTCACTAGTAGTAGACCTATAGCGAACACGATACCACCACATAAAACAAAGATTAAACTTTCGCTAAATGTATTTGGCAAGAAGAACATCCCCATAATACCAATACCAGCAATCGCAATTAATTTACCTAACATTGTACGTTGTTTGTTATCAAGGTGAGCTTGAGCACTAGACGTATTATGTAAAGGTGTTGCTAAGTTAGTAAAGAATGTATCAATATCTTTTTCACGATGCTCTGCTAAAGGTTTGTAGAACGCCATCGTAGAGATGAAGAAACCACCAGTAACAACAATATGACCGATTAGACCAAGAGCAACTTTAAGATCTTTCCATTCACGACCAGTTAAAGCAGTATCTAGATTGAACCAATTTTGAATATCTTCTGCAGAGATAACTAAACCAACGTAATAAGATACACAAGCACCAACAGCTAATGTTGCCCAAGCAGCCCAATCCGGTGTTTTACGAATGAAGAAACCTAGGAACGTAGGTACTGTCATAGGGAAACTGATCAAGGCACCTACATACATCATTGTATCAAATAAGCTCAAACCTTTAAGTGAGTTGATGAATAATGCAACACCAATGATAATTAAACCAAACGCCGTTGAGGTGATTTTAGAACAAGTTACTAACTCTTTCTCAGTTGCTTTAGGACGAACAACAACTTGGTAGAAGTTTTTAACAAAGATACCTGAGTTACGATTTAGACCTGAATCCATTGAAGACATTGTCGCCGCAAACATCGCAGAGATAAGTAAACCAACCATACCAGCAGGCATGTACTCATCAACAAAGTATAGGTAAGCATAATCAGCTGCTTTTTTACCTGCGTCAGGGTATATAGCTGATAAGTCAACACCAGTAGATGCAAGGAACCAACTTGGTAGGAACCAAATTAATGGGCCCATTGTCATTAATACACAAGCTAATAGTGCTGCTTTACGAGCATTTTTTGAATCTTTTGCTGCAAGGTAACGGTATGAGTTAAGCATGTTATTAGTAATACTGAATTGCTTAACAAAAATAAAGAATGACCATATAGCAAAGATACTTAAGTAGTTAATCTGTGTACCAACAAGGAAGGTTACTTCACGTGTTTGTTCAAAACCATCAATGATATTTGAAATACCACCACCAAGATTAAGCGCAATAATCGCACAAGTAATAGTTACTGACATGATGATAACCATCTGCATAAAGTCAGATGCGATAACCGCCCATGAACCACCTGTTACAGACATTGCTAATACAACAAGTCCTGTAGCCCATATAGTATATTCAATATCAACGTTAAATAGACCAGAAGCAATGATAGCGAGTGCATTTAACCAAATACCAGCATTAATAACACTGGTTGGCATGCTCGTCCAAGTAAACACTTGCTCATTTTTACTACCAAAACGTTGGCGAACTGCTTGGATTACCGTTACAACACGTAGTTGGCGGAATTTAGGAGCAAAATAGGCGAAATTCATAAAGTAACCGAATGCGTTAGCCATGAAGATAATCGCTACGGTAAAACCATCGTTATATGCCTTACCGGCTGCGCCAGTAAATGTCCAAGCACTAAATTGTGTCATGAAGGCAGTTGAACCTACCATCCACCAGAGCATGTTACCGCCCCCACGAAAGTAATCACTTGTATTGGTTGTAAATGTTCTAAACATCCAGCCAATGGCAATGAGAAATAGGAAATAAACTCCTACTACTAATAAATTAAAATCCATATTGATGTCCTTTAGAGTTAATAAGATTATGTAGACCATATAACAGAGCTACGCTTATTTGTATTACAATAGTAGAAGTATGTGATTGGAATCATATTTAATGATGACTGTTTACAAATAACCTAACCTAGATCAAATTCACGCAGCTTCTTCATAAATGAACAAAATCCAGTAACAAAGGGGAAATTTAAAATAACTGATGTAATTACTTCAAAGTAAAATATAAAATAACTTTAAAAAACAACAACTAACAGCAACTAAATGATATTAAAACTAATTTTCATTCACTTTATGCTAATGAAATTTAAATATAAAAGGCTAAAAAACAAATTTGGATAGTTTGCGTCATATGAGTAAAAAAAGAAGAAATGATGTAGTTAGAATAATATCATTAACAATAAAAAGGCTTTGCCACAGAAAGAATACAAAAACAACACACCAATAAAAAGTAACACAAATTAAAATTTAAAAGTGTTATCCAGCTCTCTATAAATACTAATACTTTTCATTGAAAACAAACAAAACAGATGCAAGACACTGATACAAAAGAGATTTAATTTTAACGGCAGTACAGGAAATAATTTAACCATAAAAATAAGAGCCCTATCACAGAACAAAATGACAAAAATTATGTATCCTATTTGTATTATGAAATGCCAATTAAAAATCGATACAAAAGAAGAGATTTAAGTTTTACTGCTCAAAATGTAACAAAACCTATTTGGCTTTAATTGAATGTAACAACAATCGACTTACTGGCAATAAAACTAATACATAAATTTAACACATCAACATCACATCAACATGGATGATAACAATGAAATTACAAAATAAATTAATATTTGCCGTTGCAACAACCTTATTATCAAGTGCAGCTTCTGCTGCTCAAATCGATTTCCGTCATGAGTGGCGTTCTCATGATAATAAAGAAGCGAGTCGTGTAAAGTTAGGTACTGGCTTCAACATCGAGAGTGTTGATAACCTAAAAGCAAACATTGGTATTGAGATGAAGTTTGCCAGCTTTGACAGAACTAAAACGCTGAGCAATACAGAGTTGACGGAAACAGAGTTAGACTTAGGTTTAACTTACAAAATGGGCAAATGGCAAATTAAACCAGGTATGCCAATTGCTTTAACAGATCGTAAAACGACATTTAAACCACAAATTCGTGTTGTTTATAAATCTGATTTTGGTTTAACCACTGCGTTACGTTACCGTCATGAATTTGCAAACTATTCAGATCCTACGGATGGGGATACCAACGTTGAAACAGGTTTAAAGGTAAACGATCCAACTAAATCTAAAGTGACTTTAACGGGTTCTTATAAATTTGAATCTTTACCTAACTTAAAGTTAAGCTACGAAGCTAACTACATTAAGTCATGGGATAAAGTTAAACAATTTGATAATAAAGATTGGGAGTACGATGCTGGTATCGTAGTCGGCTACCAATTTGGCAACTGGCGCCCATTTGCAGAGATTTGGACTATAGATGAAGGTTCAAGTTCAAGTAAAAGACAAGCTAAGTACCGCGCTGGTATTAAATACAAGTTCTAAAACGATAAAATTATTTGGGTCCTTAAAAGGCGGCTTACGTAAAGCGAGTCGCCTTTTTGCAAATTATAAATATCAACTTATTGATTTTTACTCGGCTATCTCGACCGTGTTGTTAAGTGAGTGAGCAAGCATCACACCTTATTTAATTAAAGTGTGCGAAAGGTTAAAACACTCTGCTGTAATCAAATTTCATATGACGTACGCTCGAATCCGTACCTTCAAAACATTTTTTTAATAATACTAAGTACAACTCCCCTGTCGCTAGAGAATCAACCAATGCACCATGTGCTGCATATTCAGGTAAATTATGCCGAGCACGAATGGACCCTAGTCTAAAGTCTTCCGTCTCAGCGCTATCTTTATAAGCATGTAAGGATTTCTCCATCTGTAATGTATCAACCCATAACAGGGGTAATGGCGGTAATTGATACTGTTGCGCAATGTAGTAGTTTAAAAAACGCTTTTCCACGATACTACCATGCACGATAAGCACTTTTCCTACCAGTTCGTCTAATAATGCATCAAGTACCTCAGCCCAAGGTTTACCTTGTTCAAGCATCTCAGGGACAATATGGTTGATCACGGCAGTTTCAGCCTTAATGTTTTCTGCACAATTAATTAAGGTTTCTACTGCTTCAGACAATAACAATTGTTGATTAACCAATGGCAAATAACCAACACTCAATAAAGAGTTATATTTAGGGTCAAAACCAGAGGTTTCAAAATCGACCGAAAGGTAATCAAGCGAAAAAATATCTTCGTCTAAACCGGGTAAAGGTGACGATAATAGCGCTTTTATATTATCAGGTACTTGGTATTTATTGAGATAACACTCACGCTCTCGCTTTAATTTATTGAGCGGATGAAAATATTGTAAAATACGACGCATGGTTTCCTTCCATTAATCAATAAACCTAAAATAAGCCTTTTTACTAGCTGTTAAACTTTAGCTTGGTGTAATCTTGCAAGTCTGCAATGATCCTAAAAGCATCTTTTAAATGCTTTCTTTCAAAACTACCAAAGGTTTCAGGAATAATATTATTATCAGGTACTTTACCTTCTTGTAAGGCACTTAACTGATGTGACAAACGTACTTGTGTGAGGAATTGAAATGAACCTTGTACATTTTTAAGCATGTCTTCACTTAATAAATTATGTTCATAAGCATGTTCAAAACGAGCCATTGTTTCTGCTTTTTCTGACCCCGATGACAACCCGTAAATACGCGCTAAATCAACCAACAAATTAATCGCAAACTTTTTAATATTTAAGGTTTTAGAGTTTTCACCACTTTTCTCTAAGACTAATGAGTTAAAAATACCTAGCGGTGGACTCACTGATACAGAATCTCTGACCATTGAAGATAGAAAAACATTAGAAGACTTAATACTGGAAAATAAATGTGCTTGAAGTTCCTTGTTGAAGCTTTCATTGCCATATAGCCAACGTGTTTCTAAAAAAACAGTGACATTTAAAAGACTCTCGTACTCTGGATTAGCTACCCACTTACTATAAGAGGCTTTCCACACCTTCAATGGTACACACCATTTAGGGTTAACCGCCATGAATTTACCACTACACAGGGGGTAAGCACACGCATCTAGCGCATTACATACCCACATCGCAACACCTTGAAAATAAATACGATCCGCGCTCGTTGCATCATCAGACAAAATAATTGCATTATCTTGATCTGACAACATATGCACTTCATTACGCGCATGGGAGCCGGCCACAATCCAAGCAAATTCACAGGGAGGTTTGCCAAAATGACCTTCTGCTATTTGTAATAAACGGCGATTATAAGCATCCATGATCATGGTCATAACATGACCAATAATATCGCCACTAACTTTGCCTTCCACTAATGCTTCAAAAATAGCTTGTCGCTCGGGTGTCAGTTTTGTCAGGTCTGCGACACTATTGGCGTATTTAATTTTTTCAATTAAAAATACCGCCTGTATTCTATTATTTCGGACTAAATGTGTTGTTGTCAGCACGCCTAGTACTTTATTCCCTTCAACAACGGGTAAACTGCGTACATTATTTTGCATCATGATTGATGATGCCTTAAGTACTAAGTCGTTTGGTCCAATAGTTAGCGGATTGGGTGTCATGATCTCTTTGACTGGGCGGTTATAATCCAATCCAGCGACAATGACCCGTTTAGTCATATCACGGTCGGTTATCAAACCAACAATTTCACCATTTTCAGTGATCACCGCCGTTGGTGAGCACACAGCCATGATCTCTTCAGCGACTTTTCTGATCGGTGTACTGGAGTCGGCGACTACAATTTTATCACTGGCGACTTCAGAGACTTTTTTAACAAAAATACCTTTCTCACTATCTGACCAGACAACATCGAGTGCGGAATGCAAACGCACTTGAACGTTACCAGCAAAGTGTTCTGCAAAGTCGGGATACTCTTCTAGTAATCGTAATAAGTCTGAATGCGGCACCAAATAAAGCAGGGTATTTTCAATAGCAATGGCATTGTAATCTTGTTGAGACTCTTTATGTTTATCCAAAAAAGTAAAACCAAACAGATCTTCAGGCCCTAATTTAGCTCTCAACATGCCATTATGCTTACGTTGTTCCATGGAGCCAGTACGGATCACATACAGATAACGCAGCTCCTGATCTCCACCAAATTGAATTTGTTCACCTTTCGCCAAATAAGTTATTTTTATACAACAAGCTATTTTACGCTGTAAATCTTTTGGCAATTTGTCAAAGGGATCAATTGTAGCGATAAAGTCATGAACATTGGGGATCAAAGTTTGAGGCATAAATAGTCCTTTAAATGACATCAATAGATTAAACCCAAAAATCATCTCTAGAGCAGTGAATCTTCCGAGGTTATTTTCAAGTGATTTGTATAAGATACAATCTATATAATTGAGTAAGTTTATATAAAGTAATGTTATATAAACAGATGGTAAGCTTACTAGAAACAGCGAAAGAGAGTCTTTTTAAAAGTTAACTAAATTATTTTCTGCTTCTTTTCAAGCATACTAAATGTTTTCAGGCATACTCATTTTGAGAATAGAGGTATAGGCACCTAAATATCTAAATATCTAGGTATCTACCTAAGCAAGGCACCCACTATAAGGCCCTAAGGCTTCTAATAGCTTTTCTAATCACTGTTTAGTAATCGTTAACAGTACACTAAGACTAAAAACTAACCTTTATCTCGCACCTAAAATAAAATATTATAATACAATAGAAAGTATCTTAGTCAGTACTCGGTAAGCGACGCTTACTTTTACTTAACAGCTCTACATTTGCTTGACGTGCTTTGTTTGCGTCTCCAGCCATGATTGCAGAATAGATAGCTCGATGCTCTCCGATACAAGTGCTGCCTTTAATTGAAGAATGAGCAATGAAGCTTTTAAACATGGTGCAGAGAACATTTGCAAGCGGTAAATAAAAACTATTTCCCGTAGACAAAAATATCAATCGATGAAATTCCATGTCAGCTTCAGTCCAACGTTCAAGGTCAAAGTTTTTAGATATATAATCCATCTGCTGAAATGTTGCAGACAATAAAATACGCTGCTCTGCGGTTGCATTTTCAGCGGCTAAGGCTGCAGCTTCGGGCTCTAATGCATTACGCAGTGATAAAAAATCTCGATAAACAGCATTATTATCACCAATACCTGTCAACCAATCTAATAGTTGCGAGTCTAAAAAATTCCAGTTTTCTCGGCTTGTTACACGCGTTCCAACCTTAGGTTTTGATTCCAACAACCCTTTTGATGTGAGCAACTTAATTGCTTCACGCAGCGAGGTTCGGCTGACCTTAAACTGCCCGCATAGTATCATTTCACCTGGAATTATTTCATTTTCGGCTACTTCTCCTGAAAGGATTTTACGAGCGATCTCACGTGCAACTTGCACATGTAGGCTACGTTTCCCCCCAGCGATTTCTTCAAATGCATTATGCATAAGGTCTCTTCCTTTAATAAAGTCACTTAATAGTAATACAAATAGCTTGAGTTTCATACACACAAATACTAAGGCTATTTATCTTATGTGATTTATGTAGGTAAATAACTTTTATCTTTTGTAGTATTTGTGAACTAATACTCAGGTATAAATAAACGAATGACGCTAAAGGCAATCATGAATGCCATCGTTAATGTGAAAAATAAATCCCCCATTTCATTAAATAACCTTAATTTTAAATAATGAAAGCGTCTTTATATTTAAATTCATAAAGTTATATAACTTATTATACAGTACCGCTAGTTTTACGAAGTTCAAGACAATTTAATGAATTAACAATGGATGGTTGCGAGATAAATCAACGTAGAAATTCACGGAAATAACGGTATTGTATGGTTTTGCTTATCCAGAGTTGAGGTTAGATAGGTTAACTGAGTTTTACCAAGAGAAAATAACCAATAAAAAGCCCACAATGAAGTGGGCTTAAGCTTGCTGTTTCGTCTATTAATGGATCAGCATCGTAAATGCTTATACAGAAAAAGGATATTTAATCGCCTCATGACATTGGTAATTAAGCACTTCAAAGTCATCCATCGTTACCCAAGTTTCTAAGTCTTCAAGGGATGTAATTTCCGGATTAATCTTTAATTGCGGAGATGGGAATGGCTCTCTTTTTAATTGTACCTCTTGCATCAAGCTTAATTGGTCTTCATAAATATGTGCATTAACAATTTTATGATACGCCTTACCCGCTTTTTTACCGGTTATCTGCGCCATTAATGCTAAGAAAGCAAAGACTTGCACTTGGTTAAAATTAAGGCCAAGCGGCACATCACACGAACGCTGATAGCTAGTCAGGTGCAACGTATCCCCTAACAATGAAAAAGTGTGTGTGTGCATACATGGACGAAGGCACCCCATATCAAACTCACCGGGATTATAAAAAGTAAGTATCTCAGCACGATCATCGATACCATTTCTTAAGTTATCAACAATTTTTCTTAATTGATCTAAGGTAGTTCCATCGGGTTTTGCCCAAGCGCGCCCTTGCACGCCGTAGACTCTCCCCATATCATCTTCACCTTGACGGTATTTATTATTTAACCATGCATCATTTAAATTAGCATTTGCATCCCACGTTTTTGTGCCTAAAGCACGGAAATCTGCGGCATTATCATAACCACGGATATAGCCTAAAAACTCAGCAATCGCAGATTTATAAAAGCTTTTACGGGTAGTGATCATTGGGAATTGATTATTGCCTACATCATATTCTAAATCCGCATTGATCACGGTTAAACAGCGTTTGCCCGTGCGTTCATTTTCAATCCAAGTGCCTTGGTCGATAATGCGTTGGCATAAGTCTAAATACTGTTTCATTGATTGTTACCTTTATTTTTTTTAGATTGATTTTTCTCGGCTTGAATCGGGTTAACTTTGTAAGCATAAACCATCAAAGCAGAACCGATAATAATCATTGGTAAAGACAGTATTTGTCCCATACTCAATCCTAGTGTCAACAAGCCAAGATGTGCATCTGGTTCACGGGCAAATTCAATAATAAAGCGGAATGTACCGTAACCTAATAAGAATAAGCCTGCGACTGAACCGGCAGGTTTTGGTTTACGAATAAACAGCAATAAGATAATTAATAGTAATACACCTTCTAATGCGAATTCATATAATTGCGAAGGATGACGAGGCAGTGGGCCAGCGTTGTGGAAGATAATGCCAAAAGGAGAATCAGTAACGCGCCCCCACAATTCAGAGTTGATAAAATTACCAATTCGCCCAGCCCCTAAACCAACGGGTAACAATGGAACAATAAAATCTCCTACCGATAAAATAGAACGTTGCTGACGTTTCGCATAAATAATAATAGCAGTGACCACTCCGATAACGCCACCATGGAATGACATGCCGCCTTCCCATATTCTAAATAGGTATAATGGATTATCTAAGAAAGTAGGGAATTGATAAAAGAAGACGTAACCAATTCGACCACCAAGAATAACGCCCATGAAACCTGCAAATAAAAGGTCACTTGCTTGTTCACGCGTCCAAACACCCTTGGAGTTATCACAAACTCTATTCGCCATCCAAAATGCATAAGCAAATCCAACAAGGTACATCAAGCCATACCAGCGAATATCTAAAGGGCCAAGACTAATAGCGATCGGGTCTATATTGGGTAATACATAATGAGATGATGACATGTTTTACTCTGGTTAGTGATTTTAATGGCAGTATCATAACGTAATCACGGCATTACCTTAAGTCGTTTTATATGAATGATGGCGGCATTGATTATAACCAGGAGATAAATTTAAAAGATAACCTTAACCTGGATCCCCCCCACCTAAAAATCAACAATTATTCAACAACTTTATTACAACTATTTGACCGTTTGGGCGTATTAACGCTTTTATCGCTTAATTATTTAAAAAACAGCAATTACAGCACTATATTGCGACTAATTATGCTATTTTCTTTGCCAAATTCTGATCTGTAATAATTTCGCTTATAATTGAGTTGTTACAATCCCCCTAAATCAATATTTATAAAAATAACGCTGGTTATAGCTTAATGTTTTAATTGAACATTTGAGCTTTAATTGCCTTTAAAATAAAAATAGGACATATTTATGAGTTCAACCCCTACTCTTCTCCAACGCATGATGAATGGCAGTTTAGTATTACAGATTGTTATTGGTATTATCGCTGGAGTCTGCCTTGCAACGGTTTCACCAAGCAGTGCTACTTCTGTTTCTTTTCTTGGTGGATTTTTTGTTAGCGCACTAAAAGCTGTTGCTCCTATCCTTGTTTTTATTTTAGTTGCCTCATCCATTGCCAACCAAAGTAAAGGTACGCATACCAATCTTACACCTGTTATTCACCTATATTTAGTCGGTACTTTATTAGCTGCAATAACAGCAGTATTATTTAGTTACGCTTTTCCAACAGAGCTAGTACTCATTACCACTGATATCAACGCCACACCGCCAGATGGTATTTTAGAAGTATTAAATACACTGCTATTTAAAATAGTAGATAACCCTGTGAATGCGCTATTAAAAGGTAACTTCATTGGTATCTTGGCTTGGGCTATAGGTTTAGGGCTAGCACTTCGACATGCAAAGCAATCGACTAAAGATATTTTGCATGACCTAGCACACGGCGTATCTAAAATTGTACAGCTTGTGATCCGCTTAGCACCTATCGGTATCTTTGGTTTAGTGGCTGCGACTTTTGCTGAAACAGGTTTTGATTCGTTAATTGGTTACTCGCATTTATTAGCAGTATTAATCGGTTCAATGTTGTTTATTGCTTTGGTTGTAAACCCGATTATTGTGTATATCAAACTAGGTACCAACCCTTACCCATTAGTCTTTCAATGTTTACGTGAATCAGGTGTAACCGCATTCTTTACACGTAGTTCTGCAGCTAATATTCCGGTTAATATGGCTTTATGTAACAAATTAAAACTGCATGAAGATACCTACTCTGTATCTATCCCATTAGGTGCAACTATTAATATGGCGGGTGCTGCGATTACTATTACGGTATTAACACTTGCAGCAGTGCATACGCTAGGTATTGAGTTTGATATCCTAACGGCTATTTTATTAAGCGTTGTAGCGGCTATTTCTGCCTGTGGTGCATCAGGTGTTGCCGGTGGTTCTTTGTTATTAATTCCATTAGCATGTAGTTTATTTGGTGTGCCAAATGAAATTGCAATGCAAGTGGTTGCAATAGGATTCATCATTGGTGTGGTACAAGATTCAGCTGAAACTGCGTTAAATAGCTCAACAGATGTTATTTTCACTACTGCTGCTTGTCGTGCAGAAGAAGCAAAAGAGTTAGCTGCTCAGTCATAAGTTCCCCCTAGTCGCGCTATTACATTTACACTTGCTACATAGCGCGACTAGCTAGAAGCATCAACGCTAGCAGAGCAAAAATGGACACAATAAAGTTAATATCATGAAGTATACTTACTGGCTATTGCGTTCAGAATAATGCGTTATAAAAGAAAAAACCGAACTAATTAGTTCGGTTTTTTTTATTTTCTTTTCATTCCCTTTTTATAGTAATCACGGTTTAAATGTTTATTTCTTACCTGCTCGAACAAATCCACCTAGACCTTTAGCATCTAAATAATCAATAAAGGTTTTTTTAATAAAGGCACCATCATGCCCCTTTAGTGCAACTTGTGTACAGGCTTCTAACTCTGGGATGGTCACTTTGTTAAGTAAATATTTAACCTTATTAATATTAAAAGCATTCATACTTAGTTTTCGATACCCCAAACCTAACAACATTAATAAGCCGATCGGATCCCCGGCAAGCTCACCACAAATACTCACTTCAATATTATTTTTTTGGCTCTGTTTTAAAATAAACTGCATCGCTTGTAGTACTGCAGGATGATAACTATCAAATAGGTCTGCAACACGACTATTATTACGGTCTACAGCCAATAAATATTGTGTTAAATCATTAGTCCCAATAGATAAAAAGTCCACCAGCGGGGCTAATTGATCAATAATAAAGATAGCTGAAGGCACTTCAATCATTACACCAATATCAGGTAGAGGAAATTGTTCAGTAGTTAAATGTTGCTCCCAACAAATCTCTTGCCATGCTTGTTCAATTAAACGCTTCGATTCTTCCACTTCCCCTACAGATCCCACCATCGGTAACATAATACGTAAATTCTGCGTATTAATACTAGCACGTAACATGGCACGGATTTGAATCAGGAATATCTCAGGGTGGTCCAGTGTTAAACGAATACCACGCCAACCTAAGAATGGATTTTCTTCAGTGATCGGGAAATAACTGAGTTGCTTATCGCCACCAATATCCAAGGTGCGCATGGTTACCGGCAGATTTCTGTATTGTTCAAATAAAAGTTGATATGTGCTGACTTGCTCTTGTTCTGTTGGAAACGCGCTGCTGAGCATAAAAGGTAGCTCGCTGCGGTATAAACCAATGCCAGAGAAGTTTTGTTCTTTAAACACGTCCGGAGTGGTGTTGAGCCCCGTATTCAGTAGCACTTCAATCTCACAGCCATCTTTGGTCATCGCAGCTTGATTTGCACCTAATTCAACCAGTGCTTTCATCTCATTTTCTTCATCAAGCAGTATTTGATATTCTGCAATCAATGACGCTTCTGGTTCAATAATGATAGTGCCAGCATAGCCATTAATAATAATATTTTTATGTGCTAAATTTTTAACTCTTAAAGATACCCCCAATACAGCAGGGATCCCTAATGCTCGCGATAAGATTGCAACATGCGAGCTCAAACCACCTCGCACTGAAATAATACCTTTTAATTTATCTGGCGGGATCATTGCTAGCATCGAAATAGTGACTTCTTCAGCGACGAGAATAATCTCTTCAGTAAAGTCTTGCTTTTCATCATCACGATTTGAGAGATGGTATAATAAGCGCTGGCCAACATCTCTAATCTCTACAGCCCGTTCTCTTAAGTACGGGTCACTCATACTCTCAAATTGCTGAATATAATTTTCAGCAACGGTTTTAACTGCACTTTTTGCAGTTAATTTTTGTTGTCGAATCTGTGTTTCAATCGCCGTTAATAACGCTTTATCTTTTAATAAATGTCCGTAGACATCAAATAGCATAAAAGCATCTTTGGATACTTGCTCTTTAAGCGTAATTGATACTTTAGAAAACTCATCAGCACAAGCTTGCACTGCATTTGTGAAAGATTGCATCTCCAGATCAGGAGTTTCACTTAACTCAATCCCCACATCACTCAACAATAAATGGGCTTGTAAAACATGGGCTTTATTAATTGATATACCAGAACTCGCTGGGCTACCTTGTAAGTGCACCGAGCGATTTTTGGGCGCCTTTTCATCGGGTAAATCTAATAAAGTTCCGCCTAATACGCTACCTAGGTGGACAGCTAAGGTCACTAAAAATGACTCTTCTAACTCATTAAACAATCGCGGTAATCGCTGCTGAGCAACTAATACACCTAATACTTGACGTTTATGGATAATAGGGACGCCGAGAAACGAACTAAATTGTTCTTCATTACTGGATGGTAGATATTTAAATTGAGGATGTTCAGAAACGTTTGCTAAATTAATCGGTTCACCTTTTTGATAAACCAGACCAACAATACCTTCATTAAAATTAAAATGCGTTGCACCAACGACTTGGCTATCTAGACCTTCACTTGCCATCAATGTCAGCTTTTGAGTTTCTTTATTAGTAATAAAAATAGAACAACAATCCAAGATCATTGTACTTTTGGTTTGCTCTACTAATAAGTTCATAGCATCAGAAAGTGTACTTGCCTCACCGAATTGCTCTACGATTTGACGAAGTTGGCTGAACATAAAACTCTCCTATTAATAAGGGAAGAAGCAATTACTTGAAGGAACCTCGGCGAGGTCGTTTATTTCTCTTTTTATCTGATTTGTGCATTAATGAAAATGCTGCATGACAAAATTCAGCGAGTGCTCTTCGGTATACATCGCGTTTAAATGAAACTACTTGTCGAACGGGGTACCAATAAGTAACCCATCGCCAGTCATCAAATTCGGGATGGCCGCAAGTGTCAAATCCAATTTGCTCTTCTTCTGTTATCAATTGTAATAAAAACCAGCGTTGTTTTTGGCCAATGCATATAGGCGCGGGAGACTCCCAGCGTACTAAACGTTTAGGTAACTTATAACGTAGCCACTGACGGCTACTTACGACTACTTTTACATGCTCAGGTTTTAAGCCGACTTCTTCATATAACTCTCGATACATAGCTTGTTCAGGTGTTTCACCTTCTTTAATTCCACCCTGTGGAAACTGCCATGAATGTTGACCGAAGCGCTTAGCCCATAAAACTTGACCATTTTTATTACAAATGATGATACCTACATTGGAACGATAACCATCAGCATCAATCATTAAAAACCTTAATAAGGTTAAGATCCATCTTCATTTATACACAAGTAAATAGGCGATAACACGGGATGGATGAAATTATAATTATGGATGCATTCTTTCACAGAAACCCTTTACCATCAAACCGATAAACGCTAAAAAAATTAATCGATACTACCTGCATCACGTTTACGTAAAGTGTACTGTGAAATATATCCACTAAATCTGTGCATAACTATGTGCACAATTAAAATTTAATAAAAGATCTAGAAAAAGACATAAACTTCAAGATCTTTATTTAATTATTTTACCAATAAATTTTTCAATATAAAACAATAAGTTACCTTTTAAAGATAAACTACCACCTTTTGACCCTGTCATTAGATCCAGTATTTTTAATTCACAACCCAATGTGAATATCTTACACGTTTAAAAAATAGTCATTATCAATTTGAGTGGCATTTTTTGTTTAAAAAATAAACACTAAAACAATTTATTAGCCTACTTTAAGTTCTTTTTTAAAATAAATCTTAGGATCTTATGATCTATTCAGTTATCCACTAAAATTGTGCATAACTCTGTGTAAGTTCATTTTACAACTATGAATAACCCCAAATAAAAAAAACACGTATAATAAATGGGTCTATGTTTTTAAGCGGTTAAGAGAGTACCTATGAGGCCAACACCCCAATCAGAAGCTGAATTATTAACCTATTGCGAAGCTATTGCGGGCTATTCATTATCAGAATTAGCAGAGATTGCTAAAATTGATGTGCCTGAAAACTTGCGTAAAAATAAAGGTTGGGTTGGACAACTTATTGAATGGCACTTGGGTGCGGCGGCAGGTAGCAAACCAGAACAAGATTTCAAACACTTAGGGATTGAATTAAAAACAATCCCTATTGATAGTCAGGGTAAAGTTTTAGAAACAACTTTTGTTTGTAGTACCCCCATTCTACACACAACACACTTAACTTGGCATAACAGTAATATACGTAATAAGTTAAGCAAAGTATTATGGCTTCCTGTACAAGGTGAACGAAAAATCCCTCTTTCAGAACGTATTGTTGGTAACGGTTTTTTATGGACAGCTTCAAAATTACAAGAACAATTAATGCAGCAGGACTGGGACGAGCTAATGGAGAAAATAGCATTAGGTCAAATAGAAACCATTAGTGCTCGAGATGGGCAAGTATTACAATTACGTCCAAAAGCAGCAAATGGTCAATGCGTTACCGATGCATACGGTGAGCAAGGACAACTCATTAAAGTCCGCCCTCGTGGTTTTTACCTTAAGAAAGCGTTTACGCAAGAGATTATTAACCATCAATTTAATCTAAATTAACTTTCATCGAATAGATGACTAGAATTTATACAGTGTTTAAAGTAAATTAAATACAGGATAATACCTTTAGGGAGCAACAAGTATGAGCATTAAAAAACAATTTTTAAAAAATAAACCAATCGTTAAAGTGACTTTTGAAGTATCAAAAGAGATCGCAAACGGGGCAGCAAGCATTGATTTGTTGTCTGAACATAATCAATGGCAAGCCATTGAACTGAAAAAGTTTAAAAATGGTAAATTCAAGGTTGCTGAAAATATTTCAACTGAAGAACGTGAAGGCTTACAGTTTATTTATAAAGTGACTTCTGAAGCGGGTGAAGAATCAATATTGCTACCTGATGGTGCTGATAATTACGTTGATAATGGTATGAATGATGGTGGTAAGAATGCTGTGATATTGCTTACAGAATAAGTCCTTTGTTGTTTTACAGTTATTCATAAAAGTCGCTTTTGCGACTTTTTTGTTACCTTTTCAGCCCCCTAAAAACCAGACTAAAAGTAAGTAACAGCTAAAATCAATATTTTGGGATAAAAGTAGCACAGTATTTAATGTTGATATTTACTGCGATCACCAAGATCATAATGCAGCGGCATACGTAACTTTTTGTAGGCCATGTAAGCAGTGATCAGTGCGCTCACTATTGCAAAAATTGCTGTAATTATGGGTTTTGAAAAAACCACACCATAATAGAAAACACACAATAATAATGGATTGATTTTCACTATCATTAATGAAAAACAAAAGCTTTCTTTATAACTCACACCTGCACAACAAATTAATAACGCTCCTAGGCTTAAATGAGTGATAACTTGTCCGCTACTAATAAAGCTTAAAGAAACTAACCACACACCTAACCAAGCACTGGTAACTAGAATATAACGAATATTTTTATCATAGATATGTAAATTAGCCGCCATTAATAACACCGAAAAAGCCATCCATACTAATCTAATGCCGATCGGTTAAGGATCTAATAAGAAAACTTGAACGATCTTCCAGATAGATCATAATCCCTAATCTTATTTAAGGTTGGGGATTTTTTTTGTTTAATCAAGAGATGGAATTGGTGTATGAGTCATTTGAAAATAAAGAGGCTTACGACAGCGTATTAACAGCCATTGATTCTAAATGGATTGAAGAAGCATTATTTTGTACTCAAAAAGCGAGTGTTCGACGTCGCCGCTTACCTGCAGAGCAAGCTGTTTGGCTAATCATCATGATGGGGTTAATGCGAAATTGCTCAATAAAAGAAGTCTGT
>NZ_AXWP01000068.1 GCF_000482725.1 Psychromonas arctica DSM 14288
TGGCCTTATGTGAATATTGCAGAGCACAAGAATTGTGATCATAAACGATTAATCAATGGAAAAAATAGAGTAATAGACAACATTTACCACATCCAAACCGTTAATGGTGCAATCACTCACTTTAAGAGTTGGGTGGTAGGCAAAATGAAAGGGGTAGCGACTAAGTATTTACCGCATTATCTAACTTGGTTTAGAGAAAGTAGCGCCAAGTATGGTTTTCAACAAATTTTACTCGCCGCTTATAGGTGACAACAGTGTAATGGAACAGAGCCACTGTTTTAGTGATTGTTTCATTAATGGTACCCCTCGTCGTGTTTTAATTTACCTCTGAATACCCAATAAGCATAACCGCTGTACGCAATCACCATGGGTAATAAAAATACCGTACCGGCCAGCAAAAACTTTAAGCTACTGTCTGGCGCTGCAGCATCAGCATAAGTAACAGCGAAAGGGACGATATATGGGAAGGTACTAACAGAAAACCCCAATGCTGAGACAATAAATAAGCCAATGCCAAACAAGTATGCCCGTACTGCTTGATGATTGTTTAAGGATTTAAATAATTGCCAAATACATATAACAGCCAATGCCGGTACCATAAAATAAAGCATCGAATTAGGTAAGTTAAACCATCGCAGAGCAACAATTTCATGAGTTAATGGCAACCAAGCACTTACCACAACAATACAAAGTACTAAAGCGCCCCCCAATGTTTAGCCACATCATAATATCTATCAGCTAACTCCTGAGGTAACTTGAGCACTAACCAACACGCACCTAATAACGCAAAGGCACAAATAGTTGCAAAACCACAGAATAGGGTAAACGGTGTAAACCAATCAAACCATCCTCCCGCATAACTTCTGGCATCGACTTCGATACCTTGTAACATCGCACCTAGCATGATCCCTTGAGTTGCAGCAGCTGCAATAGAGCCAGCAAAGAATGCGATAGACCAAACAAACTTTCCTCGTTTAGTTCTAAATCGATACTCAAATGAAACACCACGTAATACTAACCCCAGTAGCATAATAATTAACGGTGCATAAAGCGCAGGCATCACAATCGAATAAGCGAGTGGAAATACAGCAAATAACCCACCGCCACCAAGCACCAACCAGGTTTCATTACCACCCCAAACAGGTGCAATGCTATTCATCATTAAATCTCGTTCTGCTTCATTAGTTGCTTTGGGAAAAAGAATGCCTATTCCCAAATCAAATCCATCTAGCACAACATATATTAATACGGCAAAACCAATCAACCCGTACCAAATTAAAGCGTAATCCATATGTTTCTCCTAAGGTAATCTGTTCGGATGTGAAGCAGGCGGCACTTCAGCACCATCAGGAAGCCGAGCCTCTAACGCTTGTTCATAGCGTGTAGGCGATTTTTGCATTAAGCGAATGATATAAAAGAATCCAGCCCCAAAAACACACAGATAAACAATAACAAATGCGGTTAAAGACCAAGTTATTGCAACTGCGTCTATTGGTGACGCAGAGTCAGCAGTTCTTAATAATCCATACACAGTAAATGGTTGCCTACCCACTTCAGTGGTTATCCAACCAGAGATTAAAGCGACAAAACCAGCAGGACCGAATAAAACACAGGCTTTGTGAAATAATGGTGTTTGATAAAGCTTACCTTTTTTACGAAGCCATAAACTGACAAGACCAATCATCAACATACCAAAACCAATACCCACCATTACCCTGAAACTCCAAAAAACAATCGAAACGGGTGGATGATCAGCTTCAGGAAAAGCATCAAGGCCTTGTACTCTGCCGTTAAGTTCATGGGTTAAAATAAGACTACCTAACTTAGGAACAGCTACCTGATATTTCATCTTTTTAGCTTGATCATCAGGTATGCCAAAAAGGATCAGGGGAGCACCGTCATGAGAGTCATAATGCCCTTCCATCGCAGCTATTTTTGCGGGTTGATGCTGCATCGTATTTAAACCATGAAAATCACCAACAATAATTTGCAGTGGCGCAACAATAACAATCATCCACAACGCCATTGAAAACATAGTTTTGGCTAGCGGATTATGATTTGCTTTAATTAGGTGGTACCCCGCTACCGCAGCCACCACAAAGGCAGTCGTCAGATAAGAGGCTAACAACATATGCACTAAACGGTATGGAAATGAAGGATTAAAAATAATCGCTAGCCAATCTTCTGGAATAAATTGTCCAGCTTCATTTATCGAATACCCAGCAGGTGTTTGCATCCAACTGTTAACTGACAAGATCCAAAAGGCCGAGAGAAAAGTACCAAAAGCAACAACACAGGTAGCAGAGAAATGTAGTTTTCTGCCCACTTTTTTCATACCAAACAGCATCACCCCAAGAAATCCAGCCTCTAGGAAAAATGCAGTTAAAATTTCATAGCCCATTAATGGCCCAAGGATAGGACCCGTTTTATCTGAAAATACACTCCAATTAGTACCAAATTGATAACTGAGTACAATCCCACTAACCACGCCCATGCCAAAAGTAACAGAGAATATTTTCAACCAATATTTATAGATTTGAATATATTTGTCATCGTTGGTTTTCAGCCATAAGCCTTCTAATACAGCTAAGTAAGAGGCAAGCCCGATAGTAAATGATGGGAATATAATGTGGAAAGACACAGTAAATGCAAATTGAAACCGTGCCAGATCTAATGCCAAAGTGTCCATAATCACTCCTAATTTGTATAGGACCATGTACGCTTCTTGAAGCAATAAAGATCAAGTTTT
Organism: Psychromonas arctica DSM 14288; assembly: GCF_000482725.1. Lineage (GTDB taxonomy): Bacteria > Pseudomonadota > Gammaproteobacteria > Enterobacterales > Psychromonadaceae > Psychromonas > Psychromonas arctica. The sequence continues at coordinate 2,750 of NZ_AXWP01000068.1, forward strand.
CTCTAATGTTTTTTATCAGCTCACTCTCTTTCAGGGTAGGTTTTTATATAAAAAAACAAACAATATATACTCAGGTCAATGCCATCGATAACACCATTTTATTCACTCTCTAAAGTCAAATTTAGTTATTAATATTAGAGGGATATAATATGTTTACGACCTATTTAACCAGTCATTAAGACTGTGTAAAGCCTTCTTAACTAACTTAAATTACGATTAATGAAAGTGCAATAGAAAGTGCAATTACATTTAATTATAAGAGATAGTTTGGATTGCTTAATTGAAGACGTGTGATTAAATCGATAATAGATTATTGCGAAGTAATTTAATGTAGAAATTAGTGACGATAGCAGTGTTGTATCACTTTGCTTGAGCCAATAAATAAGATCCTGTAAATAATGATGTCTAAAGATGGCCAAATAAAATTCTCTTTTTAAACACTCCTTTTGAACATCACTGCTTCATTTATGACCTGCTTTTATAACGCTCGCAGCGATTCCTCCCCTTTTCCTTGCTTTGGTATAAGGCAAGATCTGCTTGTTTAATTAACTCAACAGATTTAATGTTTAATTGAGGGATCATTGATGCGATACCTAAACTAATTGTGACATGCTTGTATGATGACTCACTATGGGAAATGTTTAAATTACTCACTGCAAGCCTTACCTTTTCTGCTACTAAAGCACCTTCTTTAATATCACTTTCTAGTAGTATAACAAACTCCTCACCACCATAACGAGCCAAAAAATCAGTAGGTCTATAAATAGTCTCTTGGATAGTTTGAGCTACTTTTTTTAAACAATCATCACCCGCTATATGTCCATAAGTATCATTAAATTTTTTGAACTCATCTATATCAATGAGTAATAAAGTTAACGGTTGTTGGCTACGCGTTTTCACCAACCATAAATGATTAAGCGTTTTATCTAACCACCTCCTATTAAATACGTCAGTTAGCCCATCTACTTGTGACAATGACTCTAATACCGCGTTCGATTTTTCAAGTTTATCATTTCTCTCATTAACCATATCAATAGCTGCATTAAAACCAATAATCAAATCACCTATTTCATCTTTTTTATAACCTTTAATATGTGTCAGTGATTTTTTTTGCGATACCATTTCCCTAACAGATTCAGCAGCCTTTTTTAATGGATTAAAAAAGAAGAATAAAAAAAACATAATCGCCAAAAAAACAGAAACACTAACAATGATCCCATTAATAATCGCAGCCCGTAAGCTTTCATTTATTATCTGATAAACCTTGGCCACAGGAGTTCTTATCATAACAAACCAATCCGGAGAGTTAATATCAGCAGTGGCGACTAACATTTCATCTCCAACTGAAGTAACAGTATGACCATATCCAACAAAGCCCCCCATTGCCTTGTCGAGGAATGTATCCATGCCTTTCATTGGGGTTGCTTTTAACACTAGGTTTGGATCGCTCGAAGCTAAAATCATTTTATTTGCTCTTGAAATGACTAATATCTCACTTTGTTCACTAAAGTTTTTATCAAAGATATACTCCATAAATCCATATCGATTCAAGAAGATTGGCGATTCTAATATGCCTAATACCTTCCCATTGTCATCTCTTAACGCTTTTGCGACCACAACCAATACTTCATCGATAACTTCAGAATGAAAAGGTGAACTAACAATAATGCCTTGGCTATTATTAGCATTTATAAACCATTCGTAATTAGTTACTACTAAACTTTTTCTACCTGGAATAACCGGATATTCAATTATAGCGCCCTGTCCATTTGGTCTCATAACTGCGAAGCCCTGCGGAAAGAAATCAGTAAAAACAATATTATTTTTAAATATTTCCGTTATAACGACTTCTGATTGTATTTTTTGAGGAGGAATTTTATCAGCTAAAGCAACCAAAAACTTCGTACGCATTGCTATTTTTTTTTGAATGTCTTTTGCGATATATTTAGCTTGTGTATATTGCTCTTTATTAATTTGTATTTTTATTTCAGATTTAAGTATTAAAAAATTATAAATTTGAAGCAGCGTAAAAGCGACGATGGTAAACACCGAAACATAGAAAGATAATTTAGTGGAAATACGTGATGGCCTCACTTTATCTAAAATAGTTATCATCTACTCATAATTTATTAGTTAATATTTAAAGGCAAACATACCTCTTTTGTTATATAAAAGTTAGTTGTTTTTTTGATAAAATTGCAGTTCATCAATAAATTGTTTTTAAAAAATTTAGTTTGGAACAGCTATTAATTTTAACAATGCAATATTTACAGTGGCAGTAAGGCGTATCAACAAGTAACACTTGGAGGCTGCCAAGATTGCGTCATAACAAATCACCTCCGTGCATCTAAAACCACATCACTAAAGCCAGGTTGATTATGAATTTCAATCAAAATTGATAGGTCCTAAACTACGGGAAACAAGCCCTCCTTGTTATGCGCTCCGTAGGCGATTAATCACGATTAACTTAACAAGCTCTCCTTTACCAATATGTTTGATTGCGCTTTTAACAGAACTTGTTATTATTTGCGGTGATTATAGTCGGGGGGCCATTGGCTGAGAGCGATGTGATATCAAGATTAATTGATAAAACGTCGATACCCGTTGAACCTGATACAGTTAACACTGACGCAGGGAACTATGTAGAAACCATTCCTGTGGCATTCCTTTGCTTTGTATTGGTTGATATCAGTTCCGATCGCGTTGTGAACGGAGCCATTATGTCTGACCTTACGCCTAACACTATTTGTAACCCTATTCGCACACCGATTGTATTGACTATTGCAGGCTCTGACAGCAGTGGCGGCGCAGGCATTCAAGCTGATATTAAAGCAATTTCAGCAACCGGTAGCTATGCTTGTTCTGCGATTACCGCCATTACTGCGCAAAATACACAGGGTGTGTCAGCGATCTTCCCAATCCCCCTCGAATATGTTGAAAAGCAATTAGATGCCGTGTTTAGTGATCTCAATATTATCGCGGTTAAAGTAGGTATGTTAGCAGACAGTGAAATCATCAAAGTAGTGGCTAAAAAACTAAAGCAATACAATCCACCTTTTTTAGTAATTGACCCTGTGATGGTGACCACCAACGGTGATTTATTATTAGAAAACGCTGCGATTCAAACCCTAAAAACTGAATTACTACCAATGGCTGATTTAATTACCCCTAATCTGCCTGAAGGTGCTGCATTGATTGACAGTCACATTCCCACCAGCGAACAACAGATGCAGGCAATGATTGATGCTTTACGTCAGTTAGGTGCTAAAGCCGTGTTATTAAAAGGTGGGCATTTAGAACAAGATGAAAACAGTAATGATTTATTAATTTTGACGAACTCAGTACAGCAACTCACAGCAAAACGTATTAATACTAACAACAACCATGGAACAGGCTGCACCTTATCTTCAGCGATAGCTTCATATTTAGCTCAAGGCCATGAATTATCAAAAGCAGTACAGCTTGGTAAAGATTATATTACCCAAGCATTACAACATGCTGACCAACTTAACATTGGTCAAGGCCGCGGCCCTGTAGATCATTTTTATGTATTGAATCAATAAGTGCTTACCATGACAAACAACCTATCGTCACAACCATCAAGTTCAGTAGTTCAAAGCGCGCCCAGCATTGGTATTCATAATGCCAGTTTACGCTATCACAATAGTGAACAGCATGTATTGTCGTCATTGACTATGCATATTCCAGCGGCGCAATGGACTTGTATTCTGGGGCGTAGTGGCTGCGGTAAAAGCTCTTTGTTACGTTATTTGGCGAACTTATTAAGTGATAAAGTACAATGGTCTGGGCAACTATCCACCAGCACTAATGTTGCACTGCAAGGTCAAATTGCCTATATGGCACAACAAGATTTATTAATGCCCTGGTTATCAGTATTAGATAACGTACTGCTCAGTGAGAAATTCACACCTAACCCAAAACCGTCGCAGCGTGATAATGCACAACAACTGTTACAGCAGGTTGGTCTTGAACAGCAAGCCCATTATTTACCACAGCAATTATCTGGTGGAATGCGGCAACGTGTTGCATTAGCTAGAACCTTAATGCAAAACAAGCCGGTGGTATTAATGGATGAGCCTTTCTCTGCATTAGATGCAGTAACACGCTACCGCTTGCAAAACTTAGCACATGAATTATTAAAAGATAAAACCGTAGTCTTAATTACGCATGATCCACAAGAGGCAATCCGTTTAGCAAACCAGCTTTATATTATGCAAGGCCAACCCGCATCTGCAGAATCATTAGATGTACCTAGCACTCTAGCACCAAGACAATTTGATGCACAATGCGCAGCTCTTCAGCAGACTATTCTTGACCGTTTGGAGCAAGATTATGCGTAATTTTCTTGCCATATCAGGTTTAACTAAATCGCTTGAAAATAAAAAGAGAGATAGCAATAAAACACTACCACCAGTGTTACGTACTCTGCTCACTTTTATGATTATAATTGCGATTTGGCAAACGATTGTAGTGCTCTTTGAACTACCCTCTTTTATTTTACCTGAGCCGTTAGCAGTATTTGAACGCCTATTTACACGTTATGAAGTGTTATTAAAACATAGTTGGGTGACCACACTAGAGATACTTTTAGGATTATTACTAGGTCTTTCCATGGGTCTATGTTTTGCGCTACAAATGCTGCTGTTTAAACCCATTAAACGATGGTTATTACCGATCCTGATCACCAGCCAAGCGATTCCTGTTTTTGCGATTGCGCCTATTTTAATGATCTGGCTAGGATACGGTATTTCCTCAAAAATAGTGATGGCGGCCATGATCATCTTTTTTCCTGTAACCACCTGCTGCTACGACGGGTTAAAGAATACTCCTTCTGGTTATCTTGATTTAGCTAAAACCATGGGCGCGACTAAATGGAAAATGTTACGTCATATTCAACTGCCTGCTGCTTTACCTACTTTAGCATCTGGTATTCGTGTTGCGGTGGTTATTGCGCCGATTGGTGCGGTTGCCGGTGAATGGGTAGGTTCAAGCGAAGGTTTGGGTTATTTGATGCTACAAGCTAACGCGCGCATGTTAATTGATGAAATGTTTGCGGCCTTATTTATTCTATCTGCGCTCTCTGTGAGTTTATATTTCATTACTGATAAGTTACTAAAAAAGCTAATCCCCTGGGAGATCTAAATGCGCCGTTTTTAATGGCGCCAAACTAACCCTAAAACTAAAACAACTAATACAACTAATACAACTAATACTATAAGGAAATACAACACATGAAAAAGAGTTTCATTTTAACTGCATTGTCTCTAACGGCGGCATTATTTTCATTCTCCGCCCAAGCGGAAGATAAAAAAGTCACGCTGATGTTAGATTGGTTTGTTAACCCTAACCACGGCCCAATTGTTATTGCTCAACAGCTTGGTTATTTTAAACAGCAAGGTCTGTCTATCGATATCCAAGAACCTGCAGACCCAAGTATGCCACCAAAATTAGTTGCGGCTGGTAATATTGACTTGGCAATTACTTATCAGCCAAACCTGATCATTGATGTATCAGAGGGGTTACCACTAGTGCGCTCAGCCACTTTAATTGCAACACCGCTAAATACATTAATGGTATTAGACAACGGTAAAATTGATTCACTCAGCGACCTTAAAGGTAAAAAAGTCGGTGTGGCTATCTCAGGTAGTGAAGAAGCAACAATCGGAAAAATGCTAGAAACAGTACAACTCGATTATAAAGATGTAAAAATCATTAACGTAGGTTGGGCGTTATCGGCTTCATTAGCATCGGGCAAAGTCGATGCTATCTGGGGAGGATTACGTAACTTTGAAACTAACCAGTTAGAACTGGAAGGATTTAAAGCTAAAGCTTATTTCCCCGAAGAGCATGGTGTTCCTGTCTACGATGAATTGGTATTTGTTGCAAACGCAAATAAGTATGATACCAAAATGATTAAAGCCTTTAACAAGGCCATAGAGCAAGCCACTATTTATATAGTTAACCACCCGCAGCAAGCATGGAATAAATTTGTTAGTTACGCACCTGATACGTTAAATAATGAGTTAAATAAACGAGCATGGCGCGATACATTAACTCGTTTTTCATTACGCCCTGCTGCTATTGATTTAAAACGTTACGATGATTATGCGCGATTTATGTTTGATAACAAACTGATTAAAAGTCTGCCAAAAGCAAAAGATTACATGCCAATATTCGAATAGTTAGCGCACTCGTATCAGGCTTAAATAGATAACTAAAAAACAGCGAGAGAATAATGAACCATCAAGATTTAATTAGTGCTTGCCAGTCTGACTGGGATGCCTACACAAAACACCCATTTGTGATGCAATTAGGTAACGGCAGCTTAGCGCAACCATGCTTTTTGCATTACCTAAAACAAGATTTTTTGTTCTTAAAGCAATATGCGCGAGCTTATGCATTGGCCATTTATAAAGCCAATACGCTAGCAGACATGCGTAAGGCATTACCTAGTGTACATGCTTTACTAGATTCCGAGATTAGTCACCATGTAACTTACTGCGCAAATTGGGGCTTAACAGAAGCAGACTTAGAAGCAGAGGATGAAGACTTTGGTACTGTCGCTTACACTCGTTACGTGTTAGATGCAGGCATGACCGGTGACCTCGTTGATTTATATGCAGCGTTAGCACCCTGTTCTATTGGTTATGCAGTGATTGGACGTTTATTAGCAAATGACAAAAACACTATAATAGATGGCAATGAATTTGCTAGCTGGATTGATTTATACAGCGGTGAAGAGTTCCAACAAAGTGTTGCTGATGGCGCGCAACATTTTGACCAGTTGTTGGCTGAAATAGACATTAACACCCAACGTGGTCAACACTTGGTGAAAGTATTTAAAACAGCAACCAGAATGGAAGTTGCCTTCTGGCAACAAGGTTTAAACGCCGCTATTTAAATAGACGTAGTGCTAAATAAAAACAGAAATAGAGGGGCAAATATGTCACTAATAGCAACAGAAAAGCGACAAGTTATCAGCAGTGCATTGAATGCATTACGTGCGCAAAAGCCACTCGTCCTGAACATTACCAATTATGTGGTGATGAACAATACTGCCAATGCATTATTAGCCATTGGCGCTTCACCTATCATGGCACATTCACGTCAAGAGATGGCAGAAATGATGTCATTTAGTGGCGCATTGGTGATAAATATTGGCACCTTAGATAGCCAATGGATACCACGTATGATCTACGCGGTTGAACAAGCGAACCTCAACAATAAAGCCGTGGTATTAGACCCTGTGGGTTGTGGTGCAAGTACTTTACGAACTGAAACATCACGCCAAATTGCAGCACTTGCAAAGCAGTTAATTATTAGAGCTAATGCATCTGAGATCATTGCTCTAGCAGGAGAAAAAGCACAAAGCAAAGGTGTAGATTCACTTGATAGCAGTGAAGCGGCAGTTGGCGCAGCGCGTTACTTAGTTGAAACTTACCAATGTAATGTCGTTATTTCTGGCGAAGTTGATTACATAATCAGTGCTGAGAGTGAAATATCATTACATAATGGCGATGCAATAATGCCTAACATTACAGGAATGGGTTGCAGTTTAAGCGCATTAACGGGGGCTTTTGCTGCTATCGGTGAAAACACTGGTTTAGCGGCTGCAGCCATATTTGGCATCGCAGGGGAAATCGCTGCTAAGCAATCTGCAGGCCCAGGAAGTTTGCAAATGAACTTGTTAGACGTGTTATATCAATTAGATGATATAGCGATTGCCGAACACTTAAAAATAACTATTAATAAATAATACAGTCGTTGCTGGATCAGTAAGTGAAAGTGACCTTATTACTTTCACTCTACTCAGTTATATTCTTTGCTATTGCTGTTTAGTACTATTGATTAGCATTGCTGTTTAGCATTTCAACTTAACATTGATATGTAGCAACGATATTTAGCCATGCTATTTACGTAATCCATTTTTTTATTGTATCCGCCACAGGAAAGCAACATGAACCCATACCGTTTATATTTAGTCACCGATGATCAACAAGATCTTTATACCTTAATTAATGTAGTTAAGGAGGCGGTAGCTGGAGGTGTCACCATGGTACAAGTGCGCGAAAAAAGTAACGATATACAGTCTTTTATTACGCGCGCTAAAATGGTTAAAACTATACTTCAAGGTACTGGTGTTCCGTTAATTATTAATGATCGAGTTGATGTCGCTTTAGCGGTAGATGCCGATGGTGTGCATTTAGGTCAATCGGATATGCCAGCACAAATGGCCAGAACATTAATGGGTCCAAAAAAGTTGTTAGGTTTATCGATAGAGAATGAACAACAATTAATAGAAGCCAATACACTACCACTGGATTACATTGGTTTAAGTGCCATATTTGCTACACCAACAAAAACCGATACGCTTAAACAATGGGGTATCGGCGGTTTGCAAAAAGCGATTAATGTTTCTCAATTTCCCATTGTGGCTATTGGTGGTATTAATCACAGTAACCTTGATCAAATCATTAACACGGGTGTTGATGGTGTAGCGTTAGTCTCTGCTATTTGCCACGCTGATGATCCTAAATCTGCTGCAGCAGCGCTGTTAAAACAGATACAAACTGCGACACCATAAGCCTGTTGAAATAAAAGCGGTTAACCACAAAGCTAAAAAAGATAAGATCAAAAGCGGTTAACCACGAAATTAAAAGAAGGTTAAATCAAAACCCTTATGCCTAACAACTAAGTTTAATGCACCGAGTTCTAAATATTTTCATTTTCACCCATTCTTTTTTGCACTTCTTCATGCCCTTGGTGTAGCGCAGCGCTTCGTGGTAAATCTGTTTTTTTAAATCAAAACCCTTATGGCTAACAATTAATTTTAATGCAGTGAATTCTAAATATTTTAATTTTTACCCATTCTTTTTGCACTTCTTCGTGCCCTTCGTGTAGCGCAGCGCTTCGTGGTAAATACGTTTTATAAATCAAAAGCAATTAACCACGAAGGCACGAAGGATAAAGAAGGTTAGGTCAAAATATAAACAGGTATGAGAGTTTTAAGTTTTTAATTATTTCCTTCGCTCCCTTCCTGTAGCACAGCGCTTCGTTGTTAATATCTTTATTTTTATCTTTTATTTTGCCACGAATGACTTCTCACCACAGCATTTCGATTAAGAATAACTTACAATATTATTCAACTTGTTAATTAAATCAAAACACTGGCTGACGATGAATATTACGCTCAAACAATTGCATGTATTTGTAACTATTACTCAAGAAAAGACCTTAACCACTGCAGCTGAGAAATTATTTCTGAGTAAACCGGCAGTAAGCATGGCCTTAGCTGAACTTGAAAAACAGCTAGGGCATAAACTCTTTGAGCGCACTAATAACCGATTATTAATCAATGAAATGGGCAAAGCTTTACTACCATTAGCCGATGAACAAATAGAACGCAGTAAAGCCATTACTAGTTTATTTGATAAAAATAATTTCCAAGGAAAACTAAGAATTGGCTCAAGTAATACCGTCGGAAACCATTTATTGCCTAATTTATTAGCAGAATTTAGGGATATTAAGCATCATCAAGCTCAATCCATATACGTTGATAACAGCACTTGTATCGGCAAAAAACTTAAAGAATATGAGCTAGATATTGCCTTAGTTGAAGCTTTAGTGATTGATAAACAATTGCATATTGAGCGATGGATCAAAGATGAGATGGTGATAGTCGCTAGCCCGGCTCACCCTCTAATGAACCAAGAACAAGTCTCTATAGAAGACTTAAACCACCAGCATTGGATTTTACGAGAGCAAGGTTCGGGTACAAGGGAATTTTTTATTACACACATTGGTCAGCATTTAACAGATCTTGATATCACCTTTGAATTACGCTCTACAGAGGCAATCATTAACTGTTGCGCTGTAGGATTAGGATTATCTTGCATGTCCGCGACTGCTGCTCGACATGCCCTACAAGATAAACGTTTAGCAACTTTGCCCATTAATATCGATATGTCACGAGACTTATATATGGTATGGCACAAAGAAAAATACCAGAGCCCAATATTGAAAGAATTTATTGGTTTTTGCCAACAATGGACCTTAAAAGCTTGATTGGAAACATGGCCATTTTACTTCCTTAGTTAGCCTATTTAAATACTACGCTTCAGTCATATACTTAAATAGGCTCGACATTTGAAAATAAAATCAAATAAGCAATGGAATAAATAGAAAAAACAGCGACTTGCTATCATTTTTATTAAATAATGCGCCATAAAACTACCCATATTTAAATAATAGCCTATCCTAAACGCTTCATTATGTGTATTTTAAAAGGCGATAAAAGAATATGGCGAGAAGTAAAACCACCTCTACAGACGATGTATTATTAGTATTATGTAATTCGGTAAAGTCTGTTTTAAGTAGCGCAACGGGGCGAACGATTAACTATTCTTCAATGGTTCAAAAAATCAATAAAACCTGCCTTAAACCCGACATTGGCTGTTTTGTATTATTTGACGGTGGTTTTTCTGGATTAGTTATTTTGAATTTTAGTGCCGCTGCCGCAATGGAACTATATACCACGTACATGACCAACATGGGTTTATCCGAAGAAGACCTAGCCACATCGCATACCGCTGATGATGTGAGTGATGTGATGGGTGAATTAATGAATCAAGCCGTTGGTGATTTTACAGGTGTAATAGGCCATGAGTTACATACCTCTATCAATCAAAATCAGCCTAAAATGCTGACGATTAACAAGCAAGTTGTGCTCTCTATTGATACAAATCTAGATCGCCCACAGGCAAGACGAGTGAGTTTTACAACAGCAAAAAATAATATTTTTTATCTTGAACTTGCGATGGACAAAACAGAGTTTATTAAGTTACCTAATTTTGAAGAGCGAGAAGCATTTGATCCCGACTCTCTGATTGAAGAAGAGAACAATAAAACATTGCAGGCAAACACAAGTACACAAAACACATCGGTATCTGAGTCTGATTTATTTGATGAATTAGGCATTTAGCTTTACTGATTAGCTGTAACGAACCAAAATTAATTAGCTATATTCACACATTTGATAGGTACATAAAAAAAGCTTGCTGAGAAAAACTCTGCAAGCTTTGCTTTTATAACATTACATTGATTAAACGATGATTAAGCTTGTTTATTCATTTTTGCATGTTGTTGGTGAAATGCGTCGAACTCAATTTGTGAAATTTTTCCATTCTTATCAGTATCTAATATTTCAAAACTTGGGCGTTTCTGACCTTTTTTAGCTTTAACCATCGCATTAAACTCTTGCTCTGACACCTGACCATTATTATCAGTATCTATTTTGTCAAAGTGCCTAAGTAAACGTCCTTTCGCTTCGTTTTTAGCAATTGAACCATCATTATTGGAATCAACCATTGCAAAAGTTAGTTTTTGATCGCGCTTGCCTTTTCCCATCTTTTTCACTAATTCAAATTCAGCACTTGTGATTGCACCATCTGCATCGGTATCAACTTTATCAAAGCCTTTCAATAAACGACCTTTGGCTTCATCTTTAGTTATTTTACCGTCGTTGTTGGCATCGACTTTAGCAAAGGTAGCTTGTTTATGACCTTTACCTTTTCCTTTGTGCATTACTTTCATGGCATCAAATTCTGCACTAGTGATTGCACCATCTGCATCTGAATCAATCTTATCGAAACCTTTCAATAAACGCCCTTTGGCTTCGTCTTTAGTAATTTTACCATCGTTGTTAGCATCGACTTTAGTAAAGGTAGCTTGTTTATGACCTTTACCTTTTCCTTTGTGCATTGCTTTCATAGCAGCAAATTCTGCTGCTGTAATATCGCCGTCACCATTACTATCAAAATCAGCGAATACAGCTTTTTTACGGCCTTTTCCTTTATGCATTGCTTTCATCGCTTCAAACTCAGCTTTGTTAACACTGCCATCACCATCGCGATCGATACGGTCAAAATGTTTAGCCATTCTTGAACCCGCTTCTGCTAATGTAATTGCACCATCGGCATTCACATCAAAACTTTCAAAATCACGTTTACTTTTACCATCTGCTGCCATTGTTAAAGCGCTAGAAACCATTAATGCAACACCGCTTAATATAAATAATTTTTTCATGTTAACCTCTATTCTAATTTACCAAATAAAGCTCTTTCTGAGCTGATGTAAAGACTATAGGTAAACATTGTGCAGGAAATATGGATAAAAAAAGGAGTTAACGCTTTTAGGCTATTTTTAAGGACAATTATTCATTAGTTGCTGACATTGAATAGAATAAAGAGAAAGGCTTACTATTTAAAAAGTGCTGGATTCAACATTAAAGCACCTTGTGCTTTTTAACAATAAGCAGAAAATAAACAAATCTAATAGGTAACGTTCGCTGTTAAATAGGCCTGACATTTATTAACTTCAACGACTCCTGAAATTCAAAAGTGTAATCAATTATCACAGAGCAAACTTATAGCCCACCCCATATATTGATTGAATACAATCAACCTCAGCATCAACATTTTGAATTTTACGACGTAAATTTTTAATATGGCTATCAATCGTTCTGTCGGTAACAATACGATTGTCAGAATAGATTTGTGACATTAATTGTTCGCGGCTAAACACTTGGTCTTTATGTTGGTGAAAATGAGATAGCAAACGAAACTCCGCACGGGTTAAGCTCACTTCTTTACCTTTAACCAATACTTGCATGGTGCTTTCGTTGATACTCAATACTTTATCTACTGTTTTGATCTCATCGGTAGCGCGACGCAAAATATTTTTCACACGCACCACCACCTCTCTTGGGCTGTAAGGTTTACAAATATAATCATCGGCTCCAAGTTCAAGCCCGACCAAGCGGTCAATTTCATCTACTCTTGCCGTTGCCATCACCACGGGTAGGTCAGTGAAAGTACGTAGCTCTCGATAGATATCTAAGCCATTTTGGCCCGGCAACATTAAATCTAATATGATCAAATCTACAGGGTTTTCTTTTACCCAACTGACAACGGATAACCCATCATTAAGAATGTGTGCAATAAAACCAGATTGACTAAGGTATTCACTAAGTACTTGTGCTAAAGAATGTTCATCTTCCACGATTAAAATGTGCTGTGGCATTATTTATTTCCTATTTATTGGCAAACTAATAGTAATGGCTAATCCGCCTAAAGCAGAATGGCTCGCAACCATACTACCTTGATGTGCTTGTACTATGGTTTCACAAATTGACAACCCTAAACCAGCCCCTCCACTTAACCGACTACGTGATTCATCAACCCGATATAATCGTTCAAATAACTTAGGTAAAGCGGCATCAGGGACACTAGGAGCGCTGTCTTCAATACAAATAGAAAGCTGTTTTTTATTTGCTTTAATATGCACTTGTAATACGCCTGGCGAATCCGTGTAGCGTAAGCTGTTTTCTAATAAGTTAGAAAATAACTGCGTTAATGATTTTTGATCTCCTTTAATATAAACCGGCTTTTTAAGATCAAAATAACTGTGTAACTGTACCTGTTTTTCCTGACACCGAAGCTGATATTGATTGCAGCTAGTGGCCAATAATTGTTGCACATCAACCGAATCCATTAAGCTAAATTGTAATCCTGCATCGGATAATGATAATTGATATAAATCATTCACCAGCTGACTTAAGTTTTGAACTTGATGGTGTAAAGAATCAATATACTTTGGTTCAGGTTGACGAATACCATCCTGTAATGCTTCGATTTCACTTTTTAACACTGAAATAGGCGTGCGTAGTTCATGAGAAATATCTGCTAACCACTGCTCTCTGGTCTTTTTTTGATGCAACAAACTTTGACTTAATTCATTAAACCTCGTTGATAATGCAGCAAGCTCATCTTCACCTTGTACCTCTATTTGCGTTAAATAATCGCCTTGCTGTAAAGAATTAGCCGCGCTTTCAAGGCGTTTTAGTGGCGTTAAAAAATGCCGTACCAATAACCATGATAGTGAAAATGACAATAAGGTTACCCACAACACAATCCACATTAAGTTATGCTGCTGTTGGCGATAAAAACTACTCTCTAATGCACCTGATATAGTGTTACGTTTTTTAGTGATCACCCAACCAACCGTCTTATCTTGATAGATAATGGCCACTTTAATGAGATCTTTTTTACTTTTGGGTTTACGTTGGTTTAATAGAGGTTGATAATCTTTATCTAAAATAACAATACGTTGCATTAGGCGTTCAACATTCTTTACCGATGCTTGTCGAGGTTGATTATTTCCATGACGTGGCCGAGCAAAGACTTGTGCAATAACATCACCTACAACATTTGGAGACAAATCTTGCCAACCATTTAACATTGAATAAAAAGGCGCAATATTCTCAGCAACCAGTTGTAATTTTTCCTTTTCACCGTGATTTAGATAATTCTGCAGTCCGGTTTGAAAGCTAGAATTCATTAACCAGGCCATGCCGATTACCATTAAAGAGCTAATGAATAGCATTGAAATGAGAATTTTCTTGAACAAGGTTAAACGCATCTAGCACCCTTTTATCTAAATTTATTATCGACGCTTAACTGTAACATAAACTGCAATTTATTCTGTAGCGAGAATTAATACTGCAGCCGCTAAATAAATCATTTACCTTAAAATATTTACTCAAAACGATTAGCTTAAAAAAAAGCCACTAAGTGAATCACTTAATGGCTTTTCGATGACATATTATAAAATATGTTGAATATTTATAACTTGAATAACAAGCTCATAAAATACTGTTTAACACGGTTAGATATTTTCAATCGCTGTATTTAATGTTGCACTTGGACGCATTGCTGCAGATACTTTAGCTGGGTCAGTGTGGAAATAACCACCTAAATCAACTGCGACACCTTGTGCATCGTTAAGCTCTTGTACAATTTTAGCTTCATTGCTTAATAACACGTCTGCAAATGGTTTAAATTGTGCTTGTAACTCAGGATCTTTAGTTTGTGTAGCTAACGCTTCTGCCCAGTACATAGCTAAGTAGAAGTGGCTACCACGGTTATCTAATTCTTTTACTTTACGAGAAGGAGATTTATCTTCTTTTAAGAATTTACCGTTAGCAGCGTGTAATGCTTCCGCTAAAATAACTGCTTTTTCATTACCTGTTTTTGCTGCGATATCTTCGATTGAAACAGCCAAGGCTAAAAACTCACCTAACGAATCCCAACGTAAATGGTTTTCTTCAACAAATTGTTGAACGTGCTTAGGTGCAGAACCACCCGCACCTGTTTCAAATAAACCACCACCAGCAAGCAGTGGAACAATTGAAAGCATTTTGGCACTAGTACCCAACTCTAAAATAGGGAATAAATCTGTTAGGTAATCACGTAATACGTTACCCGTTACAGAGATAGTGTTTTTCCCTTCCTTAACACGTTGTAAAGAAAACTTACATGCTTCTACAGGTGTTAATATTTGAATATCTAAGCCTGTTGTATCATGGTCTTTTAAGTATTCATTTACTTTAGCAATCAAGTTTTTATCGTGTGCACGATTTTCGTCTAACCAGAAGATTGCTGGTTGGCCTGTTGCTTGTGCACGACTTACTGCTAAACGAACCCAATCACGGATTGGAATGTCTTTAGCTTGACACATACGCCAGATATCACCGGCTTCAACATCGTGAGACATTAATATGTTGCCCGCAGAATCGATTACGTTAACAGTACCTGCTTCTTTGATTTGGAATGTTTTATCGTGTGAGCCGTATTCTTCAGCTTTTTGAGCCATTAGACCTACATTTGATACGTTACCCATTGTTGCAGGGTCAAATGCGCCATTCTCACGACAGAATTTAATCGTTTCTTCGTAGATACCTGAGTAACAACGATCAGGAATCAATGCTTTAGTATCTTCAAGCTTGCCTTCTGCATTCCACATTTGACCGCTAGAGCGAACCATTGCTGGCATAGAAGCATCAATAATCACATCGCTTGGCACGTGTAAGTTAGTAATTCCTTTATCTGAATCAACCATCGCTAGGCTTGGACGAGTAGCGTATACCGCTGCAATATCAGCTTCAATAGCGGCTTTTTGTTCTGCAGGTAGGTTAGCAATTTTTGCGTAAACATCACCTAGACCATTACGTTCATCAACACCTAACTCTTTAAATAAGTCTGCATGCTTAGCAAATACATCTTTAAAATAAACAGTTACAGCGTGACCAAACATGATTGGGTCAGATACTTTCATCATGGTTGCTTTAAGGTGTAAAGAAAGCATGATGTTGTTTTCTTTTGCTTCCGTCATCTCTTTTTCATAGAAAGCACGTAACGCTTTTGCACTCATACGAGATGCGTCAATTAATTCATCTTTTAATACAGGTGTAGATGCTTTAAGTACCGTTTTTTCACCAGCGGCATTGGTAAACTCTATTTTCACATCATCATCTTGGCCTAAAACAACTGATTGCTCTGAGCTATAGAAATCACCATCATCCATGTCTGCTACATGAGATTTAGAGTCTTTAGACCATTTCCCCATACGATGTGGGTTGTCTTGTGCGTATTGTTTAACCGCATCGGCAACACGACGGTCAGAGTTACCCTCACGTAAAACAGGGTTAACCGCACTGCCTAATACTTTTGCATAACGCGCTTGCGTATCTTTTTCTTCTTCAGTAGTCGCTACTTCAGGGTAATTTGGTAACGCAAAGCCATGTGCTTGTAATTCTTTGATAGCTGCATGCAATTGTGGAATTGATGCACTTACATTGGGTAATTTTATGATATTTGCTTCGGACGTTTTCGCTAAGTCACCTAGTTCGGCTAGGGCGTCGGCTTGCTGTTGTGCAGGAGGTAATTTATCAGAAAAGTTAGCAATAATTCGAGCAGCTAGAGAGATGTCACGCGTTTCTACAACGATGTTTGCAGCTTTAGTAAATGCATTAACGATTGGCAATAGAGAGTGAGTTGCAAGCGCAGGTGCTTCATCTGTTTGTGTATAGATGATCTTTGCTGATTTATCTGTCATTTTATTTCCTTTAACAAAAATTTATGAAGTGAATTGTTAGCGTTAAAAATGTTATCAAATTGTTACGCATAATAATTACGCGCATATCATATCGGAAAAAACAAAATTATCTAGTTTCAGACCCTTATGTCGTCGATTAAAACGAGATCAAGATCATTATTTGTGAACTTGTGCTTGTTAACATCAAGTAATCAAATAATGTCAGACAGCGCTATTTGATACTGATAAACATAACATTTCATAAGCAACTCTGCCTTAATATTTTATTCTGATACAATGTTTTTTTTGACTGCTTTTAAGGGCAACAAATGAACCAACCTCCAATAAAAAAAACCAATAACACATTCAAAGCAGATGCAAAGAGCAGCCCACGAAAAACGAAAAAGCCTTCGCACTTTAATGTAAAAAAAGCAGCGCATAAAACATTTGTACCTAAAAAAGTATTACCTAAAGCAATGCAAAAAATCGTTTTATTTAACAAACCTTTTGATGTACTAAGCCAATTTACCGATGAAGGTAACGCAGACAGTCTTCGCGAAACCTTAAAAGACTACATTACGATCCCTAATATCTATGCGGCGGGTCGTTTAGATAGGGATAGTGAAGGTTTATTGGTACTAACCAATGACGGGCAATTACAAGCGGACATCACTCAGCCAGGCAAAAAGACAGAAAAAACCTATTGGGTCCAAGTTGAAGGCGCCCCCAAGGAAATTGATTTAGACAAATTGCGTCAAGGTGTGAAATTAAAAGATGGTATGACCATGCCTGCAAAAGTAAAAATAATGGACAACCCTGATATTTGGGAGCGATACCCACCGATACGTGAACGTGCAAACATTCCTACTACTTGGTTAAGCATTACTATTTCTGAAGGGCGCAACCGACAAGTACGCCGAATGACGGCTAATATAGGCTTTCCAACATTACGTTTAATTCGTTACTCCATTGGGGAATGGACGATTAAAGGGCTTGATAACGGAACTTTCAAAGTACTTTAAAAAGCAATAAGCTATTTAACAAGTAATAAAAATTTGTAACTACTCAGGCCGTCGCTATTTAAGCCTATTTCTTCGTTGAAAAATGCTCATTTAAACCACTAAACTGCGCTTTTTCGCTTTGAACTAAGCATAAATAGCTTAGCCCTGAGCATTTACGTTTTTATTTTGGTAAAAAGCACTCAGTTTTAATGAGTGCTGAGTAGTTACAAAATTTTAACAATAAAAAGCCCGATGCATAAATGTACTCAGAACCACTCTGAATAAATTCGGGCTTTATCTATTTATTACTACGAGCGACCTACAGTCCACAAAAATTGATTTCTAAAAAACCCCGCTCTTTAAAACTCATTGTTAAGGCTGTTAAATGTGCTTTGTTTTCAAACTGACGAGTATAAAAAGCCTGATGATTTAAGAGATAATTGTTTAATGGTTGAGGGTTTAATGGTTGAGGGTTTAATGGTTGAGGGTTTAATAACGGATCATTAAAATACCGGGAGTTTAATAACTGTTTTACACGCAACGCAATCGCTTGCCCAGAATCAACTAAATGAATCGGCTGAGCGAAACAGGCACTGATTTCTTCTCTGAGTAGCGGAAAATGAGTACATCCCAATACTAATGTATCTGGCATGTTATCTTCATTCTTTAACCAAGGGGCTAATATTACTCTAAAACTATCTGCATCAAGTACTTTCCCTATCAACTTATCTTCAGCTAATTCAACCAATTTCGTCGAGCCAATACGCAATACCGTTTTGTCAGCAGCAAATTCATTAATTAACGTATCGGTATAAGCACGCTCTATGGTACCCGGCGTTGCCAATAATCCAATCACATTATTAGCGGTGATTAAAGTAGCAGGTTTGATGGCAGGGACAACACCAACAATGGGAATAGTAAAGTGCTGGCGTAATGCATCAAGCGCCACAGTGCTCGCGGAGTTACATGCGATAACAATTAAATCAACCGAGTGCAACTGCATAAAATCAGTTAATAATTGTGTTAGTCGATTAATTAATTGTTCTCTTGGCAGTTCACCATAGGGAAAATAAGCATTATCAAACAAATATTGACACTTGATAGTGGGATTATATTTAACTATCTGTTCGTAAACAGATAAACCACCGACTCCAGAATCAAATATAAGTACTCGTTTGGCTGACATTTTCTACTTCCTTGGCAAAAAAAGTATTTTAGCCTGTAATCAAAGCAGAAAGAAATAAAATGATCATTAACCTGATAATAATGATGGTCGGTTTTAGCTAGCCAACAGCTACTCGCTGTTTTAGAATGCCCCTCCATTTAAATGCTATTGAAAAATAGCCAGCGATAGATATAAAAAAACAGAGGTTATTATGAGCTTAGAATTTGTTGATCCGGATAATTATGAATCACAATTAGACGCTAAAAAAGAGCAATTTACAGCTCTCTTTTCAACCTTTGAACTCCCTGAATTAGAATGTTTCGATTCACCAAAAACACATTACCGTATGCGTAGCCAATTTAGAGTTTGGCATGAAGATATGGACCTGTATTTTTACATGACCGACCAAGAAACGCGCCAGCGTATACGTGTCGAACAATTTGCTCCTGCGAGTGAATTAATTAATCGATTAATGCCACGCCTAGTAGAAGAATTAAAAGTATCGCCTATTCTTCGCTATAAATTATTTCAAGCTAATTTTTTATCGAGCATGAGCGGTGAAATTATGGTGAGTTTTCTTTACCATAAAGTGTTAGATGATGAATGGTTAACGGCGATTAAAGCATTAAAAGCCCGCTTATCTAAAGAGTTTAAGATTAACTTTATTGGTCGAGCACGCAAACAAAAACTGATTGTCGACCATGACTATGTAATAGAAAAACTAAATGTAGATGGACAACAATTAATATATCAACAAGTTGAAAATAGCTTTACCCAACCTAATACAGAAGTTTCGATTAAAATGCTTGAGTGGGCTATCGAATGTACACGATATAGTGAAGGTGATTTATTAGAACTGTACTGTGGTAATGGCAATTTCTCTTTAGCATTGGCAAAAAACTTCAACCGAGTCTTAGCGACAGAAGTATCTACGCCATCGGTTAACTCTGCTCAGTATAATATTGCCGCGAATAATATTGATAACGTGAAAATTGTTAGAATGTCTGCTGAAGAATTTACTCAAGCAATTAATGGCGAGCGAGAGTTTAATCGTTTAAAAGAAAAAAATGTCGATTTATCTAGTTATCAATGTAATACCATTTTTGTTGATCCACCACGAGCTGGCCTTGATGATGATACCGTTGAAATGGTGCAAAAATATGACAATATCATGTACATCAGCTGCAATCCTGAAACATTAAAAGCGAATCTTGATGTATTTACTCAGACACATGATATTAAGCGATTCTCTCTATTTGATCAGTTCCCTTATACACACCATACCGAAGCGGGTGTGTTTTTAGTTAAAAAGCAGTAACTGTCCAAAAGCTTGCGTCATCACAACAAGTAAAATAAAGTCTCGATAAATACAAAAAAGCTGCATACCTAAATATGCAGCTTTTTATTTTTACACTTGGATTATTAATTTACTCGCTTATTAACAGACTAAAAATCAAGTCGTGGCTAGATGCTTATTAAAATTCTATCCCAAGCAAGGTCGGCCATGGTTGGAACGTAGCGAGCTGTTGAGTCATTATGAAAGCCATGGTTTGCTTTTTCATACATGTGCATTTCATAATCCACATTATATTTTTTTAAGTCCGCTTCATATTCTGGCCAATACGCATTCACCCTTTTATCAAGTTCAGCTAATTGAATTAATAAAGGTGCTTTAATATTTTTTCTTAATTCTGCTTTAGCAGGAGTCCCGTAGAACGGCACACCTGCATCGAGTGTTTCAGGGATCGTAGCTGCAAGCATATTGACAATATAACCACCAAAACAAAAACCTACTGCACCTAGTTTTCCAGTACTCTGTGGATGTGTTTTTAAATAGTTAGCAGCTGCAATAAAGTCTTCTTCGATTTTATTTTTATCAAGCGAACTTTGCATCTTTTTACCCTGGTCATCATTACCAGGGTAGCCACCAAGTGAATGCAATACATCAGGTGCAAAAGCAATAAAACCTGCTTTTGCCAAACGACGAGCAACATCTTTTATGTAAGGATTTAAGCCTCGATTTTCATGAATAACTAGTACTACAGGTAATTTACTATCTACAACTTTTGGTGTAACAAAATAGCCTCTGCCTTCACCATGCCCTTTCGGTGATGGGAATGTTTGGTAAGTTGCTGTGATATCGTCATCATTAAATGAAATTTGTTCTGCGAGTGCATAATTAGGCGTTAATGCCGTTGAAAGTGTTGCTAAGGTAATACCGGCTCCTGCAATACCAGCTAGTCGTCTTAAAAATGTACGTCTATCTATATCCCCATGTGCATATTCATCATACCAATCAAAGGCTTCTTGAGGTATCTGCATGCTAGGTTGTTTTTCTGGAGCTTTAGTTATATTAGCTTTATTAGTCATATTCACACTCTCATTATTAATAAATTATGTAACTACTCAGCACCTAATTCACATTTTTAATAGTTTATAGAAGATCAAAAAGGATCAACTTGATTGATCCTTTTTAATCGTTACTCTAACTACTTTCTTCCTATTCCTATGATGAGGCAAAATGAAAGTAAGTGGTCTCGATATTGAGAGTAATGTCGAAAAGATAAAACAACAGATAGAAGCCGATAAAACATTATCGCCTTCTATGCGCACAACGTTAGATTTATTACTGCTTATCGTTAATTTGCTTTGTCAGCGTCTCGGGCTCAACAGTCGTAATAGTAGTAAGCCGCCATCAAGTGACCCTAATAGAGAAAAGTCCCCAAAAAATAATAGTTCAAATACAACTGGTGGGCAAAAAGGCCATAAAGGGTCAACGCTACCACTTGATACTAATCCAGATATCGTCCAT
>NZ_AXWP01000069.1 GCF_000482725.1 Psychromonas arctica DSM 14288
TATTAATATTTTCTTAGCAGAATTGAGGGCACAACATCCGCCGGATCTGAGTATTCATTTGGTACTCGATGGCGCAGCTTATCATCGGTCAAATATAGTAAAAAACAAAGCGAATGAGCTTAATATTCAACTTCATTATTTACCACCTTACAGCCCCAATTTGAATCCAATAGAGCGACTGTGGAAAGTAATGAATGAACATGTGAGAAATAATAAATATTTTTCTAGTGCCCAAGAATTTCGAGAACAGATTGATCAGTTTTTTGAAAGTAAACTTCCTGAGATAGGAGACTCATTATCGAGTCGAATTAATGACAACTTTCAAAAGCTAACGCCTGCATCTTGAAGTGGGATGGGTATACATTTATTTAAATATCCTAAAGAAATCATTAAGGAGATTATTTTAGGAGCGAATGCTTCAGAGGAGCTTGCTGACAAAATAAAAACAATTATTGACCAAACTCCAGAGTTTTCACACGTGAAGTTGACTAAAGCCTATATTGCAGAAAAGTCCTATCGCTTAGAATTTAAAAGTTTATAAATACACTTATTATTTGAATCCAAGTAATTCCTAAGTGCTTTTTTGTAATAAAAAATAGTCGTAACGCTCGATTAGTAACATTCGATTCGTAACATTCGATAAAGGTTAAGCTTATTTATTGGAGCAAGTTATCATTTAAATCACTAAACTGTACCTTTACGCCCTGAGCTCCTTTTTGCACAAAGAGTTACTTTTGTACAAGGAGCTACTTTTTGAACATCGAGCAAGTAACTAAGGTATAAACGAATAAGCATAAGCGGCTTAATTCAGGACATTTAATCCTTATTTGAGTCACCAATGCTAACGCCTTTAAGACTCTATTTGCTTACGAAAAAACTGCACCATTTCATCACGGGTCTTAAGGTGTTTGAGATGAAAAATATCCATCGGGAATAGTAGTTCAATCACGCCAGTATCAAAGATACGTTTTACTTCGTACTCATTATGAGCAACATCTTGTTGGTATCTATAATTTAACCAAGTTTTATTCGTATGGATAATAAATTCCACTCGCATACCGCCTAAACGAGCAAAAAACTTCATCATAGCTGTTTTATCACTCGACCCTACTGCACGACCTTGATATTGAGAATGTTCACTTAAAGTGTCGGATATATCCTCTAAAACCATTAAAGAATTAGCTTTTGAAGCGCTGCGCGTAAGGTGTTGTTGAAAAGCTTTTACATCGCTTACCGAATCAAGTACAGCCATCAATCCAAGTTCATCATCTACTGCAACCGCTGGATTTTTTTGGTTTTTTCGTAATAACTTTAAAACCTTTGCCTGCGGTGGTTTTTTTCTAATAGAAACATAAATGGGTGTTTTTTTCACTCCGACGGTAAAACTACGACGTTTTAATAGAGTTAACTTTTCACCTTTTGCTAGTTGTATTAACTTAGCCTGTGCTGGATCCAAAACCGTTACTGCATTACAGCTAAAGTCTTCTGGTCGATGTTTTGAATAAAGGTAGACGGGATCCAGTTCTCCTATTTTTAAATTCGGGCTCCAAACATAACCGTTTAAAAAGGCTAGAAAAGCGGAAAATTTGCTTTCAATGTCTGTTTCTCGTTCTCGTTGATCGATACTTGCTGCGAGGGTCATTAAAATGAGTTTACGGCGTGCTTCAAAGCGTGCTTTTTTATGGTAACCATCATTGAACATGATTAATAATAGCTCAACGGGGTTGTTAGTGACTTCTATCTCATTGGTCGCTTCAATATGTGATGCATAGGGAGAAAGGATTTTACCAATAATAGAGTGAATGACCGCATCGGCTGTCCGTGAGTACTCATCTACACGGCTCTTTATTTCATTGAGGTTACCGTTGATGCCAAACATATTACCTAATAAGCATAATGCTCGCTCAGAGCGCTTTTCTCGTAATGCTTTATCTGAAATGAGGGTTTGAATTTGCTCAAAATCATCAACACCTAAAAATTCAAATATTTGGCTACGTAAAGCGCGATATTTTGTGACGTTGTTAGGATTCTTTTGTAAATTTTTTAGCCATTGACGCGTTTGTTGAGAAAAGCGTCCGATATTTAGTGAATGTTCAGAAACAGTGAAAGGCCCTGATTGTTGAAGAGAAGTAAAAACGCTGTTTGTAGAGAGCACTGACATAAAACCACCAAAACGATATAAAACCCATGCATTAACTGCATTCATTCAATAAATATACACTAATTAATTGATTTAAAAATAATAAAAATGAGAAGCACTATTAGAATGATTATTACGGTTGCTGAGATGAAGTTTAATTAAAGCGGCTTAGTAAATAATTTTATCCCTGATTTAATATAAAAATACATAGAAAATGAGGTGTTAACTGATTCTATATATTTGTCACTAAAGGTGTTGATATGACGAGTAAATAATATTGAATTCAATTCCTTGTTTTGGTTTGATAATAACCAACATAGAGATCATAAGATATTGAAAAAAGTGTAAGTGTAACGGAGCTTTATCTTAGAGCTGTTTGTAAATTTAACTTTTAGGTTTCAAGGCTTTTACATGCATTTACGTTTGTTCATCTTGGTTCTCTGTTTTTTACTCGGTATTTAATAAGTCATAATAAAAAATAAAGTTATTGATTTTATTGATATTTTTGATCTCATTAGTCTTTAAGTAAACTAACGATAATTTCCATTCTTGCTACACTTTAGAGGTATCTGTCAATGTCGTCAGATACTAAATAGGTGCTTTTAGATCTCTGATTGAGCACATTAAAAACTAAAGGAAATAATAATGATTGATAACCTAGCAAGAAAAAATAACGTAAATATTATCGCTCAACAAGATCAGTTAAATAAGGAATACTCACAGCTTAAAACACACTATGATGAAAAATATAAAGCAGGTTGGTACTTTATGAATGCGCAGCCTCGCCCATGTTTTAGTACCTTATTATTAGATGAGTTAAATGATTATGCGAAAAACATTAAAGCAGAGATGGTTACTAGCGAACAGCAAAAATATGATTATCTGATCCTTGCTTCTGATGTTGATGGTATTTTTAATTTAGGTGGCGATTTAGCCGTTTTTCTTGAATTGATAAAAAAACAAGATCGCGCAGGATTGCTCGCTTATGCGACCAAATGTATTGATGTTTTGTACCATAATATCACTCATCTTGATTCAGAACTGACTACTATTGCTTTAGTTCAAGGTGATGCACTTGGAGGAGGGTTTGAAGGTGCTTTATCAAGTAATGTCTTAATTGCTGAGCGCGGCACCAAGCTTGGCTTGCCAGAGGTCTTATTTAATCTATTTCCTGGAATGGGAGCATATTCATTACTTAGTCGAAAAGTAAGTGCAGCAAAAGCAGAAGAAATTATTTTAAGTGGTAAATTGTATGTAGCAGAAGAGTTGTTTGAGTTAGGGATCGTTGACATACTGGCTGAGAAAGGAGAAGGAGAAAAAGAAGTCTATCGTTATATTAATGCGGCAAATCGAAAAGCAAACAGTTATCAAGCTATTCGCAAAGTACGTGATATTTGTGCGCCGATTCCTTATAAAGAGCTAATAGATGTGACTAATATTTGGGTCGATTCAGCGTTAAAGTTAACAGCTAAAGATCTTAGAATGATGGAAAGGTTAGTGATGCGTCAATCAGCAAAAAATATCTCATAATCTAAGTTATGCAAAGTTCCCATTTCAAAATAGATATAAAGCCATAGCAAAAGCACTATAACTTTTATCTTATTTTCCTGTAGAAGATTTTACTAAGGCATTATTTAAAGCTTCTACAGTTTTAATAAAATTGTATTCAATATCACTCACTAATAGAGTGATCTCTTGAGTGCCAATATCATAAGGTTTGCATTCCTCTCCTTTCCTACATATTTCAGCTAGTCTGTTTGCTCCAAGCTCCGATGCAGCACCTTTTAAAGCATGCAGTGATTCACGGAATTGCAAATAGTCACTATTAATAACTTGTTGTAAGTATTTAATATGTTTATTACCGTCTTCTGTAAAACCTGTTATTAATCGTCTCATAAATTCAACATCATCATCTAATAGAAATAGTTCTTCAAGGACGGCACTATTATACCATTCACTCTCTGGCTGCTGCTTGTTAAGGTTTGTTATGGTTGTTGAAGTATTCGTTATGTTGCTAATAGTCGAATTAGAAGTGTTGGAAATTACCGCTATTTTTTTCAATAGCTCATGAGAATCAATGGGTTTAGTTAAAAATTCATTAATACCTAAGCTAATACCTAATACCCTCGCTTCAGGGGTGGCATCGGCCGTTAACATAATAATTGGAAGTGTGTTGTCGGTGTCCATAAAGCGTAATGCTTGTACAACTTCATCACCAGAGCACTTAGGCATATTTTTATCGACAATTAATAAGTCAAAGTGTTCTAAATTGGCCGCTAATTTATCTAACGCCTGCTCTCCGTCATCAGCGATGACAATAGAATGACCTGCTCGCTTTAGAATACCTGACAGTACTTGTTGGTTAACCTTATTGTCTTCTGCAATTAAAATATTTAATGCTTTAGCGCCGTGCTGGCTTTCATAAAACTCACTCAAAGAAACGACTTTTTTATTCTGACTATCGATATGTTGTGCGGTATGTAAGGCATTAAATAATGATCGTTTATCATTGATGTCGGCAATCACCGATACAAAGTGTTGCTCTATTTTTTCATTATGCAGGTGTTTATCTTCTGGGTTAAGCAGTACTAATGAGAGTCCGTCTAATAATTTTTCGGATGTTAATAGTGTAATAAATTGTGTTGGGCTCATGCCTTGTAGGCTAAAGCGATCCACAAGCAGTATTTTATAACCAAGTTGTTGTTCTAATGCTTGTTTTTGCATCGATAAAGCATGCACTGGAGAGGTGACAAAATCTGCCGATAAATCCCAGACTTTTAGAAAAGACTGGATCGATTTTTGGGTGGTTTCGGTTGCCATAATTAATAAATCATTGTCACTAACAGTTAAAGATGCATTGGGTAGAATAGTAAAAGGCAATTCAAACCAAAAGGTTGAGCCTTGATCTAATTCACTTTTAACACCTATTTTTCCACCCATTAACTCCACTAATTCTTTTGAAATAGTGGTACCTAATCCGGTACCATCTATATGGCGTATTGTGGCTTTTCCGACCTGCGTAAAGTCATCAAATACGTTAAGTAATGACTGTTTATCAATACCAATCCCAGTGTCCTTGATGTCAAAACGAATGACAGTGGTATCTTTCTGCTCTGATACTTTATATACATGCAGTTTAATGGACCCTTGGTCAGTAAACTTTATTGCATTACCGATTAAATTAACTAAGACTTGGCGAATGTACTGCTGGTCAGCTTCAAGCCGTAACGGTACATCAGAATCAATTGTTGAAGTAACGATTAATCCTTTCGCTCTAGCAATCAGTTTTTGGGTACTGATAATAGAGTTAATTAACGTATGTAAATCCACTGACTCTTTATTAATCTCTATTTTCCCAGCCTCAATTTTGGAAATATCGAGTACTTTTTCAATCAAGCCTAATAATGTTTTTGCTGAGCTTTGCATGGTGCTTACAAGGCTGCGTTGTTCTTGGTCGAGTTTAGTTTCAGTGAGTAAGTCACCAAGACCTAAAACACCATTCAAAGGGGTTCTTAGTTCATGTGACATATTAGCTAAAAAGCGAGTCTTAGCTTGGTTCGCTTTCTCTGCCATGTCGATTGCTGCATATAGTTTTTTTATTAAAAATATAGAATACAGCGGGATCAAGGTAATGACGATTAAGAGACTGATTGCCACCCTTGTATTTTCTTGCCAATAATCTCCCCAATAAATAGCAGATAAAAAACCTATTGTTCCTACTATTAGAGAGATATAAAGGTAATTAACCCCGAACCTAAATCCATTACCTAAAATAACCCATAGATAAAATACAAATAAGTACACGGTTTCTTCGGCGGCGGTTGCCATTAATATAGAGAGTGAAATTAAATCTAAAAATATTCCAATCACTCTTCTTGTTGGACTGATTCTAGTATTGACCATAATGGAAATAAAGATAGCGAGCGCCATGCTTGTCGCCGTTAATATTACTATTTTTATGGTTGAATCGAATAGGCTACTAAGTGGCGCTTCAACGCTCCATGGGATGCACAAAAAAATGACTAATAACAGGCTTATAAAAACACGTACTAAGGCTTGTTCAGGTTCTGGATCATCAGTTTGATTTACATAGGTTTTGACTGCATTTAGTTTTTTACATAGTAGGTTCATTAAGACATCGAATCCATTTAATCGTCTATTGTGAGCTAGGGGTTATAGTGTGGTGTTCTAATGTTTAAATTGTCCACCTTTATGTGTTAGCGATTACATTCTAATAATTGTCAGTAGCTAGCGATTAAGAACAAGTGCTCAGTCATTTTCTATTGAGAATAAGTTATTAGTCATTAATATTTAGTTGCTATCAGCTATCAGGGTATTCTCGGTTTATTGCTATTATGTTATCTAATCGTTTTAAAAATGCATCAACACAGCGAGGATCAAATTGCGTACCGGATTGTTTTTTCAGAAAATCAATCGCATCTTCAAGTAACCATGCTTTTTTATAGGGTCTAACAGACATAAGAGCATCATATACATCGGCAACGGAAACAATACGTGCAATGAGTGGAATTTGAGATCCTTTTAATTGGCTTGGATAACCTTCACCATTAAAACGTTCATGATGATTGAGCGCAATAATGGCCCCCATTTGCATATATTTTGATTGGCTACCAGAAAGGATTTCATAACCAATAGTGGTATGAGTTTGCATGATAGCCCATTCTTCAGGCTCGAATTTCCCTGCTTTTAATAAGACACGGTCAGGTATACCAATTTTTCCAATATCATGCATTTGCGCAGCATGTTCAAGATCATTACATTCATTCTCATTTAAGCCGATTTCTTTAGCTATTTCTTTGGCATATTTTGCCATTCTAATAACATGATTACCGGTTTCTTCATCGCGATATTCACCTGCTTTCGCAAGTCTTAAGATCGTTTCTTGTTCTCGCTGAAGAATTTGTTCTGTGGCTAAATGTACTTGCTCTGCTAACCAATCGGCTCTATTTTGAATGATCACATGTTGCTTATGTAGTTTTAATAAGTTTCTGCAACTTGTACGGCATTCGATTTGGTCGATAGGTCTATTTAAAAATGCGGTTGCACCTGCTTCTAGGGCTTCATGACGCACTTTTTTTTCACTAACAACAGTGATCATCATGATCGGAATATGTTCACCTGTTGCTGTGTTACGCACCGCTTCAATGAACTCTATTCCATTTAAACCGGGCATTCTATAATCGGTGACAATAAGGTCTGCTTGGTTGTCTTTTAACCAGTTTAGTGCTTCTCTAGGATCCGAAAAATCAATGACTGTAATGTCATCAGCAATTTGTAGAATAATTTTTTCTAAGATCATCCTTCCCGTTGATTGATCATCAACGATCACCACTTGTCTTTGGTCATTCACAATAGTACTTCCACTTAAATTTTAAAAAATTAGTTGATGTAATAGGACAGGTGTAACTTTATTTACCCTCTAATAATTTTCCTATTACCTAGCATCTAATTTTGATACATATGATTATGATTATTATTATGTGTGTCGGCATCTTCTAGGCTGCTGTAAATGAGAAGCTTGTCGAGATGATTTTATGACAGAGTCATAGATGATAACGTATCTTTTAGGTTGTTAATTAAAAAATGATCAATTTAATCTTATTGGGACACTTTTTTTTGTTATTTTATCACTACTATTATTATTTTTGTTGATTTTAAATAACACAAAAATACTCAGTTATGAGTAGCGTAAATGACTGCAATTTAGAACACAACCTAAACCTGAACTTTAATTACATATGTTTATAAGTAAAATTATCGGTATATTACAAAGGTACAGATTCTTTAATCGTGAAGTATTTGATAATGAACTAGTTAATGCTAGCGCAGTTAAGAACGTGAAATAAATATTGATTCAGTAAATAGTAATGCGGTCATGTAATTTATTTTATTAATCGATTTTGATTAAATCATCGTATGTAATAACCTCGTACTATTAACGCATAATCATTTACTATCCACTATGTGATTATTTTCTTCTTAATAAATTAAGGAAACGACCATGACTCAAAGCTTCAATAACAGCCTCATTAAAACGGCTATTGTTGGTTATGGCTTTTCAGCTAAAACCTTCCATCTTCCTTTTATTGACACTCTATCTGAATTTGATGTAACCGCGATCAGTAGTAGTCAAGTTGATACTGTTGAGCAAGATTGGCCCAAAGTGCAGCATTATCTAACTGCAGAAGAGATGATTTGTAATACCGATGCGCAATTAGTGATTATTACTGCACCCAATAATGTACATTTTTCATTAGCTAAATTAGCGTTAGAAAATAATAAGCATGTTATTTTAGAAAAACCATTCGTAACAAAAATCACCGATGGAAATACTTTGATAAGTCTTGCTAAAGAAAAAGGCTTATTACTTAGCATTTATCATAATCGTCGTTGGGACGGGGATTTTTTAACGGTTAAGAAGCTTATTGAAGAAAAAACACTGGGGCAGATCAAGCATTTTGAATCTCATTTTGATCGTTTCAGACCTGTTGTTCGTCAACGCTGGCGAGAAAATTCTCAAGATGGTGGTGGTATTTTATTTGATTTAGGGCCGCACCTAATTGATCAAGCTTTACAACTATTTGGACTACCTGATGCGATTACAGCACATTGTAAGATCACGCGTGAAGGCTCCTCAAATATTGATTATTTTAATTTAACACTCCATTATCCCGATAAATTAGCCTCTTTGAGTGCTTCTTTATTCTCTGCTGGCCCCAATTTACGTTTTAATATTCAGGGGGACCAAGGTACTTACAGAAAATTAGGATTGGATCCGCAGGAAGATCTATTGAAAGCAGGTATACGACCTGACGGTGAACATTGGAATAATGAAAGTGTAGAGCAATACGGTACTTTATACACTGAAGACGCGTTAGTGGCGGTTAAAACAGAATTAGGTGGTTACCAACACTTTTATCAAGGTATTGCTCATGCTATTAATAACGCTGGTCAAGTGCCCGTTTCTGCAGAGGATGCATTATGGAATATCCGTTTGATTGAATTAGCGATGGAAAGTGAACGTTTAGGAAAAAAAATGGCAGTTAAATTATGAGTTCAACCTATTCATTAAATGATTTATTAGCACAAGAATCACAGTTACAGTTTACGTTTTTTAACAATCAAATAGCTTGGGCGTTAGGTTGTAAATTGAAACAATTAGCCGAAAAGAGAGAGGCACAAGTTACAATTGAAGTTTATGCTTTTAACCAATGCCTATTTAGCTACGCAATGCCTGGAACTCAGCCTGATAATCTACATTGGATCAAACGTAAACGTCAAACCGTGTTG
The DNA here is from genome assembly GCF_000482725.1 of Psychromonas arctica DSM 14288. Classification (GTDB taxonomy): domain Bacteria; phylum Pseudomonadota; class Gammaproteobacteria; order Enterobacterales; family Psychromonadaceae; genus Psychromonas; species Psychromonas arctica. Next base: position 9,452 of record NZ_AXWP01000069.1, read on the forward strand.
CGTTTTGGTCATAGTTCTTATTATATAGGTCAATATAATAGCGCTAAGCATAGAGTGTTTGAACAGCAAGACCATATTGACGCTGATCTGTATTGTGCTCATGGTGGGGCTTTTCCAATTATTATTAAAAATTCAGGTGTAGTAGGGGTGGTGACAGTTTCTGGATTACCGCAGGAGCAAGATCATCAATTGATAGTGGATACCTTGGCGGAGTTAGTTGAGTCGTACTGACCATGATTTATTTACTTTGAAATTTTATAAAAGCCATTGCTTATGTTATCTGCAATGGCTTTTTGCTATTTCTCTGTTGCGCATTCTTACTTAATACAGTTTATCTTAGCTAGGTTTAATGAGCGCCTTTAAATCTATTGCCCGTAGATATCAAAGCTAAAATAACTTGCTGCTATTTTATCATAGGTACCATTTTTACGGATTTCTGCAATAGCGGCATTAAATTTCTCTGCTAATGCTTTATTATTTTTACGAAAAGCCAGTGCAGTACCTTCCCCTACATAAGCTTTATCAGTTACTAACTTACCTTTTAACGCAAAGTTAGCGCCACGTTCTTTTTCTAAAAAAGCTAACACTAATTGATCTGAATTTGCAAAGGCGGTATCTAAACGACCATTGGCTAAATCAATATATACTTGGTCTTGTCCGCTATAGCGTTTGATAGTAGCAACATCACCGTACATATCAGTCACATAATTATCATGTATGGTACCCACTTGAACGCCAATAACTTTACCTGTTAAGCCTGCTTTATCGATATTGAAATTTGCATCTTTAGCGGTCACAAAACTGGCTGGTGTTTGGTAATATTTATGACTAAATAAAACACGTTTTTTACGATCTTCAGTAATGCGCATAGAGGCCATAATCGCGTCCGATTTTCTTGATAATAAACCTGGAATTAGTCCATCCCAACTTTGTGTTACCCACTCACATTTTAGCTCTGCTTGTTTACACAAAGCATCAGCGATCTCGATATCAAAACCAACCGGCTTACCGGTATTATCCTTATAATTAAAAGGGGGGTAAGTAAAGTCAGAAGATAGGCGTATAGGCTTAGTTTCTTGGGCTTGTAATGAGGTAATAAAAAGTGACGATAATACAATCGCTGCAATATGTAATGCTTTCATGTTTAGATCCTTCTAGCGTAATGTTATTGTATATGTTTTAGTGTATTGAGTGTTTCGAGCATACTTTTTTTGGAGCCGATAGTGATTCGTACACAGTCACTAAGCGCGGCTTCATGAGCTTGGTTACGTGTAATAATTCCCTGCTTAACGAGGTAATTAAATACATTAAGGCCGGCATTAAACTTAATTAATACAAAATTAGTCTGGCTACTATAAATCGTCTCAACAATATCTAGTTGTTGTAACTCAGATGTAAACCAATCACGAATCTCAATCAATTCAGTCGTTTGTTTGGACATGGCTTGTAAGCCAGTGTCTGATAATGCTTTTAATGCAATTTCAGCACTAGGATCCGCGATAGGGTAAGGTGGAATAAGACGGTTAACATAAGCCATTACACTGCTATCTGCTAACAAAAATCCACAGCGAATAGCGGCTAATCCAAACGCTTTTGATAGGGTGCGTATTACGATTAAATGTGGGTGTTTATTCATTAAGTGTAACGCACTTTGATGTGCTGAAAATTCAATGTAAGCTTCATCGATAACCACTAAGGTAGATGTTTTACTGGCCTCTAATAATTCAATAATATCGGCTTGCTTAATACTATTACCGGTAGGATTGTTAGGTGAACATAAAAACAATAAGCTGCTGGTGGGCAACTGAGTTTTAATTTGTTCAACATTTAATTGAAAATTATCTAACAACGGAATTTTATTGGTTGTTACTGCAAATGAATCGGCGCAAAACTCATACATTCCATAGGTGGGAGGGCAAATAATTATTTGGTCATTCCCTGGTGTACAAAAAGTACGAATCAATAGATCTATTGCTTCATCTGCACCTCGTACGGTCACTATTTCACTATCTAATTTACCAACACCTTGCTCGCAATAAGCGAGGTAAGCTTGTGCAGTGTCCTGTGGTAAAAAATCAGGATAACGATTGTATTGGTTACTGCTACCTTTAGAGAGGTCACCATATTGAGCGCACGTTTCAAGTTCATTAGCATTTAGCCATAAATGTCCGCTACCGCCTAAACGACGTGCAGACTGGTAAGGAACTAGCTTTTCTACTGCGCTTGGTACTAATGTTGATGCTAATGATTTCATTAACGTGTTTCCGATTGAAGTTAAATACAGCTAAAAATTAAGGTTGAATATTTATACTGCAAAAGTGCGTAAATATTCATTTTTTGGATTGTAAGCGATTTAAACAAATGTTCATTGAAATAAGAAACGAAAAATTGGTATAGTAGGTATGCATAAAACACATAGCTCAATAGTTACCCCTGTTAATAGGTAACGGGTTAGATGCTTTATTCGTATAAACACATCTAGTGTTGCACTTACCTTCAAGTGTTTAATTAATTGATTAAGTTTAAAAGCTTGTTATTTAAGCCTAGTTATCTAACCCCTTTTTATTTGAGAAACAGCACTGTCATTGAATGAAAAACAATAACTGACTAATCTTTCACGTTATAAAAATGAGGTATTGATGGATAACCGTTTACCATCTACAAAGGAGATGCTGGCATTTATTGTTACTGCTGAACATTTAAAGTTTACTGTCGCGGCACAAACTTTAAATTTAACCCAGGGAGCGGTCAGTCGTCAGATTATTTCACTTGAGAAAAAATTAAATATTCCTCTGTTTCATCGCCATGCACGTGGTTTGAGTTTAACTGATAAGGGCAGAGATTTTTTGCCGCTGGTTAAGCAAGTGATTAATCAGATGAAAAGCGCAGTCGAAAAAGTTTCTGATATTAAACCTAACATTAGGTTGAAAGTGCCTAGTTGCATTACCACATGGTTATTACCCAAAATAATGGCATTTCAGCAGGCATTCCCAGATATTGCCGTAGAACTAACGTCATCCATTAAACATGATATAAATTTTGACTTTGAGTCATTTGATGCTGCTATTTGCTATTGCACTGTTATTAAAGATAAAAACTTAAGTAGTCAGTTGCTATTTGAAGAATATTTAACACCGGTGTGTTCTCCTTCTTTATTAACTAAGGCACAAACACAGCTTAGTATCGAAGAGATGGGGCAATTACCATGGTTACATGCAACACCACAGCAAAGCGATTGGATTTTATGGTTGAATGAAGCTGGTTGTGCATCATTCACCACCAAACATCATCAAAATTTTGCAACGTTGGATTTGGCGGTCGGTGCTGCTATTCAGGGGTTTGGGATCAGTATTGGGGATGTGACGTTAGCTGCTTCTGATCTTGAAGCAGGAAGACTTTGTCAGCCTCATTCATTGCAGGTTAAATCTGGAAAGGGCTATTATTTCGTTTTTCCAAAGGTCACCAATAACCTTACATTACAGAACTTAATCAATTGGTTAGAGAACTAATAGTTTTGTTTTTTTAGCGTTAATCGAATAAAAATACAATGCATAAAAAATCCGAGAGCAGTAATTGTTCTCGGATTTTATGTAATCTATTTACTCAACAAGCTCGTTCGCTTAATAAGCTGCTTATTTTTAAAGCTACTTACTCTGAAACTAATAAAGCGTTAAGTTAATCGTTAGATTCTTCACGTGGCGTGCGCTCATTTGCTTCACGTACTTTCAATGAACGTTCTTGGAACTCTTGTTCATTTAATTCTTGAATTGCATTGGCGGCGTCACTTTCTGGCATTTCAACAAAACCAAAACCACGGCGTTTACCTGTATGTTTGTCCTTCATGAGACGCACTGAAATAACTTTACCGTGTTCTGAAAATAGCGTGCGGATCGCCATTTCATTTGCACGGTAAGGTAAATTACCAACATAAAGCGTAGTGGTTGCAAAATCACCTTCTGCATCGCTGGTTGTTGAAGCCGCTACTGAGCTTGTACTTTTTGATGCAGTGCTTGTACTTGAATTTGCAAATTGAATTAAGAATCCACTAATGACAGCACCTGCAGCAAATAAAACGGCACCACCTAGTGTGATTGGAAGTAAAGTGATCGCAGCTGCGCCAATAACGGCAACTGCAACAGAAAGCAACACTGGAGTGTTTGATTTCATAATTTAATAACCTCAAAAAAATAATAAAAGAAAAATAACTAGAAACGTAAGTGTTTATTCAAAAACATTGTTTGAATTCATCACATAGTGCTTTAGAGAATGGTGGCTGTATCCTTGCCATTGTCAATCCATTAAAAGCTAAGCTATTGTATGTCAAAAAAACGATTTAGCGTTAATAGATTGGCAAATCCACTTTGATCTTGTTGATGAAAAGTTAAAAATGTGAAGCAAGCCTCGCTGCTTGTGTATGAAATATAATCGTTGGGCGCTGTTTTTTTATACTGCGTTTTGTTTGAATTGCAAAAGTTAAACTTTCAAACGGATAAAATAATAGGATGTTAAATATTGACTTCAAATGATAAAGACTGAAGTGTTTAAAGATGGAGATTAAAACAGAAATTAGCTAGAATGCACCGCAATTAAGCTGCGCAAATTAGGCGTGCTATCAACAGATATTAAAAATAAGCATTAAAGCCGCTTAATAACTGCAAAAAAGCAGTGTTAAGTAATGCCAATGGTATCAAATATACGATTTTAATTTTACGTTAATAATAACTTAGTTTGATGTGGAAATTGCTGTAAATGGTTGTTCCCTTTACGAAACTGGCAATTAAAAACAAGCTATTTTAACAAGTAGAATAGATCTCTTAATGATTACGATTGGTATAAGCTGCGATAAAGTGGTTCTCAATTTTGAAGAACTTGTATCGCAATGCACAATGTCGTCACTAACAAGGTATTTAAAGTATTCATGAAAAATATTCGTAACTTTTCAATCATTGCCCATATCGACCATGGTAAATCCACATTGTCAGACCGTTTAATCAGTACTTGTGGTGGTTTAACCGAACGTGAAATGGCGGCACAAGTAACCGATTCTATGGATATTGAGCGCGAACGTGGTATTACCATTAAAGCGCAAAGTGTGACTTTGGATTATAAAGCTAAAGATGGTGAAACGTACCAACTTAACTTCATCGATACGCCTGGGCACGTAGATTTCTCTTACGAAGTATCACGTTCTTTAGCGGCTTGTGAAGGCGCGTTATTGGTGGTTGATGCTGGGCAAGGCGTAGAAGCACAAACTTTAGCAAACTGTTACACCGCATTAGAAATGAACTTAGAAGTGGTACCTATTTTAAATAAAATCGATTTACCGGCTGCTGAACCAGATCGTGTTGCTGAAGAAATTGAAGATATCGTCGGTATTGATGCAACCGATGCGGTACGTTGTTCTGCTAAAACAGGGTTAGGTATTGATTTAGTACTAGAAGAGATTGTTAGAATGATTCCACCACCAGAAGGTGAGATGGATGGACCATTACAAGCATTAATCATCGATTCATGGTTTGATAACTACCAAGGCGTAGTGTCCTTAGTACGTATCAAGCATGGTAAAATTAAAGTCGGCGATAGAATGAAAGTAATGACCACGGGTCAAGTTCATCTTGTTACTAAAGTGGGATATTTTACACCGAAACAAAAAGAAACAGGTATCTTGAAAGCAGGTGAAGTGGGTTACGTCATCTCTGGTATTAAAGATATTTTAGGTGCGCCAGTGGGCGATACATTAACCTTAGCTGATAATCCAGCGCCTAAACCATTACCTGGTTTTAAACGTGTACAGCCTCAAGTTTATGCAGGTCTATTCCCTGTTAGTTCTGATGATTATGAAAACTTTCGTGATGCGCTAGGTAAACTAAGTATTAATGATGCGTCATTGTTATATGAGCCAGAAAACTCGTCTGCACTAGGCTTTGGTTTCCGTTGTGGTTTCTTAGGTTTATTACACATGGAGATCATTCAAGAGCGTTTAGAGCGTGAATACGACATTGATTTGATCACAACGGCTCCAACTGTAATTTATGAGGTTGAAACCAATAATGGTGAAGTTCAATATGTTGATAGTCCAGCTAAATTGCCTCCGACTAATAATATTAAAGAAATTCGTGAGCCAATCGCTGAATGTAACATTTTAGTACCACAAGCTTACTTAGGTAATGTTATTACCTTATGTATCGGTAAACGTGGTGTGCAAACAAAAATGACTTATCACGGTAATCAAGTCGCGTTAACTTACGAGATCCCAATGGGTGAAGTAGTAATGGACTTCTTTGATAGATTGAAATCGACTAGCCGTGGTTATGCATCATTAGAATATAATTTTGTTCGTTTCCAATTAGCTGAAATGGTACGTGTTGATGTGATGATCAATGGCGATCGTGTTGATGCATTAGCATTAATTACACATCGTGATAATGCAGAAGCTTACGGACGTGAATTAGTCGAGAAAATGAAAGAGCTCATTCCTCGTCAAATGTTTAATATTGCAATACAAGCAGCGATTGGCAGTAAAATTATTGCTCGTTCAACGGTTAAACAGTTGACCAAAAATGTATTAGCAAAATGTTACGGTGGTGATATTAGCCGTAAGAAAAAACTGCTGAAGAAACAGAAAGAGGGCAAAAAACGCATGAAGTCTGTGGGTAATGTTGATGTGCCACAGGAAGCCTTCTTAGCTGTATTGCATATAGGTAAAGATAAGTAGTCTTCAATTGCTAACCCCTTGTTAAGTAAAGGGCGGTAGCAATTAATAAAAGCTAATGCGCTGGTTTATTAACCCGCGCATTTTGTATTTTAAACGAGTCATATTAGTTAAAAATATTAATTAATATGATTTATAAAATTAATAGGAAAAAAAATGGCAAATTCATTTGCATTGATATTAGTGGTTTTAACGCTATTAACGGGCGCAGCCTGGGTATTTGATAAAATAAAGTGGGCGAAAAAGCGTAAACAGGCTTATGCCGATTTTCAAGCTCAATCTGAAATAGAATTAGATGATAAAACCTTAGCTAAAATGTACCCAGAAAATCCAATTATTGAGAATGCACGTAGTTTATTTCCAGTGATTGCAACGGTATTTATTTTACGTTCATTTATTTATGAACCGTTTCAAATTCCATCGGGTTCGATGATGCCAACACTGTTGGTGGGGGATTTTATTCTCGTTGAGAAATTCTCATATGGTATTAAAGAGCCTGTTTGGCAAAATACACTTATACCAACGGGGCATCCAGAACGTGGTGATGTTGCTGTGTTTAAATACCCTGAAGATCAACGCGTTGATTTTATTAAACGTGTGGTGGGGTTGCCCGGTGATCGTATTGTTTATAAAGATAAACAACTGTACATCATTGCTGCCTGCGAAGAAGCCAAGTGTGGTGATTATAAAAAGTTAGATATGGAATTCTTAGGCGAGCAAAACTTCAAACATGAAGCAAATACTGTCAAAGTGTATTCAGAAGTATTAGGTGACGTGAAACATCAGTTATTAATCAATCCATTACGTGGTGAACCCGTGCAAGCTTATTTCCAACAAAAAGATGTCACCACTTATGCTTATGAGTGGGTGGTACCGGAAGGTAATTATTTCGTGATGGGTGATAACCGTGATAACAGCCGTGATAGCCGTTTTTGGGGATTTGTCCCTGAGCGCAATTTAGTCGGTAAAGCCGTTGCTAAATGGATCAGCTTTGAGTTTGACCGTGGGGCGGATAGTTTCTTACCAAATTGGGTACCAAGTAATGTACGTTTTGAACGTATAGGTAGTATAAAATGAAGATCAAAGAACAAGAATTAAAACGTTTAGAGAAGCGCATTGGATATGAGTTTTCAGATTTTTCATTATTAAAACAAGCACTCACTCATCGAAGTGCCTTGGGTTTACATAATGAACGATTAGAATTTTTAGGAGATTCAATTTTAAGTTTTGCTATCTCGACTGATTTATATAAACGTTTTCCTAAAGTAGATGAAGGTGATTTAAGTCGTATGCGTGCCACCTTAGTTTGTGGAAAAATGTTGTCAGAAGTGGGACGTGAATTTGTATTAAGTGACTGCTTAATTTTAGGTCCTGGTGAACTGAAAAGTGGTGGATTCCGTCGTGACTCAATTATTGCTGACGGTGTGGAAGCAATTATCGGTGCGATTTTTTTAGATTCTGATATCGATACTGCAAACAAGCTGGTATTAAGCTGGTTTGAAAGCCGCCTTAATACAATCCAACCGGGGATTAGTCAGAAAGATCCTAAAACTCGCCTACAAGAACACTTACAATCGCGTAAACAAGCATTGCCACTTTATGAAGTGTTAGATGTAAAAGGTGAAGCGCACAACCAACAATTTACCATGAGTTGTCAAATTGAAGGCATGAAGCAAGTGCAAGGTAAAGGCACTAGTCGTCGTAAAGCGGAACAAGTTGCCGCGAAAAACATGTTAACTGCATTATTAGGTGAGCAATAATGTTACTACTCAATACTATTTATTTACCTGTACTTTTAACTTTAACTTTCATCTATTTAGGAGCTAAATAATGACACAAAAATGTGGCTTAGTCGCAATCGTCGGGCGCCCTAATGTAGGGAAATCAACGCTTATTAATGCATTACTTGGACAAAAAGTAAGTATTACTTCGCGTAAGGCACAAACTACGCGTCACCGTATTCTAGGTATCGATACCGATGGTGATTACCAAACTGTTTTTGTTGATACGCCTGGATTACATATTGAAGAGAAGCGCGCCATTAACCGTTTAATGAACCGTGCAGCATCAAGTTCTATCAATGATGTTGAAATGATTGTGTTTGTGGTTGAAGGTACGCATTGGAATGCCGATGATGAAATGGTATTAAAAAAATTCCAGTATTTAAAATGCCCGGTTATTTTAGCGGTTAATAAAATTGATAATGTAGAAGATAAAGAGTTATTACTGCCGCATTTACAGAAAATCGGTAAGCTTTATGATTTTGCTCATATTTTGCCTATGTCAGCCAAATCCGGTGATAACGTTGAAAAAATTCGTGAATGGGCAAAAGCGGTATTACCTGAGTCTGAGTTTTATTTCCCAGAAGATTATATCACTGACCGTTCATCTCGATTCATGGCATCAGAAATTGTACGTGAAAAATTGATGCGCTTCTTAGGTGATGAATTACCTTATTCTGTGACCGTAGAAATTGAACAATTTAAACAAAAAGCCAATGGTCTTTTACATATTAATGCACTTATTTTAGTTGAGCGTGATGGCCAAAAACGTATGGTGATCGGTAATAAAGGCGAAAAACTAAAAGCGATTGGGAAACAAGCGCGACTAGATATGGAAGAGTTATTTGACTCAAAAGTATTCTTAGAAATCTGGGTTAAAGTTAAATCGGGTTGGGCAGATGATGACAGAGCGTTACGTTCGCTTGGTTATGGTGACGATTACAACGGTTAATACAGCGGCGTAATTTATGTCCATAGAATGCCATAATGCATTTATATTACACCGACGTCCCTATGGAGAAACAAGTCAAATTGTTGATTTGTTTTGCCAAGATGTCGGTAAAGTTAGCCTTGTTTTTAAAGGCGGTCGTAGTAGTACTCGTATGAAACGCGGTATGGCGCAACCGTTCACCCTGCTGCTCGCTAGTTACTTTGGCCGTAGTAGTTTGAAAACAGTTAAGTCATTAGAGGCGCAAACACAGGTGGTGCCTTTACAGGGGCAACGTTTGTATATCGCGATGTATATGAATGAACTGTTATATCGGCTATTACAAGCTGAGACTGCTTGTGATGGTTTATTTGAGTGCTACCAACGTACTCTGATCAGTGTCGCTAGAGATGATGATCCGCAAAAAGCTCTACGCTTATTTGAATTAACATTATTAGAAACGCTCGGTTATGGTGTTAATTTTGATCACGATGTATACAGTGATGAAGTGATTGAAGCAGGCTTTCAATATCAATATAAACAACAGCTTGGCTTTTTTGCTAAACAGGCTATTTGCAATCCTCAACAGGTTTACGATGGTGCAGATATAATTAACTTATCACAGCGTAAGCTTGATAATGAAGCTACATTAAAGATGGCTAAGCGCTTTTGTCGACAGGCGCTTGCTAACTTATTAGGTGATAAACCATTACATAGCCGTGCTTTATTTGCGGCCAAATAAATATAATAAAGGAAAGAGCATGAGCAAAATATTATTAGGTGTGAATATCGACCATGTTGCAACACTTCGTAATGCACGTGGTACATGTTATCCAGAACCTGCACATTTAGCGGCGGTAGCTGAAACCTCTGGTGCAGATGGTATTACTATTCATATTCGTGAAGATCGCCGTCATATTAACGACCGTGATGTTGCTGTGCTGGCACAAACATTACAAACACGTATGAATTTAGAAATGGCTGTAACCGATGAAATGGTTGAGATTGCCTTAAAAACTAAACCTACTTTTGTTTGTTTAGTCCCTGAAAAGCGTGAAGAATTGACGACGGAAGGTGGCTTAGATGTTGTCGGTAATTACGATAAAATAGCAGCTGCAGTGAAGCGTTTAAACGCAGCTAATATTCAAGTGAGTTTATTCATTGACCCTGAAGCTGCGCAAATAGATGCAGCGGTAAAAATGAAGGCTGCTTATGTTGAATTACACACAGGTAAATACGCTGATGCCGAAACGGAAGATATTCAAGAAGCTGAATTAGCACGTGTTGCTAAGGCCGCAACTTATGGACATCAAGCGGGTATTAAAGTGAATGCGGGACATGGTTTGAATTATCATAACGTTAAGCCTATAGCTGCTTTACCTGAAATTATCGAACTGAACATTGGCCATGCGATTGTGGCGCGTGCGTTAATTGATGGTTTCTCGGTTGCCGTTAGTGAAATGAAACGTTTAATGATTGAAGGCCGAAATCATAGTCTATAAATGACAGCCAATAAATCAACAATTGAATATAAGCATGAGTCATTCACAAAGATGAGTGCTTATTAATCTGCTTTTATGCGCCAGTTGGCAAGCTAGAACACATCCCTTATTTTATCCCCTTTACAGAGGTGTCACGTGAGTTCAGATCTTTATATTGAGCAATTACGCGCACAGTTTCCTATTTTAGATCAGCAAGTTAATAAGCATCAGCTGGTTTATCTTGATAATGCCGCCACCACGCAAAAACCACAATCTGTGATTGATGCTATTTGTGATTATTATCAAACCAGTAATGCAAATGTGCATCGTGCCAGTCATGCGCTGAGTAACCAAGCAACGGCATGCTTTGAACAGAGCCGTAGTAAGGTGCAGCAATTTATTAATGCATCTCGTTCAGAAGAAATTATTTGGACTAAAGGTACTACAGAAGGCATTAATTTATTAGCAAACATATTTGCTCAGCAACTGCAGGCAGGTGATGAAATTATTATTAGTGCCCTTGAGCACCATGCCAACATTGTCCCTTGGCAAATGCTTGCGAAACAAACGGGCGCTATTATTAAGGTTATTCCGTTGACGCAGGAGCATTGTTTAAATGTCGAAGTATTTAAAGCATTACTAACGGCAAGCACTAAACTTGTCTCTATTGCACATGTATCAAATGTTTTAGGCGTTATTAATCCAATTAAAAAAATAATCGATTTAGCCCATCAGAAGGGCGCTAAAGTCATTATTGATGGTGCCCAAGCAGTTGCACACCTTGAGGTTGACGTACAAGCCTTGGATTGTGATTTTTACTTATTTTCCGGACATAAGCTATTTGGCCCAACTGGCATTGGTGTAATGTATGGAAAATATGATTTATTACAACAACTTCCTCCTTGGCAAGGGGGAGGGGAGATGATTGATACGGTTAGCTTTGAACAGACAACTTATAATCGACTGCCTTTTAAGTTTGAAGCTGGTACGCCGAATATTGCTGGTGTGATTGGTTTAGGTGCTGCTATTGATTTTGTAAATAGCTTAGAGAAAAGTATTCTTGAACAACATGAACAAAGGTTATTAGCTTATACCGAGATAGCTTTAAAAGAGATACAAGATGTTGTTGTATTTGCTCAAGATTTAAATAAATCTGGTGCCATTAGCTTTATTGTTAAAGGCGAACACAGCACTGATATTGCGATGTTATTAGATGCGCAGGGGGTTGCCGTTAGAAGTGGTTCACACTGCGCTATGCCATTGATGTCGGTACTGCAATACAGCGGTACTATTCGAGTGTCATTTTCAGTCTATAATACGCTAGACGAAGCGAAAGTGTTTATTAAGGCACTCCAAAGCGTCATTCAAATGTTGCAGGAATAAATAAAGCTTGATCAAAGGGGCATTAGATAAAAGTATTAAAGGTCCATTAAATTAAAAGTTTCATTAAATTAAAAATCCCACTATTCTTCTCTGCTTTTTATTAGCGCGAAGGTTAGTGGGATTTTTTGTTTATTATGATGCTTTATTCTTGTAATAAGCGCTAACTGCTAACTATTGCAGTTAACAGTTAGCGCATTAATTACTCTACAGCTTGTGTTGGCGTTAACTTAAACGATTTATTGATCTCTTTTTTATCACCTAATAAACGTGATGTGATGGTGCCTGCTGTCATTGAACCACTGACATTCAAGGCAGTACGAGCCATATCGATTAAAGGTTCAATTGAAATAAGTAAGGCTGCTATTGTGACTGGTAAGCCCATTGCTGGTAACACTATCAAGGCTGCAAAGGTCGCACCGCCACCAACGCCTGCAATACCAAATGAACTGATTGCAATAATCGCTACCAATGAAAGAATGAAGTTAAATTCCATTGGGTTAATACCCATGGTTGGAGCAACCATAACAGCAAGCATCGCAGGGTAGATACCAGCACAACCATTTTGACCAATGGTTGCACCAAAGGTCGCCGATAAGTTTGCAATCGCAGGCGGCACATTTAGTTTGGTAATCTGTGCTTCAACATTCAATGGAATGGTCGCAGCAGAACTACGTGATGTAAAAGCAAATGTTAGTACAGGCCAAATACGTTTAAAGTATTGTGTTGGACTTACACCAACTAACGAAACTAATAATCCATGCACGATAAACATTAAGAAAATCGCGATATAAGAAGCAACAATAAAGCCGAGCAGACTTAAAATATCACCTAAGCTCGATGTTGCGACAACTTTTGTCATTAATGCCGCTATACCGTAAGGTGTTAGCGCAATAATCATTTTAACAAGGCGCATAACAATTGATTGAGCCGCTTCAATAAAAGTGCGGATCGGCGATTCAAGCTCTTTCTTTTCAATCATCACTCGACGTGCTGCGATACCGACTAAAATACCAAAAATAACCACCGCAATAATCGAGGTTGAGCGTGCGCCTGTTAAATCTGCAAACGGGTTAGTAGGGATAAAACTGACTAGCATTTGCGGAATAGTGAGGTCGGCTACACTGCCTAGACGAGTCTCAAGCACACTAATGCGAGCTGTCTCACGAACACCTTCAGAAAGGCCCGCAGCAGAAAGGCCAAAAATTTGCGTGACCGCAATACCAATCAGCGCTGCAATCATGGTCGTAAATAATAAAACGCCAATGGTTAATGCACTAATTTTACCTAATGATCCCGAATTTTCGAGCTTCACTACTGCTGCAATCATGGATACTAAGACTAATGGCATAATCACCATTTTTAATAGGCCAACGTAACCACTGCCTACTACATTTACCCATGCTAATGTTTCACTGATGATAGGGTTTCCTTCACCATAAAACATGTGAATAATAAGACCAAAGGCACTACCAAAAACTAAACCGAGTAATACCTGTCGAGACAAGGTAGTCGCTTTTGTTTGTTGTTGAAACAGGAACAAAAGGATGAAAACAAATATTGCAAGATTAGCGATAACTGCAATTGACATGGGATTTCCTTAATAATGATAAATATGAGTGAAATGAACAGCTTTTGACGTTATTTGTACTTTGAAACTGTGAACTAGATGATAGTAAGTTGAGATTTTAATTACCTAATCGCAAAATGACAAAGCCAGTTAAAGCATGATATATATGATTTAGTTATAAGAGGTTTTTACTGTCATTATCGAAGCTAAAGTTAAGTAAAAACTTAACGCATATTTACTCCCACAACGCTATTTATTTCTACAGCACTATTTATTTCCAAAACAGTATTTATTTCCAAAACAGTATTTTCAAACAACCTAGCTTAGTGTTTAAGCTTTTGAGCTAGGGCCGCAGAGGCGTATCCCTAAAAAATATTTTCTAAATCCGACATTCCGCACCAGTTTTAGGAATAAACCCTCGCCTTTTCAGGAATAAATTTTTTGATATATTGGGCCCAAACAATCAATAATGACTCT
>NZ_AXWP01000070.1 GCF_000482725.1 Psychromonas arctica DSM 14288
TATAATTTGATCCGACTTGAAATGGTTAATATTGCGCTAGAAGCGAAGGTTGAACCTACACGGATCAGTTTCACGGCAGCCATTTGTATTATAGATACGCAAATAAGAGCCTATGCACTATCAGGTAATGGCACTATTCCGAAAAAGCTTCAGCTTATGCGAGAAGATGTTAAACATTTTATTTTGCCCAAAAAAAGAAAACACCGAACGTTTTCACGTTCAGTGCTCTATATTCCATCTAGATATCCGTTAAGATATAAGCCTAAAATCTCTTAACCGAACGGCATTGATCCATACTAATCCATGTTTGTACCATACTGGGTAATACAATTGCTGCAATGCTAATACTAACAAGCTAATTGTGAAAAAGATCATGCCGGCACGATAGCTAATGATACTGATTTTATCGATCAAGGTGAGTTTTTCTTTAACTTTAATATCAGCCATTTACACGCTTTCTTTATAAATAGTAATACAATTTCTACCGTTCTCTTTACTCTGATATAAAGCATCATCCGCCTGCTTAATAAGCTGTTCTACTGAGTTGTTTTGATCAGGTATTACAGCGCTAATGCCAAAACTCATTGTGAGAATCCCTCCTGGATTATGAGAATGGATAATGTGGCTTTCTTTTAACGCTTGTTTGATTTTATTGGCAATTTGTCGGCCATCCTCTGCATTGCTGTTGGGTAGCAAAATCACAAACTCTTCTCCTCCGTAACGCGCACTAAAATCGGCACTACGTGTTGTTGATTGCTTGATCAAGGCGCTGGTTATACGCAGGCAATGATCGCCATGTTGGTGTCCATAAATATCGTTAAACTGCTTAAAAAAGTCGATATCGGAAATAATTAAACAAAGTGAACCTTTTTCTCGCTTTAGACGCATCCATTCTTTGGCAATAGTTTGATCAAAGAAGCGACGATTAAATAATCCAGTGAGACCATCCTCCTGCGACAATTGCTGCAATGATTTATTAACAGAAATCAGCTCAGCAGTACGTGATTTAACCGTTTTTTCTAATTGATATTTTGCTTTGTACAAATTCAAATACAGTGTGCTTTTATTGACTTGTAAATCATGTACTCGATAAGCTAACGCTAATGAGAAGACAACTAATTCAATCAGCGATCCAAGCATAAAACCATAACGAGTAAAGAAATTAAAGGGCAAAATACCAGCATTAACGCCTGCAACAGCAAACACACCTAATGCATACCAACTCAATCCAAACAGAGCATAGTTAGCAAGTGGCACTTTCTTAAAGTAAGCAATGACATTCACTAATAATAGAAATAAAGTACTTGGCATGGCGATATAGATAATTAAATAATAATAATGAGTGTTGATACCACTAACCACACTTTGCAGGATAAACAATGCCATCAAAAACCTTAAACAAAAGTCTATTTTTGGTAAGTTACTGCTGGTTTCTAATAATGTTCGAACAAACTGTAATAGAAAAACAAACGAGATGGAAATTGAAATTATATACAAATAATGGACTGAAGCTGATTTAATCACATACAGATCAAAACCACTGTACATAAAGACAAAAATAATAAAAGTAACGCAGTACAGTACGTAATGAAAATATAATTTGTCCCTTAATGAGATCAATAAGAACAAATTATAAATAAACATAGCCAAGGACATACCAAAAAATAACCAGTATCCGGCAATCTCAATTTGCTCATCCTGTGCATATTGATAGGGAGACTTTACCTCAAGCCCGACAGTCACCAAGTTAATCTCGGTATTGATCTTGGCATATATCGTTTTTGTTTCGCCAGCCTGTAATGGCACACTAAAACTCGGTAGACGATTATGAATACTGCGCTCCGCAACAGGAACTGCTAAACCACTTTGATCATGAAACCATCGCGTATTCTTATGTTTCTTTTTAGTAGAGCTCGAATCTTTAACCCGATAGTAAATATCTGCTTGATAGAGAAAGGTTTCATCAAATTTAACGATTCGCTGTATCGCTTGCTCGCTTTGGTTGTGCATCTGAAATACAAACCAATAATTTGCACGTTCAACGGATATATTAATACGTGAGGTGCTGTTACTTTGATCTAGATTAAGCTCACTAATATCATCAATGGTCATTGATTTAGAGTGATCAATATAAATATGTAATGGGAAATTCTCAGCTAGATAATTAGCTTCTGCAACTTGCAGTGGTTGGTAGTTATGGGCTAAAGAAACAGAACTCAAAAAAAGTGAGTATATCATCAAAAAAATACGTAACATAAAAACCATCCGGTTTATTTTAAACTTTAAAATACAAAACAAAAATGTGATTTTAAAGTAAAAATTTAGTAACAAGTAATATATTTTCCAAAATATGCGTTTGCTCCAACTCAATCTTGACTACCACTGTAATAATTCACAGTGTATTATGATTTAAATAAGCAAATCGATTAATAAATAACACCCTCAGCCCACTAGAATATATCTATTATTCAACATAATTAGCGAGTGAGAAGTAATGAATAACATTGAAATCCGCGGTGCAAAAACGCATAACTTAAAAAATATCAGCCTTTCCATTCCTCGCGATAAGTTAGTTGTGATCACCGGCCTTTCAGGCTCAGGAAAATCCTCATTAGCTTTTGATACCTTATATGCAGAAGGCCAACGTCGCTATGTTGAATCATTATCCGCTTATGCTCGCCAATTTTTATCATTAATGGAAAAACCCGATGTAGAACATATAGAAGGTTTGTCACCAGCGATTTCAATTGAGCAAAAATCAACTTCTCATAATCCTCGCTCCACGGTAGGCACCATTACTGAGATATCAGATTATTTACGTTTATTATTTGCCCGTATTGGCGATCCACGTTGTCCGACTCACGGTGTCACGTTACATGCGCAAACCGTTAGCCAAATGGTAGATGCTATTTTGGAGCACCCTGAAGGAAGTAAAATGATGCTTCTTGCTCCAATTGTTAAAGATCGTAAGGGCGAGCATGCAAAAATATTTGAAAGCTTAGCGGCTCAAGGCTTTTTACGTGCTCGCATTGATGGAGATATTTGTGATTTAAGTGATCCACCAAAATTAGCATTACATAAAAAACATAATATAGAAGTCGTTGTGGATCGCTTTAAAGTACGAGGCGACCTTAAACAGCGTTTAGCTGAATCGGTTGAGACCACATTAGACTTAAGTCATGGGTCTGCAATATTAGCTGACATGGATAACAACCATCCAGAACAACTCTTTTCTGCTAATTTTTCGTGCCCACATTGTGGTTATAGCATTGCAGAATTAGAACCTCGTATCTTTTCATTCAATAGTCCTGCTGGTGCTTGTGAAACCTGTGATGGTTTGGGAGTCGAGCAGTATTTTGATGAGGCACGAGTGGTGACCGACAGCTCACTCAGCTTAGCAAACGGCGCCATTGAAGGATGGAGCAGTAAATCTAATTACTATTATCAAATAATACAAGCAGTCGCTGCACATTATGATTTTTCAGTAAAAAGCCCTTTTAAATCGCTTACCAAAAAGCAACAACAAATCGTTTTAAATGGTTCTGGTGCAGATAAAATTTCCTTCACTTATAGCAATGATAGAGGTGATCAAGTATCTCGTCTGCATTCCTTTGAAGGTGTTATTCCTAATCGCTCGCGTCGCTATAAAGAAACAGAGTCTTCTGCCATGCGCGAGTATTTAAGTAAATACATGAACCGTCAACCTTGTTCAAGTTGCCATGGTTCTCGCTTAAAAGAATCGTCGAGGAATGTATTTATCAATGACGTCAATCTTGCTTATATTTCAGAGCTCTCTATTTCAGATGCAGAACAATTTTTCAGAAATATTCAACTACAGGGTCAGAAAGCGCAAATAGCAGAAAAAATATTAAAAGAGATTTTAGAACGTCTCAGCTTTTTGGTAAATGTCGGCCTTAATTACCTCAGCCTAGAGCGAAGTGCAGAAACTTTATCAGGAGGGGAAGCACAGCGTATCCGTTTGGCGAGTCAAATAGGTGCAGGTTTAATGGGAGTGATGTACGTATTAGATGAACCTTCCATTGGGTTACATCAACGTGATAACGAGCGTTTACTAAAAACGCTCACTCATTTGCGTGATTTAGGTAATACCGTGATTGTTGTAGAACACGATGAGGATGCAATACGTCAAGCTGATCATATTATTGATATTGGCCCTGGTGCAGGTATCCACGGGGGAGAGATAATTGCGCAGGGTAATTATCAAAAAATATTAAAAGCTAAAAACTCACTAACTGCCGATTACTTGAGTGGCCGTAAAGCCATTGAGATCCCAGCGCAACGAACACCACTCACTGGTAAATGGGTAAAACTTAATGCTGCAAGTGCAAATAACTTAAAATCAGTGAATTTAGCTTTACCTGTTGGTGTTTTAACCTGCGTAACGGGCGTATCAGGATCTGGTAAGTCGACATTGATTAACGATACACTATTTCCATTAGCACAAACCAAGCTCAATAAAGCGACCACAATACAAGCCGCTAAGCATAAGAGTATTAGTGGCTTATCACAACTTGATAAAGTGGTTGATATCAATCAGAGTCCAATCGGTAGAACACCACGCTCAAACCCTGCGACCTACACTGGTATTTTCACACCAATTCGAGAGTTATTTGCAGCCACACCTGAATCTCGATCACGAGGTTATAAACCAGGCCGTTTCAGCTTTAATGTTAAAGGCGGACGCTGCGAAGCCTGTCAAGGTGATGGCATGATCAAAGTAGAAATGCACTTTTTACCTGATGTTTATGTGCCTTGTGACGCCTGTAAAGGACAACGCTATAACCGAGAAACCTTATCAGTGAAATACAAAGGTAAAAATATTCATGAAACCTTAGATATGACTGTCGAAGATGCATTTAAATTCTTTGAACCTGTGCCTGTTATTGCACGAAAATTACAAACATTAATGGATGTTGGTCTATCCTATATTCGATTAGGGCAAGCGGCGACAACTTTATCGGGTGGTGAGGCGCAACGTATTAAGTTAGCTAGGGAGCTGTCTAAGCGAGATACCGGCAAAACGCTGTATATTCTAGATGAGCCAACCACAGGATTACACTTCCATGACATTGCTCAACTGCTAAAAGTGATCCATACTCTGCGCGACAAAGGTAACACTTTAGTGATAATAGAGCACAATTTGGATGTTATTAAAACAGCAGACTGGATCATCGATTTAGGCCCTGAAGGCGGTAATGGCGGTGGTGAAATAATTGCAACCGGCACACCGGAAGAGGTAGTAAAAGTAAAAGGCAGTTATACAGGACAATTCTTAAAAGCGATTTTAGACAAGAAGAAGTAACTCAATAGCGATTATTTATTAATTGGATTCAAGAAATAAATAATCGCATCACAAGCAATCCTAGATAAGCATGAGAGATAAATGGATTTACAACAAAAATTAACACGTACATTTTTTATTAGTTTTACACTTTTAATGGGATTCGGAGCGCATTACTTCCAACATAATCAAGGGGGAAGTGGCTTAGAACTTGCGGTTAATAATGTGGTATGGATATTTTTCTCTCTATTGATCGGGTTAGGATTATGGAAAATAAGTGCACAACAAAAAGTAATTTACTCTAAATATACAGCCATTATTTTTATTGCTTTAGGATTATTATTTGTACCTGTTTTCTATCCTAACAATGTCTTAGCAGATCAAAGTTATACGCGTTTGTTAGGGTTATTTGCAGGTATTTTACTGTTTCTCAGCCTGCAACAATTTAACTTTACTCGACCACAAGTCGAAAAGCTCTTATTGCTGATTGTGTTAGCAGGTTTAATACAAGCTTGTTATAGCCTGATGCAAGATTATTTATTACCCGCCGACAACTACTTTGGTTACAACGTAGGTTATGGCCGCCCCTATGGAATTTTCCAACAACCGAATGTGTTAGCTAGTTTCATGGCGACAACACTTATCCTGAGTGGCTATTTACTACAGAAAGTAAACAATAAAAAGCTTCATATCTTCTTATTACTCACTGCAATGCTAAATATTTGGGTGATCACCGTTGCTATGTCTCGCACTGGTTATTTAGGCACAGTGATTGCTCTTTTGTTACTTGCACCTTGGGCGTGGCAAACAAACAAAAAACGTTTAGGCTTATTTTTACTGGCTATTGTATTAGGTACAGGCTTTGCTTCCATGAAGGGCGATGCATTAGGTGCTCGTAATGTAAGTAGCCTTGCAGAAGGAGGTCAACGACTGGTCCACTACAGTAATAGCTGGGATATGATCAAAGAAAAACCTTTGCTCGGTTACGGATACGGTAGTTTCGAAAAAGAATATTTAATTCATACCGCAGAAAAAGTAAAGAATGGCCAATCGAAGCCTGAAGTCTCAGTACTGACACATCCACACAATGACCTACTTTTTTGGGCAATTGAAGGTGGTGTTGCTCCTATACTGGGCATATTACTGCTCGTGTTCACTTTTATACTTTTATTATGCTCATTTAAGTTAAACAAAGCGTTAGCATTATTGGCTTTAGTGGTGCCGATTGCTGTACATACTCAAACAGAATATCCCCTCTATCATTCCGCCTTACATTGGTTAGTATTGATAGTATTGGTTTTTTATGTTGATTACGAATCCGAGACAACGCATCAAAAACGCTTTACCCCGACTTTTTTCCTGCGTGTTACGGGCACCTTAATTCCGCTTTTCACTGCCATCTTTATGGTGACCAACCTATTCACTATTTCAAAAATAACTGAATTTGAGCGCAGTACAAATCCAGATATTCGTATATTAATGCATATTGTTAATCCACTTGTTTTTGATACTAATTTCACCTTTCATCTTTACAACTTCCGCTTGAACGGTGCGATACAAAATGATAATAAAACAGAAATAAAACAAATTATTAACGAATTAGAGACAACGGTTTATCGCTCTCCAAAACCTTTTTACTTTCATATTTTATATCTCGCTTATAAACACAGCGATCAACCAGAAAAAGCATTGCAAACATTACAATATGCTCGATTTTTATATCCTAAAGATAAAGGTCTTAAAAATGCAGATGCAGTGGAAAAAGAAACGTCTGATGCGGTTTCAACCGCTTTAACAACTGCTCCAGCAAAAACCACCAGCTCGTCACTAGCAAACTCAGAAGCCAATACACTGAATATTGAAAAGGGTAATCAATAAATATGTTGAAGGTATTAAGAACAATCTTCAGGGTTAGATTAAAGCATCAGTCAGGCGTTGATTTAGGCACCACATTGACCGCAATGTTACATTCATTAGCGCCATGTTTATTGGAGCGAAGTTCATTGACGTTACGTTCATTGCTCTGTTTTTTGACCTTAATCATGAGCGGTCTAGTGTTTACTGCCAATGCCGACATTTATATGTACACAGACAAAAACGGAAATAAATTTTTCTCTGAACGTAAGGAAAACAAAAACTATAAGCTATTACTACGCAGTGATAGCAATAGAGCGCCACCTAGTTTTAAAAATTGGAAAGCGAAGAGTTATACCAATATTGCCATTCCTCGTAATACAACGCTACAGAGAAAATATCACCCTATTATAGTCAATGCAGCCAACAAGCATCAACTGGATCCAGCATTTTTACACGCGGTGATCACCGCAGAATCTGCTTATCAACGCAAGGCAATATCATCAGCAGGTGCTCAAGGATTAATGCAGCTAATGCCTGAAACAGCAAAGCGATTTGGCGTTAACGACCCATTCGATCCCACACAAAGCATTTTTGCAGGTGCGCTCTATTTAAAAACATTATTAAAAGAGTTTCGTAGCAAGGATTTAGCGTTAGCGGCTTATAACGCAGGAGAAGGCGCAGTAAGACGATATAAACGTCAGATTCCACCTTATCCGGAAACACAACAGTATGTCTCCAAGGTACTGACGTTTTATCAATATTATAAACACAATTTGTAGCGGCATTGAGCAGATAAAAGAGGCTCTTGAACGCTTAAAAGATAAGGTAATAAAGCGCGACTTAACTATCTTATCTTTTCAGCAACACTAATCTACTCTGCCCGTCTGTATTCAAACTGAATGCACAAAAAGTATATTATTGACTAATACGTAATTTGAATTGTTCACGCGTTTTTTGATCGGCTTTCTGGTACCAGTAATCTAACATTTTACCGGCAACATCGACTTCAGACTGAGTACCTGGAGTGGTAATGATTGTCACACGCTGTTGTAATGAAGCTGGTTGAGAGGTCAAATTATAATCTTTCATTTCTGCCACTAAATCGCGGTCAAACTGCATACCATTTTTCAATAGCTTACCCTGCTCAAATACCACTTTCTGTGACTGGCTGTCTTTTAAGCTAATACTCGGCTTTTCATTAAACGCATCACGTTCAGCTTGCGATGTTAATTTAGGAACGCTCATCACATAATTATCATCCTTTCCCGCAAAGGTCATAATGATAATATCAGAGGAATAAAATACATCATCTCCCCCTACGCGATAACGATCTTGATAACGAAATGCGATTTGGTTTTGACCATTTTTTAATAACAACGGTGAAACACTAGATGACTTTTCACCGTTAACAAGCTGTAATTTAACCTGTGATGGTATGGTTAACTGGATATCCGCTAACACCTGTGTACTTATGCAACAGGCCATTGCAATGCTCAAAATATTCCATAATTTCATCTTTAATTATCTCCAACTAAAACTAAAAAAGCACTCAAAAAGAGTGCTTTTCAGAATAAACTATCTCGTGAACCATAACCTAGAAGCCGTAACGAGCACCTAGTTGTAATTCATTTTCACGATCGCCAGCAGACATATCGTTATTTAATGCTAATTTGTAACTACCGTATACAGCAAAGTTGCCGACGTAACGTGCATATTCAACGGCAACAAAGTTAGTCTCTAATGATGCAATATCATCAGCTGAATAGTAGCTATATCCAATATTGACTAAGTTACCGTTATCTTCACCAAAGTAGTAACCCGCATAAGCATCTGCAGCAACAAAATCAGAATCTGCAATACCAGCAGCTGAAATATTACCAGTCATACCTGTCGCTGCGAGGTAAACATTATTTTTTGAGTAGCGTGCAGCAACCATATAAGAATCTGATTGTCTTGTTTCCGCACCATTACCGTATTCTTGGTCACTGCTTGCGATACCTGCAGCTAATTCCACTTCAGGCGAGATTTTATAAGCAGCCATTACACCAAAACCATCGGCATTATCATTTGCATTTTGAGTACCAGATACTTGGAAAGTTAATGCATCTGCTTCATAGATATAACGTAATGTGTTTTTTGAACGGTCGCCTGATGTAGCTGTATTTTCATTAATATAACCAACAAATGTTTCAGCTACATCGGTGAAGTCAGTTAGGTAGGTAACTGCATTGTTTTGATGACCGTAAATAACAGTACCAAATTGAGTATCGCCACCCACGTAGAGATGACGTGTTGTTAGATTTGCTTCATTGTCATCTTTGTTTTCTTTAATTTCAAATTCATAACGACCAAAAACAGTCAAATCTTCATTTAACTTATTTTTACCATTTACATTCAAACGTACACGAGATTTATCAGTGTATTCGCCATCAGTTAGGTTACCACGTACTTCTACACGTCCACCTACATTGAATTCTTGGGCATCGTTTTTGTAAATAGTAGCAGCAGAAAGCGGAGCAGAAAGAATAGCACCAGAGGCAACGGCAATTAAATATTTATTGAATGTCATATTCATTTTCCTATAGTTTAGAATCATTTTTATTGATGATTTTGAGAGATAAGTGCTCGAATAAGCACCATTACTTTAGTCAAAAATGTAGACGATCCGTGTCCCTGTTAAGTAACGCCTCTAACTTATATAAGTTTTAAAAGGAATTCATGAATAAATGACACAAAAACTACAAATAGCGATCTGAATCACAAAAAACAAGGAGTTGAAATTTAAACAATTGAAATATAAATAAAAAAGTGTAATTTTTATCAATGAAAGTAATTGATCTGCTCGTTAAAAACTAATTGGCTTTCGCGTTTTTTTCGCCGCTATTGGCAATTCTGATTGCTTATCTTGTTTGCTATTATGATTCTTAACCGGCGCTTCTTGTTCCTGCTCTATAAACTCATAATCTGCCGTCGCACCTTGTACTGCAATCTGAAAATATTGCTCATTAAAGTAAATCAGATCGCCTGCATAAACTTTTTTACGCTTTTGAGTTTCAACTTCTCCATTAAGCGACACATAACCTTCTGCGATCACTTGCTTCGCTTCACCACCACCGGAAACAAGATTTTCAATTTTTAATATTTTATATAATTCGATCGGTTCGCGCTTAATCTCTACTAAAGTCGCATAAATCTCTTCTTCTTGTTCGAACTCGTGCTCTGTCATCTTTATTTTCCTTATATCCGTTATCCATCAAGATACATTACTTTTACATTTTGAGTGGTAACGGGAATAGCCATTATTTTGCAGTTAGACTGTGATCCCAGTCTTTCCAGACCACTTCATAACCTTGTTTTTTAACAATCTCCGCCATCATAGCAGGTGAACGCTCATCACTGATCTCAAATTGCTCTAATGCCACCTCTGATTGCTCTGCATAACCACCTGGTTGAGTACTTGAACCGGCGCTTAGAGAAGTAATACCTAAGGGTAGAACATGATTGCGAAAGTGTTCAGATTCACGTGTCGATAATGACAATTCCACTTCAGGATTAAATAGACGATAGGCACAAATCAATTGCACTAGTTCTTTATCATTCATCACTGATTTTATTTCCATCCCCCCTTCACAGGGGCGCAAACGAGGAAATGAAATAGTATAACGGCTTTGCCAATATTTTTTCTCTAAATAGCTTAAATGCGCAGCTACAAAAAAACAGTCCGTGCGCCATTCTTCTAAACCGATTAAACTACCTAAGCCCATTTTATGAATACCGGCTTCACCTAGTCGGTCATGCGTATCTAATCTGTAGATAAAATCAGACTTTTTACCTTTTAAATGATGTTCTGCGTAGGTCACTGGATTATATGTTTCTTGATAGACTAATACTGCATTAACACCATATTCAATCAATTCACTGTATTCGTCTTTATCAAGTGGTTGTACTTCGATGGTAATGTTTGCAAAGTACTTTTTGATAACAGGTAAAGCTTGCTTGAAATAATCCATGCCGACTTTACGTTCAGACTCCCCCGTTACAATTAGAATATGGTCAAAGCCCATTTTTTTAATGGCTAGGCATTCATTCTCAATTTCTTGCATATCTAAGGTTTTACGACGTAATGCGTTGTGCATTGAAAAACCACAATAAGTGCAAATATTACTGCACATATTCGAAAGATAGAGTGGAATATAAAACTGTTGCGTTTTACCAAAACGTTGCACAGTTAACTGCTGTGATTTTTGCGCCATTTGCTCTAAATAAGGTTCAGCAGCTGGACTTATTAACGCTTTAAAATCCTCTAAATCTAAACGTGATTTTGATAAGGCACGTTGCACATCAGTATCTGTTTTAGCATAGATAGATAGGCGAATATCGTCCCATTGATACTCTTTTATTTTGTCACTGAAATTCATAGACTTGCCTCAAGAAATGCCGTTAATGGACTTGAGGCAATCGCTTGTGTGCTTTGTCCACCTAAACCCGCTAAATAAGCTTGGCGACCTGCTTGCACCGCTTTTGCAAAGGCTTCACTCATGGCAACAGGGTTGCCCGCAACAGCAATCGCAGTATTAACTAACACCGCATCTGCTCCCATCTCCATTGCCAGAGCAGCATGAGAAGGGCTACCTAATCCTGCATCCACAATCACTGGAATATTCGCTTGTTCAATAATTATTTCTAAAAAATCAGCGGTTTTAATGCCTTTATTTGAGCCAATTGGTGCGCCTAACGGCATCACAGCAGCACAACCAGCCGCCTCTAAATGCTTACACAATACAGGGTCGGCATGGACATAAGGTAAAACAATAAAGCCTTTATTGGCTAGCATTTCAGCCGCCTTTAAAGTTTCAATGGGGTCAGGTAATAAGTATTTAGGATCAGGATGAATTTCTAATTTGACCCAATTAGTTTGCAATGCTTCACGCGCTAATTCCGCTGCAAAAACAGCCTCTTTTGCATTACGGGCCCCTGATGTATTGGGTAATAACTTCATGCCATTTTTAATTAATGGCGCAAGGATATCATCGTCACGATGTTGCATATCGACACGCTTTAAGGCCATTGTAACTAATTCTGATTGTGATGCTTTTAATGCAGCGACCATGGTCTGTTGATCATTAAACTTTCCAGTCCCAGTAAACAAACGAGAAGAGAATGATTTATCACCAATAATCAACTGATCGTTTTTTTTCATTTCATCAAATAACATGATTTATCCACCCGCAATCGCTTGAAATAGAGAGATATTATCTCCCTCATTAAGAATAGTGTCCGCCCAGTGAGAGCGACTGATAATGTCTTGATTAACCGCAACAGCACTGCCGATCAGCGGTTTATCTAAATGTACTAATAATTGTTCAATATTTATATTTTCAGCAAGTTCTAACACTTGCTCATTAACGTGTATTTTCATCAGGCTTTGCCCCTATCAATGCAGTGTAATTGACACCACTTAATTAATGCTGTCCACATACTGTGCACTTAGGATCTTTATTAATTGTAAAAGTTTGCCAATCTAACGATTTGCCATCGAACAATTTCAATTTATTTTTAATGCCTGACGGTAAACCAACAAAATATTTAATCGCTTCCAACGCTTGTAATGTACCTATAGTGCCAACCACCGGACCAATAATGCCTGAATTACTGCAATTGAGAGTTTGCTCTTCTGAACCTGGAAATAGGCAGTGGTAACAAGGGGAATCTGTTTCACTATGGTCAAAGAACATCAATTGTCCTTCAAAGCGTATTGCAGCCCCTACAATTAACGGTACTTTTGCATCAACACAGGATTTATTGATCAACTGTCGACTCGCCATATTGTCAGTGCAATCCAACACTAAATCAGCCATGGTCAATTCCATGGTCAATTGTATTTCTGGCATGGCTTTATTGATACTGCGGACTTTAATTTCTGGATTAATTTGCTGCAATTTACGTTTAGCGACTTCTACTTTTGCTTCACCAATATCATCACTTTGATAAGAAATTTGGCGTTGTAAGTTACTTACTTCAATATGGTCAAAATCATTCAATACGATATGCCCGACGCCAGCAGCAGCAAGATACAATGAAGCCGGTGAACCCAACCCTCCCATCCCAATAATAAGCACCTTGGCATTTTTGAGGGCCTGTTGACCCGTTTCTCCAACATCTTCTAACAATAGATGGCGGCTATAACGTAATAACTCATCGTCATTCAACATGCTTTTATCCTCTGTTCACTACTAACACATGATTTCATTAAACTGATTAACCACCTGTTTAGGGTCATCCGCTAATGTAATTGCAGTCACTACCGCAATACTACCAATCCCCGTCTGCCATACTGCTGGAGCGCGCTCTAAATTAATGCCTCCAATAGCAACGGTTGCCATATCTGACATTAAGTTCGCATACTTAGATAAACGCGTTAATCCTTGTGGATCGGAAGGCATATCTTTCGTTTTTGTTGGGAAAATATGCCCTAACGCGATATAACTTGGTTTAAGCTGTCTTGCACGTAACATTTCATAATAACCGTGGGTGCTTAATCCTAAACGTAAACCTGCATCGGCAATTAACGGTAAATCAGCTACATCCATATCTTCTTGCCCCAGATGTACTCCGTAAGCATTATGTTTGATGGCTAACTGCCAATAATCATTAATAAATAAACGTGCGTCATACTGTTTTCCTAACGCTATCGCATCAATAATTTGTTGCTCGACTTGTTCTGGTTGTTTGTCTTTAATACGTAACTGAAGAGTTTTTACGCCCATTTTCAATACGCGCTCTACCCATTCAACAGAATCAACAACGGGATATAAACCTAATTTAATGGTGTCACAAGGTTTAAAGCCAGGGCCCGCTTCTAAACTACCTGGTAGGTCTAACTCATAACCAATACTTGATTCAGGTAAAACGACTTCAGGAAAATCAGCACGCAGCGTTGGCCAACCACAATGCGCGACAGAACCTTCACCAGCACCGAGTGCTTTAGAGGCTTTTAAGCCTTGGTTTAAATAAGCTTTTGCAATCACTAACGCATCTTCTATAAAATAATCTAAGGCCATCGTTGCAGCAATGGCACTGGCTAAGGTACAACCTGTTCCGTGCGTATGAACATTGTCTAAACGAGGGCTTGTTAGTGCGATTTCTCTTTCTCCATCACTCCAATAATCAAGCGCAATGTCATCCACCAGCTCAAAGTGACCGCCTTTAATTAAAACACTACCGCAGCCCATGCTGATTAATTTATCCACGGCAGGTTTAAACGATTCACCAGAAATTAATGCATGTCCAGATAAGGTTAATACTTCATTCGCATTAGGTGTTAATAGATCGATTTGAGGGAGTAATTGCGTTTTAATAACCTCATTAATGCCCTCTTCTGCCATTTCATCACCTGTCGATGCTACCGCCACAGGGTCATAAATAACAAATGGCTTACGTGCCCAAGTTTGTTTGTAGAGTGCTAGTTGCTGTGCAAGAATTTTGACATGCTCAACACTCGCTATCAGACCGATTTTAATCACTTTAGCAGGCATATCTTCCGCTAAACTGGCTAATTGTTGTGCGAACATTTTTTCAGAAACACTTTCAACAAGCTGCACAGCTTGTGAATTTTGCGCAGTGACCGCCGTGATCACAGAGCAACCATCTGCCCCTAAATCATGGAATGTACAAAGATCTGCTTGGATCCCTGCGCCTGCGCTAGAGTCAGATCCTGCAATTGTCCACACTATATTATTCATATTTAACCTTAAACTTGTTTGTAAACCGGTTATTAGTAAAAGACTAATAGCCGGTAATTTTT
Organism: Psychromonas arctica DSM 14288; assembly: GCF_000482725.1. Lineage (GTDB taxonomy): Bacteria > Pseudomonadota > Gammaproteobacteria > Enterobacterales > Psychromonadaceae > Psychromonas > Psychromonas arctica. Next base: position 14,964 of record NZ_AXWP01000070.1, read on the forward strand.
GCCATTATACTTTATCTAAGCTTTATACTTTATCCACAAAAGCCGGCTGATATATTTCAGCACCACTTTCAGTAAACTCTTTCGCTTTAATGGCCATGCCTTCTTCTGCAGTCATACCTGTCGTCATAACAATGGTCTCATCAAGAATTTTAATCGATATTTCACCTGAATCTAACTTCGCAGTAAAGTCACGCACATCTTGGGTGATTTTCATTGAGCAAAATTTAGGGCCACACATCGAGCAGAAATGCGCTACTTTCCCCGATTCTTGTGGCAAAGTTTCATCGTGATATTCTCGCGATGTTACTGGGTCTAAACCGAGATTGAATTGATCTTCCCAACGGAATTCAAAACGAGATTTAGATAAAGCATTGTCTCGAATTTGTGCACCAGGATGGCCTTTTGCTAAATCTGCTGCATGTGCTGCAATTTTATAAGTGATCAAACCTACTTTTACATCATCTTTATTAGGTAACCCTAAATGTTCTTTAGGTGTCACATAACACAGCATTGCACAACCGTACCAACCAATTTGCGCAGCACCGATACCAGAGGTGATATGGTCGTAACCCGGTGCAATATCAGTTGTTAGTGGACCTAATGTGTAGAAAGGCGCTTCAAAACATTCTGTTAACTGCTTATCCATGTTTTCTTTAATCATCTGCATCGGAATATGGCCAGGGCCTTCAATGATCACTTGCACATCATATTCCCAAGCTACTTTGGTTAACTCACCTAATACTTCTAGTTCAGAGAATTGTGCTTCATCATTGGCATCTGCAACCGAGCCTGGACGTAATCCATCGCCTAGTGATAACGACACATCGTACTGCTGGCAAATTTCACAAATTTCACGGAAGTATTCATAAGCAAAGTTTTCTTTATGATAAGTCAGACACCACTTCGCCATGATTGAACCACCACGTGACACAATACCTGTAACGCGTTTAGCCGTCATCGGAACAAAGCGTAACAATACGCCCGCATGAATTGTAAAATAATCCACACCTTGCTCTGCTTGCTCAATTAACGTATCGCGAAAGACCTCCCAGGTTAAATCTTCAACCACACCATTTACTTTTTCTAAGGCTTGGTAAATTGGTACGGTACCGATTGGTACAGGTGAGTTACGTAGGATCCATTCGCGAGTCTCATGAATATTACGACCCGTTGATAAATCCATCACCGTGTCACCGCCCCAAAGCGTCGACCATACTAATTTTTCAACTTCTTCTTCAATGGAAGATGAGACAGAAGAGTTACCGATATTAGAGTTAACTTTAACTAAAAAGTTACGACCAATGATCATCGGTTCTAATTCTGGATGGTTAATATTAGATGGAATGATCGCACGCCCTCTAGCTACTTCTGAGCGCACAAATTCAGGCGTAATTGATTCCTGTAAATTCGCTCCGTAACTCTGCCCTGCATGTTGTGCAAGTAAAGCTTCACATTTAATTCGCTCACGGCCTTGGTTTTCACGAATCGCAATATATTCCATTTCAGGTGTAATAATGCCCTGACGTGCGTAATGCAATTGCGTTACACATTGGCCTTTTTTAGCGCGTAAAGGCTTAGGTAAATTGGCGAAACGTAATTCATCTGATGACTCGTCAGCTAAACGTGTCTGTGCAAACTCTGACGTCACACCTTCAAGGACTTCGACGTCATCACGCGCTTCTATCCAGCTTTTACGTAGTTTTGGCAATCCCACATGGACATCTATTTTAGTATTAGGATCTGTATAAGGGCCTGATGTATCGTAAACTGGAATAGGTTCGTTTTTTTCATAAATTGGGTTTTCTTCACTGCCACCAACAAATGTATCAGTTTGATGAATTTGACGCATCGCTACTTTGATCGGATGAATATCACCATCAATAAATATTTTTTCAGAGTTAGGATAAGACTCATTATTCAAATTTTGAATATAGTCCTGTGCGGCTTGACGTGATTCACGACGAGATAGACCTTTACGATCAGTGGTTTTTAACGTTGAATTAATTTCTTTAGACATAGCATTCTTTACCTAGTTTAATATAAACGGTTTATAAAAGATTGCTTGTCGAATAGGTGTGGAAGTTAAAAAATATCCAAGAATGGAAAATAGACAGATATTTTCTACTTGTTCCCTTCGTAGGTATTAGCCCAATCAGGTTCCACGGATCCCACGTTAACTATTCAAAATGATAGCTAACTAATGTGGTCTCAGCCTTTGGGAAATTCCCATTAGCACTCCGACAAGATGCGGGCAGTATAGAAGAAAAAGCAACCAAGTTAAACAAGAGAAGAAAATTAAGCAAAAAAGACCTTAACTCTTAATAATGATTAATCACTTAAGGGTTAAGGAAATAGTAAAATGATTTAAACCAATAACCTAAACCATTTATTATTTGAGGCTAAGTAAAAATTACTCGCATTCAAGATGCAAAAAGCAGCAAGGTTAGAAGTAAGCAGATCTCAGCCATAAAGTTGATAAATAACGGCTATATGGTCTAATGATGGTGGCAGCATCGACCATCAGCATTTTTATGCGATACCTTTTTCAACACTCCTTGCTCAGGTGTATTTAATGATCGACGATGTAATTTAGCACTTAGCAATAATGTTTCAATCTCATCCCTTGTATTACCTTGCTCTACTTTTAAACCTGCATTTAGCAGTTTTGCTAAGGTTTTTTCACCTACTTTTCTAACAATCACAACATCGCAGTGCATTTCTTGTAAGAGTTGAATAATTAATAACTTTGCAGAGCAACCGGTAAGACCTAAAGCTGGATTATCATGCACAGCTATTATCTGATTGTTTTCATCATAAAAGGTGAAGTTCTCAGATTTTGAAAACTGGTGAGACAGCTTATTATTGCTCATTGCGATAGCATAAATCATGGTATTTTCCTTAATTAATGAGGTTGACTAATTCATCGGGTAAGACTAATGCATGACCATTAATCAATGCATTACTTATCTTAAAACGTGATTTTTTTAAAATATTGGCAAAGGTTTGTCGTGAAACTTGCATTCTTTTGGCTGCATCCTGTTGCGAAAGCCCTTCAATATCCACCAAGCGAATAGCTTCCAATTCATCACTTTCGATACTGATTTTGATTAGCTTAGTTACTGGAATACCATTGGGTTTAAATAGGCTACATTTAGCAAATTTTTCAGCACAGATATGCCGCTTTATTTTAGGTCTCATCTACAGCTCTCAGTTATTAGTTATTAGTTATTAGTTATTAGTTATTAGTTATTAGTTCTAAATTTCAGTTATCAGTTATCAATTACCTTTTGCTATGTTATCTTAACCAAGTAATTAGCATATGCCAATTACTTTTGTTATCAATAATGAATGATAGAGGTTAATATGTCTGCTGCACATGACTCAGAAAAAGCACAATTATTAAAAGAATTACAATTACTTAATAACAAGCATATACCTCAGCCGCTGACATTAGTGCGCAAGAAAAAAAGCCATCAAGGTTGCATGATGTGCGGGACCAATACCGTATTAGGTTTGAAATTAGATTTTTACAGTGATCCTAATCAGCAAGTCTGGGCTCATTTTAAAAGCTCAATTCATCAGCAGGGCTATGAAAGTATATTGCATGGTGGTTTTTTAGCGGCATTGTTAGATAGCAGCATGTGCCAAGCGGTTTTCAATCAAGATATTGAAGCAGTAACGGCGGATATGAATATTCGCTTTCTACATGAAATGAAAGTCAACAGTGATATTTTAATGACAGCTAAAGTCCTGCCTTCTCGTCCTCCTCTTTATAAAGTAGAAGGTGAGTTATATGTAGATGGTCTCTTGATGGCAAAAAGTAGTGCACGTTTCATGACAAAAGGATTTGCTAAAAGCAAAGCACATTAAGTATCTGTCAGCATAGGCTTTATACTTACCGTAGCTTTAGCTGCATTGAGGTTCAAAATATCTCCCCTAAGGCAGATATTCACGCTTCTAAAATATCTGCTGCTAGATATCTCGGGATAAACAAGTCTCCCCTTACAAGAGTAAGAGGAGCGAATAGTTCATTATTAATTACACATGAAAAACTGAAACTTTAGCACTTAACAAATTAGCTTGTGTATTCAATTCACTCGCTTGTAATTTAGATACCGTAGCGTCTTCCGTTAATTTATCAGTTACATCTTTAATGGATGTCGTATTTTTAGTGATCTCAGAGGTTACTTGATTTTGTTCCTCTGAAGCGGTGGCAATTTGTGTTGCCATATTACTAATAACTTCTACTGAATCCTTAATTTTAGCTAAAGATTGTGCAGCCTGCTGTGCATCATTCACTGTACCTTTCGCTAATAAAGAACTGTTATTCATCAATTTAACTGCATTATTAGTGCTCGTCTGCAAAGTGCCGATCATACTCTGAATTTCTTCAGTAGAGCTATGAGTCCTCTGCGCTAAACTACGTACTTCATCAGCGACCACAGCAAAACCACGTCCGTGGTCACCAGCTCTTGCCGCTTCAATAGCAGCGTTAAGTGCCAATAAATTAGTCTGATCCGCGATACCTTGGATGGTTGTTAAAATTCCATTTATATCTTGCGCATGCTGATGTAGCTCGCTAATAACATCAGTCGCCTGAACGATTTCAGTCGTTAAGTTGGTAATTGAATGTTGCGTTTTTTCTACTTCTGATTGCCCCTGTTGCGCATAATCAGCTAAAGAATAAGCAGCCTGTGCTGTTTGCTCTGCATTTTCGGCAATTTCATGCGTTGCTGATGACATCTCAGTCACAGCCGTTGCCACCATGGTTACCTCTTGCTGCTGCAATTGTAACCCTTTAACTGATTCATTGGATCGCCCTTCACTGTCACGCGCTTCTATTTTAAGCTGTTCAGCCAAAGCAAAAACATCTTGAATAAGCATTTGTAAGCTGCCCATAAACTGGTTGAAGTGCTTCGCTAATGTACCCACTTCGTCATTACTATCAATATCAATGCGTCTCGTTAAATCACCTCCCCCTTGTGCAATCGTTTCCAGAGCACGAGATACACCTTGTAATGGTTTAAAGAGATAATTACAAAACAGATTAAAAGCTAACAAACAAACGGCAACAATCACTAAAGCACCTAACAATTGCTGCCAGAGTGCTGTAATTAAAGGCGCAACAACAGATTCTTTATTAATTATCACAATCGTTTGTAGGCGCGTACCTTTAATTGGAGCGACATAAACATAACTCTCTTGATTGGCCACTATCATGATTTGTAATTTAGCATTCGCAGTGGATAAATTTGACAAGCCTTGGCTCAATCCAGGGTCCATCGCACTAAGTGGTTTATTTAATAACGAGCTATCAGCATGTGCAAAAACATTACCTTTATCGGTTGCGATAAACATATAACCTATACCTGGTAAGACAGCACTTTGTAATTGCTCAATGATATCGCTTATCTGTACATCTGCACCTAAAACGGCAGTTTCGCCTAGCACCTGAACGGCTTTACCAAGAGAAACAACATTTGCGCCTGTCGCTGCGGCTACCGTTGGGTTATCCATAAAGACTTCTTGCGGCTTGCTCATCGCATTTTTATACCAGCCCCACTTTCTAGGATCATCATTACCTGGAGGTAGAATTACGCCATTTGCATTTTTTTGACTACCATCTTGAAATGCTAAAAATACATTATCAAACCTAGCACCAACTCGAAGCTGCTGTAAATGTTTTTCTAATTGATCAAGTTCGATGGTAGCGGGTAGAGACTGTAGCGCTTCTCCTTTTGCACCAAGCCAGTCACTCACGTACCGATTGTAATAACTAGTACTACTTAAAAGCCGCTGATTTAATTCAATATCTAATCGTTTGAGTGAGCTTTGAAAAGAGATTGTCATCACTAATATAGCACCGACTAAAATGGCAAAACTAGCGGAAAAAGCCAACTTTTGCTTAAGTGTAACTCGACCAAAAATCATAATTTAAATACCTATTATTGGATATAAATTTATTGTTGGTGCGAGGATAGTTTAAAATATCCTATAAGTAAAAATAAAACATCATATCGATAAAAACAAACGAGCCCCGCATCTTACATTACGAGGGAAAAGCTAAAATTATTATTATTTGAAATTACTTTTAGCAGCTACTTTATCGGCTTACTCTAGATATTAGGGAAGCAGGATAAGCTATGGTGTTTTTTGAACTCTATAGAGAACTCACCACTAACAGTCGCGCAAAACTCTTCCGCTCATAACACTAGACTCGTATCTAATTCACCCTACAGCATTGTACGTAGCGAGCTGTTAATGCTCAAACATTGACGTTATTTAAAATTAGACATATCGAGTAGGGTGAGGCTTTTGCCTCATCCCTCTCACAGAACCGTACGTACGGGCCTCGTATACGGCTCCTGTATTCTTTTATTCCATCATCCGCTTTTCATAAACGCTGATGGAGCAAGCCAACCTGTATTTACATTCTCTATATTATACAAACCAAGCCCTTCAAACCAACTATTCGGCATCGCAAAACTTGATAAGGGGCTTCTCGAATTTCGCCACGAGTTCATTTTAATGAACTTAAAGGGTGGCTTATATTTCAGCTGCTTTAATCGTCGATGTAGCCGACTCGGCTTCTTCCACAAGTTAAGCTGTACTGCCCTTAATCTTCGTCTT
>NZ_AXWP01000071.1 GCF_000482725.1 Psychromonas arctica DSM 14288
TCAGTCATTAACGACTGGTATGTGAGGTAAATATGGGATCAATTAATATAAGAAATGGAAAATTAGTCGCAGATTTTCGTTATATGAATCAGCGTTGTCGAGAACAAACAAAATTGTTGGATACGGCAACAAACCGTAAAAGATTAACTAAGTTATTAAAAATAATAGAAGCAGAAATATTAACTAATACCTTTGAATATGCGAAGTATTTCCCAAACTCAAAAAACGTACAGAAATTTGAAATGCTTAATGAGCGTAAACAAACTGCTACTAATTATTTTAATGCTCCTGATGCACCAACATTAAAAGCGTTTTCAGAGTTGTGGTTTAATGAAAAAGCGATCGAATGGCGTAAAAGTCATAAACAATCAATTGAAGGGATTTTAGAGTCGCATATCTTGCCTGCATTTGGGCATATGAAGATCAGCGTCATCAAAAAACAAGATATCTTAACGTTTCGAGCTGCTCTCGCCAAAGTCCAGACTCGAACAAAGAAAACACTATCCGCTTCTCGTATCAATCATATTATGACACCACTAAGAATGCTGCTTAACGAAGCCGCTGATCGATATGAGTTTACGTCACCTTGGAAAAATATTAAAGCCTTAAAAATACCACGCACAGAGGTTAATCCATTTTCTTTAAATGAAGTTGAGCGTTTAATAAAAACAGCACCAGATGATTTCAAATCTTATTACATGGTGCGTTTCTTCACAGGCTTACGAACAGGAGAAATTGATGGTTTACATTGGGATAAAGTCGATTTAGATAAGAAGCAAATCTACATAACTCAAAGCCTTGTAAAAGGGGATATGACAGACGCAAAAACTGACGGCTCAAATCGAACTATTAAGCTGACCGACAGAGTTGTATCTGCATTGCAGCAGCAAATGAAAGTAACAAAGCACCTAGGGCCTTTTGTATTTTGTAAAAAGAATGGCAAGCCATTTAATTATCAAACTATTAGCCGTGTTATCTGGGAGCCTATGCTGCAACGATTAAAGTTGAAATACAGAAACCCATATCAAACACGCCATACCTACGCCACGTTGTTACTCGCAGCAGGTGAATCGCCAGAATGGATTGCACAGCAGATGGGGCATACCACTACAACGATGTTATTTCGTGTTTATTCTCGCTATGTTCCTAATTTGACACGCCAAGATGGTAGTGCATTTGATCGCTACGTAGAAACTCAAGGAGAAGATAATGCTTAGTGTCCATGATCATCCAATAGTGCAACAGATTGATAGCCAAATATCGCAAAGTGAAGCTTATTTATCGAGCCTGCAAGTAAAGCGTATTGAATTGACGAGATCGTTATTAAAATCAACCTATGAAGTTGCTCAGATCATTTGTCGTAATTTATACATAAATCAAACTCAAAGAGAAGTGGCTTTGTTATGTGGGTACGAATATTTAACAAATATTCAAATGGTCGAGCAGTGGTTATTAGAACAACTAGTAGAGCTAAATCAACCTCGTTTTGATTGTTGCGTTAGCGAATTACAGAATCGTTTAGTAATGCGTTTGAACAGTTTAAAACAAGATTATTTTCTAAGCTAATTTTAAGCAGAATAAAAAGCCAGCGGCCAAAAAAGTGACGGCTGGCTTTTTTGCCCACCCTTACCCGTAGTCACATGTTATGTTTCGGCTGATCAGCAATGCCTTTGGCCTAGCTTAATTCAAAGCAATAACGATGTGCTCCTAAATTGTTTGAATAGCGTTGTGGTAGCGAACTGGCTAATCACAAGGCTTACCAAAAGTGGTACTTCAAACGGTTGTGGTAAACCACATATTTTGGCGTTGAGGTGCCAGCTTCCTATTGGGGTTTCTTTAACTTACCAAATAGCTGGGTATTCAACAACCCCATCAATAGCAAAGCCGTGATTAAGCAAAGCTTGTCTAGCAATAAATGGTAATGTATTAGAGTCACTTGGATATTCAACCAAGCTGCTTTCTGCATATTTATCAATGATATTAAGTAATTCAGTTAACTCATATTGTTCTGAAATGGTTGAGTTCCATATAGCATCTTCAACCATTGATTCTAATTCCTCATTGGAATTTCTAAATGTAAGACGATTTTGAAATATGACTCTAAATGTATTTTCACCTTGATGATGAACTACAAGTTTCTGTTTTGGAATTTTCTTTACTAATCTGTGGTCTGCTCTTCTTGCATCATAAAACACTTGGTTCAAAACAACTGTCCCTTCAACTTTATGAAAGGTTTTTTCTTGAGTCTCAGAGTCTATACACCAATACACCCTAAAAGAGTTTCGTCTTAATTTGTGTCCAAAAATTTCTAAAAGAGGCTTGAGTTGCTGTTCCGTACCTTGTTTTGTCCCTTTAGACCATGCACTGACAACTGATTGCTGGGTTCTACAAGTTTCAGCTATCTCTGGCTGAGTCCATCCATTGTTTAATGCTAATTTAACTAATGGTTTAGTCTGTTTAAATTTTCTCTTACTTTTTTTGGGATTTTTAGTTTCCATTTTATCCTCTAAACAAAGCAGGTAAAGATTTACCTGCTTTTTCATTAATCAGTTATTTCTTCTGGTTTGGGTTCATCTGTTTCCCACGGTTACCATTTACCTTAGCGTTAGCTTGGTTATTTCCAGAAGTTCCTTTATTGGCATTACCTTGGTTCGCTTTGTGGTTGTTATTTTGATTAGACATTTTTTTCTCCTAGTTGATTGATTATCAAAATAAATAGTAAGAGAAAGGCTGAAAAATAAAATAGATATTTGAATGATAAAAAGAGATATTTTATAATATTTAATACTTAATCAATGTATTCACTCATTCAAATACAATTCCGCCATACCATCCAACCTACTTTTCACCTTTTTCCAGTGAGGCATAACTTGTGTCAATAACCGCCAGAATCGCTCACTATGGTTATGTTCAGCTATATGGCAAAGTTCATGTAAAATAACGTAATCAATACATTCTTTTGGGGCTTTTACTAAGTGAGGATTAAGCATTAAGCTACCTTGTGCCGAACAGCTCCCCCATTGTTTTTGCATGGATAATACTTTAAAGCTGGGAGGATCAATTACCCAGTTAGTTTGTGGTAGTAGGTCATTTATTCGTTCTTGAAATACTCGCTGAGCTTTGTGCTTATACCACTTTCCAACCAACACTTTGACTAACTCTGTTTTGTTCTCGTCAAATTTCGTTAAGCTCACCAATAGCTTGCCACGTAATAACTTAACACTCGAACTGCTGTTGTTATCTTTAACCACTTTAAGCATATAACGCCTGCCTAAATAGAACTGCATCTCGCCACTCACGTAATTCTTGTTTTGCACATACTCTTGATGAGTTTGAAACTCACAAACAGCATCCCAAATCCACTTTGCACGTTTTATCACTGCATCATGGATATCTGTATTATTAGAACACTCAGGAGCGGTCACGATCACTTCGCAATCAGGATGAACACGAATAGTGATCTTCTTTTTCTTATCTTCAGCAAAGCTTTTACGGATAACCTCATAAGCAATGGCCTGCTCACCGTAGATAAAGCTGTACAGTTCTTTATTACGCTCGTTAGAATTTACTGATGTCATCAGCTATTCAGACCTGCGAAGCCTAGGCGGGTTATTTTTATTACACCGCCGATAATTACCTGAGCCTTTTCAACGCCTAAGTCAGCAAACAATAGAGGCAATACACCTTGTAATACTTTGTTTTCAATTTCTTGTGGATTAATCGAAAACTCAGCAACTGCTTTATTCACTATTTCATCAATCTTTAAAGCATGATTAATACATTGCTCTTCACTTAGCGGTAAAGTGTCATCAAAAGCTTTTAAGAACAGGCCATAATAAGCTTGCGCATGGCGCTTACCATTAAACTTATCGGTTGGCACACCGTCAACTTTGCGTTCTTTAACTTGTTCTTCAAAATCAGCAAACAGCATATATTGCTTCACTGGTGCATCGAACATCTCTTTGGTTTGTTCAATCGCTTGTTTAAGCAGTTTGGAAAAGTATTCCTGAGCATAAGGGTCATCAGCTAAATCCTGCTCAATCATTTTGGTGATTCGACCTGTTATTTTATCCTTCTGATTACGCGCTTCATCGTCACTCATCTCTTCAGGTTTGGCATCTTTCCCCATATCACCAACCAAATAAACACCTTTAGACTCTTGCACTTCAACACCACCAATATGTTTATCCAACATAGTGCGAATATCGTCTGCGTATTTATCGTAATCTACGGTTTCTTCTGCATCTTCACGTACTTGAGCACGAAGTTGTGACATGGACTTAAGTGTTTCTTTATAAGTTTTACGTTTGTCGTCAAAGCTCTTATCTTCAAAGTAAGTCGCTGACTGTAAGGCAACCTTTAAACAATTAGCAAAATCGGCCAAGGCATCATAAAACTCATGACGTTTCTTTAAATTAAGATCAGTCGCTTGGTTATCAATAAACTCTATATGGGGTGTAAATACCGCTCTCATTGAAGCTGGATCTTGTGTGTTTTTAACCTCGCTAAAGAATGACCAAAGCTGGGTGTATAAACCAGGTAACTTTTTATATTCCGTATCCATACGGTTATACAAACCTTTCAAATCACCAATATCAAAACCATCTTGTGTGCGCTCTGCTAAATTTTGATATTTTTCGATAGTGATATCGAGTTCTTCCAAAATACCTCGATAATCGATCAAATAACCAAACTGTTTATTCGCATGTAAACGGTTAACGCGTGCGATAGCTTGAATAAGGTTATGTTGTTTAAGTGGTTTATCTATATACAACACTGTGTTTTTTGGCTCATCAAAACCTGTTAATAGTTTATCCACCACTATCATTAAATCAGGGCCTTCATCTTTACTGAATTCAGATATGATATATTTTGTGTAAGCTTTCTCATCTTGGCCATAGCCAGCATCAGCTACATTTTCTTTCCACCAGTTCTGCACTAAGTCAGTGCTTTCAGTCTCAACGCTATCGTGCCCTTCACGGGTATCAGGAGGTGACATAGCAACGACAGATGTTACCTTGCCGATTTTATCCAGAAGCTGTTTATATTGAATCGCAGAGGACTTAGAGTCACAGGCAAGTTGGCCTTTTAAACTTTGGTCTTTAAAGTTTTGGAAGTGATCAGAAATATCATGGGCAATTAGTTCTAAACGACCTTCAACTTGATAAATTTGTCCCTTTTGAGCAAATTTCTTCTTTAAGTCGGTACGCTGTTTTTCAGATAAAGAATCAGTAATACGGTCAAACCAAGCATCAATCGCTTTATCATTGGTACTTAACTCTGGAACACGTTCTTCATATAACAGCGGGGTTACGGTTTTATCTTCAACCGCTTGTTGCATAGTATAAGAGTGGATAATTGAGCCAAACTTATTCTCAGTTTTATCATCTTGCAACAATGGTGTGCCGGTGAACGCAACAAAAGCAGCATTAGGCAAAGCTTGTTGCATACGGATGTTATTTTCACCATTTTGACTACGATGACCCTCATCAATGAGTACAATCATATCTGCACTATCGTTATAACATTCAGGCAGGTTTACAGCGCTACCAAACTTATTGATGATAGAGAAAATAATACGCTCATTGCCTTTACCTATTTGCTCCGCAAGGCGTTTACCTGTGGTTGCCATTGCATCTTTTTTATCTTTATCAGAGAGTGCGCCACCTGAAGCAAACGTACGGGCCAGCTGATCTTCTAAATCAACACGGTCTGTCACCACTACGACGCGACACTTTGCCAGCTCTTTAAGCCAGATCAACGCTTTGGACAAAAACACCATAGTAAATGACTTACCAGATCCAGTGGTATGCCAAATGACTCCCCCGTTGCGAGAGCCTTTGTCATCAAAAGAGCTGATGCGCTCAACCAGCGCTTTAATACCAAATACTTGCTGATAACGAGCAACAATTTTCCCTGCTTTTTTATCAAATAGAGTAAATAGACGGGCCATATCTAACAGGCGGTCAAAGCGTAATAACGAAACTAATAAACGGTCTTGGTCAGTCACCAATAAGTCACCGCCTTCAATTAATGATAGGTACTCGGACTTCATAGAAGTAGGGCGATGGGCAAATAGTAGATCCAGTTTATTTTGACTCAGTTGTTTATTCTTTAACTGGGAAAACTCGTCTTCGGTAATTTGTTCCTCTTTCCACTTCGCCCAAAACTTTTCAGGTGTACCACAGGTCCCATACAAACCTTCATGGCCATTGATGGATATTAATAATTGGCTGTAAGCAAACAGATGTGGAATCTGATCCACCTTTTGATTACGAATATTTTGTGAAATGCCCGCTAACACTGTGGGTTTCCCACTTTTTGATGAGTCTGGTCGTTTAGCTTCAATCACAACCCAAGGTAAGCCATTTACAAAGCAAACAATATCAGGAATACGCTTGCCGGTACCGTGTGCATTTTCAACCTCTAACTCTTCTGTAAAGTGGTAAACATTATTTTCAGGTGCTTGCCAATCAATAATCTGAATAGTTGGGCTAACTTTTTTCCCTTCTACAAATTCAGTAATACCAATACCATAAGTTAGTGCATTATAAAGTTTTTCATTTGCAGCTTTTAACCCTTCATTCATAGCTGGGTTAGCGAGTTCATGTACAACTTTATCAATAGCAGCATCAGATAAATCATGTTGTTTGCCTTGAAAAGAAAAACTCTTTTTAGTTAATAGAGCACGCAACACATTTGGCAAAATAACAGTTGTTTTATTGCCACGAGTAGCCATACACTCACTTGGCGGTACAAACTGGTAACCAAGGTTGGACAGTAATGTTAAAGCTGGGATTTTAGCGCTTTGTTCTTCACGGAAGTTGGGTAAAGGCTGAGTCATTTATTTTCTCTTACGCTAATCAATATGAGGTAAAAATTGAGCAATTACTCTTTGACCAATAGTGCCAAAAAGATTTCTCGTTGCAGAATGAAAGGGTCTTAATTGATCAAATGCTGCCCTGTGCAAAGTAGGATGCCCTCTGCTTGTTAGGGTTAATTCACATTGAGCAATACTCTCGATTGCGGAAATGTCGTTACTCGATATAAGTGGCTTTAATACGTTATCTATTTCTGTTAACCATCGCTCCCTTTCTGCCTTCAGAAATGGAGCATTTAGGTTAAGGTGAGCGATGGTGTAAGTTGCCTTGTCTAATTCAACTGGAGATAGTCCTGCTTTAGGCGCAATAGTTCCATCAATAATAATGTAAACGAAATAATCACGACAGATAGGTGATTGAGGTGATATAAAGCGATTTGCATCATACTGATTATGTGGATTATTATCTTTGTAGTGACCACCAAACCTTTGTTCATTTTTATAGCTAACTAAATTGTCACTATCTAAAGCACAGCTCAGCAAATTAGCTTCATCAAAGGTCCGTTGCGGATACATGTTCTTTGGTTGCTCGTGCTCTAAATGAGAGCCAATACCATGCTCAGCTTTTAGATCTGCTAAATTTAACTCTGTATAACAGCATAAACCGAACTGTTCTATTAGCAATTTTTGAAAAAGCAGTTGATTATGGTCTTTAAAGTTGCCCCATGCTCTTGTCGCATGATCTGAGTCAGTCGGTACTCCATTGTTTATTTGTGCCGTTATAAGACTATGGATATTACCTGTATTAATTTTTTTTATAGTGCGCATCAGCCAAGAATATCCTTGCGTTGAATTGCTCTATCGGCAGCCATGAGATCAGAATGCGACTCACCAATCATCTCCTTTAAAATCTCCCTCATTTCAACCGCTTCTTTTTCTTTCCCTAAGCCTGATTCAATTAAAACTAAATATTCTTGCAATAATTTACTGTGATCTAAGGGAGGTCGGCTGTCGACTCCAAGCACCTGATTCAAAACATAGTTACTTGGTTCTCCATAAGTATTCCCAATTGGTGAAGTAACATGATCCCTCTGTAGGATGATAATTTGATGTTTCTTCACTGTTGTTAATACTTGAGGACTATGGGTTGTTACAATAAATTGAATTTTAGGAAATGCTTCTGTCAGGTTTTTTAGGACGAGCTGTTGCCATTGAGGGTGAAGGTGCATATCTACCTCATCAATCAATACGATACCTTGGGTTTCTTGAACCGCATGAGTTCCCATATGAGGATTTAGTTGAATCGCTCTGCGGGCAATATCAGCAATCATACCAATCATGTTGCGTACACCGTCACTTAATAGCGAAATGGGTACATTACCTTGCTCTTTATGAGTAGCAACAACTTGTTTTGCGGTTGCTGAATAGTGAATATTTGACCAACCAGAAGGCATTAAAACGATATTGAGTGCTTTTTGTAATGAAGTTAAGCGATCTGCATGAATATTTCCTACAATAAGGCTTCCACGTGTTCTCTGCTCTTGCTGTAGCATCCCACGTTCAAAGCTAGCCATCGTTTCTTCGTGAAGCCAACTAGCAAAATTTTTGTAGCTACTCGTTGGTTTATTCCAATCTCGATAGCCTTCTAAGCGACTGGTTTTTGATAATTTAGGCGGATTCTTTGCTGGATCAAAACTCTGGTTCCATAGTCTTTCAGTGCCATAACAAGCAATGACTGGAAGTGTTGGATGAGCGCCATCTTGTACAAGTTTCTGTAAACGTTTTGCTACTTGGTTTAACTCAATAACTTTAGAGCCTTTGCTTTTTTGTGTATTACGAGAGCGAGACCAATATGTAGGGAAATCATCAACATAGTCATTGAAAGCTTGTGCTGAAACTTGAACAGGGAATTGACACTCCATGGTAAAACCTGTGTCTTCAGAGCCGGTTTTGCCTAAATGTATGTCATTATCTCGAATAGGTCGGTCGGTACTTGTGCCAAATCCACTCATAAACTGGCCATAAGCGACAGAAACTGCATCGAGTATTGAGGTTTTACCATGACCATTTAAACCAACCAGTACATTGATTCCTGGCTGGAACTCACACTCAAAGTGTTTAAAACCACGGAAGTTTTCAAGAGTTAATTTTTGTAATTTCATATTGTTATTAGCCAGTTATGATTTCATTTATAGTATGCCATAGTCACGGTAAAGTAACCTTCCTCGGTGAGAGGATTGCTGCTCGTAATACTTTTATTCTGCGCTACTTACTCGTCGTTACTACATTAGCGCTTCTCTCATGGCGTTATTTAGTGCTTTTATTGTCGTCCAATATCGCTTTTAGTACTGCTATGTTGGCTATTTCACCTTCTGCTTCTTTCAGTCTTCTACGCTGTTGGGCATAGTCATCAAATACTTTCTTTGCTCTCTCATCGGCCACTTTTTTACTGATATTTCCGGCACCTGACAGCACATTACGATCATTAAATTCAAGAAACTGATCTAGTTTACTATTCCAATCTTGTAAAAATATCTGCTTGCGTCTTAGTGCCTGGTCTTCTGCGAAATCTAGCCACATAGTCACAATGCGGTTTAAATCTTTGATCTCTTCTTCTTTCAGGTAATTCTTTGCAATAGTGACATCGGTTTTACGGACTTCATCACCTTTAAAGCTGGTTAATCCCATATCTGACTTGTTCGAATCTGCACGGCTTGTAATCAGTTCTGCGGCTGTTTTTCCTGTCGAGGCAAAGTGCAATTTGTTTTGAATGCTTTGAAAAAAATGGGTGGTTTCTCTACTTGATGGTTGGTAATCGGCTGCCATGGTAAAAATATCTTTCACGCGTAAATAAACTCGGCGTTCACTTGAGCGGATATCACGAATGCGCTCAAGCATTTCATCAAAATAATCAGGCACCGCAGACTGACCCACGGGGGGATTTTTAAGTCGCTCATCATCCATGACAAACCCTTTAATAATATATTCTTTCAGGGTTTGTGTTGCCCATTGTCGAAACTGCGTACCACGGGCTGAGCGTACACGATAGCCGACAGCTAAAATGGCTTCAAGATTGTAGTGTTCGATATCTCGAGATACTTGGCGTTGGCCCTCTTGGCGAACGATCCGGAATTTCCGGATGGTTGCATTTTGAGCAAGTTCATCTTCGTTGTAGATATTAACTAAGTGCTCATTAATAGTACGCACATTTTTATTATAAAGATCTGCGATTGCGCTCTGAGATAGCCAAAGTGTATCGGACTCAAAGCGACATTCAACGCGCGTTTGGCCATCAATACTTTGAAAAAAAACAAACTCACCCAAAGGCGCGAGTGGCAATTGTTCGCTCATTAAGCCACCTCCAATTTATCTACTTTTACTCGTTTTTTACCTGTGAGCAGTTGTTGCATCAATGCCTTTTTCTCTTGCTTGAAGTGTTCTAGTTTGGTTTCTAATAACTCAATCTCTCTATCGGCAGAAGTAAGCACTGATGCTATTTTTTGTTGTTCTCCATAAGGGGGGGTATTAACTTTATATGCATTGAAATAATCAGCTGTAACACGCCGATGACCTGCTGAACCTTGCATGTTCATTTCACCTTTAGCTAAAAGTTCTGAAGTTCTAGTTAAGTAATATATAAACTTAGGATGTGTTTTGTTTTTTGCTCTTAACACATGATATTCAGTACTGCCAAAACCTATACCATTATTTAAACCTGATATAAATGCACCTTTGCCATTTTCAAAACAAGGGGTTATTTTTGCAATAATCACATCATTATCTACAAATGAAGTAAACCCTTTAGAAACATCGTCATATAATTTATCCTCTAAATGAATTATATGCCCGTCTTCGGAGATATTAGTCATCGGAATAAAAGACACTATCCCATCTAACGGTTTAGATGGTTTCTCCGGGTTAATGTCGCAGAGATTTTTCAGCTTTTTTAATTCCCACTTACCCTCAAACGTTTTACCGGTTTCTGGGTTGACCAGACGATTTTTACCCGTCAACAGTTGTTGTATCAGGGATTTTTTCTGCTGCTTGCTGGTTACAATCAGTTTTTCAATGGTGCGAATCGCTTTATCCCACACGCTTAGAATGTTGGCTATCTTTTGTTGCTCAGGAAGTGGAGGGGTTTGAATTTCAAGATTTAAATATTCAGGAGTCCGAATATGCACTTGGGTACTCCCGACCATCACCCTACGCATTATCTTACGATAAGGACCGGTATTACTTAAGTAAGCAAAATAATTTCTATCAATGTTATCTCTTAGCTTTAAGCCATAAACACCTTGCGAAAGAATATACTGTTTATCGCTATTGAAATTAACCACTGTGCCAATAGTTGGCCCAGTTGGAACCAAATCCCGCAGTGTTGTAATTGTATAAGAACTATTTACAACAGATCGCGTATTGCCAGCTGCAAATTTATCGGTACAGTAAGTTTGCTTTTTTATAATTAATTCATTGCTTGCTTGAATTGCTTTTTTTGGTATTACAGGAAACCCTGTTGCACTGAAATCGGAGGGTTTTAGTGGTGCGCCTCCTTTATGTTCTTCAACATAAAAGCTTATTTTTTGAGAATCCCAATCAGTAGGGGTGTCATCTGTTATTAATATCCTCATAGAATTAATACTCCAACTCTTTTAAATAACCAGTCATTTCTATTTCTAATTCGGCTAACTTAGCCTGTAATACCAAACGCTCTCCACGGACTGCTATTAGATCAATTTCCGCTTCCTCTTCAAAGGTATCAACATAACGAGGGATGTTGAGGTTATAATCGTTTTCAGCAATCTCATCACGTGTTGCGAGGTATGAGTATTTGTCAGT
This sequence comes from Psychromonas arctica DSM 14288, assembly GCF_000482725.1. Lineage (GTDB taxonomy): Bacteria > Pseudomonadota > Gammaproteobacteria > Enterobacterales > Psychromonadaceae > Psychromonas > Psychromonas arctica. The sequence continues at coordinate 11,657 of NZ_AXWP01000071.1, forward strand.
CGTTTCACGTTTTTTGTAGGTATCAATAATTTTCTGAATATTATCTTCGGTTAATATATTTTGGTTTTTGCCTGATTTAAACTCACGCGAAGCATCAATAAACAAAACTTTATTGTCTGACTTTTGTTTTTTGAACAGTAAAATAGCCGCAGGAATACCTGTGCCAAAAAACAGCTTTTCAGGTAAACCTATCACGGTATCAAGTAGGTTTTCATCAATCAATTGCTTACGGATTTTACCCTCGCTAGATGCGCGGAATAAGACCCCATGGGGTACAACTACACCCATACGACCAGTTTGAGGTTTTAGGGTTTCAATCATGTGTGAAATAAAGGCGTAATCACCTTTAGTTTTAGGCGGAACACCACGGCGGAAACGACCAAAGTGGTCATCTGCAGCATCTTCATGGCCCCATTTATCAAGCGAAAATGGAGGGTTTGCTGTCACTACATCAAAATGTAATAGGCCGCCATTTGTATCCTGTAATTTAGGGTTGCGAATGGTATCACCCCATTCAATACGGTGGTTATCTTCACCGTGCAGGAACATATTCATTTTAGCCAGTGACCATGTCGAGTTAATCGATTCTTGACCAAATAATTCGTATTGCTTAGATCCTGCAAAGTTAGCTTGTACCTGCTTGGCACACTTCAGTAATAGCGAACCTGAACCACATGCTGGATCGCAAATGCTGTCGCCTTGCTGTGGATCTAGGATGATAGATAGCAGATCAGAGACTTCTGGTGGTGTGTAGAATTCACCTGCTGATTTACCGCTACCTGCCGCAAAATGTTTGATGAGGTATTCATAAGCGTTACCAATTACATCTAAAGAGCCAACACTGCTTGGGCGTAGGTTTAGGCTATCTTTACCAAAGTCTGCTAAAAGATGGCGAAGAATATCGTTCTTCTGCTTTTCATCACCAAGATTATCGGTATTAAAGCTAATATCTTGGAATACGTTTTTTAGTTTAGTGCCATTCGCTTCTTCAATGGCATGTAATGCTTGGTCGATACGCGTACCGTTACCGGAGGTTTCACGCAGGTCATACAGATCCCAAAATGTTGACCCTGCGGGAATTTTAAATGACTGGCTACCCATCATTGCGGTAATCATTTCTGGATTATCACCAAATTGGGCAGTTAATTCTTCGACTTTATCTTGATGTACATCGGAAATATATTTTAAAAAGAGCATGGTCAGAATGAAGTCTTTATAATCATTAGCGCTTACAGTACCTCGAAAAGTATCGCAGGCTTTCCAAACAGTTTTATTGATGACACTTTGGTCAATTTGAGTATGTGGCATAATGTTCTCTTTTAATTTTTTATTGAATTTTTAAGTAAATCGCTAGCAATCGCATTAAGTTGCTGCTGGCGGTTGCTTATTAGCTGGTTGAGTAATGCATGCTCTTTTAAGCTTGCTTCATACAACTTCGCTATTGATTCTTGCGTCTCTAAATCTGGTATTGCTAGCGCAGCTTCTGAAAGAATAGGCTTACGAATATTTATTTGTGTACTGCCTTCTGCACTTTTTTTAAAGTAGTTTTGTATTGGTTTTTGATTTAACTGCCACGCTAAAAATTTTGAGTTGACCGAGTGCTGTAACCCTGCCTTTACTCTAATAATAAATAGACTCGGTGCACAGGTTGTTTGCTCAATCCCCTCTGGAATCCAGCATGCATAATGTCGTAAGCCTTTAGCAATAAATAAAATATCACCTGCCTGCAACCACGTTGGTTGTTTCTTTCCTGCTAGTTCTGTTTTTACCAAGTTGTTTGGTAACAAATCACCAAGATTTGAAATATCTTTTGCTTGAATAACGCTCACTGAAGCGTGCTTATCATGCTTGATTGATCCCCTAAAAGGATAGCCAGCTTGAATGTCTGTTATCTCTGACAGCCGTTTTATCATATTAATCCCCTCAGTTTTTGATGCTTACATTGTGGACATTCCTATTAACTTGGTCAAGCGGTTTTTTTGCAGTAAATAAATGTTGCTTTAGTTCTTGACTGTATATCATACAGTAATATACGATTATATGCAGTAAACAAATGGAGTGTTCGTATGAGTGGTCAGAAAGCAGTACAAAATGGTAAAGCGTTTGAATCAAAGATCTTTGCGATATTGAATCAAATTCCAGGTGTATCAGTGATTAAAGATATTCCTTACCCGTCTATCTATAGTGCTTATTCAACAAAGCATAAAACGAAGATGGAGTTTAGAGCTGAGAATATTTCACTGACTTATGAAACCTTGGATTCACAAGGTAATAAAGTCAGCAAAACACGTTGTTTTAATACTCTGAACATTGAGTGTAAATATCAAGAAGACTCGGGCACTACAGACGAGAAGTATCCTCTTGTGTATGAAAATGCACTGATCAGTGATGCGGAAGCCACTCTATTTGTTTACCAAGATCCGCTAAAGAACATTAAGCGGGGGGCGTTAGAGTTTATGTATGACAAGGCGCTTAATTCTGGTGAGCGCTTAATTGTGATGGATTTTGATAGTTTTTTAGCGAATGTAAATCAGCAATATTCATTGGTGCTTTCATCAGATGAGCTTGAGCAAGGTTCTGAGTTATTCATGGTTAATCATCCGGGTTTAAAAGCATTGGAGGCGTTCTCTAGAAAGCGTTTTAAAACTGAGATTAACAAAAGTGGTCATTGCGTTGAGTATTTTGATGAGTATTTACATTGCCAACGCATGTTTCACAACTTTATCGCTAAGCATGGTGTGCAAAGCCGTGACTATATGCCTTACCTAAGTAATTTACGTACTTTGCGCAAGGGAATAGTCGAATGTTTAGCAAAACAATAATTAACATTAAGGAGCATTAACAATGGAAATAAATGTTATGGCTAAGTTACTTTGGCCATTAATTTAGAATGTAAATTGCTGTTTTAGATGAATTTATGATGGGGGATAAGTTTTATCCTTTTGAAAAAACGTAGTCCTTATCTAGGCAGGAATAGCAACGGATAAAAAAGCTCTCGAAGAAGTACCAGTTCAACGAGAGCCATAACTCGAAAGTTTAATTATAACGGGCAAAGCCCAGGAGAAATTTTATGTCAATTTTCACAGAATACCAAATCCCTCAATGGAATGGAGTTAACGCAGGCACATTAAAAGTTAACATTAACACTATAGATCAGATAAAAACCAATGTTCTACAGCAAGCCCAAGCAACAACAGAGCAACATATCGCGTACCTAGAAGCGAGTATTTTAGAGAGCGGATACAACGGTGCTTATCCAATCATTCTCAATGAGGAATACCGTACAGCAGATGGTTACGGTCGCTTAAAAGCCATTTGTTCGATTGTTGAACGTGATCCCTCAATGAGTTTTATAGTCCCTTTCATCCTAGGTGATGCTATGGGTAAGGGCTTTAATGGATCTACTCGCGGCGTTATGGACAAAGACCTAGAGCGCATTTTCTCAGGATTCGAGAAACGTAGAGGCTTTTATCGTGGTAAAACTGACCGTGCTCGTGAGCAAGCAGAAGAAGCTGCTGAATTTCTGGCTATCCGTAAATATGGCACTCACTCTCTAGTTAAAACTAAAACTACTGAGCAGCAGTTAAAAGCCAGTATCCAGAAGAATGAGGTAATTTACCGAAAGGCATTTATTGCAGTTTGCCAAATAGCTAATGAGCTTGGTTATAACCCTGAAGCTATTAAGTTCTCACATTGGTTGGCTCTATTCTGTCGCTTTGATGTAACTGAAATTACTTTGCATATTGCCCGCTCTAACGTTATAGAAAACAATGGCAGTACTGAAAGCCAACGCGCACAAATATTTCATGAAATGGCTGATAAAGCTGAATTGGGAGGGCTATAATCATGGCAATGATTAATATTAATGACATCATTATTCCAAAGCGTATTCGACCACTCAATAGAGATCGTGTTGAAGAACTGGCTAAATCAATTGCAGAGGTGGGGTTAATTTCCCCTCCACTCATCAACAATGGTAAATTAATCGCTGGCAACCATAGAATTGAAGCTTACAAAAAGTTGGGATATACGCAAATCAACTGTTTAGAAATGGGGGATGTAAATAATTTATCTTCTCTAGTTCTACTAGAGATTGATGAGAACTTATTCCGTAATGAGTTATCAGCGGCAGAGAAGGCAGAACACCTAGCAATGCGAGTTAACCACTTGATAGCAGGTGCGCCGAACAAAACTGCTGAGCGCAAAGCTAAAACAACAGCAGTTGATAAGTTATCAAAACAGCTTGGTTCGTCAACTCAGTCTGTACGTGACTCAATCCGCAAGCACAATGTAATTGAATCTGTACAGCTTCCTCCAGAACTGAAACAAGATCTTTCAAAGTTGTCTACCGCGCAATACAATCGTGTTGCTCAAACAGCCAAGCAGAACATTGATATGCCTAATGTTAAGGAGACCGTGCAAAAGGAATTGAATAAGCAATTGTCGATGCCAGTTGGTTCCGATCTTGCCGCTCACGATACGGAAGCTAAGCTGAAAAGGACGCGTCGTCGCTTACAGGATGCACGATCAATAGCGAGAACAAATAAAGGGGGGGATGAAATTGAAAATAAATTACTTCAAGACATCATTAACGCTGTAACTGCTTGGGTTGATTACCACGATAACAAGTCAGATTGATATTCAAAAACCTAAAGCTTGAGAAGCTGTAATATGTTTCTTTAAAGTTGTTAAAGGGTCTACAAGAGGAGAGGGGACAACTTAACAATCACTCTATCAATTATACGATAATCTGCAGATGAATAATTCTAATATCTACGCAGGTTATCGTGTCCTTGCACAACTCATCAGCCATGCCGTTTAGCTTGATTATCTGTTTTCATAGAGCTTTCGTGATCTCGAAGAATTGCTCGTCTCGAGAGAATTTGTTGTCAGCTATGAAACGATCCGACAGTGCTGTAAAAAATACGGCAATATTTACAGTAACCAGCTCAAAAAGAACTGTGGCTAACTTGTTTATAACTGGTATTTGGATGAGGTTTTCATCAAAATAAATGGGGTCTTACATTATCTTTGTCGAGCAGTCGGTCAATATGGCGATGAGATAGATATTTTGGTTCAGAAACGAAAGAATAAGGCAGCTGCGATGCGCTTCCTTAAGCTACTATTGAAAGGGCTGGGAGGTACGCCGTTAAAGGTTTTTACGGATAAACTAGCAAGTTACTCTGCTGCAAAAAAGGAATCAATACCAAGTGTAGAGCACTCAACTGTCCAGTATGAAAATAATGGGTATGAACTCTCATATCAGCCTACTCGACAACAAGAACGACAGATGCGGAAATTCAAATCACAGGGCCAAGCCCAGCGGTTTTTAAGTTGCCACGGAGTAGTAAATAACCTGTTTCGTTTTGGCCGTCATTTAATACAAGCAAAACATTATCGAGTATTTCGAGATCGCTCATTTTCTCAAAGGATACAGATGAGTTGCATTCAAAATTTAGATTAGGGCTAACTTTATAGCCTTTAGTCATCCTGGTTACATAAGTTGACAATACCCTTATTATTTATTAGCTGTATTAGTTATCAACTTTCTCTGGTTCAATACACTCTCTTTCATGAAGCTGAAATATAAATATTTACCTATTTCCTCATTCTAAATAAGTTTGTAATGCACATTCGCGTTACGCATCTCTATCTTCTCGGAGGTAGATAGTTAAATCATCACGTGGAATTTGATAAGTTTTTAACAAGCGTTTCAAACTATCCCTGATTTGGTTTGCAGATAGATTCATTTCTACAAAAATAATATTGCCGCATTTTTGTGGACTCCTCAATTCATCTGGATTGCTTGAAAAATATTTTTTATTACGTTTACTTATATGATTAGGATTATTATCTAGAGATATGAAGCGATGTGTATCGAGCGAGAGAAGGTAATCGCAAACCTGTAAATACAATTCAGACCAAGTAAGTTTATTTTCGTAAGGTACTCCTTGAATTACGAATCCATAGGGCCTCTTATATTTAAATTCTTCATTTAAATCATGTGGGAGCTTCTTGTTCAATATCTTAATTAAACGTTCTCTTTCAGGGGCATCGATGCTATTTTTTTTAGGTACTGTTGGTATATAGAGGGGGGTGTTCGTGTATTTTTGTATCAGTTCTGAAAGCTCGTTGGCTGATATTGTAAACTCATCATTGCATAGGTTGAATTGTTCCTTGAAGGCTACCCCATTTCTAATCGCATCATTATCATTATGATCAATATCAAGCCAAAGGTCATCAGATAAAGATAATAAGTCTTCTTGTGCGGCCTTTAAATTGCTGAGAATATTTTTTATTTTTTCCTGCATAGTTACTTATCCTTCAATGTATAACAGGGCTGAAAAATTTATCGCGCGACCCAAGTTTATTTAAATTATATCTAAATTATATCTAAATTAGTTTGTATTAAATTTATATTCCATGAGTTTGCCTATTTTTAATAACATAGTGATTAAATTGAGTTAAAAATAGTTTAATCAAGGGAGGGAGACATTATTATTTAGCTGTATAAAGTTCAATATTCTTAGATTGTTAGATTTGTTAATTCATTTATTTTTTATTTTTATTGGCATTGAAAAAGCCTGCAGTTCTTGAGTAATTGCGCTATAATAATCACAGGTCATTGATTTTAAATGATATTATTTTTTGATGGTGATCTCATTAATTAAATTTAGAGAAGGAAATTACATTTATTAGCTCTATTGTATATAGAAGTTTCATCGTCTATTACAAACCGGAGTAAATAAAAACTTGAAAAAATTTAGAGTAGATCAACTTGATTTAACTTTGTATTCTAAAACTTTAGAATGCACTTTAAATGATACCTTTAACTTTAAACAGTTTCCCGAAGTAGACTCTCTGGCTTTTGGTCAACTCGAATTATTGCTTAAAAATATTGTGCTAAATGTTTTAATATTAGACGGCTTATTTTACCTCATTTCTCCCGACCCTTTTTTTATCTTTTTATCTCAACACCCTCAGGCTAAAAAACTTTATGTGAATACCATCATTCATAAGCCTAAAGACGATAATGAAACTCTTGAGATTATCGATACTTTAATTTTGGTTAAACCATCACTCATGTTTTTATTCAATACTCCACTTAGCACTATTCATGCTCGTTCCTGCCAATTTAAGAAAATGAAATACAAAGCAACATCACTGACACAGCTTGCTCTATTTGCAAATAAATCTAAATCGGCTTTTAGAAAATGAATAGAAAAAATATTGAAAAGTCTAACCGTTCGAATGCAGCCGGTATCCCTTTTCCTCTTACACATGAACATATGCAAAAGCTTCGTTATTGGTATCAGAGCAAACTAACTAACCCGCAGTTGTTGGTATTACTGCTAGTTTGGTTAAAACAAGATTTTAAAACGGTTAGGGAACAAAAAGGCTTCCCTTTCGTCTATCGTTCAATATCAGGCGTTGATCCTGAGAGGAATTGTTTGCGAATTCTTCGTCAGGGCAATGTCTCATGGGTGGAATACTCTATTCATATTGGGAATAGAGGATTTATCTGGATACCTATTCCTGTCGCATTAAAAGGTTTTTTTTGGAGAGTTTTACAAGAACACCCCTCTTATGAAAAGCCAATTTTGAATGTAAAGGAAAGCTGTGCCCTTTATGATTTTTGGATAAGCAAAATGACAAGGTCTAGAGCATTTAGAGGGATTAAGATGGCCAATAAAACAGTCTGGTCAAATTATATTCATAAGTACTGTCAGGCAGATACTGTGCTTTCTAGTAATTCGAAATCCCTGTACTTCGAAAAGTTACAGCATTCATCAGCAGATGCTTATCAAACAGAGATCATTGAATCTAATCGATATCAGTTATTTAAATCTATTAATAATAGCATTGACAGATTAATTTTAGAGGCTGAAAAATGGGAGATCTTAAGCAATTTTGAACGTTCCATTAACGGACGCAAAGTTATTCCTAATCGCCATGAAAAATTGGCTAAATATATTACTGAGAACAATGGCTTGATTAGCGAGATAAAAATTGATTATAAAGAGCATCACCGCGAAGTTACTAAAACAAGAAGTTTGCGTATTGGTGCGAAGGGTATAGTTGATAAGTCTGTGGTTATTCATTTTTTTAAAGATCTTAACGATTTATTGGTGATCAGTAAACGTAAAGCGAGCAGTCGTTCAGCATTCATTTACTATTACAACCAGTGTACGTATATATTTTCTTTACAACTTATTTTGCTCACTAGTTTACGGCCCACCCACCAAATTAGTCCGTTATTGGCTGCATTATCAGTAGACCGATTTAGTGTGAAAGATAAAGGTCAGAGTAGAACTATTCTATTAAGTGCTTTCTTGCAAGAGCAGGTTATTCGATACCAATGCATACAACGTAAACTAAAAAATATAATGCATTGCTCAGAGAAATCTCCATTTTTGCTTTTCCTTGTTGATGATAATTTTAAGCCTATGCATTTATCAGCTAAAAAACTACGCATATTTATGGATACACATTGGTCAGGTCATGTGCCTTACTTGTTAAGAAAAATGTTTGCTCAGACATTGATGGAGTTGAAATTACCTAATCACTTACTTGATCGTACAATGGGACACTCTCGGCTTGGGGAGCATGACGGTGCAATGACTGTCTTTCTGTATGAAGAGAAAGTTATGCTTGATGCTCTGAATAAATTGCCTGGTATTTTTAAAATTGAGCTATTTAATGATTAGCCTTAAAGGAGTGACCGATTGGTTAAATACACAACTAGAAGTTCCGCCTAAGAAGGAAGATCTCCATTGGCTCTTGAATCATTGGCCTGAAGTGCATTGTGCAACTCAACCTGTCTTAAGTCGGCCAATGTTACGTGTTATCAACTCTAAAATAAGAAAAATTTCTACAGGAAAAAGAAGAGGATATCAAAAAGCACTTTCAGCCGTTATTGTATATTTATCAGAGTGTTTACAATGGTTGATCCCTGAAAAAGAAAAAATAAAACTTCAAGATGCCAATAATATTTGGTTTGAAGGGGTTACTGCTCAGTCTTTCAATTCAGAATGCTTAGTTAATTGCTATCAAAAGCTTATAGAAAAAGCAGTAAAGCAGCCCGTTGAAGCTAATGCTGCCATGGTGAGCATTGCACTATTGTTAGAGACTGCGCCGGTATCACTACCCTCTCTTTTTTACTTACTTACTCATCCTACTGTGCTGGAAGAGGTGGGAGGGATTGCTACGGTTTGTTATCCCGTTTCGCTTGATGATGAAAGTGAACAGAGGCAATATGCACGTTACAAGTTGTCAGCACTTTCATATCGTTTATTGAAAGAATATTATAAAACTGGTGTAACACTTAAAAACATAAAAGTATTACGACATCATATTCGTGAGTATCTCCGCTTAGCACCGTTTTATCTGGAAAATGTTTCTGATAGTCAATTGTTGAAGATGATCACCTGCTATTGGCAAAAGCGACTACCGAACTTTTTCCTTAAAGATTTTATTAATCCATCCAGCCAATTTGCACTTCATCCTACACGCTATTTGATTACGGCCAATTGTTCAGGTAATTCAAAGCCAACTAAAAATAAAAAACTATTTCATACTCATACCACCTTAAATATTAATCCGAGTGGTAAACAAAAATGGCCCCATAAAAAGCTATTAGATGAATATAAAAAACTAGGAAAAAAATCTGTATTAAAACAGCTTAAAAGTGAGGCTTCAGTCATCTGGTCACAAGACAATATCCTTCCTCAATTATATTACCTTTATGTCGCAGAGTTAATTGAGTTTGGTGGGGTTAAAAAAGATACTCTAAGAGTGTCTACGATCGAAACTTATACCCAAGCTACCTCAAGATGCAAAATTGAAGGTTTGAAAGTTATCATTAATTCTACTGTCTAAAGCATCATCAAGATTGGGTAACGTGTCA
>NZ_KI519492.1:0-14974 GCF_000482725.1 Psychromonas arctica DSM 14288
GATGATGGAATAAAAGAATACAGGAGCCGTATACGAGGCCCGTACGTACGGTTCTGTGAGAGGGATGAGGCAAAAGCCTCACCCTACTCGATATATCTAAAATTTGAGCCCTTTACATATTCGCCTTTTAATATACCTGCTCTTTGATAACAAATCCCCGTATCTAATTCTGGTCGTGACGGTTCAAGTCCCTCTTCGGAAAACCATTTTATAAATTAATTAGTTTAAAGCTGTTTTTTATACTTGAAGTTAGAGTTTCTAACAAAAGTGTTGCTTGAAAGATTTTTTTTGAAAGAAGTTGAGAGAAATGTCTGAGCAGAACAGTTATACCCATCAGGATAAATAAATGGTCTATTTAGGCGTTAGGGAAAATGGATGATAGCAAAGCGCTGATTGCAGTAACTAGTTATTCTCATTACACAAAATAGTATGGAATAATTTTGAACAGCTTTAGCTGGCCACAGAGTGGCAAAGAACAGGAGGTTCTGAAAATCAAATCAAATCAAAAACGAAGCTAGGATTCATTTTAACAAGCATAAATGACTAGATCATTACTTAGATGGGTATTAATAGTTCATTGTTATTTAAGCTGGTTTATACGTTTTGAGCCCCTTATAAATCGCTCGTCATCTTAATAGATTGATAATATCAGTAGATAAAGCTGGTTGTTTAGCGTTTATTAATAACATTATCTATTAATGGGTAATTAAACTGCTCATGTGAGGTAACTCTAAATGGGTGTCGGTTTTTTTTGCATAATTAGACAAGTTAATATTTTAAAGAAATTATCTTATTGAAAATAAAGCGACATATTTATGGCATATTTTTTGCTTTATACCTTGTTAGAGATACATAAATTGCTGCCTACTTGTTATTTGAACAGATAGTAGTAAAAACTAAAGGATAATACTTATGTTTAATTCGAAAAAATTATTTACGACCATCACTACTAGCTTGTGCTTAATGTCAGTATTTATTGTGCCGAGTGTTCAAGCATCATTAATTACTACTGCACCCACTTCAATTGTTAGCGTATCTGTTGATGGCGATGCGAAATTTGCAGGTGTTGTTGACAGTGGTACTTTATCTGCTACTGAGGTTATCGCACGTGAACGAGCTGAGTTAAGTCAAGAAAGTAAACGTATTGCAACTTTTCTTAATTTCGATTTAAGTAACTTAACAGCAAGTAACGTTAATGCTTCAGGTTTCTCTGCATTATTTAGTCTTGATTTTGTTTCTCGTTTAAACGATAAAAATAACTTAACTGTTTTATTAGGACAAGTTGAAAGTGCTTGGAGTGATGCAGCTGGTTCTTTACCTTTATTTGAATATGCTCAAGCTTCAAGCAATCAAAAAGACTTAGTAAGCAACGTTAAAACCGATGCATTTGGTACTTTTACTGTTGATGTGACTGGTATTGTTCAAGGCTGGGTAAATGGCGTTCAAGACAATAACGGTTTAGTTGTATTTGGTGAGTCAACGGTATTCCAAGGTGCTGGGTTTAATAATCCTTCATTAATCGTTAATGTGCCTGCACCAACAACTATTGCGATTCTTGGCTTAGCGTTAGTTGGTTTATCATTATCACGTAGAGTGAAAAAATAATGCTAATCAATACCTAGATTGATTTTTATGTATTGTTAGGTTTAGGTCTTGTTATTTTAGGTACAGTTACTATTAGGTACCGTTATTAAGTAATGTATTAAATAGCCTCTTAAAAAGCATCAATCGTTATGATTGGTGCTTTTTTGTTTTAGCCTGTTTTTATTTTGTGTTGAATTTTTATCTTAAACAAACATTAGCAGGAGGCATAAGCTTTGGTTTTTCGATGCACTTCCGTGATTAAGCCTTTTTCTGGATCAGTAGGCCTGTGATTATCAATACTAACCCAATGATAGTTGCAGGATAGATAGTCTCTCCAATAATTTGACTTAATAGCACTAAAGAAACAAAGGGCGAGATAAAAATTAAATTACTTATCTTACTGGTGCTTTCTGCGTATTTAAGTGCGGTTAACCAAGCCACAAAAGCCAGACCCATTTCAAATAGACCGATGTAAGCAGCACCTAACCAACCTTGCCAAGCGGTGATATTAATATCATCGAATATTAATATAGTTAACAACACCATGGGTAAACTACATAAAAAACAGAGCAATAAAGCGACCATTGGGTCAGCATCATTCTTACTATTAAATATCCAATAACAGGCCCACAGTATGGTGCTTAGCAGCGCCAAAACTACACCCATAGGGCTTTCAAAATCAAGTGCGAATAGGTTTCCTTTAGTGGCAATAACCAATGCCCCAAAATAGCCTAAGGTAATCGCGACAATGTCATTCCTACGTAATTTTTGCCCTAGTACTGGTATAGCCAATAACGAGAGCGTGATCGCCCAAGTATAATTTAGTGACTGTGCTTGTTGCGCAGGTAATAAATCATAGGCTTGGAAAAGCAAAAAATAATATAAAAATGGATTAATTGCGCCCATTAAAAGATAGAAGTAGGGCCTTTTTAAAAAACTTGTTTTAAGCAAAGTTATTTTATGTTGTCGATAACAAATAAACAGCAAAACTAAGCTACTGACTAAGCTAGCTGCAAGCAGCATCTGTAATGCACTAAAATAAGTTAAAGTTATCTTAAATGCAGTGGCAACTGTCGACCACATCAATACAGCGAGTAGCGCAAATAGGGTGGCGGTTTTTTGGTTCTTGATCATGACGGATTACTCTATGGAATGCTTCTATCAGACATTTGATGATATTAATATGAAGGTACTTTAATTTGAAATTTTTTATGCTTGACTCACTTCTATTTCAAATTACTTTTACTTTAAAAAACTAAATTGTTGAATAACTTAAAATCAACCTTGTGATTTTGAACATTTTTTTGTTAAATTATTGTTATTTTTATTGAGTGCTTTGATTCGTAGGATCTTTTTCACTTACTTATCTATGGCCGTTAGCACTTCTTTTTATATTGAGAATATCTTTAAATCTGGGTTCGTTCATTTTTGTATTTTGAAGTGTCATACGTATAGTCTTATCGCTAGCTAAGTGATCTTATTTTTAGCTAGCTGAGTATTATTTAATAATTTTTCCTAATTCCGTTGCAATAAATTCTGCAATCCAAGGCTGAGCAACTACTTTAGGGTGTAAACCGTCATTCATCATCCATTCAGGTTTAGTGATCACGTGTTCTAAAAAGAATGGCATCAGAGGAACGTTTTTTTGTTCGCTTAAAGCTGGGTAAATGCTTGAAAAAGCTTGGCTGTAACGTTTCCCATAATTAGTCGGGACACGAATTTGCATTAAAATAGGCTGCGCATTTTGTGCTTGGATATTATCAATAATAATGCTTAAATTATTATTGATAATAGTGGGTGAAAAACCACGTAATCCATCATTTGCTCCTAATTCAATTAAAACATAATCAGGTTGATGTTTTTTTAACAAAGCCGGTATACGCGCTAATCCATTGCCACTTGTGTCACCTGATATACTGGCGTTTACAACGTTAATTTTTTGATTTTGTTGTTTTAATTGTTCCGGTAATAATACAGGCCAACTTTTCTCCACTGGCATTTGGTAACCGGCACTTAGGCTATCTCCCACAATCAGTAACGTGTTACTGTAAACGAAAGACGAAAATAGCAATGAGAATAATAAGGAAACGAGTTTAATCATGAGTCAATCCATTATAAGTGTTAAGAATATTACTAAATCAGTAATAAGCAATGATAACGAACTATCTATCCTAAAGGGGATTTCCTTTAACATCAATGCCGGTGAATCGGTTGCTATTATGGGAACCTCGGGTGCAGGTAAGTCAACTTTGATGAGTTTACTTGCAGGGCTAGACCAACCTACATCAGGTTCGATCACTCTCTTAGATTCAGAAATTTCAGCTATGGACGATGAACAAAGAGCTAAAATTCGCAGTGAATCAATTGGTTTTGTGTTTCAGAACTTCTTACTCATTCCCTCTTTGAACGCCTTACAAAATGTCACCTTACCGATGGTACTCCGTGGTAATGAAGATGAAGCCAGCAATAATCAAAAAGCCAAACAACTGTTAAACGAAGTAGGGCTGTCAGGTCGCGAAACTCATTTACCGACTCAACTTTCTGGTGGAGAGCAGCAGCGAGTTGCCTTAGCACGTGCTTTTGTCACTGAGCCTAAAGTTCTTTTTGCTGATGAACCCACGGGGAATTTGGATCAGAAAACAGCGCAAAATATTATTGAGCTGTTATTTAAGATGAATCAAGAGCAGGGCACAACACTGATTTTAGTGACTCACGATGCAAACCTCGCTAAGCGTTGCCAACGCACGCTGATTATTAATGATGGTCAATGTCAGGAAAGTGCATGAAAACCAATAAAATGATAATAAGCTGGAGCTGGCGAGAGATCTGGTTTGGTCAATTATGGCCTGTGATGGTGGCATTAACGCTAATTATTGCCTGTGTAGTGGCATTATCGACCCTTGCGTTACGTGTCGAGAAAGTGATGACAAACCAAGGCCGTTCTTTATTAGCGGCTGATCTTGTCTTTCGATCGTCTAACCCCATTCCTAATACGTTAGTTGAACAAGCCCAAAAAGCCGGACTCACGGTCTCTTCACAAAGCCGATTTCAGACCATGGCATTTAGTGATCTCAAGATGCAATTGGTCACGGTTAAAAGTGTAGAAACAAATTACCCGCTGCGTGGGGTGTTAAATTTAACCAATAATAGTGAAACCGTTGCTCATCAAGTCAACCCTGGTGAGTTATGGATCTCACCTCGGTTATTGTCGCTACTAGATGCAAAAATAGGTGAAACATTAGCGATTGGTGATGCAGATTTAACTATTACAGGGGTGATCAAAGATGAGCCTGAACTGGCTTATAACCCTTTTAATAGCATTCCAAATCTCTTTATTCATGATGCTGACCTTGAAAAAACAGGCGCAGTACAAGTGGGTAGCCGCGTACGCTATCGACTATTTATCAATGGAGACCTATCTGCCTTAGCAGCTTTACAACAGGACTACTCATTACAAGCTGGTGAATCTTGGGTTGATCAAAATAAAGAAAGCCGTGCCGCAAGGTTAATGGGGAAAGCCAAACAGTATTTATCATTAACCATTTTAATGGTGATCTTAATGGCTGCAGTGACCTTGATTTTGACTTGTTTGCACTATGCTCGAAATCGCAGTGAAACGGTTTCAATGTTAAAAAGTATGGGAGCGAGTCGCGCGTGGTTAAGAATATGGTTAAGCACCCAAGTGCTGATCATGTTTGTTGTGGCATTTGTTGTCGGGAGTGTAGCAGGGCTGTTGTTAGAGTTTTTATTACGCTTACCATTAGCTGATATTTTACCTAAACAATTACCTAGCGTTGGGCTACAGCCATTTATGTTTGCCATTGGCGTTGCACTTTGTATCGGTTTACCTGCGTTATTAATCCCATTAACTCGATTATTAGATGCTCCTGCAATTAATGTTATTCAGCAGCAAGCCACCACACATTATTCCAAAACCAGCTGGTGGTTATTGTTATTACCGATCAGCGCATTAATTGTGTTTTATGGTAGTAACAAATTAGTGTGGATGGTGTTAGTCGGCTTGTTGGTTTTATTTGTGTTGCTCGCTGCACTCAGTTATGGATTGCTAAAAGCACTGGGGAAACTTAAATGGGGCGCGGCATTTAGCTTGGCTTTAAGCCGTATTAATCGGTCACCTAAAAATAGCATGATGCAATTAGCGGCATTGGCCGGTTCATTAATGTTAGTGGCATTGATTTGGTTGATTAAAAGTGACTTATTAGGTGATTGGCAACAGACTTTAGCCGCGGATGCTCCGAATGTGTTTGCTATTAATATTAGCCCTGAGGAACAACAGGGTTACCTGCAGCAAGTTGATACATTGCAATTACCGCGCAGTGATGCATTTGCCATTATCAGAGGTCGCCTTACTGACATCAATGCAATAAGCACCACCGAATTGGCTGCTTATGAAGATAAAGATGTCCGTATCTTAAAACGTGAAATTAACTTTACCTGGGCGAAACAACTACCGGTTTATAATGAGGTTGTCGCTGGTGAATGGACAGGTGAAAAAACCGTTTCTATTGAGCAAGAGGTTGCCAGTGAACTAGGTATAACCTTAGGTGATAAACTGACTTTTGAAGTGAATAGCCAACCTTTTACAGCGACGGTTAACTCTATTCGCGCGGTTGAATGGCAAAGCTTAAAACCTAACTTTGTGTTTATATTCAGTGAAGACGTGATTGCTGATTTACCTGCAACGTGGATGGTTAGTTTTAGAGCAGGCCAAGATCAAACTCCATTAGTTAATCAATTAGCACGCTCATATCCAACCGTTACTTTGTTAGATCTTCGTACTATGGCAGATAAAATACAGGGATTATTAAGACAAATTTCATGGTCTTTAACTGGGCTTGCTGCCTTAGGGGTAATGGCGGGTATTTTATTAATATTCACTTTATTACGTTTAAGCTTGAGTGAACGTAAAAGAGAGATCACCTTATACCGTACGTTAGGTGCGAGCAAAAAACGTATCAGCCATACTTTGTGGGCTGAATATGGGTTGTTAGCATTGAGTGCTGGTTTGGTGGCTGCACTTGCTGCGGAGGTTATTTTAGCGAGCTTGATGACGTGGGGATTTGAATTACCTGCACAGCTGCATCCAAGTATGTGGGTGGTGTTACCGTTACTGGCTGTGTTAGTGGTTTCTGTAAGCTTAAGTTCAGTGATTAAAGCATTGTTAAAGCCGCTAAGATAGTCTCACTCGTGTGCTAATTAATATAAAATAAAGTCCCATTATGATTGAATTTGAGCAATATAAAACGCGCAATAACCGATGTGACTTTATTTCTTTATTGTTAAATAATTTTTAGCATAAGATTGCAGTAAAATAAGCTTGTTTTATAGTTGCACCTAAGTACAAAAGTCCGTAAACTTCGGCTCTCACTTTATCGCTGAATTAGTGATCGGCGATAATAATTAAAATAGGTTATTCACATAACCACAAAATATCGGAGTACGTTATGTCACTAAGTGCAGAACAGAAAGCTGAGATTGTAGCAAAATTTGGTCGCGCAGAAGGCGATACTGGTTCACCTGAAGTTCAAGTTGCATTGTACACAGTACAAATCAACCACCTTCAAGGTCACTTTAAAGAGCACATCCATGATCACCACAGCCGTCGTGGTCTATTACGCATGGTTAGTCAACGTCGTAAATTACTTGACTACTTAAAGCGTAAAAATGTTGCAGCTTACACAGCATTAATCGCAGAATTAGGTCTACGTCGTTAATTTCGACTTAAATACTGATTTTAAAAAGAGCCTAAGGGCTCTTTTTTTGTTTGTATTCAGGTAAATTGACAGATAAATTTACCTGTTATCAAATAAACAAAATTTAGGTCGTATTTTTTATGATCAACATAGATATTTTTGATCTTAAATTAAGACAATAAAACGGTCGACTTAGCCTTAACAAGAACATTAGAATATTACAGTGATCTACTAACCATTTTACCGATAGGTATTTGAATAGGTACTTGGTAATGTTGACGTTAACTGGTACCGTTAAGCGCAATATATTAACGCCAAATGAAAATAAATGTCTTAAGTTTATTGATTGGTATGACATCAACTCTTCTATACACAAAGCTTATATCGATTATATTAAATACGTGATTCTAGTCATAAATAGAATACTTATTTATTATGGTTGCTATTACCTAAGGGATTAAATTATGAAGCTAAATTCAATTGTTAAAAGTACTCTTCTGGCTGCTGCAGTCATTTCTACAGGTTTGCAAGCTAAACCTGTTTACGTTGCAACCACTGCGATTGTTGAACACCCTGCACTAGATGCAGTTCGAGACGGTGTTAAATTAGTATTAGAAGAAAATGGTTACACGGGTGACGAATTAAAATTTACTTACGAAAGTGCTCAGGGCCAACCCGCTATTGCTGCACAAATTGCACGTAAAATGGTCGGTGATGAACCTGATGTGATTGTTGCTATTGCAACACCTTCAGCGCAAGCAGCTGTTAGCGTGAGTCGTAATATCCCGATTGTGTTTTCTGCAGTAACGGACCCAATTGGTGCTAAGTTAGTACCGACTTTAAAACAACCAGGCAGTAATGTTACTGGTTTATCTGACATGGTGAATGTGAGACAACATTTAGCCTTGATCAAAGAGTTTGTGCCTAACTTAAAAACCGTTGGTGTACCGTACAATCCAGGTGAAGCTAATTCTGTTTCAAGTGTTGCAGCGTTAAAAATAGCGGCTGCTGAAATGGGTATTGAAGTAATTGAATCTGCAGCGCCTAAATCTGCTGATGTAATGATTGCAACAAAACAACTGGTTGGCAAAGTAGATGCTATCTATTGCCCAATCGATAACACGATTATTAGTGCTGTTGAATCCGTCATTAAAGTGGGTATTGATGCGCAAATTCCTGTGTTTGCTGGTGATACAGATACTGTTTCTCGTGGTGCTGTTGCTGCTGTTGGTTACAACTACTTTGATTTAGGTCGTCAAACGGGTGATATCGTCGTGCGTATTCTTAAAGGTGAAAAAGCCGGTTCAATTGATGTCAAAATGGCACAAGGAACGGACCTTTATGTTAACCCTAAAATGGCCGCAAAAATGGGTGTAGAAGTACCAGCTACTGTACTTGCTCGTGCAACTAAAGTTATTAAATAAGAACGGAACAATATGTCACTTTTTTCATTTTTAGGTACGTTAGAAATTGGCCTCATTTAT
Organism: Psychromonas arctica DSM 14288; assembly: GCF_000482725.1. Lineage (GTDB taxonomy): Bacteria > Pseudomonadota > Gammaproteobacteria > Enterobacterales > Psychromonadaceae > Psychromonas > Psychromonas arctica. The sequence continues at coordinate 8,783 of NZ_KI519492.1, forward strand.
GGCTTGGTTGCCATTGGGGTATACCTTACTTTTCGTATCTTGGATTTTCCAGATCTAACCGTTGACGGTAGTTTTACACTTGGGGCTGCTGTTACTGCAACCCTAATTGTAATGGGCGTTAATGTATTATTAGCAACCCTCGCAGGGACCATTGCTGCCGCATGTGCAGGTTTGGTCACCGCTTGGTTAAACTTACGTTTTGACATTCTGCATTTGTTAGCCAGTATTTTAACCATGACTGCTCTCTACACTATTAATTTACGTGTAATGGGTAAACCAAATGTAGCATTAATTATGGAACCGACCATTTTAACGCCTTTCGAGGGGATATTTGGTCTGCCTGACATGTATATGCGCGTTATATTTGTGGCTGTTTGTGCTTTGATTGGCGGGTTATTAGTCGCGTGGTTCTTAAAAACACAATATGGCTTAGCAATGCGTGCCGTAGGCTCTAATAAACGTATGGCGCAAGCCAATGGTATTGTGGTCAAGCAAAAAGTCTATGCTGGATTGGCTCTTTCCAACGGTTTAGTGGGATTAGCTGGCGCATTGTTCGCTCAAACCAATGGCTTTGCCGATTCCACAATGGGTATCGGTACTATCGTAGTTGGTTTAGCAGCGGTTATCATTGGTCAATCATTGTTTGCTAGCCGCTCAATGTATGTGATCGTATTAAGCTGTATTGTTGGTTCTGTATTGTATCGACTAGCTGTTTCTATGGCACTTAATGCTGATTTCTTAGGCTTTAGTGCGTCAGATTTAAACTTGATCACGGCAGTACTGGTTGCCTTGGCATTGATCTTTCCTAAGCTACGCAATGAATGGAAAGCTAAACAAGCAGCGAGGAAAGAAGCATGATTAGTTGTAAAGAGTTACATGTTACGTTTAATCGTGGTTTACCCACTGAAAAGTTAGCATTACGTGGCATTGACTTAACCATACCGCAAGGTGAATTTGTTACTGTTATTGGTTCTAACGGTGCAGGTAAATCAACGCTGTTAAATACAATTGCTGGTGATATCAACAGCACCAAAGGGCAAATTCTATTTGGTGAGCGTGATGTGACTAAAGTACCTGCAACGGGAAGAACAGCAGATATTGCGCGTGTTTTTCAAGACCCATTAGCAGGAACTTGTGGTGATTTAACCGTTGAAGAAAACATGGCGTTAGCTTATGGCCGAGGCAAAATAGGGCGCCTTTCATCAGCACTAAACACTAAAACACGAGAAATTTTTCGTGAACAATTAGCGCGTTTGAATTTAGGTATTGAAGACCGTCTAGAAAGTCAGATGGGATTATTATCTGGCGGGCAACGTCAATCCGTTAGTTTATTGATGTCGGCTCTACAGCCTAGCACTATTCTATTATTAGACGAACACACCGCGGCATTGGACCCAAAAACAGCGGCATTAATCATGGATATCACCTCACAAATTATTGCTGAAAAGCAATTAACCGTGATGATGGTAACCCATTCAATGCGTCAAGCGTTAGACCATGGCTCTCGTACTATCATGTTGCATGAAGGCAAAATTATCTTTGATTTAGCCGGCGAGCAACGTGCTAATTACGAAGTGAAAGATTTATTAAATCTGTTTGCACAAGCACGAACTGATGGTGAAGAATTGGATGATGATAAGTTGTTGCTAGGGGCTTAACTTTACTTCGTTACTAGTAAAATAAAAAAAGAGCCTGAAGGCTCTTTTTTTATGCTTGCTAAATACTGTTAAATTGATACATTTTTCCTTGCCAATAATTGATCATATGCTTAATGAAACTGATATTAGTTCATTGAATGTAAGCCAATCATATTACCTTCAGAATCTAACACTAAACAAATAAATCCATATTCACCAATGTCCATTTTAGGTCTTTGTATTGAACCGCCGGCAGCTTTTGCTCTTGCGGCTTCAATTGCACAATCATCACATGCAAAATAAACAAGGGTACCGCCACCACCGGCAATAACATGATCCATCTTCACTAATGCCCCAGTAGCACCATATTTTTCCATATCAGAAGGGAAAGCGAGCATCTGAATGCTTGATTCATTAGGATCTCCTAGTACTTCTAAATTAACCTCAAACACAGCTTCATAAAATGTTTTAGCTCTGGCTAAATCATCGACATAAATTTCAAACCAACCGACAGGGTTCATGGACATACTTTCCTCCTTAGTGATAACTTACTTTCTAAAAAATTAACGTAATGGATAACCTTAATTACAGCGAACAAGGGGTAACAGTGAACAAGGAATGTACTTTATGTAAACTTAAGCGTGTTTGCAGAGAGGGCGACGACAAAAATTAAATTTTTAGACTTTATAGGTAATGAATTAAAATAAATATAATATGAACATAATCAATTTAAACCAGTAGTATTGTTTTTTTAATAATTATAAATTGAACTAGGAAAAGTAATGCGCCCAAGTGAACAGTTAAAACAAACTTGTATTGATGATTGGTTAAAAGCAACCAACCATCCTTTTTGTACTGAGCTTGCAGATGGCACCTTATCATTAGATAAAATGCGTGTTTATTTAGCTCAAGATTACACTTTTATTGATAACTTTGTACGCCTAGCAGCTTCAGCTATTCACCATGCTCCATCTCTGCCTGGCCGTCTGCCATTAGCGCATTTTCTAGGGAATATAGCCGGTCCGGAGAATACCTATTTTCAACGGTCTTTTGACATATTATCAGTTGCTGACTCGAAGCGAACAGCACCTAAATTATTAACACCAACCAGTGATTTTCAAGCGTTAATGTTAAAAGCGGCTAACAGTGGTGAATATGGAAATATGGTCGCCGTGTTGTGCGTTGCCGAGTGGGTGTACTTAAGTTGGGCACAACCTGTTTTTGAACGTACAGATTACGCTAAATTGATTAAAACATTACCCTTCTATTTTGGAGAATGGGTAAACTTACATTCTGGAGAGTATTTTGAATCGGTAGTAGAGCATTTACGTACTCAACTTGATATTGCATTTAATAATGCAGATGTACAGCAACAACAAACGATGCAAGGTTACTTTCAACAAGCAGTGCTATTAGAAAAACAGTTTTTTGATGCTTGTTATCAATAACAGTTGCCTACAACTTGCTATTAAGAGCCGGCTATCGATAACTTTTTATCGATAGCCTCAGCTGAACTTCTTAGTCGAGCATTACGCTTGAATACTATTACTTTAGCTCCGCTATTTATTATGATTGATTTTCACATCACCAAAAATAATATCTCGATGATTTTCAACCCATAACTCATGCTTTGCCATTACCTTAGTAAACATCGAACTTTGTAAATAAGTATTTAACCAAGCGCGTAGTTTTGGGTAGGGGGATTGTTGGTACCATTGACGTTCTACTTTCGAGAACTGACGAATAAATGGTATTAATGCAATATCCAATAAACTCTCAGAGTCACCCATTAAGAATCGATGTTGCGCTAATCGTGACTCTAATTGTTGCAAGTAAGTTTCACAGACTTCACGGCATTCTGTGATGTTAGTTTCCTGATAACGCTTGGCACATTTATAGGCTTCATTTGCTGGAATCAAACCCATTTCATAATAGTTAATCAGCGATAGCATTTGGTCCAATGTTGAGTCATTTGAGGCAGAGCGATGTGCAGTTAACAATTGTGTAGGATCATTGGCTGTTAATACCTTCAGCATAATATCAAGGCTCTCTTCGATGACTTCAGTTTTTTCTCCATCGTAAGTCACTAACATTGGAACGGTACCTTTTGTACTAAGTACTAGCATTTCAGGCGGCTTGTTATTTAATTTGATAGCCCTGATTAAAACCGGCTGCTGAGATTTAAAAATAGCAATTCGTGCACGCATCGCATAGGGGCAATGTTGTAAAGAATACAAGATTGGCAGGTGAGCAGAAGTTTGCTTAGTATTAGTTGGCTGCATAAGAGATCCCTGACAATAAATTCTGTAAATAGAGTGTATTAACAACATATTACCTATAAGCCTTAAGCTCAGCCAGTATTGCTTATTAATAATTTAACTTGATGATTTAGCTTAATAAATAAGCTTATCATCCATTTACAATAAGTGATTCATTTAGGCTCAGTTCATTTCCAATTGATGATTGTTATTAATATCAAAAAATTTCTCTAAAGAATTTTAAAAGAGCGTTGCTTGGCGTATACTGTCGGCGCGATAAAAAGCAAAATGAAAATAATACTATTAAAGGAAAAAAAATGACTCCTATTGTAAAAAGTTTCCAGTATGGCGAACATACGGTAACACTAGAAACTGGCGTAATTGCTCGTCAAGCAACAGCCGCTGTAATGTGTAGCATGGACGATACTTGTGTATTCGTTTCTGTTGTTGGTAAAAATGCAGATGATCAAGAGCGTGATTTCTTCCCTCTGACTGTTAACTACCAAGAAAAAACATACGCTGCAGGTAAAATCCCAGGTGGTTTCTTCAAACGTGAAGGCCGCCCATCTGAAGAAGAAACGTTAATTGCACGTCTTATTGACCGTCCAGTTCGTCCTCTTTTCCCAGCTGGTTTCAAAAACGAAGTACAAGTGATTGCAACTGTTGTTTCAATCAACCCAGAAGTTAACCCAGATATCGTTGCTATGATCGCAACATCTGCGGCACTGTCTATCTCTGGTATGCCTTTTAACGGTCCTATCGGTTGTGCTCGTGTTGGTTACAAAGAAGGTCAATACCTACTTAACCCAACTAAAACAGAATTAGAAACAAGTGATCTTAACCTTGTAGTATCTGGTACTGACAACGCAGTATTAATGGTTGAATCAGAAGCAGCTATCCTAAGCGAAGACGTAATGTTAGGCGCTGTAGTATACGGCCACGATCAGCAACAAGTTGTTGTTGAAGCAATCAAAGAGTTCGCTGCAGAAGTTGCACGTCCTAAATGGGATTGGTCTGCACCAGTTCGTAACGAAGCATTAGATGCTGCGATTGCAACTGAAGCACAAGCTCGTTTTGAACAAGCTTACCAAATCAGTGATAAAGGCGAGCGTTACGACGCAATCAAAGCTATCACTACTGAAGTTAAAGAAAAATTATTAGCTGAAGACGAAGCATTAGTGGCTAAACAAGTAGGCGAATACCTACATGATTTAGAAAAAACTGTTGTACGTACGCGCATCATTAAAGGTGAGCCACGTATCGATGGTCGTGATCCTGAAAGTGTTCGTGCACTTGACGTTCGTACTGGTGTTCTACCACGTACTCACGGTTCTTCATTATTTACACGTGGTGAAACACAAGCATTAGTAACAGCGACGCTTGGTACACAACGTGATGCTCAAATCATCGACAGCCTAATGGGTGAGAAGAAAGATCACTTCTTATTACATTACAACTTCCCTCCATACTGTGTAGGCGAAACGGGTTTTGTTGGTTCTCCTAAACGTCGTGAAATTGGTCACGGTCGTCTAGCTAAACGTGGTGTATTAGCAGTAATGCCTTCGGTTGAAGAATTCCCGTACACAGTTCGTGTTGTATCGGAAATTACTGAATCTAACGGTTCATCTTCAATGGCTTCTGTTTGTGGCGCATCACTAGCACTTATGGATGCTGGTGTTCCACTTAAAGCATCTGTTGCTGGTATCGCGATGGGTCTAGTTAAAGAAGGCGAAGAGTTCGTTGTTCTTTCTGATATCTTAGGTGATGAAGATCATCTTGGTGATATGGACTTTAAAGTAGCAGGTACAACTGGTGGTATCACTGCTTTACAAATGGATATCAAAATCGAAGGTATCACACGTGAAATCATGCAAATTGCTTTAAACCAAGCAAAAGCAGCACGTTTACACATTCTTACTGTTATGGATGAAGCAATCTCTGAAGGTCGTGATGACATTTCTCAGTTCGCTCCACGTATTCACACACTGAAAATTCCAACGGACAAAATCCGTGACGTTATTGGTAAAGGCGGCGCAGTTATCCGTTCTCTATGTGAAGAAACAGGCACAACTATCGAAATCGAAGATGACGGTACAGTTAAAATTGCTGCAACATCTGGTGAGCAAGCTGAAGATGCAATCAACCGCATTAAAGCACTTACTGCTGAAGTTGAAGTAGGTACTATCTACCACGGTAAAGTTGTACGTCTAGCTGACTTCGGCGCATTCGTTAACATTCTTCCTGGTAAAGACGGTCTAGTTCACATCTCACAAATCTGTGAAGAACGTGTTCAAAAA
>NZ_KI519492.1:15424-21286 GCF_000482725.1 Psychromonas arctica DSM 14288
CTAGAAGCTTAAGCCTTAAAAATAAGTCGCCAAGGTAGCGACCATCTTTCTATGAAAGAAGCAGCAGATAAAGTTGAAGCAGCTCCAGCAGCTGAGTAATCTTTTTTAAGGTTTTCTTTTAGTTAAGTAAATCTTTGCATAACTTTTTAGAGCAAGCCTCGGCTTGCTTTTTTTGTGCCAGTAGGAAAGTGTTATGGAGCCTTGATTTGTTATTTGAGAGTTGGCTCGTCTGCGCTCGTCGTGGCATTAAGCTTGTTTATCACTTGATATTCCGCCCTAACGGCGTGTTACTTTCTTTTGCATGCCCAAAAGAAAGTAACCAAAGAAAAGGGCACACCGAGTCGCTTTCTGATCCAATCAATGAATAACTTTCTTAACGCACCAGTTCATACGCACATCCATGTGCTAAATGAACTTACAGCAAACGTCCTGTTTGCTGTTGCTGAAAGTTCTTAATTGTTTGGGAAAGCTCAACGGTGGGGTAGTTGTAGCCGCATTGAGTTGTAATTCGTCTGTGCTCGTCGATTCGTTTCGAATGTTATTTGCTTAAGTTTCGCCCTGTCGGCGACTTCGGGAACCTATAACTGTAAAGAACTCAAAGAGATTGGCCCCGATCGTTTTTTAATCTGAATAAATGACTACCTTCTTAATGCACCGCTCATACGCCACATCCATGTGGCGAATTGAGCTAGCAACGCCTGCTCATAAAACACGATACTGTCGTATCATTCGCTATCTTAGCTTGCTAAAGGTAGTCATTGATTCAGAAAAACTCAACGGGGGGAATGAACGTAGCCGCAATGATTAAGGTTTAACTCGTTCCCATGCTCTGCGTGGGAATGCATATTTCCTTATATTTTTAGAAGTAGGCTCGTCTGCGCTCGTCGTAACTTTAAGTTTGTTTATCACTTGGTATTCCGCCCTAACGACGTGTTACTTTCTTTTGCATGCCCAAAAGAACCCCATACCTACAAGAGCAAAGAAAAAGGCACACCGAATCACTTTCTAATCCAACCAATCAATCACTTTTTTAATGCACCAGTTCATGCGCACATCTATGTGCTAAATGAACTTACAGCAAAGATCCTGTTTGCTGTTGCTGAAAGTTATTCATTGTTTGGGAAAGTTCAATGTTGTGGCCGTTGTCGCTGCGTTGAGTTTTACTTCGTCAGTGCTCGTCATTGCTATCAATTTACTTGGTATTCATAATAATACCGTGTATTAATATTTTGGGTATGCTTGTTTACGCTATACGAATATAATATGAGATAACCGTATAAAAAATAATAACTCTTCTGCTTTACTTGTTTTGAGCAAGGCATCATTAAATAAATATTGAGATTTAAACCATGGCACTAGCAACCAGCCTAAGCGTACTTGAAATAAGTGCGATATTTTTATCAATTACCGCGTTACTCACCTATATAAATCATCGTTTTATTGGCTTACCAACAACCATTGGCGTTATGGTTATTTCAATGCTTTTATCTATCGGCGCTATATTTTTGGGCTTTTTAGGGTTTGATGGTCTTATAGATTACGAAGTGAGCTTACTCGATCAGTTAGATTTCCCTGAAGTTTTGCTTGATGGCATGCTTTCTATGCTGCTTTTTGCTGGGGCGCTGCACGTAAATGTTAGCGATTTAAGACGTTATAAATTGCCAATAGGCATTTTGGCCTGTGTTGGTACGTTGTTATCTACGGTTATTATTGCTGGCGCGCTTTATTTAGTACTTCCTTTGCTTGGTTTTGATTTAGCATTTATTTGGTGTTTACTATTTGGTGCATTAATTTCGCCAACCGATCCGATTGCGGTAATGGGAATTTTGCAATCTGCGGGTGCGCCCAAAAGTATTGAAACCGTGATTGCGGGAGAATCATTATTTAACGATGGTATTGGCGTGGTTATTTTTGTGCTTTTACTGGGGGTTTTATCCAGTGGTGATATTCCTACAACCTACTATGTAGCGCACACGCTCGCGGTTGAAGCCGGTGGCGGTATTGTTTTTGGTTTGGTGTTAGGTGGTATTTTATATTACTTACTCAAAAGTATTAATAGTTACCAAGAAGAAGTGCTACTTACTTTAGCGGGCGTTATTGGTGGTTATGCACTTGCAAGCCATTGGCATTTGTCGGGCCCACTTGCAATGGTAATGATGGGGCTAATGGTCGGTAACCATGGTCGTAGTATGGCTATGAGCGACAAAACACGCCATTACGTTGATTTGTTTTGGGAGCTGATTGACGAGATTTTAAATGCTATTTTATTTGTACTGATAGGGCTTGAAGTCGTCATGATTACATTTTCGAGTAATTTGTTTGTGGCTGGTGGCTTAACAATTTTAATAGCATTACTCGCACGTTTAACCGTTGTGGGTATAACAACGACTGCATTTAATAAGCAATTAGAGTTGCCATCCGGTGCGTGGAAAGTGCTAACCTGGGGTGGCTTGCGTGGTGGTATTTCGGTTGCACTGGTATTGCAATTACCCGATGGGAGCGAACGCGATATTCTTTTGGCTCTAACTTATGCGGTTGTAGTGTTTTCTATTTTAATTCAAGGTTTGAGTATTGGTAAAGTGGCCAAAACTATCCGTCAAATATAAATAGGTTAAATATAATTTTTTAAAAGTGTGTGAAATAGCTGTATTTCACACGCTTTTATTTCTCTCTTATAAAAACAAAAAGGTAATTAAAACGTAAACGCGAGCTGACGATGCAATCAACCGCATTAGAGTGTTAAATGGTTTTAAACAAACGATTAAACTCGTCTTGGGCTTTGTTATCCCCATTTAAAATCTTGGTTGATAAATTATAAATACGCTGAGTAATCCCTTGAACTTTTTCTTTAAAATCTTCAGCTTGCTGATGATCAATTCGATTATTTTTGTCGTATTTAGCTAATAACAAATCCATTACATGATTCATTTTAACTTTAAGCTTTTGTTGGGATATGCCTATTTGTTGAGTCCTTTCTGCGATCTTTGGTCTCGTATCAATTTCAGCCGCTAGCCATTGTTTATACTGGCTTACAAAATGGGGTGCATTCATGATCATTAATCCATTATTGGTGTCCAGCATATAACTACGAACGTCAGCGTTTGCTGAACCAATAAATAAATCATCACCAAACAGCATGACTTTTGAATGTAAAGACAAGGTGCTGGTTTCGTTCTCATTCGCTTGTTGATATTCACTGTAGTTAAACGTTGCTGATGTTGTTGACGTTAGTTGCGCTCTATAGTCTTCAAATGCTTTCATTTGCCACATTGCGAGTAGATTCACCACATTTAGATCCGTGGTTTCAATAGAGTTGGTGATGATTTGCAAACTCACATGTGTACAGTCCCAACTACCGTCAACCATAGCGCCTAGCGCGGCGAGTAGATTGCCGGGCATAAAGAAGTAAGCGTTATGGATGATAACTTGCTGTGGGTTATTTACAGTTGCCTGTTCACAGGTTTTCTTCAAGGATGCTAGCCAAGTTGCATGAATCGCTTTTCCATAATCAGCTTCTTTACCGTCAATAGACCCATAACCTCTTTTACTTTCAAAGAAAGGAAGGTTCTCTAAGTAGTAAACTTGAGCTGAGGCATCTAAAGCAAAAGATTGGCTTATTCCCTGGGTACGTGGAGCATAGTTGTTGTTATAACTCTCAATCATTTCAGTCATGGATTGCTCAACTTTTATTAAGCGCTGATCCAAACTAACAAAGTGTTGTTGATAATATTGGTCAACACAAGTTGGATTGTTGGTACTTTGGTTAGTGCAAAATTCCTGTGATTGTTTGTAAATATCCAAATTCATTAAAAAATCATTGGGGGCATGCTCGCGGATTTCATCAAGCGAGGCCACCATAGTAGTAAAGTGCCAGAGGCGGTCAAAAGTAGAGGTCACTTGTGGTTCTGGGGCATTAAATTCTAATCGCACATCGGTATCCATAAAAATATATTTACTGGATAAGGGACTCGGGTTCATATGATAAGAGTTTTCAACATTTCGACCGCCTAATTGCATGGTCTGTTGATCAACTAAGAGTAATTTATGATGTAAAAATTCAGTGAGATAATCCCAATCTCTGCGGGCAATTGAGTTATTTTCTCGATTGGTCGGTAAAAAGCTATTAACGGAATTTAATACTGGGTTGATTTGATCGCCTAATACTAATGTCGCTGTCGCTAATTTTATTTTCGCTGTTAACGAGGCTAAACCACCTTGGTAATTAGCTTGATAATATAATTTACCTAATTTTTTTAACTGAGCTTGGGTATCCGCACTGTCAGCGTTCGTTGAAGCGGATAATGCAGCTACATCTATTGATTGGCCATGTTCAAGAGAAAAAGCCATTAACTCGGGGTTTTTGGCATATAAGCCAGACAAGAAAATAGCTGACATAGGAGTCGATAAATTAGAAATACCAATGTCTGAAGCTAAGCGATTATTGATTTTTTCATTATCAAAGAGTTGTTCAATTTCAGCATACTTGTCTTGATTACAAGCAGCGTCTGCTTTACTTGATTGACCACAGCCTAAAGTTAAATAGACTGCATCTTTAACGATATTTTGGCTCGGTCTTCCATAAAGCCTAACTTGAATGTTACTGCCTCCTGCTTGTTGCAAATAACTGAGGTGGTCTAAATCCTTGTAGGTGCTGAGGTAATCTAATAATAACCTGACTTTTACGCCTCGTTTTGCTGCGTTTATCAGAGCTTGTGCTAATACAGAAGATGTGTGGTCGTCAGAAAAAATATAATAGGCAAGATCAATGTGGGTATTAGCTTGATTTATTAAGGCCAACTTGCTGGCAAAGGCCTGATCATTATCAGTGATCACCGTGGCGGCTTTTATGGGTAAGCTGCCAGTGGATGCATATTGAGTTAACAAGGCATCGTCTAATGCTACTTGCTCTCGAGTTGCACAAGCACTAAGTGTAAATATTCCAATTAAGATAAATAATTTACTACTAATCTGGGTTAGTCGCATTACTGATTCCTTGTATTGTTACTAAGTACTCATTGAAATGATTGTTGTTAAATCTAGTATTGAATTTTTTAGTTGATTGAACTTTGTAGTTGATTGAACTGATCATCAATATAGGTGGATTTTTTGTTAGTGCCTTAAAGGGTGTTTAAAACGAATAAGCAACATAAATTAATAACTACAATCAAGGCAATAACTTATAAATGACTAAAAATCCACCATATAGGCAAAATATGAGTTATTCAAGTGTTCTAGCAAAATCTCTTTTTTAAAAAACAAACTATCGCTTTTAAGTCACATAAAAATGAAGCCGTTAATAATAAGGTTGAACTGGTATGAACTCTTATCATCAAATTAAAACGATTCCTTATCGTTTATGATGGTTCGGTAAGTCTAGGCAACTAAGGCATTGCTAGCCCTGTTTTCTATTAGGATGATAAAAGTTTATGGCTGTCCGAGATCTACAAACCTATACCTACAAGAGCAAAGAAAAGGCACACCGAGTCGCTTCCTTATCCAACCAATAAATAACGTAACTACTCAGCACCTAATTCACATTTTTGATAGTTTATAGAAGATCAAAAAGGATCAACTTGATTGATCCTTTTTAGTCGTTACTCTAACTACTTTCTTCCTATTCCTATGATGAGGCAAAATGAAAGTAAGTGGTCTCGATATTGAGAGTAATGTCGAAAAGATAAAACAACAGATAGAAGCCGATAAAACATTATCGCCTTCTATGCGCACAACGTTAGATTTATTACTGCTTATCGTTAATTTGCTTTGTCAGCGTCTCGGCCTCAACAGTCGTAATAGTAGTAAGCCACCATCAAGTGACCCTAATAGAGAAAAGTCCCCAAAAAATAATAGTTCAAATACAAC
>NZ_AXWP01000074.1 GCF_000482725.1 Psychromonas arctica DSM 14288
GTTTAAATGGTGCGGAATGAGAGACTTGAACTCTCACATCTTACGATACTAGAACCTAAATCTAGCGCGTCTACCAATTCCGCCAATTCCGCAACGATTTAAACATTTTCAAACTTAAGATTTAAAAAATGGGGCGAATGACGGGGTTTGAACCCGCGACAACCGGAATCACAATCCGGGGCTCTACCAACTGAGCTACATCCGCCACTAAACTTTTTTAAAAATGGTACGCCCTACAGGATTCGAACCTGTGGCCTACGGCTTAGAAGGCCGTTGCTCTATCCGGCTGAGCTAAGGGCGCAAAAGCTGGACTTATATCTTACAACGATTTCTCATTGTTTTCAAAATGTGGTCGGTGATAGAGGATTCGAACCTCTGACCCTCTGGTCCCAAACCAGATGCGCTACCAAGCTGCGCTAATCACCGAGTATTTTTATTTGTGTTTTGTTATTATGCGTCAAACCCTCTGGTCCAACTCTTTTACAAAACACTGGAGATGCACTATCAAACTGCGCTAATCACCGAGCATTCATTTGCGCATTTAATTGCACTGGTTATATGTTGTAAAACAACACTCACCGTTCTGCTTATTATTAAGGATGTATATGTTATCACACCTCGCTAGCTGAACTGTTGAAGCAACTAATCTTTGTAAGAACTTAATGCCTGTCAACGAGGCGAGATATTACTGAGTTGGTTTGTGATCGTCAAACTTTATTTGCATATATTTTTCTGCTTGCTTGATTATTAAACGCATTGTCTACAATTAATTCGTTCTTAGTATCATTTTTAGCATTTAATGGTTTGTAACGTGATTTTTTTAAACTTAATGTAAGTTGATTTGGTAAGCTATATAAAATATGTTCATGAATTAAATATCATTTTAATCCAACTTGGTACAATATTGTTTAATTGTTATAACTTCAGCCTACCTATTATTAACGGAGTGCACTAAGCATGGCTTACCCCGATTCAAAAAAAGAGAAAGCTTATTCATGGCTTAATATTGTGCTTATATTAACTTGTCTCACGATGTTTGGCACTAGCACCTATTTTTTCGCTTATCCTGATACTGCACCGCAATTAATTCAACGTTTAGGACTGACCTCTTATTTCAACGATAAAATGGAGAAATTAGCTGCGTTAAAACAAACACAGCGACAGGAAGCAATGGCCCAACCCGAAAAAGAAACGGTTGTTATTAAAGAAGTGCCCGACCTTGAACAGGTTGAAATACCTCAAAAAGAGGAAGATTTGTTAGTGGCTTCGGCTTTAGGTGTATTACCAATATCAGCGGCACAACCTACTGAAATAGTTATTGATTCTAATTTACCTTTGATCGATGAGTCAGACCCTTTGGTATTAGAAGCGATTGAAGAGTTTAGTGAACAGACATTAATTGTTGATAATTTATTAGAGCAAGATCTGTTGCGCAGCACGGTGGTTTTTATTGATAATTTTAGCCGTGGTGAGTTTCTTGCTAGCTTTAGTCCATTGCTGGCAACTGATATACCATTTCGTAAAAAAGACAGTAACGGTAAAACCTATGTATCTGTACTGAATTACCATCGTTATAATAACTACACAAAATTTATAGACTCAATCGACAGCGAAAAAATTGTGGCAACGTACTATATGCTGAAACCACTTATCGACCAAACCTATGCAGAGATTTCGCTTCCAGGTGTAGACTTTGATGAGGTGTTAAATGATGCAATAGAAATGGCGTTAAGTGTTCCCGTTATTAATGGCCCAATCTCATTAAAGTCTCCTTCTGTAATGTATTTGTATAATAATCCAACATTAGAGGCGTTAAATCATGCACAAAAACTATTACTGAGATTAGGCGGCAAAAATCTAACTATCATACAAGCCAAATTAGTCGAAATTCAGGCGCAGTTAATGGCACAATCAACCTCTCCCGTTGAATTGAACATACTCAACACACCTTCTAATGAAATAGATTAAGGCAAGCTACTTTAACGAAACCACTAAAAAGAGCCCCTTTCAAAGCAATAGTGAAAGGGACTCTTTTTTATACGATGCCTCACATTATTTAACCAAAATTCAATCAGTTACTAATCATATTTATTGATAGCGACTATTCATAACTGCTCATTACTTATAATCGTTATTAGTTATCCAAACGGTTTGATAGGGGCTTAGCACTATCACTTCTTGTTGCATATCCAGCGGTTCTCCTGAAATCAGTTCAAACCAATTATCAGTCATAATCAAATTTAATTCTTGAATTGATAATTCCATGTCGTGGTCAGTAATATTGTTAATACAAAAAATACTCTGTTTTCTATCTAGGCTTTGTCTCCAAAATCCAAATAGTTGCAACCCTAAATGCAGAGTGAACTGGGTTGCATTAGGGTGAAATGCAGGTTGCTTAATGCGAATATCCAATAACTCTTTCAATGATGCTAATACAATCGCATGATGATCGCTTTTATCCCCTAGATTCTCTTCAAGCTCCTGATAGTCCCAACGATGACGATTAATAGAGCGATTTTGCTGAGTATTAGCGACTTTTTCATAATCATTCTGTGTGCCCAGTAAACTGTGGATGTAAACGCCAGGAATACCTTCTAGTGCGAACATGACAGCGTGTGCACAAATAAATCGCTGTAAACCGAAGCTATCAGCTCCTTTGGTTGTACCTTGTAATGCATCGAATAATGCGATATTAATTTCATAGGCTTTTTGCTGCCCTAACGCTGTGCTACGCCATGAGACTTTACCACCAAATGATTGCATGGTTTCCACTAAGGTAGTGAGCTCATAGTCGTTTAGCAAGCCTTCAGCTGGACGTAGACCAATACCATCATGAGATGCAATGAAATTAAAATAAGCGGTACCATTTTGAGATGGCGGCATACTCATCAACCAGCGTTTTAGGTATAAACAGTTACCGGTGACTAAGCTATTTATCAGTAAAGGCGGTAATGAAAAGTTGTAGATAGCGTGTGCTTCATTGGCATTACCAAAATAAGTCAGGTTTTGAGTATTAGGTATATTAGTTTCAGTAATAATAACGGCGTCGCTTTCTGTATGCTCTAATAATGTTCTTAATAAACGGATGACTTCATGAGTTTCAGGTAAATTGATTGAGCTACTGTTCAATTTTTTCCATAAAAATGCGACGGCATCAAACCTAAAAATTTTAACGCCTCTATCAAGATATAAACGGATAATGTCGACAAAGCTTTTTAACACTTCTGGATTTCTAAAATCGAAATCGACTTGATCGTGACTAAAAGTACACCATACATGCTGTGTGCCTTTACCCGTTTCAGTTTCTCTTAATAAATCGGAAGTACGTGGTCTCACCACCTCTGATAAGTCATCCTCAGGGGATGCCGTATAGAAAAAGTCATGGCCTATCCCCTCCCCTTTAATGAAATTATCAAACCATGCGCTTCTGCTGGAACAATGATTAATTACTAGGTCAGACATCAAACGGCGATCTTTTGCTATTGCTTGTATATCATTCCAGTCGCCTAAGGACTCATTGACACTGGAATAATCAATAACAGAAAATCCGTCGTCCGAGCTATAGGGAAAGAATGGCAAAATATGAACGCTATTAACACTGCCACCTAAATATTTATCCATAAAGTGTTTTAGTGTCACTAATGGTTTTTCATCTGCTTTTAATAATGAGTCTCCATAGGTGATCATTACAACATCTTGTTGTGACCAATGGCTTTGATAAGCAACGGGCGTTGAGCAAGCTTCATCTAAACGCATTAATTTAATTAATTGTTCGCTTAGTTCTTCACAACTGATGTTCAGGTCAACTTCTTTATAAATAATGTTAAGTTGCTGCACTAATTTATTTTTTAAAATGATTAACGTTTCTTCCATGTCGTTTAATTCATCCATTCATTTCTCCTTGTGCACGCGCCCCAATGTTTACCTTGAAAATAGTGTTTATTTTGCAGTACTTCGAAATAAACACACAATATCTGCAATAATTCCTATTTATCTATTCACTAAACTCTTGGTGATCTAATTCTACCGCTTCTTTTAATTGCTCTAATACATCGGGCATAGCGCTGATCACTCGACTCCAAGAGGGAATAAAAGGCGTATCCATTGGTTTATCTAAAAATATTTGACCTGCGGTCATCACGTTTTCAGCAAACATTTCGATTGCTTTTTCTTCATTGTGAATATCCAAACTTAAACCATTCATCATTGCATCACCGCGATACATTTCTAAATAATCCAATGCAATGCGGTAATACGTTGCTTTAAGCGTACGAATACTTTCAGGGCTGAATGTTTCGCCCTGTGTCGCTAATTTACGGATGAATGCTTTGCTGATATCAATGGACATTTTTGATAAACCGCCTTCGACGCTTTCTAAAGAAAGATCTTGATGCTTATGGTCATAGGCATCTGAAATATCCACCTGACAAGTACGATTGCTTGCGTAGTTACGATGCATTTCTGATAATACACCTATCTCTAATCCCCAATCACTTGGAATACGTAAATCGCTTAAGACATCTTTTCGGAAAGAAAATTCACCCGCTAATGGATAGAGAAAGCTATCAATAAATTCCAAGTATTCATTATGACCAATGGTTTTCTTCAATGCTTTCACCAAGGGCGTAACCAGTAAACGAGACACGCGCCCATTAATTTTACCGTCTGCTACTCGCGAATAAAAACCTTTACAGAATTCGTAATTAAAACCAGGATTAGCGACGGGGTAAATTAACCTTGCTAATAATGAACGGTCATAGGTAACAATGTCACAGTCATGTAATGCAACCGATTCAGCTTTACCAGAAGCCAAGGTATAACCCATGCAATACCAAACATTACGTCCTTTACCTAACTCCTTAGGTGCGACCCCCAGTGCTTGCAATTTAGCATCTAGCGCTTTTAGCCTTGGTCCTTCATTCCATAATACGCGGTGATGTTGAGGCAGTTTTTTAAAGAATTTGAGTGCATGGCGGTATTGTTCTTCACTTGCGCGGTCTAAACCGACGACGATTTCAGATAAGTAAGGGACCTCGCAAAGGTGATCCACAATATCAGGAAATGCCTCGCCTTCTAATTCAGAGAAAAGTGAAGGTAAGATTAACCCCATCGGGCGTGTTGAAGAAAAGGTTTGTAGCTCAGCTTCAAGATCTTGATTACTACGCTGTCTTAAATTATGCATTGTGGTGACAATGCCATTTTGATAAAAATCAGCCATAATTCAGTTCCTTAATTTAAAAAATTTGTGTCGATGATAAAATCTTATTTAAACATTCTGTCCAACCTGCAGGACCATATAAATGACTTTGATAAACATGTTCAGTACGCGATAAAGCGGGGAAATCATGCACAGGTGAGCGAACCTGCACAGCAATAGTCGCTTGCTCTAGCATCGCAATATCATTTTTGCCATCGCCCATTGCAATGCTGATAACTTGCTTCTTCGATTCATTGCTTTGTAATAAAGCCTGTTGCAATGGAAATAATGAGGATGCGGTGTTTGAAGGCTCTGTTGAATGTCTAGTCAAATGTGTAGCTGTTTGAGCAACTTGTTGCTGTGAATATTGTGCGGTTAACCATTGCTGTGCTTTGCCTTTATCGCAATGCCCGCTGATATGTAGAAAACGGCCACCTTCTAATACGTTGGCCCCTAAACGACTCATAAGTTTGCTGAATTCTGCTTGTTGTTGCTCATCTCCTAACCAATTTAGAGGCTCTCCATATTGACGCTGTTTAGCCATTTTTGCATTTTCAATACTTAGCCCTGTCAATTCAGCAAGTTGCTGATTGCTCATTTCAGAGAAACCTCGAAACAGGTGTTGGAATGAACTTGCTTCACTATTCAACAGTTGTAGCCAATATGATTTTTCTTGACAAAAAGATTTTACCCAGTATTTACCTTGCACGATTGTCTCGGCAGGTTGTTGTTTAAAATAGTTAATAGGGATAAAAACAGCCGCACCATTTTCAATGATAAAAGGAGAGTATAAATCTAACTGTTCCCGTATTAAGGATATTTCAGGTAGCGTTTTGCTACTATTAGGGATGATGTCTATCGCGTTTAACTTCAACGTTGCTATCATTTCTGTCGCTGCGTCAGTTTGATAGGTGTAATGATCTAATAATGTTCCATCTAAATCGGTAAAAACCAATATTTTCTTAAGCATTAATTCCCCATTTGTTGATCAGCACCTGATTGCTAAAACGTGCTTCTTAATTAACTATAATTAAATAGCCTTGGGTAGGGCCAACTAACAAAATAATTAAATAACCTCTGCTTTTAATGGGGCCAACTGGGAAAATTAAGACGCTATTTTTATGGTTTATACTCACTATTTCTCAATGACAGGCAATAATCCTAGTAAGTTTTTATTATAAACACCTTTCATTTAATCTAAAAATAACATTCACAAACAATGACTTAAATTAAAAACTATTTGTTATTAAATCTAAGTCATCAAATATATATTCACCCTACATCACAAAATAAATTAAAAAAAACAAACTGGCACTTGAAATAACTGCCGCGTTGATTAATTCATGTTTTTTTAGCAATCCGCTGAGTGTGTTTATTTTTGAATCTGATTGATACATGGTATCCCCCTTATAATTGATAGCTCAACATAGTAATTAACGGTTCTTCAATGGCCTTTATTTGTGTATTTTGCTGATCTTTTGTGACACTTTTTATCTCTCTTTGTGAAGGTATCGTGACGTCATTAAATGAAGCTTGTTGAGAGGTCTTTCTTCGCATATTAAGTGCTTCATTTTCTGCTGCAATGTGACTTTCTTTGTTTTCTTTGAGGTTAATATTATGCTGTTCGTTATCATTATTGTTAAATGACTCAAAATCATTTAATACTAATTCAGTATTTACCTGCACTACTTCGCTACTCTGCTTTAATTGAGAAGGAATAGTCACTTGAGAATGAGTAGTTACTTGAGTGTTCCCATGATTAACAGCAAAAGCTATCGCTTCAGTTTCATCAATAGTGCCTTGTTGAGATGCTTTCGCCTGTGCTTTTTTAATCATGGCTAATTTTATCGATGCTAAGCGTTGTTCTGCTTTATCTGTTTGTCTTTTAACGCGAACTGCTAATTTATCTACACCGGGTGTATAGGGACTGACTTGTACTTTTCTCAAGCCTTTATTATAAGTGCTTGCCGTTAACTTCATGGCTTCGTATTCACCTAATGTCACCAAAACAAGCTGTTGCTGTGCGACCCCATGCTCAATCAAATAGTTAGCCACATTTTCAGCTCTTTTGTGTGCGAGACTTAAATTATAAGATGCCCTTCCAGACTTATCCGTATGGCCTATAACCTGCCACTTTTTCAATTTAGGCTGTTGCTTTATCAAGTCCGCTGTATCTAATAAGGCTAATTTAAATTCAGGCGCAATCTTCGATGATGACAAAGCAAATAAAACGTTAGTAGTTTCTTGCTGCTCAACCTCTATTGACGTCGGTTCAATAACCATGGTTGTAGGACTTAATTCTGATTTAGCTAGTCGCTGATCTTTTGATTGATTATGTGTTTTAAAATTGTTGTTCACTTTCACTGTCATATTATCTGCCCCATGACCTTCACCGCGTTCTGCAGTGTTATGTTGGCCTGCTGAATATGCATCTTCTAGCAAATTTTGTTCGGCGATAGCAGCCAGCTCATTGGCATCGGTGGTTAATAAACTATTATCTATTGCTCGTTTAAAAAAGATCACTTGTTGCGATCCTTGATCGTTATTATGGGCTGGTACTTTATAGCTGCTCAAATAAGTAGAATAAGCTGACGCCTGTTTATTGCTTCTATATTCTTCCAACAAAACTAGGCCTCCCGTGACAGCAGAAAGTACAGCCACACCTAACAATGATTTTTTAAGGTGTGATAATGACGTTGATGTTTGTTTTGACATGCCTAGACTCCTTTAACATTAAATATTGCAACTAAGGTTGCTGTTTAGATGTCAGTATTAAAACAAACTTAAATGGCAAGATTAGGGGCAAAAAATGGCGAACTACTGATCAATTGTGTCCAAAAAGTGGCAAAGCTTAATTTAGCCAAACCTATCTATCAGATTTTTGTATACTTAACCTTCCACCAGCAATAAAGGAATAACACTCAATATGAAACGTATTGCAATAATTGAAGATGACCATGCTATTCGTGAAAACTATATGGACCTGATGCAACGCTACGGTTATCAAGTAGAGGGTTATTCAGGTAGAGAAGAAGCGATGCAAGCCTTCAATAATCGTTTGCCAGATTTAGCGGTGATAGATGTAGGTTTAGGTCATGAGTACGATGGTGGTTTTTTGTTATGTCAGCAACTAAGACAGTTATCGGCGAGTTTACCTATTATCTTTTTGACTGCCCGTGATAATGATTTTGATAGCATTTCCGGATTACGGTTAGGGGCCGATGATTATTTAAGTAAAGAAATTGGTTTAGAGCATTTAATGGTGCGTATTAGCGCTTTATTCAGACGTATCGGATTAAGTGAGAGCAATGCACAATCACAACACAATATTATACAGCGCGGTGCACTAACCATCGATAATGACAAAATGCAGATTAGTTGGCAGGACAGCAATTTAGAGGTCACGATCACTGAATTTTGGATCATTCATGCACTCGCCCATAAATCAGGTGTGGTCAAGAGTCGTCAGCAATTAATGAGCGATGCCAATATGGTGGTTGATGACAATACTATTACGTCTCATATTAAGAGGATCCGTAAAAAATTCATGCAGATAGACCCGTTGTTTGACGAGATAACCGCGATTTATGGCATGGGTTATCGTTGGGATGTTAGCACTGAAACAGCATCACAACATACAGCGCAATCCTCATTATGCAATTAAGGTGGGGGTTACGTGGCAAGGTATTAGCACTCAGTAGTTTATTATTACTGTTACCATTATTTGCCTATCAGTTTGTCGTTGAAATGGAGAATTTTTTACGAGAAGGACAACAACAAACCTTACTCGGAACCAGCAGCGCGATTGCCACTGCTTTACATGAAAGGCCGAGTTTATTTAATGAGCACGCAAGTTTTTTGCCTAATGTCACTAAAGGCCAAGATTTATACATTCATAACCTAGCACAATCGATTCGCTTAGATGCTAATAATGAAGATTGGGGAGTAAATCGAGGCTTTAAGAATAGCTATCAAAATGATCCGCTTGAAGGGCAAACAGCAAACACCGACATCTACACCAAGACCAACACCAACACCAACACCAACAATGTGCATTTTAATCAATTACTGGGTAAGCGAGATGGTTTCTTATACGCACATTTTGAAGTCTCTAACCAACACCCAATTACACGAGCAAAAAATTCAACTCAAGTCACCGACAATGACCACTTAATTATTGCCATGAGTTCACCTGAAGGCGAGTTACAACGTTATATTATTTCGGTCGCTAATGACGGCTGGTTTAATGCTTACCGGTATCCGCAACATAGTATTTATGCAACAAACCTTACCCGAGAAAAGTCAATTCAAGGTATCTGGCAGTCTACGAAACAGGGGTATAATATTGAGTTACGCATGCCACTTACATTATTAGGCGATAAGCTTGGCTTTCAACTCAACACGGCCTCAACACTTGATTCAAAGCGAGTAGATAATGTAATCAGCACTTCCAATTTGCTTGATATTAATAAGCTCGGTAGTGTATTGATCCCTTCTCCCGAGATAGAACAAATACTCTTAGCAATGCGTCATACACGAGCAAGGCTGTGGGTGGTTGATAGACACCAACGGGTTATCGCACAAGCTGGAGATATTCATCAAGCAACAGGAATTTGGCCTGCAGAAGCGACTAATGATCAAGACACAAGCTTTTGGACAAAGATTGAAGCAAGATTATTATCTCCACTCTATGCACTGTTATTAGAACAACCAGAGAATCACTTTATAGATAAAAACCAACACACCACACAACTTAATAATAACCTCGTCAAACAATCACTAGACGGAAAAGCGGCGACTCAATGGCGCTTAAGTAGTGACAAAAAAGTGTCTATTCTCAGTGCAACACACCCTATATTTGTTCATGATAAAGTAGTGGGAGTGGTGATAGCAGAAGAAACGAATAATGGCATCATTACATTACGTAACCAAGCCTTACAAAAAATGTTCAGTGTATTATTAGGTGTCATTTTTGTTGCTGGTGTACTGCTATTTTTATTCCTTTCTACTGTGATCAACCGTGTTCGCGCTTTACGTGACCAAAGTGAACAAATACTGGATAACAACGGACGTTTAAAAGATACATTTAGTGCCAGTAAACACAGCGATGAAATTGGTGACCTATCACGTAGCATGGCTGATATGGTACAACGCTTGGGTCAATATCATCACTATGTTGAACAGCTATCTTCTCGGTTGTCTCATGAGTTAAGAACCCCAGTTGCCGTGGTGCGCTCTTCATTAGAAAACTTATCTTTATTACCCTGCGACGCTCAACAACAAAAATACATCACACGCTCGCAACAGGGTATTCAACGGCTCAGTAAAATACTGACGAGTATGAGTGAAGCCAGTCGTATTGAACAAAGCTTACAACAGGCGGAAAAACAACCCATAGACCTGCGCACATTATTGGACAGTTGTTTACAGGGATATGAAATGGTGTATCCACAATCCACATTTGAAAAGTATCTTGGTGAGGAAACAGCCATGATTAATGCAGATCCTGATTTTTTAGTGCAAATGCTAGACAAAATCATTAATAATGCGGTTGAATTCTCTATCTCTAAACAGGCGATTGTGATCAACTTAGTAAAGTTGCCTAGTAATTTATCGTACGTTGGTAGTAAAACGGCGAGTAATAAAGCGTTAGGCAGTCCACAGCAAACGGATCACATCAGTCTAAGTATTACTAATCAAGGGACATTGTTAAGTTCCGATAATAATCAGGATCTATTTCAATCAATGGTATCTGTACGCCCTGCTTCTCAACAGCATGACACGCACCTTGGCTTAGGTCTTTATATTGCCAAAATGATTTGTGAATACCATCAAGCTACGTTAACCATCGAAAACAATAGCGACTTGACGGGCGTCACCGTAACCATTACCTTGCCCCTTATGCACTCTTAATTGTTATCATTAAACAGCAATTGAACTGACCACTTATATTAATACAGGAATTTTTATGCGCGTATTGGCCTCTTCAGAGAAAGCTCAGTTTGCTTTAACAGAACTCAGTCAAGTTCAACAATATTTTGTACAAAAACTACAAAAGCTTTCTACTGGCACTGAATTTAAAAGTGTTGAATGGTTGCGAGATAATGGCAATCATGGTGGAGGCCAGCGCTTCGAAGCAACCACTAATATGGTCTTTAATCGCGCTTCTGTTAACGTATCGCAAGTACAATATGAGGACAAACCTGATAAAGCTTTTTTATCGGCAACGGCGTTATCTACCATTATTCATCCTCAACACCCACTTGCTCCTTCGATTCATATTCACGTGAGTTGGACTGAACTTAAAAATGGCCATCAATACTGGCGTTTAATGGCGGACTTGAACCCAGCCATTGTAGACCCTTCGGATAATTTACTCTTTAACAATATGTTACAACAAGCCAGTGGCGAGCATTTTGAGAGTGGCATTGCGCAAGGCGAAACATATTTTTTCATTCCCGCATTGAATAAACACCGCGGAGTCAGCCATTTTTATTTAGAAGGATTTACCGGGAATGAGCACACTCCTAAACACTTCGGGATTGATTTTGCTACTCAAGCTATCGACTGTTATATCGCTATCTTAAACGATAAATTTAGTCGCTTACCGCCCCCTTCTGATCAAGAATTACAGCAACAATTAGATTATCACACACTTTATTTTTACCAAGTACTGACCTTGGATAAAGGCACGACTGCAGGTCTATTAATTCATAGTCAAAATGATGTCGGTACATTAGGCTCTTTACCTGCTTACATTAATCGCGATTTGTTAGCGAGTTGGGTAGCTCACTCCCCATTAGAAAAACAGCCTTTAGTACAATCTTTGGTGGACCTATTACCACCACAAAAAAGTGTGCATGTTGATGCCAGTATTAAAGCGAATATTGCGCAGGCTATAAGACAACATTATACAGCTTGATTGTGAACACTAGGTACTATCGCTATCAGTAATCAGTAACTATTATCTGCAAACGTTGTTTGTAACCATTGTGTATACGTTCGTTGAGTATCGAGTTTTAGCTTTTATCAAGATGACACTCGATACTCTATTTTACTAAAAGCATAATGTAATCAAGGTGATTAATGATAACGACTTAACTAGACCTTTACTTCACCTTTTTATACTTCTAAAATCATCCCCACACTTTCTTCCCCCTATTATGCGGAGCATTTTATGAGCAGCAAATTAACCATTACTCGACCAGACGATTGGCATGTACATTTACGCGATGGAGATGTATTAAAAGATACCGTTCGTGATACTAGTCGTTACATGGGCCGCGCGATTGTTATGCCTAATTTAGTGCCCCCCGTGATGACAACCGAAAGTGCTTTAGCATACCGTGAACGTATTTTAGCAGAGCAACCACAAGCCACGTTCACGCCGTTAATGGTAATTTACTTAACTGACAACACCAGTGCTGAAGAGATAAAAAAAGCCAAAGCATCGGGCCATGTGTATGCTGCTAAACTTTATCCGGCCGGCGCAACCACTAACTCAGATTCAGGGGTAACGGATGTCAATAATATCAAAGCTGCGTTACAAGCAATGCAAGACGTCAACATGCCATTATTGGTGCATGGTGAAGTAACTGCACACGATGTTGATATTTTTGACCGTGAAGAAGTATTTTTGAAAGAAGTACTTGCCCCTATAGTGGCAACGTATCCAAACCTTAAAATAGTGCTTGAACATATTACGACGGCAAATGCCGTGGAGTTTGTTAACCAAGCAAGTGACAATGTAGCAGCCACCATCACTGCACATCATTTAATGTTTAACCGCAATCATATGTTAGTGGGCGGCATTAAGCCGCATTTTTATTGCCTACCTATCCTAAAACGTAATACACACCAAGCAGCTCTTGTTAAAGCCGCAACCAGTGGTAGCAAGAAGTTTTTCTTAGGGACTGATTCTGCACCTCATAGCATTGGCGCTAAAGAATCAGCATGTGGCTGTGCGGGTTCGTATACTGCATTTGCAGCTTTAGAGTTATACGCTGAAGTGTTTGAAGCTGAAAATGCTTTAGACAAATTAGAGGGCTTTGCAAGCTTTAATGGTCCTGATTTTTACCAATTACCACGTAATACAGATACGGTTACATTAGAGAAATTATCGTGGGATGTGCCTGCAACACTGC
The DNA here is from genome assembly GCF_000482725.1 of Psychromonas arctica DSM 14288. Classification (GTDB taxonomy): domain Bacteria; phylum Pseudomonadota; class Gammaproteobacteria; order Enterobacterales; family Psychromonadaceae; genus Psychromonas; species Psychromonas arctica. The sequence continues at coordinate 13,342 of NZ_AXWP01000074.1, forward strand.
ATTTTGGTAATGATGTAGTTGTGCCTATTAAAGCGAATGAAACAATGACCTGGAAAGTGCTATAACTTCTAGAATTAATGATTGACGGGATGTTCGCTGATGGTTAATTAATACATATTAAATTGATTTTAATGGGTAATTATTGGTACAGATAAACCTTCTGTACCAATAATAAGTCTTTTTTAGTCATAACAAGATGACCGAATCGATGACTCTGTTTTCACCACCTATCTTTATTAGTTTGATTTTTACCTCTTTAGCTATTTATAATGCCCCGCTTATACTACCCTGAACAATTGAATTAAATGCATCAAGCTTTTGTCTACATCGCACGCTTTAAAGTTTGAACCTAACATATTAGTGAATTGGCAAAACATAAGATGCCCATGATGACATACGTAATAGCACTTTACGGATGATCGTCAGTTCCTCGAATTCCTCTGAATACACAGCACTTTGTCCATATGCACCTAGCGGTAATAGATCACGGTATTGTTCAAAATTAAGGTCTTTAATCTCAAATACAACAGGGACTTTGCCCACATGAGGTGAAGTCAGGTCAAGTAAAGAGGCATTGGCTTTCATTTCCCCATCTGCAATATTCGGTAAGACCTTAGTAACTTCAGCGGCAAATACTTTACCAGGTAAGGCATCAAATACTAACTCAGCGCGATAACCCGCTTTGATTTGTAAAATCTTATTTTGAGGATACCAACTAACATACTTAAATGAGCTTTCTTGGATAAAAAGCATCGCGGGCTTTAGTGGTATGGGAACAACACGCAGACCAGGGAATACCGATATTTGAGTAACATAACCATCACTATGCGCTCGGACAATTGTATTTCTTAAATTATAGGTTGCCTCATTTAATTGCGCATTTAAACCATCAATTGTTGCTTTAGTGATATCAATATCTTCTTGATTGTCTACATTTTCAGTTTTTGACTTTTGCTCACTTAACTCTGGTTTACTTAGTTCTTCTTTACTTAGTTCTCGTGCACTTAAATATTGTTGCTTTGCAATCACGATTTTCGCGGTTAATTGCGCCACTTTATTTTGATAAGGTAACGGATCAATTCTGAATAATATATCACCCTTATTAATGTGAGTATTTGCTGTTATATCAACTGAGAGCACAGTTCCTTGGACGACAGGGACAATCGGTGTCGTTACAAAATATTGTTTACTCGAGTCTGAATAAGGATGGGTATAGTTAATCAATAAAGTTAACGAACCCACTAAAATAGCTCCGCCTACTATAGCGCTAGGAACTGTCCAGCGATTAAATGGAATACCAAACACTCTGAATATAACCACACAAATTGATAGGTAGCTTAACGTTATCAACCAATCCATTATTTATCTCCTTGTTGTTGTTCAAGGTTTAATTTATCTATTTCTTCGAATAATTGAGAGGTTTGTTTATCAAAATCTTCTACGTCTTGATCGACTTTAAAATTAATATTATCTTCAGAAGCGATATTTGTCTCTGCTACTGCTTTCACTTTTTCAGAGGATTTAATTGATAAGACAGTTTCGATCGTTTCAACTCGATGTTGCAGATTGATAAGGTTTTGTAAGTTAATTAATTGTAGGTTGGTTTCTTTGCTTGTGACTGATTCTGCATTTTCAGCCCCGCCCCAACTTCTATTTTGACGGTATGATGTTGCCCAAATCCATAAAAATGGCCAGAGAATATGGAGAGTTAATAAACTGATCCATCCCGCTACCTGTAAGGCATCTTGTTGCGGATGATTACGTTTTTTGGCTATTTTATAGGGTATATCATGTATAGCGACCATTCCATAAAATAAGGTAACAAATATAAATATTAATATTCCTAAAGCGATATTTTCAAGCATATTACATCCTGTAATTGATATTAACTTGTTATTAGTATCGCAGATATTAGAAAGCCCATCACGTAATTCCTTTAAATATCATAAAGTAATCACATAACGGGCTTGAATTTAGAAATTTCATCTAATTTTTAATAACTTAAATCGTTATTTATCTTCAAATAACGGCATTTTTTTAAGATAACAAGTAAGTAACACAATGCGAACACCATTTACACGCCCTTCAATGTGCTCAGGATTATCCGTTAATGAGATATTTCTCACCGGCGTACCACGTTTAGCAGTAAAGTTACCGCCTTTAACTTCAAGATCTTTGATTAAAGTAACGTTGTCACCCGCGACTAACACCACACCATTTGAGTCACGCGTTGGCGCAACATCTTCTATTTCATCCGCAGCAACACCATAATCAGCCCAAGCCTTTTGCTCATCTTCCATGTACATCATATCTAGTAGATCTTGAGCCCAAACTTCACCCGCTTTACTTAAACGTGTTAATAAACGAAAAGCAGTTACTTGCACAGCAGGTACTTGGTTCCACATACTATCGTTAAGACAACGCCAATGGTTATTATCCATCTCGACTGTTTTTTCGATTTGAGGCAAACAAGTAGAACATACCAACACTGATTTATCTGAGTTAGGTTCTTTAACAGGTGGCACTTCGAAAATAGACAGTTCATTGGTCGATGAACATAATTCACAACATCCATTACTACGTTCTGTTAAAGCTGCATTGATCGGCATAATATGACCTTATAGTTAGTAGGGTAAATAAAGGGCGCTATTATGCGCCCTTTTATCAATAAAAAAAACCAGAAATAGTCTTCAATATTTAACCACAAGGACAGATGTTTAATCACAAATTGTATTTGATTGATATATAGACTGCAGATACATGGTATTCAACAGTGAGTAGTCAGCATCTTCAACATAATCTTGATTGACAGCATTGAGGATAACCCCACCTGCTTTGGTTTGTGCATATGCTGTTTTGGCAATCACAGTCGCTATACCATTATAGTTAATGTTGTCATAGATATTGCCGCTTGGACCTTCAACATTCGTTGCTTCATCAACACACGCGTTATCAAGGTCATCACTCACAATATCATTAAAATCTAATACCGCATCTCCCTGCGAGTAAACAGGAATCGCTAATACTATTTTGTTCTTTACCACACAACGATTGGTCCAGTAGGTGATCGCTTCTTTTGCATCTTCTAAAGAAGAATGTAGCTCATCATTGTCTGTTGTGTTGAGCGCCATCACATTCACAAAATCAGGGTAACCTAACGCATCCTCTTGCACACCTTGATCAGTTGCGTCATCATCCTCTCCGGAATCAACTACGTAACTAAACAGCACACCTTGGTCGGTAGTCAGATCAGAAACTTCTTTGACTAAATCTTCAAATAAGTCCCCTTCATCATCAGTTGTTGGGAATTGCCAATTGATATCTATACCGTCTAGGTCATAATCTTTGATCAAATTCTCAACATTAGCGATAAAGTCATTTAAGGCCGTTGTATTTCCTGCGATAGAGTTAAAAGCTGAGTCACTCGCATTGCCAATAGAGGCCATGGCATAGATATTTGAGGTGTGAGCCAAATCAATCATCTCTTTAAATTCATCTAAGTCTTCACCAGTGGGTAAGATTAAATTCCCATTAGACTCAACACCTATTTTGTTATAAATAACATGAGTTAGTTTTGTAAAATCAATGTCATCAAGCGTTTCTTCATCACTAATAGACCAGTATGCAATTTGTTTAAAATCAACACTGGTGACGTCTTCCTCACACACATCATCTTCACTACCGTCCCAAATATCATCCAATAATTCTGATGTTTGATTATCACAAGCAGCGAGAAAAAAGAGTGGAAAACAAAAAGCAAAAGCTTTTATTAATTTGTTCGCAAATAATTTATTTGTAGGCAATATAGTTTTCACAAACAGAGTTATCCTTTTTCATTTGAATACAGTTAATAATATCACTTACCTTAATAGGACAAGCAAGTTAAAATAGAGAAATAAGTATCTTTACACACACCAAATTAGGCAAACGCTATGAATGAAGCATTAATAATTGCAGATCAAACTTTAATATTACATCGCCATCCAAGAAGAAAAAATGAAACATTACAAGCTTGGGATTCAGCTGATGAATACTTGATCAACCATTTTAATGAAAATGAATTGAATAAATACATTACTGAAGATGGGCAACTATTAATTATCAACGACGGTTTTGGTGCATTAAGTTGTTACTTTAACAACATTGAAAGAACTGTTGTTTCAGACTCTTTTCTCTCAGTAAGTTCAATAAAACTTAATATGCAACGTAATCATTGCGAACCAGAAAGTTTATTAATTCAAGACAGTCTGCAATCATTACCGGATAACGTCAAAGTAGTATTGATAAAAATACCAAAAACACTGGCTTTCTTAGAGTATCAATTACAACAACTAAGTACAGTTATTGGCAAAGATACAATAGTGGTTGCTGCTGGTAAAGTGGATACAATCCATAAATCAACACTGGCTTTATTTGAAAAATATATTGGTACCACTAAAACGTCATTAGCAAAGAAAAAATCACGTTTAATATTCAGTATCGTTGATCAAACAGAAGTGTCAGAAGATGAAGTGGCAATAACTTGGGATGTTGAACGTTTCGATTGGAAAGTTCATAACCATGCAAATGTATTTTCACGTAACCATTTAGATATCGGTGGTCGCTACTTAATGGATAACTTGCCTGAAGGTGATTTTACTAAAGTGGTGGATTTGGGATGTGGTAACGGCGTAGTCGGCATGGCAGCTGCAGTGGCATACCCGGATGCACAAATCACATTCATTGATGAATCTTATATGGCAGTAGATTCGGCACGTATTAATATGCTGAAAAACTTCGAAGAAGAACGTTCTGATAATACTCGTTTTGTAGTAAACAACGGGCTGGTTGGATTTAAAGCGCGTAGTTATGATTTAATATTATGTAACCCTCCTTTCCATCAACAACATGCAATTACCGACCATATCGCGTGGAGCATGTTTAATGATGCACATTTCTGTTTAGCTGTGAACGGAGAGTTAGTGATTGTTGGTAATCGCCATTTAGATTACCAAGATAAATTAGAGCGTATTTTTGGAAACTGTGAATTAATCGCAGAAAACAAAAAGTTTGTTATTTTGCGTGCTATTAAAATGGAATAGACGATAAAAAACCTCAAGTGTAAATGTTTACACTTGAGGTTGCCTATACTCGTTAACAATTAAAATGCTCTATTGATTAATTCAGGCAAGCCACCGCTAAATAAACAACCTTTTCTTTTAACCCTTTAACCCTTTAACCCTTTAACCCTTTAACCGGGAGCAGGAATACACTTCACCATAAGCAGTAGATTTAACCGTTAATGTTGAAGTAGTTAATGCTAATACCTTGCCTGATTCGTTAATACTATCTGGCAAAATATCATTAAAATTAAAAAAGTTATTTAATTGTGGATGACTAACATTGGTGAAGTCAATCTCAGTGGATGACATAACAAGTTGATCACCTTTTAACTGCCATGACGATTTATCGGTTTCATTAAATGTCAATTCAGGCATACCTGGAATCTTCAGCAATACAGTACCAGAGCCACTCGACTTCCCTTGCTTAGCATAATTTATGTTATAGCTGACCTTAACTTTCATCTTGGTATTTGGCTCTTCTGTTTGGTGCTGGCAGCGCCAATGACCAATCATGTTATTTTCATTAATCTTACTGACTTCAGCGGCGAAAGTAGGTATTGCAACTGTAAATGCCAATAGTGGTAATAATTTCGTTAAATTCATTTTTCTATCCCAATTTTTACAGTTAATATGCAGTGCGATGATAGCCTAGAAGCCTATTAGTAGCTACTGTCGCCAATAACGCGTTTTAAACTCAACTCCACATCCCCAACTCCACATATAGATAACGAATATTTCATTATCTAGATAGGTTAAATTATAAAGTATCGATGATTTATATAGTAAAAAGAAAACTATTGAGTTTAGAACGGCGCTTCTACAAACAAGTTATGAAAAGAAGTTTATAACGTAAAAGCTGTATAAATAGCAACACTGACTCACTTTGCTTATCTCTATGGAGATAATCTAGTAAAAATAGTAATACTAATTATCTACTAGATAGCGAGTCAATGTTGTTGGTAACAATAGCCATTGTTAACAATTAATAGAAAGGTTTATAACTCAAGTTTCGGGATTCAAAACAGATAATAAAACTAAAGTAACTTGATGATTTAAAATAGGTTGACGTCTCATTGTGGTAAAATACTTGTTATCTAGACAAAGTAAGAAACCACAAGAGACATCAAATGAATTCTGCCACAAAGCCCTTGAACTTACCATCATTAACCGCTGACTTACTTAACCAAAAAAACCTTAAAATTGATAACACATTTAGCTCAACATGGAAGAGCCTGCGTTTTAATACGATGTTACGTCAAGCTAAGTTTTCTAAACGCTCAGGCATACCAGCCAGTGATGTTGTTTATCTATTAATGCTTTGGGTTTGGCTAAAAGTAGACTCTGTTGCT
>NZ_AXWP01000075.1 GCF_000482725.1 Psychromonas arctica DSM 14288
TCGCTACTCTATTTAGAGCTCGTACATAAGTTCGCATTAAATTCTTTGATTATTCACTTTGTTGTTGACAAGGGGGAGTCCACATAAGTTGACAGTACGCTACCATCAAAAGCAAGTATTACTATTTACATAAATAGTAATACTTCCACAATACTGATTGTTATTACTCTGAGGCAACCAGTGCCGATAGCCCTACCAAATATCTCCGCCTATTTATTTAGTAAAATCAGCATTACTTAATTCAAAGATTTTTATACTTCGGACAGCCTACTATATGCCAAAATTATCTAGCATATCGTGCCTTCACTTAGGTTATTTTAACTATTGTCTTTACTTAAAATCTTATCAATTGCTACCGCAATAATAATCAGTGAACCCATTACAATTTGCTGATAGTAACTTTGAACATTAGTTAAATTTAAAATATTATTAATCACACCAATAATTAATCCTCCAACCACTACACCAAATATTTTTCCGCGGCCACCAAAGAAACTTGTCCCACCAATAATAGCAGATGCAATGGCGAATAACTCAAACCCAACCCCTGCATTAGGCTCAGCCGCTGCGGTTCTAGCAATAGTAATAACCCCTGCTATACCTGCACACATACCTGATATCATAAAAACAATTAGAGTATGGTATTTTATATTGATGCCTGAGAACCAAGCGGCTTCTTTATTACCGCCAATGGCATAAATATTACGCCCTAATTTAGTGTGCTGAGTTATGAACGATAGAATAACAGCTACAAATAATGCAATAAAAACTGGAACAGGTATTTCAAATATCGTACCAGCAATAAGATTACCAAATTCAGGATCGAATCCAAAAACTGATCTTGCATCGGAAATAATAAGAGTGAACCCACGATAAATAGCAATCGTTCCCAATGTAATAATAAATGGATGTAACCCAGTAAAATTAACTAGAAAACCATTAATTAAACCTAATACTCCACCAAATAATATACCACCCAATAAGATAGCCATCCAAAATGGGACACCGGCCATCATTAATTGTGCAGATACCATTCCAGTCAATGCTAAAATTGAACCAACTGACAAATCGATACCCGCGATTAAGATGGTAAAAAACACTCCACACGCAAGTAATATCATTACCGAACTTTGTAGAAGTACTTGAGTAATATTACCACCGGTAAAAAAATACTGAGGAGAAAGAATACTAGAAATAATAAATAGAGTGATCAATACCCCGACGATTCCATATTCTTGCCACAACCTAGCAAATTGTATTTTAGGTTTTGTTTCTTTTCTAACTGATTTAGTTTCTATCAACTTATCCATAAATTACTCCATAACGACTAATAATCTAGTCAACAATTTTAAATTGTTGCAGATTTCAGAATATTTTCTTCAGTGGCATCTTTATTTTCTATAAATTCGACGATATGACCACCTCGGTAAACAGCAATACGATCACAGACAGACAGAAGTTCCGGTAATTCAGATGACACCACAATAATACCTCGACCTTTATCTGCCTGTTCTCTTAATATTTGGTAGATTTCAGACTTTGCTCCGACGTCTATCCCACGTGTTGGTTCATCAAACATAAACAGATCACTATCCGCAGCTAACCATTTAGCAATGATTACTTTTTGTTGGTTACCACCAGATAAGTGGACTATATTTTGTTTCACCGATGAACAACGAATATTCAAACTGTTTTTATATTCCTCTCCCATCTTATTTTCTGCTTTAAAATCTAATGATTCTAAAGAGAGAGCATATTTACTTGATTTAATAAACGGTAAAATCGATATATTCTGAGCAACATTAAAATTATGAAAAAAACCTGTTTCTCTACGATCCTCAGTAACCAGAGCAATTCCAGCTCGTATTGCATCGGTTGGATTATTAATGTCTAATTTTTTGTTGCTTAAGGTTAAATTACCCTGTGATTTCGGACGAGCTCCAAAAATAGTTTCAACTAATTCGCTTCGTCCTGCACCGACCAAACCAGCGAAACCTAATATTTCACCTTTATAAAGTTTGAAAGAAACGTCATTAACAAATTTATCTTTAGAGATTAAACTATCAACTTCGAAGATGATTGATGACCTGTCAACTTTATCTCCAATTGGTCGGGAATGGGTCAACTCACGGCCAACCATTTTATTAACAAGGAATTCAACCGGGGTTGTTTTAGCATCCCAAGTACCAACGTGATGGCCATCTTTTAAGACTGACACACGATCACCAATAATTGGAATTTCTTTTAGCTTATGAGATATATACACAACACCTAACCCAGCACTCCGTAAACTATTAATAATATTGAATAAATTTAAAACCTCATCATCATTTAACGACGATGTTGGCTCATCCATGATTATTACTTTAGGCTCATCAATTAGTGCTTTAGCAATTTCAACTTGTTGTTTTTCTGAAATAGATAGTTCATGAACCAGTATTTTGGGGTTCTTTTTAAAGCCTACACAAGAGAGGGCATGTTTTGCTTTAATAGCCATTTTTTTACGGTCTACAACACTAACTCCCATTATTTTTTTAGTGGGGATACTGCCAATAAATAAATTTTCTTCAATTGAAAGGTTATTGATCACTGATAACTCTTGGTAAATTAATCTAATACCAAAATCACGCGATTGATTGGTTGTAACTTCTTTAAAAGTATTTTTACCAAGTTGTATTTCACCGCCTGTTGGTTTATAAATACCTGATAATATTTTCATTAAAGTTGACTTACCTGCACCATTTTCACCGAGTAGAACGTGTACTTCGCCAGATAAAATCTCAAAAGTAATATTGTTCAACACAGTTATAGCGCCAAATTTCTTAGTTATATTCTTTACGGCAACGAGTTGAGACATAACACACCTCAGTAGATAGCTAAAATTCAAGTAATCAACAACAAAAATAAATATTTAACCAATAAATAATCAGTCGCTATAGATAACTTAGCTAAAATAAAATTGGTTTAAAAACTAAACACTTAATACTGCCCGCTATTACTCCGCTGCATTAAGTGCTTATATCGATAATTACTTTTGTGCCTTGATAATTGTTTTTATTAACAGGAGATATAAATACTAATTAAATATTACCATCACGAGTCACTACATAAGTATTAACAGGAACGAACTTAGGTTCTGCATTTATATCCATTTTGGGTTTGTTTCTTATTGCATCAACGAGCATATCTAAACCTTTTGCTCCAATTGCTTCGGGATCTTGTGCAAGAGACGCATTTAATTCTCCACGCTTAATAGAAACACGTGCTTCTGGTGCTGCATCTGTTCCAACTACTATTACTTGGTCTAGCTTATTAGCATTTTTAACCGCTTGTACCACACCAAGAGACATAACATCATTGACGACATAAATAGCTTTTAGGTTAGGGTATCTTTGTAGGATATTTGCACTAACATCCATTGCTTTAACGCGATCCCAATCGCCAGGTTGACTGGTAACGACATTAATATTTTTTACGTTAGACAATATGTTCATAGCCCCTTTTGTTCTTGTTTCACTTGCAAAGTAACCAGGTTTACCTTCAATTATCGCAACTTCGCCACCAACTTCACCAAGCTGTTTAACAATATAATTACCTGCTTTTTCACCCAGTAAAACATTATCAGTACCGGTGTAACCTATAATACTACCTCCAACTGAACGTAATTGAGGGATATCTACTTTTTCATCTACGTTAACCACGTAAATACCTTTTTGATTAGCTTTAGCTATTGCACGAACAAGGCTAACCGGTGATGTAGGGGCTAATGCAATACCTTTGTAACCTTTATTAATCGCATCTTCGACTAGACGTAATTGACCTTGAGGATCCGCATCACTTGCAGGAGCAAAAAAATCAACACTTACATCCAGTCTTTTAGATTCATCTTCTATTCCTTTTTTAATTGATAAGAAGAATGGATCGGATAGAGATTTAAGAATAACAGCAACGTCTGCAGCATGAGCCACATTGGTTGCACTTATTAAGAGTGCTAATGGTAGAACTAGTTTACGTAAATTCATGGTAATATCCTTTATTTCAGATTGTTCAGTCATTTAATGTCTTTTAGTCTTTAACTATCAAACATTTCCCTTTCTAACATTGCGCATAAGCAATGGTACAAAACTAAAGTTTCTTCCTGTATTTTATATGTTTCCGTGGATGGTAATTTAATTACACAATCAGATAATGATGCTAAATAACCACCAACACTTCCAATTATTGCTATTGTTTTCATGCCCTTAATATTTGCGACCTGTCCTGCATTACACACATTTATTGAGCGACCAGAAGTACTTAATGCGATTAATACATCTCCTGTATCTCCATAACCATAAACTTGTTGAGCAAAGCACATATCTGCTGATACATCATTACTAAAAGCACTATTCAAAGCTACATGGCTTACAAGGGATATTGCAGGAAGAGCACCTTGCAAATTATCAATTAAATGTTGAGCATTTTCTGGATATTTATTTTTTATTTTTTGCTTATAATCTTCGGGTATTGGACGTTTAAGTACAAAACCTTTCATTAACTCTCCGACAATATGCTCGCAATCTGCAGCACTTCCGCCATTACCACACAATAGTAACTTTCCATTATTTTTATAGGACTTAATCAATATTTCCCATGCAAGTATTAAATCACTTTGACATTGAATGAGATCCGGATGATCTATAAATGTTTTTTCTAAAATAATTTTCGTTTCATATTTCATAATTCAACTTCTTCATTAGAAATGGCTACCGCTAGTGCCGCATAATCACCAACTTGTTCTGACAATGTTGAACTGACGACTGAACATACATTTCGAGAATATGGCAGACATTCTTGCTGCATAACGATATCTGCAGAAGGCCATAAAAAATCTTTACAATGGGTGAATATGCCACCAATGATAATAATTTCAGGGTTCAATATATCAATAATAATAGAAAGACCTTTACCTAATGCCGTACCACTCATATTAAGAATGTTAATTGCCAGTGGATCACCATTTTTAGCCGCTATTGCAATAGCCTTTGCATCGATATGATCGATATTAGATTTGTTTTCACAAAATGAAACGTAGTTACCCATTTGAAATTGTTCAAGAATTTTTGTTTTTCCAAGTTGTGCTATACCGCCTCCACTACAAAAACCTTCGAATGATCCCATTTTCCCATAACCAACAGGCCCATGCTCTGACAGGCGAATATGACCCACCTCACCAGCCATATCATTGGCCCCTGTATAAAGTTGACCATTAAGAATTAAACCAGCACCTAATCCAGTACCAAAGGTCAGAAAAATAACATTGTTATACCCCCGGGCTGCTCCGAAATACCATTCAGCCAAAGTACAGGCATTAGCATCATTTTGTAATTTCACTGGTAAATTAAAGTGTTGAGTAAAAATATTTACGATAGAAACTTCATCCCAACCAACTAAATTAGGTGGTGATAAAATAATTCCTTTCTCAGTATTTAATGGACCACCACAGCTAATTCCAATGCCACGGATCTGGTTTGAATCTAGCTTATTATCTTGAATTATTGATTCAATAGTTTTAAGGAGTCTATTTATAATTTTATCTACATCACGGCTATCACCTGTAGAAAATGATTGCTTATCTAAAATATCGATATTATTACCTGATGTGGAACCGAGTGATATGGCACATTTTGTTCCGCCAATGTCTACACCAATTAAATATTTTTTCATGTAAATTACACTTATTAATGGATAACTATTTATATTTATACTCCCCTCTTGAAAGTTAGTAAATTCATTTTACTAACTGCTCGGTGAACAATTTATCATATTGTGATAATGTTCATAAATAGTGAGGTTAATAGATAAGAATAAAGAGATAACTGGCAATGAAAATAACTAATGTTAGTAATCACACAATAAATAAATTAATTATTAGTTAATAAAATAATCAATAAGATAGGTAAATGAATAAAAAAGGTTTAAATAGCAATGATATTAAGCAACGAAATAAACTTTCAATTCTTAAGTCACTAGCCACAAAAAGTATGATGTCACGATCTGAACTGTCGATTTATCTCAGATTAACCAAAATGACATTATCCAATTTAGCTCAAGAAATGATAAACGACGGGCTAATTACTGAATCACGCATTCCTTCAAAATCATATTCTACTGGACGTAAACCTATTAACTTACAGCTTTCTTCCTCGTCTCCTGTCGTGTGTGGTATATCGATTCGTCGAGATCTGCTAACTACAGTTGTAGCCGATTTGTCTGGCTGTTTAATTTACAAAAATAAAGTTTCGTATCCTTATGATTTCAATAACGACAATCTAACTACACTTATTTTTCAGGAGTATAATTTAGCAGTTAAAAACGTAACTAGAAAAATTGTCGGGATTGGCGTCTCTTCAATCGGTCCATTAAATGAAAAAGAAGGAATTATTTTATCTCCACCAGAATTTGGTCGTATAAAAAACCTCAATATCAGGGAAGCGTTGACAACCTTTACTTCTTTACCCGTTTTCCTTATTAATGATGCTAATGCAGCAGCTCTAGCTGAAAAACTATATGGAATAGGTCGTGATATTGATAATTATGTTTATGTCCACCTCATGAATGGTATCGGTGCGGGCTTAGTTTTAAATAATAAAGTACAAACAGGAAATACAGGGCAAGGGGGGGAAATTGGTCATACTTCTATCAACTTTAATGGTCCTGATTGCAGTTGTGGAAATAAAGGTTGCTTAGATTATTATACTAATATAAGCAATATGAGGGCCTCTATCGTCAAAAAATTGCCCACTAACCCAACGTCTCTTTTAGCAAGTCAAAATGACATCACGTTATCGGATATAATAAATGCTACTCATCAAAATGACCCTCTAGCCATTACTATTTTAAGTGAATTCTGTGATCATTTGAGTTGTTCAATTATTAATACTTTATCTCTCATTGATTGTGATTTCATTATTATTGGTTATGACAAGTTAATTGAAGGGAATTTTATTGAAAAATATTTATATAATAAATTATCTACTTTCCCTGGGATATCCAAACATAAAAACATTAAAATTAGTTATTCTTACTTTGGGTCTGAAGCCCCTATTATCGGTGCTATATCGATAGTCAGTGAAAATATCTTTAATGGTGTGCTAACACTAAACTAAGCAGCATCTCATCAGTCCATAGCAACCTCTGCTTTTTTAGCGAAGTAAATTCAATGAGGTTGCTACTAAAATTTATAATTCCATCAATCCTCGTTTTAATGGTTAATGAAGCTTCCTAGTAAGGTGCTAATATGATCCACCCTTTTGCTGAATTAATTAATGTGTGAACTAATGTGAGACAACGATTAAAATTACTAGCTGTCTCGCACTTATTAGAAGAAAAAAGTAGATCTGATATTGCGGTTATTTTAAGGTCAGCCTCAGAAGGGGGAGTCCACAGAATTATTTACAGGGTCACATAAGTTGACAATACCGGCTAGACCATTGTCATTATCATTAAAGTTGCAATTACCTGCTATTCACTCAGATGCAGTTATTAACTATTTTGATAATCTTTTACCTGACAATGGTCAGGTCAGAGACAGAATTGTTACAAGATATAAAGTTGTATCTAAGCTGCCTTTCGATTTGCTCAAGCAAGTAGGTAAAGACAGTGTTGGGGCAATAATGATGCTACCACCAGAGCAGCCTTATGAAAAAGAGCCTCTCAACTATGAAATATTAAAAGAGCAAAAACTTGAGGCTGACGAATATCTTTGTATTGAACTTGCTAGAGAGCTTGGTTTTAAAGTACCAAATCTCGAGATAATAAAAACTAAATATATCAAGGCACTCGCCGTTGAACGTTTTGATCGACTCTGGAATAGAGATAGAACAAAATTATTACGTCTACCCCAAGAAGATATTTGACAAGTATTTGGAAAACCCTCATCGATTAAATATAAATCTGATGGAGGGCCTGGAATAGCTGAAATAATGAAATTATTAATGGGGGTCTAGTAATGCACTTGAAGATCAATATAACTTTATGAGGTTTCAAGTGTTTCAATGGGTCATAGGTGCTACGGATGGCTATGCTAAAAATTTTTCTATTTTTATAGGGAAGGGTGGAAGTTATAAACTAACTCCATTTTATGACATATTGTCTGCTTACCCTGTTCTCGCAGGACGAGGGCTAAACATAAGAAAGTTAAAACTTGCAATGTGCTTGAAAGCAACAAAAGGTAAGAAATATGAAATAAATAAAATTTTACCTCGTCATTTTCTTGATACTGCTAAAGCAATAAATTTTGACCAAACTAAGATGAAAGATATCTTGATTAATTTAAAGGAGCAGCTGCCATAAGCTATATTTCGACTTAAAAAAAAGCTCCCTGAAGATTTTCCCAAACATGTATCAGAACCAATTTTTGAAAATTCGATGAAAATTCTGGATAAAATTTAATCGTATAATGATGTCATCTTATTTTGCTGACTGTTTGAATGGTTTCTTTGTTTGTTGCGATTGAATTGAGTTATGTTTTATTTTAGAAAGTAAGGTCTGGTAGTTAAAAAATTTTCTAATTTAGATAGCTTATCAACGTATGAAAAATATAAATTTGTTGAATTTTTTCAACAGTAAAGCTCAGTGATTTTGTTGTTTTAGAATTTAAACGGTCGTTATTGATGTGGCTAAATGGTGGCCAAAAAATTAATTGGACGGTTTTGTTTGATCTAAATTGGGCTTAAACGGTATTGTTAAATAACATTCAACTATTTGTTTTTAAAGTATTTTGTTTTATTTCAATAGTTTGTAAATATTTCCCATTAAGCCTTCCAAGCTGATAATGCGGGTTCGATTCCCGCTGCCCGCTCCAACTTTCGTTATAGAAAGTAACTTTAAAACCAAGCCTTGTGCTTGGTTTTTTTGTTTCTACCATTTGAAAAAGATACTAGGAGGGCTGTAGTTGAAGGTGCAAAAATCGCCTACTTGTAGAACCATTCCATTTTACCCTCTAGAAGTGCTATTTCTTTTATGTGCTATACGCTTCAAGCAATTCTCCCACAGTACAATTCAAATTTTTACATAACAACGGCAGTGTTTCAAAATTAATACTATTATTGGTATATTTAATTGAATGGTAAGCTAGTTAAGAACATTATTATTAAATAAACATTTAATAATAATGTGTTTTCAAAGACTAAAAACTAAAGTCTGAGAACGAGGGCTTGTTAACTTTAACAACAATTCCACTTATTCTTTAACGACAATTCAAACAATGCTGTTCTACCTTAATGGCCTTAGTAATAAATACACTTTATTGCATTTTATCAGGGCATAGCCAGCATCAGTGAAAGCGAAAAAATAACGGAAGTAAAAAAACATTATTTGAATTGTCATTTAAGTGTGAAAATAGAAATGATTTATAATCAGTAATTTAGTAAAGTATGACATAATAAGACGTTGATTTTTATTCAATTAATCACTATCGTGGTTCGTGAATACCAACCACTTAGCTAACGGAGCTTCGCTTAAATGCATTATTTCTGGGTGCCATTTTTACCCATGTTCGGGATTATAGTTCCCTTACTCGCCAATAAACTTAATCGTAGTGCCTGTACGCTGGCAACCGCGTTGCTACCAGCGCTAGCGCTTTGCTTGATTTTTCTTGATTTGCCAGCGGTATTGGCTGGGGAGTCTTTTAGCAAGAGCGTTGAGTGGATCCCCCAATTAGGTTTATCATTATCATTTCGGCTCGATGGTTTAGCTGCATTATTTAGTATATTGATTTTGGGAATTGGTCTACTGGTTATTTTATATGCGCGTTACTATTTATCTGAAAAAGACCATATGGGACGTTTTTACTGTTATTTGATTATGTTTATGACGGCCATGCTCGGCATTGTGATGTCAAATAATATGCTACAACTCTGGTTTTATTGGGAGTTAACCAGTATTAGTTCGTTCTTGCTAATCGGTTTTTGGTCACACAATAGTGATGCACGTAAAGGTGCTAGAATGGCGCTTACTATCACTGGTGCTGGTGGTTTAGCGTTATTGGCAGGGATCATTTTATTAGCTCAAGTCGTTGGCAGTTACGAATTAGACGTCGTCCTCAATAGTGGCGAGTTGGTAAAACAAAGTCCTTATTATTTAGCTATTTTAAGCCTATTTTTAATTGGTGCATTTACTAAGTCTGCTCAATTCCCATTCCATTTTTGGTTGCCTCACGCAATGGCAGCGCCTACGCCGGTAAGTGCTTACTTACACTCAGCTACTATGGTAAAAGCAGGTATTTTCTTATTAGCGCGTTTTTACCCAGTATTAGCAGGCACAGAAATGTGGTTTGTGGTGGTGTCATTAACCGGTTTATTGACTATGTTATTGGGCGCTTACACTGCATTATTTAAACATGATTTAAAAGGGCTATTAGCTTACTCGACCATCAGTCACCTTGGTTTAATTGTATTGTTGCTCGGTTTAAATACTGAGTTAGCTGCGATTGCTGCAATATTTCACATCATGAATCATGCCGTTTTTAAAGCGTCATTATTTATGGCTGCAGGTATTATTGACCATGAATCTGGTTCGCGAGACATGCGTAAAATTAATGGGCTATGGAAATACATGCCTATCACTGCCACGTTAGCGATGGTGGCCTCTGCATCGATGGCAGGGGTGCCTCTGCTTAATGGGTTTTTATCTAAAGAAATGTTTTTTACTGAAACCTTAGAGCAAAGCATTTTAGGTGCTATGTCTTGGTTAATTCCTGTATTAGCGACTATTGCTGCGGCCTTTTCTGTCGCTTATTCACTGCGTTTTATTCATGATGTGTTCTTTAATGGTGAGCCGAAAGGTTTAACTAAAACCCCACATGAGCCACCACGTTATATGCGTGTTCCCGTGGAAATATTGGTGGCGATTTGTTTGTTGGTGGGTATTTTTCCTAACTACACGATTGGTCCATTGCTACAAAGTACTTCATTGGCGGTACTTAACCATGCCTTACCTGAATATAGCTTATCCATATGGCATGGATTTAACCTGCCGTTATTAATGAGTGGAATGGCAACGATGGGTGGTGTGGCTATTTATTTGAACCGCAAACATCTATTCAAATTTGCAGGGATGTTTCCGGATATTGACGCAAAATTGGTCTTTGAAGGTTGTATTCAGGCCTGTGTAAGGTGGGCACAAAAAATAACCATGACATTGGAGAACGGCTCTTTACAACGTTATGCTTTTTGTCTCTGTTTCTTCGCTTTATTGCTCATCGCACCACCTTTGTTTGACCTAGATACAACCAGAGGAAGTTTGCCTGGTACGCCTATCAATGGTGCTGTGCTTGTTGCTGCTATTTTGATTATTGCAGGTTCACTTGCCACCATGATTTGGAGTCATTACCGTCTCATTGCATTATTAATGTTGTCGCTAGTCGGTTTAGTCGTATCGATAACCTTCGCTTACTTCTCGGCACCTGACTTAGCGCTTACTCAGCTCTCAGTAGAAATTGTAACGGTGATTTTGTTATTGCTGGCGCTTTATTTCTTCCCTCAGCAAACCCCAACCAGTAAAAGTCGCCCTAGCCATTTTGTACGCGACTTGACCGTTGCGGCATTCATAGGCTGTATTATTGGTAGTATTTGTTTTGCTTTAATGACCCATCCTTTGGATAGTATTTCTGCATTTTTCTTAGCCAATGCAAAAACAGGCGGGGGCGGAACCAATGTGGTAAATGTTATTCTGGTCGATTTCCGTGGCTTTGATACCTTTGGTGAGATTACGGTGCTCGGAATTGCTGCATTAGGTATTCATAAGTTAATTGCTCGCATGCGTTTATCAATGCGCACTAAAGATTACGATGGCCGCCTATGGGCGAAAGAGAAGTATCCGGTGTTATTAATGGTGGTTTCACAAAGCTTATTGCCTCTATTCCTGCTCATCTCTGCTTATATCTTTATGCGTGGACACAACTTACCAGGCGGAGGCTTTATTGCCGGTTTGATTACTTCTATTGCGTTAATTCAACAATACCTTGCACATGGCGTTGATTGGATGGCTAAAAGGGTGAGTTTGAGTTACCACTATATGATCGCGATTGGATTATCGATCGCCGGATTAACAGGCTTAGGTAGTTGGATTTTTGATCGACCGTTTTTAACCTCTTGGTTTGAATATGTTTCGTTACCTTGGATAGGTAAATTTGAACTTGCTAGTGCATTGCTATTTGACATCGGGGTTTACTTTACCGTGATCGGTGCGACATTGCTTATATTAGCGAGCTTAGGCAAGTTAACGACTACAGAACGACTCACAGTAGGAGAAAGATAATGGAACTAGTCTACGCAGTTTGTGTCGGCTTCATGAGTGCCTGTGGCATATTTTTAATGCTACGTGGCCATACCTTTACGTTAGTTATTGGGCTTACTTTATTGTCTTACGCTGTTAACTTATTTCTATTTGCCAGTGGTGGATTAACCATCGGTGCTCCTACGGTACTGAGTAGCAGTGAAAATTACGCAGATCCACTACCGCAGGCGTTAGTACTGACTGCGATCGTTATTGGATTTGCTATGACCGCTTTTGCTGTGATTCTAGCAATGCGAGGACGTGCAGACTTAGGTAGTGATCACGTAGATGGAATAGAACCTTTCGATCCTTTAGCTGAGGAAAAATCCTAATGAGTTTGTTTGACCATTTAGTTATCTTCCCAGTATTAATTCCTTTTTTTGTGGCTGTTGCTTTGCTTTTTCCAAGCTTAAGTAACTCCTTAAGCAAACAACGTGTAGTGAGCATCTCTGCTAATATTTTGATGGTCGTGGTTGCCTTTTCGCTGCTATTCAAGGTTGAGGCACAAGGTATTCAAGTGTATGCACTTGGCGATTGGTCCGCTCCTTTTGGCATTGTATTAGTCGCGGATCTATTTTCTGTATTAATGGTTTGTTTAAGTGCTATTTTAGGCTTAGCGGTAATACTCTATGCGAGTGCAGGAGAAGATAAAACAGGCGCCTTTTTCCACCCTCTTATTATGTTCCAATTAATGGGCATTAACGGTGCATTTTTAACCGGCGATGTGTTTAATTTATTTGTGTTTTTCGAAGTATTGCTAATCGCCTCATACTCTCTGATGATCCACGGAGGAGGAAAACAACGGATACAGGCAAACATCCATTATGTATTCCTTAATTTAATTGGTTCATCGTTATTTTTGTTTGCATTAGGCACTTTATACGGCACTTTAGGCACCCTTAACTTTGCTGATATGGCCGATAGGATCCCACTGCTCTCCAATAATGAATTACTGATCGCCAAGTCAGGGGCCTTATTGTTATTAGCTGTTTTTGGTTTAAAAGCGGCGATGCTTCCTTTACATTTTTGGCTACCCAAAGCTTACTCGGCGACCAGTACTTCAGTGGCCGCATTATTTGCCATTATGACTAAAGTGGGTATCTATAGTATTTGGCGGGTACATGGTGTGATGTTTGGTGACCAAGCCGGTGAACTGGCGAATATCGCTTTGCCATGGTTATGGCCGATAGCTTTATTAACTATTATTGCTGGCGCTATTGCGGTACTTGCGAGTAAAAGTTTGCGGGTGCTTTGTAGTAACTTGGTGATTGTATCCGTCGGTACGTTATTGGTGACTATTAGTTTGAATACGGTACAAGCTACTTCAGCAGGGATTTATTACTTACTACATAGTACCGTCGCCTGTGCTGCTATGTTTTTGCTCGCAGGGTTAATTCAACAACTTCGTGGTCAAGCAGAAGACCGTTTTGTTACCGCTAGAGCAATGCCTCAAGCGGGCATTTTGGGCTTTATCTTTGTGTTATTAGCAATAGGGTTAATTGGTATGCCACCATTGTCAGGATTTGTTGGTAAAGCATTGATTTTACAATCAATCACCAAAGCAAGTGAAGCAATGTGGGTTTTCCCAATCGTATTAGGCGGAGGGCTAATTGCTTTAATTGCCTTATCACGTGCCGGTACCTCATTGTTTTGGCGAACCAATGGTGAAAACACCAGCACACTAAAAGGCCATCCACTTCAGTACCTGGCGATTGGCTTATTGGTCGTGATACTTCCTTTGATGGTTATTTTTGGCGGAACAGTAAGTGACTATACACAATTGGCTGCAGAGCAACTTAAAGCTGGTTTAAGTTTGCAACAACTTAATGAGGTCGCTAAATAATGAATAAAGTACGTAAATTTGTTTGGTTTCCCACACCCTACCACAGCATATTATTATGGCTAGTGTGGCAAATTTTACATGATTTTAGTCGTGGTCATATGGTGTTAGGGGCGATGTTTGCGATTGTTATTCCTTGGATTGTCGCACCTCTCAGTGAGAAAGAAGCGGTAGCAAAAAAAACTATCAAGGCGGTGATCTATACATTTCGTTTGTTAATTGACATTGTTGCCTCTAATTACGACGTAGCGAAGCGTGTATTGCAAAGCAATCGCAGTTTAAAGCCCGCCTTCATTGCGGTGCCTTTAGACATTAAAGAGCCTGTGCCACTGGCTATTTTTACAAGTAGCGTGTCATTAACACCAGGTACTGTGAGTGTGGAATTATCAGAGGACAGAAAATGGTTATATGTACATGTGCTGCATCTAGAGGATGAACAACAATTAATTAACCTTATCAAAGATCGTTATGAAGCCCCTTTAAAGGAGATTTTCGGATGTTAAGTTACGCTATATTGATTGCTTGTGCGTTGATTTGTTGTGCTTTAGCGTTAAATGCTTGGCGTTTAATCATCGGCCCCACTACACCAGACAGAATTATTGCCGTTGATACTATGTACATTAATAGCATTGCATTGATCATATTGTTAGGGCTTCACCAAGGCTCTGCCATTTATTATGAAAGTGCATTATTGATTGCTCTGCTTGGCTTTGTAAGTACTTCAGCTTTTTGTAAGTACTTATTACGTGGCGATATTATCGAATAAGGAAGAGAGATGACTGTATTTTTAGAAGTGGTAGTGAGTTTTTTATTAGTGTTTGGTGCTTTTGTTATGCTAATTGGCTCTATTGGTTTAGCAAAACTCCCGGATTATTTTACTCGCTTACACGCTCCAACTAAAGCTAGTACGCTAGGCGTTGCCTGTATTTTGCTCGCTTCAATGATTTTTTTCAGCGTTCAACTTGGCCACGTGAACTTAAAAGAAGCATTAATTAGCATGTTTTTGCTGATCACCGCACCCGTTGCTGCACATATGCTAGGGAAAGCAGGCTTACACTATAAAGTGAAAATGGCTGATAGTACCCAAAACCAACATTTGGCTAAAAAAGCCTATTTACAACAACACCCTGATGACAAGTAACTCGTTCTTGCTGGCAGTAAATAAGGATAGTGACTTACATATCCTTTAAAGGGATATTGTTAAGTCTATCCCCTCAATAGGATATTACTTTATATAACCCGCTACCAATCGAAATGCTTTATTCAGTCCTTAGCTTATCGCGGTAACGTTATTGGTTGCTACTACAAACTTGGAGAAAAGGTTTTTAACCAGTAAGCATAAAAGGCTTTATAGGGATAAAAATCCTCTTTTTCTTTAGGTCTTGGTTTTGGAATTTCAGATACCCTTACACTAAATAATAGGCTCTGTTCCTGTTAATTGTTGTCTATACTTATAAGTGATCATAACGTATTAAAGGTAAAGACTATGAATACTAAATCGTTCGTTCAAAACCTTAACCAAATAACTGCAGCACTTATATCCATGACACCAGCGCAAAGAGAGGTAGTTCATCAATCAATTCGAGAATCTCAAGTCGAATTACCCACCAATGAACTATTTCAACCTATTTTTGATACCTCTTCTTCTTGCCCTCATTGCACTTCAACGCATTTAAGAAAATGGGGGAAGTCAGGAGAAACACAAAGATATCGATGTAATCATTGTGCTAAGACCTTTAA
>NZ_KI519493.1:0-5413 GCF_000482725.1 Psychromonas arctica DSM 14288
TTACAGTGCTTATATTGCCTCAATACACCTAACTGGCCTAAGGTTTTGCATTCTGCTTTTTGCCAAACAAGAAGAAGGCTCGGCAAGACTTAGTGATGTAAGAAATGATTTTGAAGAAAATTTGAGTTGCCTGAACTTTGCCAGTAAATTGTGGGGATTATTCAAAGCGTTGATCGCGGGTGCATTAAATGAAATGACAAGTTTAACAAACGTTGATAAACATGACGTGTTAAACAAAATTGAAAAAATGGTTGTCGATTTTTTTACGCAAGTCATGCAAATGGATAGTTTCACCTTGCGGCAAGAGGCGCTAGAATGATGAAACGTCCACTTTTATGGGCTAAAAGTGAACTCCGAAACTTGAGTTAATATTATTAATGATATTTTAGACTTTTCAAAAATAGAAGCAGGTAAAATAGAACTTGAAAAGACCTCATTTCAATTAGAAACGGCGATAATTAATTCATTATCCTTGGTCAAGCAAAGCTTGGCGAAAAAAGACATTGAAATGCTAGTAGAGATAACAAGTAATTCATTATTGAATGACACTAAAGTGCTTGTTGGCGACGCCATTAGGCTCGGCCAGATACTAAATAACCTATTATCAAATGCGATCAAATTTACCCAATGTGGTCACATAAAACTCACCATCTCCACAATAGAAAACACCGCTACGCAAACAACACTTAGCTTCTCAGTAGAGGATACTGGTATCGGTATGACAGATGAGCAAGTGAGTCGATTATTTCTAGAGTTTGAACAAGCAGATAGCTCAACAACACGTAAGTATGGCGGTACTGGTTTAGGCCTTGCTATCACAAAAAATTTAATCGAATTAATGGAGGGGGAAATAAAGGTCAACAGCACCCCACATAAAGGAACTACTTTTTCATTCAGTGCAAAATTTGATTTACCTAAAAAACAGCCCCTTGCCCATAGCCAAATCAATGTTGCAAATTTACGAGTGTTGATTGTTGATCAACAACAAAAATCAAGATTGCATTTACAAGCGATGATGCAACGACTTGAAGTAGGCAGTGAGGTTGAGCATGGCATAGAAATGACCGATAGCGGTCTTGAGGGCCTTCTCATGATACAAAATAAATATGATACAGGAACACCTTATGATTTAGTCTTTTTTGATTGGACGAGTAAAGATATTTCAGGAAAGCAGTTTTTACAATCCCACAGTGAGAAAAGATATTTAGAGAAAACTAAGTTGATCATGATGTCTGCTAATGAATATGGAAATATGCATAAAACAGCCACAAAATATGCGATTGAACATTTATTATCTAAACCTATTTTACCGACAACACTGAAGAATGTATTCAATTCCATTACCACTTCAGAAAGCAAATTGGCTCGGTCTCTCTCAACTAAAAACGAGCTAAGTCTACAGGGCATTAAGATATTATTAGTAGAAGATAACAAAACCAATCAACAACTCGCGATAGAATTATTAAAAATGAAAGGCGCTTTAATCGATACGGCAAATAACGGGCAAGAAGCAGTACAAAAAATATTAAATGGCAAAATAACCCAATATAATATCGTGTTAATGGATTTGCAAATGCCTGTCATGGATGGCTATGCAGCAACTAAACTATTACGTGAACATCAAAAATTTGCAGGCTTGCCTATTGTCGCGATGACAGCACATGCGATGGAGCAAGATATTCAGAAGAGCCGTCTTTGTGGCATGAACGGACATATATCAAAGCCGATAATTCCCGAATTACTCTACGCCACAATCTATGAATTGCATAATAAGATGTCTCTGTTACCTCTTGCCACGGAAACTAATAAAACCATTGATAGCGAGGCTATGTTTGCTCCTATTACAGGTTTGAATATCGTCCAGGGCTTAAAGAATTCAGCAGGCAGAGCTGACTTATACCAAAAAGCGCTAGTTAATTTTTTTAACGATTTCAAAAATTTTTCGGAAAAGTTTACATTATTATTAGCAGCAAGAGATTGGAAGAGCGCAGAGTTAATGGCCCATTCCTTAAAAGGTTTGACGGAAACAATAGGAGCTAATCAATTGACTCAACCAGCCGTTGAGCTTGAGCAAGTGTGTAAACATGCAAGTTACTCCTAGGCGACAGTGATCCTAAATAAACTACTCACTGAATTAAACCCGTTATTAATCCAATTAAAAAAAATACACCTTCATAGCGAACCTCACAAAAGTCCAACAATATCGGTAATTAGCGATGTACTTATATTATTAGAGTGTCTACTTTTAGAGAGTGATGTAGAAGTTATCGAACAATGGAATAGAAACTATCCACTATTAACCAATGTATTACCTGAAAAAATACTTTTACAAATTAACCAATGTATCAATAATTTTGAATTTGATAGTGCTTTAAATCACTTACAAGAATATAAAAATAGAGAAGGAATGTATTAATGACGGGGTTAAATGACAAACCTACTATTTTAATTGTGGATGATACACCGGCAAATCTAACTCTTTTAATGGGCTTACTTAAAGATAAATATCGGATTGTAGCGGCTAACAATGGAAAAAAAGCGATTGAACTTGCACTTGCTTCGCCTCCAGATTTGATATTACTTGATATCATGATGCCAGATATCGATGGCTATGAAGTATGTATTCGCCTAAAAGAAAGTGAAATAACACAGCACGTCCCTATTATATTTTTAACTGCTAAAGTTTCAGTAGAAGATGAAGAGCGTGGTTTTGAATTAGGCGCCGTCGATTTTATACATAAACCTATCAGTCCTTCGATAGTCATGGCGAGGGTGAATACACATATTAAGCTTAAAACTTGGCAAAATTATTTACTTGATAATAACATTTGGTTAGAAAAAGAAGTGTCACGACGCTTAGCTCAAGTGAACAAATTACAAGATGCGACTATATATGTAATGGTCTCTCTTGCAGAGTTTCGAGATGAGTGCACAGGTAACCATATTCGTCGTACACAGGAATATGTTCGCTCGCTAGCAGAGGAACTGACTAAATTACCTCATTATGCGTCTACATTAACACCCGAAGTCATTGATTTGATCACCAAGTCATCGCCATTACACGATATCGGTAAAATAACCATACCAGATAATATTTTGCTTAAACCAGGCAGGCATACTGAGGCTGAGTTTGAAATAATGAAAACTCACTCACAACGGGGTTATGACATTCTAAAACAAGCCAGTGGTTTGATGGGGGGGCAAGGTGAACTACTCCGTTATGCAATGGATATCGCACTGTATCACCATGAAAAATGGGATGGTTCTGGATATCCGAAAGCATTGGTAGGTAATAATATTCCGTTAGCAGCTAGATTAATGGCTGTCGCCGATGTCTATGACGCATTACGCAGTGCACGCCCCTATAAAGAACCTTTTTCACATCAGCAATCAATGGAGATAATTGCTAAAGGCAAAGGCCATCATTTCGACCCTGAAATTGTTGAGGCATTGTTTGCCATTGAAGAAAAATGCATATCAATCATAGATAATTGGCCAGACGATTAAAGTACACTACTTTGATTCACCTATTTATCGCTGTTGTATCTAATCTGAGAGTGGAATAATGATGGCTGAATATATCAATGATTTAAGTAATCAGACTTTATTACTTAAATCAGCGTTGAAAATTGACATAATTATTAAGTAAAAACCTCATTAGGTAATGCGTGAAAGCATCACTCTCTTCTCCCGCAATAAAAACTCCGATAATACAGTCTGCCACGAGGCGTCCTCTTTTGAGAAAAAAAGTGACATTCCTTTTTATTTATAAAATTTAGATATCGATATAAGCCACTAAGAATATTAATAAAAAGTAAATATCAACTCCAATAAGTATTGGAGCAACTAAAAAAATCAAATAAAACAAATAAAATAATATAAACTGTAATCAATATAGGGTAAATAATGAATGATAAGTGCTTACAAAAGTAAAGTGACTCACAAACTTTTTAAGCTTCATCCCTTGCAACAAAAAACAGAGTAGATAAAAAAGGATTCGATTCTACGACATATTTATATCAATAAGTGGACTAAATAATTTATGTTGGAAATATAACTTGGCTATCAATAGCCTTTTTGATTACAAACTCCTGATTAAAATGTTACCACTGGCGATGCTTTATCATAACAATGCACACGCAGAGATAAGTTATGATTTTTCAGGTTTTGGTACCCTAGGTTTTGCTGTTTCAAATAATCCCTCACCATATCTTCAATATATTGATAATGAAGGAACTTTTTCAAAGGACAGCTTAATCGCAGCGCAACTTGACATTAAATTTTCTTCCAAGTTAAGTGCAACAATACAAGCTAAACTCGCAGCCAATAACTCACAAGCTAACGGAGTGGATGTTGATATCACTTGGGCTTTTTTGTCTTATCGTCCAAATAATGACTGGTTATTCCGTATCGGTGAACTACAAGTCCCTGGTTACCTAAACTCAGTGAATAGAGATGTAGGTGTGACTTATAATTACGCTCGCTTACCTGCAGAAACGGACTCAACCTCTCCTATATATCATTTCACAGGGGCGGCAATCAGTAAAACATTCAACTTTGATGACAGCGATTTCATTGTTGATCTCTATACCGGTAAAAAAACAACGGACCTTCGCTACTATATTGGTAATGATATAGCGGGCGCTTACAATCAAGGTAGCAGTTATAACCAAGTAGATATTGATCTCGTTGGCATGTCCTTTAGTTACAAAACACCTAAACATACCTTTGTAGCAGCAATACATAGAGTAAAAGTAAAAAATGAAGGAGGTGAAGAATGGTTAAAAGAGATCGGATTCACAGAGATTATACCAGGTTCAGATATCGGGTATTATAATAATGATCCTAGCAGTGGAGCCTCTGTAACCAATCGTTTTAATTTATATCTTGCTAATATTGGAGCAGATATTTCTCTTGGTAATGACCTGCGCTTAGCTTCTGAGTTAGTGTATAGAAAAACCAATGATCTCAATATTGGCATAAACGGTATTTTAGGTTACGTATCACTACAAAAAAGAGGCTCTGTTCCATTACACTGTTGTCACCTATAAGCGGCGAGTAAAATTTGTTGAAAATCATACTTTGCGCTACTTTCTCTAAACCAAGTTAGATAATGCGGTAAATACTTAGTCGCTACCCCTTTCATTTTGCCTACCACCCAACTCTTAAAGTGAGTGATTGCACCATTAACGGTTTGGATGTGGTAAATATTGTCTATTACTCTATCTTTCCCATTGATTAATCGTTTATGATCACAATTCTTGTGCTCTGCAATATTCACATAAGGCCATGCACCATCACTACAAAGTACGGAGTTACTTATGATATGTGGTTCGAAATTCGCTTCTATTTCTGAAGCTGTATCCGCTGCTAACACCTTATTAACTATATGTTTACTGCGATCAATTGAAAG
>NZ_KI519493.1:5813-7287 GCF_000482725.1 Psychromonas arctica DSM 14288
AAGGTTTTGAACGAACGATTTAGTATTCATAGTCTTTACCTTTAATACGTTATGATCACTTATAAGTATAGACAACAATTAACAGGAACAGAGCCAAAAAAGAATAGATAAATGGACCCCTTATATCTTCTATTCGCAGATTAAGACATTCAGTAATGATTTAAAAAAACATCAGCGAATAGATAGCAATCAAGTCCCAAGTGCAACTCCTAACGCAGGCTTAGTCAATGCATCACAGCATGTTATAGCGGATATTTATCAAGCATATGACCAATTCTCTGTTGCTATTGGTACATCCTATCGCTTTAGCCCAGTGAGTGTATTAAAAGCTGAAATAATGTTTGTTGAAGTTGATGATACATCAAGTCTATTTGATGTTTCATCCCAGAGTGAAAGTAGTAATTACTCGACAACGATATTTTCTCTCTCCTATAGCTTTGCTTTTTAGGAGGTGACAAATGACTAATCAAGGGTTCATTATTACCTCACTGATATTAATACTTTTTGTTTCCACCCCTGCTCAATCAGAGCTAGTGATTATAGGCAATAGTAAAACAGTATTTTCAGAACTCAACACACGTATTATCAGTCGAATTTATACTGGTAAAATAATAGAAATTGAAGGGGTTTCCGTAATACCTATTAATAGCATTCAGACGACTGCTTTAAGAAATAAATTTTTAGAAAAGTATTTGTCACAGGATGAAAATGAATACTCGGCATATTGGACAGTGAGGCGCTTCATTGGTAAGGGAACCCCACCTAAAGAATTGGCATCAGTAACAGATATTATTAATTACGTCGGTGAAACACCCGGAGCAATAGGTTATATTGACACCGATTCAATCTCTGTCCCTAGCTCTGTAAAAATAATAAATCAGTAGATCATTAATAACTTTACGACGACAAACAAAGAGTGAACATTAATCTAATACAGAAAGCTTAAATGATTGTTATCAAATGATTTTATATTTTTAACTTCACATTAATACACTAAAGGGCTCTATTGATAGACTCAATATCTTTTAAACGCCTCCATTTAGGTATATGTTTATATGATTTATCATACAAAATATAAAAATCAGCAACAACTGAGGCAAATAATCTCTAGGTATTAAGATCAAGCTCTAACGCGCACATTATAGTGGAACAGTAAGCGATAAGTTCATGGATGAACTAAAGTAATTTAATGATAAGCAATATGCTTAAGGAAGAAAGTTGAGTAAAAAATATTTTTATTACTCAAGTTTCGGGATTCAAAACAGATAATAAAACTAAAGTAACTTGATGATTTAAAATAGGTTGACGTCTCATTGTGGTAAAATACTTGTTATCTAGACAAAGTAAGAAACCACAAGAGACATCAAATGAATTCTGCCACAAAGCCCTTGAACTTACCATCATTAACCGCTGACTTACTTAACCAAAAAAACCTTAAAATTGATAACACATTTAGCTCAACATGGAAGAGCCT
>NZ_KI519493.1:7297-16227 GCF_000482725.1 Psychromonas arctica DSM 14288
AAGGTTTTGAACGAACGATTTAGTATTCATAGTCTTTACCTTTAATACGTTATGATCACTTATAAGTATAGACAACAATTAACAGGAACAGAGCCTTTTAATTACACCCACTTTCTCCCAATACCGAACGTAATAAACTATCTCGCTTCCGTCCCCATGGTGACTTAGAGTCGCCACTAACTAACTAATTATTAAAAAATTAAAAAACTGTTCATTAAACCTCTTATATGCAAATAAAAATGTCAGGAACTATTTGTAAAAAACTGGACATTTGTTGGTATGAAGACATACAATATAAAACATATGGAGAAGTCAAAATGAACATTACACAGTCAGTAAGTCAGCAAATAGAGCGCATGCGATCAGGCAAGCTATTTTCTTATCAGGATATCCCGAGTTATTCTGAGCACGGTGATGCAGTTGTAAAAGCGATTAGCCGAAATGCAAAAAAGTTAGGCTTAGTAAAGATTAAGAAAGGTCTCTTTTACAAATCTGAAATTGGTCGATTTGGCCCTATGGCCCCGAAAAGCAATGATGTTATTGAATATTTTACTTCACGTAAAAGAAAGACTGTTGGTTATGTAACGGGCCCCGCATTATATTATCGTTGGGGGTTGACTACACAGATACCAGCAGAGGTTACGATTGCAACTTCTACAAAAAAACGTGAAAAAGCAAACCTATCTGGGCTTAGGATAACGACTACGCCTGCACGTTATAAAGTGACTAAGAACAATACTCAGGTATTACAATTCTTAGACATTCTGAAAAATATAGATCGCATTCCTGATGCAGAAACACAAGCAGTATCGACAAAATTAGCCGTTCGACTAAAAGGCTTTTCACCTGAAAAAATATCTGTAATGGAAAAAATAGCTGTAGAGGCTTATTCAGAAAGAACTAAGGCTTTACTTGGCTCTTTCTTAGAAACATACATGAATTATTTTAGTGAAGAATTGAAAAGTTCGTTAAATCCAACGTCTAAGTATGTCTTTAATTGTGCTAACAAATGGAAAAATGCAGAAAAGAATTGGCGATTAGCATCAAGTAAATAAGAAAAGGAATAGTTGTGTTATTACATAAAGATGAAGGTGCACTTGAAGAGGCAATTCGAGCAACAGCTAATAGCCTTTCACTACCTGTTGAGTATGTAGAAAAAGATTATTGGGTTACATTCGCTCTAAAGACCCTCGCTTTATCGAATATTGGGGATGAGATAGTATTTAAAGGGGGGACGTCTTTAAGTAAGGCGTATAACTTAATCTCTCGATTCTCAGAAGATATAGACATAGCGGTGTTAACAGATGGACTAAATGGTAATCAGGTAAAAACAAAACTAAAAAAAACCACAAAACTTATTGATACTATATATGAAGAAATTGAGTCTCCTGATACTTCGAAAGGCTCAAAATTCAGAAAAATGCGATTCCAATATCCAAGAATTGATAGCTCTACTCCTGTTGAAGGGCAAATTACCGATAGCTTATTGTTAGAAGTTAATGCGTTTGCAGATCCTGAGCCATATAAGAAAATAGGCATGTTGTCGTATGTTGCAGAATATTTTTTAAAAAGCGGATTTGAAAATGCTGTTAAAGAATATGAGCTTGAAGAATTTGAAATGAATGTGTTATGTACTTCACGTACCCTTTGTGAAAAGATTATGGGGCTAGTTAAAGCATCTCACGGAGATGACCATCTCAATCAAATCACTCAAAAGATTAGGCATATATATGACATCCATTATCTAGTCACAGATAAATTTACCTGTGATTTTTTAGAGTCGGATAAATTTATAGATATGATTACTAAGGTTGTAGCAAGTGATAAAGAGGTTCTAGGCGACACGACTTGGTTAGATAGCCCATTATCCGATGCATGTGTATTCTCAAGCCTGCCTGATATTTGGCCTGCTCTTGAAAAAACATACAATGGTGAGTTTAAAGCAATGGTTGTAGGAGACTACGTCCCTTCGATGACTGAATTAACTAAGTCTATGTTGAGAGTTCATAAACAGTTAGTTAAATTTGATTCTGAGTAAAAAGTTCCAAAAATTCGCAGTCCCATTCGGAGAGATCTAAAAATCGATTAGATTTTAAAAATGAGTTACATTATACAATGCTTACAAGGGGTATTCACTTATTGCGACTCAAAGTGGTTCATCGCGATTCAAAGCGATTAAAAACTGAAATAAGAAAGATTAACGAGAAATTTAAAATATATGAAATCTGTAACTAACTGTATTTACAAGACAAACCGCTTTTCCATTGCCCCTATGCTTGATTGGACTGATTCTTAGAGCGTTGCTTGCTTTCTGGTGGTAGAGGTGGACTATAGGCGTACCATTTTTAATTTTAGGCTAAAAGGCGTACCGAGATAATCTAGTTATAATTACTACTTAAATTCCCAACCTCCTTACCTTTTAACATTTATAGATGTTATTGAAGCCTGTTTTTCTTTTATATATGGAAAAGAGAATGAGCGTTATAGTAAATACTTATACTTATACTACGACTTCGTAATCGATGATTTTTTATCGCCTCAGAATAAAAATACAGTAAACATACGAAAGTCTAAATTTAGTCTATATTTGGTTTTTTTGTTTTTGATGGTAAAATACTATGTCGATGTGATTTATTTCAGATTGGCTTCTATGGAATGTATGTGCGGTGATAACTAACGTGAATACATTTCTTATTTAAAAGGAGAATAGTTATGCATGTAGAAACAATAAGTTTTTTAAAAAAAAATGCAGCGAATCTTCCATTGGAAGAGCCGTTGATTATTACTCAGAATGGTAAACCAGCTTATGTTATCGAATCTATTCAGGATAGAGAAGAGCGTGAAGAGGCTATTGCCCTATTAAAACTTGTTAGCTTTGCAAAAAACGATAAACAAGCAGGACGAGTAATGTCATCCAGCTCTTTTAAGGAACGGTTAGCACAACGTAAATCATCCTTAACGGAGTTAAATAATAATGACCACAGTAAGTAAAGTAAGTATTGAATATACCCAAACATTTATTAACTCTACAGATCTGGCTATAACACATTTTATGCCCTGGAATAGCGAGGTAAGTGTTTTAGAAAAAATAGAAGATACAATCAATACTTTTGAAAATGCAATAAGCGACAACCCGTTTATATATCCTGTATCATCCAGCCTTTTCGATGTGGCAGGTATCTCAAGTGTACGAGAGGCAAATATAAACGGCTATAGATTACTATATGAAGTCGAGGAACACGCAGGAAAAAAGATGATCACGGCTTTTCTTTTATTAGGTCAACGTCAGTCCGTTAGAGAACAACTAATTAAACATTGTTTGATGCAACGGTAGAGTATTACTGTACCCCCTTCATCGCGTTTTTTTTCATTATTACTAAATTACTATTCTCTGAAGTTACACAAGGAGGCGATTTAATTCAGTTACGTATACAGTCCTTTTAAAGTTGAGCTTTAATGTTAATGGTTTATCTAAAAATTCGCGATACAAATACACTAATGCATTCAGTGCTAATGCTTGACATTATTTAGAATAAAAAGGAGGAGCTACTCTTTTCGTGTTGGCAAGGTATGAAAGGAAGGACTCTACTTCATGATCATGACATTTAAAGGGATGCATTTTATTGTTAAAGTAAATATAAAATTTTATCCAATACAAATAAGCCTTAATAGATTTTTCAGCATAGAATTTAACACGCATGCTTTCTGCTACAGCATTTAAAAATGGAGACTTCATCTATTTCTCTCCTTTAAAATTTTATATGTTTTTATATACAGTCTAGTCGATTTTCCACGTTTCCACTGTTAATTTGGACTTTTTCCATCTTTCCACATGACAAATATTTGATTAAGCATCTTAATTGTTTGATTTTATGTACCATAAATGTATTGTTATGTTAATTTTGACAAATTAATATATTCCGTATTTCTACCAAAAATATGGAATTTTTCGGTTTAATAAACTGTTAGGGCTCTCCGTCCACTCAAAGGGATCTTATGAATATTTTAGGAATCAGAGTAGAACCTAAAAAAACAACATTTTCAGTTATTAGCACTGAAAATGAAAACTACAAAATAATCAATATTGAGCTTATTAAAATTCCAGCAGCATTAGATTTTCCTGAGAAATTAAAATATATTCGAAATTGTGTCTTAGATATATTGCGAGAATATAATATTTCAATTGCAGGAATTAGGGTTGCGGAGAGTAATGCACAAAACTTAGATGTAACAAGATTGCACATTGAAGGTGTTATTCAAGAAGCATTTTCCAGTAGCAATGTTGAACAATATTTTGTTGGTAGAAAAAATTCAATCGCCTCTAAATTAAATATGACAGGTAAAGAATTAGAGTCCGTATTTAAAGGAGATAAGGAGTTTGAATTGATCGACAATTGGGATGCTTGTCGAACTAGGCCGGCACGAGAATCCGTTTTGACAGCGATGGGGGCACTAGCTTAATGTTTGCATATCAAAAAGCTCAAGTATCATTTAAAAAGTTAGAAGAAATTGGGCATGAAGGTAAAAACTCAAAAGTATACCGAGCCCACGATCAAAATTTAGATGCAGAAATAGTCATTAAAGAAATAGAAATAAAACATGGTTTTTCTTCTAAAGATTACTTCGAAGAAGCACAGGCGCTGTATAAAAGTACGCACCCGAATATTGTTCAAGTTTGCTATGCATGTGAAGATGACAAAAAAGTTTATGTGGCTTCGCCTTTTTATCGTAATGGTTCTCTTAAAAAGAGGATGGCACAAAAAAGCCTTACTGTTAGAGAGATCATTAGATACTCAACTCATTTCTTAAACGGCTTACATAATGTACATTCAAAGGGATTGATTCATTTTGACATAAAACCTGATAATGTTCTTATTTCTGATAGAAATGAAGCCTTATTAGCTGATTTTGGTCAATCAAAACCAATGGACAGAAACGGCCTAGCAAAACAGCCAATGCTATATGGAAAGCAATTCCCTCCAGAATACTTCGGTAATACTCAATATATTTTTGACAATAGATTTGATATTTATCAAGCGGGTTTAACTATGTATCGTATGTGTGTTGGAGACAAAGAGTTTGACCGCCAGTTTAGCAAGTATAAAACATGGCCAGAGCTTGGTGGTGATGTAAGAGCTGGTAACTTCCCAGATAGAAAGGCATATCCTTTGCATATTCCTAAAAAGTTAAAAACAGTGATAAATAAATGTTTAAAGCCTAATCCGGGGGATCGTTATGGCTCACCTGTAGAGATTGTAAACGGACTTGCAGATATTGATGGTTCTATCCTAGACTGGGAGTATATTCTAGATAAAAACAAAAGAATATGGCGACAAGAAATTGAGGGGACAATCAAAATGATTGAAGTATGTGAAAAGAGAACTTCAAAAGCCTATAAACATGGTGTAAATTCAGCTACAAGACGAGTCAAAGAATTCTGTTTAGCTGACATAGAAGACAAAAAAATAGTTGAGTTCTTAGAGAAATGAAAAAATTAGCGGCAAACTCAAAATCTGAATTAACAAATAGAGCGAAAGTTGTTAGCAACCGTCGTACTACCCCCTATTTGGATAAATTGCCGAAAATTACAGAAAGCATGTATGACAACCTACCTGATTTTAAGTCAACTAGCTCAAGCTTTATAGATATGAGTAATCCTAAAAAAGCCCTAACAAGCTGTTAAACAAGGACTAAATACAGTTGGCTCATGCTCCTTCGTCGCATATTTTAGCCAACTATATTTAGCCTGTTAACAGGGCGTTAGCTTTTTGGAGGTCTATTGGAAGATTTAGTATTAATCTTAAATATTGCTGTGGTGATTTCTATATCCATCGGAGGCTTGGTTGTTAAAAACTACTTTCCCAAGTATTTGTCTGAAAAAGCGAAAAACTTAGCGACAAAAGAAGATATTGGGCAGATTACAGACCAAGTAGAATCTATTAAACGTCAACATGCCGTTGAACTAGAAAAGATCAAAACAGAACTGGATGTGAAAGGAGCTCTTCGTCAGTCATTTCAATCTAAAAGTTTGGACGCTCTGACCGCAATTGATGAGTTACTCGTAGAAATTCATTTATACAGCTGGAAGCAACTCGCTGAACGATCACCAAATGAACATTACGTTTGGAGTAATGTCGACACTTTAGCCGACAATCGACATTTTCATTATTATCGTGTCGCTATAGATAAAGTTAAAATGGTTCACGGCCTTTACCTTACTTCAGCAGCAAAGCAAGCTTTGTCAGACTTATCTCAATCCTTAAGCATGCTATCTAGTATGGAACTTGCTCTCGGCAGTGATCCTGACGAAGCTATTTTAGAATCTGCAGTTCCGGGTTATTCGTCAGCCATTGAGTCTGTTGAAAAGTGTAGAAAGAAGCTAATGCATGAGCTGGGAGTACAAAGCTAACAAAGCGTTTAAGAGAGATTCCTCAACGTTTGCCGGTTTCGCTTCGGTCAAGATTATGGCAAACGTATCGTCACGCCTTAACGCGGCGTTAGCTTTCCATGGAGATTGAATTGCCCATCGTGCCTTATATTGCATTAGCCGTTTCATTAGTTGCACTGTCTTTCGTCATTCGAAATTATTTGCGAAAGTCTGGGATTAACGTAAAAGGTCAATTTTGTATTAGTTCAAGTGCTTACGCAGAAGACCAATATGTAAGTAATTTTACTGTTGAAAACTTCAAAGATAGACCCGTAATTATATTCAAGGTATTCCTGCGTGTAGGTCATAACTATTATATTGAGTTGTCTGATTTTGAAGATGAGCCAAAAATTTTAAAACC
Organism: Psychromonas arctica DSM 14288; assembly: GCF_000482725.1. Taxonomy (GTDB): domain Bacteria; phylum Pseudomonadota; class Gammaproteobacteria; order Enterobacterales; family Psychromonadaceae; genus Psychromonas; species Psychromonas arctica. The sequence goes on from NZ_KI519493.1 coordinate 14,086, forward strand.
TTATGAGTCGTTTACTCAGATTTTAGAGCCTGTTGATTATTACTGTGTAAATATGAACCGAATAAAAATGAATAAACTACTTAGTTCAAAAGAAGTTAAAACTTGCTTGGTTCTATCAACATCACACGGAAAGTATATTGTAAAAGAGTGGATTAAAAGATGGGATCCTATTGCTGATTTCTTCGATAATCATTACACAGCACCAATTCAACCTATGCGCTCAAATACTAAAAATGGCTTCTATGGGGCTGGTTTTTCTTACTTAGTAAAATTATCAACAGAAGATGGGTACACTAAAACCATTCCTGTTTATTCCGAAGATTATAATTATCCAAGATTTCAAAAGTTTAGATTAACTCGAGATTCATTGTCGTCTAAAGCGAATCTTGAAGAATTCTTAACTGAGCAAGCAATCAATGATAAGCTAAATTGTGTAAATGTTGAGGTTTTAGACGGTAAAGAATTACTTAGTAAATCTTATGGTTCAGGGTTTAATAAAACTTTTGAAGCAAAAAAATATAGTTGGTTTACCTATTTTGTTATGGGTAAACTTTTAACCAAGCTTAGCGATTTACGGATGTACTTCATAAATCGTAAGCAAAGGAAAGCTAACAACACGCCCTGAGGTGGACCGCTAGTAAAAATTAGCTTTTTATTGCAAATTTTAATAGCGGTGAATTCCTTCGTTTAAGCGCCTCTAAATATCTTGATTCATCGTACGGAGTATTGGTTTTCCAACACTTAAAAACTATCCTGATCCACTTGAACGCTAACGATCTTATTATGCTGTTATGTGGTTTTCCTTTGCTTTTTTGTTGCTCATAATAAGCCTTTGCCCAAAACGAATATCGGACAGAAAATCCAGCCCATTCAACAAATGTTTGTCTTAAAAATGTCGGGCAACTATAACGCCAATGTGTCCACATCTTCTTCCCACTACGCTCAATGACTGGGGCAATACCCGCATATTGTTGTAGTTCACAAGCATTTTGATAACGCTCTCTATCACTACCAAATGCGACTAATAATCGTGGTGCAAGTTGTGGGCCTGCACCAGGTAAGCTATCAAATATTACTTTATCATGTTGTGTTTTATAAGTTGCTTTTATTGCTTTATCGAGTTTTTCAATACCTTTTAACAACACTTTAAATTGAGCAATGAGTACCTCTACTAGCATTTGGTTAGGTTCAATAATACCTTTGTCCTCAGTTAACGGCATTGCATTCTGAATGCTGATAATTCGTGCGTTATTCACCTCTGAGTAATGTGAATTATGGCTATCGAAGAAGTCTAATAACGTTTGTTTTCTTGCCTTTTTTACCTTAGCAAGTGAGGGCCATTTTTGAATGAAGTCACAAAATATCATCGTGTCTTTTTCTCCAAACCATTCAAGTGCTTGAGGGTAGTAGTTCTTTAATGTTGCCGTGATTTTATTTGACAAATCTACGCTGTCTTGCACTAAACTTCGACGGTACTCAACTAGCTGTGCTAGTGATCGCATTTTGACTGATTCAGGTGTGATCACAGTTAGTTTATCCATGTGCAAGGTAAGAATTTCAACTTGTATCAATGCATCAGAAGGGTCATCTTTTGCCCCACTTGGGGTAAATGCCTTACGGTATTTTGCCACCGTTGAAGGATTTATTGTGAATAAGGTGAGGTGATCATATTTGGCTAATGCATAAATTAATGGGCCTTTTTTGAGTTCACAAACAATTGCAATTTTTTGGTTTGGATAACGTTGTTTGAGGTTCATTGCCCAATCATTAAGGGCTTCTGGTTTATGTTTGATAATGGAGTATATACCCGTGATCTTTGATAATGCTTTTCATTTGTAAAAAAAAATTGAAATTTAATTTTAAAAGATCACACTAAGGAAATGCAGATATCATTGACCGGCCAAGAGAAGCTAGCGTTAGAATCACGCCATAAAAAGTGCAGTGATAAACGGGAGTGCGACCGAATTAAAGCGATTCTATTATCGGATGAAGGTTGGTCAACGATAATGATTTCTCAGGCCCTACGAAAGCATCAATCCAGCATTGTTCGTCATTTAAATGAATATGCCGATAGTCAGAAGAAAACTTCAAATAATGGCGGCTCTGATAGTTACTTGGATAGTGCTCAAACCAAGCTGGTCA
>NZ_AXWP01000078.1 GCF_000482725.1 Psychromonas arctica DSM 14288
CACTTGAGGGCGGTTTGCTGCTGTTGTTACTATTTTTTGATAGCTTTTCTTTGAGTGTGTTAACTTCAAGCGTTAGCACGTCAACTTGCTGGGTAAGTGAACTGACTTGTTGAGTGAGCACATCAATTGTTTTCACCTGCACACGGGTTATCTCCCAAAGTTGATTGATCAACGTTTGAGCATCTTTGATATTAGTGGCTTGAGGTGCTTTATCATTCATACTGCTATGATAAAGCCTCAAAAGGATCAAGCAACTCGATCCTTGAATGTATTTAAAATAATTTATTTAGGCTGAGTAGTTACCCTAATTCTTTCATTAAAGATGTTATCTTGATGAGTATAACCACCAGTATTCATCATAATTGATACCACCATTTAGATGAAACTAAAAACGTGTCGCCGACAGGGCGAAACCGACGTTAATAATATAATCAAACTGCCTCGACGAGCGCAGACGAGCTAAAACCTCAAGCAAGCCCAACACTACAAAAGGCTGTGTACTCCCCCGCAGGGTATGTGGAACGAAAAAAAGGCTAACAACGCATATATCATTCAGCAACAATAAAACATTAACTCATTGTGGACGTACACCCCACCGTAAAGTTTTCTCAAATCATCAATGGCTTTAGCAAAGCCAAACAGAATGTTTGGATTAGGCTCGTTTGACACATGGATGTGCCGCAAGAGCCGGTGCGCTATAAAAGCCATTTATTATTTGGAGCAGAAAACGATTCGGTGTCAGCCTCTTTGCCGCCTTTCTCTTCTGATAAGAGAAAGATGTGTCGCCGACAGGGCGAAACCAACGTTAATAATAATCAAACTGCCTCGACGAGCACAGACGAGCTAAAACCTCAAGCAAGCCCAACACTACAAAAGGCGGTGTACTCCCCGCAGGGTATGTGGAACGAAAAAAAGGCTAACAACGCATATATCATTCAGCAACAATAAAACATTAACTCATTGTGGACGTACGCCCCACCGTAAAGTTTTCCCAAATCATCAATGGCTTTTAGCAAAGCCAAACAGGATATTTGGATTAGGCTCGTTTGGCACATGGATGTGCCGCAAGAGCCGGTGCGCTATAAAAGCCATTTATTATTTGGAGCAGAAAACGATCCGGTGTCAGTTTCTTTGCCTACTTTCTTTTCTGACAAAAGAAAGTAGGGTCGCCGCAAGGGCGAAATCAAGGTTAACAATCATCAAACTGCTACGACGAGCGCAGACGAGTTAAAACCACTAACAATCACTATGAATAATAATCACATTGCCTCGACGAGCCCAGAAGAGTTAAAAATACTAAAAATAACGATGAATAATAATCACATGCCTCGACGAGCCCAGACGAGTTAAAACCACTAATAATAACTATAAGTAATCATCAAACTGCCAACACGAGCGCAGACGAGCTCCAACTAGTCCCCGTCCCCATGAAAACTTTACATCCCCCCTTGTAAATTTTACTACAAATATTCATACAAACATTAGAAACAAAAAATAAAACAAACAAAATCAATCACTTAAAAACTGGCACAACTCTAGCAATACTCTTACTATAAACATCATTTAACAAACTAAAAATAAAAAGGAGAATCATATGTTAGGTTGGGCATTTACTTTTTTTATCGTCGCTATCATTGCAGGTGTTTTAGGTTTTGCGGGTATAGCAGGTGCAGCAGCTGGGGTTGCTAAAATAATATTCTTTGTATTTATCGTGTTATTGGTCATCTCTTTAATAGCAAATGCATTAAGAGGACGAACACCAAAACTTTAAATCGGCACTTAAACTTATATAACGCCATTTATTCAGCAGGCATGTATTACAAATAAGCAATAAGTAACAATTTAGATTAGTAAACAGCATATTAAACATTTTATTATTAACGGAGAAGCACTATGAACTTCAACAAAAAGAAATCACTATTAATGTTAACGCTAGCAGCGACTTTAGGCTTAGCAGCATGTAGCGAAAATAACGAGAAAACTGCTGGAGAGCATCTTGATGAAACCACTGAAGAAGCAAAAAGCATGGCAGAAACAACCGGTGACAATATCAGCTCAATCGTATCAGATAGTAAAGATGCTGCAAATGACGCAGGCGATACAATAGAAGATGCAGCAACTGACACTGGTAATGCCATTGAAGATACTTGTGAAGACGTTAAAAATGAATTGGGTGCAAAAGATACAGATTGTTAATCCTTTGATTAGATATACGAATAAATATAACGGCTCGCTTAAAGTTAGTATCTAATGTGTCAAGGATAAAGAGTTCAAATATTATATAAAATAAGGCGACTTTAATCTGCTAGCCTAAACATACAAGCGCATATTGTACTCGCAAAAGAACAATATGCGTTTTTCGCTATCAGCTTTTCAAGCAAATGTTACTGGCAATTATCAGCACATGAAAAGGTTAATAGGTGATGTATTCCATTCGAAGTCACCCAGTTGAATTTACTCTGTTTTTTATGCACTCATTCTAGAAGCTAATAGCTCTTCATAGGTTGGATCTTAAGAAGAAAATCAGTTGAAAACATGCTCTGAATTTGATCTGATAGTAATCGCCAAACCACTATCAATGAGCAAATCAGAGCATGAATAAAGATAATACTGAGTTACTGCAAATAACTAAAGTGCTTAATGAATTAAAAATTAATGAAATAGGTAAAAATGTTAACTTTTGTAACCGAAAACGAATTATTAAACCTTTTGAGTTGGTGATGTCGTTATACCATTCTGTATAATTAGTTGGTCAGGATCATCCAATCTCTAGTACACATTTTTATGACTCTTTGACTATCACTGACAAAGTCTTCCACGCATCACATACAGCATCTACAATTGATTCATAGCCATTAAAACAACGATTAGCTAAATGATGTTGACGCAACCAACTCCATTCTTGTTCTATTGGGTTTAATTCTGGTGAGTATGGAGGAAGCTTAATAATGCTCACGTTATTAATGTTGATAGCAAGATCTTCTGTATGCCAACCTGCCCCATCCATAATAATAACTGCATGTCGGTCTTCGGCGGTATTCATCGATATTTGTTTAAGGTGAACATGCATAATATCTTTATTCACATAAGGCATTACCATCGCTTGTGATTGCCCATTGGTAACACACTTGAATTGGATAGATTTAGAAGGATCTCGATGGAACTATGGGGCGAAGAGTGGAGATTTTGGCCTTTTAAATAATTATGCTGGCGTAGGAATCATTACTGAACAAAGTGGCTTAGATTTTACATTTGACGGTTTATGGGCAAAAAAATGGGCGACTGGTATTGAATCTAATAGTACTGACTCATTATTTGGTGTCCTAGAAGGCTATAATGATGGTTTACTAGTTTGGATTACGGCAACAAGTTTAAACGGCAGTTACGAGTATTACTCAGCACAATCAGGTTCAATTGATGAACTAAAACTAAAACTAAAACTAGGATTTGGTAATTTCTTTCTCGTAGATGATATATCATTAAATGCAGGAACTTCTGTGCCTGAGCCTACCCTATTTGTTTTATTAGGAATGGCATTACTTGGGTTAAGTTTTTCTAGAAGAAAAAACGCATAATGTAAACCTATTGCCGATCTTAAAGTAGCTCTGAATAATCAGGGCTTTTTTCGAACAAACCATACGTTCACAATAGTATCAAAAAAAGGATAAAAGCGGTCGGGGAAATTTACTACGTTGCAACTCTTCAAATAAGCTCATTTTCTTAAGTTGCGTTTTTATTTTTATTGAGATTTTTAGGTGTGTTCATCATCTCTATTATTCTTTTTAATTTAGATATTCTTTGAATGCTACACATCAAACCCAAATAAATCAGGTTGTACTTCTTCAAGTTCTTCTAACTCATCTCCTTTATTATCTTTAGCATTTTTTATCATTGCTTTTGCATACTCCATCTTGTCGGGATCTGGCTCAATAGAAACACTCGCATAGGGATGTTTGTGCGTTATATCTTTATAAAACCCCAGCTTGTACTTACTTTCTTGTCCTGCCTCCTTGAGTATGGCGATTTTTACTTTGTCAGAAGTTGTAAAGTCTTTAATTCTAATCGGATCAATGTCTCTTAAGTGCAATATGTACAGTTTATCTTCAGTAAATGAAATAGCATCCGATGCGATAGGGACATCAAAATCATATGGTTTAACTAAACTGAGAAAATACAACTGTGTTGGCTCTATAAATATGTGGCTTTGGTTTGCCTGTTTTATTTTACTGTATTTATTGTAGAAATGTTTAATACGCTCCTTTAAATGATTAATATCCATTATCATATAGCCCAGTTCATCGTGTCTTTTAGGCTTATTCTTATAAAATTCTTCAACGCCTTCTAATGAATGAGTTATCGTATAATTACTGGTTTTAAAGGTGATAGTTTCATTGTGCTGGGCAATTTCAATATTTTCATCTCCTATTTGTTCACAGAGCGTTTTAAGGTTATCTAAGGCTTCTTGTGTAAACACGAATGAGGCTGGTATTTTGATATTATCAGGGATGTCATACCGCTCTAGGTTATTATCACTTTGTACCCATATCTCTTTTTGCTCTTTATCAATAGCAATAAATTGAACAGGACAGTAAGTAGAAGCTACAACTGCTGCTCTCAACATTTCCGGTGCTCTTATTTTTTGAAACTCATATTGCTTTGTTTTTTTACTGTGCTCTTCATGTGCTCGGAAAAAAGGTGCGAAGTCACAGCATAAAAATTCATCTTTACTAGTAGTTATTGCCATCTGATCAGGTGCATTTTCCTTATGAATGAGTTTTAAGCGTATCGCATTACATTTGCCTGCATAGCCAATAAGTTGGCTAAAATATTCACCATCGATTGCAAACCTTCTTGTCTTTAACTTGTGATCCTTTGCTAAAGGGATAGTAAAGTGAAGATATTCAGGTACATGCCCACCAATTAAATGTAATTTGTTTTCCTTTGCATCAATGATAAAGCTGACGCAGCAATCGGATTGTCTTTTATCGAGTTTTTTACTGATTTCAGAAAAATACTCCTGATATTGATGTGGAATAAAAAGTAATTCATGCATTGGTCGATCTCCTATGATGTTAATGTTTGTAAAGCTTGTTGGAGCACAAACTTAGATACAGGGAATATTGGGGTAAGTCTGATGATGAGAGAGCTCGCTCCCTCTTGTGTCCTTTTGACAGTGATCTCTTCTTTGTTTTTGGCGTAGCGAGTTTTAACTAAGATTAGTAAGCGATCCTCCTTTGTTTTACGGTTTACAGTCAATACAAAAGAGCAGGTCAGCCATTGCCATTCTGGTTGCCGAAATACGGCTTCAAAATAGGCTGCGTTTCGGGCGTTGCTTGCAACTTGTATTTGCAGAGCGTGTTGTGTTGAGTTTTGCTGGCCTTTGAGAATGCTTTGCTTATTAGTCTGATCATTACCTGTTGCCTCAATATTGCTCTGGAACAGGGTAATAGGGCCAAGTCCTGCAAGGGCGGTACGCTGTGTTTTGCTGAGCGGGCGATAGGTGTGTCTACCGGAATGCTGCCAAACTTGGCTTAACACAGGAAAGTTAAAGTAGTTTTTCTTTCGCATACTAATAAATAGCGCATCAATAAAATGATGGCATAGGCCGAGTGCTAATTTTTGCCAAAGCGCATAATAATATTTAGGCTCTTTGTAAGCCTTCTCCGCGGCGGATTCTGGTTTGTTATTGGCTTTTGATGGCCATAAATAAGAGCGTAATGCTTGCTCTGAGAGCATGACTGGATTTTTTTGTTTCTGAGTAATAGAAAGGCGCTTGTAATCTTCACTCAATAAACTTAATTTTCTCGACAGGTCGTTTGAATCAGGTGCTAAACCAAGTAAAAATCGTAACTCTGCATGTGAAAAGGCTTGTTGTGCACAAGTGGTCTGCTTTGGTCGTAAGTAGGGAAATAACCACTGTGTGCCATGTAAATAAGACCAACGTGTTGTAGCATAAAACTTATGTCCGATTTGACGGCCAAGTTCAACAAACAAAAGATTATCATTTATCTCACTCTCTTCACGTTTTTCAGTCCAGTAATTGAAGCGTTTTTTCACCATTTCGCGTGACAACATCGGTTTTAAATCTTCATACGCAACTAGGTCATGTCCTGGTTGAAGATAAGCAATATGTAACATTTGCTGTGTAAACAAATGAATACCACTTTTCCGTAAATGGTGAAATCGAGCCGCTTGACCACAGTGTGCTTTGATGGCTTTAGTAACAGGAAGCAAATAGTTTAATTGGCGAGAACTCATTTTCTCATTATCAAAGCCAATTAAGGGATCGTCATCATCACTTTCTTCTTTAAGTTGAATAGCAATGCGTACTAACATTGCCATTGCCTCCGGTAATACAGTATCAACATCACGCGTTTTTTTACCTTTAGGGATGCCCTCTTTTGTCTTCGTAATGGTCAGATGAAAAGCATTGGACTTTTCGGCGACAGAAAAAATATCTTTAATGCGTAGCCTCAGTACTTCTCCACGTCGTAACATGGCAAAATAAGCAATAATCGCGGCCACCGCACAATAAAAACGCTGTAATAATGTGCCACCTGATTGTGTCAGTAATGCATTCACCATTTCGTGTAGCATCGTTAGAGGTATACGAAAAGGATCAACTGTCGGCGCGAGGCTCGGACTCTCAAATACTGCGATATCAAGGTGATCGGTGAGTGCTTGTGTGGAGAGGAAACGAAAAAAGTAACGTAGTGAACCCTTGATAGTTTCACTCTCTTGTTGTTCATATATTCGTTTAGCCCATTCCTGCAGTTGTTCATTATCAAGTGCCATCTCATAGAGGAGCGATTGCCCATTAAAGTGCACTTCAATATTACAGTATTTTGTAATCGTTGCTTTAGACAACACAGTGGCTTGTACGCCACCATATAAAATAAGCTCGCGACAATAAAGGAATAGATAATACTCAATAATATTGTTTGGATTTAAGTCGGGGGGAGCAATGCTATTAATATCGCCATTTTTAGACCATTGGGTGATTAATTGGCGCTGTGCCCAACGAGGTTTTTTCACCTCTGAGTTGGTCGTTCGATAACTATCCTTGCCTTTATTTGTTCGCCAATCTTGTTGATAAAGTCCCGCAAGCATCTGTTTTTTTTGTTTTGCCGAGGGGAGTGCGACATCAAAATCGACATGACGCTCAGGTTGAGCGATATCTTTGAGTAATTTAGAAGGGATGTTATCCCGGTAATGCCACAGTGATTGAAACAGAGTATGCCATTGAGCTCTTTTACATAGCGCTATATGATAAGGGGCACTTGATATTTTATCGTTAAGCAAGTTATACAGTTGCCGGACCGAAATAGGTGATGGTTTCGTTTTGTAATAGCTATCTAATAAACAATAACTGTAGAGGGGCAAATGGTAGCGCGTAAAAGTCGAATTGATTTGTGGAGTCGTTGACAATGGCTGCTGATAGTGCATTACTTTAAGTTGTGTTTGTTGTCCTGTGCGTTCAATACTCGCTTTTTCATTTAATATTGTTGCTAAGTGGTTTAAAGAGAGTGGAGCCACTTCGATTGCAATGGTCAATGCCACTTGTGCAGGTGTCGGAACAACATGAGTTTGTAATATATTAGCTTTATCGATTTCGTAAGTTTGCCAAAGTGTATCGGCGAGTTCAGCTTGTTTACTTAATTGGTTAAACCAAATAAAGTCGCGATCAACAAACATCGCCTTAGTTCGCTCCGGTAGTTCCCACCTCGCAATATCATTAAGATAAATAAGAATAGCATTGAGTGCCCATCGGTAGTGTTTTTGCTTACCTGTAGGTACTTGACTAATCTTTTGCTTTAGTACTTGATAGTGTTCATCCTTCAGCGTTCGCAAAGGGATGCTGTCTTCTGGCCAAAACGATAACACCCATTGAATATCTCCGGTGATGGATGTGTTCGGTTCAGGAGGTAATATTGAATCATTATTGTTATGGCTGTGTTCGAGATAAGTAATAATGGTCGCAGGCGACAATTTTAAAACATTAATCATGCGTTTATACTCCCTGTCTTTGTTGTTTATGAAGCCCTAAACGCTCGACAAGATGTTCTAAATATTTTTGTAATGGCACAAACGAGAGAGGAAATTGTTCATCACTACCAAGGTGTTCACCTAAATTACTATGGCCCATTAGTCGGTCAATTTGTTGTGTGGGAAGGAGATGGGGCGGTAGACTCGTTAATGCGCATTGTGCAAAAAAATGCCGTAATTGATAAGGCACAACACCTGGCCATAATGGCTGCATAGTTAGCCTTAAATTGCGTGCCGTTAAGCATTCCTGGTCGCCTTCCTTATTAATAAAGTACCACATCATTGGATTTTTTTGATGATGAGGAAATTGCATCGTGAGTGTTCTTTGCAATTCAAGGTATTTATTGATTTCCACTTTAAGATAAGTGCATAGCATCACAGGGCGCCATCGACCTTTATCAAAAACACAAGATTGCTCGCCTGCAAAACAACGCTGCCTTTCAATGGTGATTGCGTGTGTTGGCCTGACACCTGTTAAGGCGATAAATAGAAAAGCTAATTGAGTGGTTCGCCATTTGTAGTAAATACGGTGTTGCTCAAGTGTCATGTTCTTTCCTAGATATTCCTGTTCTACACGATCGTGCAACGTTTGAAAGAAACTGGCGACATCCTGTTCAGCTAGGCTTCGCTTACTACCAATGAGCTGCGATGGGATAGCTTCATACTGTTTACCCCCATTTTTAATGTTAAGTTGGTAGGCGGTGATAAAACCATTTTTATTGAGATAGTTTGGTATTTGAATAAGGGGGGCAGAAAAATTTTTAATCTGGCCCATTAAGGTATAAGTAAAGCACTCAGTGAGGCCAAATAGTTTAATGGAATTCACCACTCTTTCTAAATAACGGTTCTGGGCTAAAAATATCTTTTTGCGAAGCCTGTCTGTTTGCTCTGCTTGATAGGCAGTTGCACTTTTATGATTAAGTTTATCCTGACCGAGTAAGACCATTTTAGCCAGTGAAGATAACTGTGGATCCACTTGAGTACAATAGCCGAAGTAGCGGAAGAACACATCGCGTTTATTACGATGATAACGATGCAATAAATGCGGTGTTTTCCATCGTTTTTGTAACTCTTCATAAAATCGCTTTTTTTCTCGCTTCTTGAGTAAGGGGACTTGGTAACTTAATGAGGAAACCATGAACTGAAATAAGGGTTGCAGAAGTGTTGGTAGTGGTTGCCAAAGATAAAGCGTACCCTGCTTAGTATGATAGGGCTGTGCATATTCGGTCCAAGAGGTATTACCCTCTTTAAAGTTGCGTAAACAATGCGCTTCACATTCACTTGCCCCACTAACGCGATGTAAATCTGGAATGTCTTCAAAACAGGTAATTTCATCGAGTTGATTTGTTAACCATAGATAAATAAATAATAATAATAATCGATGTGAATCCTGGTAGAGCATGCTTGATTTAGTGAGTTTTTTAAACGCAACAGCTAACGAAACTGCGGTTCGGTGCGCATTTGGCATAACGCCGCCCGCATTTTTCCGTATGTTTTTTTCTTGTATATCTGCTGTTTTGCCCATTTTAGACCTTAATATGCCTAATAGCAGAAGGCTTTACATTTGCCCATTGCGCTAATTTCTTTTTAGAGGGGGGATGTTTAAGCAGTAGCTTGGATTGTTGGACGCGCGAGCTAAGATTGTTCAATAAGTTACTTTGAACGCGATAATTTAGAGCAGGGGCAAAGAGTAATACTCCCTCGAGAATGCCATCAATTAATAGTTCCGGATAGTAATGAATACTGATCAGTAGTTTGTGTCGCTCGGGGTGTTGTTTGAATAATTCTAATGTGGGGTTCGGGCTCAGTTGCCAGTCAGAGTCTCCACCTTGAGCCTTACAAGCTAATACAGGAGACAAATCAAGTAGTGTTTGCGCGATGTGTAAAGGTAACCCTTGCACCTCAACAGATGAAGATAATGTAAAATGGTCGCAACACGTTATTTTTGACAGTGTTGGGTGATAACGTAATCTAAGCTGATTGATAGCAAGCCGTTTTATTTTCATACCCTTGTTTCTTCCTTTATTCGCCCTGTTAGTTAATGTTTTTATCGTCTATCACCGCTTTAGTATCAAAAATTAGTACGTAAAGATCTATTTACTTAGTATGCTTTTGTAAATTACATTGAATAATAATTACTATATATTGTGTTTTTTAGTGTGCTTTCTACATCATCATGTGTTTTTTATCTATATCATCATCTCGGTCATAAAAGTAATTGTCTAGTCATTTTTTTACTTATAATTAGATACTGTTTGTTTGTTCAGTATAGATCACAAAAATAGAGTTCTTTAAAAGTTATCGTGGATGTCTTGATTAATTTTATTAAAGTTATCCGTGTGGGTATCAGATGGTTGTTGTCGCATATCTTTAATTAGGTCGTTAGGCTTTTTTATTATTGCAACGAATGATCTTGATAGCATTATGATCATGGTAAACATGCTCACTACTTACATAGAACAATAATCAGTTAAAAAAGGGTTTAGGTTTTTAAAAAGCCCAGATTTTTTAACAAACTCAATCTTCATCAAAAAAACAGGGCGAATAGAAGCCTGTTTTTCTTTTAGATATGGAAAAGAGAGTGAGCGTTATAGTAAATACTTATACTACGACTTCGTAATCGATGGCCTTTTATCACCTCAGAATAAAAATACAGTAAACATGAAAAGTCTAAATTTAGTCTTTTTTGTTTTTAATAGTAAAATATTTATGTCGATGTGATTTATTTCAGATTGGCTTCTATGGAATGTATGTCCGGTGATAACTAACGTGAATACATTTCTTATTTAAAAGGAGAATAGTTATGTATTTAGAAACAATAAGTTTTTTAAAAAAAATGCAGCGAATCTTCCATTGGAAGAGCCGTTGATTATTACTCAGAATGGTAAACCCGTTTATGTTATCGAATTTATTCAAGATAGAGAAGAGCGTGAGGAGGCTATTGCCCTATTAAAACTTGTTAGCTTTGCAAAAAACGATAAACAAGCAGGTCGAGTAATGTCATCCAGCTCTTTTAAGGAACGGTTAGCACAACGTAAATCATCCTTAACGGAGTTAAATAATAATGACCACAGTAAGTATATTTTTTCTGAAAAAGAGAAGTCATACAGCCTCGTTAGTTGCCTTTTTAATCCTGTGGAAACTTCTGCTTCTGGTGTAAAACGCGCATAATTCGGATAGTGCCAGCATCTACCCAATATGAGACAATCATAGATACTTCTGGAATAATTAACACACGACCAGGAAAAATATCTCTTTCAACACCCATTAATGGATGTTCAAGTAAACTTTCAACTTTAGACTCTATTATTTGATCCGTTTTTTCTGCTGCGCTAGGATTAAAATCAAATAAAAATTCAAATATTTTTTCACGGTCATTAAGTGATTCCTCTTCCCAAAAAATCATATTTTATCTCTATTACGGATCTTATTCTTTCTAGCCTCCATCTCGATTTTAGCTTCATTGTCTTCAATAAAATTAGCTTTACCACTATCAATCTTGTCAAATGCAGCATTTATTTGTTCTGTTAACCATGAATCATGGGTCATTGTTTTTCGTTGTTCTTCAGCTAAGCCTTCGGTAAGCTCTCTACATGCATCGCTTAATGTGCGCCCTTGGCTTTCAGCCATTAATTGAGCCAAGCGTTTAGTTTCTTCATCAATTCTAAATTGTATGCGAGTATCCATAATAGTTACCTTAATTTTATTGTGTACTCACAAATGTTAGCACTGGTGTTGTACGTAGGCAACTAACAACACTCAAAAGGAAAAATAACAGTTGGTTTTTTTCCTTCGTCGCTTATTTTAACCAAAAAATGATAGCGGCTATTTAATTGAGATATAGCCCTTCATGCGACTTGGTTATATAACCAAGAAGGTCTTAGTCAGACTGATGTCGCTAAATTAATTGGGATACCCAGAACCTCTGCAGTGGAATATTTACAGGTGGCAAGAGAAAAAGGTCTAGTACAGATTTATTTAGACTTAAATATCTTCTCTTCTATAAAATACTCCATAAAAATTAAAGAGTTTTATTATTAGCTCAAAAGGAAATGCTTTACCCGTCGTAGCGTGTAAGTTTGATTTACCTGTTTTACCGTGTAATACTTCACTTACTTGTTATAGCGTGTAAGGTGTAGTATGAAAATATCCACAACAAAACAACTCAGTGCATACTTAAAGAATGTACGTTTAGATAGTCACTTATCTCAAACAGACGTGGCGAAAAAAGTTGGGGTTCGACAAGATACTGTTTCAAATTTTGAGCTAAGAGCGGGAACAACCAAGTTGGATACCTTTTTTAAACTTCTATCTGCGCTTGAATTAGATTTTGAAATTACACCTCGTAATAGCCTGAATAATGATGATAAATCGGACTGGAAAGAGGAGTGGTAATGGCTATCTTAGATGCCTACCTCAATGGCTATCATGTTGGTGAATTTAAAAAATCTAGTAACGGTGCTCATTCTTTTTCCTATTCAACTAGCTGGCTAACATTGTTGGGAAGTCGCCCTATATCATTATCAATGCCATTGGTAAAATCTGAATATCGTGGTGATGTAGTTTATAATTATTTCGATAATTTACTACCTGATAACTCAGAGGTTAGGCAGCGGATTGTTGCTCGTTATCAAGCTAACTCTTCTTTACCCTTTGATTTGTTAACTATGATTGGTAGGGATTGTGTTGGTGCTTTACAGTTATTACCAAAAGGGGAACTCCCCCTTAATGTTAAAAACTTGGAATATAAAGTACTAGACGGCGAAGAGTTAAACAAAATAATCATGGGATATCGGGCTGATATACCACTTGGTATGATTGAGGACCTACACGACTTTCGGATATCTGTTGCAGGAGCACAGGAAAAAACAGCGCTATTGAATATTGATAAAACTTGGTGCTTACCTTTAAACTCCACACCGACTTCACACATCATTAAGCTACCTATTGGGCAGATACAGAGTCACTCATATTCGTTAGATATGTCTGAAAGCGTAGAGAATGAATTTTTATGCATGTTACTGCTGAAAGCTTACGGCTTGTCAGTGGCTAGATGTGAGGTTCTAGAGCTAGAAGATATAAATGCACTTTCTGTGGAACGTTTTGATCGTCAATATTCAAGCGATAAAAAATGGTTAATGAGAAGGCCGCAAGAAGATTACTGCCAAGTATTTAATACACCTTCTGCTTTGAAGTATGAAAATCAAGGCGGCCCAGGCATTGAACAAATTATGAATCACCTATTAGGCTCAAAGAATGCGGCAAAAGATAGAGCTGATTTTATGAAGGTGCAAGTCTTATTTTGGTTGATGGGAGCTTCAGACGGACACGCTAAGAATTTTTCTATTTTCATTTTACCTGATGGGCAATTTCAATTAACCCCATTTTATGATGTGTTATCAGTATTTCCTGTCGTGAATAAAAAGGGCCTCAATATTCGTCAAGTAAAATTAGCAATGGGCTTAAAGACGACGAAAGGTAAAAAATATCATGTGAATAAAATCTACCCTCGACATTTTATTGAAACAGCTAAGCAGGTTGGCTTTGAAATAGCAAAAATGGATACTATATTGAGTGAGGTTAAAGTTAACACTGAAAAAATTATTCTTGATACCCAAGCTAATTTGCCAGTAAATTTTCCTAAAAATATATCAGAAAGTATTTTTTCGGGCATGCTGCAACAGCTTAAAAAGTTATAAATTAAGATTCTTCTACAACCTAGGCCAGTTTCACCTCTAACAATATAAAATAATTTATGCGAACGCAGTTAATGGTCAGTTTTTGATACTTTTATTTAATTATTTATGCGAACGAATGAATTTTTTTTCATTACAGCGTTTTCAAGTTAATATTTATGCAAACGCATAGGTGATTATATGAAAATAAAAAATTTGAAACAACTTGGCCAGCTAGCAAAAATTGTTAGGCAATCACAGTCCTTAGATCAGTCAACAGCAGGTTTGTTATCGGGTAATGGTTTGACGTTTATGAGTCAATTTGAAAATGGTAAAGAAACCGTCGAAATTGGTCGCGTTTTAAAGCTATTTGAACAACTAGGGATTGAACTGTCTATTGATCTACCACCAGCTATCGAAGATAAGTTTTTAGATAAAATTAAAAAAATAAAGGATGATTAGATGCGTGAACTTAAGGTCTATATCAATGCTGAGATAGTAGGAGTTTTATTTGAGACAATGATATTTGGTCTTTTCAATATACTCAGGGGGGCTTAGAAATTTAAATAATTATGCTCTTTGCACTGATATTCCATTATCAGAAAAATTACACATTGATGGCTCAAGTAAACGTTATATTCAATGGTTTTTTGATAACCTATTACCAGAAGAAGGGGCAAGAACCTTATTAGCAAGAGATATTAATATTAATGAAGCGGATTCATTCGGTATTTTGTCTATTGTAGGAGCAGAGTCGGCAGGTGCTATTACATTATCTTCGAAAAGCAGTATTGATAAAACAACGAACAATGTAGTCGAACGGTATTGTCAAGTTAACAACATTTCAACCTGTTGTGCGATACTCTGCAGATGAATCATTCTAATATCTACGCAGGCTAGTGTTATCCTGCACAAATTATCAGCCATGCCGTTTGGCTTTATCATCGATTTACACTGAGCTTTCGTGATATTGAAGAACTGCTCGCAGCTAGAGGCATCGTTGTCAGCTATGAAGCGATCCGGCAGTGGTGTAAAAAATACGGTGCTATCTATTGTAATCAGATTAAAAATAATCGTGGTCAACTCGGTTATACCTGGTATTTGAATGAGGTTTTCATCAAAATAAATGGGGGTATTACATTACCTTTGGCGAGCTGTAGATCAAGATGGTGACGAAATAGATATTTTGGTTCATAAACGAAAGAATAAGACGGCAGCGATGCGCTTCTTTAAACGATTATTAAAAGGGCAGGGAGGTACGCCGTTAAAGATTGTGACGGATAAACTAGCAAGTTACTCTGCCGCCAAAAAAGAATTAATACCAAGTGTAGAGCTCTCAACTGTTCAGTATGAAAATAATGGATGTGAGCTCTCACATCAGCCTACTCGGCAACAAGAACGACAGATGCGTAAATTCAAATCACAGGGGCAAGCCCAGCGGTTTTTAAGTTGCCACGGAGTAGTAAATAATCTGTTTCGTTTTGGCCGTCATTTAATGCAAGCGAAACATTATAGAGCATTCCGCGATCACTCATTCTCTGAATAGGTGCAGGTTAGTTGTATCCAAAATTTAGATTAAGGCTAATTTTATAGCCTTTAGTCATCCTAGTTACTGTAAGATAATTGGACTCCCTCTACACCTTCGTTAGCGTGTAGAGTAATATCATTGTTACCACACAAAATATTAAAGGAGTCCTCAATGGATAGTACAATAGTTGGTGTTGATTTAGCAAAAAGAGTTATTCAAGTTTGTATTTATACAAATAAAAAAGTGCATTCAAATATTGAAATGACATCTGATGAATTTTTACTTTGGTTATTTCAACAAAAGCCTGTAACTATTATCTATGAGGCATGTAGCGGGTCTAATTACTGGAAACAAAAAGCAATTGAAGCGGGTCACAAGGCGTTATTGATTTCAGCTCAATTGGTATCAACGATAAGACAAAACCAAAAAACAGATAAAAATGATGCACTTGC
>NZ_AXWP01000079.1 GCF_000482725.1 Psychromonas arctica DSM 14288
GATCATTGTGATAAGAATGATCGTGCGATATCTGTCACTTTATTTTTATAAAAACGCTGTTCATTTTTTAGGCTTTTCATGATTTAGCCCTGATTCGATAAATTGCTTTCTCTTTTGTATTGTCATCTACCGACTTCATTGTCCTGTGTATGATGTAATAGCAATTTTTTGGGGTAAATAAATGGCCTCCACCTGTTATTTCGTTCCACATACCTTGAATCGTATTGAGGAGTTTATGGGGATATTTTATTTTCGCACCATCTAGCATCAATGCCATGTGGTAATGTTGCGTTAGCGCTCTGTATTGTTCTCTACACCACGAGTATCCAAATCTCTCTATCTTGTAATACTGTTTAATATAGAAGCGCAATTTACTCAGTAAGTCCCTCATATATTTGTTATCCAATGTAAATACTTTTACTCGTAAATCAAAGACCACGATAAAGACGCGTTTATACCAAGTTAAAGAGTTTTCAATTTGAGTTATTATCTTGCCCATCTGCTTAGTAAATATTGGTTTTCCTTTTCCAGCATTAACACTGAATAACTTTTTATTACTTTTAAAAATAGGGCTTTCACTTTTATATTTTGACATCTTAATTAATTTATAATCCCTAGATATTATTAACCCCAACAATGTAGAAGTGTTCAAGCCGTGTGCTGTAAGGCTTCAGCGGCAGATAAAGGCTAACAGAATAGGGTAGAAGCCTTGCAAATACATTCATAAGGCTTCATTACCATTCACTTTCAGTCATTTTCCTTCAATAAATGACAGTTATTAGGTTGTTGACGTCGACTTTGATGCTAACCAGTTATCTACTGACTCTTTTGTCCAAGCACATGCTCTGCCGTTATCTAATAATATTGGTGTTGGGAAAAAGCCTTGAATTTTCCACCACCGATATAAGGTACTCTCAGAACGATTAATAAGTTTAGTTACTTCTTTGGTTGATAATAAAATTTTGCCATTCATGTTAATTAGTACCTTTTTGGGGCTTAATTTATTAAGCGCTGTCAGTTTGGTTAAAAGCTTTAATTTCGTCTTAATATACTTAAAATTATGTTTATTTACGCCTTGTTTACGCCAAGAACTTACTGAGCTGTTGTAAACAAGGGCTTCGTGTAGGATTTTTTATCCGTTGAGTTGTTTATTCTGTTAATTTCCCCGCTAGCCATAGGCCAAATAATGGCAAGCAAACATACCCACGTTTACCCACTTGCTTATAACAAGTGGATAAACCCTTGTGTTGTTCTCTTTGCCAAAACAAACGTTTTAATTGGGTTTGGGTAAATTGAGGAAATACCTCAGGAACCTTGGTCATAGGTTGCCAGTTGTTGAGGTTCGTTACGTGTACATCAAATTGTTTTAAGTCTGTCATAGTTTTGTTTCTCCATACTGCAGTTGTCTGCAGTTCGGAAGTGACTATAAATTTTAATGATCGGGGTTATAGAGCGGTTTACTCTGTTTTTATGTGATCTTAGTCGTTCTTTTTGATTGTTTTTGAAGTGTTTTTAAATAGATTTTGAATAAGGGATAAATGCTTTATTAAATGATGCTTTCTATAGAAGAGATAAATCGAAGTTAGTTATTTATATATGCCCATTACCAATCAAGGTGCATTATTCAGCTGCTAATTTAGAGACTATACAAAGCGTGATACTAGGATAATGGCTAGTCCTTATCGAATCTACAGCGCAGTTCAGTTTCGAGTTAGCGACCTGCAGGGTAAGTCATGAGGCAACCTCCTTCGTTGTTAAAAAGTCTCGATTTAACCAGTTTGATCTTACCCTTTGTGTTTAGAATCTGTTTACCTTACGACTTACTGACTTTTGCATCTTGAGTGGTGACGGATATGATCTCAAATGAGACTTCTTTAAAGAATAGGTTTTAAAAAGAGGGATAGTTATACGCGAGTATTATTAATTATTACCCCATTTTCATTAAATTTAATGACTGGTGGGGTATAGCCTTTTCCAAAATTATACCGAGCTTTTATACTTGCTTCTATTTCACCACCACAAGAATGCGTTATTCCCATTAGTTCAGGTGATATGTCAGACATAGACATCGAAAAATAATGATCCATATAAGAAGTAAAAGGTTTTAGTCTTTTTATATTATGGGAACCACATGAAAGACATTGAGGTTTAAAATGTGAGGACTTGAAATAATCTACCCTAGCTTGCATTGCTTTCTCTTCTTCCATAATTATCTTTTGTTGTTCATGTACTTGTTTTTTCTTTTGTGTGGAAAAACGGTAAAAAATTGAATCTTTCAAAAGTTTAATATTATAGATTGCATCCTCTTGTTTGAGGGTGGTGTGTATCTTTGAATATGGAAAAATGCCTTTCATGGTAGTTTCACATTGCTTACACCAAATGCTTCTTATTTGCGGCTCTTTTTCTGCCTTGCCTACATATTCATAGGAAGCCAAACTTTCACGACTAGTAAAGTCGCATTCAGAGCATGAGTAAGAAACTGGTGAGTAAGAGATAATCCATTACCTTCTGATTTAATTAAATTATTGAAATCATATTATGAAGCTTTATCGGTAACAAGTTCATTTAACTTTTTTAAAAGTAGAGCGCTCTTATTTTTGGCGTAAATTTGGCGTAAACCACCTTAAACTCAAATAAACCGTAAACAACTGAAATCAATTGAAACAAAGAGTTAACTATTCTACACTGCCATAACAAATTGAATTATCAGGATTCAAAATCCGTTTCCGAGAGGAGTGACGGTTCAAGTCCGTCCTCGGGCACCATATTTAAACAAAGCCTCAACAATCGTTGGGGCTTTGTTGTTTCTATGACTTTATTAACATTGCCCTTAATATTTATATCAGATTTTCTAACCCATATTATGAGCCGGTATTTTTATGATGCTAGCACTCAGTAATAAAATCACTCTAATAATGCTCTTCTATCCTTCATTAACTATTTCACTATAGAGTTCACCTTTGCTCATCTTTTTTATTTAGCATGCAGAATCTATTAGATTAATAATCGTTCTGTACTTTTTAATATTGGGCTTTAGGTAGATTTTGAAGGTGTTGATAACAATTTAAATTATTTATTTTTTAAATCAATCTCTTGAGTTTTTATCTGAGGTTTTAGATACTTTTCGAAGTTAGGAGTTAGGAGTTAGGTACGTTGTTGAAGGTAATTTTAAAAGCCTGCGAAGCAGGGATGCGTATCGTTGAAAGATGCTATTAGTATAAAAAATACTGTGTGAAAGAAGAAGTAAGATAATAATCGAGCAATTGCTCGATTAAATCCAAGTTGTTATTTGTAATAAAACAACGGCTGCGGCAGCAGTAAACATTAAAAATATTCCTGCAATTTCTCGAGTCGTATCAATAATTTTTTGTTTCATGTTAACTCTCCAATAAATGTGACTTACATCACTATTATATTGCTTGGGAATAAGAAAACAACAATAAATGTGATTTAAATCACTTATTTTTTGGGGTGGGCTGTGTTTTGAAATAGGTAAAATTTATTTTTAATAAAAAAGAGTTACAAGGGAAATACACCTTAATAGTTTATTTCTAAATGCTTTGAGACCAGGAAGTAACGGTAATGCTAAATGATTTTAATAGAATAAATATTTAAATTTATTCTATTAAAATATGTGACTTAACCTCGTATTCAATAATCATCTATTTCGTATTATACCGTTATTAGTAAAATGTAAGATTCATTTTTTTGATTCACTCTGAAATAAAAACAATACAAAACAATGGACTACGGCATGAAAAATAAAGGACTATATATACCCTGAATCATATCCTGATTAGCCCCTTATTAGTGACGAAAAATAAAACTGGTTTAGATTACTTGAGTACAGGAGCGTTAGTTATGTCAGCTAAAAAGCATAAACGTAAAGCAGTAAAACATCAGCAACACTTTAGTTCAGAGACTAAAAAACATAACGTTTCTTTTTTAAGTCGTTATCCAAGGTTATTTTTAAGCATTGGATCGGGGTTAGTTGTTATTGGAATTTTATTATTAACGGTTGGTTATATTAGCCATGCTAGAGTTGGATTATCTATGCTGTCTTTATTTTTTGGTATTGGTTTAATTATTTTCGCTAATTTTTCTTTACCCAAAAAACTAAAATTATGACTTTTTAATGGAGCTGTTTGAATCTTTCATCCTTCTGATATTCGTTACGCTATACACACTGCCAATCAATAGCTATTTTTGAGTCTAAATGGCAGTGAGTATAGTTTATCAACTATTAACTATGGGCGGTTATTGATCTAAAGTGGCCAATGTTGCAGCTTCCCAGTCAGTTAATAACTTCATGATCTGTTCAGAATCTTGTGCTGTTGCAGCTGGACGTTGTAGGTTTTTATGACCTTGCTCTAAGGCTTCGCGAATTAATTTCACCTGATATAAAAAGCCATTTCCGTCAGCTTCTACGGTGATGGTTTCGCTCTGTTGTTCATATTTTGTTATCTTAAAACTATTAGCGTTTGCCCCTGGTAACCATGGGTTAGAAGTTAATACTAAGCTGCCTTCACTACCGAGCACGGTAAACGCAGCATGTAAGCCATAATTCTCAGCCGTATGTAGTTGGCAAGTAATGCCATTTGAATATTGAACCGTTGCAGCTGATTCACAAATGTTACCATCGCCACCACGCAAGCCCGATGCATTTATTTGATAGTTATCGCTCACTTCGCTAGTAAATTGTTGTTTGATTAATAGATGCATTAATGATGCAGGGTAACAACCTAAATTATAAAGCGCGCCTTTACTGTCTGGGTTAACAAATTGTTCGATGGCCGCACAATATTGACCGCTAATGGATTTTATTTCTCCGATGGCGCCGGCTTTAATCGTTTTTGCAATGGCATCAATAAATGGGTGAGTGAGGTACATTAGCCCTTCAGCGAAGAAAGTATTATTGTCACTTACAGCAGCTAGCGCGGAATGTGTTTTTGGCATATCAATGGATAATGATTTTTCACATAGAACAGCTTTGCCTGCATTTGCAGCTTTGATAACGTATTCATGATGCAGGTGATTAGGTAAGGCAATGTAAATAATATCAACATCTTGATCCTTGATTAGCGCGTCAAAATCAGTGAATGTATTTTTGATGTCATATTTATTAGCAAATTCCGTTAACCTTTCAACTGAACGACCGGCAACAGAATAAAGGCGAGTATTACCTTCTTCAATAATTGCATCAGCCATTTCACCAGAGATAAAGCTAGTCCCTAAAATTCCCCAATTAAGTGTTTTTTTCATGGTTATTTCTCTTTTGTTAATAATTTGCTTTCAAAAGCTTGAACCAGCTCAGTCAGTCCTGATTGGATGAATGTTTGAGTATGCTTAGCATTAAAGTGCTGCTCAAAAGCTTGTTGGTTTTCATAGCGTTCCCAAAAGAGATAACGACGAGGATCGTCTTTATCTTGTAAGGCAACTGCCATTGAACAGCCGGGTTCACTATTCATACCTTCACAAAAGGTGTGGATCGCCGCAATGGCGGTATCGAGATCGCTTTCTGTTTTGATGCGAAGTTCTGCTGTAATGAACAAACCTTGTTTAAACATTGGGGCTCCTAATCAATGAGGGAAATAAGATAATTAATTCTAATTGACTAACTGAGGTTGATAAACGACCATCTGGTTTGTTATTTGCTAACTATAGGTTGTGAATGTGGATAGATTAAAGAGTATGCAGGTGTTTGTGTACGTCGCTCAACATGGTAGTTTTGCTAATGCAGCTGTTAATTTTGCTGTTACGGCCACTATGATTGGTAAACATATTAAGTATTTGGAGCAGCATTTAGGCACCAAGTTGCTTAATCGAACGACACGTAGACAATCCTTAACTGAAGCCGGGCAAATTTATTATTTAGAATGTACACGCATTTTGGATGATATTGCAGAAGCTGAAAACAGCTTACAACGATTAGAGAATAAACCCAAAGGCACGGTTCGTATTAATTCACCGGTGACTTTTGGCAATACCATCTTAGCACCTATTATTGCGGATTTTTTACAGATATATCCCGAGATTAATATTGAACTGATGTTAGATAATCGTTTAATTGATCCATTACACGAGCAAGTAGACATAGTGATCCGTATTGGCGAACTGGCTAATTCCTCACTTATTGCACGAAAAATAGCAGATTATCAAATGCTCTACTGTGCTTCTCCTACGTATCTTGCTAAACATCAAGCACCTGAATGTTTAGATGATCTAATTAATCACCAGTGTTTAGGTTTTAGTTATGAGCATATTCAAGCAAACATTGCATTAAGAATAGAGACTCAAGCTTTTGATAGGCAGCATACACGTTTGACTTCCAACAGTGGGTTGGCATTAAAAGTGGCGGCCTTAAAAGGAACTGGGATTGTATTGCAACCAATGTTGCTATTACAGGACGAGTTAGCCAGCGGTGAGCTAATTGAAATTTTAAAAGATCATATTCCGCCTACAATGGCTGTTAATGTTTTATATAAGAGCAAATCCCCTTCATTAAAAATACGCACTATGATTGAATTTATTTTAGCATCGATGAAAAAAAACCGAGTGTAATACTATCGTCACTTTCAATACTCGCTACCTCCGGCTGATTTAAAGCAATATTGCTCGTATTAATACAATTCCATTATTACTCATGCACTTACCTTGATAATGCAGGTTTTGAAAAAACAATGGATAAAGGGGATATGACCTTGCTAAGGCATTGTAATGTTCTATAATACGGCTGAAATTTACTCAATAATGAGTATTAAATCTTTTCTTATCAATGCGTAAAAGTAATTAAAGGATTGGTTTTTAAAAGGAGAATAAATGAAACATATTTTTACTAAGTTAACAGCTGCTGGTGCTTTACTTTCTGTAAGCTGCCTTATCAATGTCGCTAATGCAGGCGTTATTTTTTCTGAAGATTTTAGCGGTGGTAGTACATCACTAGTTAATTCTACTAATGTGGCTTGGGCAGATTCAAGTGGCATTGGGTTTGAAGTGTATCAATCAGGAAGTGCTTCCCCTCGTGGTATGAGTGGAACATATGATCATGATAATGATCCAACAACAGCACAAATTAAAATTCCTGGTGCGATTGAAGTTAATGATAACGCAGGTAACGTAACGTTAACTGCAACATTTACTTTAGATTCAGCGATAACAGCTAATCAAGAAGGTTTATTGACGTTTTTTGGCGGTGCTCGTCAAAGTTCAGATGGTGCAAGTGTAGAAGTTTTTAACGTAACACAAAACACTACCTTATCAGGTGTACTTGAGTCTGTATTGACAACAAAAGAATGGACCTTTAACAGCTTTGCATTCAATACAACGGCTGCAGCCGCAGGTGATGAAATACAAGTTCGTTGGTTCGGTGGCGGTAGTAACTCTGCAAATGGGCAAGAAGTGGCTTTAGTGAACTTATCTGTTGTGGATGTACCTGCACCTGCAACCGCTGCAATTCTGGCGCTTGGATTATTAGGCTTTGGCGCACGTCGCTTTAAAAAATAATTTAAAAAATTAGAGTTTATATAGTTTAAAAAATTAAAGTTTATACAATTTAGAGAAACACTATAGCTTGCCTATGGTGTTTTTTTTTCTAACTTATTTACCTTACATAATGCAGGTATGGCAGATATTTTTAGGATAATCGACCTCGAATTTCTTTCTGTTTACATTAACCCCCGTTTCTTTACTAACATCTCCTATTTAAACGCGTCCATTCTATTAAGACTAAGATATAAATAATACCGTTTAGGTTAAGTAAAAATAACCGTAACTACTCAGGCCGTCTCTATTTAAGCCTATTTCTTCGTTGAAAAATGCTCATTTAAACCACTAAACTGCGCTTTTTCGCCTTGAACTAAGCATAAATAGCTTAGCCCTGAGCATTTACGTTTTTATTTTGGTAAAAAGCACTCAGTTTTAATGAGTGCTGAGTAGTTACAAATAACCTTCATTTGATCATAATTTAAACATTATTGAGTAACTAAATTGAATGTCAGAAGCTTGTAGATGAGATAAATGAACTTGCTACTAATCATTAATTGCTTTAGACGTCTAGATGGCTTAGTATGCACTGGTAATTACGATGTAGATCACAGACTATATTGATCCAACAAAACGTAACACCCGATTAATTTCAGGAAATCTGATGATAGAAATAAAAAATGTAAACAAGGTATTTTATCA
This sequence comes from Psychromonas arctica DSM 14288, assembly GCF_000482725.1. Taxonomy (GTDB): domain Bacteria; phylum Pseudomonadota; class Gammaproteobacteria; order Enterobacterales; family Psychromonadaceae; genus Psychromonas; species Psychromonas arctica. Next base: position 8,185 of record NZ_AXWP01000079.1, read on the forward strand.
AGGCAATAAAGCGATTAACGCGCTGTCTGATATTAATCTCACCATAGAACAAGGTACTATTTTTGGCGTAATAGGATCATCTGGCGCAGGTAAAAGTACTTTAATACGCTGTGTGAACTTGTTAGAGCGTCCAACATCAGGACAGGTTATTGTTGATGGCGTCGACCTAACGGCCTTATCTGAACAAGAGTTAACACAAACTCGTCGCAAAATAGGCATGATTTTTCAGCACTTTAATTTGCTTTCATCGCGTACTGTTTTTAATAATGTTGCGTTGCCACTTGAGCTAGCTGGTGTGGCAAAAAATAAAATTAAAAGTAAAGTAGAAGATTTATTAGAGCTTGTAGGCTTAGCAGATAAACGTGATGTTTACCCTGCCAACTTAAGTGGTGGTCAAAAACAACGTGTTGCGATTGCAAGAGCGTTGGCTTCTGATCCTAAAGTATTGTTATGTGATGAAGCAACCAGTGCTTTAGATCCAGCGACAACGATTTCTATTTTAGAGCTATTACGAAAAATTAATGAAGAGCTAAACCTCACTATTTTGCTGATCACCCATGAAATGGCCGTGGTAAAAGGCATTTGCCAAGAAGTGGCGATAATTGGTGATGGTAAATTAGTTGAAAATGGCACTGTAGGTGACATCTTTGCACACCCAAAAACAGATCTCGCACGTGACTTTATTCGTTCAACATTAGACTTATCAATACCTGCTGACTACGAAGCGCGCTTACATGCTACACGCACAGAAAATAGCTACCCATTAATTCGTTTAGAATTTACAGGCGCTTCCGTTGATGCACCTGTGATCAGCCATGTAGCACGAGAGTTTGATATCGATATTAGTATCTTAAGCTCAAATATGGATTACGTTGGCGGAGTTAAGTTTGGGCTTATGTTAGCCGAATTCATTGGCCCTGAAGCTTGTGCGAATAAAGCAATTCAGTATTTAAAAGAACAAAAAATTGAACTAGAGGTGTTAGGTTATGTCATTTAATGCAGTGATTACATGGTGGACTGAAAACACCCGTTTAATTGAGTTATTAGTGGACTCTTTATGGGAAACCCTAGTGATGGTATTTACCTCTGGTTTTATTGGTTTTGCTGTGGGTATTCCTCTGGGGGTGTTGTTACACTTAAGTAAAAAGAACGGTTTGTTAGAAAATACCAGCATTAATAAAATCTTAGGTATAGTGGTCAATATTGGCCGCTCTATCCCATTTATTATTTTATTGGTTGCACTTATACCGGTGACTCGTTTTATCGTTGGTTCATCGATTGGTACTGCCGCAGCGATTGTGCCACTGACTATCGGTGCCATTCCGTTTATTGCTCGTCTGGTTGAAGGTGCACTATTAGAAGTACCGTCTGGTTTAGTAGAGGCTGCACAAGCGATGGGCGCAAAACCAATGCAAATTATTAAAAAAGTATTATTACCAGAAGCATTACCCGGCATTATAAATGCCGTAACTATCACACTAGTGACCTTAGTAGGTTACTCGGCGATGGCTGGTACCGTTGGCGGTGGAGGTCTTGGTGATGTAGGTATTCGCTATGGCTATCAACGTTTTGATGCGACGGTAATGATGATCACTATTGTGATCTTAGTTATCTTGGTACAAATGATTCAATCACTAGGTGATCACCTTGTTAAGCGTGTTGATCATCGTTAAATTTTTATTCTTAACTATTAACTCTAAAAAGTAAGTCACATTCAAAGGAAAATATATGAATTTTAATATCAAAAAAGTATTAGCCGTTTTAGGTTTTGCATCAATCTTTGCCTTAGCGGGTTGTGGTGAAAAAGAAGTCGTCGCTGTTGATAATGACAAAATTACTGTCGGTGTTATTGCTGGTGCAGAGGCACAGGTTGCTGAAGTCGCAGCTAAAGTTGCTAAAGAAAAATTTGGTCTAGAAGTTAAGTTAGTGACTTTCTCTGACTACATTACGCCAAATGCAGCACTAGAAGAAGGTTCAGTCGATGTTAATGCATTTCAACATAAACCTTACTTAGATCAACAAATTACTGACCGTGGTTATAAGTTTGCTGTTGCTGGAAATACATTGGTTTATCCAATCGCTGGTTACTCAAGCAAAATCAAATCATTAGATGAATTAAAAGACGGTGATCAAATTGCTGTACCAAGTGATCCAACGAACCTAGGTCGTTCATTGATCTTGTTAGAAAAACAAGGTCTATTAACATTAAAAGAAGGCGTTGGTCTAAAAGCAACTGTTTTAGATATTGTTAGTAGTGAAAAAAATCTACAAATAATTGAATTAGAAGCTGCGCAATTACCACGTTCATTAGATGATGTTAGCCTTGCTATCATCAACACAACTTACGCAAGCTCTATTGACCTTTCTCCTGACCACGATGGTTTATTTGTTGAAGATAAAGACTCTCCATACGTAAACTTGATCGTTGCACGTGCTGATAATGTTCAATCAGAAAACGTACAAAACTTTGTTAAAGCATACCAAACAGATGTTGTATTTAATGCAGCCACTGAAATCTTTAAAGGTGGCGCTGTTAAAGGTTGGTAATCTGTTCTTTTTACAGTTATCTATACTTATTAATTGATGATATTAATTAACGCAGGGAAGTAATAGTACTCTGTTATATAACACTGTACTAAGCTGATTAAAAAGGTATTAAGCCCCGCTTAATACCTTTTTTTATAGCGATTGAGAAATGCTTTCTTAGTATCGACTATTGATACTTCTTATTAATACACTCTCTTAGTCGCTATCCTTAATACGCATCCAACTAAATTACTGATCAACAGTCATTAAAATAAATCATCTGAAACGCTATCTCAGCAAAGCCCTACAATAAACTGACTACAAACTCTAAATCTATCTATAAGCCATCTTGATCGCCAGCGCTAACCAATCAATAAGCGGTATTGAAGCGAGTTTGGCTAGTAAGTGATGTGTATGAATAGCACAAAGATTTTAGTATGATCAATGATTACTTTTACTGTGCTCTGTAACTGCTTTGTTGAAGCATCGCCGGTTAAAGGTCGAGTATAATAAAAGACCTAAGGACAATGCAATCAACAGTCTAGTGAATAGGTTTGAAAGGAATAATGAAATGAAAAAAATAACATTGCTCATGTGCATCTTGATGCTGCCAGTATCCGTTCAAGCCGACTGGAAAGAGTCACTATCAACAGGTTGGAATTCAGTTAAAAATACAAGCTCAAAAGCTTATACCGATTTAATCGAAGACGATGCTGAAATAGAAGGTTTATCCACACTTTCTGCTGCAAGGCAAAAATCCATTATCACATGGGATAAAATGGAAGATCGCTTCGCTGATATTATTGAAGTAAAAGAAGATAAGAGTGTAGCGCCAGAAAGTGCTTTCTTTAAAAAGAATAAAGCAGGGTATCAAGAAGATATCGATGATCTGTTAGGCGATATCTACGCGATTTTAAATGATGATATCGTGAAAGAAGCGAGTAATAGCATTACTCAAATTGATTCAAAAATGTTAGATCTCCAAGCAAAGGCTTCTCAACAAAAATCTAAATCAGTCATTTTGATTGGCGAAGAGAGACAAGATGCATTACAAAAGCAGCAAGAATACGAAAACGATATAGAAGCGTATCAACAAAATCGTCAAAAAATGATTGAAGCAGTACAAGCTCGTCTTGATGATTTTGGTACTGAGCTTTCATTTGAACAAGTTGAGGCGCTGTTAGTCCGAGTGAATGCCGATGATATTCTCGCTATGACCACTGTTTTCCCAGTGATTAGTGAAATTGCCAGTTCTTTTGCTAAGATCACTGCAGCGTCAGGTGAAGATCTTAATAATGCGAAAAAATACTACAGCATGTATGTCGTGCTGTTAGAGTTACAGCTGTACATTCAAGAGCGTTATATTGGTGATCTCAAATACAAATATCTTCCTCGTATTGATGAGCTACAAAGTAAACAAAATAGTTTAATTAACAGCACTCAACAAACGCAACGTAACGCTTCTTCAAAACATAAAGTATCGTATTCTTTGAACTTAAAAAGCCAGAATACGACACTACAGGCTATCAAACTATATAAGGTGAGTATGCAGCAAGATTTAAATAAAATGTCTAAAGCTCACGGACTACTGATGCAAGATTATACTTTAGCGGTGAATACCTTAAACACGGTCACCATGTCTTCTCAAGTGAGCAGTCTTATCACTGATAGTAATCAACTCTTTGATAGAATAATGGCGTTACAAGCACCAGAGTTGGTACCATTTAATAATATTCAAATGCAAAAAGAGTTCTCCGCATTAACTGAACAAATCAAATAAGCATTTTAATAATCAGTTCGAATATTATTTAAATAAACTATAGCCAATAACCAATAACCAATAACTAATAACACCAGTGGCTACTGGTTTTAGATAAACTTTAATAGATGAAAAGTGAAATACTCAAGGTTAAATATTAAATATTAAATATTAAATATTAAACTTTAATAATCAAAGATATGATGGCATTTTTATTCAACAATATAAATGCCCATAACTATAGCTACAACCATAGCAACAACCATAACTACAACCATAACTACAACCATAACTACAACCATAACTACAACCATAACTATAACTATAACGACTCATCATGTTTTATCTTGTAAGTGTAAAATCCAGTTCTGCTCTATTGCTGTTAGCAACCATTTTTCAAATGAAAAGTCGTTGCAATGACCCACTGCATCTAGGGCGTCTGCTAATGGTTTTCCTGCTTTTAGGCAATACATAAAATCAGCATCACTATCAGTTAAGCGAGTTACCTTGGGTTGATACTGTCGTCTGAATAACATTACCGTTCGCGGTTTGCATTTTGCTGATAATGCAATTTTTGCATTACGCATTGCATCTTCCCGTATTGATTGCTCTGGGTGGTGATGGGCTTGAAAAATATCGTCAATGGGAAACATCGTTTGCATTAACGTTAGATTCTCATTAAAAATAACACTGATATTTTCTGGCTCTGTATTCGCTAGTAACGCTAATGAAGCGTTTACCAATGTTTGGTCTGGACCCTGTAATGCACAATGAAAGTGCCAATCCAATGACGCGCAGTCTGGTAAATAGGGGTAATCATGCGCAATTTGATGCGTAGCAATAAAGTCAGCAAAAGTTTCTCCCCATTGTGCCCAATCTCCTTGATCTGGCGGACATAACGTTAAAAACTCCTGCACTAGGCTTTCACTTATATCACTGTCTAATAATTTAAAAATGGTTGGAAAGGTAATGCTTAATGAACGTTGTGCATTAGCCAATAAATTACGTCGATAGATAGCAATACCCGCAATATCGTAACCGCTCTCTGCTAATAAGGTTGGGTTATCATTCCAAATCAAGGTTAATAAAAGCTGTTGCTCATTCATTTTATTTCCTGCGCTAATATTTTATGTTGATTCATTATTCGGTGTAGGTAGGGGGCGCGATAGCAAGGGTTTTATGAACTCCTGCGCAGTAAGCGTTGGCCACCTAGACAAGTGTCTGTCTTACTCTATAAGAGCAGGGGAGCACTCTAAATCAGTATGTTAGAAGTAACTAAGACTATATTCTTTCTCTGCTAATACGGCATTCGCGATAGTACGGGCTTTATTAGCTTCATCAATAAGTGTTGACCAGTTTGGTAAATTATTGTCCCATTCAATTAATGTAGGGACCGCACCAAACCGTTGTAAAGCTTGCTGGTAACCTTGCCATACTGGAGAAGAAACCGGGCAGGCATGATCATCAATCATTAATCCTCCTGCAGCAGGTTGAGAGCAGCCAGCTAAATGGATTTGTGCAACGCTATTGATTGGTAATACATTGATATAATCAGCGATAGATTGTTCAATATTGGCACCTTCAAAGTTAATACTATTAACTCAAGTTTCGGGATTCAAAACAGATAATAAAACTAAAGTAACTTGATGATTTAAAATAGGTTGACGTCTCATTGTGGTAAAATACTTGTTATCTAGACAAAGTAAGAAACCACAAGAGACATCAAATGAATTCTGCCACAAAGCCCTTGAACTTACCATCATTAACCGCTGACTTACTTAACCAAAAAAACCTTAAAATTGATAACACATTTAGCTCAACATGGAAGAGCCTGCGTTTTAATACGATGTTACGTCAAGCTAAGTTTTCTAAACGCTCAGGCATACCAGCCAGTGATGTTGTTTATCTATTAATGCTTTGGGTTTGGCTAAAAGTAGACTCTGTTGCT
>NZ_AXWP01000080.1 GCF_000482725.1 Psychromonas arctica DSM 14288
CCTTGAGTCACCTCTTGAGATAATATGTCCAAACAAATGCTTGGATACAGTGCCAGGCTTCCCCAGTTATTACACTGACTCCCTGTTAGAAATGACCACCCTCAAACACAGTGTTGGTCTGACTGAGTATTGGACTTCGCGCTATTTTGGACGCTTATCCACCAACACTGCCGAAACAGGTTACGGTTAGTTGTGTACTTCTAACTTCCTATGGCTTCCTTCAGACCCCACCGTTAGCCAGTGACGCCCTTGCCATTCGGATTATCTTCCCCTCAATCAGGGTGATCTCACTTTCTTGCAAGTGAGCGGGTTTGCCAGCTTTGCTGGGCAAACAAAAAAACCCCAATAACTTTCATTATCAGGGTTTATCAACTTTAAAATATTTTCTTTTTATCCTAATTTAGGAAAAAAATTATTTTTTAGCCGCTGCTTTATCAGCTTTAACTTTCTCAATCACAGCATCAGATACTGAAGCAGGACAAGGCATGTAGTTTTTGAACTCCATAGAGAACTGACCACGACCTGATGTCATTGTACGTAGTGAACCGATGTAACCAAACATTTCTGAAAGAGGTACGTCAGCTTTAATACGAACACCAGAAGCACTAGGCTCTTGACCAGCGATCATACCACGACGACGACTAAGGTCACCGATTACATCACCAACATGATCATCAGGAGTGAATACGTCTACAGCCATCATAGGCTCAAGAAGTTGTGCACCTGCTTTAGGGATAGACTGACGGAATGCACCACGTGCTGCTAATTCAAATGCTACTGCAGATGAATCCACGGCATGGAAACCACCATCAAAAAGTTCAACTTCAACGTCAAGTACAGGGAAACCAGCAAGTACACCAGTATCCATCATGCTTTTAAAGCCTTTCTCGATAGCTGGGAAGAATTCTTTAGGTACGTTACCACCAACAACAATTGATTTAAACGCAAAACCACTACCAGGTTCGCCAGGCTTGATACGGTAATCGATTTTACCAAATTGACCAGAACCACCAGATTGTTTCTTATGTGTGTAAGAATCTTCAATTGCTTGTGTGATTGTTTCACGGTAAGCAACTTGAGGTTCACCAACTAATAAATCAACACCGTATGAACGCTTAAGGATATCAACTTTGATATCTAAGTGAAGTTCACCCATACCAGACAGGATTGTTTCACCTGAATCAATATCTGTTTCAACACGGAATGTTGGATCTTCTGCAACCATTTTACCAATCGCAATACCCATCTTCTCAGTAGAACCTTTATCTTTTGGTGTAACAGAGATAGAGATTACAGGTTCAGGGAAAACCATTGCTTCTAGAATGATTGGATCTTTTGGATCACATAATGTGTGACCAGTTTGAACGTTACCTTTCATACCAACGATAGCGATGATATCGCCCGCTTGTGCAGAAGTAAGTTCGTTACGATCATCAGCTTGCATTTCACACATACGACCAACACGCTCAGTTTTACCTGTAGCAGCGTTCATGATGGTATCGCCTTTCTTCAATGTACCAGAGTAGATACGTACGAAAGTTAATGAACCAAAACGGTCATCAGTGATTTTAAATGCTAACGCTTTAAATGTTTCTTCAGCTGAAACGAATGCAAATTTACCATTCGGCTCGCCTTCTTCATCTGTAAGAGGTTGTGGATCAACTTCTGTAGGTGAAGGTAGGTAATCAACAACAGCGTCAAGGATGTTTTGCATACCTTTATTTTTAAACGCAGAACCACAGTAAGTTGGGAAGAACTCCATAGTACGTGTACCTTTACGGATACAACGTTTAATGTCTTCTAGAGATGGCTCTTCGCCTTCAAGGTATGCTTCAAGTAGATCATCATCTTGACCTAATGCTTCTTCAAGCAACATTTCACGGTATTCTTCTACTTTATCAACCATGTCTGCAGGTACATCAGTAAGCTCGTAGTTTTCTGGAAGACCAGTTTCATCCCAAACGTATGCTTTACGAGTTAATAGATCTACAACACCACAGAATTCGTCTTCTATACCGATTGGTAATACCATAACTAGTGGGTTAGCACCTAGTACGTCTTTAGTTTGTTTAACTACGCGGTAAAAATCAGCACCCATACGGTCTAATTTGTTTACGAAGATAATACGTGCAACTTTTGAGTCATTCGCGTAACGCCAGTTAGTTTCTGATTGTGGTTCAACACCGCCAGAACCACAGAATACACCGATGCCACCATCCAATACTTTAAGTGAACGGTATACTTCAACTGTGAAGTCAACGTGTCCAGGAGTATCGATTACGTTAAAACGATGATCTTTCCAGAAACAAGTTACAGCAGCAGACTGGATAGTAATACCGCGCTCAGCTTCCTGTTCCATGAAGTCAGTAGTTGATTCGCCATCGTGAGTTTCACCAGACTTGTGGATCTGTCCAGTAAGTTTCAAGATACGCTCTGTAGTAGTAGTTTTACCCGCATCAACGTGCGCGAAAATACCAATGTTTCTGTATTTACTTAAATCTGTCATTTTTTATACTCTGTATGTAAAAAATTGGAGGCTATATTCCCGCGGTATTATACAATCTTTGTAGTTAAACAGAACACAGTATTTAGAAAAAAGCGGAAATATGTTGTTTTTTTCGACTTTATTTTGTCATGTTTTATAAAAATAGTAAAAAAAACCGAAACAACTGACTTTAAAACCAGTTATTAGCAGAATAATTGTTCTATTTTTAAGCGATCAGAACAATCGCAAACAATAATGAAAATACAAAAGCACTGATTGCTGTGTTTTTCAGTTGTTCATTAAAAACTGCACCTTCTCGATCATCTTTTTTGATTGCTTCAGCAATTTGAATACAGCTTTTCGCTAATGGGCTGGTAATTAATAAAAATAGATATTGCCAAAATTGGCTTCCCTCAAGCTGATAAATATAGAGTGAACTACATAACATTGCAGTACTGATAAGCAGTAAGTGATAAACAAACGCTTTTTTACGTCCTAATAAAACCACTAAAGTGATTTTATTAGCCGCTTTGTCACTATAAACATCACGCATGTTGTTAATGTTTAAAACAGCTGCACTTAATAAACCGACACTGATAGCAGGTAATATCAAAGAAATAGGCAGCGTTAATGCTTGTAGATAGAAGCTACCGAGTACGCCTAATAATCCAAAGAACAAGAAAACAGCAAGATCGCCCATGGCACGATAGCCATAGGGTAATTTACCCATGGTATAAGTAATTGCAGCAATAATAGCAGCCACACCTAGCCCTAAGAAAACCAGCCAACGAGTTAAGTCACCAGCAAATGAAACGCTTAATAAAGAAAGTCCTGAAATGAGGCATAACCCTGTGACAAGCACTATTGCCTTTTTCATGGATGCGGCACTAATCAAACCACTTTGCATCGCCCTTTCTGGGCCCGTCCTCTGATCATCCGCCCCCGTTAACGCATCACCGTAATCATTGGCTAAGTTGGACAAGATTTGTAGTAATAAAGCAGTTAATAAAGATAATACAAAAATGCTCGAGCTAAAAACTTGATGTTGTACCGCTAAGCCTGCGGCAACAATAATAGAAGCAACAGCTAACGGTAAGGTACGTAATCGACATGCTTGGATCCAAACTTGAAATGATTTCACTAAAAGTCCTATAAAAAATGATGATAATTGATAACGGTACTAGGAATAAGGTTAATATCGCGCTACATTAGCAAACATGAATAGATAAATATAGCACTGGGTTATAGTCGAAGATATGAACCAACTTCAACAACTGAAAAAAACATTAACACAGCAATTACAATCATTTAGTCTTATTCACGGACATTTTCCGAATACCAATTTAACAGTAACTATTGAATCAATCAGTTTATTGCCTTTATTAAAAGGGCAAAGATTGGCTGGCCAAGAAAACTTACCATTATTACCGCATATCTATTGGCAAAATAAAGAAAAAAGTAAAACTCTTGCCTGTTTTGGCGCTATTGAGACGTTACATCATATCCCCAAAGCTACTGAACAAGCATTTTATATAGGTGGCTTAGCTTTCCAACAGCAAGGTCAACAATGGCCTGATTTTCCAGCCATTCTTTTCATCAGACCGCTAATGGTATTTGAACAATTAAGAGCGACTGACGAAGACAAAGAACAAACACAAGTCACTTTCCATTTTAATGGTGCCCATAGCATTAAAAAAACAATTGATAGCGTTAAACTGTTACAACCTGCAGTCCCCTTAATTGCATTTAACTCACAATTTCTAAAGCGTCAGGATAGCCCTAATCTGCAACAATGGGCGAAATTAGTTGAGCTTGCCATAGAATATAAGGCTTTATTACCCAAAGTCGTATTATCAAGAGAAACTGAGTTATGTTTTGATACCCCTATCAACACCTGGGATATGATGGCACTTTGGCAACAAGCTAACCCTAATAGTTTCCATTATGTTTTAAAACTATCTAATAAGCAGAGCTTTATCAGCTGCTCTCCGGAGCGCCTTTTCTGTCGTCAGCAACGAACGGTGACAACAGAAGCTTTAGCAGGCACAGTGAATAGGGGCAGAAATAAACGCGAAGATGATCTGTTATTACAAAGTTTATTAAATGATAAAAAAATAGACCGTGAAAATCATATTGTTCAAGAATTTATTGTTGCTAGTTTAAAACAACTTAAAGCACAAGTAAGCAGTGCACCCGCGCACGTAATGCAATTACATAACGTGCAACATTTATGCGTCCCTATCTCAGCACAATTAGCTGAAGATACAAAAGACAGTGACCTGTTATATAAATTACATCCGACTCCAGCGGTAGGTGGCACGCCAAAATTACCTGCATTACAATTTATTAATGACAATGAACCTTATAATAGAGGCTGGTATGCAGGCGCAGTGGGTTGTATTAGCGAACATGAAAGTGACTTTAGTGTCGCCATAAGAAGTGCCCTAGTGAGCGAAAACTGCATTAAACTATTTGCAGGAGCAGGCATTGTCACCGGGTCCATTGCAGAACAAGAATGGCAAGAGTTAGATAATAAGATTCAAACGATATTAACCATATTGGGTACACATTAGAGGGCGCGCAATGAAACAGGCAGATCATCAATATACCTTTCCCCATCAACACTATAATATTAATTTATTATGGTCTAGCCTGTTTATTGAAGAGTTAACTCGCTATGGTATCAGTGACTTTTGTATTGCACCAGGATCTCGCTCAACCCCATTGATACTGGCTGCTGCTAATCACCCAAAAGTAATAACACATGTTCATTTTGACGAACGAGGCTTAGGCTTTCTTGCATTAGGTTTGAGCCAAGCTTCATCAAAGCCCGTTGTAATCATCACAACATCAGGAACCGCAGTGGCTAATTTATATCCAGCTGTTATTGAAGCTAAACAAAGCCATATTCCACTGATCATCATTTCTGCAGATAGGCCTCCTGAACTCATTAATTGCGCAGCAAATCAAGCAATAAATCAGCACAAAATTTTTGCCGATTACCCAGTATTTTTTGCACAAATTCCAACGCCGACTGAATCTATCAAAAGTAATTACTTATTAACAACGCTCAATCAAGGTTTATTCCAGCAACATTTAGATAAAGGCCCGATCCACTTTAATATGGCAATTGCAGAACCTTTTTATCCCGAACAGAGCACCATTAACTTCAAAAACTACCTTAGTAGTTTAAAAGGATGGGATAGCCATCATGCTCTTTACACTACTTATCATTCAACACAACAGGGTGAGGTCGTAAATCAAAATATTGAGTTGAATGCAGAGAAAGTTTTAGTACTTGTGGGACGTATCAGCGATAAGCAACAGGCAATGGCAATTGCACAGTTTTGCCAACAATTTAATCTATTAATGTTCGCAGATGTTCAGTCTCAGTTACAGGGAGTAATAAATAATATAACCGGCTACGATTTATTATTATGCAATCAATCATTTAAGCAACACATCGATCAAGCAGATCTAATTATACAATTTTCAGATCACTTAGTGAGCAAAAGGTTAACACAATATATCGGCTCAACGGCCACACCTATTTGGGTGGTTTCTGAATATACTCAACGCATAGATCCCGCACATTGCGTCACTCAACGTTTTGTAAGTAATGCAAAAAACTTCATAAAACAAGCACACAATAATAAAACAACAGATAAAAAGTGGATTGAAAAAATAAAAGTATATCAAGATCAGCTGCCAGATATTATTAAGCCTTATTTACTAAATGATCAGATTAGTGAAGTAAATAGTACTGCATATGTATTAAATCACAGCACAGATAATATTATTCTAGGGAATAGTCTCGCGATCCGCTTAGCTGATATGTTTGCCAATACAAACGCAACAATTTATAGCAATCGTGGTGCAAGTGGAATAGATGGTGTGATTGCAACGGCAGTGGGTATTGCTAAAAATAAACAGGCGGCAACGGCGCTATTAATTGGCGACACCTCTTTTTTATATGATTTAAACTCCTTAGCGTTATTAACTCAGTTACAACACCCCTTTGTGATTGTGCTTTTAAATAATGATGGTGGAGGTATTTTTAACTTATTACCCGTCCCTAAAGCTCAACACCAAGCATTTTATCAGTTACCGCACGGCTTAACGTTTTCCCAAACCTGCGCGCAATTTTCAATTCACTACCAACAGCCTAAAACGTTGACAGCCTTTAAAGAAAATTACCAACATGCACTCGCGATAACTACCCACAATAAAGCAACATTAATTGAAGTTTGTATCAGCAATCTACTAACGCCAATCCAGTTAGCAGAAATAAAGGAGCAATTACAAAATGCCATTATTTAGTGAACAGCAAGGTTCAAAGGACCACCCAACGTTGGTTTTTTTGCATGGTTTTTTAGGCAATAGAAAGGATTGGCAAACCACCATCGAGCACCTTAAAAATGACTTCCATTGTGTTACCATCGATTTACCAGGTCACGGATCTTCGGTTTCTAACGTAGCTCCTTTAGAAGGTGGTTTTGAACATTGCCATAAATTGATAAAGTTCACCTTAGCATCACTTAACATTAACTCGTTTTGTTTAGTCGGATACTCACTCGGTGGGCGTATTGCATTGGATTACGCTCGCAGTCAAAATGACCCTCGTTTAACACATTTAATTTTAGAATCATGCCATATTGGATTAGTAGATAAAGAAGCAAAGCAAAATCGTTATCAATTTGATCTTGCTTGGGCAGAGAAATTCTCTACTCAATCTATCGAAGAAAGTTTACAGCAATGGTATGCACAGCCGATCTTTGAGGATTTAAATGAACAACAAAAACAAAATATCATAAAAAAAAGGAATCATAACTACGGTGTTTTCTTAGCGAATATGTTGCTTTCAACCAGCTTAGCCCAACAACATTGTGCTCAAGACTTTTTAAGCAAAACAACGTTAGCGATTAGTTATTTTTATGGGCAAAAAGATACCAAGTTTACGCAGATAGCTAAATTTATTCCGCAAACAAAAAATATAAAAACTCACTGTTTTAATGGTTTAGGTCATAACACGCACCAACAAGATCCCATAAACTATGCCAATAATATTAAACAATTATTATTAACAGAGCATTCTTAAACATTACGTTGGAGCCATTATGACTGATTCAGACTTTTATTCAGCAATACAATGGAACGAAAGTTCTTTACCTTTTGAAGATATTTTTTATCACAAAGCCGAAGGTATTGCGAAAATAACCATTAATCGACCACAAGTACGTAACGCATTTCGCCCTCAAACAGTCAACGAAATGATGCAAGCATTAAGTGATGCACGTTATGACCAAAAAATTGGTGTCATTATTCTTACTGGCGCTGGAGATTTAGCATTTTGCTCAGGCGGAGATCAAAGTGTCCGTGGTGATTCAGGTTATAAAGATGAAGAAGGTGGGCACCATCTTAATGTATTAGACTTTCAACGCCAGATTCGGACTTGTCCCAAACCTGTGATAGCAATGGTTGCTGGTTATGCTGTCGGGGGTGGTCATGTATTGCACATGATGTGCGACTTAACGATTGCCGCGGATAATGCAAAATTTGGTCAAACAGGCCCTAAAGTTGGATCTTTTGATGGTGGTTGGGGCGCCAGTTATATGGCGCGTATTGTAGGGCAGAAAAAAGCGCGTGAAATCTGGTTTCTTTGCCGTATGTATGATGCACAAGAAGCCGTTGATATGGGGTTAGTGAACACCGTTGTTCCATTAGTAAACCTTGAGAAAGAAACAGTAAAATGGTGCCGAGAGATATTACAAAATAGCCCGATGGCATTGCGTTGTTTAAAAGCGGCACTTAATGCGGATTGTGATGGTCAAGCTGGGTTACAAGAATTAGCTGGAAATGCAACGATGCTGTTTTATATGAGTGAGGAAGGTCAAGAAGGAAGAAATGCTTTCAACGAAAAACGCAAACCTGACTTTAGTAAATATGGACGTAATCCTTAGCCCTCAGCCCTGAAGAAAAGCAGATACTTAGATAAACCCGTACTAAAAAGTCGGGTTTATTAGCTTTAATAAGAGACTAAAAACCCTACAGCCATTAATAACAACATTAATTCAGTTCCTCACTTTTATCCTGTTCATATTTTAATATTCGTTATTCAAAGTAGCCGTTCAGTTCTGTTATTTATATCAATTATCGATAAGCGTAATGCGATTCATTTGATGCTATTCAAAAGATGGATTTAACTAAAAGTAATTCGCTTTATCCACTATTATTGATGTCCGACGGATAATTACAGTGACTAACCCAATAAGATCCGCCCCTTCCTGAGACTTATCTATTTAGATAGCTTCAAGACCATTAATAGCATCAACATCAACATTAACATCAACAAATAATTATCGAGTTTGTAGTGAGAAATAAAAGCAAAAAACCGATAGTTAAAACCTATTAAATTAATTGATACAAACAATTCGCATATTTTTTTTATTTAACGCATCCTAATGAAGTTATGTCTGATAAAAATAATTCATAACTTCATTTGAACTTATATAAAGGAAAATCTCATGGTATTAGTAGGTAAGCAAGCTCCTGATTTTACAGCAGCAGCAGTATTAGGTAACGGTGAAATTGTTGATAGTTTTAACCTAAAAGAATTCGCAAACGGTAAAGAAACAGTTATCTTCTTTTACCCATTAGATTTCACTTTTGTATGTCCTTCAGAACTCATTGCTTTTGACAAACGTTTTGGTGATTTCCAAGCACGTGGTGTTGAAGTAATTGGTGTATCAATTGATTCACAATTCTCTCACAACGCATGGCGTAACACTGCTATCAATGATGGCGGTATCGGTGCTGTTCAATACCCATTAGTTGCAGACGTTAAACACGAAATCTGTAAAGCATATGATGTTGAATTAGAAGAAGCTGGCGTTGCATTACGTGGTTCTTTCTTAATTGACAAAAACGGTGTTGTTCGTCATCAAGTAGTTAACGATCTACCTTTAGGTCGTAACATCGATGAAATGTTGCGTATGGTTGATGCACTACAATTCCATGAAGAGCACGGTGAAGTTTGTCCTGCACAATGGGCTAAAGACAAAGCAGGTATGGAAGCTACTCCAGAAGGCGTTGCAAAATACTTATCAGGTCACTCTGACGACCTATAATATTTGATATTTAAATATCTATATTAATAATAAAAATGGCCTCTATGAGGCCATTTTTGATCACGCGGTCATGTTTATTTCAAGGAAGAGTAATAAGCAGCAAGATCAGCGATATCAGTATCACTTAAAGCTGCGGCTTGCGGCGTCATCAGTGCTGACATACCACCTTGTCGTTGCGAAGCTTTATACGCTTTTAATGATGAAGCTAAATAAACTTCTTTTTGTCCTTTAAGATTAGGATAAATAGGTACAGCAGAAATACCCTCTACACCATGACAAGCAACACAAACAGCAGACTTCGCTTTACCTGCATCAATATCTCCTGCACTAACAAAAAAAGGCAGGCCAACCAACAACAAACCGATTAACTTTTTGTTCATATTCAACTCCATTTTAAAATCACTCTTTGGTTAACTAGTCTAGTACTGCATTAATTAATTAATATGATACAAATCATTAATGCTATCAATATTATCAAAATTCACTTGTAAGTCTTTTAAACGACCATTTTTTACAGAATAAATCAGACCGTGTACGGTGAGGTCCTGGCCTTTTACCCAAGCATTTTGCACACAGGTTGTATGACAAACATTTTTAACTTGCTCAATGATATTGAGCTCAGTGAGGTGATCCAACTTTTGTTTCTCTGTCATTGAATCTAAGAATTCAGCACGATGATTAACATACACATCTTTAATATTTCTTAGCCACCCATCAATCAATTCAAAGGATTGCTTTTCCATTGCTGCACGTACTCCGCCACAGTCATAGTGCCCTGTCACCATAATATGTTTAACTTTTAATACATCAACAGCATATTTAATCACAGACATACAGTTCAAGTCGGTATGAATCACTAAATTAGCAATATTACGATGTACAAAAACATCACCAGGCATCAAGCCTAATAGCTGATTGGCAGGCACTCGACTATCAGAACAACCAATCCATAAATACTCTGGTGATTGCTGCTCAGCTAAGTGCATAAAAAAATCAGGATCTTCTTTTAAGATATCCTCCGCCCATTGCTTATTATTTTTAAGTAAATCATTTAACAAACTCATACTTCACCTCTAAATTACTGTATTGTTAAAGAAAAGCCTAGATGAGCCCTTTTATGTTAATACCTTACCAACAACTTGATGTAATGACATTAAACAATTTAATAGAACAATATATTTTACGTGAGGGTACTGATTACGGAGAAGTAGAGTTTTCATTACAACAAAAAACGCAACAAATTTTAACTCAAATAAAAAATGAAGAAATATTTATCATGTATTCAGAGTTAAATGAGAGTGTCACTTTGATTAGTAAGCAAGAGTTCCAACAGACTCAAAATAGATGAATAAATCATAGTTCTTTGGTTAATTCCGAGAGCATAAGTGCAGAACTAATCAAAACCATAATAAATAAATCTTGTTTATGACCAAGATCTAATTTATTGCACAACTAATGTTGAGAAACATTATAGAGTTTGAAAAAAAAGCGATACAATTCATATACAAGTCTATTCGTGCAACAAATGAAAAGAAATAGCCATTAGCTATTCAATACAGATAAAGGGAAGTTTATGATCATTACCAAACCTCAAACCGATCCTACTTTAGAATGGTTTTTATCACATTGTCATACGCACAAATATCCGGCAAAAAGTATGTTAATTCATGCAGGTGAAAAAGCTGACACACTGTACTTTATTGTTAAAGGATCTGTTGCTGTTGTAATTAAAGATGAAGATGGAAAAGAGATGATCCTATCTTATCTAAACCAAGGTGATTTCATCGGTGAATTAGGTTTATTTGACAAAGAAGAAGAACCAATTCGCAGTGCTTCTGTGAAAGCAAAATCAGCATGTGAAGTGGCTGAAATTTCTTACAAAAAATTTACTCAGCTAATTACAGTAAATCCTGAAATTTTAATGCGCCTTTCTCGCCAAATGGCGAACAGACTACAAGTTACTAGCCAAAAAGTAGGTAACTTAGCATTTTTAGATGTAACAGGTCGTATTGCAAACACATTATTAGATTTAGCTAAGCAACCCGATGCGATGACACATCCAGATGGTATGCAAATCAAAATCACGCGTCAAGAAATCGGTCAAATCGTGGGCTGTTCACGTGAGACTGTTGGACGCATCTTGAAAATGTTAGAAGAACAAGGCCTTATCTCTGCACATGGTAAAACAATCGTAGTATTTGGTACGCGTTAATCGCATGAAAATATAACAATAAAAAACCGCTTAACTGCGGTTTTTTTATATCTGCATTTTATTTCTAACAATACAGGACAATAAAAGAGCGATATTTCACAATCATGATTCATCCCGCAAAAAAACAAAAGCGTTATGCTAAAGTAATGATGGTATCGCTTTTAACCTAGTCCTGATATCAGTTTCATATCAATACCACCCAAATATCACAACCTGCATACATCTAATATATAAAATGATAACAAGACATTATTAAGGAGATGGCATTTGAATATTCCAGATCTACCTAATAATCATGCGCTTATAGTGTTGTTGATCACAGTACTCGCGTTATATTTATTCCGTCGTGAAGATATTCCTTTAGAAACATCCTCGCTTTCAATCATAGCGGTCCTCTGTCTATTATTTGTATTCTTCCCTTTCTACGACGAAAAAGCCGCCCATTACTTTGAACCAAGTTCATTATTTTTAGGATTTGGACACGAAGCTTTAGTCACGGTTTGTGCATTAATGATTATTGGCCATGGTATTGTTCGAACTGGCGCATTAGAGCCGATCGGTCGATATCTAGCCAAACTATGGAGAATAAGCCCTAAATTATCTTTATTATTAACTTTGATCTTAGCGGGTGCGCTAAGTGCATTTATCAATAACACACCCGTTGTTGTTTTATTACTGCCCATTTTAATCAGTGTCTCGTTACGTACTAAAACAGATTCATCACCATTACTTCTACCTATGGGGTTAGCAACGTTAGTTGGGGGAATGGCAACAACTATAGGAACGTCAACAAACTTATTAGTCGTTAGTATCGCAAAAAATATGGGAGTTATTGAATTTGAGTTATTTGATTTTATTCAACCGGCATTGATCGCTGCCGTGGTTGCAGTCCTGTATTTAGGATTTATAGCACCTAAATTATTACCTACTCGTACACCTTCAATGCCAGATACCTCTCCACGCTTATTTACGGCTTATTTAAATATCAATGAAGACAGTGCAGCTAATGGTAAAACGATTACAGAAATAATTAAACTGACCGATGGTGTCATCAAAATAGAGGGAATTCAACGTAATCAAAACCAGCAAAATATCATCCCTTTACCAGATACAGTCCTTATTGCTGGTGACCGTTTAAAAATACATGATTATCCTGATAATATTAAAGAGTATGAATCAGTATTGGGGGCGACTTTATTTTCTGATTCAGATAAGTCTAATGAACTATCTGCTTTGGAAGCAGGAGATCAGACACTAGCAGAAATTGTGATCATTGCCGGATCAGGGTTAGAAGGAAGAACCTTACAACAAACCAACTTTCTTAATAGAAATGATATCTCAGTGATAGCATTGCATCGAGCAGGTAAACCCATGGAGACAGCCCGCAGTGGTATTCCAAATACCTCTCTGAGAATTGCTGATGTGTTATTAGTACAAGGTAAAACAAAACAAATAGAACGATTAAAATCTCAACAAGGTTTATTAATCATAGATGGTGCAGAACAATTACCACAAACTAGCAAGGCACCGTTAGCGTTGGGGACATTACTTGCTGTTGTATTATCTTCCGCATTCGACTTATTACCAATTGAAATTAGTTCAGTGTGTGGCGTACTAGTATTATTAATCAGTAAATGTTTAAACTGGGAAGAAGCCTCTTCCGCATTAAGTACCCAAGTCATTTTAATAGTAGCAGCCTCTTTAGCACTCGGTGCTGCGTTGATGTCTACAGGAGGAGCGGAGTACATTGCACAAGTATTTGTAGTTTTATCCTCTGGCCTTCCACCAGGAGGAGTTTTATCGGCTTTAATGCTACTGCTCGCTATCTTAACTAATATTGTTTCTAATAATGCAGCGGCAGTTATTGGAACTCCCATTGCCATCTCAGTTGCTACTCAGCTTAACCTTTCACCAGAACCATTTATACTTGCTGTATTATTTGGTGCCAACTTAAGTTATGCAACTCCAATGGCTTATAAAACTAATCTATTAGTGATGAACGCAGGCGGCTATCAATTTTCTGACTTTCTACGTATAGGCATTCCCTTAGTCATATTAATGTGGATAACCCTCTCATTAATATTAAATTGGATGTACTTATAGCAACGATCCATTGCAGATTTATCGATACTATCTAAGTCTGATCATTGAATTGAGTATCTAGCTGCTTTTAGAGAACTTGGCGATAGTTGAACATTGCTCATGACCCATCGCTATCGCGATATTCGCCCTACTGTCGCACTAAAGGATGGCCACTGCGTGGCGCTTTATTTATCCCATGCTCAAGCAG
>NZ_AXWP01000081.1 GCF_000482725.1 Psychromonas arctica DSM 14288
AGGCTAATATTCTACTTTGATTTATAAGTCCTCAACTTAGGTTGGGGATTTTTTTTGCCTGATGTTTTACGTAACTAAGTGGCTCTAGGCGCATCTGCACAACTCTTAATTTTAGTCTTAAATAAATTAAAGGTTTGTAATGTTTTTATCTAACTGCAGTAAGGCCAATATTCGACTTTCAATCTTTAGAGTAAAAAATCTCAATCTAGGTTGATTTTAGGTCGGTGAATTGGAGAAAGAGCGTTGAATGATTGTGAGCCTATTACAGATTTGCTTACGCGAGGTTTTAGCTCTTATAGCATTTTATAAATGTATCTAAGAGTGCGCTAAATCATATCTTATTTTGCTAACTCAGCGTAAAATGCGCGCTTTATTGAAATTGAATCCCTTTATTGACCCCCTATTGGAGCTACTATGCCTTCTCTCATTGATATACTTGGTTGGACAAGTGTCTTTTTTTACATCGTTTTAATGATTTTTAATGGCATGAAAAATGTGCGTCTTGCTTCGTTCCTTTCGGTTATTAATGATGTGTCTTGGGGGATTTTAATCGGTGTAATGCCTAAAGTATTGCTAAATTTGGTAGTAGGTAGTGTGACGTTATACCGTTACTTATGTGACTTTACTGAACTATCTCGTAAGATGACTCGTTTTATTCTTGTTATTATGATCGCTTTTTTATTGTATGCGACGTATTTTTCTATCAATGATTATCTTGCAAATCCATCATTAGGTTTGTTACTTACTTGGGCTGATTTTGCGATTATTTTGACTGCCTTGAGTGTTAAAAAATTGCGTATCTTCCAATTTTTCATGTGGATATCGGCTTTTGTTGGTGGTTACGCTTATTACCTGTTAGGTATTGAGCAAATGATTGTGATTAAAACTATTGTGGCATTAATTATGACGCACAAGTTATTCATCCATCCGTTTTATCCTCAACTTGAAGGTAAATTACTGTTTTGGAAAAATTGATTTTTGCTATTTAAATATGATTAAATTCTATTTTTCCTGTGAAATATGCACGGGGGAGAGTGCTTAAGTCAGGCCTTTTATATTCACTATTCGGTTTTACAGTGAGTATCAAAAGGCTAATGTCTTTGTTGAGTTAAGCTTCGTTTTATTGAACATTTTATTTACCGTTAACATTTAACCTCAATATTGAACCTAAGTAATTAACGCCAGTCATTAACCTTAACCATCAACCTTAACCATTAACCTCAGCCATCTGCTCTAGTTTTCTACCTTAGTTTCAAACCTCGCAATGACTAAAACTACGGTATTTATTCAGCTTTATGCTTTACTATCATCAACCCTACAACGCACCTCAATCTTTTATTAAAGTGGTTTTATTCGCTAACCTGTATTTTTGATACTGAGATCATAAGAATAAGTACGATTTAGCTGCCTTGGGTTGATTTTAATTTTCCGGTGAATGTGGGATGATTAACTTTTTAATACTGAGTCATAAAATCATGCGCTTACTGTTGTTTATCTTTATTTTTATATTCGCATTATTACAGTACCATTTATGGTTCGGTAAAAATGGGCTGCAGGATCATCATGAATTTACACAGGAGGTTGAATTAGCTATTTCAGGCAATGCTGAGTTAACAACTCGTAACCAAATGATGTTTTCTGAAATTGACGATTTAAAAACAGGGACGGATGCAATCGAAGAGCGCGCACGAAATGAACTGGGTTTGATCAAAGAAGGCGAGACCTTTTTCCGCATTGTACCCAAGGAAGAAAATTAAATGAGTAAACTCTCTTTTTCTGCGGTGATACCCGCTGCAGGTATTGGTAAGCGAGTTGGGGCGCAGATCCCTAAACAGTATTTACCTCTCTTAGATAAAACGATTATTGAACATAGTATTACCCCTTTTCTTAACCACCCTGATATTAATAAAGTAGTGGTGTCTATCGCTAAAAATGATCAATGGTTTCACCTATTAGATCTGGCTAATCACCCTAAACTAACGATAGTAGATGGGGGGGAAGAACGTGTGGATTCGGTGCTGAGTGCCCTTAAAGTCTTGCCTGATAGTGATTATATTTTAGTTCACGATGCAGCTCGTCCTTGTTTGCAAATACAAGATATCGATAAGCTGATCGCTCATGCAAACACCTATAAAACTGGTGCGATACTCGGTTGTAGAGTCCGCGACACCATGAAACGAACCGATCTGCATAACAATATTGAACGTACTGTCGACCGTAACAATCTCTGGCATGCACTCACTCCACAAATGTTTAACAATCAGCAATTAATCTCTGCTATAACGTCTACACAAGAACAGCGCTTAATAACTGATGAAGCGTCTGCTATCGAATTAGATGGAGCAGCGGTCACTGTCATTGAAGGGCGCAGTGATAACTTAAAAGTAACTCAGCCCGAAGATTTATTACTTGCTGAATTTTATCTCTCTAAATTTAACGCCCACAATTAAGGAATTAATATGATCCGAATTGGTCATGGATACGATGTACATAAGTTTGGCGGCGAAGGCCCAATTACCATTGCTGGCGTGAAGATCCCTTACTGCCAAGGTTTACTTGCTCATTCTGATGGAGATGTTGCTATCCATGCGCTTTGTGACGCGATACTGGGTGCATTAGCGCTCGGCGATATTGGTAAGCACTTTCCTGACAATGATGCTGCTTTCAAAGGTATTGATAGCCGAGAATTGTTGCTTGATGTGTACCAAAAAGTGAAACAAAAAGGCTATCGTTTAGGTAATGCAGATATCACCATTATTGCGCAAGCACCTAAAATGGCACCTTTTATTGATCAGATGTGTGTAGAGCTAACCCGTTTGCTCAATACTGATTTAGGTAACATTAATGTTAAAGCAACCACCACTGAGCAATTAGGGCCAATGGGTCGTAAAGAAGGCATTGCCTCGCATGCTGTGGTTATTTTGTTAAAGGATACACAATGAGTGAAATACAACCTGAAAAAATGGTTTATCCATTAGACTTTAATTACTTATATGGAAAACCTAGCAGTACAGGTCGATTTAAACAGCATTGTGAAGACTTTCGTGTTGAAGAGCATTTAGATTTTGATTTAACTGGCGAAGGCGAACATGTTTGTTTGTGGGTTAAAAAAGTAGGTGAAAATACTGATTATTTAGCGAGGCAGCTGGCTAAATTTGCAGGCATCGCTGCTAAGAATGTGAGTTATGCAGGGTTAAAAGATCGTCAAGCTGAAACCTATCAATGGTTTTCACTTTATATTCCAGGCAAAGTTACTCCTGACTTCAGTACGTTTGAATCACCTGGTGTGAGTATTTTAAAGGTCATTCGCCATAATAAAAAACTTCGCACAGGCTGCCTTGCCGGTAATCACTTCGCCATCGTTTTACGTGAAATATCAGATAAAGCAACGCTAGAAAGTGTATTAGATCAAGTAGCGCAGGGTGTGCCCAATTATTTTGGTAATCAACGCTTTGGTTTTGATGGGCATAACGTTAATGCCGCATTACAAATGTTTAATGGTCGAAAAATAAAAGATCGTTTTAAACGTGGTATCTACCTCAGTGCAGCGAGAAGTTACTTATTTAATCGCGTTATATCACAGCGTATTACTGATAATTTACAGGTACAACCTTTACTTGGTGATTGTGTACAGTTTGTTGCTAATCGATCTTTTTTTCCGTTACCTGATTTATCTGAACAAACAGTGCTACGTTTAACTAAACGCGAAGTTTGTTTAACGGCCCCTTTATGGGGAGCGGGTGAACTTACTTCATCTGACGATGCAAAGGAGTATGAATTAGCGTGTCTGTCATCATTTGAAGACTTACAAAAAGGATTGGCGAAAGAGGGCTTAAAACAAGAGCGTCGACCGTTATTATTGATTCCTGAGCAGTTTAGCTATCAATGGTTAGATGAAACAACGTTAACAATAAAATTCTATTTACCTGCAGGATGTTATGCAACCAGTGTGATCCGCGAGCTTATTGATACAAGCTTATGATGAATTGGTGGCTCGGTTATTAGGTTATTCGTATAGCGACAATACAGCGTTATGGAAGAGGGGCAAGTATTGACGATTGCTCCTAACAATCATCTTAAGGATAGAACCACTGTTTGATTAGGGTATCTGAGTTTGACGTTTATATGTTGGTATCCTACTTATATCTGATTTAACGGCGAGTCAAAAATTAATTGTTTATTGCATTGGTTAGGCGGCAATTAGTCGTCATCCATTATTTTTATTTATAAAAGAGAATACTGTGAAAATATTTGCCCCACTTTATACAAAGGTAATGCGTTGGTCTAAGCATAAATACGCCCCTTTTTATTTATACTTAACCGCATTTATCGAGTCGATATTTTGGCCAATTCCTGTTGATATTATGTTAGCGCCAATGGCTTTAGCAAAACGTCATCTTGCATGGCGCTTTGCTTTCGGGGCAACTGTGTTTTCAGTATTAGGTGGTGTAGTAGGATATTACCTTGGTAGTGCCTTATATGAACCAGTTGTGTTGCCATTTATAGAAATGATGGGTTATCAAGATAAAATGCAAACAGCACAATCATGGTTTAATAGTTGGGGAGTGATGGTTATTTTTATTGCCAGCTTTACACCGGTGCCATTTAAAGTATTTACTATTACTGCAGGTGTCATGAATATGGCATTCTGGCCATTTTTATTAACGGCTTTAGTTGGCCGCGGGTTACGTTTCTTTTTAGTCGCAGGTTTAATGGTATTGGGTGGTGAAAAAATGGAAGCTAAGTTGAGTAAATATATCGATGCGTTAGGTTGGTTGACAATTGTTGCTGTTGCTATTTTATACTTTACTTTAAAGCATTAATTTTATTGTGAAAATTATATTATTTACTACATTGTTTTTTTTGTTTTCATGCTCTTCTCCGGGAGGTAGAGCACCGATTTATGATGTGAAATCAAATAAAGGTGCGCTTAACAAAGGTAGTGGCACTTATATTGCAAGTGGTAAAAGTATTAAGCCAGGGCAAAAAAAGTATGTTGTTCAACAGGGTGATACGCTTTATTCCATTGCCTGGCGTGCGGGTATGGCAGTGAGTACGTTAATCAAACGTAATCACTTAAAAAAACCTTATATTATTAGAAAAGGACAGGTCCTAAATTTACGCGCAAGTACCTCTAAAGTGGTGGTTTCTTCGTCAAATAAGGCAAAAAATAGCACTGAAAGTTGCACAGTTCAAACCTGCAAACAAAACAATAAAATAGGGGTTGTTAAAAAATCATCGAAAGCATATTCTGCTAATGTTGTTGATGAAAAAGTGATTAAAAAGAAAGCAAACAATCACCAAGATTCAAATAATAAAGTGGCGAATTGGCAGTGGCCAACTAAGGGGAAGTTAACAAAAACCTTTGCTAACTCCCCGCAAGGAATGAAGGGTATCTCCATTTCTAACGTTCGAGGAACACCAATATATGCAGCGGCAAAAGGAAAAGTTGTCTATGCAGGTAGCGGTTTAAGAGGGTATGGAAAACTAATCATTATTAAGCATAATTATGACTATTTAAGTGCTTATGCACATAATGACCAACTAATAATAAAAGAGAATGAACAAGTTGAAATGGGCCAAAAGATAGCTGTGATGGGGGATAGTGATACAGATACCGTACGATTGCATTTTGATATTCGCTATCGTGGTAAGTCTGTTGATCCCCTCCGTTACTTACCTAAACATTAATAACGCGATCAAGTTTTTAGTAAGCAGTTAATGATTGAAATAATTTAGGAATATCAAAATGGTTCAATTAAAAAGTAATAGTTCATCAAATTGAAGCAAGAAAAAGGGAGTGCAACCATGGTAGGAACAACTTCAGTTAATTCAGAGAACACGGATTTAGACAAATATAATCAGCCAATCGTCGACGATCTTGAAATAGATAATGGATTAGATATTGAAAAAGCTGAGGCTGATGCGCCTGTAGAACCTGAACGTTATGCAACAAGCAGTGAATTTAAGGTTATGGATGCCACTCAGTTGTATTTGGGTGAAATTGGCTACTCTCCGTTGCTAACAGCCCAAGAAGAAGTTTATTATTCACGCCGTTCTCATCGCGGCGATGAAGTGTCTCGTAAACGTATGATTGAGAGTAATTTGCGTCTCGTTGTTAAAATCTCACGTCGCTATAATAATCGTGGTTTATCATTATTAGATTTAGTGGAAGAAGGTAATTTAGGGCTTATCCGAGCGGTTGAAAAGTTTGATGCAGAAAAAGGTTTTCGTTTTTCTACTTACGCAACATGGTGGATACGTCAAACCATTGAGCGCGCCATTATGAACCAAACTCGTACGATACGTTTGCCTATTCATATTGTTAAAAAATTGAATGTGTATTTACGTACTGCACGAGAATTAGCACATAAATTAACACATGAGCCAACACCGGAGGATATTGCTAAAGAGTTGGATGTATCAGCAAAGGAGGTGTCAAAAATCTTAAAGCTGAATGAGCGTATAAGTTCAGTGGACACTCCACTTGGTCATAGTTCTGACAAAGAATTATTAGATATCATTCCAGACAGTAATGAGACAACCCCTGAAAATACATTACAAACTAATGATATGAAATTACGTATAGTGGATTGGTTAGAGGATTTAAACGCGAAGCAACGAGAAGTATTAGCAAGGCGCTTTGGTTTATTAGGGTACGAAGCGGCGACATTAGAAAATGTGGGGAAAGAGATTGGTTTAACACGCGAACGTGTCCGTCAAATTCAAGTAGAAGCATTAAAAGCACTGCGTGAAGTATTATCAAAACAAGGCTTATCTATTGAAGCTCTTTTTCAATCTTAATATTTGAAATCGATAGTTTAATTGAAATAGTTTAATTGAAAAGCTAATAAAAAACGCATCCAAAGGATGCGTTTTTTATTTCTTACCTAGTGGCGGGCTATATTAACTCTGATTGAGAAAAACTAAATGAAGGATCAATCTCTCGTAACTCTTTAGCAAGCATCAACTGTGCCTTGGCATTTTCAATTTCTCGCCACTTACGAGGTTTAGGTTTACGTTTAACGGGAGTGTGGAATAGGTTGTTAATTTTGATATCACTATCATTTAATTGAATCTGTTGCATGTTATCCCCTTAACTTTACTGTCCAAGTGTGTGTGCCTGAATACAATAAGCTGATGAGATGGCATTTTTATGACAGATATATTGCACTTTTATTAATTGTTTCATTCCTTTTAAGTTGGCCATATTTGCTTTTTATTTGTTATTAATTTGCTAAAGAGAACAATCATTTATATTTTTCTACGTTATAAATTAAGCTAGTCCTCCTGTAAACTTCATTGCCCATCTTTAAAAAAATCAATATAACTACTTACTGATAATCAGGCTAAATTGATTTTTTTGTTCTACGCTGAATAGATTGTTGTTTGATGCTTCAGCTATATTTTTGCGATTCAAAAGCACAGTGCTAAAAATCACTACAATACAATATTTAACCTCAAATCATAAACTGTAAAATATTAGGAGGGGCAATGACTCACTTCCATGATCACGGTTTTACCTTTATTGAGTTAATCATTACGCTTGCTATTTTGGGCGTTATTATTTCAATATCCACGGCTTCATACCAAGGGATTCTGGCAAATCAAACCTTGCTTAGCCGCACGTCAGAAGTTTATTACACGTTACAACTTGCAAAAGTAGAAGCAATCAAACGGAATCAAAAAATTTACGTTAATTTTTGTCAACAAGGTAACATCTGGAAGATGGGGATCAGTGATACCAATCAATGTGATTGTTTTAGTACTAATTCGTGCCAATTAGATGGTGTTGAAAAAGTACAAGATCTTGCCGATGGAAAAACTATTTTTATTGATAGTTCAACATTAACTTTTACAGGAACGCAGGCATCCTATGGAGCATTACGTTTTTCAGTAGAAACTGGCACGGTTACAATTACCAATAGCGAGCAACATTCTTTATCAATTATACAAAGTGCGATGCGTTTAAGAGTCTGTGCGCTAGCCCAAGCTCAACTTGGGCATAAAAAATGTTAGTGCCAATATCATTAAAGTCTGGCTTTAGCCTTATTGAAATGCTGATTTCATTACTACTAGGTTCTTTACTATTAGCGATGATTATAAGTTTATACGTTACCAATGTCAGTGCTGGTTATAAAGGGATGAAGCTCTCTCGTTTCCATGCAGATATACAATCACTTGTAGGGATAATGGAAAATGATATTCGTCGAGCTGGATTCGGTGGTAGTGATTTCATGGTCGGTCTAGCCAATAATAAAGTTGTCGATAGTATTAATAACGGCGCACAACACTGTATTGTTTATGCTTATAACTATAATCATGCGATTACAGCTTCACCGTCTCATTTTATGGCTTTTCGTTATTCATCAACATCGCATAGTGTACAGTTTGGAAGAGCTTTGAACTCGCAGGCTATCAATTGTTATAGTAGTGGTAGTTGGGTCAATTTAACGGATCCTAAATTTCTAAAGGTGACAGAGTTACGTTTTGTGGAAAGCATTGCTTCAAATGGTCTAGCAACAATGCGTAATGTTGAAGTGACAGTAAAAGCACAGTTAAAAAGCAACAGCGAATATACCCATCAAATAACCACACAGATACAAGTCCGTAACCCCGAGTTTCATTGATAACGTTAAATAAACCTAAGTTGATTTTTTTATACCAGCTAAATATAAAAAAACGATACAATAGTGTTTTTTGAGCATGCTCTTTCACCAATATGCAATATAAAATACTACAAAACACCCATAGGAAGTATTACTTTTGAATATAGCTGCTAAGTCTTGGATAACCTCTTATTTTGTTTGTTTCTTTTTTATATGGGGAATATTTTTACCTTTCTGGGGGATCTGGTTAGCTGAAAAAGGAGTGAGCCCAGAACAAATCGGTACCTTATTTTCATTAGGCTTGGTATTACGTTTTGTTAGTAATATTGGTTTATTACCTCGATTAAAAACTGCGAATGGGCCAATACGTATGGCCTGTTATCTAACCTTTACTATCCTCATCTGTTTATTATTAATCGTGTATTTTCAAGGCTGGTATGCGTTGGCGGCGGCAACCTTATTACTAAACTTTTTAATGGCGCCGATGGTCCCTATTGGTGACATCATTGGTACTCGGTTAGTAAAGCAAATCCAAATTAATTACGGCAAGATTCGGTTATGGGGATCCGTCAGCTTTATTGTTGGCTCAACTTTTGTAGGTTGGACGATCGGTGAGTTTGGACATGAAAGTATTCTATGGTTAATTATTATTGCCATTTTCTTTAATTATTGCCTGACGCTGATAAAACTTGATCCACAATTACAACAACAAAGCTTGCCGCCTAAAAATAAACACCATAACTTATTGTCATTATTAAAGCAGCCAACGGTTATTTATTTTATATTAGTGATGGGGCTGATCCAGGGGAGCCATGCCGCTTATTACTCTTTTAGTGCGCTATATTGGAATTCAATGAACATCTCTGAGTTTAATATTGCTTTGTTATGGGGGATTGGGGTTTTTGCTGAAGTATTACTGATGCGCTTTAACGATAAATGGTTCCATCATTGGTCTATTAAACAAATGTGTTTGTTAGCCGTCGTGGCAGGGTTAATAAGGTGGGCCGTATTAGCGCAAACAACCGATCTTGTTTGGTTATTGTTGGTACAAACATTCCACGCTTTCACATTTGCATTAGCGCATTTAGCGGCCATGCGTTTTATCGCTAAACAACCAGAGCATCTAATGGTCGGTTATCAAACTTTATATGCCAGTGTTGCTTTGGGGTTAGTGATGGCGTTATTAACGTTTATTTCTGGGTGGATCTACGCACCACAAGAAAGCACGCTTTTTCTGTGGATGGCCGTTATCTTATTACCGGTATTCCTTTTATTAAAACGATGGAACTGTGATCAAGACAATAGTATTGAACATAGTGATTAAGCGTAGAACCACCGCTCTACAACGCATTAAAAAATCTACTTTAAACTAATTCAAACATCATTATCAGTAGCGGTAGTGGTGTTTGTTAGGTTTTAAAAAATGCTGATTTATCTTCTCAAAATAAGTAGCTGCATTGAACTTTTCGCGCCTTTTATTATCCAATAGGTTGATATTAGCAAAATAACCCCCATTATATTTAGGTATTCACTTTGTTAATTGAGGTCTCTATGTTTGCACGATTATTTTTAATCTTTACGGGTGTGTCTTTACTAGAAATATTTGTTCTAGTTAAAGTGGGTGGTTTTTTAGGTGCCTGGCCTACTATTTCCTTAGTGATATTAACCGCGTTAATTGGCTCTGCGTTAGTGCGAAGTCAAGGCCTACAATTAGTTCAAAAGTTACAACAACGGATGGCTGCTGGTGAAATGCCGGGACAACAGCTGATTGAAGGTATGATGTTGATTATTACTGGTGTGTTATTAGTGACACCTGGTTTTGTAACCGACATCTGTGGCTTGTTGTTGTTACAGCCAAGCCTTCGAGCAGGCATTGCCAAGGTTATCTTAGCCAATGTTAAATTTGCTCCTCAAGCAAGTATGGGAGGATTTTCTAGCCAAGGTTTTACACAAAGAACAGCGCAAGATGATTCAATCATCGAAGGTGAATTCGAGCATAAAGAAGATAAAAAACTAGATTAATTAGTGATTGATCAAACTATTCTAATAATATTGCCTTAATATCATTATTTTAATGACATTTTTTTAACAAAAGTGTCATCATTCTTAAGTAGGATATGCACTGCAAATAATAATGAATTATAAAAGTGATAAATAGCAGAGGGATAACGATGAAAATTAGTCGTTCTAGCACGTTAAGAGTTTTTAAAAAATATCAACCTCGTCAAATTGCAAAATTTGCCAAAGGTTTCTTTAATGGACGTATTTTTATTGCTGGCTTAGGTCGCTTTAGGGTGGTAGATGGTAAAGTTGTAGCTTATAAACACCTTATTGCAGAGCAAAAAATAATGATCGCAGTAAGCGAAATAAACAAAATGGTTTTAGAGCTTTCTCAACCGAAAACGATTGCCGTTTAATTTTCAATACAATTGTTTATCTCTAAAACAAGACCAGCTTCACTAAGCTGGTTTTTTTATGCCTGAAACGAATTTTTTTAGCAATTTTTTTATCAATCACCTTGAATCATATTTTTTTGGCCCCATCAGTTTAAACAACTAATACAACAACTATATCTGTTAACTATCAAAGGAAGTCATAATGTCTATTCGTCCTCTACATGATCGCGTTATTTTAAAGCGTACTGAGAAAGAAACTAAATCTGCTGGTGGTATCGTTTTAACTGGTAGCGCTGCTGAAAAATCAACTCGTGGTGAAGTTATCGCCGTGGGTAAAGGCCGTATTTTGGAAAATGGTGAAGTAAGACCATTAGATGTAAAAGTAGGTGATACTGTTATTTTCAGTGAAGGCTACGGTTTGAAAACAGAAAAAATTGAAGGTGAAGAAGTTCTGATCTTAAGTGAAAATGACATTTTAGCGATTGTTGAATAATTGCTAACGATTGCTGTTTATTCTCTTGTTGTGAAAACAAAAATTAAAGAAAAGTAAAAGGAAAATATAATGTCTGCTAAAGAAGTAAAATTTGGTAACGATGCTCGAATCAAAATGCTAGATGGCGTAAACATTTTAGCCAATGCAGTACGTGTAACACTAGGTCCTAAAGGACGTAACGTTGTTATCGACAAAAGCTTTGGTGCTCCTCAAATCACTAAAGATGGTGTGACTGTTGCTAAAGAGATCGAACTTTCTGACAAGTTTGAAAACATGGGCGCACAAATGGTTAAAGAAGTTGCTTCTCAAACTAATGATGCAGCCGGTGACGGAACAACAACAGCAACAGTACTAGCACAATCAATCATCACTGAAGGTCTAAAAGCGGTTGCTGCGGGTATGAACCCAATGGATCTAAAACGTGGTATCGACCAAACAGTTAAAGCTGCTGTTATTGAATTGAAAAAACTATCTACACCTTGTTCTGATTCTAAAGCAATTACACAAGTAGGGACTATCTCTGCTAACTCTGATGTGGAAATTGGCGAAATTATTGCAACTGCAATGCAAAAAGTAGGTAACGAAGGTGTTATCACTGTCGAAGAAGGCCAAGGCTTAGAAACTGAGCTAGAAGTGGTTGAAGGTATGCAATTTGACCGAGGTTACCTATCTCCTTACTTTATGACAAACCAAGAAGCAGGTACTGTTGAGTTAGACAGTCCATTCATTCTAATCGTTGATAAAAAAATCGGTAACATCCGTGAATTATTACCAACATTAGAAGCAGTGGCTAAAGCATCAAAACCATTATTAATTATTGCTGAAGACGTTGAAGGCGAAGCGCTAGCAACATTAGTTGTTAACAACATGCGTGGTATCGTCAAAGTAGCAGCTGTTAAAGCACCTGGTTTCGGCGATCGTCGTAAAGCAATGCTACAAGACATTGCAATCCTAACAGCGGGTACTGTTATCTCTGAAGAGATTGGTCTAGACCTTGAGAAAGTACAACTTGAAGATCTTGGTCAAGCTAAACGTATCGTTATCAATAAAGATGAAACAACTATCATCGATGGTGCAGGCGAGCAAGAAGCTATCTCTGCACGTGTTAGCCAAATCAAACAACAAATTGAAGCGTCTTCATCTGATTACGATAAAGAAAAACTTCAAGAGCGTTCTGCTAAATTAGCAGGCGGTGTTGCGGTCATTAAAGTTGGCGCATCAACTGAAGTTGAAATGAAAGAGAAAAAAGACCGTGTTGATGATGCTTTACATGCGACACGTGCGGCCGTTGAAGAAGGTGTGGTTGCCGGTGGTGGTGTTGCACTAGTCCGTGTTGCTGGTCTATTAAAAGATCTTAAAGGCGACAACGACGACCAAAATGTAGGTATTCGCGTTGCACTTCGTGCGATGGAATCTCCATTACGTCAAATCGTTTCTAACTGTGGTGAAGAAGCATCAGTAGTGGCAAGCAATGTACAAAAAGGCACTGCAAACTACGGTTACAATGCAACAACGGGTGAATACGGCGATATGTTAGAGATGGGTATTCTTGACCCAACTAAAGTAACTCGTAGCGCACTACAATTTGCAGCGTCTGTGGCTGGCTTAATGATCACCACTGAATGTATGATCACAGACCTTCCAGTAGAAGCGCCAGCTGCACCTATGCCTGATATGGGTGGTATGGGTGGAATGATGTAATTCTGGCTGCATAAATCGTCTACTTGATCGTTGCTTTACCACTCGTTTAAGAAACACTAAACGTCGCGGGCAAAGCGCCTTGAATTAAACAATTTCTGCTATCCAGAATGATTCGTA
>NZ_AXWP01000082.1 GCF_000482725.1 Psychromonas arctica DSM 14288
CCCACCAGTTGTATTTGAACTATTATTTTTTGGGGACTTTTCTCTATTAGGGTCACTTGATGGTGGCTTACTACTATTACGACTGTTGAGGCCGAGACGCTGACAAAGCAAATTAACGATAAGCAGTAATAAATCTAACGTTGTGCGCATAGAAGGCGATAATGTTTTATCGGCTTCTATCTGTTGTTTTATCTTTTCGACATTACTCTCAATATCGAGACCACTTACTTTCATTTTGCCTCATCATAGGAATAGGAAGAAAGTAGTTAGAGTAACGACTAAAAAGGATCAATCAAGTTGATCCTTTTTGATCTTCTATAAACTATCAAAAATGTGAATTAGGTGCTGAGTAGTTACGATTACGTTTACTATAAACACACCTTATATTTAAATGATATTCAGCTTATTACAACTTCAAATAACTATCTACTTATAGGTACAAATGTCAAATTAAAGTCTCTTTGCGAGTTTTAATATCATCTTTAAAATGTCATTTATCACCAACACCCCGTTAAAGGATTAACACAGATAATCGTTCGAAAATTGTTCACATCACGTCTAACACTGATATTCTATCTAGCGACTGAATAATGCATTTTGATTGGTAACAGGTATACCTACGAGAGCCATAAGACATAAGATCACACTTGTATAAAAAAATTAGCTGCTCACAAAAGCTAAAAATATGACTCAATGGCGTAAGTTATGCTTTATTTTTATAGCATTTAGGTATTTGTAAAGTTAGCGCAATAGCCAATCGAATAAAGTCGACAAAGGATTATACCAACACAACCTTTCAGCCACTATCTCAAAGAATAAAGTAACAGGAAAAGGAAAAGGAAAAGGAAAAGGACTTTTAATGTGGAATAGAAAATTACGCTTTATCTTATTAATTGTTTTGTTGATGTCTGGTTTTTTATTTATTAGCCTCGTTAGTTACTACACAGCCAATGAATCGATCAGAACACAGATAGCCAAAAGCACGTTACCACTCACCAGTGATAATATTTATTCAGAAATTCAACGCGATTTGTTAAGACCCATTTTTATTTCATCTATGATGGCCAAGGATACCTTTGTTCGTGATTGGGTAATAAACGGAGAAGAGGATGAAACAGCCATTGTTAAATACCTTAATGAAGTGCAATTACATTACGGCACAGTGACCAGTTTCTTTGTCTCGGATAAAACGCGTCACTATTACCATTCAACGGGGATATTAAAACCTGTCAGCGCATTAGATAAACAAGACGACTGGTATTTTCGAGTACAAAAAATGACGTCAGATTATGAGATTAATGTTGATGTGGATACAGCTAATCGCACGTCGTTTACTATCTTTATTAATTATCGAGTTTATGATTATGATGGTAGTTATATTGGTGCCATTGGGGTTGGTCTGGCCGTTAATGCAGTACAAAAATTAATAGAAAATTATAAAAATCGTTACAACAGAGAAATCTACTTTATTGATAAAAATGGTGAGATAGTACTCAGTGGCTTTGCTAGTAATACACATATTAATATCCATCAGAATCCAGGTTTGTCCGAATTTGTATCGCAGATACTTGATACAACCACAAATTCGATAGAGTACGAAGAAGACGGTCAAAAGCATTATCTTAATAGTCGCTTTGTACCTGAATTTGACTGGTACTTAATTGTTGCGCAGAAAGAAAATGAGGCTGAACAGCGAATTGAAAATACGTTAATCCTTAATTTAAGCGTTAGTTTTGTGATTTCACTTATTTTGGTTGCCTTTGTGCATTTAATTATCTCTGGTTATCAAAGAAAGTTAGAAACAATGGCTACCACGGATAAATTAACAGGCTGTGCTAATCGGCAAATTTTTGACGCCCTATTTAAACAAGCACACGCACAATCCAAAAGAACACAAACTTCATTATCCGCACTGATGTTAGATATTGATTACTTTAAAAAAATTAACGATACCTACGGACACCCGACCGGGGATGTAGTTTTAAAAACCTTAGTACAAGACGTAAAAAGCAATATTCGAGAATCTGATATTATTTTTCGATGGGGAGGTGAGGAGTTCTTAATTCTTTTACCTGAAAGTGGCAAAGACGAAGCCTATAAAGCGGCAGAGGTTGTTCGAAAAAGTATCGAGAATCTGATCATTACATTTGCTGGTAAATCAATTTCGGTGACGATTAGCATTGGTGTCAAAACGATGCTCACAGATGATACCCAAGAGACACTTTTCGAAGATGCAGATAAAGCTTTGTATTTAGCTAAAGAAAAGGGCAGGAATAGAACAGAGATTTATCATGATTCCGCTAAATAACTGATCACATACTTAATGAAATGACTATAATTAGAAGCTGAATATTTTTCAGTAACAGTATTTTTTCAGTAACAGTATGATGGTGAGTTAACTTTACTCACCATCATACTATCTATTAAAGACAGATTTATTAATGTACGGGTTATTAGCGCTTTCTTAATTCAAATAGGTCTGTGCGTCTATCTTTTAAGTTTTTCACACTTCCAAACTGATTAAGTTCGCGTAATAAATAAATATCAACATCCGCAATCAAGATCATTTCAGTATTAGGCGTTGCTTCTGCTTTGATCCCGTTAGCAGGAAAAGCAAAATCACAAGGAGTAAATACCGCTGACTGCGCGTATTGAATATCCATATTGTGCACTTTAGGTAAATTACCTACTCCACCAGCAATCGCCACATAACATTCGTTTTCAATCGCACGAGCATGGGAACAATTTCTGACTCGAGAATAACCATTTTGAGTATCAGTTAAGAAAGGTACAAATAAAATATCCATTCCTTCATCAGCTAGAATTCGGCTTAATTCAGGAAACTCCGAGTCATAACAAATTAAAACACCTATTTTTCCACAGTCCGTATCAAAAGCTTGTAGTTGAGATCCACCATCCATTCCCCAAACTTTAACTTCGTCGGGAGTCACGTGAAGCTTTTCAAAACGCTCTTTAGTACCATCTCGACGGCACAAATAACCGACGTTATAGAGTCGATCTCCGACTATTTCTGGCATGCTACCAGTAATAATATTGATATTGTAACTAATCGCTAAATCAGTAAATTTTTGAACTATTGTTTCCGTATGCTTAGCTAATTCACGTATTGCTTGCGGTTCACTTAGGTGATTATTTTCAGCCATCAAAGGAGCATTAAAAAACTCAGGAAACAATGCAAAATCTGAACGGTAACCCGCGACCGCATCAACAAAATATTCTACTTGTTCCATTAACTCATCAAGGTTTTTATAAGGTCGCATTTGCCATTGAATTAAACCAAGACGTACCAGCATTTTAGTTGGCACTTCTTTTTTGTTTATCTCTTCATAATAAATATTGTTCCATTTTAACAATACCGCATAATTATTAGAGCCTTTATCTCCCTCGAGGTAACCTTTTAAAATACGCGCAGGGTGAAAATCATTGGAGATTTGAAAATTTAAAACCGGATCATGGATCTCTTTACGTTTTACTTTATCAATGTATTGCTTAGGAGATAGCTCATTTGAATATTTGTGATAGTTAGGTATACGACCACCAAAGGTGATGCCTTTTAAATTTAATCTTTCACATAGCTCTTTACGGTAATCGTACAAACGACGACCAAGACGTAAACCTCTAAACTCCGCTTTAATAAAGACATCAATACCATATAAGGTATCACCCTCGTCATTATGGGTGTTAAAAGTATCTTTTCCCGTCCCTGTAATATCATCATAAGTATGAGCATCATTAAAGTCAGCATCATTAATACGTATAGAAAGTGCACAACCCGCCAACTGATTATTTACTTTAATAACTATCTGACCTTCGGGAAATTTACTAATTAACGATTGAATATGCTGCTCTTCCCAATAAGCACTCGCTAGAGAAACATTGGTGTAAGCCTCAATCATGGTCGTTTTTAGTTCCTGATAGTCATCAAGACTTAATATCGATAATTCTACATTCTCTATGTTTTGCATTGAACAATCCTACCTGACTTTATAGAAGCTTTGAGTATATTTTAGTTTTTCATTTGTTTATAGAAAATAAAAATATAAACCATAACGGAAAAACCGGTAAAAGTACGACAGCAAAAAGTCCACTATAGAAATATCACAATAGAAATGCCAGAAAGTGAAAATAAGTCGCTAGGCATCTAAGTCGTTAGTAAGTAACTAAGTAACTAAGTAATCGAGCAACAACGCCTGATTTAAAAAAGAATGGTGCTCCTATGTTTTTATTTACGGATAATTTTTCTCAATCATAGGCCTAACCACTAACTCATCAACACAGACATTGCCAGTTTGGCTTGCCATATAGATGATCGCTTCAACAACGCAGATCGGCTCAAGGTACTCAGGTCGTTCACTTTCTCTGAAAGGTGTATCTACGCCACCAGGATAAATTGCGCAGACTTTAATGCCTTCATTTCTAACCTCTTTTCTAAATACTTTAGTTAACCCATCCAAACCAGATTTAGCAGCGGTATAACCCGCTATCCCTTCATTTGCAAAGGAGCAAACCGTTGACATCACGTTAATGACCATGCCTTTTTGTTGTGTTTTCATGGATTGTTTATAGACCTGTTGCATAAACACACAAGGAGCGAGCATGTTAATTGTTAACATCTGCTGCAAGTCATTAATATCCATATTGACGACTGAATCTCTTGATGTGTTTGCACCGGCACAATTAATCAAAATATCAATATCTCCTAATTGCGTGGTTGCATTACTGACAAAGCTGGCAATCGCATCATAATCACTCAGTTCAAAAGCCTGATGGTAATGCTTTTCCTCCGTTAAACTTAGGTTAACCACACTCATCACAACATCTTGCATCTTTTGGCTAGAGCGACCGCAAAAAGCGAGATTGCATCCCAATGAAGCTAACCGCTCAACAAGCAAACGGCCAATGCCAGACGTTGCGCCGGTTACCAAAATATTTTTATGTTTTAACGTGACTGACATTAGACTTCCCCCTGAGACGGTATCGATAGGCTCATATTATTCCTTACATTCAAGCTGCGGTTAAAAACGATTGGATGAAGTGAACAATAACACCTCCAATATTCAACCTATCAAGCACTCCCTCCTTACCGAATAGTTAATTGATAAGTTTGAGATATGGTTAATAAAAGTAAACTATCACACACCAATATAGGGTTAATGGAGCGATTAAACGTTATTCTTTTCAGCAAAAGATATTATTTAAGTGTATATATGACTTATTGTTTTTGTTTTGACGAATACGATCACGCTTAATTTAAAACTACATAGCTAAAGTCATATAGTTAAAATTACATAGCTAAAACTACATAAGAATGGATTAAAACCATTTAATATTTATTTTTATAAGGTAAGTAATGTCTACAATAAAGGACGTAGCTAAAGAAGCCGGTGTATCGATTGCCACTGTATCTCGTGTTGTAAACAACTCTCCTAAGACCAGTAAATCAGCCATTGCAGCCGTGACTCAAGCGATGCAAAAGCTAGGCTATCGCCCGAATGAATCTGCCAGAGCCTTAGTCAGCCAAAAGACGAATACAATAGGTGTATTGGTGGGTGATGTTTCAGATCCCTTTTTTGGTTTACTGATCAAAACAGTCGATAAAATCGCCCATGAGCATGGTAAACACACACTTATTGGGAATGGTTATCACCACCCAGAAAAAGAGCGAGATGCCATAGAGTTATTAATTAAAAATCGCTGCGACGCTTTAATTATTCACTCTAAAAGGCTGACAGATGAAGAGTTAACTAGCTACGCACAAGAAATAAAGGGCTTGGTTGTGATCAACCGCTATATCGAAGCAATCGCCGACCGATGTATCTCACTTGATAACTATACCGGTGCTTACCTAGCCACCGATTATTTGATTCAACAGGGTCATAAAAATATTGCGTGTATTGCATCAAACCATACGATTGAAGATGCTAAAGACAGAAAAAAAGGTTATTTAGCCGCCTTAAAAGATAATGGTATTAGCTTATC
The DNA here is from genome assembly GCF_000482725.1 of Psychromonas arctica DSM 14288. GTDB lineage: Bacteria > Pseudomonadota > Gammaproteobacteria > Enterobacterales > Psychromonadaceae > Psychromonas > Psychromonas arctica. Next base: position 6,001 of record NZ_AXWP01000082.1, read on the forward strand.
AAGTGAATATATCGCTTGTAATGACCCCGATGCAGATGGTGGTATGGCTGCGATGAACAGTTTATTAACTTTATCCATTAATATAACAGCCATTGTTGCCTATAACGATTACATGGCAGCGGGTGCCCTGGCGGTAATTCATGACAAAGGTATCGCCATTCCCGAAGCACTGTCTATTATAGGATTTGATGACGGCTTACTTGCTCATTACCTATATCCTGCGTTAACGACAGTGCATTACCCTATCGCACTAATGGCTGAAAAAGCGGCATTATTAGCATTAAAACGTACCAATGATCTCAATATTGAGCCTGAACAGCTTCATTTCATCCCCTCTCTCGTGATCAGAAATTCGGTAGCAAAGGCCAATACTTAACTGCCATTCGCCATGGACAACTCTTTTAATACAGCCAATTTAATTATTCCCTACAGGACTACTTGGCACTTTATTTATATGTTTTTATTATCGTCATCGAGAATTAAAGGCTCATTAACAATCGATTAACAATCGATAAAATAAGTATTATGATATGTTTAAATTTGCTTTTTATTGTTTTAGTCAAAAGTGATCCAGCACACTAGTAAAATACATAAAAATAGAGTTTCATAAATAAAATTCCACTTCCCCCCGCCATGATTAACAAATGAATCTGCAAATAAAAAACCAATCCACACTTAATTTACAACATTAAAAAATAAAAAATAATCTTTAAAAATGAATAACTTAAAATTAAAATTAAATGTTATAAAAAGATAAAAACACACTTATCATTGTAAATTATGTTCAATTTTCTTTCCTATTTCTAAAATATCTAAATACCAATACTTAGCAAAAATGCTTTGTAATAAAGCGTAACAATCCCTATTAGCTCGCAAAAAGAAAAATATGTAAACGCTTACATTTGTTTTGCAAAGATGGTCACATTTACTTTACATTTATTAATCTAGACTCGCTTCAGTGGTTAAAGAGTGCTCGAAATACTCCCACCATTCTTAGGTAATTAATATTAATAATTGAGAAAGGACTTATCATGAAGAAATTAACTATGTTAGCGACTCTATGTGCTTCAATGACTTTTGGTCATTCTGCTATTGCAGATACCAAGCTAGGCTTTACTGTCTATAAATATGACGACAACTTTATGGCGGTAGTACGTCAAGCAATTGAAAAAGAAGCAGAAAAAGATGATGACATTGATCTCTTAATGAATGATTCTCAAAATAGTCAATCTATGCAGAATGACCAAATTGATATTTTACTTTCGCGTGGTGTTAAAGCACTTGCCGTTAATTTAGTGGATCCAGCAGCAGCGCCAGTCATTATCAAAAAAGCCAAAGAAGATAACATCCCAATTGTATTTTATAACAAAGAACCATCAGCTAAAGATTTAGCCAGTTACGACAAAGCTTACTTTGTCGGTACAGTGTCTAAAGATGCCGGCATTATCCAAGGCGAGCTAATTGCTAAGCAATGGGCTGAAAATCCAAAATGGGATCGTAACGGCGATGGTGTTATTCAGTTTGTTCTGTTAAAAGGCGAACCAGGTCATCCAGATGCAGAAGCACGCTCAAGCTATGTGATTAGCACTTTAAACGATAAAGGCCACAAAACAGAACAACTACATCTTGATACTGCTATGTGGGATACCGCAATGGCAAAAGACAAAATGGATGCATGGGTTTCTGGTCCAAATGGAAATAATATTGAAGTGGTTATTGCCAACAATGATGGCATGGCAATGGGCGCAGTTGAGTCATTAAAAGCAAACGGTAAAGCAGATTTACCTGTATTTGGTGTTGATGCATTAAGTGAAGCCTTAGCAATGGTTAAATCTGGCCAAATGGCAGGTACAGTACTAAATGATGCACCTAACCAAGCTAAAGCAACTTACGAACTAACACGTAATTTAGCGCAAGGAAAAGCAGCAGCAGAAGGTACTGAATGGAATTTAGTGGATAACGTAGTCCGTGTTCCTTATGTAGGTGTTGATAAGAGTACTATGGAATAACGTTTAAATAACGTTCGTTGACTCTGGTGGAAAAGCCCTCTTTTCCACCATTAATCCTACCGGAAACACTATTATGACCACAAATGTAGAAAATGAATTCCTGTTAGAAATGACTGGGATCAGCAAACAATTCCCCGGTGTAAAAGCACTCGATAAAGTGAATTTGAAGGTGCGTCCTTACTCGATTCATGCACTGATGGGTGAAAATGGCGCGGGTAAATCCACTTTATTAAAATGTCTCTTTGGTATTTATGAAAAGAATGAAGGCAAAATTGTTTTTCTTGGTAAAGAGATTAACTTTGAGTCATCAAAACAAGCGCTAGAAGCCGGCGTATCTATGGTACATCAAGAGCTAAATCAAGTATTACAACGTTCGGTAATGGATAATATTTGGTTAGGCCGATACCCTTTAAAAGGTTTCTTCGTTGACCATAATAAAATGTACACCGATACTAAAAAAATCTTCGAAGAATTAGATATTGATATCGACCCAAAAGTTAAAGTCGCGACCTTATCTGTTTCTCAAATGCAAATGTTAGAAATTGCTAAAGCCTTTTCATATGACGCTAAAATAGTGATAATGGATGAGCCAACTTCTTCGCTAAGCGAAAAAGAAGTCAGACATTTATTCAAAATAATTAATAAGTTAAAAGAAAGAGGATGCGGCATTGTTTATATTTCACACAAGATGGAAGAGATCTTTGAAATATGCGATGAAATAACCATTTTACGAGATGGTGTCTGGATTGAAACTCGTCCTTTAGCGGGCTTGGATATGGATCAAATCATTAATAAAATGGTTGGTCGTGACTTAACACATCGATTCCCAGAAAAAACCAATGTGGTTAAAGAAGTTATTTTAGAAGTAAAAGATCTCACCGCAACCAACCAACCTTCCATTAATCATGTCAGTTTTAATCTGCATAAAGGCGAAATTCTAGGGGTTGCTGGGTTAGTTGGCGCCAAACGAACCGATATAGTAGAGACATTATTTGGTATTCGCGAACGCAGCTCAGGCGAGATCCTTTTGCATGGTAAATCCGTTGCTAATAAAGATGCACACGCAGCAATCAATAATGGCTTTGCACTGGTAACCGAAGAGCGCCGAGCAACCGGAATTTATAGTAATTTAGATATAACATTTAACGCTTTGGTCGCGAATGTAGAGCAATACAAAACTAAAAGTGGTTTGCTCAGCAACAAAAAAATGAAAAGTGATACACAGTGGGTAATTGACTCCATGAGTGTCAAAACACCAACCCACGAAACTAATATTGGCTCACTTTCTGGTGGTAATCAGCAGAAAGTGATCATTGGTCGATGGTTATTAACAAACCCTGAAATTTTAATGTTGGATGAACCTACACGCGGCATTGATGTAGGTGCAAAGTTTGAAATTTACCAATTGATACTCAGCCTCGCTAACAAAGACAAAGGTATCATGATCATTTCATCTGAAATGCCTGAACTATTAGGCATCACAGACAGAATCTTGGTAATGAGTAATGGCCGCGTTGCAGGCATTGTGAATACCAAAGAAACCACTCAAAGTGAAATTTTAGCGCTTGCAGCACTCTATTTATAAAAGGATTTGACCATGGACACACTGAAGAAACTCGGCGGGATGCGCTACCTCAAAGAAGGTGGTATCTACGCGGTTTTATTTATTTTGTTAGCAGTTATTGTTATTCAAGAACCCTCTTTCCTAAGTTTGCGTAACTTAAGTAATATTTTAACGCAATCCTCTGTACGTATTATTATTGCATTGGGTGTAGCAGGCTTAATCGTCACACAAGGTACCGATTTATCCGCGGGTCGCCAAGTAGGTTTAGCAGCGGTATTATCGGCCACTTTATTACAAGCTTCGGACAACGTTAATAAAGTATTTCCGGACCTAGGCGATATTCCAATTGTAGCCGTTATCATTGCAGTCTGTGCTGTCGGTGCGTTAATTGGACTTATCAACGGTATTATTGTTGCCTATTTAAAGGTAACGCCGTTTATCGCTACTTTAGGCACCATGATCATCGTTTATGGTGTTAACTCTTTATACTTTGATACGGTAGGCGCATCACCGATTGCAGGTTTTGACGATCGCTTTTCTGAATTTGCACAGGGTTTCATTCGTTTTGGTGATTTTAAACTCTCCTATCTAACCTTCTACGCAGCCATTGCTATCTTTATTGTCTGGATCATTTGGAACAAAACGGTATTTGGTAAAAATATCTTTGCCATTGGTGGTAACCCAGAAGCCGCTAAAGTATCGGGCGTGAATGTACCTATCACGTTACTTAAAATCTATGCATTATCAGGTGTGTTTTATGCCTTCGGCGGTATGTTAGAAGCAGGCCGTATTGGTAGTGCAACAAACAACTTAGGTTTCATGTATGAGCTTGATGCGATTGCAGCCTGTGTCGTAGGTGGCGTTTCCTTTGCCGGAGGTGTAGGACGTGTACTTGGTGTTGTGACCGGTGTACTTATCTTTACCATTATTAACTACGGTATGACCTATATCGGTGTTAGCCCATATTGGCAATACATTATCAAAGGTAGCATTATCATCTTCGCTGTTGCCTTGGATTCAATGAAATATGCCAACAAAAAATAAACATTAGCGTGACATTAATTAAGGGCAAAGGTGAATTCTTTTGCCCTTAATGATTTAAAAAGGATCATTACATGTCTTTTAAAGGTAAAATTTTTTCAGTTTTAATTTTTATTCTTGTTCTTGCCATCTTCACCTCTTACCTCAGCGCAAACTTCTATATCAATAATTACATTTTTGAGACCAGTGTTAAGAGCACCACCAGCCAACTTAATCTAGTCAGAGATAAGTTAAATAGCGATATGGGCAGTAAAATTTTACTGGCTAATAATATTGATACAGGATCAAACAGCCTAGATGAATTACAAAAAGAGTCTGGTTTCTTTCGTATTAACAAGGTAATTCAAGGAATATTGTTTACTGATAAAGGTACCGAGACTGACCCAGCTAAAAAAGATCCTATTTTAAACATGCTTGTAAAAGCAGGCGATAAAATGAGTGTTAGTGATATTTTTTCAGAAAATGATAAAGCAGTGATCACAGTGACTATTCCAGGTAAAAATGGGCGAGGTAATATTTTCTTTCTCGATTTAACATATATTCAAACGTTACTCAAAAACGCTTCAATGCCAGGCAGTTATTTAACATTAAATGATCATGCCGGTTTCGCTTTATTTGATAATAAAGTCGATGGCGATCTACTTAAAGTAGAACACCAAATCAAAGTAGGCGATAAACAATGGCACTTAACGGGTTACATTGATAAATCCTACATTGCCCAGCAAACCAATAGCATCAATAGCGCGATCACTTTGGCATTATTCATCGCAGGATTAGTGTTACTTGCTTTGGGCATTTTTTTAGTGCGACTTGCTTATCGTCCCATCGAAAATTTACGCGACGTTGTTACCGACTTAGCAAGTGGTGAAGCAGATTTAACACGACGCTTAAAGGTCAGCAGTAAAGATGATCTTGGCTTAATCGCTACCGGTATCAACAGTTTCACAGAACATTTACAGCAACTTATGCAGGATGTTGCCGCCACAACAGAGCAACTAGATAACGGAGTAGCAAAAATCTCAAACACAGTATCACTCAATCATGATTTGTTAAATTCACATGCAAAGGAAACGGAACAAGCTGTAAGTGCAATCAGTGAAATGAGTGCAACGGCCGACTCTGTTGCCCAAAGTGCATTAAGCGCATCACGGCTCACTGAAGATTCATCGCAACAAGCTAAAGTCTGTAAAGGTTTGGTACGCCATTCAGTTAGCAGTATTGAAGCGCTAATCAATGATGTCGAAGAGATGTCGGCGTCAATTTTCACCCTCAACGATGACATCGCTAAAATTGGTAGCGTGCTGGGTATTATCGGTGGTATTGCTGAGCAAACTAACTTACTGGCATTAAATGCAGCCATCGAAGCGGCGAGAGCAGGTGAACAAGGGCGTGGTTTTGCGGTAGTTGCTGATGAAGTTCGCTCACTAGCTAGTCGTACACAGGCTTCTACAAAAGAAATTAATACGATGCTTTCACAACTACAAGCAGGTACCTCTTCCGTAGTGAATGCAGTAGAAAGCACCAAAGCGGGTTGTCAGGCTTCGGCTAAGGCCACGCAAGAGAGCACGACGTCATTAGATTTAATGACAAGTTCAATTGTAGAAATAAACGCGCTTAATATGCAAATAGCTGCCGCAGCTGAACAACAAAGTGTCACCACCAATGAAATATCACGCAATATGACTATGATTCAAAATATGGTTATAGAGCTTGAGAAAAATGACACAAAAACACTCAACAACAGTAATGAAATTAAAAATAATAAAACACAATTAGTGAAAGTAGTTGAGCATTTTAAATTAAGTTAAGTTAATTTTGTTAATAACTTAAAAAGTTTAAATTGGCTAAAACTAAAAAAACCACAGGTTATTTAACCTGTGGTTTTTTATTATCTATTTTTCAGACCCTGTAAATAATTAAGTATTTAACTAAAACTGTCGTTCAGCAGGGCGAAATCATGAAGCACCTTGCCCTGTAAGGACTCGCTCGATGTAATCTGTATTTCGATTGGCCTTCTTTTGTTTTCTCTTGATACTTGCTTTAAATGTTTTGTCCGCATTTAGCAGATTAAGTGCGGTATGACGCACCGTTGCATAGTTTTCTGCAGAATTTTCTCTTCTAACTCTGCTGGCATCTTCATGCATTGCGGTATCGAGTTTCCAATGCAGTTTAACTTCGATAGCCCAGTGTTCTCGAGCCGCATTAGCAAATTCATTAACACTTAAATCCGCGGAGCTAATATAGAATCG
>NZ_AXWP01000083.1 GCF_000482725.1 Psychromonas arctica DSM 14288
AAATGTGCAGCGGTTGCCTTGGCAAATAAAACGGTTAGAACTGCTTTTGCAATGCTAAGCCAAGGAACAGAATATAAAGCAGAGTTATTGGCTGCTTAACAAGGTCCTACAATAAAATGCAATAACGAAGATAAAAATCAGCATATTAAATCAGTTGTCAACTAAGAGTCTTGAACTCGTCGATAAGATCTTGATTATATGCTCGCGAAAATATCCTAGAGCCAGGGTTCGCTACTCTATTTAGAGCTCGTACATAAGTTCGCATTAAATTCTTTGATTATTCACTTTGTTGTTGACAAGGGGGAGTCCACATAAGTTGACAATACCGTAATTAGTTGTGCTAAATGTTTATTTAAGCGTGCCACTTTGACACTTCTCTTTGTAAAAAGGCTGTAATTGTAATATACTTTTTATGTGCCACTTTAACACAACCTGGAGATTCTTATGGCTACTGCACTACCTCGTATTACTGCTCGTGTAGACGCTGACACGCAAGAGCTACTTTCACAAGCGGCAGCTATTGCTGGCATGTCTAGTATTAACTCATTTGTACTTAGTGCCGCTTTAGAAAAAGCAAAAACAATTATGGAACGTGAAAGATCTCTTAAATTAAGTCAGAAAGATACAACGGCATTGATGAATGCCTTAGATCAACCCGCAAAACCAAATAATAAATTACAACAAGCTGCCTTACGCTACATGGACAAAAAACAATAATGAACAACACTGTCCAATTAGAAAAAGCTAAGCACGATCGGAACCGCTTTGATTGTGGTATCACTGCGTTAAACAATTACCTAAAAATAATGGCAAGTCAACAAGCTAAAAAAGACAATACTCGTACTTTTGTACTTGAGGATGAACACTGCCCTGAACATATTATCGGCTATTATACATTAACGATGACGCCTATTGATGCAGAGGGCTTGCCAGAAAAATTGCAAAAAAAACATTACAATGTAACGTCTGGTGGCTTAATCGCTAGATTAGCTGTTGACCAAAGATACAACGGTAAAGGTTTTGGAGAGTGGCTTTTAATTGATGCGCTTAGAAAACTATTAGCCGCCAGTGAAACTGTCGCATTTCCCGTTGTCATTGTTGATGCGAAAGATGGTGCGGGGCATTTCTATGAAAAATATGGCTTCACGGCCTTCAAAGATGCAAGTAATAAACTGTTTATAACCATTGCTGATATAAGAGCCAGCATCTCGCTTGGTTAGTGCTAAGGTATTGTCATCTTAACAACCTTAAAGCCAATTGTGCGATAATCTGCTGATGAAAAATTCTAATATCTATGCAGGTTATCGTTATCCTGCACAAATAATCAGCCATGCGGTCTGGCTTTATCATCTTTTACATTGAGCTTTCGAGATATTAAATAATTACTCGTAGCGAGAGGAATTGTTGTCACTTATGAAATGATCCGGCAGTGGTGAAAAAATACGGTGCTATCTATTGTAACAAACTCAAAAAGAATCGCGGTAAACTTGGCGATACCTGGTATTTGGATGAGGTTTTCATCAAAATAAATGGCGTATTACATTATCTTTGGCGAGCAGTCGATCAAGATGGTGACGAGATAAATATTTTGGTTCAGAAACGAAAGAATAAGGCGGCTGCAACGCACTTCTTTAAACGACTATTGAAAGGGCAGGGAGGTTCGCCGTTAAAGGTTGTGACGGATAAACTTGCTAGTTACTCTGCTGCAAAAAAAAGAATTAATACCAAGTGTAGAGCACTCAACTGTTCAGTATGATAATAATGGGTGTGAACTCTCGCATCAGCCTACTCTGCAACAAGAACGACAGATGCGGAAATTCAAATCACAGGGCCAAGCGCAGCGGTTTTTAAGTTGCCACAGGATGGTAAATAATCTGTTTTGTTTTGGTCGTCATTTAATGCAAGCGAAACACTATCGAGCATTCCGTGATCGCTCATTTTCTGAATGGAAGCGGATTAGTTGCGTCCCAAATTTAGATTAAGGCTGATTTAATCGCCTTTAGTCGATCCAAGTAGATAAGTTGATAATACTAAAAGTACCACGTTAATAAAATCTACCCTCGACATTTCATTGAAACAGCAAAGCAAGTTGGATTTGAAACGGCTAAAATCGAAAGTATACTAAGTGAGATTAAAGCTAGCACTGAGCAAATAATTATAGAAATCCAAGCCAGGTTACCAGTAAATTTTCCTAAAAATAGTTCAGAAAGTATATTTTTAGGGATGCTAAAACAGCTTAAAAAGTTATAAATTCAGTTTTTAATATTTGATTTTTTCAACACAACAGCTTTGCTCTTTATGTACAATACCAATAGTTTTTAGTCATAAATGCTTATTTTTTAAAAACTTACTTTAGGTAATACCCCTTTAGGTGTTTACTCACTGCATATTCTGCATAATAAAGTGGTAGCACTATATTTTTTGTTTCCATTGGTGAGGATCCTTGAGTGCCTGTTAACTTGATTGTTTTATGTGGTTGGCATTTTGTTATATAAGACTGTAGCGATTTAGCGCGAGTGCGTTTGCCACTTTTCACTTCGATCGGGATAATATCCCCTTCGGCATTTGTTGCGATAAATTCGATTTCAGCTCTAGCATCCCCCCATGAGAAAGTTGGATCTACTCCGTGTGCAGTGAATTCTTGCTGAACAAAATTTTCTGCAATGTAGCCTTTATATTCAAATTTTTGTTGTTTAATCTCTTTATAACCGACCCCCAACATGTGATTTAATAACCCTACGTCGAAGAGAAATAGTTTCACGATGTTTTCTTTTTTATATGCGGCTAAAGGACTGCGAGGTGCGCCATCTGTAGGATGATTTTTCAATACTAATCGGCATTTTTCTAACCAAGTAATTGCACTTTCAAAATCACTGTATCGAGATTTACGTTCATGTACGCCTTTAAATTTAAATCGTTTTACTGATTCATCCATCACAGAGGCAAGCTGTGATGGAATATTACTAAAAACAGACTCGATCAACCCCGCGTCCGTCTTACCTGAATATTTACCGAAATCTCGCAAGTAACCGGTAATTAAATTTGCATGGATATTATCTACCGCTTCAACACGTTCTAATATGCTTTTATTCTTTAATTCAAACCATTTACTAACGGCTTCAGGCATACCCCCTGTAAAATAATAATCGGTTAATTTGTCAAATAATTTAGCATGGGCAACAGCTGAGTTAGCTTGTGCTTCAAAAGCTTTAATTAATGCAGTCTCTCCTGATGCGAGCAAAAACTCATAGAATGTTAGAGGGCGTAGTTTGTGTTGTTCAACTTTACCGACAGGAAATGAATTTAATAGTCCAATGTTAGAACCACTGGCTGCGACATACATCTTCGGTGCTTTTTCTGCGAAGTACTTAAGTGAGGTTACGGCTTTTTGACATTCACCTATTTCATCCAAAATGAGCAAATCGGTGATAGGGTTAAATGTTTTATTTGTTATCAGTTCAATATTTGAAATAATATCTTCTGGTGTTAGAGATCCAGCAAAAGCTTCTGCCATTTCTGGAGATTCGAGAAAGTCGACACGTAAGACACTATCAAATAGTTCTCCGAATAAATTTTGTAAAAGGTAGGTTTTACCTGTTTGCCGAGCTCCATCTATGAGTAACGGCTTTCGGGTATTTTTTTCTTTCCATTCTAGTAATTTCGCTACTCTTGATCTCTGCATCTCTATTTCTCACTTAATCAATCGACTCACTAATTACACTTTAAAGCGCATAAAAATGCAAGTTTTTACATAATAAAGCGCATTAAAGTGTGGTTTGTGGGGTGGTGACGATATGGCTAATTAGGGGGGGAAGTCCATAACTTAGGCTTTCTTTAATGAACGTCACTATTTCTGATAAATTCTTCATTTAATGATTTTATGGCACTAAAGATATCTAAAATAATTAAATGGTAAATAAACTATATAAATAGGTTTAAAAGTAAACTGATTGGGGATCTGAATAAGCGTACTAACGCAATTTTAGCCTTAAATAATATTTTATATCTTCTTACATATGGCCTCTCTCCTGATAAATTGGGTGAACAATGCTCAATGGTTTGCGACGGTTGTCAGCGCCTCGCTGATGGTGAGCCTAAGAGGCGCCGGCGTTTAACGTCGATGGTGATCTTAACGCGACGGCACTCATTATTGGATGTCAAGGAGTTGATGCTAGGTGTTTTTTGAGTAGGCCCTTATTAACCCCATCGTGTGATTAAAATCGAGGACTTTTTTGAGTGTGAGGCTATCGCGCTTCGTGGGCATCGGTTCGCCATTGATTTGCGCCACTTTCACTATCACATTAGATAGTTTCACCCTAGCGGCTAAAGGGGCATCAAGGCTACTGTCTATATGAGAAAGCATATCCGCCTCATTAGTGATATAAAAACCCTGTTGCAATAAGCGGGCTTTAGCAGAGGCAATCATCTCTAAAAATTGGCATCCCCAACACGGTGTGCTTGAGGTCACATCACGGTGTCTAGCATCGTACGTGCATTTTGATGAGGTGGCTTGCATATAATGGCCATGTTGACACGATAGTGTGACTTGATCACTGATAGAGACGCGATGCGCCTTAAGTACGCCCCCATAAATTGCATTGATGCGGGCTAACTTCTTATCAGATACAGGGGATGGTTGCCTTGATGTGCGCATCAAGCTTGCTTTGTTAATGTTGGGGGGGGATTGCTGATACAGCGCAACGTAAATCGCCTGGCATACCGCTAACGCATTGTCGAACTGTAATTTGACTCGCAGCGCTTCAATGGTTTTGTTTCTAATACGATAGGTGGGGAGGCGAAGCAGTGTCATCTTAGGATGTACTCGAAAGTACTCATCAACGACCTCATCACGGCGAACCTGCTCTGCAAATTTTGCTTTTCTATCTTTCTTGACGCGAATTTGACTGTGCTCACTAATATGTTGTTTACCATCCACTTCATAGGCCCGCTGTAAAGTGGGCTGATAAAAATCAATAGAAAGTAGGTAACCTTTTTCACTTTTTAGCCCTTTAAAGGTTTTCTCTGCTTCTAAACCTAGCTTCCACTCGATATTCAAAAAGGCAATGAACTTCGCTGTCCATGAGCAAGTATGCCCTGCTGCCATGAAACCGCGTTTGCCATTACAGAATTGATGATAAAGGAGCGTAAATTCATGATCTTGATGATCAGTAAAAAGTGGCGCCTCAGCCACCATTCGGACACGTAATGTGATAGACAGATGAAAATAAGGGGGCTGCTTAGCCGCAATAAGAGCGGCAATGTTGGCTTCTATCGTTTCATTGCTATCCACGAGATCATATAAAGCACCATGCGTATTAAAGCGATCCTGTGATTCTGAATATTGACGCACACGTAACGCATTGAGGGTGGTGCCAGAGTGCGGATCGCATGCGGAGCATGGGGTCGATGTTTTATATTTCACTAAGAATTTTTGCAGTGCATAGGCCGTCTTTTGTGGGAGGGCACCATGCTTAGGGCAAGAGAGCGTCAATAGCGCCCCATTGGGGATGAAGTCTTGGCGGCTTGTTAAGTTTGATTTGAGCACGTCAATCTTAAGGGGATAACCGGCTTTTTTAAAGGCCCGTTCAAGATAAGCTGGCGTGTATTTTCTCAGTGCGTCAGCACCGCATTGACGACAACTATTACTCGTTATTTGGGTTAAAAAAGAGGCGTGTGGGATCTGTTTTACTTTGTCTGGGTGCCTCTTACAGCACAGGATAAATTTTGACTGGGGTAAGGGGGATAAAAAGCGCTGTTTAAACACGAGTGCATTGAATCGTTGATGTGATGGGGTAGGTGAGAGCTGCCAGTTTGATAGGGCAGTGATGAGGGCATCAAAGTCAGCCAGTGTTGGCATGGCGGTTATGCTCGGAATAGGGAAGTTTCGCTGGCGTATACAGGCGTGTTTGGCGGCGAATTTAGGCGTTATCCAATGGCGCTGGGCGCAACGGATACAGGTATGAATGCAGCTGACGCCTTCACCTTGATAGGTGGCTTTATCGATGTGAAAGTGAGGCACGTTGGCTTGTACGTCCTTAAAGTCAGCGCTATCAAATGGGCTACGTTGCAGGACAGCGCAATGCGGGCAAACCAGTGATGTTGCCGCCTTAACATGCGCTTTAATGGTCGACACCGAATGTGAGCTTAGCGCTTGGCACTGGGTGCAACGCAGCACTAATTTGTCTTTCTCTTTGACGTCGCAAGAAAGGGCTTTAGGCTCATGTTCACTGATCACAAAGCAGGGGGCTGGGAGCGTCGCAATGAGTTGCACTATGTCGCTAAGTAAGGACGTTGTAACAGTAAATTTTCTCTTTTTTTGAGGTGACGCTGGTGGGGTTTGCGTTGGCACTGTGGTGGATATTGTCATGAGTAACCTCTCTACTAAGTGGGTTGTTAAGTGAGTGTTATTCAGTCTAGATGGGTTGATTTTATTTATCAAGGTATTGATTTTTAAGGATTAATTTTGTATTTTTTGATGGGGCTAATGTGTCTCAAAAGCGGTTTTTTAGCGTGAGTATTGTCTCTGCTATGTGAGAGGGGGGCGATAAGTGCTTGTTTATATTCGCTTAAAAAAAAGTAAAATAAAGGCACCAATAGGGCAGCAGTATTCGTGAATTATTTTTAGCTGTCATGCTAGGAGCGACTGATTAAATACTTCGAGGGATACCTTAAATCCAATGGTAAAAAGTTTATTGCGTTATGATAGCTATCTTCGGTGTACCTCTTAAACTGATGATTGGTTTTCTTGATAGTACTGGTTGCATTTGATCCCAGTCTTTATCTTTTTCGCTCATCGGTGCGCTTTCATCGTACTTGTTAAGTCACTCTTGTGATCTTGATTTAGTCATTAATTAAACCTCATCGTTTTTTATTCTATTTGGTATGGGCAATACGAACATAAGATTGAATTCATCACGAGGCTTTTTTCAGATCATCATTAAAGGTTGTGCCCCTTTCCGAGATAGATCTGAAAATTAATAAGGCCAGCTGTAAGCCTAGAGCTGACATTAAATAAGTTGATGATCTGCCTCGCTTCGGGCCGTTAGTGACTTAAGTTTTTCTTAGCAATTCTTATTTCATTTAAGGATTCTTAAATGAAATAAGAATTGCTAAGAAAAGGTGTGTGTGCCGAGTAAACTTGGTTACAAATATATAGGTTTGTAACGTGCTTTTTTGAGGGCTAGAGTCAAACTTATAAGGCGGAACGGGGCACATACAAGATGGGAAACATCATCGTCATTTACAATCGAAATGAGTGGTGTGATCGCTATGTGACTGCTTTCTGATATGTGAAATGAATAATATTTTTTAGCGATATACTTACTAATAATTTAATGGAATTAATTTGAGGTATGTGATGAAGGAATTCAAGCTGATAGATGTTTTAGATAAAGCATTTAACAACGCATGGTTGCCCTTAGTTCAAGATCCATCAAAAAAAGAAATCCCAATAATTTTTGACTCACAGAAAATGCGTTTATATTTTATTGAAATATATAAACAGTTATACGCAAAATCAGGTGGTGATAAGAGTTTTATGATCCACTGGTTTAATGATCTAAATAAAGCGTTTAATTGCACTCCAATTGATGCATGCAAAACTGAAGCTGGATTATTGACAGTAAAAAAATACTTTGAATCAAATCGGTAAAATAAGAAAAATACTTAACTAACCTTATCGGCTACTTCACATGTCGGGCATTGCGACTTAGCCTCTAGGCGCTTCAGGGCACATAGCACCATAGAAATTATGTGCTACTTTGAAGTATGTAACGTCAGCTGTTCCGACAGGCCGTGTAAAAACTATTGATCACCTTTTGGTCTAAGCACGAGGTACTTATGATCAAACAATCTTAGCCAGCGATCCAACTTCGAGGCCAATTTTAGTATAATAATGTGGTAAGCCAAACCAGAGGAAATCTGATATGTCTCACCATATTAAAGGTCAATCAAGACACCAATCGACACTCTTCCCAGAAGCAATAGATGACTTTGTTACCCAAGATAATTCAGTTCGAGTAATCGATACGTTTGTCGACCATCTTGATTTACTCACGCTGGGTTTTGATAGCGTTAACCCAAAGCTAACCGGCCGACCAGGCTACCATCCTGCCACCATGTTGAAACTCTATATTTACGGTTACTTAAATCGTATTCAATCATCTCGCCGCTTAGAAAAAGAAAGCCATCGCAACGTTGAATTGATGTGGTTGCTTGAACGTTTAAGACCTGACTTTAAAACCATCGCCAACTTTAGGAAAGATAATGGCAAGGGGATTAAAAATGTCTGCCGCCAGTTTGTTGAGTTATGTCGTCAACTCAACATGTTTGAGGATTCAGTGTTCGCTATCGATGGCAGTAAATTTAAGGCCGTTAATAATAAATCTAAAAATTATACACCCACCAAAGTTCAAGCGCATATCGAGCGAATAGAAAAGAGTATTCAACAATACTTAAACCAAATGGATACAAAAGATGGGGATGAGAAGGATATCGGTACGACGGTATCACCTTCGAAATTAGCATGGCTTGAGGCGCGTTTAATAGAGCTTAAAGCAATTGAAAAAGAAGTGAATGAACACCCAGACAAGCAAGTATCACAAACCGACCCTGATGCAAGGTTAATGAAAACGCAAAGTTGGGAAAGGCAGGTATGTTATAACGTGCAAAGCGCGGTGGATAGTAAGCATCACTTGATTGTTGAACACGATGTTACTATGACAACAGATAAAGGACAGCTTACCTTAGTGGCAGAGCAAGTCCAAAAAACACTAGGCAAACAAGACATCACCATCATCGCCGACAAGGGCTACTTTAGTCGCAACGATATTAAAGCCACACAAGACTTAGGCATGACAGCAAATGTGCCACAAACTGATACCTCTGGCTCAGAAAAGAAAGGCATATTCAATAAGTCGCTGTTTAAATACGATAAAGACAAAGACCTTTATATTTGCCCCGCGGGTGAGGAATTATCGCATCGACGTAACGTAACTGAACGCGGTCTTGAGCAAAAGGTTTACGTTAATTTTTATGCTTGCCGAGATTGTAATATCAGAGATAAATGCACGAAATCAGCGAAAGAGGCAAGGAAAATGAGACGCTGGATTCACGAAGAAGAGATAGATGCGATGCAACAGCGGCTCGATGATAATCCCGAGATATCGGTGCTAAGAAGACAAACCGTGGAGCATCCGTTTGGTACGATTAAGATGTGGATGGGCGCGACGCACTTCTTAATG
Source organism: Psychromonas arctica DSM 14288 (assembly GCF_000482725.1). GTDB lineage: Bacteria > Pseudomonadota > Gammaproteobacteria > Enterobacterales > Psychromonadaceae > Psychromonas > Psychromonas arctica. The sequence continues at coordinate 9,243 of NZ_AXWP01000083.1, forward strand.
AAGCGCAAAAAGAATGTGAGTATCGAAATGAGCCTGCATGTGCTGGCTTACAACATGAAACGAATGATGAACATAATGGGAACGACTGGGTTAATGGCAGCTATCAGGCAATAAGGAGGCACATATCCTAAACTCGAGCTATAAAATAGCCTCAAAACGTCACGTTCATCATTATTGGCTGACTATAACAGTGCAAAAAGGGTATACCGCCCTAATGATAATAATTAAGGACAAAGTTGATTTGGAACGTTGAGCCTCTCACACAACAAAGGTTGACGGTTGAATTCCGAGTTTTTACACGGCCTGCCGACAAAGCGGACATTACTGGCAAGTCGCTAATAAGATGGTCCGCCTCACCCTAGTCTAAACTTAGGGCAAATTACTCAAGAGGAGAATCATCATGTCTGATATTAATATTTTAGGAATTGATATAGGTAAATCTACTTTTCATCTTGTTGGCCACGACGCATCAGGAAAAGAAGTTTGTCGTAAGAAGCTAAGCCGTTCAAAACTAATTCATTACCTATCTACATTAACTACAACAACCGTTGCAATGGAGTCGTGCGGAGGAGCACATTGGTTGGCGAGAAAGTGCCAAGCATTTGGCCATTCAACAAAACTTATCCCTCCCCAATACGTTAAACCATATGTTAAAACGAATAAAAATGACTTCATAGATGCTGATGCTATCGCTGAAGCAGCTTCTCGCCCTTCAATGCGTTTTGTTAGTGTGAAAACTGAGGCATCTCAAGTTATATCTGTTATCCAACGAATACGTTCAAGTTACCTGAAGGACAGAACCGCTTGTATGTCTCGTATAGGCTCTGTTTTACTAGAGTTTGGTATGAGCTTTCCTAGATCTCACTCCAAAATGAAGAGTTTATTTCAATGGTTGGCTGAATATGGCGAACCAATACCACCAATGCTTCTTCGAGAGTTAAGAGAGCACCATGGCTTTTATTTGAAACTTAATGAGCTTATTTCACTGCAAGATAAAAAACTTAAACAATTAGTGGAAAATGATGAATTAGCCCAACTACTCAAAACTATCCCAGGAGTCGGAACACTCACAGCAAGTCGTTGTATGTCTGATATCAGTAATGCTTCCGATTTCAAAAATGGGAGGCATTTAGCTGCTTGGGTAGGATTAGTTCCACGGCAATTTTCAACAGGCGGAAAAACAACATTGCTCGGTATAAGTAAACGAGGGAACAAGGGATTACGAGAGCTATTTATTCATGGAGCCAGAGCAGTACTAGTCAGGCCAGAAAAAGCAGTAGCTGTATTTGGCAATTGGCTATTCGAGTTATTATCACGAAAACCATTTAATGTTGTAGTCGTTGCACTGGCAAATAAACTTGCACGCATAGCATGGGCAGTACTTTCAAGTAAACAAGCATTTGAAGTTAGAGTGTAACCAGGATTTGCAAATGATGATAAAGATGATAAAACGGTTAGACCACTGGATTGAAGACCTGTGGGGCGAAACAGCACCTTATTAAAGTATGCTTAGTCGCTTTTGAGGACAATCTAGCGCGGATCTCATCGTGGAGCTGGGGCTAATTTATTGGCAGCCTGCAAAGACTCCGAATACATTAGCGCAAACCAACTACGTTATCGATATTATTACTTGCAATATCGAGGCGGACCATACAATTCGCCCCCAAGCCGACTTACAGCGACCCTAATTAACTCACCCGCAGAATAAAATTAATAATAGAGACAACATGAGCATTTAGGTATTTGGTCTTGGAAAAGAAGCGAAATGAGAATATGATATAAATCATAAATTAATCACCTTGTTATGATTATTTTAAGTTTTTGCTTTTAAAGCTTATTTTAAAGGTTTACGGTTTGTTTTAGGTGTTTTGTGATTATTTTATAATGGACCGCTATTTTTACTATGAAAAATGGCTATTTACCATAATAGTCATTTTGTGCATAGGTTTGTTGATTTCATGTAACGTATTGATAAATTGAATGTGAAGAAGACAATAATCAGATATCTTCAAAAGCCGATAGTTACCTACAATGTAGTTATGTCCTTAATTACGGATTAAAGAAATTTCGTAGGGGGTGTTTGTTCTTTGTGGAGGAGCTTTTTCTGCTTTTATATTTGGAATAGAATCTGATAAAAAGGCGCTGTTTAGATTCACCTGCGCAATCCCTAATCTTACACTTATGATAAAAAGGATGTAATCAATGAGCAAACAAATAAATAAAGATACGACCTTATGTATTTCATTAGCAGCTAGACCCAGTAATTTCGGTACACGTTTTCATAACTTTTTATATGAAGCATTAGATATTAACTTTATCTATAAAGCTTTCACTACTCCAGATCTAAGTGCTGCGATCACAGGTATTCGCGGCCTTAATATTCGCGGTTGTGGAGTGTCTATGCCTTATAAGGAAGCTTGCATTAGTATGGTTGACGAGCTTGATGACTCCGCTAAAGCGATCAATTCTGTCAATACTATTGTGAATACTGACGGCTATTTAAAAGCATATAATACTGATTATATTGCCATTACTAAATTACTCGCACAATATCAGGTATCGAAAGATCTGGTTTTTGCATTGAAAGGCAGTGGAGGTATGGCCAAAGCGGCCGCATTTGCGCTTAAAAATGCAGGATTTAGTAAAGGTTATATTGTTGCTAAAAATCCAGTAACGGGTAAAGAATTAGCAGATGCGAGTGGTTTTGAATGGCGAACCGAGATAGGGGATCATGATGCTGATATGTTAATAAATGCAACCCCGATAGGCATGTCTGGTGGCGTTGATGCCCAGAGCTTGGCTTTTAACGAAGCAAGTATCAAACATGCGCAGGTAATTTTTGATGTGGTAGCCTTACCTTCTGAAACGCCTTTACTCATCTATGCTAAAAAACAAGAAAAAACGGTTATCAGTGGTTCAGAGGTATTTGCCATACAAGCCGTTGAACAATTTTCCTTATATACAGATATCCGCCCGAACGATGAGCTATTTCAACTAGCGACTGCTTATTCAAGAAAGTAAATTGGCTTATTTTTGCGGATACAATCTGGTATGTATCAAAATGAGTAGTGGGAAGAAACTGATGATTCAACTTTTTTATCTACCAGTAAAATTAAAAATCTATAAGTTAATCAACAAGGACAAAATACGGCTAATCAGTAGGTTTTGTTTCTAAATTTACCATAACACCCGTTAAGCGACATTCGGAAAGACTACTCGATAAATGGCTTTTTGTTTGGGTGATTCAGTTGAATTAAAATGTACAAACCCAATAGATACGAGGCCTATCGTCTAATTATTGCCTGGTGATTCACCTGAATCACCAGGCAATAAAATAATATGTATCGATTAATTAAGTTACACTGTAACTTTTTTGTTTGCCCAGCAAAGCTGGCAAACCCGCTCACTTGCAAGAAAGTGAGATCACCCTGATTGAGGGGAAGATAATCCGAATGGCAAGGGCGTCACTGGCTAACGGTGGGGTCTGAAGGAAGCCATAGGAAGTTAGAAGTACACAACTAACCGTAACCTGTTTCGGCAGTGTTGGTGGATAAGCGTCCAAAATAGCGCGAAGTCCAATACTCAGTCAGACCAACACT
>NZ_AXWP01000084.1 GCF_000482725.1 Psychromonas arctica DSM 14288
GTCAATGATATCTGCATTTCCTTAGTGTGATCTTTTAAAATTAAATTTCAATTTTTTTTTACAAATGAAAAGCATTATCAAAGATCACGGGTATAAAAGCCAAGCATTACTTTCTTCTACGCCAACAGATAAATGCTGATGCGCTGCCGGAATATTAATGCTGCCATAATGTTCAGCATATAATTTAGGGCCACCCAGCCAACCCGACAAAAAGTACGCGAGCTTTTTCTTTGACTCAAAAAGGTCACTACTGTGCATCGACCTTACTTTTTTTGCTTCAGGAAAGTTATCCATATTGATATAAAAATCGTCAACCAGTTTAGAAATACCCGCTAACTTCCCTGCCATAGTGTATGAGTTATCACCTACACCATATTCCATATTCCATATTCCATACTAGAATCCATCATAAACTGAAACCTATTGCGCTACTTAGTATTAATATATCGCTGATAATAACCTACTTTAACGCTAATTTAATTATCCATCCGCGCCTTTATTGATCCAAAATAAATTGCTCATTAATAGCGTAACAATTAATACACATCATGCAAAAATGTCTCCCCTGCTCTACTGATACCTAGTTATGGGGCTTTCTACGGTGATTTTTATTCTTCTGCTTCGCCCTAATGCAGTGCATCAGTTGCACCAACACGGGAAGGGTTAAGCTAACAAAACATTTACCTCAAGCTCCAATATAACGTAAGCAACTGTTTTAGTTGAAATTAAAATAGAAAATTAAAATGGCACAATCGTTGCAAAATATAAACAAAAAGTTCCGATCGTTTCATTTAAAATATATATGGAGATACAATATGAAATTTTTAAAGGTTTTATCTAGCTTAGTTTTATCCACCTCTTTACTGTTTTCAGCACAAGCAGTGCAGGCAGATAAATTAGCAGATATTAAACAATCGTCAGTACTTAGAGTAGCAGTGCCTCAAGATTTCCCTCCCTTTGGTTCAGTGGGAACGGATTTACAACCACAGGGGTACGATATTGATATGGCTAAGTACCTTGCCAAGGAATTAAATGTAAAACTGGAATTAATCCCCGTTACCAGTGCAAACCGTATCCCTTATTTACAAACGGGTAAAGTTGACCTGGTTATTTCAAGTATGGGCAAAAACCCTGCACGTGAAAAAGTGGTCGATTTCAGTGAAGCTTACGCACCCTTTTTCCTAGGTGTCTTTGGCACCGCTGACGAGCAAGTGAGCAGTGCAGAAGATCTTGCTGGTAAAACAATTGGTGTAACACGTGGCTCAGTAGAAGATCTTGAGTTAAGTAAGTTAACCCCTAAAGACACTATCATTAAACGATTTGAAGACAATAACAGTACGTTGTCTGCTTTTTTATCTGGCCAAGTTAGCTTAATCGCAACGGGTAATTTAGTGGTTACTGAGATTGCAACGCGTTACCCAGACAAAGCCCCACAAACTAAATTTTTATTACAAAACTCTCCTTGTTATGTCGGTGTTATGAAAGGCGAACAAGCATTGCTTGATAGCGTTAACCGTTTAATTAAAGCCGCTAAGCAAAATGATGTATTAAAAGGACTTTCACAAAAATGGTTAAAAGCGCCATTCCCTGCAGACCTTAAGTCATAAGTTGGAATAAAGACGATGAGCTATCAACTGGATTTTTCAGGTTTAGTTCCTTACTTGCCGCAATTTGCGGCAGGTTTATGGACCACTATAGAACTCACTGTTATCTCAACACTAGGAGGGTTGTTATTAGGTACTCTTTGCGCACAAGGTCGCATCAGTAAAGATGCATGGTTACGAAGGAGTTGCTCCTGCTACATCGAAATTATCCGTAACACTCCGTTTATTGTGCAGTTATTTTTTATATTTTTTGGTTTACCTGCGTTAGGCATCAAGCTTTCAGCTTGGCAAGCCGGCATGTTAGCGATGATTATTAATCTAGGTGCTTATAGTGCAGAAATAATTCGAGCGGGTATTGATGCAGCACCAAAGGGACAATGGGAAGCAGGCCAAACACTTGGTTTAACAAGGCGTCAGGTTTTTTGGCATATCATTTTACTACCAGCTTACCAACGTGTTTATCCAGCGTTAGTCAGTCAATGTATTATCGTCATGCTTGGCTCAGCCGTGGTCTCGCAAATATCCGTTGAGGAGTTAACCTTTTCAGCCAACTTTGTGCAATCACGTAGCTTTTTAAGTTTTGAATCTTACATGGTAGCCGCATTAGTTTATTTACTCTTAGCAATATTAATGCGTCAGACGTTCGCATTAATAAAGCGTTTCGCTTTTAAAAACCCGTCTCTGTAGGAGGACTTTAAAATGGTACAATTTACTGATTGGGATATTTTAAAAAACCTACTACTGGCAGCACGTTGGACAATTTTATTGTCATTATTAGCGTTTGCAGGTGGTGGTCTATTTGGTTTGATACTAACCCTATTGCGCAGTATGCGTAGCAAAATCATCACTCGAATTATTCAAACTTACGTAGAAATATTCCAAGGTATTCCATTGCTGATGCAATTGTTTTTAACCTTCTTTGGTTTGTCGTTAATTGGTATTGAAGTGGACGCTTGGTCTGCCGCAGTAATTTCTTTAACACTGTTTAGTAGTGCCTTTTTTCATGATATTTGGCGAGGTTGTATTGAAGCGTTACCAAAAGGTCAGTGGGAAGCCTGTCGTACACTAGGTTTAACTTATTTACAAACCATGCGTTACGTTATTGTGCCACAAGCAATGCGCATGTCGATCGCACCTACCGTAGGCTTTTCTGTGCAAATCGTCAAAGGCACGGCACTGGCCTCAGTGATTGGTTTCGTTGAGCTAACTAAAGCAGGCACCATGATCAATAACGCTGTTTTTCAACCCTTTAAAGTATTTGCAATGGTCGCGGTGTTGTACTTCCTTATCTGTTTCCCACTTTCTGTTTTAGCTCGCCATTTGGAGAAAAAAAATCATGTCGCTCGTTAGTTTAGATCAAGTCCATAAATACTATGGCGAAAACCACGTATTGAAAGGTGTTGACCTTAAAGTCGAAGCTGGTGAAGTTGTTTCTATCATTGGTCGCAGTGGTTCCGGTAAAAGCACCCTCTTACGCTGTATGAATGGGTTAGAAGAATACCAAAAAGGTGCAGTTATTGTTGATAATCAGTCGGTTGAAAATGATGATTACAAACTTCGTTTACTAAGCCGAAGCGTGGGCATGGTATTTCAAAACTTTAACCTTTTTCCCCATATGACAGTAGGTGAGAACGTCATGCTAGCCACTAAACTAGTGATGAAAAAGTCTTCTGCAGACAGTGAAATTTTAGCCAAAGAGCTATTGGAAAAAGTCGGACTAGCGGATAAATTTTCAGCTTACCCTGGCAATTTATCCGGTGGCCAACAACAGCGTGTTGCTATTGCACGCTCATTAGCTATGTCACCAAAAGTTTTATTATGTGATGAAATAACCTCTGCATTAGACCCTGAACTCGTAGGTGAAGTGCTAAAAGTATTAGAAAAACTTAAACAAGAAGGCATGACATTAATACTGGTGACACATGAAATGAACTTTGCACGCGATGTTGGCGATAGAGTGGTATTTATGAATCAAGGACGAGTATGGGAGACAGGTCAAAGTGATGAAGTATTTTCTAATCCTCAAACCGAAGAACTACAAAGTTTTCTTGCGGCTGTGAGATGATAAGAGAATACTTTCAACAGCCTGCATTAGCCTAGCAAGGAACAATAAATGACTAATAACAGCAACTCATTGATTGAGCGTATTACTAAGCATTACCCAGACCTGACTCAAAATAGTCGTCGCTTAGCCGACTATTTACTGCTTAATCCAGAAAAAGTACTGATCATGTCAACGAATGACATTGCTGAAGTCTGCGCCGTTTCTAAAACCAGTGTCAGTCGTTTTATTCGTCGCTTAGGTTATGCGGATCACCTTTCATTACGTAATGAGTTACTAGCAGTACGCGAAAGCGGCCAACCGGTATTAACCAATGCCTTAAATAACTGCGATTTTCACCAAGAGATTCAAGCCTTAGAGCACTTACGAGAGCAACTTAAAAGCGTTGATATGGAAGCTATTATTAAACACTTAGCAGAAGCAAAACGTATAAAAATAATTGGTTATCGCAACAGTTACCCGTTAGCGTTGCACTTTCGACAACAGCTTATGCAGTGTCGTAGCCATGTTGAGTTATTACCTTTACCGGGACAGACCATTGGTGAAGACTTAGCGGCGATTGAAGAAGACGACTTTGTCATTGTGATTGGTATTCGCCGTCGAGTTAGCCACTTTGCAAAAATGATTGAGCAACTACAAGCACATCAATGTTTATTGATCACGGATCAATCTGGACAAAAATATGCACAAAGCACCACCCACACACTGATTTGCCATATGAATAATGAAACGCCTTTAGATAGCTATGCGGTTCCCATGAGCTTAATTTCTCATTTGGTTAATAACACCTATCAATTATTGAATGGTGAAGCGACTAAAGTGAGCAGTAAAATAAGTGTTAATTATTCCAAGCTCAATGAGTTAGAGTAAATATTAAATTAAATAATCAGCCGTAAGAGTAATGATCAAATGATAAATGTTATAAATAAACTTAAAAAAGAGTGGTTTTTAGTGGGTATGGTGATCGCCATTGCGTTAGCCACAATAACCCCTGAACTGGGTAAATCAGGAGGATTAATTCATCTTGATAAACTTACCGGTATCGGTGTTGCGATTGTCTTCTTTTTACATGGCTTAGGTCTTTCCCCTTCTGCGATTAAAGCCGGTGTGAGCAACTGGCGTATGCACATTTACATTCAAGCTGCGACGTTTATTGCTTACCCACTACTTTGGATTATTTTTGGCGATCTATTATTGGCTTATATGCCAGCAGCATTAGCTTTTGGTTTCTGCTACTTATTCGTTTTGCCAAGCACTATATCTTCTTCTGTAACCATGACCAGTGTTGGTAAAGGTAATGTTCCGGGGGCAATTTTTAATGCTTCATTGTCTAGCATTCTAGGTATTGTGATCACACCTCTTTTAATTCAAGCATTCATGGGCTTTGAGGGTGTTGAGCTTGATTTAGTCGCCTCTATTACCTCGATTGCTAAGTTACTGTTGTTACCAATGATACTAGGGCAATTAGCGAGACCTTTTTTATTAAAATTTGCGGAAAGACATAAATCAGTAGTGAGTAAGATTGATAAATACGTTATTTTATTAATCGTTTATAACGCTTTTTGTGACTCTGTTGCGAACGGTATTTGGAGCTCATTCTCAATGCAAATGTTGATCACCTCGATTGCCATTTGTGCAGTGGTATTACTGTGTATGGTTCACCTTATTCAATGGGGAGCTCGCCGTTGTCAATTTCAATTAGCCGATGAAGTAGCGGCGGTATTTTGTGGTACTAAAAAAACACTCGCAGCGGGTATTCCAATGGCGACCGTTATTTTTGGCAGCAATCCCGACTTAGGCATGATCCTATTACCTATCATGCTCTATCACCCGATTCAGATTTTCTACTGCGCAATATTAGCTAGCCGTTATGCCACTCAAAGTGAACAAGTTAAAACGGCCTCTTCACACTAAGTGTTAAGTAGCTTTAAAGGTAACTTTAAAGCTATCAGAAGTAAAAATAACGGTAGTAAAAATAAGAAGGTTAAACATGGATCATCTAATAACTAAAGACGCAAGTGTGTACTGTACACAAGGACCCGATAATTTAGCGGCAACGGCTGACGGTGAGCTAAGTGGTTTAACCTTCGTGTTTAAAGACCTATTCGATGTTCAAGGTTATGTCACAGGAGCAGGCAATCCGGCGTGGTTAGCAAGCCATCAACCAGCGCAGCAAAGCGCTAGTCTGATTGAGTGCTTATTAGCCAATGGCGCAAGTTGTGTTGGCCGCGTGCAAACCGATGAACTTGCTTACAGTTTAAACGGGCAAAATATTCATTATGGTACCCCCGTTAATCCGCTTGCACCAAACTGCTTACCGGGAGGCTCTTCAAGTGGTAGTGCGGTGGCCGTTGCAAAGGGTGAAGCTGATTTCTCAATCGGCACAGACACCGGCGGTTCAGTGCGCGTTCCTGCCAGTTATTGTGGCCTATTTGGTTTACGTCCAACACTCGGGAAAGTGAGTTTAGATAATGCTTTTCAATTATCAAAAAGCTTTGATACAGCAGGTATTTTCAGCCAAGACTTAAACAAACTAGCGAGTGTTTTTTCATTATTAGGTGCTTCAACACAACCGGTAACTGATCTCAAAAAGCCAGCAATTGCTTCAAAAAAGCAAGGGCAAGTTGCACAAAACTTGTACCTAGATAATACATTGCAGCAACAATTCAGTGCGCAAAGATTGAGTGTATTAAGCCGTTGGTGCCAACAAGCCAATATCACACTGCTAAGCTGTGATCTATTAGCCAACACTGAGCAAACCCTTGATAAGTTAAGTCTATTATTCCGTACCATTCAAGGTTTTGAAATAATTGAGAAGCACGAGGCTTGGTTAACAAAACACGGTGACTCTTTAGATCCTTCCATTCTGCAACGTGTGATTTGGGCGCGTACTATTACACCTCAACAATATCGTGAAGCTAAAGTACAACAGCAACATTTTAAACAACAATTACTTACTCAGTTTAATGATATGCAAGGTTTATGGGTGATACCTACCACCCCTTCAGGCCCACCGTCACTAACCATGGCAGGTGAAGCACTAGCTGAGTATCGGTCGCAATTAATGGGATTAACTAGCATCGCAGGTTTAGCCGGTTTTCCACAGTTACATCTACCGATACAAAACTTACAAGAAGGCCCCTGCGGATTTTCATTGATCGGTATCGATAACCAGGAAGCAGATCTGATCAAAACGGGTCTTAGCTTATGGCAAGGAGAGCAATAACTATGATATTTCAAACTTCATTTACCGCGCCACATTACAAAGCAGCACAAGCCGGGCAAGCTGTATTAGATGCCGGTGGAACGGCTAGCGAAGCAATGGTGGCAGCAGCAGCTATGGTGTCAGTGCAATATCCACACATGAATAGTATTGGTGGTGATGGTTTCTGGCTAATTTGTAAAGCAGGAGAAAAGCCCGTCGCAATTGATGCCTGCGGTGGTGCTGCACTTAATATCGATGTGGAAAGCTACCGACAGCAAGCGGATGATTTACCAGAAAGTGGCGGTAAATCAGCAATAACAATGGCAGGAACAGTTGCAGGTTGGCAACAAGCACTTAAGCTAGATAGCTGTGGGTTTAATGGTAAGGCGATGCCTTTAAATAGGCTACTTAAACCTGCTATTGATGCCGCTGAACAAGGGATTGAAATCACCCAAAGTTTGGTTGATGCCAGTGAAAAAACCTTATCTCGCTTAAGTCATTTAGCTAATTTTGCAGCCCGTTTTTTGCTTCAAGATGAAGTATTAAAAGTAGGTGAAACCCTCACTAACCAACCTTTAGCTAATACTTTTAAGCATTTAGCAGAAAAAGGTTTAGACGACTTTTATCGAGGTGAACTTGCCAAACAGATGGCAGATGAACTTGCTGATGCAGGTAGCCCGTTAACGTTAAATGATTTTGTACAATACCAAGCCACGGTATCAACACCATTAACTGTGGATATCTCTAAGGGTAGTTTATATAACTTAGATGCACCCACTCAAGGTTTAGCATCATTATTAATTTTAGCAATTTATGATCGTTTAGTGGATCAAGTGACCTCTGAAGTTGAGCATATTCATTTGTTAGTGGAAGCAACTAAACAAGCCTTTATCATTCGCGATCAGCAAATCACCGATCCCGCTTACCTAGATGCCCCTTTGCAACAATGGCTAAATGATGATGTGATTACAAAATGTGCCGCTAATATCTCCTTTGAACAAGCATTACCTTGGCCACATATCGCAAAACCCGGTGATACCGTATGGATGGGGGCATCCGATCAATACGGTACCATGGTCAGTTTTATACAAAGTATTTACTGGGAGTTTGGTTCAGGTGTGGTATTACCATCCAGTGGTATTACATGGAATATTCGCGGTAAAAGTTTCAGCCTTGACGCCAATCATCTCAACGTACTTGCTGCAGGTAAAAAACCATTCCATACCTTAAATCCAGCCTATGCAGAACTCAAAGACGGGCGACGTTTTGTTTACGGTTCAATGGGCGGTGAAGGACAACCGCAAACGCAAGCTTGTTTATTTAGCCGCCACCTTTATCAAGGTATAAGTTTAGCAGCTTCTGTTTCAAAACCTCGTTGGTTACTGGGGAGAACTTGGGGTGACAGCAGCAATAACTTACGAGTAGAAAATCAACTTTATAAACAACACGGTGCCACCTTAAGAGCACTGGGTCACGATATAACAATAGTGGCTGATAATAACGAATTAATGGGGCACGCAGGTGCCATTATGCTCGATAAAAACGGGAAAGTAGCAGCAACTAGCGATCCTCGTAGTGATGGGCAAAGTTTACTTGGAGAAAAAAATGACCACTAAATCCCTATTTGAAACACTTAACCCGCCAGTTCGTTTATTAATGGGGCCGGGACCAATCAATGCATATCCACGTGTTCATCAAGCTATTTCTAGTGCTTTAATTGGCCAATATGATCCGGTCATGACGGGTTATATGAATCAAGTTCAATCCTTATACCGTGGCGTTCTCGAGACCGATAACCAACAAACGATGTTAGTCGATGGTACTGCACGTGCAGGCATCGAAGCGGTATTGGTTTCCATTTTACAACCTGGCGATAAAGTATTAATTCCAGTAATTGGGCGCTTTGGACACTTATTATGTGAAATTGCACAGCGTGTTGGTGCCGTTGTTAAAACCATTGATATTGAGTGGGGTGAAGTTTGTCCGCCAGAATTAGTAGAGCAAGCGATTAAAGAGTTCCAACCAAAGCTATTAGCAACGGTACAAGGTGATACCTCTACCACCATGAATCAACCGCTTGCTGAAATAGGTGAAATTTGTCAACGCCATGGCGTTCTATTCTACTGTGATGCAACTGCCTCTATTGCAGGCAATGAACTGAAGATGGATGAGTGGCACTTAGATGCAGTTTCAGTGGGGTTACAAAAATGTTTAGGTGGCCCATCAGGCAGCGCGCCTATCAGCCTAAGTGATCAATGTGCAGAAGTCATCAACCACCGTAAACACGTGGAAGCAGGAATTAAAGCTGACCATCATACTGCCGGTACCGATATCAGAATTCAGTCTAACTATTTTGATTTAGCCATGGTCATGGATTATTGGGGACCAGAACGTTTAAACCACCATACCGAAGCCACCAGCATGTTATATGCAGCACGAGAATGTGCGCGTATTTACCTTGAAGAAGGCAGTGAAAATGTTATTGCTCGTCATAAACAAGCTGGTGATGCAATGGCAATGGGCTTGAAAGCAATGGGATTAACATTGTTCGGTAACCAACAATTTAAAATGAGTAACGTGGTAGGCGTTTATATTCCAGATGGCGTTGACGGTGACAAAGTACGACAAGAGTTATTGTTATGTTTTGGCATTGAAATTGGTACTTCCTTTGGGCCTCTACACGGCAAGATCTGGCGTATTGGAACGATGGGCTTTAACGCTCGTCAAGAGTGTGTGTTAACAACATTAGCGGCACTAGAGTCAATCTTATTAAAATACAAAGCTGGCATTCAACCCGGTCAGGCAGTCACTACTGCAATGCAGTATTACACTGTTTAAAAAGGAGCCTTTATGTCGCTGACGACAACAAATGACGGTGCACAAAAAATAATGCAATGGGCGGATCACCTCGCTACCTTCACGGCAATGCAAGGCGGTTTGCTTCGTGCTTATTTAACAGCAGAGCATAAACTAGCGCATCAACAAATTGAACAGTGGATGCAACAAGCTGGCCTACAAACTTGGGAGGATAGTGTTGGTAACCAGTGGGGACGTAAGCGATCTGCTAATCCAACATTACCAACTGTATTAATAGGTTCACACAGCGATACCGTAGCCAATGCGGGTAAATATGATGGTAACTTAGGTGTACTACTTGCCATTGAAGCAATGACCCTATTAATGGGTGAAGAACTGCCCTTTCATGTTGATATCGTTGCCTTTGCAGATGAAGAAGGAACACGGTTCAATACTACCCTGATCGGATCTAGTGCAACCGCTGGTTGCTTTAAGCCAGAATGGTTAGCAGTCACTGATAATCAAGGCATTAGCATGGCACAAGCGATGACTGATTTTGGCTTAGATCCGATGCGAGCAGGCCAAGATAAGCGAAATGCCGATGATATATTAGCGTATTTAGAAGTACATATTGAGCAAGGACCGGTATTAGAGAATCTCAATTTACCGGTGGGTGTTGTGACCGGCATTGCCGGTGCAAAACGCTATCAATTCAAACTTAAAGGCATGGCCGGGCACGCCGGCACTGTACCATTAGCGTTACGTAAAGATGCGATGTCAGGTGCAGCACAAATGATCGGTGCGATTGAGCAATTTGCCTTTGATCATGGCATTGTCGCTACCGTTGGGCGCTGCGATGTATTTCCCGGTGCAGTCAATGTGATTGCGGGTGAAGTACATTTTACCGTCGATATTCGTAGTCAATCTCAGTCAACATTAGAAAGTTGTTGTGACAAGCTATTACAAGATTTAACTGATATTGCCGACAAACGTCAACTGACCTTAACACATGAAAAACTTTACCAAGCAGAAGCGGTTTTATGCAGTGATAACCTGCAACAAAAATGGGGTGAAGTGGTTGAAAAGCACACTCAAAAAGCCCCTTGTTTTCTATCAAGCGGTGCAGGTCATGATGCGATGGTGATCACCAATATTACCGACATCGGCATGCTCTTTGTACGCTGCGAAAAAGGCATTAGCCATAACCCTAGAGAACAGGTAATGGTTTCCGATGTCGCCGTAGCCTTGAATTGTTTAATCGATATGGTTAAAAAACTCGCTGAGTAAGTGTTTTTATTTTAATAAGAAAAAACTCAACAACCACCTACTAAAGTAGGTGGGTTAGTTTTATGGACTAAAGTCCGGATACGGGTCAAAGACCCGTTGAATTAACCTTCCGTTCTAAAGTTATCGTCACCTTTAACTTCAAAGTGGTGTTCTAGATATTCTTTAATCATTTCTTCGGTAACATCTCCTGATGTTACACAGAAATATCCTCTGGCCCAGAAATGACGACCCCAGTATCTCTTTTTAAGATCTGGGAAACTTTCAAATAATTTAGCAGATTAGCGCCCTTTAATTCTTCTCATGATTTCACTGGGTGCCATATTCGGTTGTGCTGAAACTAAAAGATGAACATGATCCTTACTCACAACTCCTTTTAAAATCTCAATTTCAAAGGCATTACATGTTTGCCGAACTAATTATCTTACTTTCAAACCAACATCACCTTGTAATACTTGGTACCTATATTTAGTAACAAAAACAAAGTGATATTGAATTTTAAAAACTGTATGGCTGCCGTATCTATAATCCATAACTACCTCCTAACACTAATAGAGAGATTATAGCTAAAGCTGACCGGCTAAAGCCGATGGTTTTAACCTTTTAGGTGACTAATAAAGTTAAACCATCATGGGACTACATGACCAAAGAATTTAATATTCGCCAACTGCATTATCAGCTTGGGCCGGGAAGCCTTAGTTTCTTAAGGGTACATAAACCAAATAAATTTGGCGATAGTATGGACGACCTACGTTTTACCATTGTCGATACAAATGCCGAGAAAAAAGCACGTTTTGGATTTGAGACAGGTCGCATATATAGTGGATTAAGGGGGGTATCACCTATCTGGGCTAAACACCCAGAAACTAATGAAAAAGTATATGTAGGGGCTGTGGAGGTAGGTACTTCATTCAAGCAAATACTGCCCATTTTTACTAATATTTTCAACGTTAATATTGCTGTCTTACTCTCTAAAGCACACATCAATAATAAAATGTGGAGTGAGTATATCGATGAATATTTTAAGCTGAACCCAGATATATACCCGTGATCTTTGATAATGCTTTTCATTTGTAAAAAAAAATTGAAATTTAATTTTAAAAGATCACACTAAGGAAATGCAGATATCATT
>NZ_AXWP01000085.1 GCF_000482725.1 Psychromonas arctica DSM 14288
AATGTCGAAGAATTTGTAAATAGATATCTATTACCAAAGCAGAAAGTAAGAACGGATGGTTATCCTTCACTCAATATTATAAATAAAACACAGCAGCACATTCCAAAAGTAACGCCTAGTGGGTTAGTTGATGAATGGCTTCCGTGGGTTCATATAGCAATTGGTAATTTGAAAACGTTCTTACTGGGTACTTTTCATGGTGTGACAGGAAAGTTTCTACAAGAATATCTTAATGAGTTCTGTTATCGCTTCAACCGTAGGTTTGTAGAAAAAGAAATACCTAATAGGTTGTTAAATTTAGCAATTTTTCATGCTCCAATTAAAACAACCTGAGTTAAATGCATAAGCATGTTAATTTATTCAGCCTGTTAACGTTTTAAGTATCACTTTTTTGTGATAAAACTAATTAAATATATGTAACTTATCTATTTGAATTAAAGCGCGTT
This sequence comes from Psychromonas arctica DSM 14288, assembly GCF_000482725.1. Classification (GTDB taxonomy): domain Bacteria; phylum Pseudomonadota; class Gammaproteobacteria; order Enterobacterales; family Psychromonadaceae; genus Psychromonas; species Psychromonas arctica. The sequence goes on from NZ_AXWP01000085.1 coordinate 447, forward strand.
CCATCAATCTATTTCCTTTTTAGATATTAAAGCTTTTAAACAAGATAGGTCACTCAGTTAACGCATTCTATTTTGCTTCTTGGGTATAAGTTGTACCTAAAAGACAAGCATAAGATAAATTTCAATTAGGTAAGTCGATGTCTGAAAGCTTTTACAATAAAAATGCAGAGCAATTAGCAGAATTGTATTTATCTAAAACGTTCGAACAAGTACATCAGTCGTGGCTCAGCTATTTAACACCGGTATTAAATACAAAAGATGCGCGTATTTTAGATTTAGGTGCTGGTGCAGGCCGTGATAGTAAATATATGGCAGAACAAGGCGCCAAGAATAATGTATCAATCACCGCGATTGAGCCTGCCTTAACACTTGCCCAATTAGGCAAGCAACAAACTCAAGATTTAAACGTCCGTTGGTTACAAGATTCACTCCCAGATTTACATGCCGTGACCAAACAAGAAGTCAGCTTTGATTTAATTCTGCTCAGTGCAGTGTGGATGCACATTCCTGACTCACAACGAGCACGTTCATTACGCAAACTCGCTAACCTACTAAAACCCGGTGGTAAACTCGTTATCTCATTGCGCCATGGCCCCAGTGGTGATGAACGTAATATGTTTGACGTGTGCAGCGACCGATTATTACAACGCAGTAAAAAGTGTGGTTTATTACCGCTATTAGTTACTGAAAACCATAAAGATATTCTCGAAAGAGAAGCAGTTAGTTGGCAAACAGTGGTGTTGCAACTTATGGTTAATAATTGAATGGAAATTTCAAGTAATCAACAAATTGATTTTATTGCTTATACCCAAAGGTTACTTGTTGAAGGAGAGTTCAATGCAACTTATAAATACGCTTTATTACATGCATTAGCTGATATTTGTATAGAAACTCCTTTAATGGATGATCCTAAACATCAATTAAAAATCCCATTAAGTACAATAGTTGAGAAATTTATTGCTATTTATTGGCAGCATGCGTTGCCATTTAACTCAGTAGAAAACAACATGAACACTTTACTGCATCAAAATGTAGGCAAGCAATCAGTGATCATTACAGAGTTAAGTCGTTGTCATAATTTAAATATTAAAAATATAAATAAACTTAAACAAAGCGATAACTGGAACGCAATTTACAAAAGTACTTTAAGAGTTATTAAAGAAGGGCCGTTATGGCGTTTACAGCTATTAGCAAAGAAAGAAGATTGCTTCTTGTATGCGCATAACAAAGGTGCTTCTTTTATTACACTAAATGCTGGTATCGCTTATTGCTTTCGCCGATTTTATGAACTGGTGACTCAAGTATCGCGTAACGCATGGATTGGAAAAATTCAAAGTATTCCAGCGAATCAACAAATCATTGGTAAACAGTCTCAACTAGATCCATTTTTATTTGGTATTAATCGTCAAGCAATTACCAAAGCAAAGCCAGTTTTAGAAGAAATTCAAAAAGGCAAATGTTTCTATTGCCAAAAGTCATTAACAACAAAAACCGAAGTAGATCATTTTATTCCATTTGCTAAATACTCCAATGACTTAGGGCATAACTTTGTTGTCGCTCATAGCAGTTGTAATAACAATAAACGTGACTATTTAGCCGCTTTTGAACATAGAGATCGGTGGTTTGAACAAAACATAATTAATCATCAAAAGAGTATTGATGATGAACTAAATTCTTATTTCAATTGTGATGCTAAAAGGTCTGAAGCTGTTACAAGTTGGGCGTATCAAGTTGCTCTAAAAAATAAAGCTCAATTTTGGCTTGCAAAGGGGCACTTTGAATCTGCTGAACATGAGTCAACGTTATCGTAATATTTTTATCCTAGTTTAGCTAAAGCTAAAACTAATATTTAATTTGGAATTTTTTTGTATGATCCTTAAAGATATGTCGCTAAAAAATACTATTTCACCAACTGCTAAAGCAGGACAAGAACAAGAGACTAATGTAGCTTTTTTTCTCAGAAGAGCGTTTAAAGATCACCCTCGTATATTCGTTATTAACGATTACAAATTTACTTATAATGATGAAACTGCACAGATCGATCACCTCATTGTTTACCCATATGGCTTCATTTTAATGGAATCTAAAAGTATTACTGGTGGAGTAAAAGTAAATAGTTATGGTGAATGGTCTCGAAGTTTTAATAATAATTGGACTGGAATGCCATCTCCAATTAAACAGGTAGAGCTGCAACAAAGGTTGCTTCGCGAATTATTGTTTGAAAATAGCCCTAGAATATTGACGAAACTATTAGGGATAAAACAACAATACTTTGGTTTTCGTTGTTGGGATAATATTTGTGTTGTTTCAAGCAACGCTATTATCGATAGAGAAACTATGCCTAGAAATGTTTCTGAACAATTAGTAAAGAGTGAGTTTTTAGTCGATAAGTTGAATAAGATTATGAACCTTAAAGGTCCGGTAGGGCGACTTTTAAGTATTACTGATTCTCGCCCAAAGTTTAGTGACTCTGAGTTGATATCTATAACAGAATTTTTAATGTCTCAAATTCAAATAAAAGCTGAAATTCTAGAAGAAAAAAGGCCTGCGATAGAGGCCATTGTTCATAATAATGTTGAATCTATTGTTAAGATTACATCGCGGTTGCAATGCAAAAGTTGTGGTGAGCCATCTGATTACACCGCTCTATGTGGCCGTTATGGCTACTATATAAAATGTAATAAATGTACGACTAATACTGCAATGAAAATAAACTGTGGAAGTTGCCAAAGTAAAAACGCTAAAGTATCAAAATTAGGTGAAAAATATTTTCTTAATTGTGGTGACTGTGAAGCATCAGAGCGATTATTGTAGTTTAATAAAAAATACTTATGGGGGGCAATGTTTTCATTCTTATCTTTTGAGTATTTCGTTAATGTAAAATATTAATATAATAAGGCACTTTTTATGTCTAGAAATTTAATAATAAAGGAATACCTTTGAAAAAATTAAATGTAGTTGCTGCAATTATCCAATGTGGCGAAGAAATACTTTGTGTTCAACGTGGGCCTGCCAAATTTGATTATATAGCGAAAAAATATGAATTTCCTGGTGGTAAAATTGAGCTTGGAGAGACAAAAGAGTCAGCAATCACTAGAGAAATTAAAGAAGAGCTTCATTTAGATATTGTCGACCCTCAATTTTTCAATACTGTTCATCATCAATATCCGGATTTCTTCATCATTATGCACTCTTTCATTTGTCCAGTTGAGCATAAAGATATAACCCTTACTGAGCACGTAAATCAAAAGTGGCTGAAAATTGATCAGTTACACACACTTGATTGGGCTGCCGCTGATATCCCAATAGTTGAAAAATTACAGAAAGAGCAAATATAAGAGTTCTAAAGCATGATATTAGATGAACTGAGTAAAAGCTTACAAACTGGTTTTGTTGATAAAGAATCAATATCTGAAAAGTTGTATCAACCAACATTATTGGTTAACAAAAAGACCCCTCCACAAAAAGTGCTCACTACGATTTTAGAGGAATTACGCTATTGCGATGAATTCTATATTTCCGTAGCATTTGTAACTACAAGTGGTATTGCTACCTTAATAAATACCTTTAAAGAACTCGAAAATAAAGGGGTTAAAGGTAAGGTCGTTGTCTCGCAATATTTAAATTTTACACAACCTGAAGCGCTTAGAAAGCTGCTGAAATTCACTAATATTGAACTGCGTATAGCCACCAAAGAAAATTCTCATTCAAAGGGATATTTGTTTAAAAAATCGGAATATTACAATCTCATTATAGGCAGTAGCAATCTAACTGCTTCAGCACTGGCGACAAATAAAGAATGGAACCTTAAAGTCTCAGCACTTCATTCGAGTAGTATTGTTGAAAAGATTATTGGGGAGTTTGATACAGATTTTCAAAATGGAACACCTGTCACTTTATCGTATATTGATGCCTATGAAGTTATTTACAACAAACAAAAATTACTTTCTAAAGCACATGAGTCAGTATTTGTTAAGCCTGTAGTAATACCAAATTCTATGCAGGAAGAAGCCTTAAAAAATATTAATAATTTGATAAACAAGGGAGCAACCAAAGCGCTACTTATTTCTGCAACAGGTACAGGTAAAACCTATTTATCTGCTTTTGATGCTAAGGCTTTCGAACCCAAACGATTACTATTTGTTGTGCATCGACGAACCATAGCAGAAAAGTCTATGGAAACGTTCCAGAGTGTTTTTGGTTCAAGTAAATCAATGGGATTATATTCAGGTTCTCAACAAGAGCTGGATAAAGACTTTTTATTTGCTACGGTGCAAACCATTTCAAAAGCAAACCATTTAGAGAAATTTAATAAAGACTATTTTGACTATATCGTAATCGATGAATCTCATCGTTCAGGGGCTGATTCATATAAGAGACTTCTAGAACATTTTCAGCCACGATTTTTATTAGGCATGACTGCGACACCAGAAAGAACTGATGGTGAAGATATTTTTAGCTTGTTTGATCATAATATTGCCTATGAAATTCGTTTAAATAGAGCGATGGAAGAAGGGATGCTAAGTAACTTTCATTATTATGGTGTTAGCGATCTTATAATTGATGGGGAAGAACAAGAAAATATCCGTGATTTTGCTTATCTTTCATCCGATGAAAGAGTTAAAAATATCGTTAAATACGCTAATTTTTATGGTTCAGATAATGGCATAACTAGAGGCCTCGTTTTTTGTTCCCGTAATGACGAGTCAAAAAAATTAGCCGAAATGTTTAATAAAAGTGGCTTTCGTTCCATAGCTCTCACAGGAGATAGTTCGGAAGAACAACGAAATGTGGCTATTAAATTATTAGAGTCTGACAACCTATCCGAAAAATTAGATTATATTTTTACGGTTGATATTTTTAATGAAGGTATTGATATCCCTAAGGTGAATCAAATTATAATGATTCGTCCTACGGAATCTGCCATCATTTTTGTACAACAATTAGGCCGAGGACTTCGTAAAGTTGACGGTAAAGGCTATCTGACTGTTATTGATTTTATTGGGAATTATAGTAACAATTACCTTATTCCAATTGCACTTTACGGTGACACGTCTTATAACAAAGATGCTTTGCGCAGAACAATATCAAGTGGCAGTAAACTTATCCCCGGAAGTTCTACGATCAACTTTGACTCAATTACTAAAACACTCATTTTTGAATCCATTGATTCCGCAAATATGGGGCTGTTGAAAGATCTTAAAAAAGATTATGACTTACTTAAGTATAAACTTGGCCGAATACCTATGATGATGGACTTTATTCAGCATGGTTCACGAGAACCATATCTATATGTTGAATACTCAAAGTCTTATTATAATTTTATATGTAAAGTGGAAAAAGCTACCGAGTATGATCTTGATGCAGAGCAGATAGTATTATTAAGCCAATTTGCATTGAACATCAATAATGCGAAAAGAGTGGAAGAATGCATCATTATGAAAGAGCTTATAACGAACCCTTTCTTAGAGACAAATGATTTCAAAAGCATCATTAAAGCTACGTATGGTTATTCTGTATCAGATGAGACGATAGAATCATGCATAATCAATCTTAATTTCAAATTTATAAAAAAAGAATCTTCTGTTATTGAGTTTGAAAATAATAAATTGAAACTCTCACAAGCGTTTAACCAACACTTGAAAAATGCTCTATTCAAAAACTTTCTTATCGATAACATTGAATATTCTATACACACATACAATAAGCGTTTCGAACTCAAAAACTATATAAATGGCTTTCAATTACATGGTAAATATACGCGTAAAGATGTATGCCGAATACTTAATTGGGAGAAAAATTATGATAGTACCGTTTACGGATATAAGATCTATCGTGATCAAGCCCCACTTTTTGTTACATACAGAAAGTTAGAAGACATTTCTTTAACTACTCAATATAACGACCATTTCATTAACCAAGATGAATTTGCATGGGAATCTAAAGCTGGAAGAAAACTTGATAGTAAGGATGTTGTTGCTATTCGAGATGCAGATAAAACCGGTCTTAATGTTTCCTTATTTATACAGAAAAGCAATAATGAAGGTGCAGATTTTTACTTTATGGGCAATGTTGATACTGTCACAGGCTCTTTAACTCAAGAGTATAAAGTTAATGATAAAAGCAAAAATGTACCAGTAGTTCATATGAAATTTAAATTACGAAATACTGTTCAAGATTCACTTTATATATATCTAACAGGTGAAGAAACCGTAGAAGTGAAGAAGAAGCCGACAACCCTAAAAGCAGTTTCAACTGCACCTTCAGAAGAAATTATTGATGATAAAGAACAAAATGTAATCCCATTTTATGACTTTTATACTGCTGCTGGTTCTTTTAGTGAAATGCAAGAAAACAAAGATTTTAATATGCTTGAAGTACCTGAAAAGTACTCTACAGAACGAAAGTATTTTGCATGTAGAGTCATTGGTGAATCAATGAATCGTCGCATCAAGAGCAATTCTATTTGCATATTCAGGGAGTCACTTGGTGGCTCTCGCAATGGTAAAATTGTTATTGTCGAAAACTATGGCAAAGACGATGAGGAATATAATTCATCATTTACCATTAAAACCTATGCCAGTGAAAAAAGAGTTTCTGATGATGGAGAGTGGGAACATTCGGTCATTTTATTAAAACCAAACTCTACCGAATCAAAGTTTAAGGACATTGTTCTTCATGAAGAAGATTGCGAAAATATGCGCATTGTTGGTGAGTTTGTTACCGTGTTAGAAGAATAATTATTTAATGAAATACAAAAAAGCCGAACATAAGTTCGGCTTTTTTTATGCGACTAAATAAGATTACTCTTCTTCAGCAACAACTGGACGGTCAACGAACTGGATATAAGCCATAGGAGCTTTATCGCCAGTACGGAAACCACATTTAATGATACTAGTGTATCCACCAGGACGAGTCGCGTAGCGAGGACCTAGTTCATTAAACAATTTTGCTACTGTTGCATCATCACGAAGACGAGCAAACGCTAAACGACGGTTAGCAACGCTATCCACTTTAGCTAATGTAATTAATGGCTCAATTACACGACGCAATTCCTTTGCTTTAGGCACGGTAGTTTTAATAACTTCATGCGTAGCAATCGAGATTGCCATATTACGAAACATAGCCTGACGGTGGCTGCTGTTTCGGTTAAGTTGACGTCCACTTTGACGATGGCGCATAACCTAATCCTTATTATTCGTGAATCGGTTTTAGACTAATCTTCAATTAAACTTGCTGGTGGCCAATCTTCTAAGCGCATGCCTAGAGATAATCCACGAGAAGCAAGTACATCTTTGATTTCAGTTAGAGACTTCTTACCTAAATTAGGCGTTTTTAGAAGTGCAACTTCAGTACATTGTACTAGGTCACCGATATAATGAATCGACTCTGCTTTCAAACAATTAGCAGAACGAACAGTGAGTTCTAAATCATCTACTGGGCGTAAAAGAATTGGATCAAATGCAGGCTTTTCTTCTTCAACTGGAAGTTGTACTTTTGTTCGTAAATCAACAAATGCGTCTAATTGCTCAGCTAAAATTGTAGCTGCACGACGAATTGCTTCTTCAGGCTCTAAAGTACCATCTGTTTCCATATCGATAATAAGCTTGTCTAAATCGGTACGTTGTTCAACACGCGCTGATTCAACACTGTAAGCTATACGCTCAACAGGGCTGAAAGTCGCATCTACTAATAGACGACCAATTGGACGCTCATCTTCTTCGCTATGCATACGTGATGAAGCTGGAACATAACCGCGACCTGATTCAATTTTAATACGCATGCTGATTTCAGCATTACCCGTTAAATTACAGATCACGTGTTCTGGATTGACTATTTCTACATCACCATCATGAATGATGTCGCCTGCTGTAACAGGACCAGCGCCAGATTTAGTTAAACTAACTAAAACTTCGTTTTTACCTTCAAGTTTTACAGCTAGACCTTTAAGGTTAAGAAGGATCTCTAGGATATCTTCTTGTACGCCTTCTTTGGTGCTGTACTCATGTTGTACACCATCAATTTCAACTTCTGTTACTGCCGTTCCCGGCATAGATGATAACAAAATACGACGAAGAGCATTACCCAAAGTGTGGCCGAAACCACGCTCTAGTGGCTCAAGAACTACTTTAGCTCTAGTTGTCGAAATTTGTTCGATATCAACTAATCTTGGTTTTAGAAAATCAATTACAGAACCCTGCATTTATGTCCTCTCTTAAAAATTAACTTTACTTAGAGTAAAGTTCGATGATTAACTGTTCGTTAATCTCAGCAGATAAATCTGAACGTTCAGGTTGACGTTTAAATTCGCCTTCCATCTTCGTTGTATCAACTTCAACCCAAGCAAGGGCTTCACGTTGACCAGCGATTTCTAATGCAGCGCCAATACGTGATTGCTTTTTAGCTTTTTCACGAATTGCGATAACATCGCTAGGTTTAACGTTAAATGAAGGGATATTTACAACTTTACCGTTCACTAAAATAGCTTTATGGCTAACTAGTTGACGTGATTCAGCACGTGTTGCGCCAA
>NZ_AXWP01000086.1 GCF_000482725.1 Psychromonas arctica DSM 14288
TAAATCGTCTACTTGATCGTTGCTTTACCACTCGTTTAAGAAACACTAAACGTCGCGGGCAAAGCGCCTTGAATTAAACAATTTCTGCTATCCAGAATGATTCGTAACAAGAATTTAATAGCTCACTTCGGTGTAATGCCGTTCACTTAAGGTGAACGGTTTTTCTTTTTTTAAGCGGATATCCATTTTTAGAACACTTCAATTCTCGTGGATAACACCTCTCTCGCCTCGCAGGCAAAACGAATTGTTTCGCACTTTTTGTTATATTCATTACATACTTAGGAATGTTTCCTGGCGAGCAGAACGGTAGCATCGTCAACTCATAAATAATATGCATCGACGCACCATGAAAGCTCAATTGATTCGGATGTATTCCATCGAGTGATTTTGCCATTAATACCATCTGATAACGTATTAAGTTGTACGCTAACAATATCCCCCATAACTCTTGCTTTATCAGCTCAGGCTGATTACTACGTAGCGTAAATTGGCTATCAAGTAGTGATTGTTTCATTTCTCTAAAGCCTAATTCTATTTCCCAACGGTGGTCATATAAATCAACGATATCAGCAGGCGGAAAGCGCATTACATCGGTCATTGATGTGAGTATTTGTCGTGGCTTTCCGTTAATTTTTTTAGTCAGTAATCGTGCTTCAATATATTCAGGTAGATCTGGGAATTTCTTTCTAGCTTGAGGGCAAGCCGTTAAGCGAATAATTTTATCTTGTCGACCTAAGCTTCTGACTACTTCATATTGCGTGTTCTTTTTTAATGGCATCAACCAATGACGTGAAATACCTGTTGAATGCCAGCGATTTAGAAGCCCTAGAGAGTAAAAGCCTCGGTCAAACAAGGTCAAGCTATTATCAGGCGTATCTTTAATTAACTTTTCAGCTAAGTGCATTTCATTTACGTCCACACTATCAAAAGCACTTTGTGTCAGTAAGTGACTGGTTAATTCTATCTGACATACCATTCTTACTTGGGGGTAACTTGCTTTGCCATGATTGTTGCTAGTGCGCGCAAAATGATCACTGTTCTCTTTTGAGTCAGGTGTTCGCCAAACAACGCCATCAACACCTAGTAAAGATAAGCCACACCACGTTGGATGCTCAGATTTTTCATGCCATAGTGATTGTGTTTGATTAAAGATAGTCTCTATTGCTTGATGACCTAGCTTTTTCCGTGCTTGTGTAACAGCACTTGGGGCTACATAGGGAGTCCCATTTGGAAGAATAATATCAAGTTGATTGACCAGTTGGCGCATTGAGTATTTACGAAACAGTGCCATTCCAATAACGGCCCAAACCATTTGTTCCATAGGAAGTTTACGTTTTCTTATCGTAGCTACACCTGTTTGAGATAATGCATCAGCAACTAATTCAGGTGCTAATAGCTCATTAAGGCCTGTAAATTCAGTGAAGTTATTAAGTGATACTTGAGAGAGTGCTGATGATAGTTGCATAAAAAATCCGATGTTTTGTGAACATCGGATTTTGATCTCATTCAGCTAAAAATCAATAGATTTTTCTTAACTGATCGGCATTACACTTCGGTGAGCTTTTTTGTATCTGCTAAAGGTGAAATAAAGCAATTATATGTATATAAATAACTTAAGAGTTGGGGGGCGTTCTTTTTTTTATCTATTCAATAATTACAACCTTTTAACTCATAATAGTGCTCGAGGCGAAGTAGAAAAATGAACCATCTAAATTCAAATTAGTAGCCATAATCAGGGAAACATTACATATTGATTATTGTAATGTTTCTTGTTTATTCTTTCATATGGTTGAATTGCTTGTACTTTGGCACCATGAAGTCTTAAGTAGCCAACTTTTAGTCTTCACCTATAAAATTCTTACTGATGTAAATTAGCATCACTTCCTAACATATTGAGTAAATTGTGAAAAATACCTCTGTAGATAATATTGCTGTTGATGACACCTTAAATCCCAAAGAAAAGCTTAAAGCTTTTAATAGCTTATTACCTATATTTTCCTTTATAAAACCTTATAAATTAATGCTCGCACTGGCATTGCTTGCTTTATTGGTGACCGCTGCTGTTAATTTGTCGTTAGGACAAGCAGTAAAATTTGTCATTGATAATGGTTTTATTGCCGGCTCAGAGCAACAGTTACAAGAGGCGATTTTAGGCTTGGTTTTTTTGATTAGTTTATTGGCGGTCGGTACTTTTAGTCGTTTTTATTTAATGTCATGGTTAGGTGAACGAGTCAGTGCTGACATTAGAAAGGCCGTTTTTGCCCGCATCGTTACTTTGCATCCCAGTTATTTTGAAGAAAATAGAAGCGGCGAATTAATGTCTCGCTTAACAACGGACACCGCATTATTACAGTCAATAATCGGCTCTTCATTTTCTATGTCGTTACGTAGTTTATTATTATTGATTGGCGGTTTGGTGATGTTATTTGTCACCAACTTAAAACTGTCTTTAGTGGTTGTGGTGGCTGTTCCTTTTATTTTAATCCCGATGATAGTTTACGGCCGAAAAGTGCGATCGTTAGCGGAAAGTTCGCAGGGGGCGATTGCAGATATTGGTACGTATGCTGGCGAAATAATTCAAAATATTAAAGTCGTACAAAGTTATACGCATGAAGCCAGAGAGCAGGTTGCTTTTGGCCATGAAGTTGAGAAAGCCTTTATTGTCGCAAAGAACAGGGTAAAACAACGTTCTATTTTGATTGCCATTGTCATCTTTCTAACCTTTGCAACCATTAGCGCTATGTTGTGGGTTGGAGGTATGGACGTGTTATCAGGCAAGATGACGGGTGGTGAATTAGGAGCATTTGTTTTTTACGCGATAATGGTGGCGATGTCGGTGGCGACAATTGCAGAGGTTTATGGTGAACTTCAACGTGCAGCGGGGTCAGCAACACGTTTGCTCGATTTATTAAAAGTAGAGAGCGATATAAAACAACCAAGCCAACCTAGCACCATAAAAGTACAAGCATCATCTGCTATCAGTTTTGAACAGGTCAACTTTTCTTATCCTTCTCGGCCAGATTCGCCCGCATTACATGATATTAACTTAGTCATTGCAACGGGAAAAACGGTCGCTTTAGTAGGGCCCTCTGGCGCAGGTAAAACAACCCTATTTGAACTGTTACAACGATTTTATGACCCGCAGCAAGGTCAAATAAAGTTTAATGAAACTGATATTACCCAACTTCGATTAACAGATTTACGTGATGCGATGGGAATGGTGCCGCAGCAGCCAATATTATTTAGCTCCGATGTATGGCACAACATACGTTACGGTAATCCACAGGCAACAGATGCTGAAGTCATCGATGCCGCAAAACGTGCCCATGCCGATGAGTTTATTAATCAATTGCCACAGGGTTATGGCAGTTTTTTAGGTGAACAAGGTGTGCGTTTGTCCGGCGGACAAAAACAGCGAATTGCCTTAGCACGCGCTATTTTAAAAGATCCTAATGTATTATTGCTAGATGAAGCGACTAGCGCTTTAGATGCGCAAAGTGAAAGCCATGTACAAGCCGCACTGAATGATTTAATGGAAAATAGAACCACACTTATTATTGCACATCGTTTATCCACGGTGATAGATGCGGATTTAATTGTAGTCATGGATAAAGGCAGGATTGTTGACACTGGCGATCACCATTCGTTATTAAACAGTTCCGCATTATATAAAAAGTTGTGTGAGTTACAGTTTGATAAAGTGACCGGTCAGGTTTGATATTTTAAAAGTGAAAGGGGAGTTAATCATTAGACAGCGTCTATTATTACTCCACTAACAGTCTTAGTGGGATATTTAGTGCCTTATTTTCTAATGGCAAAAGGGCACTAAATAGGTTAAAAAATCACTTTAATATTGGCTTAAGGTTAATTGTTATAAGTTTTGTAATTGCGCTATCAACCATTTATGAATTGGGCTGTTGTTAGTGCGTGGGTGCCATGCCGCTATTACTTTAAATGTAGGAGGCTGTGCTGCTATTTTTAATTGTTTAACTTTGCTGTTTGGTAATAACCTAGCAGGGTAAAACGCCAACATATCGGTAGTATGAAGGATATCTGGCACTGCTGAAAAACTTGGTACCGACATAACAATATTGCGTTTTAGCCCTTGGCTTTCAAACCATTGATCATGTGACCCTCGTAAATTAGCTCTTGAAGGCGATACCACCAATTGTGCATGCTGTGCAAATTGCGCCAAGCTTAATGGCTCGGTGTAAATATTGTTGTCTATACCGGTAATACATAAATGCTGCTCTTCAAATAAAGTGACATAAGCAAGATTGTCTGGGATGAATTCCGGAAAGCTAATCAGCAAATCAAGCTCGCCTGCCGTGATCAGCTGATTAACATTATCGGAAGCAAAATCGCGCACTATTAACTTTAAACCGGGGGCTTCGCGACGGGTAATATTAAATAACTGCGGCAGTAAAGCCTGCGTGGCGTAATCGGTTGCGCTTATGGTGAACACACCTTTGTAGGTTTGCGGGCTAAACTGCTCGGGCTCTAATAAAGATGTTAATTGCTTTAAAATTTGATTAACAGGATCTCTAAGCCCTTGTGCTTTAGGAGTCGCAACCATGCTATTGCCCTGACGAATAAACAAGGGGTCTTCAAATAAATCTCGTAGCTTTCGTAATTGCTCACTAATAGCTTGTTGGGTTAAGCCCATTTTTCGCGCTACTTGCGACAGGTTTTGCAGCTCTAATAAGCTACTGAGTACCCTTAATTGTTTTATATCGAGTCGATTAATACCATTCATAGTTGTATGCTGTACAAAAAAGTGTTGTTTCAAATTGTAACGTTAAATCTCTATGCTGCCAATCTTGCTTAACCACTATTTAAGCCTTTGTTTGCTTTATAAGAGAATTTAAAATGAAATCAGAATTAGTTAATACCGACCCTTTATTTTCATCAATTGAGCTTGGTCCTTTTACGCTTAAAAATCGTATAGTGATGCCGCCGCTTACTCGTTCTCGAAGTACACAACCTGGCAATATCCCTAATCAATTAATGGCAGAGTATTATGCACAGCGCGCGTCGGCTGGATTTATGGTGACCGAAGGCACACAAATAGAACCTCGTGGCCAAGGTTATGCTTGGACTCCTGGTATTCATAGTGCAGAACAAGTACAAGGATGGAAGAAAGTAACAAAAGCCGTACATGATAAAGGCGGCATTATTTTTGCCCAGCTTTGGCATGTAGGTCGTGTCTCACACACCACGCTACAACCTAATTCAGAGAAACCGGTTGGCCCTTCAGATCTTGTTGCTGACAACGTCAGTGTATTTATTGAAACGGGTCCTGGCCAAGGTGCATTGGCAGAGCCAAGTGAACCTCGTGCACTAACAACAGCCGAGGTTGGTGAATTGGTAAACATGTACGCTCAAGCTGCACGTAATGCACTTGAAGCAGGCTTTGATGGTGTAGAGTTACATTGTGCTAATGGTTATTTAGTCAATCAGTTTATTTCAGAGCATACAAATAAACGTGATGATCAATATGGTGGCACGCTTGCTAATCGTTTACGCTTTTTAAAAGAGATTGTTGAAGCGGTAAGTGAGGTTGTTGGTGCTAACCGTTTAGGTGTACGCTTTGCTCCTTTATTTGAAAGCACAGATGAGGAGCGCGTTTATTTAGGGCTCGTTGAGTCAAACCCTCATGATACTTATATACAAGCCGTTAAATTGCTTGAGCAAGCGGGCATTGCTTATTTATCCATTGCTGAGGCAGATTGGCAAAATGCCCCCGATTTACCACAAGCATTTTATGAAGCAGTAAGAGCAGAGTTTTCAGGACGTATTATATACGCTGGTAAATATACGATTGAAAAAGCGGTAAACGTCCTTGCTAAAGGTTATGGTGACTTATTTGCATTTGGTCGCCCGTTTATTGCTAACCCAGATTTACCAGAGCGTATCGCAAATAATTGGCCACTTAATAAAGCCGATGCAGCTACTATGTATGGTGGTACAGAAGTCGGTTATAGCGATTATTCGTTTTATCAAAAGTAGCTAATCTACAAAGCCAAGGAAGGCTTGATTGTAGTGGCTAAGTCATATTAGTCATCAATCAACTGATAGATTGCTGAAGTAATAAGCTGCGAGTTACATAGATTGCTGAACTTGCTTAACTTGCTTAGATGGCGTTACTACCAGCGGGGCAAAATCTTGCTTTCATTTTACACTTAATGCTCGCTCGCAAAGGCGTGCATTGTGCTTTAGCAAAAAAACTAACGTTATGCTAAATAAGTCAGAATAATCACTAAGTTTATCTGCTTTTTTTATTCTCTGTTGGAGTGTCAGGTTGCTGCTCGGCCCGAAGTGCTTTTTGCGCGCGTTCATCAAGTGGTACACAGCAACGTTTATTTTCTGGGGTTAATCCCATTTCATCTAACCAGTCACAATAGTGTTGCCACGCTTTTTTTATTATGTTCATAAACCCTCGGTTTGTATTAATAACCTAGTTTCTCGCTGTACATATAATACCGCGTTATTACATTTAAAAATGAATAAATGACGATTATATTTTATGTTACATGCTCTAGGCCCGTTTGTGGTGGCAAAATGGTGTTAGTCGCTAGTTTGTAGCTTTTAACTCGCAAAGGGGCATAAAGTGAGTTAGGAAATATACTTACAATTTATAAAAATTCAAGATTAATGACCTGGTACTAGTATTTCGTGGTAGCTTGCTCAAAAAGGCAAAAAGAAAGATCTTCCCCTCGGCCCCATAGACTCTGAATATTCCAGATTGAATGTAATGCATTGATTTAAATTGATCTAAGTTAGGGTGTCCAACCTTGTGTGGACTGTTCGTACAATCGGAGACACAAGCAACTTATTTTTAAATCTAACTCTGAATTCCCCCACTTTATCCGACAAGTTTATGGTTTAAAATAAACTCTAACCCCTCTTTTGCAAATAAATTATCAGGCTCAATTTGAAGCCAAAACCTAAGCTTACCTTCAATAGATAATATATAATTAGGCTCTTTTATTTTAAGTTTGCTGATGTGAGACAACACACTGAATTTTCTCATGAAGTGTATTTCTTGCTTTATTAATCTTTTGGTTTTCCTAGGTATTTTTAGTTCCTTGCCTTGGACAGATATACCTGTAACAATTTTTTGTTTATCTCCAATGATTAATTTTGTTTTTGAATTATTAACATTCAACCCAAAATCAATGACTATTGAAGTAATCAATTCAATGAAACTATGTGGTATATAGTCACCAGAAAATGCAAGATCGTCGGCATACCTAGTATATTTAAAATTGTATTTTTTTGATAATCTGTAAACTCTGCATATTACCATCCATGCCGATCACCTAATAACCTCTGACCCGATCACCTAATAACATCCATCGCGATCACTCATTAACATTCATGCCGATCACTTTTGGCGAAAATGTTATTAAGTGATCGCCTGAAATGTTATTGCTCATAGTTTGTACTTTTTTGTCTGCCTGTAGGTGTTTTTAACCGTTATTCTTCTTGGTTTCATTTGGGGAATAACCATGGCAACGGTACACATTTCTATGCGTAAACTTAAAGAGATCTTAAGACTAAAATATGGCTGTTTACTTAGCCATCGCCAAATAGCAAAAAGCCTATCAATTTCAGCTTCTATTGTTTCTACTTATTCTGCGCGAGCAGCATCCTTGGGCATCGCAAGTTGGCCTTTAAACGATGAGTGGAATGATGAGTCATTGCAGCGGGCATTCCTTAAATCAAAGCCTCGGCCAAAGCAATTCGCCATACCCGATTGGGCGGTGCTACAACAAGAACTCCGGCCAAAGACCATGACATTACTTTTGCTCTGGCAGGAGTATGTTGAACGGCATCCAGAAGGTGCTTACAGTTACAATCACTTCTGCCGGCAGTACAAAACCTGGTTGAAATGCCAGAAGCCCTCAATGCGCCAAAACCATAAAGCTGGTGAAAAACTCTTCGTTGATTACTGTGGTCCCACCATGAATATTACCGATCCCAGTACCGGCGAATGCCGGACTGCACAAGTTTTTGTTGCCGTTATGGGCGCATCAAATTACACCTATGCGGAAGCCACATTTACCCAAGGCTTAGAAAATTGGGTAATGAGTCACTCTCGTTGCTTTGAATTTCTGGGTGGCGTACCGGAACTAATCATTCCAGATAACCTGAAAAGTGGTGTAACACGGGCTTGTCGTTACGAACCAGATCTTAATCCTACATACCAACAGCTTGCCGCGCATTACAACACCGTCATTGTCCCTGCAAGGCCCTATAAACCTAAGGATAAGTCTAAAGCTGAAGTCGGTGTGCAAATTGTTGAACGCTGGATAATGGTGCGATTACGTCATGAGCCTTTCTTCAGCTTACGTCAATTAAATACGCGCATTGCAGAATTATTGATTGATTTAAATACGCGTCAAATGAAGAAGAAACCAGGATCCCGCTTATCTCAATTTGAATTACTCGATAAACCAGTCTTAAAACCGTTACCCGACAAGGCTTACATATTTACCCAAATCAAGCAGGTGAAAGTGCATATTGATTACCATATTGAAGTAGAAAAGCATTACTACTCTGTCC
>NZ_AXWP01000087.1 GCF_000482725.1 Psychromonas arctica DSM 14288
CAAGTGCTTAATGACCAGCTTGGTTTGAGCACTATCCAAGTAACTATCAGAGCCGCCATTATTTGAAGTTTTCTTCTGACTATCGGCATATTCATTTAAATGACGAACAATGCTGGATTGATGCTTTCGTAGGGCCTGAGAAATCATTATCGTTGACCAACCTTCATCCGATAATAGAATCGCTTTAATTCGGTCGCACTCCCGTTTATCACTGCACTTTTTATGGCGTGATTCTAACGCTAGCTTCTCTTGGCCGGTCAATGATATCTGCATTTCCTTAGTGTGATCTTTTAAAATTAAATTTCAATTTTTTTTTACAAATGAAAAGCATTATCAAAGATCACGGGTATATATTCCTATTTTTTAGAAAAAATCAATGCTTAATCGATATTTTAATAGTCCCTATCATTTTTCCCCTTAAAGAAATAATGCTGCTCTTGATGAAGCTCAGCTTCTGCTTCATATAAGTCTTGTTCAAAAAAGCGAATCTGAGTACCAGGTGTTGCTTGTGCAAGAATATTTAAGTCTCTATTGCAAACACATCCCATTTTGGGGTATCCACCAATGGTTTGTCGATCACGCATTAATATAATAGGTTGTCCATTAGCTGGAATTTGGATAGCACCCAACGCAATACCTTCAGAAACGAAACTCTGCTGAGCAAATTCAATTGGCTTGCCTTTCAATCTATAGCCCATTCGGTCAATCTCTGAGGTTACCGTATACAATTCATTAAAGAATGTTTTTTTTGCCTCAGTACTAAATTGGTGGAATTGATATGTAGTTAAAACACCTATATTAATGACGCTTTTGTATTCAGGAATAAATTGTTGAGGGACTTTGCACGTATGGGGCTGAACCTTTGCGATAAAAGGTATTATATCGCCATTGGCTACTTTACTGCCTTTTTTGCTTAATCCGCCTAGTTTATTTCGCATCACAGTACTGACGCTACCAAAAGTTTTAGGACAAAAAAAACCTCCACTAACCGCAAGGTAACTACGTAACCCTTGCCTTGGATATCCAATTTCTAATATATCTCCTGCTTTAGCAAACCACGAACTCCAAGGTATAATTTTGTTTCCATTTAACGTTGCAACAACATCTGCTCCGCATAATGCAAAACTAGTTGCTTGTTTAAAGCAGGCTTTAAATGGCCCCATGGTAATTTCAATTTGTGCAGCATTAGCTGGATTATTTAGTAATTTATTCGCCCAGTGAAAGGCATGGGTGTCCATTGCTCCACCCGGAGTAACACCTACATCTTGATAACCATAGCGACCAAGATCTTGCAATAAGCTTAATGGCCCTGCTTGAACAATATCTAATGCCATAATTTTTACCTTCTTTTATTTACAGTTGGCCACCCATTGCCAAAAAGGTTTGTTTATCAATAGATTCAAAACGGACTTCATCACCCATTGCAAATTTACTTAAACACTCTTCTGAGTCATCAAGTAGATCTATTGGAGTGCGCCCTATCACTTGCCAACCACCAGGCGATTGACTAGGATAAATAGCTGTTTGCCTATCCGCTATCGCAACGCTTCCTTTAGGAACGTTAAGCCTTGGGCTTGCCTTACGAGGTATTGTCATTTGCTTTGGGGTATTGCCTAAGAATGCAAAACCAGGTGTAAAGCCGATTGCAAATACTCGGTAACATTCTTCTGTATGTAGTTTAACTATTTCAGAAAATGCTAAGCCTGTATGTAAGCTGACATCTCGGTGGTCAAGTGCGACTTCTTGACCATAATAAACAGGTAGTACAATTTTATTACGCACCAGATTAGTAAGGCCTACATTACCTAATTGGTTTAGTACTCGACGCACATTGATTACAAAATTTTGTAATCCAGTTTTACGCAAATTACAACTAAGTAGAATAGATGTATAAGATGGCACTATATCTGAAAGAGTATCGTTAAGTTCAGATCTGAATAACTGACAAGCATAGGTAATTTCATCGGTTGTTTCAGCACAAACGGTATCGGAGAAGTAGATAATGACACTATTTTCATTAACAAGGTTTACTTGCATTCTGCCAATCTCACTTTTAAAACCTCTGCTATCTCAGCCGCCAATTCACCATCTCCATGAATACACAAGGTATCTGCTTTAATGCTGACCCTTGTTCCATCTTTACTTATTACGCATTGCTCTTTAAATAAACGAACGGCTTGATCACAAATATCTTCTAAATTCGTATGGCATGCATTGGCTTCAGTTCTTGGCGTTAAGCGTCCATCTGTTTGATAAGTGCGGTCAACAAAGGCCTCAAAAAGTAATGTAATACCGTATTCAGAGGCAAATTTTTGATAACGCGCAAAATCAGGAACTGCCATCACCATTAATGGTAATTTTGCATCGTATTTAGCAAGTGCTTGTAATAAAGCAACAAAAATATCGTCAGACTTCATCATTGCATTATAAAGAGCACCATGCGGCTTAACATAACTTAATGCGGTATTTTCACTCTTGCAAATTCCCTGTAATGCGCCTAGCTGGTAAATAAATAACGCTTGTAAATCAGTCAATGGCATATCAATAAAACGACGACCAAAACCTTGTAAATCTGCATAACCAGGATGTGCGCCAATACGAACACCGTGTTCTTTTGCACAACGAACTGTTCGTAACATAACACTTGGATCTGAAGCATGCATACCACATGCTATATTCGCCATATCAACGAAAGGCATGATCTGTTCGTCCTGACCTAACTTCCAGATACCAAAACTTTCACCCATATCACAATTAATAAGCATTTATATTCCCCTGAATAAATTTAAATTGTAGTCATCGATTAACTATCAGCAATACTGGCTACCAGCTATAAAGAACTTGCGGCTCGAGATGCCTGTGCGTACAAACCAGATAGCGTTCTCATCAATTTAGCAGTTTCCCCTAATGAATCGTCGATAGACATATGCTCTAAGGCTTGAACTAAACATTTTTCTCTAATTTTTGCATACTCTAAGCAGAAGGCTTCACCTTCGTCAGTCACACTATAAAATGTTTCTTTGCCTCTTTTTTCATGTTGAAGCATGCCAGTTTTTACCATTTTTCTTATTGAATATGAGACGTTATGTGTATCGTCAACATTTAGGGTAAATGCTACATCAGTGATGCGCTTAGGCTTCTTTCTGTGATAAACATTATGAATCACTAAAATATCCAAAGAACTTAAATTCTGATCGCAAGCGTTGCTACATAAATGAGTCCAACGTTGGAATGCGTTGTGTACCATGGTTAATCCATATTCAAATTCACTTAACGCAAGCCCATTTTCACCCACTAAATGAGAAGAGGACAAAATAGGTAAGTGCTCAGATGTTGGCTTATTTTTTTGCTTGGGCATATATTTATCCTTTCGACATTGAGTTTGGAAGCCAGGTTACGATTTCAGGGAATACGGTGACAATAAATACAGCTGCAACCAATAAGAAAAAGAATGGCAGAGCAGCTTTAGCAACAAACAATATATCTCGTCCAGTTAAGCTTTGAATAACAAACAAATTGAATCCCACTGGTGGTGTTATTTGTGACATTTCTACAACCAGAACAATATAAATACCAAACCATAAAGGATCTATTCCAGCTTCAATAACCATTGGGAGAACAACGGAAGTGGTGAGTACTACAACTGAAATACCATCTAAAAAACAACCTAAAATAACAAACATGATAGTCAGTAAAAATAATAAGGTATAAGGAGACAAGTTAAGTAATGCTATATTTTCAGCTAGCATTCTTGGTATACCAATAAACCCCATTGCCATTGTTAAAAAAGCAGCCCCAGCTAGAATGAAAATAATCATGCATGAGGTTTTCACCGCCCCCATTAAACTTTCAGTAAAGCTATTAAAAGTTAATGAACCACTACCTAATGCTAGTACTAAAGATCCAAGCACACCAAATGCAGCTGCTTCCGTGGGCGTTGTTAAACCTGCGTAAATAGAGCCAATAATAAATAAGATAAGTACACTAACGGGTATTAAACGTAATAAGGAAGAAAACTTTTCTTTCCAGGAATATTGTTTGGTTTGTTGCGCAATACCATCACCATGCTTTGATGACCAATAAGCAGTGTATCCCATAAACATGATCACTAACATCAAACCTGGTAAGGCTCCCGCCATAAACAAACGCCCAATAGACACTTCTGCTGCGACGCCATATACGATTAAAATTATCGAAGGAGGAATAAGTAAACCTAACGTACCTGAACCGGCTAAAGTCGCTATCGCCATTTTGTCATCATATCCTTGACGCTTTAATTCTGGCAGAGTCATTTTACCAATGGTGGCAGCCGTTGCGGCAGATGAACCAGAAACAGCAGCAAAAATACCACAACTTAAAATATTAACGTGCAGTAAACGCCCTGGAACTCTACTTAGCCAGGGGGTTAAACCTTCAAATAGATCTTTTGATAAACGTGTTCTAAAGAGTATTTCACCCATCCAAATGAATAGCGGTAATGCAGCTAACGACCAATCTGATACAGCCCCCCAAGTTGATGTGGTATAAAGCAATCCAAAATTATCGTTACCCAGCATCATAAGACCTGCGATAGAAACAGCGATCAAGGTAAAAGCAACCCAAACCCCACTGGCTAACAGTGCAAATAAAATACCAATTAATATAAAGCCGATAGTTATCTCATTCATAATTTACGCTCCTTTATTTAATGAGTTAGTTTGCGATAAATCAATCGGAGCACTTTCAGCTAATACTTCCTCTTCAGATTTTGGTAGCTCTTCACCAAAAAACAAATGACAAAAGGTTTGATCAATAATTGCCACAGAAAAAATAATCATGCCCACAGCTAAAGGCAACTGAACAAGCCAAAGCTCGATAGGCACATAACCTGAAGATAATTCATCAAATAGATAAGATTCATAAACAAAGTAGGCAAGTTGCCAAGTAAGATAAAGAATTAAAACGCAGCCTAAGCTTAAAATAATTCTTTCAACCCATTTGTTAATGACAAGTGGTAATCTTGAGGTGAATAAACTCACTCGAATATGTCCACCTTCACGAAAGGTATAAGCCAACCCTAAAAAACTAGAAGCGGCAAGTAAAAAACCAGCAAAATCATCACTAGAAGGCACTTCAATACCCACCCAGCGACCCATTACTCGAGCAAGAATAATGCAACAGATAGCGATGATACATAACCCCGATAATGCACCAGTGATTAAATATATTCGATTCAATAAAGTTCTCATCGTGAATACTCCTACAGTAAACAATAAAAAAATATAGGGATTAATTTTTACTCAGGATATAAACGTATATTTAACTAACATTCTCTGAGGGATGGGTAAAATATAGTCACAACAGTAACGTTTAATAAGTAAAACGTTACTGAAGGCGTTATTTATTACTGATACTCAGCAAGAAGCGCTTTACCTTCTGCACCAGCCTCTTCAGCCCATTCTTGTGACATTTGATCACCTACAGCTGTAAGTGCTTTGATTAATTCAGGATTTGGATCTACAACTTTAACCCCATGCTCCATTAACTCTTTATTTTTAATTTCAGTTTCATTAATCGCCAATTCCCAACCACGCTTTTCAGCGGCAGCCGCGGCAGTTAACAATGCTGATTGCATCGATTTATCTAATCGTTTGAATGAACGTTTATTAACAATCACCATATTTTTAGGGATCCACGCTTGTACATCCGTATAGTTGTCAACATAGTCCCAAGACTGGCTACTCACGCCGGTAGTGGGTGATGTGATCATCATATCGATAATACCAGTTGAAAATGCCTGCGGAATTTCAACGGTTTGAACCGTTGTTGGAGAAGCTTCAAGTAAAACGGCTAAACGGGATAGGGTGGAACTATAAGCACGTAGTTTTGCACCTTTAAAACTATCAATACTAGTTAGTGGCTCTTTACTGTAAACACCTTGAGGAGGCCAAGGCACAGAATACAATAACATTAATCCATTTTTGTTTAGTTTTGCTTCAATAATTGGCTTTGATACTTCGTATAACTTTTTTGCATCAGTAAAATTAGTTGCTAAAAAAGGGAGGTTATCAAGTTTATAGATAGGATCTTCATTACCTAATATCCCAATAAATACTTCCCCTATCGGCACTTGTTGAGTGCGAACTGCTCTTGGTATCTCTTTATGTTTAATCAAAGAAGCGCCAGCATGTACGATGATTTCAAAATCTCCATTAGTTGCTGCGTTTACATCCTCTGCAAACTGACGAATATTCTGAGTATGGTGTGTGGCATCTACGTAAGGTGTAGCCATATCCCATCGAGTAGCAGATATAGCAGAAGTAGAAATAACGCCGGCAGCTGTTATTGCTGCTATTTTAAAAATAGATTTCATAGATTATCCTTATCTTTATTGATCAACATTAATAACTCGAATTCAAATCACTTATAATATGAATACGATTTACATCCATTTTGAATTAGGAGCATAAAATGCACCAATTCATTACCCGTAAAATTTTATTTAGACTACACGAGAAAAATACAATATAACTAACTGTTATATTTGGTTATTAGTTTTATTTTTCTTCTTTTTGCTCAGAAAATTAATTTTTTACTTAATTTAAGCAACTTGATAGAGCAACTGCATCAATGTAATACAAAAATTTAAAAACAAATTTTGAGTTTAAAGCACCTCCAATTCGTCTTTTTTTCATATTTATGAAAACCCAAACAAGCTTCGTAATTCATTCAATAATCATAGGTACTCGTTACTGTAATCAGTGGTTTCATTACTTTTACTGAAATTTAGAAACTATGTCTGTTTAATAATATTGCGATCATCTTTTATCAAACGGTATTCATATCGTAACGATACAAAATAATTAATTAACCAGTTGAGCCCTCATTATCAGTTAAACTCAATAGAGTGTATAAAATTTCTATTAACTCAGAATACAAAACACATTCAAAATACATACGAAATACATTTAAAACAAACATTACTCATCTCTATAATCATTTAAAACGAAGTCGATCACATTAAAATATTATTAATAAGTTAATAGATTGTGATCAATTTAGATTAAATTAAACAAACTAGATCATTAAGCATAATTCTGCGATCTAGGTTTTAATTAGAATGTAGGGCCCTTTATTGTTGAATCCACCATGGGAATTGACAGAAAAATGAGGAATAACTTTTAATAAATCACTTAAATGAATGGTAGTTTTCTTAACATTTTACAAACAAAAGCTTAACAGTAATATTTACAGGGTGACGATAACGGTTAAAAGGTAGGTGCCGTTTACGTAGCGATGCAGTCATTTTATTTGATATATAACTGTATAACAGATCACTTTGAGATGAAAAATTGCCATAGTATTAGTGAACTATTATATTACGTCATCATTTTTTAAGGTGATAAAATGAAAAACTTATAATACCATTCCGCCTAATTATATGATCTAATGTATTCATTATTATTAACTGATTATATTCTTTTGGTGACCTATGAAAAAACATGACTTTTCAGAATTGGCTAAAACACATAAAAGTGTTCGTATGA
>NZ_AXWP01000088.1 GCF_000482725.1 Psychromonas arctica DSM 14288
TGATGCTTGTATAATTGCAAGTGCATCATTTTTATCTGTTTTTTGGTTTTGTCTTATCGTTGATACCAATTGAGCTGAAATCAATAACGCCTTGTGACCCGCTTCAATTGCTTTTTGTTTCCAGTAATTAGACCCGCTACATGCCTCATAGATAATAGTTACAGGCTTTTGTTGAAATAACCAAAGTAAAAATTCATCAGATGTCATTTCAATATTTGAATGCACTTTTTTATTTGTATAAATACAAACTTGAATAACTCTTTTTGCTAAATCAACACCAACTATTGTACTATCCATTGAGGACTCCTTTAATATTTTGTGTGGTAACAATGATATTACTCTACACGCTAACGAAGGTGTAGAGGGAGTCCAATTATCTTATCGAGCAAAGCCGAGTAAATTTGGCTCAACACACCTTAATCTAAATTTTGGACACAACTAGCCCTATTCCATTCAAAAAAGGCGCGATCACGAAATTCACGGTAGTGCTTAGCTTGCATTAGATGACGTCCAAAACGAAACAGATTATTTACCACACCATGGCAACTCAAAAAACGTTGTGCTTGTCCTTGGGATTTAAACTTCCGCATTTGTCTTTCCTGTTGCCGAGTAGGCTGATGTGATAACTCACACCCATTGTTTTCATACTGGACTGTTGAGTGCTCAATACTTGGCATTAATTCTTTTTTTGCTACGGAGTAACTGGCTAATTTATCTGTCACAATCTTCAACGGCATCGCTCCCTGCCCTTTTAATAACCGCTTAAAGAAACGCATGGCAGCACTTTTATCCTTACGCTTTTGTACTAAAATATCTATTTCATCACCGTCTTGATCCACTGCTCGCCACAGGTAATGTAATACGCCATTTATTTTGATGAAAACCTCATCAAGGTACCAAGTATCACCAAGCTGACCGCGACTCTTTTTTATTTGGTTGCAGTAAATTGAGCCATACTTTTTACACCACTGACGAATAGTTTCATAACTGACAACGACACCTCTCGCTGCAAGTAACTCTTCGATATCACGAAAGCTGAGTGTAAAACGATGATAAAGCCAAACGGCATGGCTGATTATTTGGGCAGAATAGCGATAACCTGCGTAGATATTTGAATTTTTCATGCCGTGATTATCGCATGTTTGTTGAAAGTTGCCTTAACTTGACAGTACCCAGTAGAAGCATTAGATAAGAAAACAGCACAAGAGCTACAACAGTTTTATCATCATAATAGCTTTGAAGAACCTACTCATAACACAGCCATTAAAGCTAAATCGAAAGTTCAGGCGAAAGCTAGGACAATATTGAATGATAGCGGTGATCGTGAAGCGTGTTTAAATGATATAAAAACAGCAGTAGAAATTGAGCCAAAGACTACTTCAAATGCAGAGTACACACTCAAAGCCAATCCCAGAATAAACCCCAGCTTGCTTTTCGGCAAGTAATTTTAAATTCTTCGATTTAGAACAACCTTGACTCATTACTTATTGATTTTATTTTTATGTAATACGTAATTCAGACGTAAATAATAAAAATCATTGTTAAAGCTAACTAAATCAGCGTATAAAATCGGCATAAAGTGTTATTTAACTTATCATATACTTTATAGTTTTACTTATTCTGAAGATAAGTTAATTGTTTCTTTTGGTTGAGAAAATAGATAGCCTTGAGAATAATCAATGCCTAATTCGACAACGGTATTAAAAATAGATTCATTCTCAACAAATTCTGCAATGGTTTTAATGCCTTTATTTTTAGCAAAGTGCAATATACTCTCTACCGCCAACCTTTTATTTATATCTGTATCAATGTTTTGAATTAAAGAGCCGTCAATCTTTATGAAATCAATATCTAATTCCGCTAAATATGAAAAATTAGAGTAACCAGAACCAAAATCATCAATGGCAACTTTACAACCATATTGTTTTATTTTTTGAATAAATAGAACAACTTCTTCTAAATGCTCAATTCCTTCACTTTCAACAATTTCTACAATCAACCGTTCTCCACAATCGTGCTTTATTAGATTATCACGTAAAACACGCATTGTTTCTTTAGAATGGATATCACTAAACGCTAAGTTAATCGAAAACTCATAATCAAGGTTTGCAAATTTCTCAAAGCTCTTTGTTATCATTATTTGGGTTAAATATTGATAACTTTTAGCCTTTTTTGATTGTTCTAAAAAAAAGAAAGGAGAAAGTACGATGCCATTACTTTTAACCAAACGCATTAAAGATTCATACTTTACAATTTTTTTAGTTTTGTTATCAACAATTCCTTGGAAGTAGGGTACGATTCGATTATCTTTAATAGCCGATTTAATGGTATTGATTATATCTATATTACTTTTAATTTTGTGTTCTAAATTATGTTCATCATTAAAAAAGACTAATTTTTTCTGCGTGGATTTTGCTTCTTTTAAAGCAATATGAGCAAGTCTATAAATAATACTATTGTTACCAGAAGCCACACCAAAACTAACATCTATAGATATATTATGCCCATCAAGTTCACAGGCGTTTTCCGTTAACTGATTAATTATTATGGCTAATGACTTTTTTGAGTCTTTTATAGTTCTTTCTGGTCTAACAATAACAGCATAATCATCACCTGAAAGCCTAAAGATATTTTTATTGTTTTCAAAAAGCATTTTTAGCTTTAATGAGAATTTAACTAAGACCTGGTCACCAACATCATAACCAAAATAGTCATTTACCTCTGAAAAACGGTCTAAATTCATCAAGATTAAAACACTTTCTTTTTCTTCTTCAAGTTTATTTAAAAGCGCTTGTCGATTCTGAAGGCCCGTCAATGAATCAGTCATACTTTTTTTAATCACCTCATCTTTTTTAATGATGTCGGTAATATCTATTCTTATTGCTATATATTCAATAACATGTCCATTATCATCTAAAATAGGCGATATGACCGTTTTAACATAATAAGTATTTCCTGATTTTGAAAGATTTTGATAGGTACCTCGCCATATTTCTCCTCTTTTAATGGTAGTCCACATCGACTTAAATACACTATGAGGCGTAGTTGGGTGCCTAATAATATTATGGTTTTTCCCCATTAATTCTTGTTGAGAATAGCCCGAGATTTCACAAAACTTATCATTGGCATAAATGATAGTACCCTTTATATCCGTTTTAGACACAATACTACTTTCATCTAGGGCGGATTTGTATTGAGTTAAGAAGTTGATATTAGTATCAAGCTCTTTTTGTGTTGTATTGGCAAGATGCGTTAATGACTTAAGCATCGAGCTTTTAGTTGTTACCTCCAGTTTTTCTTGACTATTTATGGGAGTATTGATTTCTGAAAGAGAAAGTGTTGTTGTGGCAATATTTAAAAGCTGAGTTTTTTCTTTGGTATAAAAATATTCACCGTAGGTAAAAAAGCCAGTTGTTGGAGCAATATCTTCTATAAGTCCAAATTCATAATTTAAATGCTCTTTTAGAAATAAATCTCTAACAGAGCATGAGTAAATGTAAGTCGCCTCAACAGGTTTTTTACTTAATTCTAATTGAAGTCTAGGTGCTTTTGCCAAAATATCATCAAGGTTTCCAATCGCAAATTTTACTTTATCTCCCTTCTCAAAATGTCCTGCAAAAACAAACCCACCATCAGTAGTTTTACCCACCATTGACCTAGCAATAGTGATACCATTTTTGGTTTTTACTAAAGGAAATTCAATAGTACTTTGTGGAACATTTTTTACTGCGTCAGTACCAAGGTAATAAGAAAAAATATCGAGTATGGGTCTGTTGTCTATTTCATAGATGGTGTTCTTATCCACTTTTGTGATAGACATTTCCCTACCTATAGGAGTCCATTCAAGCGCATATTGATTTGATACAACTAAAGTATTACTCGTTAAGCTAGCAAGAACGATCCCCTCATCAAAAATTTGATTCCCTTTTATTACAAATGTTTTAGTAAACTCAAAGTTATCACCTGCACTTCCTCCAGCTAAAATCACCTCTTTATTTATTGAAGAAAAACCACCTAAAAAAGACTCAGGATCTCCGTTAAGTCCTTCACTAAATAATATGCATGCCTTTGTATCAGCTTGAATAACTTTGTTAGCCGCCTTTACACCACTTTCAAAGTTTGAAGTTGGAAAATAATAAGTGTCTAGTTTTACATTATCAAAGAGTGAAAATGAAATTAGGATACCTTTTCTTGAAATTACACCATTACATACTTCACCTGCTGTAGATGAGCCAATGATGTTAGATAAGGGCAGTTCTGTTGTTAATAGCTCTAAAATACCTTGAAGTTTACGTAAATTAAAATCACCACATAATACTTGTATAAATATTGTTTTATTTTTATTGAGTTTTTCAACAAACTGGCTAAGTTTTTCAATTGTAGTAAATCTATGGTTTAGTAACTTCATTTAGTAACCCACTCCATGCTCATATTATGATACTTATTGTTTACACCGATTCTTAGCTCTATAAAAATCAAGGCTGTCTTACATGTACCACTACGACTATTAAAAACTTTAATATTATTATTTAAATTGGGCAACTAAACTCTGTTGTTCATTTAATCGGTTTAAGAGGTTCTCACTCAGTCTTACGGCTTCTCTTCCATGCTCCTCACTTTCTGAAGACATATCACTTATTGAAACGATATTTTGATTCACCTGCTCTGTTACAACCGATTGCTCTTCTACTGACGTTGCAATTTGAGCATTAATATTAGCTAACTCTGCAATCTCATTATTTATTTGGTTTAATGCTTGCCCTGTTTCTTCTGCAAGCTTCACGCAATTCTGTGATAAATCACTTCCTTTATCCATCGCTTTGGTCGCTAATCCTGACTCTGTCTGAAGTTGGTTGAGTAATTTACCAATTTCTTCTGTCGATTGCTGAGATCTCATCGCTAATGCTCTAACTTCTTCGGCAACTACAGCAAACCCTCTTCCTTGTTCACCAGCTCTAGCTGCTTCTATTGCTGCATTTAAAGCGAGTAAATTGGTTTGGTCAGCTATACTGCTAATTTCACTTAATACTGTTTCAATTGATTTTGTGCCGTTAATTAAACGAGTAATGCTCGTTTCAACTTCAGTTAATTGTTGCGACAACTCAGTTATAGCATCAACGGTACTCGCAACTACTTTTTGACCATTACCGCTTATATCCAGTCCTTGTTGTGCCGCTTCAGATGCTTGTACTACCACTTGTGCTATTTCTTGTACTGTAGCCGACAGTTGAGTTATAGCCGTTGCGACTTGATCAGTTTCACATTTTTGTGTATTTAAAATCTCTGCAACATCTCTGCCTCTGTCAGCAGAATTTTTCGCAGTTTTAGTAATGGATTTAGAATCATCACTTACTCGACCTATAATAGCGTTAAGCTCTGCTTGTTTCATTTGTAATGCTAATGAAATAGAACCAATATCATCATTATTACCAGAATATAAATAACTCATTAAGTTATTGTCATAAATAGATTTGGCTTCAGAAACAGCGAGTTGATATTTTTTTCTCCAAAGACTGAACGTTACAGCGGTTATAGAAGAAACAATGATTAATGGAGCACTGAATAAATAATTTATGTTAGTAACAAAAAGTGCACCTAATGATAGTATCACCATAAGTATTAACATTAACTGCACCCAAAAAGTAATATCTGTGTGAGTTTTTATAACGTTTGGTGTTTTGTTAGCACTTAGTTGAGCATAAACATCATTTGCTCTATCAACCACAATTCGACTTGGACAGGTTCGAACAGATTGATACTCATAAACCTTACCTGCTGCATCTTTTATTGGAGTTACGAAAGCATTTACCCAGTAATAATCCCCGTTCTTACATCTATTTTTAACAGGTCCCATCC
The DNA here is from genome assembly GCF_000482725.1 of Psychromonas arctica DSM 14288. Lineage (GTDB taxonomy): Bacteria > Pseudomonadota > Gammaproteobacteria > Enterobacterales > Psychromonadaceae > Psychromonas > Psychromonas arctica. The sequence continues at coordinate 5,857 of NZ_AXWP01000088.1, forward strand.
AAGACTTCCCAGACTGAATAAATGACCATAAATCTTTAAACGCTGCTTTGGGCATATCAGGATGGCGAACCATGTTATGCGGCTTACCTTTTAACTCTTCAAGCGTGTAACCCGCAATATCACAAAAGCTTTCATTTGCATATTTAATATGACTATTTACATCGGTTGTTGAAAGTAATATTTCAGATTCACCAAATAATTGTTCTTTACTCATTATTTTTCCTTTTACTATAATTATAAGGCTAAAATATACAGATGTACACTAGAACTATTTACATTAGCATAATCTAATGAGGTATTGAACTAGATATAAGCTATATAATTGAAGGATATTGTCAACTTATGTGGACTCCCCCTTGTCAACAACAAAGTGAATAATCAAAGAATTTAATGCGAACTTATGTACGAGCTCTAAATAGAGTAGCGAACCCTGGCTCTAGGATATTTTCGCGAGCATATAATCAAGATCTTATCGACGAGTTCAAGACTCTTAGTTGACAACTGATTTAATATGCTGATTTTTATCTTCGTTATTGCATTTTATTGTAGGACCTTGTTAAGCAGCCAATAACTCTGCTTTATATTCTGTTCCTTGGCTTAGCATTGCAAAAGCAGTTCTAACCGTTTTATTTGCCAAGGCAACCGCTGCACATTTTTTACCTTT
>NZ_AXWP01000089.1 GCF_000482725.1 Psychromonas arctica DSM 14288
AGAAGCTTCTGCTCGATTCTATATTAGCTCCGCGGATTTAAGTGTTAATGAATTTGCTAATGCGGCTCGAGAACACTGGGCTATCGAAGTTAAACTGCATTGGAAACTCGATACCGCAATGCATGAAGATGCCAGCAGAGTTAGAAGAGAAAATTCTGCAGAAAACTATGCAACGGTGCGTCATACCGCACTTAATCTGCTAAATGCGGACAAAACATTTAAAGCAAGTATCAAGAGAAAACAAAAGAAGGCCAATCGAAATACAGATTACATCGAGCGAGTCCTTACAGGGCAAGGTGCTTCATGATTTCGCCCTGTTTATCGAATAAATTACCAAGCAAAAGTTAAATCAAAAGAAAAGAATACAGCAAAAGCAAATGACTACGGAACGAGCCAAATCAAAGCGAAACCGAAATGACTTTATAGTGTTATCGAGGCTCAAAAAAATAGAGTTATTTTCAATTGAGCAGTGACCAGTGACCAGTTGCCATTAATAATGATCACTGCACAACTGAAAAAACAGATCAAGATTCAACCACACTAAAAAGTTATAAGCAAAAAAACAATGAGTTAAGTTTTTTGGAGTTTATCTATGTGAATAAAGTATTCATTTGAATAGTCTCTAAAAACAACAACGCAATTGAAAGTGATCGTTTCTAATCTATTTGAATTTTCACTTTAGAGTCATTAAATATTACGGCTAAAATATGGCTCACGAGCTGCTACCTCATAATGGGAAACAAAGTGAGATAGAAATTTATCGAATTTTTCTAAACTTGAATGTGTTTATACACAGCTAAGTATAATTTCGTATTTTTGTTGTTAATACGAAAATTTTTATCTAGCTACATGATTATTTTTTGATTACTAGATTTAAGCTATTGTTTTTATGATCTATCAGCGTATATTTTAACAAAAAAAACTATTCCGCACTTCCAATGTTAATGCATAATGATTAGGCTTAGTTACACTATTAATTGCCTTAGGAGAGTTGTTTGAAATTTGAAACTGGTGATGATGTAGATAAGAAGCTGGTAAATGTGTTATTTCACGAGTTTATTAAATGTGAGAATGCATTCGATCAATTTGTTTCATATGCAGATAAAAACATAATGGGGGATAAAGAAACATTCATTAAATTAAGTAGTTATAACGCATACTCAGAGTTTATCACTAAATTATATGAGTTTTATTCCGGATGTTTTAAGCGAGAGTTTAAAAATACTAAACATATAGACTATAAAAAACTTGACTCTTTATTAACCGAAGAAGTAAAAAAAATTCTTAGAAATAAAAGAAATGCAATTGAAAAGGGATACGCCCCTGATTGGGAAAATGATATTTCTTATTATCAAGTAGAGGTTCCTAATGAATTCGGTAAAGACTTCCGTGACGTTCGTAACAATACATCGCACGTAGATTATCGCCGAGCAGGCGAAGATAGAATTGAGCTAATGGACTTCTATAAGAAGTATCATAAATTTGTACATTTACTTTATTACACTGCATTGTTTGCGTGGTCGGGTAAAACTCATAAAGATCATAAAATAGAGCATGTTGAGAACTTTGACTTTTTACCAATCGACAACTAAAAAAACATTTAAACGAAACAAAACAGTGGGTTACGCCACGCCATACATTTCAACTCATTAATTTTGTCCGCTTAATGCGCCGTTGAGTTTGTAGAATAACTCGGTTTTATAAATTTATAAGAAATTGTACTTTTTAACTTGTCGTTTTATTTGATTAATACATTTCAAGAATAGCTGTGTTTTCACGAAAATAGAGTAATTCTACAGCCTCGTTATACAACCACAACTAATCAAGGAGATTAATTATGAATGAACAAGATGTTTCAAATATACTAGAACTTGCTAACCTTAAACTTAGCAACCACCCATCTTTTGAAGAGGGTCTTGGTTTTGACGGAGCTAAGGTATTGCCTACCGGAATGATTGTCCCAACATACCCACTTAAATCTTGCAAATGCACGACTCTTAGTGACGAGATAAAGATTTCAATATATCAAGAGGTATGGAAGGAAACTGCAATTGAGCTAGGTCTATAAGATTCTTAAACTCGCTTTCAGTAGAATTTATACCCGAGGGAAGAGTAATATGTTTTGGGTTGGTTTTAACTTGATACTAAATCCCCCCAAGATTTTTAAGTTATTCATAGTTTTATCCCTATTAAATTAAAAGTCATACTCCCTAAAAAGTCTGACTATAAGCTGTTCAAGTGGGACAAAATATAGTTGGCTGTTTTCGTTCCTCAACATTTTAGACAACTAAAATTTGTCCCTTAACAGGGAGTTATATTTACTTCGGAGTTTTGTAATGAGTTATCAAGCAAAAGTTTTCAATGTAATGATCGCATCTCCAGGTGATGTCGGTTCTGAAAGAGCAATTATTCGAGATGTTATTTATGAATGGAATGCCGTTCATTCGCAATCTCGAAATATTGTTTTATTGCCAATTGGTTGGGAGACTCATTCTTCTCCAGAAATGGGAAATACAGCTCAAGAGATTATTAATAATCAGGTTCTTGATAAATGTGATCTACTTGTTGGCGTTTTTTGGACTCGTATTGGTACTCCGACAACTGAATATGCAAGCGGGACAGTAGAAGAAATTGAAAAGCATATTGAAGCTAACAAACCTACAATGTTGTATTTCTCTAGCCAGCCTGTAGCGTTGGATATGGTTGAGCTAGAACAATACTCACAATTAAAAAAGTTTAAGGATTCCTGTCAAAGTCGTGGTCTATATGAAGGATTTGATAGTCTTTCAAGTTTTAAAGAAAAATTCTATCGTCATTTACAATTGAAAATTAACGACCACGAATATTTTAAAAGTGATGACGTTGTAACTCAATCTGAAATTGTTGAGTCAAAAACGAATATCCCCCATTTAACAAATGAGGGAAAAATATTACTTAAAGAAGTAAGCCAAGACCGAAACGGGACTATTATGCACCTTCGTCATCTGGGAGGCACAAATATTCAATCGAACGGTAAGAATTTTATTGAGTCAAATGAACGCCGTGACGTAGCCCTTTGGGAGTCGGCTATAGATGAACTAACACAGAATGACTTTATTGCTGAAATAGGTCACAAAGGTGAAATATTTGAAATCACTAACTTAGGTTATCAAATTGCGGATATGATCGAATTATAAACATAACAAGTAACTAAGCTCTAAACATTTAATTTATAGCTTTATAAGTAGCTATGAAAACGCTCAGTGCTTAGAAAACCAAATGATTTATAGTCATTCCCGTATTGTAATTATTAAAGTGGCATTACAACTTTATTGTTTTGAGATAGTCTCTAACAGTGCTCTTTGAGGCACCTATCTCGTCATAAATCATTTCTGCAATAGCGTCTTTTGATATCCGAGGAAACCTTACTTTTAGTTTTTTCGCTTTGTCTTCAGTCGCTTTTACCCTTTCTTCTTTTAATGCTATTTTTAGCTCTGTAGCCTCACTAGTTGAAGATGCGCCAGCCATAATATAATTTTCAAAGTATGCTTCTCCCATTAAGACACCACACCCAAATAGCATCTCAGAAGCGAGCAAAGCATTCTCAAAGTCGTTTGCCAAACGGTGTGCACATATAGCTAACGCAATAAATACTAGCTGAGAGGTAATGATTAGCTCCATATTCTTTTCAGCATTACCCCTTACTTTAAGATAAGTACCAATAGAGTATTGATGCCCTTCGTATTCATATAGATTAAAAATATTACTATCAATTCCAAACTTATCTAGTTGAATAGCTATCATGTTCCATGGTGAAGTAGCACTGTAATTGTTTAATAGTTCAGGCATTTCTGATGCAATTCTTTTTAGTAAACTAGATGCACTTTTACTATCGGTTTCAAACTCACTAATTAATTTTGAAGTTAATTTATTAAACTCTAATTCATATAATCCATCTCGACCACTTTTAGTCTTTGAATATTTTGTTTCTAATACAGGTATACCAAATACTTTAAAATCATCCATTAATGATCCCTCCAAACACTCTATCTGTTAATTTAGCTTTGTGAGTAATACAAAGGTGGCTATACCTTTGCGTCATTGTGATTGACTTATGGCCTAAGACTTGGGCTATTTCAAGTAAACTAGCTCCATTCATCGCTAATAAGCTTGCACAAGTATGCCTTAAGTCATGAAACCTAAAATCTTTTATATCTGCTGTTATCAATGCACTTTGCCAATGAATATCGAAGTTACGAAAATAATTATTTGGCATGTTTGGGTGAGGAAAAATATAACCGTCTATATTTCTAAATTTCATTAGTTCAGTAATAACATCACTTGTTAACGTCAATATTCGCTGTTCACCATTCTTAGTATTAGGTAAGTGGGCCGTTTTAGCTTTGAAATTAATATCACTCCATTTCAACGTCAGCATTTCAGAACGCCTAGCACCCGTTGTAATAGCCATTAAAATTAACAAGTATAATTGGTCCCATTTTGAGCTTTTAGCGGTGGAAAATAAGCTTGATAGCTCACCATCGTTTAAAAACCGAGTTCTAGCATTATTTTCGGTGTATTGACGAATGCCTTTTACGGGATTGTAATCTATATCAAACTCATCAGATAAATAGGCATATAAAGAGCCAATCGCTGCTTTATATCTATTTAATGTTGCAGGAGCCTTCTCATTAGATAAAGCCTTTAGCTCTTCTTTAATTTGTTGGCGTGTAACTTTACCGACAGGCTTGTCACCAAATATAGAAACCCAATGTTTTAAACGTTGGTGTTTACTTGGGTCTTTTCCAGTATCTTGATCTAGGAGTTGTGTGACAGCGTCCAAAAAACTCAAAGTGGTTAAAATATGGTTGGTTAAACTATTGGCTAGATCATTATCCACCAGCAATAACGCCATAAACTTTTGAGCATCTTTTTTTATTTTGAATGATTTAGATATACGTTTACCTTCTCGCATAAATTCTACACGATAAGTTGTATTTTTTTTGCCCTTACGAGCTTGAAGAGTTACCATTATATTTCCTTTACGCCAAATTACGCCAAAAACGTAACTGAATATCAGGAAACAAAACTATGTTGACTTGTAACTTATCTTTAACTAGTTGACTAGACTAGGAAAAGAAATGGTGCCCGAGGACGGACTTGAACCGTCACTCCTCTCGGAAACGGATTTTGAATCCGTCGCGTCTACCAATTTCACCACTCGGGCTGAGTGGAAAAGATTATACCTATGCATCCCCCACAAACAAGCATTTTTATTAGTAAAAGATGCAAGCGCTCAAAAAGCAATCAATCCAATACTAGATACGCCAGAATAGATTCAAATAACCTTTTCTCCTCCCATTAATGCATAAAAATAAGCCCTAAAAAGGTTAAATAAATAAAATGCCAAGCGATGAGGCATTTGATACACTCTTTTTTCACATCGTTAAGGAGAACATCATGGCCAAGGGTAATCATAAAAAGTCACCGCAATTGAGTTTAGCCGAGCAATATCAAGCTTGTGCACGCGCATCGTTCTTTAAACGTTTTGGTGCTTACCTTTATGATCTTTTTGCACTTGCTGCGGTATTAATGTTAGCAACGGTGATCGCTCTGTTAGTTGTAGTATTGGCTAATAAGTTAGCGCTGATTGATTTAAGTTTGTATCAAGATACGGCAGATTATTTAGGTCATAGCATGATTTTTCTAGCTTATTTGAGCGCGGTTATTATCGGATTTTATTGTTACTTTTGGAGTCAGGCAGGGCAAACGATTGGTATGAAAGCTTGGCGTTTACGAGTACAAAATAGTGACGGTAGTAACATCAGTTTCACACAGTCTTTAATTAGATTATCAACGTCTGCTTTTGGTTTAGGCAATATCATGGCATTACTAAAAGATCGTAATGCTTTCCAAGACTTATGGGCAGAATGTGAAGTAGTCACTCTTAGTAAAGAATTAAATAATTGGAAAGGTTTTAAAGGCATGGCCTTTATGGACGAAGAGAAAAAAGACAGTTAAGGTCAGTTATTCGGTATTGGTGATTAATGATTATTTAACAGCTCGAATAAATAAAATTTCTAGCGTTCGAGTTAAACGAGCAGCACTGACGTAACAAACCTCTTAAAAGCCATCACTATTAACGTATTTTAAGTTGTTAATTTTGGAATATAAAAAGGCCGTTGTCTGCATCATGCAAACAACGGCCTTTTTATATTCAATGTTTTAATAAGTCACTTATGAAAAAATAAGCCACTCATTTATTATACCGATTACATTAAATAAGTGATCTAAATTTTGCGCAGGAAAAATGACTTAGTTTAAGGCGTAAATTTAGCTAAATGGTTGTTCCCTTTACGAAATTTACAACGAAAAAATAAGTTATTTTAACAAGTAAAATAGATCAGTTAATTAGTGTGATTG
>NZ_AXWP01000090.1 GCF_000482725.1 Psychromonas arctica DSM 14288
TTACACGTATCTAGCTACCCTAAAATAAAACACCAGATACAAAAAAGCCCTCTATCAAAGAGGGCTTAGCACATCAGTTAAGAGGGATTTAACTCTTTTGTGCTACAACTTCCACGCCATCATCATCAATAGCCTTGCCTTTCGCATTAACAAACAACTCACGTTTCGCTTTCGTTAACACATAAACCGTAATCGCAACTGTTGATAAAATACCAATCACCGTTGATGTTTGCATCGCCAATCCAAAACCTAATGTTGAATTATTTAAGATAAAGGTAATAACCACAGCAGTCATAAACATCGCAGGTACTGTCGCAATCCAATGGAACTTGTTATGACGTGCTAAGTAAGCCGTTGCCGTCCATAACATCATCACAGCCGTTGTTTGGTTAGCAAAACCAAAGTAGCGCCAGATAATACCAAAGTCTACTTGCGTTAGAATTGCACCTAATATGAATAAAGGTAATGCCATGAATAAACGATTGCGCATCGTTTTTTGTTCCATATTAAAGTATTCAGCTAAGATTAAACGACTTGAACGGAAAGCAGTATCGCCAGACGTAATCGGTAAAATAACCACACCTAAGAAAGCTAAGATACCACCAAACACACCTAACAAACCAAAAGATGCGCCGTATACCACCGCACCAGGACCACCCGTTGCAACCACTTCAGATAACGCTTCAACAGAACCAAAGAATGATAAAGCAAGTGCACACCAGATAAGCGCAATCACGCCTTCACCAATCATTGCACCGTAAAATACAAAACGGCCATTCTCTTCATTTTCAATACAACGCGCCATTAAAGGAGATTGTGTCGCATGGAAACCAGAAATCGCACCACAAGCAATAGTGATAAACAATGCAGGCCATAATGGAAGGTCATTTGGGTTCATATTCGTGAACATCTGACCCATCTCATAATCACCTAATAAAGTATGATCGGCAGAAACAGACACGGCAACAATTAAGCCAACAGACATAAAGATTAATAACGCACCAAAGAACGGGTAAAAACGACCAATGATTTTATCAACCGGCACAATCGTCGCCACAACATAGTAAGCAAAGATAATCGCAACCATCGTCATTAACGATACCGTCATATCTGTTTGGTCATTAATTAAATTAGTTAACATGCCAGCAGGTGCGGAAACAAAAACAACCCCAACCAACAGTAAAAGTACCAACGCAAACACATTCATAAAGTGCTTCGCATTGTTACCTAAGTATTTACCCGTAATAGAAGGAACCGATGCCCCGCCATTACGTACTGATAACATACCCGAAAAATAATCATGCACGCCACCAGCAAAGATACAACCTAATACAATCCACAACATTGCAGCAGGACCGTATAACGCCCCCATGATAGGACCAAAGATTGGGCCAACACCGGCAATGTTAAGCAGTTGTACTAAGTAAACTTTAGGTGTCGACATAGCAACATAATCCACGCCATCTTGTTTTTCATAGGCAGGTGTCTGACGTTGTTTTTTAACGCCAAAAACTTTTTCAACAAAGCTACCGTAAATAAAGTAACCACCAATAAGCAGTGCTAAACAAAAGAGAAACCAAAGCATGATTAAATTCCTTTTAAATGAGTTAATTTGATGCTGGCACTATAATCATCTGCTGTTAAATAACAGTAGTTGATTACTTAAGTGGTCAAATACACATTTAAACGGTTAATATCGAAATTAAGTGGTTTCAGCAGATAACTTAGATTCAAAGAAGAACAAACTAAGCGAGCAATAACGTGGGTTGGAAGCATAACAAAATTGTGATCTTTACCGCAGTCTCGAGAGGATAACAGCAAAGGCTAATGACTTACAGCAAGCCAAAACGGTCTTTAATCAGCTTCAGGTAACGACGACTAACAGGTGCATGATGACCGGACTTAGTCACAATATCTGCAGAGCCATTATCCAATAACTTGATCTCACGAATACAAGTCGGATTAATCAAATATTGACGATGACAACGTATCAAATCGGTTTTTTCTTCTAATACCTTCAAAGACAAACTCGCCGTAAACTTATCTTTTTCAGTTAACAAGTGCACACCCGTTTGCTCAGACATCGCAATTTCAATTTCATTGGGCGTGAGTAACAAAATACGATTAAAACCCGAGCAAGGGATCAACTCCAGCTTATTATGAGTAATCTGCTCATAATTAGGCAGCTCAGCTCTCTCTGCATTGAGCCGCTTTAACGTCTTTAATAAACGGCAACTCTCGACCGGTTTAAGCAAATAATCAAAGGCATTATCTTCAAACGCTTTCACCGCATACTCATCATAGGCCGTCACAAATACCACCTTCGGCATCGTCTCTTGGTCAAGCATGCTTAGTAACTCTAAACCGCTAATTTGTGGCATATGTATATCCAAAAACACCACATCAGGTTTCAAGCTATTAATCGCCTTTAACCCTTCAATGGCATTACCGCACTGCTCAATCACTTGCACTTGATTCGTTTCAACTAATAACTCGTTAAGCTCTTCACGGGCATACAGCTCATCGTCAATAATGATTGCTTTTAACATCATGCTTCCTTTCGTTTTTGCAGAGGGATAAGGATAGTCGCCTTACTATATACACCCGATTCACAGGTCATCGTTAAACCATAATGCTGACCGTATTCATTTTTGATACGTTTATCAACAATCTGCAATCCTAATCCTTTGCTATTCATATTAGCTGGCGTTTTGTAGTTTCCTGCATTATCAATTACCTCCAACACCACCAAGGTTTCCTTACCTCTTTCCAACAAGTAACCATTAATATCCAACTCACCTTTGCCAATTAACGTCGACGTACCATGTTTAATGGCATTCTCAATCAGCGGTTGTAAAGTAAAAGTAGGGATCTTAAGTGATAACAACTCATCGGCAATATTCTCTCGCACACTTAAACGATCAGCAAAACGCGCAAGCTCAATCTCAAGGTAAGCATGCACATGCTCTAATTCTTCCTTAACTGTCACTTGGTCAATATTTTGCTTTAAATTACTTCTAAAAAAGTGCGATAAATGCTGAATTAACTCACGTGCTTTCTGCGGATCTTTTCTTGTCACCGCACTAATCGTATTCAAGGTATTAAACAAAAAGTGAGGATTAACCTGTGCTTGTAACAAACGGATCTCAGATTGATTCAATAAATTCTTTTGCTGAATATATCGCCCTAATAAAATTTGATTAGAGATAAGCTTAGCTAACCCCTCCCCCAAACTACGATTTAACGTCGAAAACATCTTCTGCTTGGGCTCATACAACTTAACCGTGCCCAATACACGTCCATCTGCTTCTAATAAAGGGATAACCAACACCGAACCTAACTTACAATCCTCATGAATAGAACACTGGTACGCCGTAGAATAGCCATCGGCATAAGTCATTTCGCCACTTTTAATCGCCTGTAAGGTATAGTCAGAAGAGATCACCGTGCCACATAAATGATGGTCATCCCCTACACCAATAAAGGCTAAAATCTTTTCTCTATCAGTAATGGAGACCGCGCCAACACCCGTCTCTTGGTGAATAATATTAGCAATTTTCTGACAGCTTTTAGCATCAAAACCATGACGGAACACCCCAACTGAAAGCTGCGCAATACGTAACGCCTTATTAGAAAACGCATTATAGTTCTTCTCAAAAATCGCTTTTCTATCTTGGATGATGCTCATGAACAAAGCGGCACCCACCGAGTTAGCAATAATCATCGGTAACGCAATCGATTGCACCAACAGCCAAGCCTTATCAAAGGGCTCCGCAACAATAAGAATAATCAACATCTGCACTATTTCAGCAAATAAAGTGATCGCCATTGCAGTCAGTGGCCTAAAAATTTTCTCTATGCGCCCTTTACGTAAATAATAAAGATGCAACAACCCACCAATCAACCCTTCACAGGTCGTTGAAATCATACAGGCGACATCAGTAAATCCCCCCATCGAATAACGATGCAAACCACCGGTTAACCCCACCGCTAGCCCAACGATAGGGCCGCCCATCAAGCCGCCCATCACCGCACCAATCGCACGCGTGTTAGCCAACGCATTTTCAATCGATAAACTAAAGTAAGTGCCTAAAATACAAAACGTACTGAATAATAAATAACACGCGATACGGTGAGAGTTACGCCCAGAGATAAAAAGCATCGGCATAAAAAGCGGGGTTTTACTCAGCAAATAAGTGATCACCAAATAAACACTAAGCTGTTGCAACAACAATAAAGTAACTTCCACAACAACTCCTAATGATGCCTTAATACGATTAAATTAAAGCAAGCTAAATAAAGATAAAGAAAAATAGGGTTGCATATTATAACACTGTCGCAATGCTGTCTTAATATTACTTAAATAATATATTCGATTTAAAAAAGATTATGTAAGCACGGAAAATATAGTCGTAACATTATTTACAGAGGCTATTTAAATGGCACTTTGAAACTTACTCTTAGCTTCAGTACCTTCATTCTTAACAGCCTTTATCTTCAAATTGAAAAGGATTGAAATGTTTATTCACTTTTAGTCAAGTATTTCTCGAATAATTATTTAAAATTTGCTATATTCGGCACCCCTTGGGATGTGACAGTTTTAATTTTAACTTGTTACCCCTTCGATAGGCTAATATTTACCAACCGGAGTGTTGCAATGAAAGTTCGTGCATCCGTTAAAAAAATCTGCCGTAACTGCAAAGTTATCAAACGCCACGGTGTGGTGCGAGTTATCTGCGTAGAGCCAAAGCATAAACAACGCCAAGGCTAATTAAGATTTGGATATTTAAAGTGACTAGTTTTATAAACTAGCAACTTATTTTTTATAATCATCATTTGTAGAGCATCCTTTCGGGCTTTTCGCAAATGAATCGTTAACTTTTAAGGAGTGCATAGTGGCCCGTATCGCTGGCATTAACGTTCCTGATCATAAGCATGCAGTTATCGCATTAACTGCTATTTTTGGCATTGGCAAGACTCGTTCACAAATTATTTGTGCTGAGTCAGGCATTGCTGAAAGCACTAAGCTTAAAGATCTGGATGAAACACAAATCGAAGCTCTTCGTACAGAAGTAGCTAAATTCGCCGTTGAAGGTGATTTACGTCGTGAAGTATCTATGAGCATCAAGCGTCTAATGGACCTTGGTTGTTACCGTGGACTTCGTCATCGTCGCAGCTTGCCTGTACGTGGACAGCGTTCTAAAACGAATGCTCGTACCCGTAAAGGTCCGCGTAAAGCAATTAAGAAATAGGGTAAGAGATCATGGCTAAAACACCAACTCGTGCTCGCAAGCGCGTTAAAAAGCAAGTTGCTGATGGTATGGCTCACATCCATGCTTCTTTCAACAACACAATCGTAACTATTACAGACCGTCAAGGTAATGC
>NZ_AXWP01000091.1 GCF_000482725.1 Psychromonas arctica DSM 14288
GGATGATGGAATAAAAGAATACAGGAGCCGTATACGAGGCCCGTACGTACGGTTCTGTGAGAGGGATGAGGCAAAAGCCTCACCCTACTCGATAATTGTGTTGATTTATGAGCTACGCAGAAAGTAGGGCGAGTTTACCGACAGGCAAGGTTGACGAGAGGAGGAGCTCTGCGACGACCATTCCATCGCCAAGCTGGCATAGTATTCAGAACAATCCCTGTAGACTCTGTCTACAGGGTTTTTTTCGATTAGGGCTTTTGGTGGTGATGTCCTGCTTGAGCAGGGGATAAATAAAGCGCCGCGCAGTGGCCATCCTTTAGTGCGATAGATAGGGGGGAATGATGCGGTCAGCATCGTCTTATGAGCGGGCTAAGTTCTGTGTGCCCTGGTGATATCGCGACAGCGATGGGTCATGAGCAATCTCGACCCATCGCCAAGCTTGCATAGTATTCAGAACAATCCCTGTTGACTTATGTCAGCAGGGATTTTTTCGTTTAGGGCTTTTGGTGGTCAATCCTTTTAAGTTTTCAAACGTTTCGCGACGACTTTCCATCGTCAACAGCTTAATCACCGCTATTCCAATGATTCGAATTTTATCAATCTGCATACTTGCTCAGAAAATCGCCATCAAATACCTATAAGTCTTACCCCCCAAGAATATTGACCATTGGCTAAATTAGGGTATCAATTGCATTAATTAACTGAACAAGGTTAGAGAATTTATGCTTTAACTCGAACTTTGGCGTATTATCAAATATTTCTCTGGATCATTGTTTTGTTTTTGATAGCATAAAAACTCCCTTTGTTAGAGAAATTATCATGTCTAAAAAAATTATCCGTATTGCAACTCGTCATAGTCCATTAGCAATGTGGCAGGCTAATTTTGTTAAAGCCGAATTATTGAAGCATCATCAAGATTTAACTGTTGAATTATTACCAATGAAAACAAAGGGCGATATTATTTTAGATACGCCATTAGCTAAAGTCGGTGGAAAAGGTTTATTTGTTAAAGAATTGGAAGTCGCTATGCTTGAGAAGCGTGCTGATATTGCTGTGCATTCGATGAAAGATGTTCCTGTAGATTTTCCAAAAGGTTTGGGGTTAACCACTATTTGTGAGCGTGAAGATCCTCGTGATGCTTTTGTTTCTAATAACTACAAACAATTATCTGATTTACCCAAAGGCGCTATCGTTGGTACTTGTAGTCTAAGACGCCAATGTCAAATTAGTGAATTAAGACCTGATATAAAAATTAAAGACTTACGTGGTAATGTCAACACGCGTTTGCGTAAGCTAGATGACGGTGAATATGATGCGATTATTCTTGCTGCTGCTGGTTTAATTCGTTTAGAGATGGCGTCGCGTATTGCTAGTTATATAGAACCGGAAGTTAGCTTACCGGCTGTTGGCCAAGGAGCAGTTGGTATCGAATGTCGACTAGATGATGCAGAGACAATTGCTTTGCTTGCGCCATTAGAACATCGTGATACTCGAATTCGTGTCACTGCTGAACGAGCAATGAACTTAGCACTTGAAGGTGGCTGCCAAGTTCCTATTGGTAGTTTTGCTTTGTTAAAAGGAGAAGACCAAGTGTTTTTACGTGGTTTAGTTGGCAGTGTTGACGGTAAGAATATCATTAGAAAAGAATTAATTGGGCATATTGATGATGCACATCTGTTAGGTGAGCAATTAGCACTGCAATTGTTAGATGCTGGCGCAAAAGAAATTCTAAGTGAAGTTTATAAGTGAAACCTGCTCCACGACTTTTAGTGACTCGTTTTGCACCTCATGCACAGGAGTTGGTTGAACGTTTAAGTCATGTTGATTGCTTTGCGATTGCTCAACCTCTGTTAATGACAACACTATTAAAAGAGCGTCAGGCTCTCGATATATTTTTAAGCGGTTATTATGACTTGGTGATTGTGGTCAGTGGTAATGCTGTTAAATATGCACAACAACAAATTAATGATGACTGGCCAAAAGCAACTTATTTAGCTGTTGGTAAATCGACACAGATACAATTGAGCGAAGTGACAAAGCAAGATGTGATGTGTCCTTTAACAAGATTTGATAGTGAAGGTTTATTAGAGCTGGCAGCACTACAATCAATTAAAAATAAGCATATTTTAATCTTACGTGGTGAAGGTGGAAGGGAGTTATTAGAAAATGCCCTCATTGAACGTGGTGCAAAAGTAGATTTTTTACAAACATATAAACGTGTCAAGATTGTATTGGATGGTCACGAATTAGCTAATAATTGGCAACAAGCCTGTATAAATGGTGTTATTATCAGTAGTGTAGAGATTTTAAATCAATTATTTGCTTTGGTACCAATGAATCATAAAGATTGGTTATTGGGTTTGGTTTTTTATGTTCCAAGCCAACGAGTCGCTGAGGAAGCTACCTTGTTAGGTGCGAAAGATGTTGTTCTTTTACCAAGTCTACGTACCGAGCAACTAGTAGAATTTTTCAAAGCAGATGATGGCAACTGTATAGCCCGTTAGTTTTTAAATAGGAAAGTTATGACTGATACTAATACTGAAACTCAAAATATATCGGCGACTGTTGAGCCTGAAGTTGTCAATGATAAACCCAAAAAGTCCTCTCGACTTGTTGCGATCCTCGTTGTTATTTCTATTTTACTGTCTTTATTTATCATTGTATTTGGTTGGTATCTTTATAAGAATAACTCAGTGAATAACAATGTATACAAAGAAAAAATTGAAGTGTTAGCTAGTCAACTAGCAGAACAAGTGGAACAGCAAGACAAACAATTTCAACAAAGCAAATCATTAAATAATAGCTTTAAAACACAAGTTGAACAATTAAATATTCAGTTGCTAGATGCACAGAATAAAAGCAAATTATTTAGTTCGGACATGCAAGCGTTACAACGTAATATGGCGGAAACAAATATTCGTCATCCAAGTGATTGGATCTTGTCTGAAGTGGAATACTTGATCAATTTATCAGGACGGAAATTATGGCTCGAACATGATGTGACCACTGCTACTTCTCTGTTAAATGCAGCTGATCAACGTATTGTTGAAATGGGAGATCCAAGTCTAAATCCATTACGACGCGCCGTACTTGAAGATATTAATATGTTGGAAGCTTTACCACAACGCGATCCTGATAGCGTAGTATTGGCTTTATCAAGTTTAGAACGACGTATTGACCAACTTGTGATGGTTGGTTTGGATATGCCTGAAGTAAATAAAGAAACCGATGGTGCAGTCTCTTCAGATGTCGCTGATTGGGAGCAAAACATTAACCAGTCTTGGGATGATTTTGTTGCTAGTTTTATCGTTATCTCTCATCGAGACAAACCTGTTGAAGCTTTATTAGCGCCTGAGCAAGCTTGGTACTTAAAAGAAAATTTAAGAAATCACCTCGCAAAAGCTGAATTCGCAGTTTATAGAGAGCAGCAAGATATTTACGATATGTCTATGACAAATGCAATGAAGCTAATCGAGCTTTATTACGATATGGAAGATAAAGGAACTGAACAATTCCACACTTCAATTAAAAGACTTAGTAAGCAAAAAGTTGCTATTACTTACCCAGATCAATTCAAAAGTGCGCCGTTGCTTTCTCGTATTCTTAAACAACGCATTAGCAAGTCATTTACTATTGAAAGTGCGGAGTAATTATTATGATTCGAGTTTTAATTATTGTTCTTATCTTATTAGCCGCATTAATCTTTGCGCCTGAAATAAGTGCTTATAAAGGTTATATTTTAATTTCATTTGATAGCTATACAACCTATGAAACAACAATAATCAATGCGGCACTTATTGCGGTTATTTTTTACTTTTTACTGCTTTTTGTGGAGTGGATATTACGTAAACTACTTTCTATGAGCAGTGTTACTCGTGGGTGGTTTGGGCAACGTAAAACACGTAAAGCACAAAAAAATAGTTTATTAGGTATGCTTGCTTTGTTAGAAGGAAATACTAAACAGGCTCAAAAGTTATTATCTAAATCCGCCTCTCGAAGTGAAGCACCCGCATTGACTTATATTGCAGCTGCTCGTGCATCTCACAAAAATGGTGACTTTAATCAACGTGATGATTACTTACAATTAGCTAATACACACCCAGGTTGTAAATTAGCTGTTGGACTTGTTTGGGCAGAGTTACAGCTTGATGCAAAACAATATGAAAACGCATCTGCAACATTAAACGAGTTAAATCAAAACTTCCCTAAGAATAAACAAGTGTTACAGCACTATATGACACTATATCCAGCGCTTAATCAATGGCAAGAGTTGATTACATTAATTAATGCTCAACGAAAATTAACAGGCTTAAATGATCAACAGTTTGCCGAGTTAGAGCTTCATGCGCATCAACAATTATTTAAGCAACTAGCACAGGAGAGTGGGCAGCTACTTAATGACTATTGGCATAAAGATGTTGCTCGTTGGATGCGTAAAGAATTGAGTTATCAAGAAGCGATGCTAGCCGCATTAGTTGAACATGATCGAGGAAAAGTTGCACAAGAGTTTTTGTTAGATAAATTGCATCGTCAATTCTCATTGCCGTTATTACCTTATTTACAAAAAATACAAGCAACCGATTATTATCCTATTATTATGTTTCTTGAGAAGCAGTTAAAGAAATCAGCACATGTCGATTATATCCATCAGGCTTTAGCGCACTTAAAGCTAAAAGAAGGACATAATGAAGCTGCTATTGAGCATTTGACTGAAAGTCTTAAATCGCTTCCAAATATTGCGGATTATAAATTACTCGCTTCGCTTTTAGAACAAGAAGGCAAGCAGGAGCAAGCTAACCTTTGTTATAGAGAAGGGTTAACCTTTGCTGCTAAGCCAACCTCTACAAATTTAATACTTATTGATGGTTGATAGATCATAAATTTGTCATTATTAGCGAGTATATTTTAAAAGTAAGTTTTGGCTTACTTTTTTTGTTTGCCCAGCAAAGCTGGCAAACCCGCTCACTTGCAAGAAAGTGAGATCACCCTGATTGAGGGGAAGATAATCCGAATGGCAAGGGCGTCACTGGCTAACGGTGGGGTCTGAAGGAAGCCATAGGAAGTTAGAAGTACACAACTAACCGTAACCTGTTTCGGCAGTGTTGGTGGATAAGCGTCCAAAATAGCGCGAAGTCCAATACTCAGTCAGACCAACACTGTGTTTGAGGGTGGTCATTTCTAACAGGGAGTCAGTGTAATAACTGGGGAAGCCTGGCACTGTATCCAAGCATTTGTTTGGACATATTATCTCAAGAGGTGACTCAAGGTT
>NZ_AXWP01000092.1 GCF_000482725.1 Psychromonas arctica DSM 14288
TCACCTCTTGAGATAATATGTCCAAACAAATGCTTGGATACAGTGCCAGGCTTCCCCAGTTATTACACTGACTCCCTGTTAGAAATGACCACCCTCAAACACAGTGTTGGTCTGACTGAGTATTGGACTTCGCGCTATTTTGGACGCTTATCCACCAACACTGCCGAAACAGGTTACGGTTAGTTGTGTACTTCTAACTTCCTATGGCTTCCTTCAGACCCCACCGTTAGCCAGTGACGCCCTTGCCATTCGGATTATCTTCCCCTCAATCAGGGTGATCTCACTTTCTTGCAAGTGAGCGGGTTTGCCAGCTTTGCTGGGCAAACAAAAAAACCAGCTATAAGCTGGTTCTTTTATGAAATTGGTGCCCGGAGACGGACTTGAACCGTCACGACCAGAATTAGATGCGGGGATTTTATTATCAGAGTTTACAAAATCCCGATTTTATTCAGCTTGATATAACTTAAACGCTTATAAACTGAAACTCAAATTTTAGATATAAAAAAACCAGCTATAAGCTGGTTCTTTTATGAAATTGGTGCCCGGAGACGGACTTGAACCGTCACGACCAGAATTAGATGCGAGGATTTTATTATCAGAGTTTACAAAATCCCGATTTTATTCAGCTTGATATAACTTAAACGCTTATAAACTGAAACTCAAATTTTAGATATAAAAAAACCAGCTATAAGCTGGTTATTTTATGAAATTGGTGCCCGGAGACGGACTTGAACCGTCACGACCATAAGTCGAGGGATTTTAAATCCCTTGTGTCTACCGATTTCACCACCCGGGCAAAGATTGTAATGGAGGCGGAACCCGGAGTCGAACCGAGGTGGATGGATTTGCAATCCACTGCATGGCCACTCTGCCATTCCGCCAAAACATTTGGAGCGGTACACGAGACTCGAACTCGTGACCCCGACCTTGGCAAGGTCGTGCTCTACCAACTGAGCTAGTACCGCTTCATATTTAGCTTTAGTTTTAGTTTTAAAATGTAGTTTGGAGCGGTACACGAGACTCGAACTCGTGACCCCGACCTTGGCAAGGTCGTGCTCTACCAACTGAGCTAGTACCGCATCACTATGTTTATCTCAAGAAGAAGCAGAAACTGTTTCCCCTCTCGATGTGTGCGCATTCTAATGATTCTTCACAATGAGTCAATAGATATTATCGACTTTTTTACTTCTTTTAACTCGTTCGACGTTTTTTTAGACGAAGCGTTTACATATTCAGCAATTTACAGCTCATTACTCTTTTTAAGTAACGGCCAAGCAGCAGCAAGATAAACAATCATTGACCATAGCGTTAATGCTGTTGCTACATATAAGAAAGTAAAGCCTACCCATTCCATTTCTACCGAATGTTGCCAAATTAACAAAAACAATGCCAACATTTGCGATGCGGTTTTAACTTTACCAATAGATGAAACAGCGACACTTGCTCGCTCACCCAATTCAGCCATCCATTCACGTAATGCAGAAATAATAATCTCGCGACAAATCATAATCATTGCAGGTACAGTTATCCAGATAACCGAATAATGTTCAACAATCATCACTAACGCAACGGCTACCATAATTTTATCTGCGACGGGATCTAAAAATGCGCCAAAGGGAGTTTGTTGATTTAAACGACGTGCTAAATAACCATCTAACCAATCAGTTATGCCTGCTAACCAAAAAATAAACGTGGCAAGGGGTGCTGACCAAGATATCGGTAGATAAAAAATAACTACAAATACAGGGATCAGAAGAATTCGAAAACAGGTCAATAAATTGGGAATGTTGAGCATTAAAATATCCTTTAAGGTAAGCCAGCTTATTTTTGCATTTTATGGTTTACATTTGCAAATGCTTAACTCATAAAGTAGGCAATTAATAGCAATATATTTCAGCTTACAAAATGAATCACCTA
The DNA here is from genome assembly GCF_000482725.1 of Psychromonas arctica DSM 14288. GTDB lineage: Bacteria > Pseudomonadota > Gammaproteobacteria > Enterobacterales > Psychromonadaceae > Psychromonas > Psychromonas arctica. The sequence goes on from NZ_AXWP01000092.1 coordinate 1,918, forward strand.
CATCTGCCTTGATAAAGAGAGATAGATCAAAAAATACAGAGCTGTTAATACAATGCACTCATTAATGACGCTCAAATATCATTTAAGAAACCAATACCATTATTTTCATTGAAGTGTATCGCAATGACATTGCAAAATGATGTTCAAAGGTTAAAAGCTGTTAATTAATAGGTAAGAGTTAAGTCCAGTTAATCTTTAAGCATTACCTATTAAAGTGAGAAGAAGCGAGCTGGATTGCCCTCACTTAATCTTATAAACTTTTAAAGCGAGTATCGCTTATGACAACTCACTTGTACGCAAGCAATGCTAATGATGCAAAACCTCATGAATCGTTTCGGCCAAACTTTTGCTTATTCCATTTAATTTGGCTAACTCATCAATACTGGCAGATTTTACGCCCTGTAAACCGCCGAAATGATTGAGTAGCATTTGGCGTCGTTTAGCGCCTACACCAGCAATCCCTTCTAGCGTACTCGTCCGCCTTACTTTATCTCGTTGCTGACGATGCCCCATGATAGCAAAGCGATGCGACTCATCTCGAATCTGTTGAATCAAGTGTAAGGCAGGAGAAGCACTGTCTATTTCTAATATTTCATGGCTGTCAGCCAAAATAAGTGTTTCTTCACCCGCTTTGCGTGCAACACCTTTAGCGATACCAATCAACAGCGGGTATTTATCCGGGAAGTTATGCTCCAGTGAACTAACAATCGTTTCAGCTTGACTCAATTGCCCTAAACCACCGTCAATAAAGATAATATCAGGCGTTGTTTCTGCACTTTGTAAATCTTTAAAGCGACGTGCTAATACTTGCCCCATTGCCGCGTAATCATCCCCAGGAGTGATTCCAGTAATATTAAAGCGACGGTAATCAGATTTTTTAGCTCCTTCACGGTTAAAGACAACACAGGAAGCCACTGTTTTTTCACCCATCATATGTGAAATATCGTAACATTCCATACGTTGAATAGGCTCGGTCAGCTCTAGTTTTTCTTCGAGTAAGTTATAACGTTGTAGAATGGATTTTTGCTGACTTAAGTGCGTGCTTAAGGCCACATTAGCATTAGTTTTAGCTAATTTAGTAAAGCGTAAGCGCTCGCCACGCATCACAATTTTAAGTTTAGTTTTATAGCCACTATGTTCTGAGAACAGCTCCTCAAAAATTTCTCGATCAGTAAAATCATCACTTAATAATATTTCACGGGGAATGGCACGACCATTTTGGCCAGATAAATAAAATTGACTCAAAAAGCTACTGAGCACTTCTTCTTCAGAACTATTTTTTGGCACTTTAGGGAAATAATTACGACTACCTAATACACGCCCCTGTCGAACAAATAACATATGAATACTGGCAACACCATGTTGATAGCTAAAACCTAATACATCTAATTGTTCAACTTCGCCGCTCACCCACTGTTGCTCTTGTACTTTTTTCAAGGATTGAATTTGGTCGCGTCTTACGGCTGCTTTTTCAAACTCTAATGCTTGGCTCGCAGACTCCATCTCAGTCACTAATTCTTCAATTACATGCTGACTTTTACCCTGTAGGAAAGCGGTCGCCAAATCGACTTGATGTGCATACTCCTGCTCAGGCATAGCATTCACACAGGGCCCTAAACAACGCTTTAATTGATATTGTAAACAAGGACGAGAACGGTTTTTATAATAACTATCCTCACACTGACGAATAGGAAACAGTTTTTGCATTAAATGTAAGCTTTCTCGTACTGCCCCACCGCTAGGATAAGGACCGAAGTAAGTACCTTTACGTTTTTTATTTTGCGAACGCACTAGGGTTAGCTGCGGATGCTTATGGTCGCTTAAAAATAAATAAGGGTAAGATTTATCATCACGTAACAGCACATTATATTTAGGTTTGTGCTGCTTGATGAAGTTATGCTCAAGGATCAACGCTTCCGTTTCGGTATGCGTGATAGTGACTTCTATACGAACAATATGACTTACTAACGCCAATGTTTTAGGGTGTTTTTGAGTTAGGCTGAAATAACTACTTAAGCGTTTTTTAAGATTTTTAGCTTTACCAATATAGATGATTTGATCTTTATCATCGAACATACGGTACACACCGGGTTCAGTGGTCACTGTTTTTAAAAATGCATCTGAATTAAATTTGCTCATAAGCAGAATGTCGCTCACCGGTAAAGTTTAGTCGTTGATTAAGTGTAAACTGAGGATATAAAAAAGCACCTTAATATAAGGTGCTTTTTGTATTTTTTAACAAAGTATTTGTTTATAGCGTATCCGCATCCAGCATTCCATAACGAATAGCCAAATGAGTCAACTCTACATCTCCATGTACTCCTAATTTATCAAATAGACGATAGCGGTAACTATTGATAGTTTTAGGGCTGAGACTTAATTGCTCAGAGATATCAACAACACGCTGTCCCTTGGTGATCATGATCATGATCTGTAGTTCGCGCTCAGACAACACACGAAATGGATCTTCATCATTAGGTGACAACTGTGATAATGCCATTTGTTGTGCAATTTCAGGCGTTAAATAACGCTGTCCTGAATGCACAATACGAATTGCATTTAACACTTCCTCAGGGCAAGCACCTTTACTTAAATAACCAGCTGCACCTGCTTGCATTACTTTGGTTGGAAATGGATTTTCAGTATGCATGGTTAGCATAATGATTTTAATATCTTCATTGATGCGCAAAATTTTATGCATCGCATCAAGTCCGCCAATACCTGGCATATTAATATCCATTAAAATTACATCTGGCTCATTACTACGGCACCACTTAACAGCGTCTTCTCCGCTTTCAGCTTCGCCAATTACTTTCATGCCTCGAACATCATCAATGATACGGCTTATCCCTGTACGAACTAATTCATGGTCATCGACCAGCAGGATATTTATCACTAAACTTCTCCGTATGAGTAAAGAATTACTCATGATACTAATATGAGCTAATACTAATTGTAACAATTTAATACGCTATTTTAGTTGTTAAAATAGTTTACTTTTTGGTGATAACTTTAATAAAAGGAATACTCACTTATAGTAACCTACACCTCAAACTAAACTCTCTTTCCGCGTAAAAATTTAAAACGTATATTTAATACAACCGGTATAACACTGATTTAACGTGCGACATATTACCCAAGCTACAACATATCGTATAATTAAAATGTACGATATGTTAAGCACTTAACAATTGTAACATTAGACAAGTGGCATTCGCTCCATTATATCAAACGATTTAAAGACTCAACCTGAACTTGCACCGTTATGTATGCGGTTATCTTTGCTACTTAATTATTCATTGTTAGATTCAGGAATAAAACTCAACGTAAAAATAAACATCAAAATAGCGCAGATTATTACAGTATTTAAATCGAATGTTAGCCAATACTAATAGCCTAAGATCGCTAAATCAAGCGCTTACTATTTGCTACTTTTTGATAAAAATCAGCACTTTTTCTGTTAGATAATTTATTATCAGGCATATCGAGTAGGGTGAGGCTTTTGCCTCATCCCTCTCACAGAACCGTACGTACGGGCCTCGTATACGGCTCCTGTATTCTTTTATTCCATCATCCGCTTTTCATAAACGCTGATGGAGCAAGCCAACCTGTATTTACATTCTCTATATTATACAAACCAAGCCCTTCAAACCAACTATTCGGCATCGCAAAACTTGATAAGGGGCTTCTCGAATTTCGCCACGAGTTCATTTTAATGAACTTAAAGGGTGGCTTATATTTCAGCTGCTTTAATCGTCGATGTAGCCGACTCGGCTTCTTCCACAAGTTAAGCTGTACTGCCCTTAATCTTCGTCTTGTCCAACCAGC
>NZ_AXWP01000093.1 GCF_000482725.1 Psychromonas arctica DSM 14288
ATTTTTTGTATTTTCATTAATATATTCAATTAGTTGAAGTGATTGTGCTTCAGATAATCGAAAGGGACGACCGGTTGTCTTTTTATCAACTAATCCAGCCAATCCATTTTGATGATATTGAGATATCCATTTATTAACACTAGTACGACTCACTTTAAGAAACTTAGCGATATCGGTACGAGAGCTGCCTTCTTGAAAGTGTGCTAATGCAGAATAACGTAGTCTCATACGAACACTTTTATGTGTTTTAGCCAATTCTGAAAAGTCATGTTTTTTCATAGGTCACCAAAAGAATATAATCAGTTAATAATAATGAATACATTAGATCATATAATTAGGCGGAATGGTATAAGTTCATTTACTATGATAGTACCGGTTCATATTTTCTTTATAAAAAAGCCTTGCCTGCATAGTGTAGGAAAGGCTTTTAATTTAGAGATTAAATATTATAATTTAAACTTACCAACTACTTCTTTCAGCTCTGTATTCATTGAACTTAGCTCTTGTGTTGTTGCTCCTGTTTGTTGTGCATTGTTTGCCAGTTCAGTCACTATAGATTGAATTTGCGTCATATTATGGGTTACTTCTTTACTAACAGTGCTTTGCTCTTCCGCTGCCGTCGCAATTTGAACCGTGAGTTCACTGATGGTGCCGATATCCGTTACCATGCTATCTAAACTCAAGTTTACTTCTTGGGTGTCTTCAGCAGTAGTAATACAACGTTGCTTAGTTTTATCCATCGCCTCAACAACTGAGTTCACACCCGTATTCAAATTATTTAACATAGAGCTTATTTCTGATGTGCTATTTTGAGTTCTCGCAGCAAGTGCACGGACTTCGTCTGCTACCACTGCAAAACCTCGACCTTGTTCACCTGCTCGTGCAGCTTCAATGGCTGCATTTAACGCTAGTAAGTTCGTTTGTTCAGCAATGGCTCCTATTACGGTTAACACAGCACTTATTTGTTGCGTGTTTTGTGCCATATTTTCAATATTACCTACCGTCTGCTCCACATCCTCTAGTAATATTTGAACATTATGCGATGCTTTAACTACTGTTAGTTTTGATTGGGAAACTGAATTGTTCATCTGCTGAGTTGCTGTAGCTGCTTCAGATGCATTCGAAGCCACAACATTTGCTGTTGTACTCATCTCTTCCATCGCGGTTACTGCTTGTTCAGTTTCTCTAGAGTGACTTGAAATTACATCATTGGTGGTCTGTGTCTGAAGCTCTAGCTGACTCAGTGATCCAGAGATCATTACGGATGAATCGCTTACCGAAACCATTAGTTTATGCAGGTAAAGAATGAAATGGTCGACCGATTTAGCGATATCTCCAACTTCATCTTTGTCAGTACTATTAATACGTGCAGTAAGATCTGCATTACCCTCTGATAGTTGATCAATATTTCTTCTTAATACAATTAAACGTTGAGTAAGGCGAGTAAAGTTAATGTAGCAGAAAAATATAATCGCGAACATCAATGGTACTTGAATCATTGCTAATATATTAAGAATGATACCTTCTGTCTTATGTAATGATTCAGCCGGCAGTGCTAGTGCAATAATCCAAGGTGTTCCTTCTAATGGTTGAAAGTAAAGTGCGTGTTCTTCATTATTTTCATCTATGTAGCTAATATGCTTAGTTGATTCTTGATTTTGTAAATTAGCATCAACTGCATTAATGAAAGTTGAGCTATTACGTAACTCAGCGGTTGTTTTTAACAATAACTCGCCTGTCATTGCAGATGAATTATTAAGGATCTTGCCATCTTTGGGTTCTACAACCAGAATGTAACCATTGAATTCTTTCTCTAACTCCTCTGCAAGTTTATTGAAGAACCCTAACGTAACATCAATAGTCGCTGCACCATATAGATTACCGTCTTTATAAATGCCCATACTACAGTTAGTACGTGCTTCTACACTTGCAGAGTCTTTGTAAGCAGCAGCCCAAACACATTCACCTTTAGGTGCATTTTGACCACTGCGATGCCAAGGCTGTTCATAATAATTAGGCGCGTCAGCAGTATTCCAATAATCATTTACAATTAATTTATTGGCGCTATCACGGTGAACAAATGAACTGAATTTTTTCCGACCTGTTTCTCGTTGGTCAGGCATAGGCCAAATTCCACCACCAAAAACAGTGCTGTCTCCATATTGATCTACCAAGGATGGTAGTAATAGATCAATTTGTTCACTAGATAAATTTGGAACAAGTTGAGTAATACTTTTTTGTTGTGCTTCTACTTTCTTTAGTTTTGCTAAAATGCTTTCAGATGCATTAATCAGAGATTTATGTATCCCTTTTTCCGCAGACTCAACTAATTTAGGAGAGATCCAAGTATTCACTCCGATATTAGTTAGCGTCATAATTACAACCATAAATATAATGAAATAGGCTGTATACTTGTTTTTGATCGAGTTCATAATATTGGACCTTGTAAGTGAGTTTAATGGTAATTAATTAAGTGTAGGAACTTATTTGATATCTGACGGGGTAATGCTCGTAGAAAAGGTTACTTTGATCTTATTTTTTGTGTTTTTGATTAAGTTATTGTAATTTTTTTATTTAAATTTTATTTTGTAAAGAGTGCCGAGTTTTCAACGGTTTTTGTATGACATTATTGTTTAAAACCTATAATAAAAATCGCAAATAACAAATCAATTATTTAATCCGACATTCCGCATCCGTTTCAGGAATAAACTCTCGCATTTTCAAGAATAAATTTTTTGATATATTGGCCCCAGACAATCAATAATGATGCTATTCCTCTCTTTTAAATTTATCACCAACTCTTTATCCTGCGAGATGGTTAATACATGCAGTCCTTGAAAGCAAAAAAACACCCAACGAGCTGTCGGGCTTTGAGTTGGCTTGTATTTTAAGTCTGGGAAATAGGCCGATTGCGTTTTAAGCTCTTCCCTTATTTTATGCTCTAATGCTGCATATACCATGAGGCAACACGTCATAATCATTAATAACGCTTCAATGCGCTCTGGCTTTTTTAAATATAACGAAGATGTTAAAAAATCAGGACTTTTTAAAAAACGAAAACCTTTTTCGACACTTTGCTGTGACTTGTAAAGTCCAAGCATTTTTTCCATTGCCAATGTTTCGCTAAAATCATTTGTCGCTAACATGAACATGCCTTTTTCTTGTAAACGCGCTTGCCGTTCTGTTAGTGAACAATAAACCTGACCTGTTATTTGATACTCATGCCTATCGGCTTGCTGTCCTTGCTTCGGGCGACCACTTTGCTTGTAAGCTACGTGCTCAATCACCTCGATATCGCTTATTTCTGTATAACCTTGCTTTTGAATCCATTTATTTAATGACTTACGCGCATCTAATGCACATGAATAGCGCTCACGTGTTAATTTTTTAAATGACTTTAGTGAAGTGGTTGAATCTTTAAGCATGCGCTTATCTAACGTGTATTGCTCTCGTTTCATTGCTTGCTCACTACGTAATAATAGCCAGCGCTGCTTTACACCACCATAATCCGAGTCGAGCCATACACCGCTATAGCCGTTCTCTAATGCGATGAATGCGTGATTCTCTTGCTCTGCGATTGCCGATTTAACTAACGTTAGTTTTTGCGGTGCGCGGGATATAAACAATCGGCCTTGCTCATTAAGTGATTGAATAGTCTCTGCTGTATATAAGGCAGCATCGCCAATGAAATGGCTACATTGTTGAGCAGCATTGAGACTGCTTAAGTGGTTTTTTACAATGTTTTTGAAGCCTTCATTATCATTGATATTACCGCTCGCAGCTTGCATGTAAACAGGGATCCCTGCTTTATTTTCGGTGATCAGATTAATGACTACCTGGTTTAATTCCGGGCGGTGATCTCGACTGTAGCCACGTACTAGTTTAATCGTCTTCGGATCATCGTCATTGTTATCATAACGGCCATCGACATGGATACTGGTAGAATCCAAATTCAATCCTTCACAAGGCAGTTTTAAATGGTCAATAACACGTGCAGATAAGGTTTGATAAAGCTCAGAAACACCCGTCTCATAGAGTTGATCGAGGCAACGGCCTAAAGCATCATCATTGATATGCTCAGCCTTTATTCCCTCTCCAAGAAGGCGCTCTACAGGTTTGTCAGCAAAATATTCTGGATACATATGCAATGTACGACCAGTAAAACCAAGGCCGTTTAGAATCATTGCTTCGACAAGTTGACCATAAGATATTTTCTTGTCTTTGCTCTGTTTGGGATGTGCTTGATCAATAAGCTTTGCAACACCAATTTCTTTACACATGCCAGCAACTAAGCCTAAATGGTCGAGGTTTTTTATAGAATATGTCATGACTTACCATCACCCAAAGATAAGTAATATACCCGTGATCAATGAAGATGCTTGATTTTTTGTCTAATGAGGATCATGCTACCTCAATACAAAAAATCAACCTCACTTCCGACCAGAAACATAAATTAATGCAGTTGCATCACTCTACCCGTGACAAGCGAGTTTGTGACCGCATTAAAGCAATTATTCACTATTCAAATGGTTGGTCTACTCGTCAGATTGCAGAAGCGCTGCTTATCCACGACACAAGCGTTACTCGACATATTAATGAGTATCTTGCGACTGGCAAACTAAAGCCTGAAAATGGTGGTTCTGCAGGTTATTTATCCGTTGCTCAAACAGAAACCTTAATACTACATTTATCAGAAAATACTTATCGATATTCTTATCAAATCATTGATTACATTTTTGAAAGCTGGGGTATCTCATTCAGTATTTCTGGATTGAATAAATGGTTACATCAACATAAATTGTAACTACTCAGCACCTAATTCACATTTTTGATAGTTTATAGAAGATCAAAAAGGATCAACTTGATTGATCCTTTTTAGTCGTTACTCTAACTACTTTCTTCCTATTCCTATGATGAGGCAAAATGAAAGTAAGTGGTCTCGATATTGAGAGTAATGTCGAAAAGATAAAACAACAGATAGAAGCCGATAAAACATTATCGCCTTCTATGCGCACAACGTTAGATTTATTACTGCTTATCGTTAATTTGCTTTGTCAGCGTCTCGGCCTCAACAGTCGTAATAGTAGTAAGCCACCATCAAGTGACCCTAATAGAGAA
>NZ_AXWP01000094.1 GCF_000482725.1 Psychromonas arctica DSM 14288
AGGTGGTCGAAAAGAGAATTGAAGTGCTGACTTTCGTCCCATTTGTGATAACCAGCAAGGTCTAATACTTTTGCGTAGAGTCGATCTTTTTGTTTTTGTGAGGGAGTGAATGGTCTGAGCCCCTTGCCGCCAAGCAGCTCTTTACTGATGAACATTAAATCCTTAGAAACCTGCGAGTAAGCGATATCTAGGATGACGGGCTTTGATTTGAAGTATCCCAAAATCGCGACAAAGTAACATCTATGAGCTCTGAGACGAATTGACCGAAAAACTGCCAATTCCGCATCGTTCAGAGAAAAGTACAGACGTTGTTCTTCGATTGAAAAAATGGGTGGGGAATAAAGATCTGCCTGTTCTGCTCTCGTGAGAATAGTAATTTCGTTTTTGATGGCCATATCAGGGCTGTTCCGTATTAAATGTACGATATTTACCTAATTTGCCACACTTATAAGTAGTAACCCACCTCCGCAGCCATTTATTGGTGTGGTCTACAGAGGATTATGTCTTTTTAGAGGGGAAAATCCCTAGAACCCCATTGTGGTTGATAAGTCCATCAAGGCCACTACCGGGCGAATAGTGCTTGCGACTATTGATAATGAATTCGTTGTTAAGCGTTTAAAGTTAGAGCCGGAAAATAACAGAGTATTATTTCTAAGCTCGAACTCAGAATACAAGCCAATCGTTGTTGATTTTGATGGTGAAAATAATTGGGATGAAAATGTTATTTGGGGCGTTGTCACTAGCGCTATAAGTATTTTTTGATGTGGGTTCTGTGTGATATAAACGCTGCATATGTTTCATTTATTCAGCTTTTCAATCCTCAATACGATATTAATACTACGCCGCTCGGTGTATTAAGTTCAAACCAAGGCAATGTTATAGCGCGAAATCAACCCATGAAAGCGCTCGGCATAAAAATGGGTGAGCCATATTTTAAGGTAAAAGAAACACTTCACAACAGCAATGGCCACGTATGGGGCAGTAACTTCACATTGTTTGGTGATATGAGCAATCGGTTTCACACTGAGCTAGAAGAGCTACTATTTGACTGTCACCGGTACTCAATTGATGAAAGCTTTGGCCATATTGACTCGACTATGGCGCCCAACGCTAAATCATACGCTTTACATATTAAAAATACGTTAGCTAAGAACTTGGGCATTGGTGTTGGTGTCGGTGTCGCTCATACGAAAACACTTGCTAAATTAGCTTCTCACGCAGCTAAACTCAATGCATGGAAAGCTAAAACCAATGGTGTAGCTGTACTCGATACCCCCGTAAAGGTTGATTGGGTTCTTCAAAGGGTAAAAGCAAGTGATATATGGGGAGTCGGTTCAAAAACGGCAGATAAGCTTACTGCACTTGGTATAAATACTGGATTGGAATTAAAAAATTTCAATATAGTAGAAGCAAAACGAAAATTCGGTGTTGTTTTATCTCGAACTATACAAGAGCTGAATGGGGTTAATGCCGTGGAGCTAAAGGACCTAAACGAAGGCCGCGATAGCATTTGTGTTTCAAAAAGCATGGGTAAGCTTGTAACAGATTTAAATGAGCTTAAAAGTGCTCTATCGTCACATGTTTCTACTGGAGCAGGTAAGTTACGCCGGCTTGAGTTGTTCACCAATAGCCTGACTATTTTTGTTTCAACGGATGTGTTTAGGCAGTCTCAGCCACAATTTCGTAAAAGCATTGAAGTGAAATTGCCTTTTCATAGCGCAGACTCGGACGTCTTAATCAGATATGCTATGTTTGCTTTGGAAAAAATTTACCAGGAGGGTTATCTTTTCAAAAAAGTTGGTGTGATCTTCAACCAGCTATTATCAAAGAATGACCACCAGCAACTTAATCTGTTTAATGATTCGGGCATTTCAAACGTAAATAAAAAGACTACCGTAAGCGATGAAATAAATAGTAAATTCGGTAACAATGTCATTAGATTCGGTGTCCAGGGTTTTAAACAAGCGTGGAAGCCAAAAGATGATTTAGCGCCAAAGAGCTACACAACAAACTTAAAAGAATTACCGGTTGCACTTGCTAAGTGATAGTGCGAGGCCGATTAACAAGAGAAAACCGATTCTGCTCAATTCCATTTGTAGAAAAGTTAACAAGATAATTGGAATAAGTATCTATTATCTGACCTCTAAATGATTTGCCCAATAATGTAAATTCGATACCGTTGTAGCATAATCGTGTCTATTAATAAGGTTATCAAATGATAAGAGCATTGTTTCAAGCACCTTGATACTGAGTGGCGAAAGGTTGCTTTGAGTTTGGTAATTACATAAGTTTTTTTCTAGGAAAGCCTCTAGGTTCTCGCGGCTTTTGCAGCAAGGGTGAACTTCTATTATATGAGTATACTCATACGTATGACCTTAACGACCTAACCCAATGATTTATTTGTGTTATTAAGCAGCTTATATACGCCACTTATTTGGTCTCGTTTAACATTTTGCCGTTGGCAATGTTGCGCTAAAAATGCCAGCGCGTTATTCATGGCTTTTGCTAAATCCGTACCACGACTCATGGCTATATCAAAGCAAAATGGTATCCACCACATATGGGCAGTTTTTGCTCCGGTAAAAAGCGACAACACCCGGTTATACTTCTTTTGTGCCGCGTTGATTAGCCAGCGTTTTAAGGTTGCTGCCAGCAAGCTACCCCAAATTAACGTCTCAACGATTGTGGCATGACCTGTATCGAATTTATTTAAATTATTCATCGACTTCCACTCTTTGAATAATAATTCTATTTGCCAGCGAACACGATAAAAATCACCCACAACAGCTGGAGGAAACTGCTCACGGTCAAGGTTAGTGCAGACCAATACATGACGTTTTTTGTGATCTAATGCTGCAAATGCAACGCAACGATAAACCGGGCCATTCGGCCACTGCACATCTAAATCCAATACACCTGCATTGGGTAATTCTTTTAACCATGTTTTCAGCGGCTTCATCTGCTGAGTCTTAGTACAAACCGCCATTGGATTAACACGGTTACACATCCGCATAATAAAATACGCGCAGGCTTCTTGAAGCTGTTGTATATAAGCTTTTGAAAAATAACCTGCATCTGCCATAAATAAGCAGCCTGATAAAGAGGCGGGTGAAGGCAAATAGTCCCGCTCGGGTGCCGTGTCCTCAGTCAGACTAACACCGTCAGGTTGCCCCTTAAACACGTCATAAGTGACATGTAACTCAACCGCTGCCGGACTATTTTCATTAAAACGTCCTGGAAAATAGAACATTAAGTCGTCATGTACAGCGAAACTGGTGCCATCTTGTAAAATAATGCGCTTGAACATGTCCTGATATTTATTCCTGATAGCAAACATATCAGGGAGATGCAGAGCCAGCGCCTTTTCAAACACTTCACGCATAAATTCAGGAGCAGCCATTTTAACCAACTGTTTATGAAAGGGTTTAAGCTTTATGTCCGTTGAGTGCATATGGTTAAATTGCCGGTGCACATCGGCAATCGAATTCGTTGTTCCTGCACCCAGCGCACTGACCAGCGCCATGCAAAACTTCTGTGGCGTCACCTGCCGCCGCCGCTTCATAAAGCCTGATTGCTTGCCAAGCGCATCAAGCTCTGCTGCTGAAAAAAATCGTTCAAAAGCGCTCGAAAATCGGGTATCTTGTTGTTGCTTCATTCGTTTTTCCTGCAAAGGTGATCTTTTTTTTCTGGTAAATCAATTAGATCACGAATGAAGCACCTCTTCAACTCCTAAAGATCATACCTATGTATCATGCATACGCTTAATGCAACCTTTGAAGTTAGTTCCCCCATGTTTATTGCAGGTTACGATAACTCATCTGACTCTGCTGCTCTTGATATCAGGCCAACGGCCATTAAGGGTGCACTACGTTTCTGGTGGCGAGCTATTCATTATGCACAATTCCGGCAAAAAGCTGGCTCGCAATCACAAGCACTAAAGGCCATGCACGCGGCAGAGCAACTGCTTTTTGGCGCGGCTGCCACCCCTAAAACCGCTGTCGGACAAAGCCTAGTGTTCTTAAGAATATGTAAAAACATTCAAGAGAGTGACGTGATCAAAAAAGAGGCTGATCAGGCAAAAAACACGAACGGCAATAAGGTCGGCGCCTTTGCTGGCTGTCGTTATTTTCTGGGAATGGGCCTATATAGTCTCAAAAATAAAGAAATAACCCGCTCTTATATTAAATCAGGCGCCAGCTTTGAAATTCAGTTAGGTTTTAAACCTATGGTATCGCAAGAGCAAATTCAGCAGGTCAAAAAAGCTCTGCTGGCTTTTGGTCTGTTAGGTAATTTAGGTGCTCGGGCAAGAAAAGGTTTTGGTTCGATAAGCATTACACAGCTTGTAGAAAATGGGCAGCAACTAACCCTACCCGGCAATAAAGAAGAATATATCAATGCGTTAAAATCATTTTTTTCCTCAGCCGAGCACTTAACGGCGTTGCCACCCTTTACCGCCTTTAGTGCATTTAGCCATTCCGATGTGTCCGTTGTAGGCTCAGATCCAGTTAAAGTTTTAAACGAAGTCGGTGAAAAACAACAGCGTTATCGCGGATATGGTGAAAACAGTTCAGGGGAGCATAAAGTAAACTCCCAACCGGCATTACAAATTTTTTCTGATGACCACGACGAACTGTATCGTTTTGTAAGAGATAACCAAACGCCAAAACAGCCCAGAAGATTGGTTTTTGGTGTACCCCATAACGTACGCTTTAGCAGTGCTGGCTCAGTCAATATTGAAATTGCTGAAAAAAATACCGCCAGACGTGCTTCACCCTTATTAATTCATATCCACCGTGTCGGCAATGAGTATCTGGCAGTGCAAAGTTTACTGGCGGCACAATTTTTTCCGGAGAATGCCAAGGTTCATAGGTATGATCTTTAGGAGTTGAAGAGGTGCTTCATTCGTGATCTAATTGATTTACCAGAAAAAAAAGATCACCTTTGCAGGAAAAACGAATG
>NZ_AXWP01000095.1 GCF_000482725.1 Psychromonas arctica DSM 14288
TGCAAACGAGAGCTGAAACAACTAGCTGGTTGGACAAGACGAAGATTAAGGGCAGTACAGCTTAACTTGTGGAAGAAGCCGAGTCGGCTACATCGACGATTAAAGCAGCTGAAATATAAGCCACCCTTTAAGTTCATTAAAATGAACTCGTGGCGAAATTCGAGAAGCCCCTTATCAAGTTTTGCGATGCCGAATAGTTGGTTTGAAGGGCTTGGTTTGTATAATATAGAGAATGTAAATACAGGTTGGCTTGCTCCATCAGCGTTTATGAAAAGCGGATGATGGAATAAAAGAATACAGGAGCCGTATACGAGGCCCGTACGTACGGTTCTGTGAGAGGGATGAGGCAAAAGCCTCACCCTACTCGATATAGGTGCAGCATTGGATTCATTTGTTGGTGAAGAATACGAGTTATGAATATATAGTTGCTTTCTATTAAATAAAAAATGGCATGATGTTCATGATCATGTCTATAAACACCTTTTTTTATTTTATCTACAGATCGTCCTATTTGTGGTGCAGAAGATAAAAGTAATAGGCATTTCTCCATCTCATCAGTGTAAATATCAGCTTTATCTTCACCAAAATTTAGATAAGTGTATTCATATATTTGTTCAAAATCTTCAACTGCCTTATTTGATAATTTATACACGCAGCATAGCCTTTTTTCTTGTCGCTATTTCTTTTAAAGATAAATCACATACACCGCTATTTTCACCTTCTTCTACAGCTTTACGTAGTAAATTGAGTTGGTTTTCTTCTTGTTCCAGAAGGCGCAAAGCACTACGCATTACTTCGCTTGTTGATCCGTATCGTCCACTTTTAACCATTTTTCCAACGAAACCATTTAGTGATTCACCGATTGTTACACTTGTTGTTCTAGACATTACAAAGCCCTCTTGTGTTAATAGTTAACACAATTATAGCATTGTCATTTTATATTCTAATAATTATTTCATAGCAGAGATCTAAGGTGATGGAATGAAGAGAAAGGTAATCATAAAGGAGGCATTTTTAAAACGTCTCAGAGGGCGATTTTCAGGAGCAACTTTGAGGTTATATCGGCTATTTAACATAAGCGTCATTTTGTGCATGAGACTTTCACTAACAGTTTTCCAATTCAAAGTTTTGCTATAAATAGTCCATAACATTAAGTTGGTTTTTACGAACGTTTCCGTGATATTTTATTGGTAGCATATGCAACAGAACAAGTGCGAAATATTTTGTATATAAAGCTGTTAGCTATCTGTTTTATCGACCCGAAGGAGTATGTTATGCAAGAAAGTTTTATAAATGCTATTCATTCCAAGAATAAAATTAAAGTTACGTTTTATTCTAAGGAAGATGGAAGAAATCTAATACGCTTGTGTGCGCCAATGGACTTTGGCCCCTGTCGACGAGCTCATAATAAATCTGACCGTTTTCATATGTGGGATTACGAAAGTGATCAAAAAAAACATGTTCTAGGTCTTTTACCTGAGCAAGTTGTAAGTATTGAAGTGCAGGCAGGTAGTTTTCAACCTAGTGAGTTTGTAACTTGGAAAACAAATTGGTTTGTTGCTCGAGATTGGGGCTTACATTCATAATATATAGCCATACAAGGGACTATGGTGCTTTATTTACCATAAGACCCCTAAACGACATTCTAAAAGGCTGCCAATCGGTGGCTTTTTTATTCCTTCCAAATGATTACACTGTAACTTTTCTAGTAAAGTAAATCTGTTTTTTAAAATATTTATGGTAAAATAACCTATCATATATGATAGGTGTTTATTAAATGGTTTGGAAAGTTGATTTTTACACAGGTGTAGAAGATGACATATTATCTATGCCGCCTAAGATTCAAGCTCGAATGATTAAGTTACTTGAATTAATAGAGTTGCATGGTGCAAATTTAGGGCCTCCTCATACTGACTCTATGGGAGATGGTCTTTTTGAAATAAGAGCGAAAGGTCAAGAAGGTATTGGTCGTGGATTGTTTTGTTATTTAAAAGGAAAACACATTCTCGTGTTAAGAGCTTTTGTTAAAAAATCAAATAAGACGCCCAAAAAAGAAATTGAGTTAGCACGCAATAGAATGAAGGAGGTAAAGTAATGAGTTTATCTAAATTAAAACAGAAAGCATTTCAGAACCTAGAAGTAAAAGAAGCTTATGATGATCTTGGAGCTGAATTTGAGCTTATTAGCTCTCTTATTACAATGAGAGAACAATCAGGATTAACTCAAGACCAGGTTGCAGAAAAGATGGGAACTAAGTCTCCTAATATTTCTCGTTTGGAGTCAGGGAGATCAAACCCAAGCCTCAAAACATTAGTTAGTTATGCTCAAGCATGTGGGTTTAAATTAAACCTAGGCTTTAAGCACGCTTAATTATTAATACATTTCATGTGTTTAAAGGCTACTAATCGGTGGCCTTTTCTTTTTTACAGTTCTAAAGTTACAGTGTAACTAGTAGTTTTGATTTCCTCCAACTTAATTTACAAATCACTCCATAGCTGCGATCTGAGTTGTTTTAATAATAGAAAGACAATCTAAGGGGAGGTTTTTTAAACGTCTCAAAAATCGATTTTCAGGGACAACTTTGAAGTTAATACCGGCTATTTAACATAAGCGTCATTTTGTGCACCTCTTACTTTATTAACCTAACATTCCATAAATTGACTTAAAATTTTATTTTTGGATTTATCACCTCAACTAAAAGTAAAAACAGTTCAATAATCAAGCAATAAAAAAAATTAATTATCTGTAATTGTATTGATTGAAAGTTTTTTCCCTAACCACTCTTTCGCTCGACTCATAAAACAACTCTTAGAATGCGATTTTAGTGCCTTATAATCGCGATTTAAGTGGTTTTTAATCTGTTGATTTTAAAGGGGTTAATAAATTTCATTTAATATGTTTAGTTGTGTAATCTGGGGCTATTATTAATTCGGAGAATGTTATGAAACAGGAAAATAAATCTTTTAGAGAGCAGGACTTTTCACAACAATCATTTCAAGAAGCTATTTTTGAAAACTGTCAATTTTACCTTTGTAATTTTAGCCATGCAGACTTAAGAGATGCACAATTTATAAATTGTAAATTTATCGAAGCCGGAGAAAATACAGGGTGTCAATTTGACTATGCTGATTTACGTGATGCTTCTTTCAAAGAATGCAGGTTAGGAATGGCTAATTTTCAAGGAGCTAATGGTTTTGGGTGCGAATTTAGAGAGTGTGATTTACAAGGGGCAAGCTTTATAAGAACCAGCTTTATAAACCAAATTTCCCACAAAAGTTACTTTTGCTCTGTATATATCACTGGTTGTAATTTGTCTTATACAAATTTTGAAAAGCAATGCATTGAAAAGTGTGATTTATTTGAAAATCGTTGGGTAGGAGCAAATTTACGAAATACTTCTTTTAAGGGATCTGATTTAAGTCGAGGAGATTTTTCTTCAGATAGTTGGGGACAGTTTGATATGCAATATTGTGATCTCAGTAATTGTGAATTACATGGTTTAGATCCCCGCCGTGTTAATTTAAATGGAGTGAAAATTTGTGATTGGCAACAAGAGCAACTATTAGAGCCTCTCGGTGTTGTTGTTTTACCAAGTTAATCATTACCATATGGTATGTATTTACCATAACACCCGTTTTACGAAAGAAAAAAGCTACAAAAAAAAGCTACCTAAATGGTTAATGCCGATCAGTTAAGAAAAATTAGTTGATTTTTAGCTGAAGAAGATCAAAATCCTATGACTCAAAAGGTCATGGGATTTTTTATGGAACTTTCAGAGGCACTCGCTTGCACTTCGATTAATCGTCTTACCGAATTTTCTTCTTTGTCAGATATCTTAGAGCCAGACATTATTGAATCTTGCCTACAGTCCAATGGCGTCGCTACGTTAAGAAAACGAAAGCTCCCTATGGATGCCATGGTCTGGGCTGTTGTAGGCATGCCACTTTTTAGAACTGAGTCTGTCCGTCAGCTTATTAACAAACTCGATATCGTATTACCTCAAGAGGTCGACTACGTCGCAAGAAGTGCGGTAACACAAGCCCGCAAAAAGCTAGGGAGTAATGTCGTTAAAGATGTATTTAATCAAACGGCTACCACTTGGCATAAACATGCTGAGCATCCTCAATAGTGCGGACTCAATTTATACGGCATTGATAGTGTCGTTTGGCGTACACCAGACACAAAAGAAAATAGTGCCGCAGTCGCCAAAAACACTTAGCTGCTACACACTAAAAACTCAATTTAAATTAAACAATAACTGATTAATATTGAAATAAAGAAATATTTTATGCGGGAATAGAAATGGAGTTTATCCTAAAATGAGAATTATAAACTTAGGTAAGTAACTCGTCACACGATTAGATGATAGTGTGACGAGTTTAAATTAATAATTTAAAGCATAGCTCAATCCTAGTGTGGTTCCTGAGGCAGGTAAACGGTTCATATCTGCGTCAGGGCTAAATCATGAAAAGCCTAAAAAATGAACAGCGTTTTTATAAAAATAAAGTGACAGATATCGCACGATCATTCTTATCACAATGATCGACTAGCAGATCACATTTAGCTGTGATCTTATGCTTCTCTTTAAGTTAGAGAGAAGTCACCAATGAATGGATTAACCTTGTTAGATCATATTTCAATAATCAGAGAGCATCGCCAAGAGTGGAAAGTTACGCATAAATTGCCTGAAATTTTGTTTCTAGCAATTACTGCAACCATTGCTGGTGCTGAAGGTTGGGACGAAATATCTGATTTTGGTGAAGATAATATAGAATGGTTACGTAAATTTTCTGACTATGAAAATGG
>NZ_AXWP01000096.1 GCF_000482725.1 Psychromonas arctica DSM 14288
AAGTATCAAGAGAAAACAAAAGAAGGCCAATCGAAATACAGATTACATCGAGCGAGTCCTTACAGGGCAAGGTGCTTCATGATTTCGCCCTGAGCGAGTTATCTATCAATATCATTATTATTGTCTTCTAAATGATTGTAATGTACCTATTGATGTTTAAAATACCTATCTAAAATAAACGTATTAGATAATTTCAGTACGAGAAATTCTTTCATAGAAGAGATATTTATAAATGCTTCGAAAACTATTTACTTGTTGGTTATTACTGGTTTTTTCCTCTCTTCTTATCGCGGAAGAAAAAGTGGTTTTGCAGTTAAAATGGGAACATCAATTTCAGTTTGCAGGATATTATGCGGCTAAATGGCAAGGTTTTTATGAAGAAGCAGGGCTTGATGTCGAGATACGACCTTCTGTCAAAGCAGATAAAAGTATTATCACGCCAAGTGATGAGATTAAACAAGGCCAGGCGCAATTTGCAATCGGTGGTTTAGACATTCTACTGGTTAAAGATAATGACCTTAATCCAGTCATTCTCGCTTCACTGTTTCAACATAGCCCGACGGCCATCTTTTCGCTACAAAATACCGATATTAGTAGTCTCAGGGAACTCTCTCAATTACGTATTGCCGTTACTGAATCTGATTTTGCTAAAGCTGAAATAGCTGCGATGTTTCGCTCACATGGCTATGATTTCAAAAAAATAAAATTCGTAGATCAACCCGTTACCATCGATACGCTATTAAACAATGAAGCCGATGCGATTGTTACCTATGCGATTTCCGCTGAGTTCTCAGCAAAAGAGAAAGCGATCAAGCTCAATAAAGTTAAACCGGCGGATTTAGGGTTAGACTTCTATGGTGACTCGTTGTATACCTCATTTGAATATGCAAACAGTCATCCTGATATTGTTAATCAGTTTACCAAAGCGAGTATGAAAGGGTGGCGTTATGCCATTGAGCATAAAGAAGAAATAGCAAAACGGATAGCCAATGAGTTTCCCCGTTATTTAGTCAAATATGATGATATTTATCAATATAATCTCTTCTTCGCTGAACATATCGATCAACTACTGAATTATGCTGAAAAACCATTAGGAGATATTAATAAAGAACGTTGGTTCAATATGAATGAACGAATTCGTTCCTTAGGTCTGATCCGTTCAGATTTAAATGATAGTCATTTTAGTGTTCAAAAAGAAGAGATAACCCCATTTTCAGATAGCTTTATTTTTTATTTACTCGGTATCATCATGCTGCTTTTTGTTATCTTTTTTCTTTGGACTCGCGAGCTTAAAGTATTAACCCTGTTAGCGGTCATATTAGTGATCGTCCTTTTTGAAATGCAATTTGAAGACATATTTATCAAAGAGGAAAAGCGCGCTGTCAAAGAAAATGCGACCCAGGTGATTAATACTATCAGTGCAAAGCTAAAAGGGGAGTTAGAGAATAACCTTTCTTTGTTGACTGGCTTTGCCTCTTACATATCAGCCACCCCTGAACTCACTAATGAGGACTTTGCTCGTTATGCACAACCTCTCTTTCAAAAAGATCCGATGCTCATAAGCTTTGTAGCAGCAAAAGATTTGGTCATTAATTATGTTTTTCCGCTTAAAGGAAATGAAAAGGCAATGGGGTTAAATTATAGAAATACCCCTAATAAAATAGAAATGGTTGAACAATTAGTGAATACCGGGCAAGTTCAGATGATTGGTCCAGTTAACTTGGTACAGGGAGGTAAAGCCTTCATTGGTCGAGCGCCAGTTTTCTTACCTGACGGGACATTATGGGGGATTATTTCAGCGCCGATTGATGCTGATCTATTACTTAAATTTATAGAAAAGGAAAGCTCTCGTCATCATTTTAACATTGCTATTAGAAGTTACGATTTACAAGGTGAAGCGGGACCTGTTTTCTTCGGAGAATCTGCTGTTTTTGATGCACAGAATAAATTAGCATCATCAAGGATTGCAGTAGGCGGGCATTCTTGGCATATAGCTGCGACTCCTTTATTCGTCGACAATGAATTACCTACTAATATCTATTTATTGCGATCTTATTTTATTGTCAGTGCATTTATATTCAGTTTGTTTATCTGGTTTAGGTTTAAACAAACATCGAAACAAACAATGCTAGAGCTAAAGTTAAATGAGGATAAAAGGTTATTAGAGTCAGTCGGACGAGTTGCGAAAATTGGCGGCTGGGAACTTGATAATGAACTGAATTTTATAAAATGGTCTGAGCAGTCCTCTTTAGTGATAGGTGAGCCCCAAGCATTTTTACCTGCTAAGTTAAGCGATTTAAAAAAATATATTTCAGCTGAAGATTATCAATTATGGAAAACAAAAATAAAAAATGGACTAAAAGCGCCTAAAGCCTTTTCTATTAAAATAGCATTTGCTACAAAAAATAATAAACCAATGTGGCTTAAAATAGTGTCTGATGGCAAAGCAACCGACAACTCATCTTCTATTATAGGGACTATTCAGGATATAACTGAAAAAATATTAAATATAAAATTTATTGAATATCAAGCTTCTCACGATAGCTTGACTAACCTGCCTAATCGCCGCACTTTTCAGGACCGGTTGGATCTTGCAATAGAAAGTGCTTCTCGTAGTAAAAAAAGTATCGCGATTTTATTTATCGACTTAGATCGTTTTAAGCCCATCAATGATAATCTCGGGCATCATGCTGGTGATTTGGTTTTGATTGAATCTGCTGATCGATTAAAAAAACTCATTAGGTCATCTGATACGGTTTCACGCATAAGCGGCGATGAGTTTGCGCTTATTCTCAATGATGTTGAACATTATAAACATGCGCTTACGATAGCGGATAAAATTTCCCAAAAGATGCAGGAGCCTTATCAACTGAGCAATGCAGAAGTTCATTTGAGTGCCAGTATCGGCATTGCAATATACCCTGACGATGCAAACAATGTAGATGAATTATTAAAAAAAGCAGATCAGGCGATGTATGAGGTAAAAGCAAACGGCAGAAATGGATACCAATTCTATACCCAAGAGATGCAACAAAAATCAGAGTACCGTCATCAGCTTCGCAACGAGTTGATCACGGCACTTAAAACAAAGGAGATACAACCTTATTTTCAACCCATTATAGAGCTCAACACCAAGCAAATTAGAAAATGCGAAACACTGGCTAGATGGCAACAGAAAAATGGTGATTTTATAGCGCCTATTGAGTTTATCAATTTAGCGGAAGAAACAGGGTTAATTAACCAAATTGATTTATTTATGTTAGAGGAATCTAGCAAATACTTAATGGAAATGGACGTCGAGATTGAATTATCCATTAATGTATCGCCAAGGTTATTCCATACTAAGGATAATGCACTACAGCATTGGCTTACGGCTATCAAAAAGATCAGCAAATCAGTGAGCCTTACTATTGAGATCACCGAGCGTCTTTTAACAGAAGATTCCAAGAAAGTACTTACTATTCTGAATCAATGTAAAAAAATGGGGATTAAAGTCGCTATTGATGATTTCGGTACGGGTTACTCATCCTTAAATTATTTGATTAACTTTCCAATTGATCAAATTAAGATAGATAGAAGCTTTATTAAAAATATTGGTATCGATAGCGCATCTGAGATATTAATTGAAACTATTTTGACGATGGCAAATCGACTTGGCATTAAAGTTGTTGCAGAAGGAATTGAAACACAAGAACAATTAACTTATCTACATAAGCACCACTGTGATTTCGGGCAGGGGTATTTGCTTGGTAAGCCAATGAATAGAGAAAATTTTCATTCTTTACTTAAAAAATAGTTCGTTTATCAAGCACTAAACTCATCTCGGTGATAGGGTTTTTGTGGTGCCATGAATTATGATTTTTATCTTTAAGTTATAAATTTCCAACTAGGGTCGTTTAAATATTTATAGTGCTTTATTGCATATCTCAGGCGTATTAATAAAGAGTAAAAAGAGAATTTAAAAGGAGGAAATAGCCTTTAAAGCCTCCTTTTGTTGAATAAAATCTAACAAAAGGTTTACATTAGTTGATAATAGTATTTAATTAGGGTTAATTTTCGACTTTTATGTGAATTTACTAGCTCTTTATGCATATTTTAAACCTGAATGTTAAGGCTCATAGGTTGGACTTTAAGAAATAATGGGTTTTAACCCGTATTGCAATCGTCCCGTTTTTTTATCTCTGTCAGGGTGTGCCCGTTTGGCATATTTTGACAGAAAATGAATTGTGCTTTTCCACGTTTTTTTGAGCTTCGATAATATGTTTTGCGTTATCAATTCCATCAGTGGATAAAACCAACCCTGTGTATTTTTAGCAACCATAAACGTCGATAACTCAACGCCAGTAAGTTGCTGAACACTTAACCCTATACGTCGTTTAACCAACAATGAAAGTAAACTACTCCAGACCAATCCTTCCATCCAGGGCTAAATCATGAAAAGCCTAAAAAATGAACAGCGTTTTTATAAAAATAAAGTGACAGATATCGCACGATCATTCTTATCACAATGATCGA
>NZ_AXWP01000097.1 GCF_000482725.1 Psychromonas arctica DSM 14288
CATAGGTATGATCTTTAGGAGTTGAAGAGGTGCTTCATTCGTGATCTAATTGATTTACCAGAAAAAAAAGATCACCTTTGCAGGAAAAACGAATGAAGCAACAACAAGATACCCGATTTTCGAGCGCTTTTGAACGATTTTTTTCAGCAGCAGAGCTTGATGCGCTTGGCAAGCAATCAGGCTTTATGAAGCGGCGGCGGCAGGTGACGCCACAGAAGTTTTGCATGGCGCTGGTCAGTGCGCTGGGTGCAGGAACAACGAATTCGATTGCCGATGTGCACCGGCAATTTAACCATATGCACTCAACGGACATAAAGCTTAAACCCTTTCATAAACAGTTGGTTAAAATGGCTGCTCCTGAATTTATGCGTGAAGTGTTTGAAAAGGCGCTGGCTCTGCATCTCCCTGATATGTTTGCTATCAGGAATAAATATCAGGACATGTTCAAGCGCATTATTTTACAAGATGGCACCAGTTTCGCTGTACATGACGACTTAATGTTCTATTTTCCAGGACGTTTTAATGAAAATAGTCCGGCAGCGGTTGAGTTACATGTCACTTATGACGTGTTTAAGGGGCAACCTGACGGTGTTAGTCTGACTGAGGACACGGCACCCGAGCGGGACTATTTGCCTTCACCCGCCTCTTTATCAGGCTGCTTATTTATGGCAGATGCAGGTTATTTTTCAAAAGCTTATATACAACAGCTTCAAGAAGCCTGCGCGTATTTTATTATGCGGATGTGTAACCGTGTTAATCCAATGGCGGTTTGTACTAAGACTCAGCAGATGAAGCCGCTGAAAACATGGTTAAAAGAATTACCCAATGCAGGTGTATTGGATTTAGATGTGCAGTGGCCGAATGGCCCGGTTTATCGTTGCGTTGCATTTGCAGCATTAGATCACAAAAAACGTCATGTATTGGTCTGCACTAACCTTGACCGTGAGCAGTTTCCTCCAGCTGTTGTGGGTGATTTTTATCGTGTTCGCTGGCAAATAGAATTATTATTCAAAGAGTGGAAGTCGATGAATAATTTAAATAAATTCGATACAGGTCATGCCACAATCGTTGAGACGTTAATTTGGGGTAGCTTGCTGGCAGCAACCTTAAAACGCTGGCTAATCAACGCGGCACAAAAGAAGTATAACCGGGTGTTGTCGCTTTTTACCGGAGCAAAAACTGCCCATATGTGGTGGATACCATTTTGCTTTGATATAGCCATGAGTCGTGGTACGGATTTAGCAAAAGCCATGAATAACGCGCTGGCATTTTTAGCGCAACATTGCCAACGGCAAAATGTTAAACGAGACCAAATAAGTGGCGTATATAAGCTGCTTAATAACACAAATAAATCATTGGGTTAGGTCGTTAAGGTCATACGTATGAGTATACTCATATAATAGAAGTTCACCCTTGCTGCAAAAGCCGCGAGAACCTAGAGGCTTTCCTAGAAAAAAACTTATGTAATTACCAAACTCAAAGCAACCTTTCGCCACTCAGTATCAAGGTGCTTGAAACAATGCTCTTATCATTTGATAACCTTATTAATAGACACGATTATGCTACAACGGTATCGAATTTACATTATTGGGCAAATCATTTAGAGGTCAGATAATAGATACTTATTCCAATTATCTTGTTAACTTTTCTACAAATGGAATTGAGCAGAATCGGTTTTCTCTTGTTAATCGGCCTCGCACTATCACTTAGCAAGTGCAACCGGTAATTCTTTTAAGTTTGTTGTGTAGCTCTTTGGCGCTAAATCATCTTTTGGCTTCCACGCTTGTTTAAAACCCTGGACACCGAATCTAATGACATTGTTACCGAATTTACTATTTATTTCATCGCTTACGGTAGTCTTTTTATTTACGTTTGAAATGCCCGAATCATTAAACAGATTAAGTTGCTGGTGGTCATTCTTTGATAATAGCTGGTTGAAGATCACACCAACTTTTTTGAAAAGATAACCCTCCTGGTAAATTTTTTCCAAAGCAAACATAGCATATCTGATTAAGACGTCCGAGTCTGCGCTATGAAAAGGCAATTTCACTTCAATGCTTTTACGAAATTGTGGCTGAGACTGCCTAAACACATCCGTTGAAACAAAAATAGTCAGGCTATTGGTGAACAACTCAAGCCGGCGTAACTTACCTGCTCCAGTAGAAACATGTGACGATAGAGCACTTTTAAGCTCATTTAAATCTGTTACAAGCTTACCCATGCTTTTTGAAACACAAATGCTATCGCGGCCTTCGTTTAGGTCCTTTAGCTCCACGGCATTAACCCCATTCAGCTCTTGTATAGTTCGAGATAAAACAACACCGAATTTTCGTTTTGCTTCTACTATATTGAAATTTTTTAATTCCAATCCAGTATTTATACCAAGTGCAGTAAGCTTATCTGCCGTTTTTGAACCGACTCCCCATATATCACTTGCTTTTACCCTTTGAAGAACCCAATCAACCTTTACGGGGGTATCGAGTACAGCTACACCATTGGTTTTAGCTTTCCATGCATTGAGTTTAGCTGCGTGAGAAGCTAATTTAGCAAGTGTTTTCGTATGAGCGACACCGACACCAACACCAATGCCCAAGTTCTTAGCTAACGTATTTTTAATATGTAAAGCGTATGATTTAGCGTTGGGCGCCATAGTCGAGTCAATATGGCCAAAGCTTTCATCAATTGAGTACCGGTGACAGTCAAATAGTAGCTCTTCTAGCTCAGTGTGAAACCGATTGCTCATATCACCAAACAATGTGAAGTTACTGCCCCATACGTGGCCATTGCTGTTGTGAAGTGTTTCTTTTACCTTAAAATATGGCTCACCCATTTTTATGCCGAGCGCTTTCATGGGTTGATTTCGCGCTATAACATTGCCTTGGTTTGAACTTAATACACCGAGCGGCGTAGTATTAATATCGTATTGAGGATTGAAAAGCTGAATAAATGAAACATATGCAGCGTTTATATCACACAGAACCCACATCAAAAAATACTTATAGCGCTAGTGACAACGCCCCAAATAACATTTTCATCCCAATTATTTTCACCATCAAAATCAACAACGATTGGCTTGTATTCTGAGTTCGAGCTTAGAAATAATACTCTGTTATTTTCCGGCTCTAACTTTAAACGCTTAACAACGAATTCATTATCAATAGTCGCAAGCACTATTCGCCCGGTAGTGGCCTTGATGGACTTATCAACCACAATGGGGTTCTAGGGATTTTCCCCTCTAAAAAGACATAATCCTCTGTAGACCACACCAATAAATGGCTGCGGAGGTGGGTTACTACTTATAAGTGTGGCAAATTAGGTAAATATCGTACATTTAATACGGAACAGCCCTGATATGGCCATCAAAAACGAAATTACTATTCTCACGAGAGCAGAACAGGCAGATCTTTATTCCCCACCCATTTTTTCAATCGAAGAACAACGTCTGTACTTTTCTCTGAACGATGCGGAATTGGCAGTTTTTCGGTCAATTCGTCTCAGAGCTCATAGATGTTACTTTGTCGCGATTTTGGGATACTTCAAATCAAAGCCCGTCATCCTAGATATCGCTTACTCGCAGGTTTCTAAGGATTTAATGTTCATCAGTAAAGAGCTGCTTGGCGGCAAGGGGCTCAGACCATTCACTCCCTCACAAAAACAAAAAGATCGACTCTACGCAAAAGTATTAGACCTTGCTGGTTATCACAAATGGGACGAAAGTCAGCACTTCAATTCTCTTTTCGACCACCT
>NZ_AXWP01000098.1 GCF_000482725.1 Psychromonas arctica DSM 14288
GATCATTGTGATAAGAATGATCGTGCGATATCTGTCACTTTATTTTTATAAAAACGCTGTTCATTTTTTAGGCTTTTCATGATTTAGCCCTGATTATGGAATAGGGCAAATAATTATTTTGCATCAGCATATAATAATAGTAAAGCTGTTCTTCGTACTTCTAGTCAGATTCAAGGAACTATAATTGGCAAAGGTATCGTTTCTTGGAAAATACGATCAGATTTTTATATCAAACCTTGCTATTCTGAATATCAAATACGCTTTGTTGCTAAAGAACATAAAGCTAGGTTGCAATTGGAATTACTAGAGGGCACTCCACCTTTATCCAATTGTGTTTATTGGACTCTCCCTAGTGGTTATGGTTACCAACAGGTTATGGATGAATTTAATGAAATATCATCAGGGCTTGGTAAAGCTCTCCGCGGGGAAGGGAAAATTGAAAGTATGAAAGATTTTTAAACTTATTTAATATTCATTTACAATAAAACTAGTTAAACGCTGCAATTGAGGTTATTTAAATAATAGCTTTTTTGTATCCAGTAATAAATTATCTAGGTCGTTTTTACCCCAGAACGACTTTGTCTACTATAAATTTGTGGCAAAAATTACTCAACCGTAATATTAGGTATCTGAGATTGAATCGCACCCAAATATTGATTACCTCTAAATAATCCATACCTACTTAAATATAGACTGGCTGGCACCACCGGAAACTGCGAAGAGGATCATAAAGGAATAGGGGCAGATGTTGCCTTTTGCCTTTACAAATTAATGTTCATCTCTGATGTACATTGGGGCTAAAGCAATTTAGCTAATTACGCTCGACATTGAAAGCGATCTTAGGCTTTTTGGAAGTAGTTGAACCTAACAACTAAAGAATTATACAAGCATAAGTCAATAGACATGTTCTCCTTCTAACTACCACAGGTAAATTTAGACAAACGTTAATTTGTCTAAATTTATAATGCTTTGCTACAATTAAACATCTTGACCTGCTGCCCAGCCGCAGCTCCAACACCATGCAAAATTAAAGCCGCCGAGCCAACCGGTCACGTCCATTGCTTCCCCAACAAAATATAGGCCTTTAACGGATTTACATTCCATGGTTTTAGAGGAGATCACATCGGTATCAACACCACCTAGTGTCACTTCTGCCGTTCTATACCCTTCGGTACCATTAATTAACGGTTGCCATTGATGGAATAACGCCACAACTTGTTGTAGCTCTTTTTCATTGAACTGTTTTAACGGGCGACTTTCAATTTCGGCCAATCCTAACAAACACTCCACCACGCGTTTAGGTAGGTGTTGAGACAGCAGTGTTTTAAGGGCTAGTTCAGGGCGATCTTGTTGTGTTTGTATCAATAAACTTTGCAGATCCTGACTGGGTAATAGATCTATTAAGATGGTATCACCAGCTTGCCAGTAGTTTGATATCTGTAAAATAACAGGACCACTTAAGCCGCGGTGTGTAAATAATAGCGCTTCACTAAAACTCATTGGATGGTCTTTCTTTGACGCACCTTTTTTTATCGCGGTGGCTGTAGCAGGAAAACTAATTCCAGATAATTCAACGAGCTTATCTTTGAGCACCGGTTGTAATGTGAAAGGTACTAATCCTGCACGAGTCGGCTTTACAGGTAAGTTATATTTTTCAGCCAATTGATAAGCAAAAGGAGTCGCACCGAGTTTAGGCAGTGACAGCCCCCCCGTTGCAACTACTAATGACTGGCATTTAAAATCACCTTGGTTGGTTTGTACAGCAAAGTCGTTGTCAGCTATCTGCTGATGGTCGATGACTTCACATTGCGTTTTAATAGCTACACCAGCAGCTTGTGCTTCATCTAATAGCATTTTTACTATTTGCTTTGCGCTATCATCACAGAATAGTTGCCCGTGATCGCGTTCATGCCAGCTGATATTATGTTTGTCCACCAGCGCAATAAAATCCCACTGTGTGTATCGGCTTAATGCGGATTTTACAAAGTGTGGATTACTGCATAGAAAACTACTCGGCTCTACATATAAGTTGGTAAAATTACAACGTCCACCACCACTCATTATTATTTTTTGGCCAATACGCTTTGCGTGTTCAATGAGTAATACTTTACGGCCACGTTTACCCGCTTCAATTGCACACATCAAACCTGACGCACCTGCGCCAATAATAATTACATCAAACATTGTTCACCTTAAACACAGTTAATTTTGCTACTTGGTATTTTGACTCAATATTGTTTTGAAGCGTTCGAGATTAATTATTCCTGTCTTTGCTTCATTTTTTAGAGTCATTTGTTATAAAATATTGAATCAATAGGCTTTAACTGCAACTATCTTTTCTACTAAAAATTATCGGCTAAGGATACACTATTTGCCTTTTTTAGGGGGAATTCCTCTGTGAAATAAATAGAAGATGGTAGGCCGTTCTTTGTCGCTGGAATTGTGTATTTATTTGATGTTTATGATCGGGTTTATGATAGAGCTTCTTAAGATATTCCACCCTCTTGAATTAGAGACTTATTTCAGCGTAGTATCGCAATGTACCAAGATCAATACTGATAATAACTCGCAGCAAAAACAGAACGATAACTGAGTAAACCCTAAGAGACGTTAATAAACGTTTATTCTGAGGAGAGGTTACGATGACTGATTTATACTTAATTCGCCACGGTGAAACATTATTTAACCAACTTGGCTATTTTCAAGGTCATTCCGATAGCCCTTTGACTGAAACAGGCCATCTACAAGCATCTAATCTAATTAGTTATTTTAATGATATTCCGTTACAGCAATTTTATAGTAGCGATTTAGGCCGAGCAGTCGCCACAGCTACGCCGCTTGCTAAGGCAAAGCAATTGCCGTTACAAACTTGCCCTCAACTTCGTGAAATTAGTTATGATTATTTGGATGGCCAAGCAAAACGCCAACTAACGGATAAAGATAGAGAGAAGCTGACTCGTTTATTTTCGGCTGAATTAGGTTATAGAATTGGCGAGGGAGAAACTTTAGCCGAGGTGCAAACACGCCTGTTTGATAAAATTAATGCGCTGAACAAGCAGCATCAAGATCAGTCGATTGCAGTAATGACGCATGGTTTATCAATAGTAATGTTAATTAAAAAAATCCTGCGAATTCCAGTGGATGCACCACGAATGTTTAACGTCCATAATGCTAGTGTTTGTCATTTATCCTTTAGGTCTGGACAATGGATTTTACAAAGCATTGAGCGTAATGATGCAAGTTAAGGGGAAAGCTTAAAAGAGCAGCAATACTTGAATACACTACATATCAATAAGACATAATCGCAATAAATACCGGCAATAAATGGTAATAATAAATACCAGCAATATCGAGTAGGGTGAGGCTTTTGCCTCATCCCTCTCACAGAACCGTACGTACGGGCCTCGTATACGGCTCCTGTATTCTTTTATTCCATCAT
>NZ_AXWP01000099.1 GCF_000482725.1 Psychromonas arctica DSM 14288
TCATGCAAATGGATAGTTTCACCTTGCGGCAAGAGGCGCTAGAATGATGAAACGTCCACTTTTATGGGCTAAAAGTGAACTCCGAAACTTGAGTTTAAATAATCGTTTTTTTAGCTCAAATCAATTAATAACAATGCTTGAACTGTGTGATGGCAATGAGCAGTTTATTAATATTATGGATAAAACAAAATGCGTTGCTAATAGTAGCCAAGATTGGTTTTTGATTTTTAACCAATTTGCAGTAGATCTATATAAAAACACCAATTAATCTTCACTCTTTTATATTGATAGATGAATGATTCCATTCATCTATCAATATTTGACTTCCCTTATTGGAGTTGATCGTGGACACTCGTAAATTTTATGCTCTCCTAAGTACTCAATATTCAATCTTTCTTGCATGGACATCGTTCTCAAATTTTTGGTAACAGCGAATGAAAAAAGATATTTTATCTTTCACTCTTCTTGCTAATTTAAAAGTGTTTATGCTCGGTATTCGCATGACTTCATATTTTTATTGTTAATAGAAGGTTTTTCTCCGTATATACATGATTAATGTTTTATTCTGCTTGTTAACTTCTTGATTAGTTAATCAAAATTGCTATTGTGAGGTCAAATTAAAATAGATTAGATTGCTTTATTTATCCATTGTAATCATGGATATCTTCTGCCTAATAATCTGTTCTCTGTTCGAGTTAATATGGGGTGTTGTTAGTGAAGGTCTTTACAATTTCATTTGTTTTTTCAGTTATGACGTTATTTTTATTGATGGTTTTAGATGGTGAACTATCAAACTTATATTGTGTTTGGCCGCTTAATCTCATTGAAGCGACTGGTGTATTGGGCAACAACGCTCCAGCTTTTTATTATGATTGGTATGAGTTCTCTATGGCATTCTCTTTGCTCTTACAAAGTGCTTTCATATATGCGATCACATCAAGACTCATGCACAAAAAAAATATGTAAACGGAACTCCGCATTAACCTTTATTTTCAAATATTTTGCAGAGAGTAGCGGGGTAGGTTGGTTTCAATTCGTTATATGTTTTTACTCACTATTTTATTGCCGACCTTTGGCTTTAAAAGTTTATGGCTATCTAATTCTCGATTTAATAGTAGATTTGGATTAGCTGAACGTGGATATATTTAGAAAATTAGATTTTAAATGATGGAGATATTTTTTCATAATGATTGGAGAGTTAAATCATTTTTCTTTTCTAAGATAAGATTTATTATATGTCGATTGACGTAATTACCCCTAGTTTGTAGTGGTACAGTTCGCAGGTTAATACCTTAGCTATAAGTTCAAATAGCGAACAGGTCAAACTTTAACGTTCCCAGCCTTCATAATTTGATTAGAAGGTTTACCTAAATTTTCAACACTCTCAAGGAATTGAAGCATGACAGCTTATTTTGTTATTACTTACGATATCACCGACCCTTTAAAATATGCGCAATATAATCCTGGTTCAAATCACATAACCGGGAGCACCGTCGCTAAACATGGAGGTGAGATTATTGTTGCGAGTAATGATGTGCTTAGATTACATGGAGCCGAGACTGCAATGAAAGTCATCATACAGTTTCCAAGTCGTGAAGCCGCACAAGCATGGGACAACGACGCTGATTATGCGAAGGCAAAAGCAATACGTTTAGCTTCAACAAAAAATATAAATGCGTTTATTGTTGATAAACTTTAATTATTAAAAATGATTAATAATTACAGAAAATTATTATGCGCCAATAGGAATTAGCGTATTTAGTTATAGTCGATACGTTGAAATAATAAAGCATATTCACTGAATATATCAATAATTTTTGCCTAACTGTTTATTGTATTTCTTTTGGATACAACAGCTTATATTGATTTTTTTGGGTCCGTCAACTTTAAGTAAGCGTTAGAATCGATGCACTGCTAACCACCTGTAATTATGTAGATTCTGTAAATCGAGGACTTTTTATTTTACTACAAAAGCGTACTGAACATTAAAAATATAAAAACGGTAGTATTATTAATATTGCGCTTTACGTGATTTTAAAGGACACTATCACAAAGCCCTTTACAGGCACTATTTTAATAAAATAAGGAACCAACTATATATGACGGGTTTAAGCAACCAAGATAGCAATCCAAACAGTGATAAAAATCAACTTAAAGCATTGCTAGAACAACCTATTGAAGATTTACCTCTTATTTCACTTTACCGTATTAGATACCTAGCGACTGAATTGTCTATGGAATCTGTGGTTACTCATGCTCAACAGATCATTGATAAACGTAAAAATGCGATGTAATTAGTTTTTATTGACCGAATTAAGACCACTAATAATTAGTCGGTATTAATTCTATCAATATCCATAATCAACCTACCTTTTAGTTAAATAGATATATAAACTCAGAGGTAGTTTGTTATGACGTAGTCTAGCTTGCATATAAATCGTATTATCCTTGAAAAAATGAGAACACATTAATAATTGTGACCCCATTTCTCATCTACTTCTAAACTAACATAGCTATAAACTAAGGCACCTATAAACTAGCCTATCCCTAAGCTAAGTTATATCTAAACTAAATTATATCTAAACTATATCTAAAATATCTCCAATCTATATAGTTTTTAATCTATAAAGTTTTGGCTCTGTTCC
Source organism: Psychromonas arctica DSM 14288 (assembly GCF_000482725.1). GTDB lineage: Bacteria > Pseudomonadota > Gammaproteobacteria > Enterobacterales > Psychromonadaceae > Psychromonas > Psychromonas arctica. The sequence goes on from NZ_AXWP01000099.1 coordinate 2,646, forward strand.
TGTTAATTGTTGTCTATACTTATAAGTGATCATAACGTATTAAAGGTAAAGACTATGAATACTAAATCGTTCGTTCAAA
>NZ_AXWP01000100.1 GCF_000482725.1 Psychromonas arctica DSM 14288
AAACAAAAAGATCGACTCTACGCAAAAGTATTAGACCTTGCTGGTTATCACAAATGGGACGAAAGTCAGCACTTCAATTCTCTTTTCGACCACCTGTCAATGGCCATTAAAATTGATCCACTTTTGGCCAATAAAATTGATCCACCTGCGATCAGGTTTTGCTAACTTTCTCCTTCAGTCGATAGCTTTCTCCTCCGAGCATAAATATGTGTGAGTGATGGATGATGCGGTCGATGATCGGTACCGCAACATTGTCATCATGGAAGAACTCACCCCAACTGGTAAAATCTTTGTTCGTTGTTAAGATGATAGACCGATATTCGTACAAGCTATTGATTAGCTGGAATAAGTTGTAACGCGACTGACGCGACATGGGTAAGTAACCCAACTCATCAATGATGATGAGATCGTATTTACTTAGCTGTGTGAGCCGCTTTTTGAGCTCTCCCTTCATTTCGGCAAGCTCAAGTTCCTCTACCAGCGTCAATGCGTTTCTGAACAAAACTTTATATCCAGCTTGGATTGCTTCATGACCGATCCCAATGGCCAAGTGGGTCTTGCCCACGCCCGGCGGGCCAATAAAGATCACATTTTGGCGCTCATCAATAAAGCTAAAGTCGAGTAACCCATTGATTTGGCGCTTGGTTACCGTAGTCTGGTGACGATAATCGAACAAGTCGAGACGTTTTTCATTTGGGAACTGTGCCTGTTTGTAGTGGCGTTTTATTCGGTTCACGTTGCGTTGGATGATTTCATGTGACACCAAAGATTCAGCGAAGCTTAAGTAGGATTCTTCATTGGCTTCAGCCGTGGCCACCAGAGTGGCCAACTGGCTCGCTGCTGCACCTAACCGTAAGCTACGAAGCTGCTTAGCGATATTGTCTAACTGGTTCATGATAGGCTCCGTTGCGCGTTAACGTGGCTAATACGGCGGTACATGCTTAAATCGATAGTCACGGGGCTATCCTCCTCGTCATCGGCCATGCGTCCGCGCTGCTCGGCACTGAACCATGCATCGATATATTCACGCATCTTGCTCGCCGTTAACTCTTCTCGCTCAAGCAAGTGGGCTGTAAGTGCCGTGGGTAACTCACCGTAGTGCTTTAATACATCCAGAGCACCGCGCAGTTGGTCTTTATAGAACCGAGGCATGGTTGCTTTGAGCTGTGCCGCAATAGCGCGACCAACATCGATACCTAGACGCTCGTTGAGGTACGCTTCAAGCGCTTCTACCGCCTGCGTTTTGTCGCGGTAATGGTCGCGGTTTTTGATAATAAGGCCTTTATCAAGACTGACCGTATGTTGGCCAATAAGCTCACCGGTGGCAGGGTCGAGTAAGAGTAATTGACCATTGGCTTCACTGACACCAACTCGGCTTTGTTGCCACTCCATAGGCACCGAGTACTTGTTCGAGGCCCAAGAGATCAGCCCCGTTTTATCAACCTTGCGCGTTTGCATGGGCGTGTTGTCTAAGCTGGCCATAGCTACATGATAGTGGTTCATGTGTGACCGCTCTGAGCGGTCATAATGGCGCTGCGGCTGCTCTTTGGTGGTGCCGTGTACTCGAATGTTGGCTACTTCATTTAGCCAATCAAGCGTGTAAGCGCGAAGCTCTGTTTCACTGCGAAACGACTCACCATACAGACAGTCTTGTTTGACGTACTTAACTGCTGCTTCAACCTTGCCTTTGCTCTCCGGATCAAAACCCTCGCAAGCATGAATATGGAATGATGCCGCCGTGGCGTACTGCGCAAAGCGTTGATTGAGTTTGAGCTCGCGATATTCTTCGCTTAGTACGACCAACTTGGTTTGGTCATAAACACATTCTTCGGTCACGCCTCCGAAGTAGCGAAACGCTTCGTCGTGCATCTCAATAAAGCGCTGCGTATTCAACGGTTGCAGCGAAAGGCCTACGTACATGAGGCGGCTATATGAGAGCACAAACGCAACAAAGTAAACGGTGTGTGGCTTACCATTGATGAGCACACCACGAAGCTCACCAGGGTCAACTTGACACTGCACACCGGGAACAGTTTCGATGATAGGTTCATAATAACGATACTGGCCGACAGCGACCTCGGCTTTTAAGTTTTGCACGTAACGGCGCATGCTGCGTTCGGATATGGGCAGCTTGCCCACCTTGCGACATAATCGGCGCATGAGCTTCACTGCGGATAACTTGGGGTAGTCTTTCAGCTGGTTAATCAGGTAATCGCGATAGCCATCAAGCCATTTTTGTCGAGAGGTGTCTTCCATCATCACGCAGATACCTTGCGCGTCCATCGCTAAGTATTTTTTCACCGTGTTGCGCGAGATGTTCAACTCTCGGCTAATGGCACGGATCGAGAGTCCTTGTCCGTTGTCGTACATCGATTTTATTTTGTGTATCACTGTCCACTCCTTCAATGTGCCGCCCCCGCTTTGTTAGTTGAACGGGAAACGGTACAGAAAAATGTGGCCGAAGCCACGAAAAGTGGATCAAAATTAATGGCCGAAAGTGGGTCAGTTTAGTTGGCCATTAACACCACCTTGTTCAGGTGGGCAATGCCTGGCTGGAGCCGCGTTACCTCTTTGATACTGCTATTGAATTCCTAACCAGTCACAGCATTGCTATCCCT
>NZ_AXWP01000101.1 GCF_000482725.1 Psychromonas arctica DSM 14288
ATAAGCTCCCTGAAATAGGAGGCTCCTTATCGAGTCGAATTAATGACAACTTTCAGAAGCTAGCATCTGCATCTTGAAGTGGGATGGGTATAACACCGATTTTGACCATTTTATTTTGTTATATTGAAATTTTGGTCACATCAAATGAGACATTTTTATTTGAAATAGCCAATATCACTGAGCTTTGGTATTGAAAAAATTCAACTTTATTTTATTAAAACTAAGTTACTTTTCTTTTTTTAGGGGCTAATGATTGTAAAAACTTATTCTAAGCATATAAATTTCGTCTCTATATATACCCGTAACCTTATCAAGGTCAATGGGTTGATAACCTCACCACAAAGGTCTACAATTAGTTACACATAAAGTAACTAATTGTAGACCTACATGACAAAGAAAGAAAACTTGCTGGTAGCATTTTCGAATGCAGTTAAGGCAGGAGGAGGCATCCATACGGCGGCAGAACTAGCCTATATGCTCGGAGAAAAACACACTCCAACCTTCACAAAATTTCTAGCGGACTGCGTAAAAAATGGCGCAGTACGCAGAGTTGTAGTTGGGATTTATGAGAGCACACTCACCCCACCTGAACCATCCACTGCAATTTACAAAATAGTGAATAAGCTTCGCAAAGGAGTTCTAAATTATATTAGTCTAGAAAGCCAGCTTAGTTACACTGGCGACATATCCCAAGTGCTAATGGATAGAATTACAGTAATAACAAAAGGAAGAAATGGAACCTTTACAACACCCTATGGTGTTATTGAACTAACACATACCAAAAAATCTATTCATAAAATAGCGCCAAACCTATATTTTGATAAAGACATAAATATGTATCGCGCAAAAACGACTCAGGCTATTGCTGATCTAAAAAACTGCAATAGAAATATATCGATGTTGGAGAGCTAAATGTTAAAAGAATACATACGACAAATCGTCAACGCAAACCCTGAATATGCTGCTGTAACTCCGGTAATAGAAAAAGAAATTCTTCATCACGACATTATCGATGTAATGGTAAAGCAAGGTGCTATGCAATCTCTAACATTCATTGGGGGAACATCCCTTCGATTGTGTTACAACAGCTCTCGACTATCAGAAGACTTAGATTTTAATGGCGGGTATAACTTCAAACCGTCTAACTTTAATGGATTGGAAATAGAGATCCAAAAATACATACAAAATAAGTATGAAACTGAAGTCTGGGTGAATAAGCCAAATGAAGATAAACAGGGAGAAACATCCTCTTGGAAAATCAGCATAGAAAAAGAAGCTAACCGACCTGACTTACCACGCCAGAAGATGCATATAGATGTCTGCGCTATCCCATCATTCGATATCGAAAAAAGAGCCTTGATAAACCACTATAATATTGTTGTACCAACGGAAGGTTTACTCGTTCCAGTCCAATCCTTAGAAGAAGCATTGGCAGATAAGTTTATTGCCCTAGCCTACCGAGCAAGACGTATTAAACCTCGTGATGTCTGGGATATAGTCTGGATCAAACAGAGAGGTATTGCAGTCTCAACGAGACTTATCGACAAAAAACTTGAAGCGCGAAACAAGACTAAAACCGATTTTTCTGAAGCACTCAGTATTCAAGTAAATAAACTTCTTCAAGATGATGATGTTCGCAAAGACTTCAACATGGAAATGAGTCGCTTTGTCCCAAGGCAAGTTAAAGAAAGGACAATTGATAATCAAGATTATTGGACTTATGTGCAATCAGAAATTAAAGATATGGCAGATCCACTACTTAATGATCATAAGCTCAACAAGAAGTTTGATATGAATTTTTAAATTAGAGGCAAAAAACAAGTCTACAAAATACAACCAAATAAGTAACATTTTGTAGACTTCATTGCATATCCAATTACCATTCCTCCGACCACTCAGGACTATCAGAATCATCGCGGTTACGAGCAGTTACTTCAATGTCAAAATCTAAAGCAGAAAACAACTTAAAAAAGGTCTCTATTTTAGCCGAATCAGGTTTTAACTCGAAACGGTATCCTGACGAATCCCCACTTTTTTAGCTACCTTAGTTTGAGACAGTTTTTTATCTAAACGCACACCTCGAAGATAAGCACTTAGTTGCTTCGTACTCGTTATTTTCATACAAACTTTCCCACACGCTAAAACAGGTAAATATAGTATTACACGCTAAAGGAGGTATTAAAATGGTATTGTCAACTTATGTGGACTCCCCCTTGTCAACAACAAAGTGAATAATCAAAGAATTTAATGCGAACTTATGTACGAGCTCTAAATAGAGTA
>NZ_AXWP01000102.1 GCF_000482725.1 Psychromonas arctica DSM 14288
CGCCAAATACCCGAGGTAGGAGCCGGATGCGTTAGCAGCGCACGTCCGGATCTGTGCGGGGGGTGGTCAGTAATGACCATTCCTACCGCGACCGAAAAAATGGCTATTTACCATAATAGAGGTGTGAATATAAGATAGGAGGAAAACCTTATGGAGTAGGCTTTACGCACTTTAGTCTTGAAATTAGCTTATCGCCTAAATCTGAGTGCAATCTTTTCATGCTATTAACTCGTCCCATTGTTTGATTATAAAGTTTTATATATTCGTGAGTGCCTCTATTTTCTGCAGCTTTGCTTTCACATTCAAACACCGCTGATTTTATTTTAGCTCTTTCTGACTTTGACATGGTTGGGACGGAACGATTTACATTGAGCCTATGGACACTCTGACTGTTCCCATTTGTCATCACTGCATACTTCTTTCTATTTGGAGCAACGTCTATGCTTTTAAGCATGGCATAAACTTGACTCGTAATATCTGCTATCTCTATTTTTGTTAAGTTTCTATCGCAGGAAATAGTTATATCATCTACGTATCTAGTGTACACATAACCTTTTTTATTAAAGAAACAAACAAGCTTAGACTCCCTACCCCAAAGCACTAAATTAGCAAGATAACTACTTACCTTACTACCCTGAACTAAAAAACCTTTATGTGTTACTAACTCTGATAAACAGTCCGCAACAGTGTGTGAAAAGTTAAATACCCCAACCCATACTTCATGAATTGTTTTTTTACTTATGGAGGGGAAAAAATTTGATACATCAGTACTTATCACTACTTTTTTATTTGTGTGCTCTTTAGTATTACTAATGTAATCTTTACCCTTCAAACTACCGTGTAAAAAGTTTGGGTATTTCACCTGTTTCAAAAAAAAAGTATTAATCCGCTCATGAAATTTCTTTAACTCAGGTTTAACGTCATAAGTATTTCTTACTGAACCATCTGGTTTATTTATAACCTTGGTTAGATAAAAATATTTATCAGAATTGGCAGTTAGATTGGATAATGTATCTGAAGTTGTACCAAGTGCTTTAGCTAATGAATTTAAACTAGCTATAGGCTTATGAGGGTAAAGAGGTATCATTGCTATCAGCCTCTATTAATTGCAGCGCGGTCAATGATAGCTTTTCAGCTAATTCACTACTAATCCCGTTAAGTTCGTTCACATCGGAGGCTAAAAACATAAAGATACTTGCAGGAATGTTTAACGCACTACAAATTTTATTGACGGTGGTTACGTTTGGATCCCTTTTCCCTTGTTCTAATAGGGATATATAAGATACAGAAACCTCTGCCAGTTCAGCCAGTTTAGTTTTTGTTATACCTTTTTGTGTCCTGCAAAGCTTAAGTGCTTTACTAATATTCATTGTGTTCCCCTAGAAAAATACGTGACCTGCTGCAAACGACTTACTGCCCTAGTTCAAGCAGGATTTTAACAAGACGCTCTACAGCAGGAATCCAAGAAATAACCTTGTCGACTATAATTAACAATTGGCGAGGGGTTATATTTGTATTACAACTTTCAAGTTCTTTAATTATCCGGCCTAACTCAATACGTTCACTACTGTCTATGTCATCATGTAGCTCAGATTGGATCATTTTTAGGGATTCAATTGAGCTTTTTAAAAGTTCTTGATTAATCATAATTTTCAAACCTATGTCTAGTCAGTGCAAAATTACACCAGTCGACAACACAATATTAAACTGAATAGAAATGGCATAGACAGCGCAGGTCACTCATTTAGCGCTTGTAAAGCGCTTACCAGTCGAAATTTAACTTTCTAGCTATTCGTCGTAACGGTTTCTTAGCTATTCGTCGTAACGATTTCTTAGCTATTCGTCGTAACGGGAACTACGTACGATAAACTTTGCCTGGGTAGTAGATTGCAATTTAAAGCAATCGACTCAAAAGAGTCACAATCTTGTTCAATATTAGGTTTAAACTTTTAAATACATCAGGGTGGTACACCCTGTACAGGACATATAATACACAAAAAAACGTTTAAAACAAAGTTTTTTGACTGAGAGTCAAAAAAAAGGTGTTTTTGTAGGCTTTAATTGCCGTTATCTATTTTCTATATTTACCATAACGCCCGATTTTACGAAATAAAAAAGGCTACCTAAATGGTAATGCCGATCGGTTAAGGATCTAATAAGAAAACTTGAACGATCTTCCAGATAGATCATAATCCCTAATCTTATTTAAGGTTGGGGATTTTTTTT
>NZ_AXWP01000103.1 GCF_000482725.1 Psychromonas arctica DSM 14288
TTGACCATCTTGTTCATAAGCTCTCGTTAGTTCTCGTAAATGGTGTGCATTACATAATGCATGCTGACAATGATAACGGTTAAATGCTATTCTGATAGGTCAAATTGGGAAAAACTTTGCGATAGAAGAAAATAGTATTTCACTCGCTGACATACTTGAAATAACTTATGGAGTTATTAATGAAGTAAGAGCTTTAATTGGCGCAAGGTCTTTATTAAATAAAACACAAAGAGTGTATTACTTGGACAATTACATCAGTTGTGCCACCTAATTGCATCAGAATTGCCAGTCATTATCATCTAATACTGTCACCTAATACCATTTACTGCGACCATTGAATAACATTAGGTTTGCCACCAATAAAAATGATCACTTTGTGCGCTTAGTTGACATAACGAGTTGAAAAAATTTAGCTCTTCTCTGAGCTAACAGTGAACTTAATAGGATTCCATTTTGCAAGATTTTCCGTACTTACAAAAAGTTTATTTAAAGCCAGATAAGTGCCCAGACTTTACATGTTACCCATTTAATACCTTATCAATGAAGGGATTTAACTCTCTTGAATTCATTAAACCTGTGACATTTATTATTGGTGAAAATGGTAGTGGTAAGTCTACATTAATTGAAGCAATAGCAACTGCATTTGGTTTTAATCCTGAAGGTGGAACTAAAAATTTCAATTTTGGTACGCGCGAATCACATTCGAAACTTTTTGAATTTTTAAGGTTGAGCAAATCGTACAAAACACCTAAGGACGGATTCTTTCTAAGAGCTGAGAGTTTCTTTAACTTAGCAACTAATATTGAAGACCTTGATAAAGAACCGAGTATTGGACCTAAAGTTATTGAGTCATATGGCGGTAAGTCATTACATGAACAATCTCATGGGGAATCGTTTATTTCACTTATTGTTAATAGGTTTTCAGGTAATGGACTGTACATACTAGATGAGCCAGAGGCCGCACTATCACCAACTCGTCAGTTGACATTATTAGCGAGAATCAATCAATTATGTAAATCTAACTCTCAATTTATTATAGCGACTCACTCTCCAATAATATTGGCATATCCTGATGCACAAATTTATCAAGTTACTAACAATGGATTGGAACTAACAAATTATGAAGATACAGAACATTATGCTATTACAAAATCTTTTTTGTTAAACCCTGAACGTATGTTGAATGAGCTTTTTAAAGATTAATGAATGTCTCCAAATGGTAAAAATCAGTCCTTATTAAACGGCTTTTTGATACATAAAAAAGATCAGGCTTGTGGCTGAAGTGTGCAGTTAGAAGGTTCAATTTATCCAAAGGTGACCGCTTTAAAAATAACATATGGAAAGCGCATGATTTATGTAATATGTAATATGTAATGAAAAAGGAGGTGCAGGGAAAAGCAGTATTGCACAATCTTTGCCTGTATATTTAAAATTAGAAAAAGATACTGATGCTAACCTTTAGCCATAATTTAAAACAAGAGATAAGTGAAATACAAGCGATGGAAACTGTCAGTTTTATTAATATCGAAGACGATGGTATCGACTTGATTTTATCATTTGCAGTCTTTGATTCAGATCCTGGCGACATAGAAAGTATCATACTTATGAGGACACCAATTTATGAGACTTTTCTAGAATATTATGAGCGTGGCGTATCTGTTTCATTCAAAAATATTGAAGATGGTTTTCGTCTAAAAACACCGAAAGCGTGGGGTTAGGAGATGGTATAGTTGAAATCTCTGATGAAAAAAATAAATATACTATTGATATGAGGCGTGTAGAAAAAGAAGATATTAATGATTTAGAGATAGTATTGAAAAAAATGAATTTTGATAATAACTTCACCATCGGCCGTGTTTAGAAAAACTTGCTTTCTAAGTCGGAAAGCGGCACAAAGCGAGATAGGAAATATGGTTTATTTCACTCTAAATTAGTGGCCAAAATCACTTACTCACAACAGTTCTAATTCAAACGCATAAGCATAAGAACAGAAGGAGAAAAACTCCAATTCATAGGTTGGATCTTAAGAAAAAAATCAGTTGAAAACATGCTCTGAATTTGATCTGATAGTAATCGCCAAACCACTATCAATGAGCAAATCAGAGCATGAATAAAGATAATACTGA
>NZ_AXWP01000104.1 GCF_000482725.1 Psychromonas arctica DSM 14288
ATGCAAATGGATAGTTTCACCTTGCGGCAAGAGGCGCTAGAATGATGAAACGTCCACTTTTATGGGCTAAAAGTGAACTCCGAAACTTGAGTTATAATACAAAGCTATTTTCTAAAATCGCATAATAAATTTTGTAACTATCAATAAAAAGCCCCGTTAAACGAGGCTTTCTTAATGTAGAACTAACTACAATATACAATAGAATTTATTTTTGTAATTGACGTTGACGGCGAACAGCTAAACCTGCAATTGCAAGTCCAAATAGTAACATCGTCGCAGGCGCAGGTACTTGTACTGTTAAGGTTGATTTTCCAACATAGAAGTCACCCAATAAAGATGACACTACAATATCAAGTAAACCATCAGCATTCAAAGCACCTAAAGCATTAACTTCCAATGCACCAGAGAAACCATTATTGAATGTAATGGCACCGGTATCAAAGTTAAAATCTTCAACGGTAAATAAAATAACTTCTGGCACTAACCCCTCGAAAAAACCATCATTATCATCTGTAACTTCTACTTCAAGGTATCCACTAAGAGCACTCCCTAATGAAAACGATCCAGTTTGATTTAAGCCATCATTTAAATTGTGCTGATAAGTATGCGATCCCCACCAACCAACAAATTGATTTTGTTCTACTGTATCTACGATTGTTCCGGCAAAAGTACTTGCACTAAACAATAGTCCTATCGCTAATCCCATTTTTTTTATATTTGAAAATTTAAATATGTCCATATGCCACCCCGATCCTATTTAATGTAAAAATAAATGTAAAATGTAGATATATCAATGATATATAATAAAGGTAAAGCATTAAGCGTGCCACTTCTATTTCTCTTTATTTAACAATTAGATAGGGAATTAAATGGTGATCAAATAAATAAATTAGTTTTTAAATGAATACATTGTAAAAAACATCAACACAATAATAATCTATTGTTTAAGAATAAAGAAAATTTGTTGATAAAACTGGTATTTTTATTTTAATCACCTAGTTAAGTAAATGACAAATTTTTTAAAAGTCATTTTAATAAATATAAAGATATATATTGAAAAATTTACATGAATATAAATGTATTTATGCAAAATTAAAAAATTTTCAAATGTGAAATAAGGGATAAAAAAACAAAAAAATTCAATAGTAATAGACCAACAATGCATAGTATTTCGACACCTTAATCATTAACTTTCTAAAATAAAACATGGTTTATATCAATTACCTACATTTGACTACCTCTATTTAAATACCGATATACAAGCACAATAATAACTGATGAGAATAGACATCTATTTCATCATTATCATTATTTAAGCCTAAATGACAAAGTCATATTTTCGAATCGACACAAAATAAGTGACTAAATTGTACTATTTTACTAACTTCATCTCTTTAGCTTGTTTCTCTGTTGAAACGATTTATTAATCATTTACCGGAGTACTTAACTCATTAAATGTCAGTGAATCAACAAAGAATTTGTTCACATCAACTGAAGACGCTATAAAATAGAAAAGTGTGGAATACGAAGACTGATATAAATTAGCCCTGAGATCATCGATGATCGAATGTGGATCGTCTATTGCAACATTACCAACCACTTACTTCACGTAGTGCTTTACTGAAATAGCACAGCAGCTAAAGATTTAGTCGTTTTAACGCCTGTATCGCTGTCTAAAGGTCTAGAGCTTTAAATTTATCTTCTGCATGACTTTAACGCATATTAGTCCATAAGACTTCAGGCATAAAAAAGCCCCGTTATGAACGAGGCTTTAACTGTTAAATAAACTCCCTAGAGACTACCAACCAGTTACTTCACGTAGTGCTTTACTGAAATAAACAGCTGCTAGAGATTTAATCATTTT
>NZ_AXWP01000105.1 GCF_000482725.1 Psychromonas arctica DSM 14288
ATGACCTACTTTCGCATGGGGAGACCCCACACTATCATCGGCGCAGCTGCGTTTCACTTCTGAGTTCGGCATGGGATCAGGTGGTACCACAGCGCTATTGTCGCCAAGCAATAAAAATTAATTAGAAAAGCTAAATGATATGTTCTAATGCGAGTGTTCATTCTCAAGTAAATACATTATGTAAATATGCTTTCACAAGCGTATATTTTAACGTCTTCTTTGACTTGTCTTGGTTACAAAACAACACTACTTAGGTGTTGTATGGTTAAGCCTCACGGGTAATTAGTACAAGTTAGCTCAATACATTACTGCACTTACACACCTTGCCTATCAACGTTGTAGTCTCCAACGGCCCTTTAGGGAACTTAAAGTTCCAGTGAGAACTCATCTTGAGGCTCGCTTCCCGCTTAGATGCTTTCAGCGGTTATCGATTCCGAACGTAGCTACCGGGCAATGCATCTGGCGATACAACCCGAACACCAGCGGTTCGTCCACTCCGGTCCTCTCGTACTAGGAGCAGCCCCTCTCAATTCTCAAACGCCCACGGCAGATAGGGACCGAACTGTCTCACGACGTTCTAAACCCAGCTCGCGTACCACTTTAAATGGCGAACAGCCATACCCTTGGGACCGACTTCAGCCCCAGGATGTGATGAGCCGACATCGAGGTGCCAAACACCGCCGTCGATATGAACTCTTGGGCGGTATCAGCCTGTTATCCCCGGAGTACCTTTTATCCGTTGAGCGATGGCCCTTCCATTCAGAACCACCGGATCACTATGACCTACTTTCGTACCTGCTCGACGTGTCTGTCTCGCAGTTAAGCTGGCTTATACCATTGTACTAACCTCACGATGTCCGACCGTGATTAGCCAACCTTCGTACTCCTCCGTTACTCTTTAGGAGGAGACCGCCCCAGTCAAACTACCCACCAAACAGTGTCCCAAACCCCGATTCAGGGGCCATGGTTAGAACTCAAAACATACAAGGGTGGTATTTCAAGATTGGCTCCACGTCATCTGGCGACAACGCTTCAAAGCCTCCCACCTATCCTACACATGTAGGCTCTAAGTTCACTGCTAAGCTATAGTAAAGGTTCACGGGGTCTTTCCGTCTAGCCGCGGGTACACAGCATCTTCACTGCGATTTCAACTTCACTGAGTCTCGGGTAGAGACAGCATGGCCATCATTACGCCATTCGTGCAGGTCGGAACTTACCCGACAAGGAATTTCGCTACCTTAGGACCGTTATAGTTACGGCCGCCGTTTACCGGGGCTTCGATCAAAAGCTTCGACCTAAGTCTAACCTCATCAATTAACCTTCCGGCACCGGGCAGGCGTCACACCCTATACGTCATCTTACGATTTAGCAGAGTGCTGTGTTTTTAATAAACAGTTGCAGCCATCTGGTATCTTCGGCCACCAACAGCTAAATCCGCGAGGGACATCACCGTCAGTGGCGTACCTTCTCCCGAAGTTACGGTACCATTTTGCCTAGTTCCTTTACCCGAGTTCTCTCAAGCGCCTTGGTATTCTCTACCTGACCACCTGTGTCGGTTTGGGGTACGATCCTTTATTATCTGAAGCTTAGAGACTTTTCCTGGAAGCATGGCATCAATGACTTCAGTACCTTAGTACCTCGACATCGTATCTCAG
>NZ_AXWP01000106.1 GCF_000482725.1 Psychromonas arctica DSM 14288
ATGGGTGTAGTTCCTTTGAATCGACGCTTTTTTCAATAAAACAGCTATCCATAGATCCTTTGCCTCGATTGCTTTTTGTGGAAAACCCAATAGTCATTAAAGTCACCACTTGATTTTAATGACCGTAATTTCAATATTGCTTCTGCTCCCTTTAAACTCCAACGGGCACCTGTAATATCTAACCTGTCATTTATAAGGTGTCGGCAAGCCCCTTCAATGACGCCGCTCGCGATAGGGTAGCCTTTTTTTAATGCTTCTCCATATTGTAAACGAAGCTTGTTTTTGAGTAGGTAATCTGCACATTTATTAATATTATCGCGCTTGGTTAACCCCTGCTTTGTTGCACTAATACGCATTCCTTTTGCCACTTGATTACTGTGACCATGAAGTATCTTTAGCGCTCTTTTCTCTACCCATGCTTCAACTTTATCATCGCCTTTTTCATAAAAGCACCACGCCGCTTTCCATACGTATTCAAGTACATGGATAAAGTCCATGACAATGGTGGCTTTGACGTTATGTTTTTTCATGACGCGATTGATTAACCTTATCTGATGAGGATGACCGTCAACCAATACGATCCATTGCCGTTGTTGGGTTGGATCGCGCTGTAAAGCTTCTAGAAATCCAGCTTCAATAACTGATTCTGCACTGTTTTCAATACTGGCCCACACGCGCTTATTGCGCTTTGCAACGTTGAGATGCTGAACGTTACCCCCTTCACTTTCAATTTTCATAATTGATTCTGGCGTTCGAATATGAGGCAGAGCCGTGTAAACCGCTGCAACTTGCGCCATACGTTTTCTATCTTTTTTCTCCCCTGCGCTTAGCCTACTATTCAGTTTTTTGGATTTTAGAGCGGCTTTTTGGGTACATTCACGAAGACCTTCTGGTCGCATTACAACGCCTTTTCCATCGAATGTTAACACCAATAAATTATCGGATTGCTCTGCGCTCGAGTAACGATTTTGTAGGTAAAAATCATCGAAATCCTGCGCGACATCTAGAGCTAATTTAAGGCTTTGCCGCTTTTGTATATAACCACCCGTAGTCCGATTAATTGATTCAACAGCCTCATCATAGGACGATTTTCTTGCTTCAATCGCCACTCTATGGCGTATACCATCAGAGTATTGATCTGAAGGTAAATTTAGCTGACCATCTAATGGGAAAACACTTTTTTGTAAACGTTGGCTGTAGCTTTTACGCTTTACAATAACATCTCCAAAGAGTGTTGTTAGTTTTCGCTTGGTGCCGTGTTTGGTGTGGGTAAGATGTATTCCTTCATCTGTATGAGCGTCAGAAAGTGATTTTTCATTTGCCGCTTTTAGATCGAGATAACCTTGAAACAAGCAGCGTAAAATTTCAAATCCTTCATTTTGAATATACTGCTCAATGTCGCCATGCTCATTATCTCGGAAATTATCAGATTGTAGCTGCTCAATCATGTGATCAATCTGTTTAGTTGCATCAGAAAAGAATGAAAAATCAGGGGTATTCAAGTAAGCTAGATTCATAGAAGGCCTTTTGGTGCTCTTTGTGTTGCGTAGTAACTACATAACTAACACAAAAAGGTTCTTCTTTCTTCTATAAAATTCTATAACCACCTGAAATCAAATAGATCTTCCGTCGATTCAAAAGATCTACACCCAAT
>NZ_AXWP01000107.1 GCF_000482725.1 Psychromonas arctica DSM 14288
ACTCAAGTTTCGGGATTCAAAACAGATAATAAAACTAAAGTAACTTGATGATTTAAAATAGGTTGACGTCTCATTGTGGTAAAATACTTGTTATCTAGACAAAGTAAGAAACCACAAGAGACATCAAATGAATTCTGCCACAAAGCCCTTGAACTTACCATCATTAACCGCTGACTTACTTAACCAAAAAAACCTTAAAATTGATAACACATTTAGCTCAACATGGAAGAGCCTGCGTTTTAATACGATGTTACGTCAAGCTAAGTTTTCTAAACGCTCAGGCATACCAGCCAGTGATGTTGTTTATCTATTAATGCTTTGGGTTTGGCTAAAAGTAGACTCTGTTGCTATGTTTTCAAGGGATGCGTTATTAAGTTTTTCAGCGGCTAAAAAAGACGCGCTATATGATCTACTTAACCGCGAAGATTTAGATTGGCGAAAGCTACAGCTATTGACCGCTAAAAAAGTACTTAAGGCTAGCGGTAAAAGCAAGCTCAGCGCCTTTGTTATTGATGACACAGTCAAAACAAGGCGTGGTAAAAAAATGCCAGGTGTTTCAAGTCACTTTGATCACTTAACCGCTCGTTGTGTGATGGGGCAGCAAATAGTGACGCTAGGTGTCGCTAATGATGAGCAATTTGTTCCCGTTGATAATGAAATATTCATCAGTCAGGTTAAGGAGCAAGCGTTAGACTATAGGTTTAATGATGGGCGTAGTATTGCGGCCAAACGCTATCAGAAATCAAAACAACAAACTAAGCCAGAAATGGTGTGTGACATGATAGCGCGAGCTATTCGGGGCGGCATTAATGCCGATTATTTTTTAGCGGATGCATGGTTCGCGACCAAGCATATTCTTAGCATGACGATAACACACTCGCTTGTTGCGATTGTCAGAATGAAAAAGAATAAGATGAAATACCGACTAATTATCAACGGCATGACTCACTTGCTTTGTGCCCAAGCGCTATATAAGCAACATGTCAAAGGTCACTGGCAAACGCTTAATCATGTGCCTTACCAAAGTAAGTCCATTGTTGTTGAGCTGAACCTTGCAAGCTCAGATAAAGAGCCAGCCCAATGGATAAAAGTGAAATTACTCTTTGTTCGTTCAGTAAATGAAAGCAAGCAACAGGCGAGTAAGCATGATTGGGCGCTATTTTTAACGACTGATAGCCAACTTGAAGATGAAAAAATACTTGAGGTCTATGCGTTGCGTTGGGGGATTGAAGTTTACTTCAAAGAAGCCAAGCAAAAGCTCGGTTTTTTAAAAGAGCAAAGCCGACATTACAGTGCTTATATTGCCTCAATACACCTAACTGGCCTAAGGTTTTGCATTCTGCTTTTTGCCAAACAAGAAGAAGGCTCGGCAAGACTTAGTGATGTAAGAAATGATTTTGAAGAAAATTTGAGTTGCCTGAACTTTGCCAGTAAATTGTGGGGATTATTCAAAGCGTTGATCGCGGGTGCATTAAATGAAATGACAAGTTTAACAAACGTTGATAAACATGACGTGTTAAACAAAATTGAAAAAATGGTTGTCGATTTTTTTACGCAAGTCATGCAAATGGATAGTTTCACCTTGCGGCAAGAGGCGCTAGAATGATGAAACGTCCACTTTTATGGGCTAAAAGTGAACTCCGAAACTTGAGT
>NZ_AXWP01000108.1 GCF_000482725.1 Psychromonas arctica DSM 14288
TAATGCCGATCGGTTAAGGATCTAATAAGAAAACTTGAACGATCTTCCAGATAGATCATAATCCCTAATCTTATTTAAGGTTGGGGATTTTTTTTGTTTAATCAAGAGATGGAATTGGTGTATGAGTCATTTGAAAATAAAGAGGCTTACGACAGCGTATTAACAGCCATTGATTCTAAATGGATTGAAGAAGCATTATTTTGTACTCAAAAAGCGAGTGTTCGACGTCGCCGCTTACCTGCAGAGCAAGCTGTTTGGCTAATCATCATGATGGGGTTAATGCGAAATTGCTCAATAAAAGAAGTCTGTGGTTCACTCGATATTGCTTTGCAAACTAACCCTGATGAAGTCTATGACCATGTTGCCCCTAGTGTACTCACCGATTGTCGAAAGCGATTAGGTGAATCTCCCATGAGCTACCTTTTTAGTACAACTTGTGCGGCTTGGCATAAATCTATCATAGCTAAAAAACATAGTATCGGTTTAAACTTATTAGCCGTAGATGGCACGACCTTTAGAGCGCAAGACACACCAGAAAATAGGGAAGCATTTGGTTTTATCTCACAATCTAATCCTGTTTATCCGCAACTTCGTATGGTTTCTTTGCATTCAACGCATACTCGGATGCTACTTGGCGCTGCATTTGATAGCTGTAGTGTCGGCGAGATAACCTTAGCTAAACGGCTACTGACCGATATTCCAGAAGATTCATTAACCTTATTTGATCGTTGTTATTTTTCAGCAGACCTAATGCTCAATTGGCAGCAGTTCGGTATCAATGCACATTGGCTAACACCGGTAAAAAAAGCTATGCGGTATGAAGTTATTGATCGGTATGCCGATAATGATTTATTAATCGAAATGCCAGTATCCCCGCAAGCAAGAACTAAAAACCCAACCTTACCAGAGACTTGGCAAGTAAGAATGATATGTTACCAAGATCCAAAGGGTGATATTAAAGGCTTTATTACCTCATTAATTGATCCGACACTGTATTCAATGGATGCATTACTATCTGTGTACTGGGAACGATGGGAAATAGAGCAGAGTTTTGGAGAGCTTAAAAATAATCAGCTTAATGGGGAAATAACACTACGAAGTCGTTTTCCAGAAGGGGTACGGCAGGAACTATGGGGGGTATTATTGGGTTATAATTTGATCCGACTTGAAATGGTTAATATTGCGCTAGAAGCGAAGGTTGAACCTACACGGATCAGTTTCACGGCAGCCATTTGTATTATAGATACGCAAATAAGAGCCTATGCACTATCAGGTAATGGCACTATTCCGAAAAAGCTTCAGCTTATGCGAGAAGATGTTAAACATTTTATTTTGCCCAAAAAAAGAAAACACCGAACGTTTTCACGTTCAGTGCTCTATATTCCATCTAGATATCCGTTAAGATATAAGCCTAAAATCTCTTAACCGAACGGCATTG
>NZ_AXWP01000109.1 GCF_000482725.1 Psychromonas arctica DSM 14288
CCCCCCTTATCGTTACTCATGTCAACATTCGCACTTCTGATACCTCCAGGATGGTTTACACCTTTCCCTTCGACGGCTTACAGAACGCTCCTCTACCACGCATATAAATACGCGTCCGCAGCTTCGGTGATATGTTTAGCCCCGTTAAATCTTCCGCGCAGGCCGACTCGACTAGTGAGCTATTACGCTTTCTTTAAAAGATGGCTGCTTCTAAGCCAACTTCCTAGCTGTCTAAGCCTTCCCACATCGTTTCCCACTTAACATATACTTTGGGACCTTAGCTGGCGGTCTGGGTTGTTTCCCTTTCCACGACGGACGTTAGCACCCGCCGTGTGTCTCCCATGATTGCACTTGTTGGTATTCGGAGTTTGCAAAGGGTTGGTAAGTCGGGATGACCCCCTAGCCTTAACAGTGCTCTACCCCCAACAGTGATACATGAGGCGCTACCTAAATAGCTTTCGAGGAGAACCAGCTATCTCTTGGTTTGATTGGCCTTTCACCCCCAGCCACAAGTCATCCCCTAATTTTTCAACATTAGTGGGTTCGGTCCTCCAGTTGATGTTACTCAACCTTCAACCTGCTCATGGCTAGATCACCAAGTTTCGGGTCTAATCCCAGCAACTATTCGCCCAGTTAAGACTCGGTTTCCCTACGGCTCCCCTAAACGGTTAACCTTGCTACTGAAATTAAGTCGTTGACCCATTATACAAAAGGTACGCAGTCACCGAACTAAGTCGGCTCCTACTGCTTGTACGTACACGGTTTCAGGTTCTATTTCACTCCCCTCACAGGGGTTCTTTTCGCCTTTCCCTCACGGTACTGGTTCACTATCGGTCAATTAGGAGTATTTAGCCTTGGAGGATGGTCCCCCCATATTCAAACAGGATTTCTCGTGTCCCGTCTTACTCGTTTTCACTATAAAGAAGTTTTTGTGTACGGGACTATCACCCTGTACCGTGGCACTTTCCAGAGCCTTCCACTAACTTTTAAACAGCTTAAGGGCTGTTCCGATTTCGCTCGCCGCTACTTTCGGAATCTCGGTTGATTTCTTTTCCTAAGGG
>NZ_AXWP01000110.1 GCF_000482725.1 Psychromonas arctica DSM 14288
CTTTTGGTCAGAAGTGAGGTTTATTTTTTGCATTGAGGTAGCATGATCCTCATTAAGCTAAAAATCAAGCATCTTCATTGATCACGGGTATATATCGCTATCCGCACATTCGATAAGCATATCTGAGTCGTGCAAAACTGCACAAAACCGCCACTCTTTTTCATGTGACCAGGTATCAGATTTATGTAATAGTAAGTCTACACCGACATTAGACTTAATCACTTTAATTGGATGTTGCTCAATATACTCAACTTTCCTAAGATGGTAAAAATCGTCTTGCTTGGTTCTCTTTTGATTAAAAAAGTAATTAGAAGTATCGAATTTAACGCAGAACCCTTGATGAGAGTCAGCATAATGTGACCACATTAATAAATTATCTGGCTCTTCAGTTAAGCAAAGTACACCTATTACTTCTCCCTGATTTTGTTCGCTAGTTTCACCCATAACACCATTAGTCTCTGGCGGCGTAGTTGCAAGCACTTGCTGCTCTTCGAATGAATTTTTATTCGCTTTAATAACTTTAAACTCTAAATCTGGGCTCGACACTTTTATTGGTAGCTTACCTATTTTATTATTTGAACCTAAGTTTTCTTCTGTGCTGGATAGATCTGGCATAGCATCTTTGATACCACAAATAGAAGTAACAGGCTTTAATTCAAAAGGATCATTAAAGTCGATAGGTTGCGTTAAACGAATACATCCACTTTCAATGACATCCAACCTAGCGGGCTCAAAATACTTAAATAGGTACATTCAGGTCTCCATTATTCAATGACTTAGAGGAAGAAGAATCTTATATCCTTATTAATAACTAATCACTTCATTAGCTTGATAAATTCAATTCAACAATACACTCATAAACTTTTAAATCAATAATTTAAGATCTTAATTAAAAAAAAATAATCAAACTATAATCAAACTATAAGTTGATTATATGTAACTACTCAGCAGGGATAAAAATATTAGGTAGCATGCCATTCAACAATAGCGTTAAAGCAGTAGAGCCACTTACTCCCTGCTTTTTACAG